>NZ_AEUD01000003.1 GCF_000192435.1 Gordonia neofelifaecis NRRL B-59395
GCACGGCTTTGCAGGCCGTTGCCTCACCACTCGGCCACGCCACCAAGTGAAACTCAGAGCGGATGACGGGATTCGAACCCGCGACCCTCACCTTGGCAAGGTGATGCGCTACCAGCTGCGCTACATCCGCATACCGGCGAGCTGCCTTGTGGGCGTTGCTCACCAGCGAGAAGAACATTAGCCGGATGAGTGTGGAGATGACAAATCGGCAGGTCATCGAGTTACAAGCATGTGATTCCGCTGGTAGGGCGGTGATCGCCGGCCCACGGGTGCAGTGAACGACTGGGTGGAAGGGCTGCGAATCGGGCGGGGAACCGCCGGATCGAACAGTCAGGCAGGGGATTTGGTGCGACCGCCGATCGGTGTGTAATCTGTTTTCTCGTGCGACTGACGCAGTCGTTCATAACTGCATACGGTCCCGTGGCTCAGTGGAAGAGCGTGTCGGCGCGAGTCGTCCGCGGCGGAGGCGGCGCGAGCCGCGCGCGCATCGACCGCCGCACACCGCGCCGGGACCACAACAAGAATCCGGCGCCTGCATCTGCAGGCGCCGGATTCTTTCGTTCTACTCAGTGAGCCGGCGGCTCACGCTCCGATGCCGCGCGCGATCTGCGGCCACGACTTGTGGAGCTGATCCTGCCAGTAGCGCCACGAGTGCGTGCCGGCCGGAACGCGGTCGTACGTGGCCGGGATGTGGAGTGCGGCCAGCTTGGAGGCGAGCTGATCGGTGCACTGGCGCGTCGCCGCCTCGATGACGCCGCCGACGACGACCTGATCGGCGAGCACGGCAGGCTTGGAGACGGCCTGCGGGTTGTCGTACTGGCCGGGCAGGCCGGTCGCGGCGCTCAAGTAGAGCGAGACGCCGCGCAGCTTGGCGGCGTTCACCAGCGGATCGTTCTGACGCCACAGCGGACCGTTGTACGGGCCCCACATGTTGCGGGCGTCCGCACCGCCGCGGGTCTCGACGACCAGGCGGATGTAGTCCTGGCCCGGCTGCGTCGACGTGGCGGCGCAGCCGCTGTAGGCGGCGACGGTCCGGTACAGGCCCCGGTGGGCGATCGCCAGGTTCAGCACCGACGTCGCCGACGACGAGATGCCCGCGATCGCGTTGCGGCCGTTGGTCGAGTACTTGCCGTTGATCGCTGCGGGCAGTTCCTTGCCGAGGAACGTCGACCACTTGTTGACGCCCAGCTTCTCGTCCCGCTTGATCCAGTCCGCGTAGTAGCTGAATGCGCCCTGGTTGGGGATGACGACGTAGGCGTTCTTATTGGCGAAGAACTTCACCACGTCGGTCTTGCCCTGCCAGTTGGCGTTGTCCTCGCCGCCGCCCGCCCCGTTCAGGAGATAGAAGACGCCCGCGGGCTTAGCGCGGTTCTTGGGGAGGAGGACGGTCACCGGGATGTCGCGGTTCATGGACGCCGAATGCACGACGATCTCGGCGGTGGTGCCGGGAGCGGCGTTCGCCGGCGCGAGCGGGGCGACCGCCGTGCCGACGGCCAACGCCGCCACCGCGGCGACCAGGGCTTTGAGGGAGGGAGTTCGAATCACGATGTGAGGGGTTCCTGTCCTGTGTCAGGCGCACGCCCGAAACGATCGGCTCACCGGAAGCGGCCGTATGGGGGACTACAGGCCTCCCGCCTCCAGCGAATCGGAATCGAAGCGAAACGAGATGAGCCGTCGATGTCGGGATTGCGCTATGTGGCTTGCAACATAGTTGCACATCCAAACGTGTCAGATCATGGCATGTGTGGATTCAGGCCGGATCGGCCGCGCCGTGCGGACTGCCGTACAGCCGCGCGAACTCGCCTCCGGCAGCGAGCAGTTCCCGTGCGGTGCCCTGTTCGATGATCCGGCCGTCGGCGAGGACTGCGATGCTGTCGGCCGTCGCCAGCGTCGAGTAGCGATGCGTCACGATCAGCGTGGTGGTCCGGTTCCGCAACGCCTCCAGACCGCGGCCGATCACGAGCTCGGTGCGCGGGTCGGCGGCACTCGTCGCCTCGTCGAGGATCAGGATGTGCGGATCGGCCGCCAGGGCCCGCGCGACGGTGATCAACTGCTTCTCGCCGTCGCTGAGGAGTCCGGTGTCGCCCGAGACCTCGGTGTCGCGACCACTGGGCAGACCGCTCAGCAGGGACTCGATCATGTCGTCGTCGACTGGCCTGCCGTGCTGGACGCCGTAGTCGATGTTCTCGCCGGCGGTCCCGGTGAACAGCCACGGGTCCTGGGCGACGACCGCCATCTGCGACCGGACCTGCGACCGGCTCATGTCGGCGATGTCCTCGCCGTCGATCAGGATCCGACCGCCGGTCGGATCGACGAATCGCTGCAATAGTCCGGTGAGTGTCGTCTTGCCGGAGCCGGTGGCGCCGACCAGCGCGGTGGTGCGGCCGGCGGGCAGCTCCAGGTCGACGCCGTGCAGGACCGGGGCGCCGTCGTCGTACGCGAAGCGGACCCCACGGAACGACACGGTCGGCGGCAGACGATGACGGGCATGCTCGTCGACCGGGGCGTCGTCGACGGCGGGCGCACTCTCCTCGGTGCTCGCCAGGAACTGCCGGACCCGGCCGAAGGAGATGAATCCGGACTGCAGTTTCGGCATGGTGCTCGTCAGCTCGGACATCGGCGCCGCGAGCTGCTGGGTGTACATCACCACGGCCTGCAGCGTGCCGAGCGTGACGGCACCGTCGAGCATCTTCAGCGCGCCGAGCACCGCGATCACCACGAAGACGATCGCATTGCAGAAGGTCAGCACCGGCGTGATGGAGCCGCTCCACGCCTGTCCGCTCCGTGTGGCCTTCTCGAGTCGCCGGTTGAGTTCGTCGAATTGACGCGTCGTCTGACGGTGGCCGTCGTAGGCGGCGATCATGTCGTGTGCCCCGTAGACGTCTTCCACGTGTGCGGTGATCGACGCGGTGGTCCGCCACTGGCGTTCCATGTGCGGTTTGGCATAGCGCAGCACGACCACTGCCACCCCGGCGGTCACGGGGATCGTCGCGAAAGCGATCAGCGCGAAGAAGGGGGAGAGCAGCAACAGGGCGACCGCCACCGCGATCACGGTGAGGAACAGCACCGGCAACTGCACGAAGAGCGGCCCGATCACCGTCGCGAGATTGTCCACGTCGACGGTCATCGCGTTCAGGACCTCGCCGCGCCGACGGCCCTCCAGCCGGGTCAGCGGGAGTCGATGGATCTTGCGCTCGACGCGTTCGCGGATTCCGCGGATGGCGCGCTGCACCGCGGTGTTGACCAGCAGTCCGCTGCTGATCCGGCTGACCGCCACGACGACGATTGCCACGACCGCGACGGCGGGCGCGGGCCCCAGCTGGGACCAGTCGATACCGGTCCCCGGCACCGCGCCGGACGTCTGAGCGATGTTGGCGAGATCCTCCTGTCCGGTCGCCCGCAACTGTTCGACGGCCTGCTCGTGCGTGATCCCGGCGGGCAGCTTGGCGCTGACCACCCCCGCGAAGATCACATCGGTGATCCGCGCGAGGAAGTACGGCACCGACACCGTGGCGAGCGCTGCGACGACGGCGAGCAGCAGGGCGAACACGAGACGGCGGTCGGCACCGAGGAACCGGCGGAACTCGCGTATGCCGCGAAGGAGCTTCACTGGGACACCACCGGACTCTGGGCGTCGGCGAACTCCCGGTAGACGGCGCATCGGGGGAGGAGCTCGGCGTGCGTGCCGTGGTCGACGATGCGCCCGCCGTCGAGCACCGCGATGAGGTCGGCGGACCGGACGTTCTCGACCTGTTGATCGGCTACCAGGATCGTCGTCTCCGGCAGCGCCGCACGCAGGCCACGCATCACCGCGTCCGCGGTACTGCGATCCATCGCCGAGAACGCGGAGTCCAGGCAGAGGATGCGGGGTCGGCGCACCAGGGCTCGCGCGATCGCGAGACGTTGGCGCTGACCGCCCGAGAAGTTGGCGCCGCCTTGGGCGACCTCGGCGTCGAGCCCGCCCCGGTCGGCGATGGTGGACGCCAGTTGCGCGGTCTCGAGCGCCCGCCAGATCTCGTCGTCGGAGCGCGGCTCGTCGCCGGTGTCGCGGAGCCGGAGATTGGAGTCGACCGTGCCCGCGACGAGCGACTGCCCCTGTCCGACGAAGGCGACTGCGGCGCGCAGGTCGCGTAATCGCCACCGGTTCAGCCGCAGCCCGCCGGCCTGCACGCTGCCGGAAGTCGGGTCGAGCAGGCGGGGCGTCAGCGCCAGCAGCGACGACTTTCCGCTGGACGTGCCGCCGATCACTGCCGTGACGGTCCCCGGCCGGCAGGTCAGGGAGGCCGAATCGACGGCGGGGTGGGTCGCGCCCGGATATTCGACGGTGGCGGAACTGAAGACCAGGGGCAGTGGGCCGACCACCGCGCCGTCGCCGTCGTCGGTCAGCCCGGTCGGTCGATCGAGGACGTCCGCGAGTCGCTGCGCGCTTGCCCGCGCACGCGGGAGCATCGCCGCCAACGCGATGAAGACGGTGATGCCCGCGACGATCTGCATCAGGTAGCCGGTGAACGCGGTGAGCCCGCCGATCGTCAGCCGGCCGTTCTCGATCAGATGTGCGCCGAACAGGCTGGTGGCGACGCTCGCGAGATTCGCGATCAGGAGCACCCCGGGCAGCAGCATGAGTTGAATGCCGCCGACTCGGCGGACCAGCGAGGTGAGGTCGCGATTGGCCACGGCGAAGCGTTCACTGGCGGAACGCTCGCGGCGGAAGGCCCGGATGATCCGGGTTCCACCGAGCTGCTCGCGGAGCACCCGGTTGACGCTGTCGACCGAACTCTGCACCTGCGACGCGAGCGGCGTCACCAATACGACGAACAGGCCCACGCCGATCGTGAGGACCACTGCGGCCACGACGATGACCGGGGCCAGTCGCACCGATTCGCGGAGGGAGAGCACGATCGCGCCGATCGTCACCAGCGGGGCGCCGACGGCGACGCTCGTCGTGATGAACACCGCCTGTCCGACCACCGCGCTGTCCAGCGAGGTTCGCGTCAGCAGGGTGGGCGTGCCGAGGTCGTGATACGCCCCGGTCGAGAACTCGGCCGTTCGCTGGTAGACGGCCTTCCGCAGGTGCGCGGCCGTGCCCGCCGACAGGGCCGCGCCGAGTGCGATCGCCGCCACCGACGCGAGCAGACCGCCGACGGCCACGGCCAGCATGATCGCGCCCATCCGCTCGATGTAGGGGACGTCGCCCGCGATCACGCCGTTGTCGATGATGAGCGCGTTGAACGTCGGCTGCGCCAGGCTGGCCGCCATGGCCAGGATCTGGGCGACGACGACGCCCGCGACGACCGGTACCCGCGTGCGCATCGACGATGCGGCGAGCCGAACGAGAGCCGCGCCCGGTGTCGCTCGCCCATGCCTCACGCCGTCGGACTCCCTTCTCGCGCAACGGTGATTGTCTCCGGGTGCCAGTATGGCGACCGGCGCCCGCACGAGGGGCCGGACGGGCCGAACTCGACGGGGAACGGCACGGGAGAAGACAAAACGCACTGTCCCGACACTCGCGCGCTCCGTCACAGACGTGCAGGTCGGACCGACGTATCATCACCGAGTGAAAATCAGCGGGGCGCAGACGCGCTCGGTGAAAACGTCGATGGTGGTCCTGGCTGCGGTCGGGGCGGCGCTGATCGTCGCCTGGAACATCTGGGTGGCGCCCTTCGGGCATCCCGTCTACGGACTGTTCAACATGGGCATCGACACCCGCGTGTACCGCGGCGGCGCGTCCGCGGTCTGGTACGACCTCCCGCTGTACGACCTGCCCGTCTACCAGGTGTGGCAGTTCACCTACACGCCGTTCGCCGCGATCGTCCTGGTCCCGCTGGCGTGGATTCCGCAGCACTCGGCTCAGTTCTGGTGGGACGTCGGCAATGTCGTCTGCCTGCTGGCGCTGGTCGGCGTGTCGCTGCGCTCGCTGCGATTCCGGATAGACGGGCGGTTCATCGCGTTCACGATTCTGTTCGCGATCGCGGTGGTCGGGCTGGAGCCGGTGCACACCACGCTCTGGAACGGGCAGATCAACCTGGTGCTGGCGCTGCTGGTGATCGGCGACCAACTCCGCCGCAGCGACCGGCTTCGGGGCGTGGGCATCGGACTCGCGGCGGGTATCAAGCTGACTCCGATCTTCTTCGCCGCATACCTGGCGCTCACCAGGCAGTGGCGAGCCGCGGTCACCGCGGTCGCGACGTTCGGGGCGACGATTCTGATCGGCTTGGCGGTCCTCGGTTCGGAGGCCTGGGGATTCTGGACCGGCAGTCTGTCGCAGACCGGCCGCATCGGCCCGCTCGACCATCCGGCGAACCAATCGTTGAACGGCTTCTTCGCACGCCTCGTTCCGATGGGGTTGGGGCATACGCCGAGCTGGCTCTGGATTCCGACCGGGCTGGTCGTCGGCCTGCTCGGCCTGTGGGCGGCGCTGGCCGCTCATCGCGCCGGTCAGGAACTGCTGGCGCTGAGCATCACCGGAATGACCTCGTGCGCGGTCTCGCCGTTCTCCTGGGGGCACCACTGGGTGTGGGTGGTCCCGTTGCTGCTGATCGCGGTCGTGCACTGCTTCGACGCGGTCGACCGCAGGCGACCGGCGACCTGGCTGTGGTGGCTGGCGCCGGCCACGATCGTCGCGCTGACCTTCACGTGGTGGCACCGGGTCACCTTCACCGGGCCGGGTGGCCGGGAGGAGATCAAACTGACCTTCGGCGTGTTCCGATTCCTGCGGGCGCCGGTCGGGCCGTCGTGGGAACTGCCGCTGCGTCTGGCGGGGAGCGGTGCCTACGTCCTGTTGCTGCTGATCACGATCGCGGTCACTCTGTGGATGTGCGATGGGAAGCGCGCGATACGATTCAACGCGACCGCGTTGCGTGATCGTACGACGCGCAGCACGTCGCACGCAGCAGCAAGCCCCGTCGACACCGAATAGAGGAATCACGACCGTGCCCGACAACGTCGCGTCCGCTGAAAGAGTCCGCCTGCCCGAGACCGTCCGGGTTCCTGCGGGCACTACCGCGGGCGCCGCCATGCGGGATGCGGATCTGCCGGACGGTTACGAACTCCCGAACAAGGGTCCGCAGGCCGTCGTCGTGGTGCGTGAAGCGGACGGCACGCTGCGCGACCTCTCGTGGGTACCGGATGTCGACGCGCACGTCGAGCCGGTGACCGCGGACTCGGAGGACGGCCGCAGTGTCATCCGGCATTCGTGCGCGCACGTGCTCGCTCAGGCGGTGCAGGAGCTGAACCCGCAGGCGCACCTGGGCATCGGCCCGCCCATCACCGACGGCTTCTACTACGACTTCGAGGTGGCGGACCCGTTCACCCCCGAGGACCTCAAGGCCCTCGAGAAGCAGATGAAGAAGATCATCAAGTCGGGTCAGCGGTTCTCGCGTCGCGTCTACGAGTCGAAGGACGCTGCGCGCGACGAGCTCGCGAACGAGCCGTTCAAGCTCGAGCTGATCGACGACAAGGGCGCGGCCGACGACGCCGAGATCATGGAGGTCGGCGGCGCCGAACTGACCGCCTACGACAACCTCAACCCGCGGACCGGCGAGAGAGTGTGGGGCGACCTGTGCCGCGGCCCGCACGTGCCGACGACCAAATACATCGCCGCATTCAAGCTGACCCGCAGCTCCGCGGCCTACTGGCGTGGCGACCAGTCGCTGGCCGACCTGCAGCGCGTGTACGGCACCGCCTGGGAGTCGACCGAGGCGATGGACGCCTACCTCGACCGGCTCGCCGAGGCGGAGAAGCGCGACCACCGGCGCCTGGGCGCGGAGCTGGACCTGTTCAGCTTCCCCGACGAGCTCGGCTCGGGTCTGCCCGTGTTCCATCCGAAGGGCGGCATCATCCGCAAGGAGATGGAGGACTACTCGCGCGAGCAGCACGCGGCGGGCGGGTACGAGTTCGTCAACACCCCGCACCTGACCAAGAGCACCCTCTTCGAGGTGTCCGGGCACCTCGACTGGTACGCCGACGGCATGTTCCCGCCGATGCACCTCGACGCGGAGTACAACGAGGACGGCACGCTTCGCAAGCCCGGCCAGGACTACTACGTCAAGCCGATGAACTGCCCGATGCACAACCTGATCTTCGGGTCGCGTGGACGCAGCTACCGCGAGCTGCCGTTGCGGCTGTTCGAGTTCGGCTCGGTGTACCGGTACGAGAAGTCGGGCGTGGTCCACGGACTCACGCGTGCCCGCGGCTTCACTCAGGACGACGCGCACATCTACTGCACGCAGGAGCAGGTGGTCGAGGAGTTGACCACCACCCTGAACTTCGTGCTGCAACTGCTCAAGGACTACGGGCTCGACGACTTCTACCTCGAACTGTCGACCAAGGACCCCGCCAAGTACGTCGGCTCCGACGAGGTGTGGGACGAGGCCACCGAGACACTCCGGCAGGTCGGGGAGTCGTCCGGTCTCGAGCTCGTGCCGGACCCCGAGGGTGCGGCGTTCTACGGTCCGAAGATCTCGGTGCAGGTGAAGGACGCGCTCGGCCGCACCTGGCAGATGTCGACGATCCAGCTCGACTTCAACCTGCCGGAGCGGTTCCAGCTCGAGTACACCGCGACAGACGGCACCAAGAAGCGTCCGGTGATGATCCACCGCGCGCTGTTCGGCTCCATCGAGCGGTTCTTCGGTGTGCTGACCGAGCACTACGCGGGTGCGTTCCCGGTGTGGCTGTCGCCGGTTCAGGTCGTCGGCATTCCGGTCGCCGAGGCCTTCGCCGACCACCTGCAGAACGTCGTCAGCCGACTCAAGGGCCGCCGCGTGCGCGCCGAGGTCGACTTCTCCGACGACCGGATGCAGAAGAAGATCCGCAACCACACCACCGCCAAGGTGCCCTTCATGCTGCTCGCCGGCGAGCGGGACGTGCAGGCCAACGCGGTCAGCTTCCGGTTCCGGGACGGGACGCAGCTCAACGGCGTGCCCGTGGACGAGGCCATCGTCGCCATCGACGAGTGGGAGGAGTCGCGTCGCAACGACTCGCCGACCGCGGAGACGATGCAGGCCTTCCTCGACGCCGCACGCAAGCGACGATGAGGGAGCAGCGGCGATGACCGACCCCGATCACCTGCAGCGGCTGTGGACGCCGCATCGCATGAGCTACATCACCTCCGCCATGCCCGAGCGGGCGGTGGACGGCGGTGAGCTCACCGGGCATCCGTTCCTGGACATTCCGCGGATGTCGGACGAAGACGGGCTCATCGTGGCCCGAGGTGAGACGGTCTACGCGGTGCTGAACCTGTACCCGTACAACCCCGGTCACGCGATGATCGTGCCGTATCGGCAGGTGGCCGACCTCGAGGATCTGACCCCCGAGGAGAGCCTGGAGCTGATGGCGTTCACTCAGCGGCTGATCCGGGTCATCAAGTCGGTGTCCCGGCCGGACGCGTTCAACGTCGGACTCAACCTGGGCGCCCCGGCGGGCGGCTCGCTGTCGGAGCACCTGCATCAGCACGTCGTTCCGCGCTGGACCGGGGACTCGAACTTCATCACCGTCGTGGGGGACACGAAGGTGCTCCCGCAGCTCCTCCAGCAGACACGCGCGCTGCTGGCGGAGGCGTGGGACGAACTTCTTTAAGGACGGACATGCTCAGCATTCTCGGACGGGCCTCGGTCTCCAAGGTCACCTTGCCGATCGGCCGCGCGCTCATCCGCACCGGACTCACCCCGGACGCGATGACGATCATCGGCACCGTGGTCACAGTCGGCGCGTCGATCGCCCTGTTCTCGCAGGGCTACCTGTTCGCCGGCGCCCTGGTGACCTGGGCGTTCGTCATGTTCGACATGCTCGACGGCGCGATGGCCCGCGCCCGGGGCGGCGGCACGCGCTTCGGCTCGGTCCTCGACGCGACCTGTGACCGGATCGCCGACGGCGCGATCTTCGGTGCGCTCGCCTGGTGGGCGGCGTTCACGCGGCCGCACGAGCTGCTGCTGATCGCCACCCTCATCTGCCTGGTGACGTCGCAGGTGATCTCGTACGCGAAGGCGCGGGCGGAAGCCGCCGGACTCTACGGCGACGGCGGTCTGATCGAGCGACCGGACCGACTGATCATCGTCCTCGTCGGCGCCGGGTTCACCACGTTCCCGGGTCTGAACTGGTGGTGGGCCATCCACGTCGCGATGTGGGCCCTCGCGGTGCTGTCGGTGATCACGGTGGGTCAGCGCATGTGGTCGATCTACTGCTCGCCCGGAGCCCGCGATCTCATTCCGACCGCGGCACCCGAAGCCGACACCGGGGCCGACACCGAGGCCCCCGACGCCGGTGATGCCGGATCCGGCGAGGAGGCCTGAGCATGTTCGGCAAGGTGACCGAGTACGCCGCCGACCTGGGCTACCGGGCGGGTTGGGCGGCGGTGCGCTGGGCGCCGGAATCGGTGGCCCGCAACGTCTTCGACGCCGTCGGAACGTTCGCCGGACGACGCGGCGGGGGACCGGAGCAACTCCGGCGGAATCTCGCCCGCGTCATCGGCACGTCGCCCGAAGAAGTGCCCGCGGAACTCGTCGAACAGGCGATGCGGTCGTACGCGCGGTACTGGCGCGAGGCGTTCCGGCTGCCGACGACCGATCCCGCCGACATCGTGGCGAGCGTGCGCATGTCGGAGCACGACCGCCGGGTGGTCGACGAGGTCTGCACATCCGGTAGGGGCGTCGTGATGGCCCTGCCGCACTCGGGGAACTGGGACATCTGCGGCGTGTGGCTGGTCGCGCACTACGGGAAGTTCGCGACCGTCGCCGAACGGCTCAAGCCGGAGTCGCTGTTCGACCAGTTCGTCGAGTATCGGGAGTCCCTCGGATTCGAGGTCTTCCCGCTCACCGGCGGCGAGGAGCCGCCGTTCAAACTGCTCGCGGACCGGCTGCGAGCGGGCGGCATCGTCTGCCTGATGGGTGATCGCGACCTGTCGCACAGCGGCGTGCCCGTCGAACTGTTCGGCGAGCGGACCCGGATGCCCGCCGGCCCGGCCAAACTGGCGATCGACACCGGTGCCACGCTGCTGGCGGTGCATCACAGTTATCCCGACGCGGACACCTCGCTCATCCGGTGCGGCACCGTCATCGACACCTCGGGCGGTGTCGCCGCCGCGACCCAGGCACTGGCGGATGCCTTCGCGGAAGGCATCGCCGCCGCGCCGGCCGACTGGCACATGCTGCAGCCGCTCTGGGAGAGCGACTGGTCGCAGGCCCGCCGCGACCGACTCGGCGTGACAGATCCCGGCGTGACGAAGGAGTAGACGCGTGAAGATCGGCATGATCTGCCCGTACTCGTTCGACGTACCCGGCGGCGTGCAGGCGCACGTGATCGAGCTCGCCGAGGTGTTCATCAAGCGCGGTCACGAGGTGCGCGTGCTCGCGCCCGCCGGGCCGGACGTTCGGATGCCCGACTACTTCGACTCGGCGGGGCCGGCGCTCGGGATCCCGTACAACGGCTCGGTGTCACGAGTCACCTTCTCGCCCAAGGCATATCACCGACTGCGCCGGTGGATCGAAGTCAACTCCTTCGACGTCCTCCACGTCCACGAGCCCAATGCGCCGAGTCTGTCGATGCTGTCGCTGATGGTGGCGACCGGCCCGATCGTCACCACCTTCCACACGGCGACCACGAAGTCGTTGTGGCTCACCGCCTTCGATTCGATGCTGCGTCAGTATCGGGAGCGGATCTCCGGCAAGATCGCGGTCTCCGAGCTCGCCCGTCGATGGCAGATGGAGTCGCTCGGCAACGATGCGGTCGAGATCCCCAACGGCATCGACGTCGCATCGTTCGCCGAGGCGGAGCCGCTCGACGGCTTTCCGGCGCCCGGGCGGACCGTGATGTTCCTCGGCCGGTACGACGAGCCGCGGAAGGGCATCGACATCCTGATGCGCGCGCTGCCGCACATCGTCGAGCAGTTCCCGGACGTCACGGTGCTGGTGGTCGGCGGCGGCGACGAGAAGGCCCTGCTTCGTCGGGCCCGCGATCTGGCCGGGCACCTGCGGTTCCTGGGCATGGTCGACGACGAGACCAAGGCCCGTGCCCTGGCCAGCGCCGACGTGTACGTGGCGCCGAACCTGGGCGGCGAGAGCTTCGGCATCGTGCTCGTCGAGGCGATGGCCGCCGGGGCGGCCGTCGTCGCCAGCGACCTCATCGCCTTCCAGCGTGTGCTCGACGGCGGCGCCGCCGGTCGCGTGGTGGAGACCGGTTCGCCGGTCGCCCTGGCGGAGGCGGTCGTCGAACTGCTCGGTGACGAGACCGGTCGCCAGGATCTCATCGCCCGCGGGCGTGCCCGAGCCGAGCTCTACGACTGGAGTCACGTCGCCGATGAGATCCAGCGGGTGTACGACACGGTGACCCTCGGGGCGGGTCCCGTGGTGGTGTCGGACTAGTGGCGTCGGAGTGATGGTGTGGCAGCAGCAGGGGAGCAGATGACCTATCCGGAGATCGCCTGGATCGTCGTCGGTGCAGTGGCCGGCGCGGCGCTGATCTGGCTCGGGATCCTCGCGGCGACGCGGGCGACCCGGTTGGACCGGCTGAACGTCCGCGTCGACCTGGCCTACGAATCCCTGGTGGCCGGGCTGGAACGGCGTGCGGTGGTGGCCCGGGCCATCGCCGCGACCGATCCCGACTCGACCGGCATGCGGGATCTCGCGGATGCGGCGACCGCGGCCGAGGCGGCGTCCCGCGAGGACCGCGAGGCGGCGGAGAACCGGCTGTCGGTGGCGCTGGCCGCAGTGGCGAGTGACGACCGGCCGAAGGCACTGGTGGCCGAACTGGCCGATGCGCAGACTCGCGTGACGATGGGGCGACGCTTCTACAACGACGCCGTCCGCGACGCGCGGGCGCTCGGCGGGCGGCGGATGGTCAGGTGGCTCCGGCTCGGCGGCCACTCGCGACTTCCAGAGTATTTCGAGATCACCGAGCGGGTGAGCGGGGCGGTCTGACATGATGTTCTGCTCACCCGCCTTGGTCCGGTCCGAGCGGATCGGGTTTACTTGTGGGGACATTCGACACCACTGAACAGGGAGATCAATCAGTGTCCACTGAGGCTCAGAACGCACCGGCGACCGGCACCGCACGCGTCAAGCGCGGCATGGCCGAAATGCTCAAGGGCGGCGTCATCATGGACGTGGTCACCCCGGAGCAGGCGAAGATCGCCGAAGACGCCGGCGCCGTCGCCGTCATGGCCCTCGAGCGCGTTCCCGCCGACATCCGTGCGCAGGGCGGCGTGTCGCGGATGAGCGATCCGGACATGATCGACGGCATCATCGAGGCAGTCTCGATTCCGGTGATGGCCAAGGCCCGCATCGGTCACTTCGTCGAGGCGCAGATCCTGCAGAGTCTCGGCGTCGACTACATCGACGAGTCCGAGGTCCTGACCCCGGCCGACTACGAGAACCACATCGACAAGTTCTCGTTCACGGTTCCCTTCGTCTGTGGTGCGACGAACCTCGGTGAGGCCCTGCGCCGCATCAACGAGGGCGCGGCGATGATCCGCTCGAAGGGTGAGGCCGGCACCGGCGACGTCTCGAACGCGACCACCCACATGCGTCAGATCCGCCAGCAGCTGCGCCGGCTGTCGTCGCTGCCGGAGGACGAGCTCTACGTGGCCGCCAAGGAACTGCAGGCGCCGTACGACCTCGTCGTCGAGGTCGCGAAGGCGGGCAAGCTTCCGGTCACGCTGTTCACCGCAGGAGGCATCGCCACCCCGGCCGACGCCGCGATGATGATGCAGCTGGGCGCCGAGGGCGTGTTCGTCGGCTCGGGCATCTTCAAGTCGGGCAACCCGGAGCAGCGTGCGGCCGCCATCGTGAAGGCCACCACCTTCTACGACGACCCCGATCAGCTCGCGAAGGTCTCGCGCGGTCTGGGTGAGGCGATGGTCGGCATCAACGTCGACGAGATCCCCGAGCCGCACCGACTCGCCGAGCGCGGTTGGTGACGCACATCTGACCACTGGAACCGGCCCACGCTGCAGAGATAGCAGCGTGGGCCGGTTTTTTCGGAGATGTTGCCTGTGGTGAAGTGCCGTGCGCTCGGAGCCGACGAAGGCCTCGGAGTAACAACAACTAGCCGAGCGCGTTGATCGCGAGGATGTCCAGGTGGCACAGTGCCTGGCAACAGCACCGCTCGCTTCGGCCGAGTCGGTCTGGCGAGCCGGCGTCGGTGTATGCGGCGATCACCGGAAGGATGCCGGCGACGATGAACTCGGTGGTGCCCATCAGGAACACCTGTTCACCACACGAGGGAGTCTCGGCTGGTGGGGGTACTCGGAGGGACTCTTACAAGCAGCAGTACAGCCCGCCGCGATCGGTGTGATCGATCTAGAGGCGAATCGCACCCTGGGCGCCCATCACCAACAGCACGATGCCGACGACTTGCACGGCGATCCACTCGCCCATGCTTCCCTCCTGTTCTGGCGGACACCTTGCCAGACTCGGAGTAATCGGCACGACCGCGGCGGTGAAGGGCTGCGGATTGGGCACAGAGCGTGCCAACGTACACTGAGGCCCTGTGCTCCCGTGCTACGTTCCTGGCCGGACCACGGATGCCGGCGTCCTCGGCTCGTCGAGCGAAGTCGGCTCGAGAGACGAATTGTTCGCTGGCACTGATCGCAGGGGAGCACGATGGACGAACCGAAGATTCTGCGCGACGAGGCGCTCACCGGCCGAGACGAGGTCGGGGGAGTAGTCGTCGACTGGTCTGTGGTCTGTCACGTCGGGCGGGTGCGCGAGGCGAACGAGGACGCCGCACTCGCGGTCCCGGGACGCTACATCGTCGCCGACGGAATGGGCGGGCACGACAGCGGTGAACTCGCCAGCGAGGCCGCCTTGCTGACGCTCGCCGAAGCACCTGTCGGGGAGAGCTTCGCGGACACCCGCCGTGACATCGGCGAACTCCTCGAACAGGCTCAGGATCGCATCGGCGAGTTCGGCACCGAGACCGGCCGGCGCGCGGGCACCACCGCCACGGGCGTCGTTCTCGCACTGGACGACGGCGTGCCCAACTGGGTGGCGTTCAACATCGGCGACTCCCGCACCTACCTCTACTCCGCGGGAGAGTTGCGTCAGGTGAGCGTCGACCACTCGCAGGTCCAGGAACTCGTCGACGCCGGATACCTGACTCCGGAGCAGGCCCGCATCGACCCGCGGCGCAACGTCATCACCCGAGCGCTCGGCGCGGGCATGGCGGTTCCGGTCGCCGACTACTTCGCATTCGAGGCCGCCGACGGTGACGTGGTACTGCTGTGCTCGGACGGTCTGGACGGTGAACTGAACGACGATGAGATCGCGGTGATCCTCGAGGCGTCCCCGGACAACGAGGTCGCCGCGGCGGCGCTGGTCGAAGCAGCACTCGAGTCGGGGGCGCACGACAACGTGACCGTCGCCGTGCTGTCGGTGTCTCTGCCCGCAGAGCCGGGTGCGGTGGACGAGACCGCGAGCCAGTGACGGTGCAGCCGGAAGCGACCACCACGTTCGTCGAGTACTGCGGCGAGCGACTGCCTGTGCTCTCCGGAAAGCCGTTCTACATCGGCCGCGAGGCCACCCTGACTGTCGACGACAATCCGTACCTGCATCGTCGATTCCTGGTCCTCCACGACGAGAACGGCATGTGGTGGCTCACCAACCTGGGCACCCATCTGTCCGCGACCGTCACCGCCGCAGACCTCGGCTTCACCGCGACCCTCGGACCCGGAGCCCGGATGCCGTTGGTGTTCGGCCGCACGAGCATCGTCTTCACCGCCGGACCGACCACGTACGAGGTGCAGGTTCAGGCCGGCTCGCCCAATGTGTCCGCGCCGACGGTCGAACGGTTCGTCGGCGGCGACACCACCCGGGGCGTCCCGAACTTCACCGAGAGCCAGCGCTTGGCGATGCTGGTCCTCGCCGAGGCGATCCTCAAGCGGGACGGCACGGGTGCGAGTGCCATCCCGAGTTCGGCGCAGGCGGCCGCGCGGCTCGGCTGGTCGTTGACCAAGTTCAACCGCAAGCTCGACAACGTCTGCGACAAGCTCGACATGATCGGCGTCAGCGGAATGCGTGCCGGGGGCGGGAAGCTGGCGAGCAACAGGCGTCTGCGTCTCGTCGAGTACGCGCTCTCCACACGGGTGATCAGTCGAGCGGATCTGCCGCTGCTCGATGCGGAGTACGCGCGGAATCAGTCCTCTGACCAGCAGTGATGCCATGGGGAGTTCTACCCATCGACGGAAGTGACGGACGGCAATAGCGTTCTGGACAACAGCAGCGGAACGCACCCGTTCCAGCGCCGAAGAAGGGACCAGAACATGACCGCCATCGCCATCGCCAGCCCCGTCGCCGCCGCCGCTCGCCCCCGCTACACCCGCGGTCCGGCCACGGCCAGCACCGGTGCCGCCTCGGCCGTCGACCGTCGCCGTCGCGAGGCCCTCGCTCGCCTGAGCGCGCGAGTGATGCCGCTGCCCGGCCAGCCGCTGTACGCGGTGCCGGCTCCCGTCGCCGCCGCCGTCGAGGAGTCCCCGGCGACCGAGACCGCAGCCAAGCTGCCGCAGCCGACGCTCACCGACCGCGAGGTCGAGGTGCTGCGCACCTGGCTGATGCTCGACTCCAAGCCCGCGGTGGCCGAGGCCCTCTTCATCTCGCTGGGCACCGTCAACACCCACCTGACCCGGATCCGCGCGAAGTACGCCGAGCTCGGCCGCCCGGCCTCCACCAAGGCCGCGCTCGTCGCCCGCGCGATTCAGGACGACATCGTCGACATCGACGAACTCTGAGCCACCCCGGCCGCTACTGATCCATCATGGGCACGTCGAGGCAGACCTCGGGTACACCGAACGCGTCGACCAACGTCTGCGCGTGCGGTCGGAGGTCGGCGCAGAGCTCGTTCACGCCGCGGCGGATCGCCTTGGCTCGTTCGACGCTGACGTGCCGGTGCATGAGGAACCACGCGAGGTCCTGCTCGAGGAGCGAGTACACGAACAGGTTGCGGACCTGTTTGAGCAGACTCCGGGTCTCCGGGTCGTCGACGCGGCCGATCGCATCGACGAAGCTCTCCAGCACGATCCGGTCGATGTGCGCCGCACCGACCTTGATCAGATGGTCCTGAGTGTCGGTGAAGACCTCCAGCGGGTCGGCGTCGTCGTCGCGGGCCCGTCCCATCCGGGCCGCCGCGGTTCGCGTCAGGTGGTCCTCGCGGTTGCGGAGCAGGCGCAGCTGGGTCCCCGGATGGGTGAGCGCGCTGTTCTCCGGATCCTCATCGGATCCGTCCAGCAGCGTCTGCACCACCTGGCGTGCCGCAGTCTTCTCCAGCGCCACGCTGCGCGCCGTGTCGGCGACGAACTTGACCCAGCCGACCGCGTCGAGGCCGCGGACGTCGTCGGCGTACGAGGTGAGCTGCTCCTTCGCCACGAGCTGGGTGAGTACCAGATTGTCGCCCTCGAACGTGGTGAAGACGTCGATGTCGCCGCGGAGCAGCGGTAGCAGGTTCTCCGACAGATAGCCCGCGCCACCGCACGCCTCACGTGCCTCGGAAATCGCCCGCTGCGCGAGGGCGGTGTGCCCGGCCTTGATCGCGGCGGCCTTGGTCTCGAGGACTCGGACGGCCTCCGGATCGACGTCGTCGGGGTCCGCGGTCTGCAAGTCGTGCAGTTCGGCGGTGACCTCGTTCTGGGCCAGCGCGAAGGCATAGGCCCGAGCCACCAGGGGCAGCAGTCGTCGCTGGTGCGTCCGGTAGTCGAGCAGCAGGAGTTCGCCGTCGCCGCCGGGTGCCTGGAACTGCCGTCGGACCAGCGCGTAGTTCACCGCGAGAGCCAGCCCGAAGCGGCCGGCCGCGCCCGCCGACGCGCCGACGGTCACCCGTCCCCGGATCAGCGTGCCGAGCATCGTGAAGAACCGGCGGTTGTCGGATTCGATCGGACTGGAGTAGGTGCCGTCCGCATCGACGTCGGCATACCGATTCAGCAGGTTCTCGCGCGGGATGCGCACGTGGTCGAACATGATGCGACCGTTGTCGACCCCGGGCAGGCCGCCCTTGTACCCGCAGTCGGAGGTCGTGACACCGGGGAGGTCGTCGCCGGCCGCGTCGCGGATCGGGACCACGAGGCAATGGACGCCGCGACCGGTCGCCTCCTCGTCCGGACCTGCGGTGATCAGCTGGGCGAACACCGCCGCGTACCTGGCGTGCTCGGCGGCTCCGCCGATGTAGTCCTTGCGCGAACTCGGTGTGGGCGAGTGGATCTCGAACTCTTCGGTCTCCGGGAGGTAGGTGGCCGTGGTCTCCAGCCACTGGACGTTGGAGCCGTGCCCGGTCTCCGTCATCGCGAAGCAGCCGAGGACGTCGAGGTCGATCAGCCGGCGCACATAGGCGTCGTGATGACGCCGGGTGCCGAGGTTCTCGATCGCGCCGCCGAACAGACCCCATTGCACACCGGCCTTGACCATCAGGGAGAGATCGCCGTAACCGAGGGTCTCGATCGCGGTGACCGCGCCGCCGACGTCGCCGGTTCCGCCGTGCTCGGGTCGGAACCCGGACGCGGGGAACCCGAGTTCCACCATGTCCTTCATCTGGGCGAGGACCCGGTCGCGGTACTCCTCGAGTCCGAGCCCGGTGCGGGGGAGCAGAGCCTGCTGCTGGATCTGGGCGCGGACGAGGTCGCGCGCGGCGGACCAGCGGCCGTCGAGAACCGTCTGCAGTCGTGCCGCGAGGGCGGTCGTGTCGTCGATGATGGTCGGGTCCGGAGCGGTCTCGGCACTCATACGAGCGACCCTACCTGCGCGGCGACGTCGGACGGGGATGCGATAATCGGCGGGTGGCGAGCATTGAAGAGATCCTGGCCGTCGAACGCATCGACAACGACATCTATCGCGGTGGCTCGTTCCCGAGTCAGCTGCGCAGGACATTCGGGGGCCAGGTCGCCGGTCAGGCGCTGGTCTCGGCGACCCGCACCGTCGACCGCGAATACGCCGTCCATTCGTTGCACGGGTACTTCCTACGTCCCGGTAAACCGGACAAGCCCGCGGTGTTCATGGTCGATCGGATCCGTGACGGGCGGTCGTTCGTGACGCGCCGGGTGACCGGTGTCCAGGACGGCGAGGCGATCTTCTCGATGTCGGCGTCGTTCCACATCACCGACGATCACGGGCCGGATCACCAGGATGCGATGCCGAAGGTGCCGGATCCGGACTCGCTTCCGGACCGCCGGGACACGGCCACCGAGAGTCAGAAGATGCTCCTCGCCGAGTGGGCGAACTTCGACATCCGGATCGTCGACCAGTCGGAGACCGCCCGGATGCCGGGACTCGCAGCACAGCAGCGGGTCTGGTTCAAGTACAAGAACTCGCTGCCGGACGATCACCTGCTCCACGTGTGCACGCTGGCCTACATGAGCGATATGACGCTGCTCGGTTCGTCGATGACCGTGCATCCGGACGCGCGCACCCAGAACGCGTCGCTGGACCACGCGATGTGGTTCCTGCGGCCGTTCCGCACCGACGACTGGCTCCTGTACGACCAGACGTCGCCGTCGGCGGGCGGTGGTCGTGCGCTGACGCAGGGCCGGATCTTCGATCGCTCGGGGCGACTGGTCGCGGCGGTGACGCAGGAGGGCCTGACGAGGTCGGTCGACTCCGACTCCGCGGCATCGATCATGAGGCAGGCGCAGTGAGCATTCGGATCGGAGTGCTGGCGCTGCAGGGCGACGTCCGCGAGCATCTCGCGGCCCTGGCCGAATGCGGGGTCGAGGCGATCCCGGTGCGCCGCGAATCGGAGTTGGACTCGGTCGACGGACTGGTGCTCCCGGGCGGCGAGTCGACCACGATGAGCAGGTTGCTCGGCGTGTTCGATCTGTACGACCCGCTGGTGAAGCGGCTGCGCGACGGTCTGCCCGCCTACGGCTCGTGTGCGGGCATGATCATGCTGGCCTCGAAGATCCTCGACACCCGTCCGGACGCGCGGCACCTCGACGCGCTCAACGTGACCGTTCGTCGCAACGCCTTCGGCAGGCAGGTCGAGTCGTTCGAGACCGACCTGGCGTTCACCGGGATCACCGATCGACCGGGCGCCGATCCCGTGCGCGCGGTGTTCATCCGCGCGCCGTGGGTGGAGGAGACCGGGCCGGGCGTCCAGGTGCTCGCGCGCGTCGAGGAGGGGCCCGCGGCCGGACGCGTCGTCGCCGTGCGGCAGGGGAACGTCCTCGCGACGTCGTTCCATCCGGAGGTCACCGGGGACGTGCGGGTGCACAAGTTCTTCGTCGATATGGTTGCCACAGCGTAGAATCTGCCCGGTGCCCTGACGGGCGCCGACGACTTTCAGAAGGGACCACCACAATGAGCGGCCACTCCAAATGGGCCACCACCAAGCACAAGAAGGCTGTCATCGATGCCAAGCGCGGCAAGATGTTCGCCAAGCTGATCAAGAACATCGAGGTGGCGGCCCGCACGGGTGGTGGTGATCCGGCCGGCAATCCGACGCTGTACGACGCTATCCAGAAGGCGAAGAAGTCGTCGGTTCCGAACGACAACATCGAGCGCGCCCGCAAGCGCGGCGGCGGTGAAGAGGGTGGCGGCGCCGACTGGCAGACCATCATGTACGAGGGCTACGGTCCGAACGGCGTCGCCATTCTGATCGAGTGCCTCACCGACAACCGGAACCGCGCGGCCACCGACGTCCGTGTCGCGATGACCCGCAACGGTGGCAACATGGCCGATCCGGGATCGGTGTCCTACCTGTTCACCCGCAAGGGAGTGGTGACCCTGGAGAAGGGCGACCAGACCGAGGACGACATCCTGATGGCAGTGCTCGACGCCGGCGCCGAAGAGGTCACCGACCTGGGCGAGACGTTCGAGGTGGTCAGTGAGGCGGGCGATCTCATCGCCGTCCGCACCGCGCTCCAGGAGGCGGGCATCGACTACGACTCCGCCGAGCCCGACTTCCGTGCCTCCGTCGAGGTCGCCGTCGACGCCGACGGTGCACGCAAGGTGATGAAGCTGATCGACGCGCTCGAGGACTCCGACGACGTCCAGAACGTCTACAGCAATGTCGACATCAGCGACGAGGTGCTCGCCGAGCTCGAGAACGACTGATAGAGTCTCGAACAAGTGTTCTCCCTGCTGTGCAAGCAGCGGGAATGCCGCCGTCGTACCCGATCGGGTACGACGGCGGCCTTGATCGGAAGGTGAGCCGCGAGTGCGAGTCATGGGCGTCGACCCCGGTCTCACCAGATGCGGGATCGCGCTGGTCGAGTCGGGAGCCGGCCGCAAGGTCACCGCGCTCGACGTCGACGTGGTCCGCACTCCGGCCGACATGGACCTCGCCGAGCGACTGCTCGCGATCCACGTCGGAGCGGTGCATTGGCTCGACACACACGGTCCCGACGTGGTGGCGATCGAGCGGGTGTTCGCGCAGCGGCAGGTGAGTACCGCGATGGGCACCGCTCAAGCCGCAGGCGTCATCGCACTGGCTGCGGCGCAGCGCGAGATCCCGGTGCGATTCCACACACCCAGCGAGGTGAAGGCGGCGGTCACCGGCTCGGGCCGGGCTGACAAGGCCCAGGTCACCATGATGGTCACTCGCATTCTCGGCATGCAGACGCCGCCCAAGCCCGCGGACGCCGCGGACGCGTTGGCGCTGGCGATCTGTCACTGCTGGCGCGGACCCGTGAACGACCGGATGGAAGAGGCCGCGAAGCGGGCCCGGGAGGCGCAGAACCGTCACCGCGCTCGACTGAAGGCCGCGCAAGAGGAGGCCCGCGTCGTGCTGGGCGGAAAGAAGGCCTGATGACGACGAACACGGTGAACGAGCGCGTGCTGTGGGGGTCGCGGTGATCGCCTCGGTCTCGGGCGAGGTGATCGACATCGCGCTCGATCACGCGGTGGTCGAGTGCGCGGGTGTCGGCTACAAGGTGTTGGCCACGCCGCCCACCCTCGGCTCATTGAAGCGCGGCGGACACGTCCGGCTGCTCACCTCGATGATGGTCCGCGAGGACTCCATGACGCTCTACGGATTCACCGACCCCGAGGCGCGCGACCTGTTCGGACTCCTGCAGACGGTCACGGGCGTGGGCCCCCGACTGGCGATGGCGACGCTCGCGGTCCTGGAACCCGACAGTCTGCGCCGTGCTCTGGCCGAATCCGACGCGAAGGCGCTCACGACCGTGCCGGGCATCGGCAAGCGAGTCGCGGAACGACTCGTCGTCGAACTCCGGGACAAGGTGACGGCCGGCTCTGCGGGCGCAGTGCCCGGTGCGCCCGTCGCGGCCGGAGCCGGCGCACAGGTCACCGAAGCGCTCGTCGGCCTCGGCTTCACCGAGGGCGCCGCACAGAAGGCGGTCGCCGCGGTCCTCGCCGACGACCCCGGAGCGGACTCGTCGTCGCTGCTGCGCTCGGCTCTCACCGCACTCGGACCGCGGCGATGAGCTCGGAAGACTACGAGGCGGGGGAGTTCGAGGCGGGGGAGTTTCTGACCGCCGGGCCGCTGGACGGAGATCGGGATCTCGACGCCAGTCTGCGTCCGTCGGACCTCGGCTCGTTCATCGGTCAGCCACGAGTGCGAGAACAGCTGGAGCTGGTTCTCCACGCGGCCCGTGCGAGAGGCCGGACGCCCGACCACATCCTGCTGTCCGGACCGCCCGGTCTCGGCAAGACCTCGCTAGCGATGATCATCGCCGCCGAGATGGGCGCGGCGATCCGGATCACCTCCGGGCCCGCGCTGGAACGAGCGGGCGATCTGGCCGCGATGCTGTCGAATCTGGTCGACGGCGACGTCCTCTTCATCGACGAGATCCACCGCATCGCCCGGCCCGCCGAGGAGATGCTCTATCTCGCGATGGAGGACTTCCGGGTCGACGTCGTGGTCGGCAAGGGTCCCGGCGCCACCTCCATCCCACTCGACGTCGCACCGTTCACCCTGGTCGGAGCCACCACCCGATCCGGTGCGCTCACCGGGCCGCTGCGGGATCGCTTCGGTTTCACCGCCCACATGGAGTTCTACGAGACGGGCGAACTGGTTCGGGTGATCAAACGCTCTGCGACGATCCTCGGGATCGCGATCGACGACGACGCGGCGTCCGAGGTGGCGGGCCGATCCCGCGGCACGCCGCGCATCGCGAACCGGCTGTTGCGCCGTGTGCGCGATTATGCGGAGGTCCGCGGCGACGGTCGCGTGGATCTGGCGGCGGCTCGCGCGGCGCTGGCCGTCTACGACGTCGACGAGCTCGGGCTGGACCGGCTCGACCGAGCGGTTCTCGGCGCCTTGGTCCGCGGCTTCGGCGGCGGCCCGGTGGGTGTGTCGACGCTCGCCGTCGCCGTGGGTGAGGAGCCGGCGACCGTCGAGGAGGTGTGCGAGCCGTTCCTGGTCCGTGCGGGCATGATCGCGCGCACGCCGCGTGGGCGGCTCGCGACGGCGTCGGCGTGGCACCATCTCGGACTGACCCCGCCCGAGGGCGCCATCGATCGAGTGCACGGCGTCCGGGCGCGCGAAGACGCGCCCGGAACACTGTTCGACTGACCGGCGGGTCGCGAATCGTGACGCGACCGGCACCTGTTCGAGGTCGGTCCGCAGTCGGCCTGGCACACTGGTCCCCATGGAATCGTTGATCCTCCCGTTGATGCTGGCCTTGATGGCGGGCTTCATGTTCTTCAGCATCCGGAATCAGAAGAAGCGCGCCGCCGCTATGAACGAGATGCAGAGTTCCCTCGAGCCGGGCGCCCGGGTGCAGTTGCACTCGGGGCTGTTCGCCACTGTGGTCGACGCCGGCGACGGCGGCAATGAGGTCGTGAAACTGGAACTGGCACCCGGTGTCGTGACCGAGTGGAATCGCCTGGCCATTCGCGAGGTGGTCTCGCCCGAGGATGACGCGGTGGACGCCGACGGCAGCGACGCCGACGGCACCGACGCGGGTGTCGCAGACTCGGACACCTACGCGGTCCCCGCCGAGGATCCGCAGCTCGAGAAGTCCACGCTCGACAGTCAGAAGAACGACGACGAGAAGAACGAAGAGAAGTAGACGGCCCACGTGACTAAGCCCAATTCACGCGCCGCCGGCACCAAGCTGCGGCCCGAGGTCGCGCCGTGGAAGCCGCTCACGGTCTTCTTCGTCGTCCTCGGCATCATCTATGCGCTGGTGTTCTTCACCGGCGGCGGTAGTCCTACCCCCAAGCTCGGCATCGATCTCCAGGGTGGCACCCGCGTCGTTCTGACGGCGCGCACCGACGACGGCAGGGCGCCGTCGGCGGACCAGCTCGATCAGGCCCGCCAGATCATCGACCAGCGTGTCAACGGTCTCGGCGTCGGCGGCTCGGAAGTCGTCGTCAACGGCAACACCATCGTCATCACGGTGCCCGGCGACGACGGCAAGCAGGCGCGGGCGTTGGGACAGACGGCCCGGCTCTACATCCGCCCGGTCGTCGAGCAAGCGCCGGCCACGCCGCAGAAGCCGGACCCGAACGCCAAGAAGGTCGCGGACATGACTCCGGACGAGCAGACGGCGGCCATCGACGAGCAGCGTGCGCTTCGACAGGCGCCCGCGAATGCCGACAAGGCGACCCTCGACCGGCTTCGCGCCGAGATGGGCAAGCTCGACTGTTCGGCGTCGGCGAACGATCCCCTCGTCGGCCACGATCGACCCAACGAGTACCTCGTCGCGTGCGGCGAGAAGGACGGGATGGTCTATCTCCTGGAGCCGATGCTGATCGACGGCCGGGACATCGCCAACGCGAAGGCGGGACAGAACCAGACGGGCGCGTGGACGGTCAACGTCGACTTCAAGGGCGACGGAAAGAAGACCTGGGCCGAGTACACCGGCAAGCACGTCGGCACCCAGACCGCGGTCACACTCGATACGCGGGTACTGAGCGCGCCGTCGATCAATCAGCAGATCATCGGCACCACCGAGATCAGCGGCAGCTTCACGCAGGATGAGGCCGATCAGTTGGCCAACGCCCTCAAGTACGGCTCGCTCCCGCTGTCGTTCGCGGTGTCGGACGCGCAGACCGTCTCGGCGACGCTCGGCCTGCACTCGCTGCAGGCCGGCCTGATCGCGGGTCTCGTCGGCCTGATCCTGGTCCTGATCTACTCGCTGATCTACTACCGAGCGATGGGCTTCATCTCGGTGCTGTCGCTGATCCTGGCGGGCGCCATGGTCTACGGCATCATCGTGCTGCTCGGTCGCTGGATCGGCTTCACGCTCGACCTCGCGGGCATCGCCGGTCTGATCATCGGCATCGGCATGACGGCCGACTCGTTCGTCGTGTACTTCGAGCGCATCAAGGATGAGATGCGGGAGGGCAGAACCGTGCGTTCGGCCGTCTCGCGCGGCTGGCAGAGTGCACGCCGGACGGTCTGGACGGGCAATGCGGTCAGTTTCATCTGTGCCGCGATCATCTACATGCTCGCGGTCGGCGCGGTCCGCGGCTTCGCGTTCACGCTGGGTCTGACCACGCTGATCGACATCGTCATCGTCTTCCTGGTCACCCATCCGCTGGTGGTTCTGGCGAGCCGTAACAAGTTCCTGTCACGGCCGTCCGTCAACGGGCTCGGCGCAGTGTCGGAGGTGGCTCGGGAACGGCGCAAGGCTGCGGTCGCGGCGCGTACGTCCGGAGCAGAGGCCGGCGGATCAGACGCCGACGCAGCAGAGGGGGAGTCCCGGTGAGCGACAAGAAGACGTCGGACACGACGACCTCAGACCAGCAGTCCGCAGACAAGAAGCCCGCAGAGTGGGCCGACGCCGATTACGTCGCGGCGAAGAACCAGTCGTTCTTCTCCCGTCTGTACTCCGGCACCGGCGCGTTCGACGTCGTCGGCAGGCGCCGTCGTATGTGGTACGTGATCTCGGGCGTGATGATGGTGATCTGCATCCTGTCGATCGCCATTCGCGGGTTCACGTTCGGCATCGACTTCGAAGGCGGCACGCAGGTGTCGTTGCCCGCGCGCGGGGACGTCACGACCAGCGAGGTCTCGAAGGTCTTCAGCGACACGCTGGGCAAGGACCCGCAGTCCGTCCAGCAGGCGGGCAGCGGCAACTCGGCGACGATCCAGGTGCGCACCGAGACGCTGACAGTCCAGGAGGGGGGTCAGCTCACACACGCGCTCGGCGAGGCGTTCAAGCCTGAGGTCACCTCGGCGGACGTGAGTGTGTCCGACGTCAGTTCCACCTGGGGCAAGGAGATCACGCGCAAGATGCTGATCGCCCTCGCCGTGTTCCTGGTGGTGGCCTTCATCTACATCGCGATCAGATTCGACAAGGAGATGTCGATCGCCGCGATGGCCTCGCTCATCTTCGACCTCGTGGTGACCGCGGGCATCTATTCGCTCGTCGGATGGGAGATGACGCCCGCCACGGTGATCGGCCTGCTGACGATCCTGGGCTTCTCCGTGTACGACACGGTGGTCGTCTTCGACAAGGTCGAGGAGAACACCAGATCGGTGCTGGCGACGACCCGCCGAACCTACGCCGAGCAGACCAACCTCGCCGTGAACCAGACGCTGATGCGCTCGATCAACACGACGGTGATCTCGATCCTGCCGATCATCGCGCTGATGGTCGTCGCCGTGTGGATGCTCGGTGTCGGCACCTTGAAGGATCTGGCACTGATCCAGCTGGTCGGCGTGATCGTCGGCACCTACTCGTCGGTCTTCCTCGCCTCGCCGCTGCTGGTGACGATGAAGGAGCGGACCACCGACATCAAACGCCACACGGCGAAGGTCCTCGCACGCCGAGAGCGGGTCTCCGCATGATCCGCCCGCGGCTGCGCCGTGCCGCAGCGTTGCTCGCGGTGGGTGCGGCCGCGGGTGGCCTTCTCGTGGCGTGCGGCGGCGACGACCGATCCGACGTCGACTATCTCGTCGACGCCCGCGTGTCGTCCTACAACGTGAACACCGTCGACGGACACGCGGACGGCGCGCTGATGGCGCTCTCGCGGGTGCTGCCCGGCTTCAACATCGTCGGTCCGGACGGACAGATCATCGCCGACCGTGACATCGGCACGGTGACTCCGCAGCCGGGCGGCGGCCTCACGCTGCGCTACGACTTCAATCCGGCCGCCGTCTACTCCGACGGCACCAAGCTCACCTGCGACGATCTGTTCCTCGCGGCCACCGCGATGAGCGGGACGACGCCGGGCTTCGCGGCGGCCACCAATGCCGGCTACCGCGACATCGCGAGCGTCGACTGCCGCCCCGGGGAGTCCTCGGCCACGGTCGCCTTCGCCAAGGGCCGCGAGTACGGGCAGTGGAACGAACTGTTCGGCGCGGGCACGTTGCTGCCTGCGCACGTCGTCGCACGGCTGGCGGGCGTCCCGAACGTAGTCGATCCGATCCGCTCCGGCGACAAGGCGGCGATCGCCAAGATCGTCAAGGCCTGGAACACCGCGTTCGACATGTTGCCCGGGGCGGCGATCGACGAGAAGACGTTCGTGTCGGCGGGACCGTACCGGGTCGAGTCGTACTCGGTCGACGGCGGTCTCAAGCTGATCGAGAACGACAAGTGGTGGGGCGCCCGGCCCACGTCCGACACGATCACGGTCTGGCCGCGCGGCACCGACGGCGACACCGCGCTGGACGGATCCAAGGCGACCGTGATCGACACGGCAGACCTGGCGCTCGGCGATCGAGTGTCGGGACGGGCGTCTGCGACCACCCCCGTCGACCGGTCGACTCTCCGCGAAACGGCACCGCTCTCGGTCACCCAACTCGTGTTCGAGGGCAGGGGAGTCGCCGCCGACCCGCTCGTTCGCAAGGCTCTGGCCTCCTGCATGCCGCGCGACTCCCTCGCCCGCCGATACGGTGCGAACGGCATCGTGTGGAACCTGCGGACCGCGTCGCCGTCCGACCCGCTCGGTCCGTCGTTGAACGTTCAGTACGGGCGCAGGTACCCGCGTTCGGATGTGCCGCGTGCCAAGGACCTGCTGTCGCAGCGGGCGGTCAGCGACACCGGGCGCCGGGCGAAGCCCACCGTGCGCATCGGGTATCTGGCGAAGTCGCCGGAGAACGCCGACGTCGTCAAGATGATCTCCGATGCCTGTACCCCCGCCGGTTTCACCATCGAGGACGTCTCGTCGCCCGAACTGTCGGTGAACTCCCTCGGCACGGACGTCGACGCGCTGCTGCTGTCCGACGGGAGCTTCGCGGCGTCGAGCACGGCTTCGGGATTCCCGGAGGCATTCGCCCTGTACGGTGGCGACCCGCTCAATCTGTCGAAGTTCCGGAACGCCCAGGTCAGCGAGGCGATCACCGCACTGGCCGCCACACGCAGCGACAGCGCTCGGCTTCCGCTCCTGCGCACCATCGAGACGGTCGCCTGGGATGAGCTTCCGACCATCCCGCTGTACGGCACGGTGCGGGCGCGCGAGTCGTCGTTGGTGACGCACGTGGTGCCCGGGCTCGGCGTCTCGGGAACGGGCTGGAACATGGACCGCTGGGGAGTCTCGGGGTGACGATCGACGACGGCGCGGACGTGCGCTTGGCCCGCGCCCGGGCCGCGATCGATGAGCACGCCCGACTGGTGCCCGACTTTCCCTCGCCGGGAGTCGAGTTCAAGGACCTGACGCCGGTGCTGGCCGATGCCGACGGACTGGCCGCCGTCGTCGACGCACTCGCGCACGCCTGTGCCGGCGCCGAACTGGTGGCCGGAATCGACGCGCGCGGCTTCCTCCTCGGAGGTGCGGTGGCCCGACAGCTCGGGACCGGGCTGGTGGCGGTGCGGAAGGGCGGAAAGCTGCCGCCGCCGGTGATCGGCGTCGACTACCAACTCGAGTACGGGACCGCGCGACTGGAGATCCCGGCCGACGGCATCGACCTGGCGGGTCGACGGGTGGCGGTGATCGACGACGTTCTCGCAACCGGCGGGACGGTGGTTGCGGCGACGCGTCTGCTCGAGCAGGCGGGCGCGAGAGTCGACACGATCGCGGTGATCATGGAGCTCGCGGGCTTCCCGGGGCGGGCCATGATCTCGGCGGGCGCCGGACCTGGCGTTCGCGTGCATAACCTCTGTCTGGGCTGAGTACCATCGCGTTATGAGCGATCCCGATACCAAGCGCCCGGACGACGGTTCTCCGCTGAGTTCGCGCCGCGTGCGTGCGCGCTTGGCCCGCCGGATGACGGCACCGCCGCGCAGTGGCGTGGCGCCGGTCCTGGAGCCGCTCGTCACCCTGCACCGCGAGGTGTATCCGAAGGCCGACGTCGCCGTGCTGCAGCAGGCGTACTCCGTCGCCGAGGAGCATCACTCCGGCCAGTTCCGGAAGTCCGGCGACCCCTACATCACCCATCCGCTCGCGGTCGCGACCATTCTGGCCGACCTCGGGATGGATACGACGACGCTGGTCGCCGCGTTGCTGCACGACACGGTCGAGGACACCGGCTACTCGCTGGACCAGTTGGAGGCGGACTTCGGCACCGAGGTCGCGCATCTCGTCGACGGCGTCACCAAGCTCGACAAGGTGGCACTGGGCAGTGCCGCGGAGGCCGAGACCATTCGCAAGATGATCATCGCGATGGCGCGCGACCCGCGCGTGCTGGTGATCAAGGTCGCCGACCGGCTCCACAACATGCGCACCATGCGTTTCCTGCCGCCGGAGAAGCAGGCGCGTAAGGCTCGCGAGACACTCGAGGTCATCGCGCCGCTCGCGCACCGGCTCGGCATGGCGACCGTCAAATGGGAGCTGGAGGACCTCGCGTTCGCGATCCTGCACCCGAAGAAGTACGAGGAGATCGTCCGGCTCGTCGCCGATCGGGCGCCCAGCCGCGACACGTACCTGGCCCGCGTGCGGTCGGACCTGAACACCGCACTCGGTGCGTCGCGGATCACCGCGACCGTCGAGGGGCGGCCGAAGCACTACTGGTCGATCTATCAGAAGATGATCGTCAAGGGTAAGGACTTCGACGACATCCACGACCTCGTCGGGATGCGCATCCTCTGCGACGAGGTGCGTGACTGCTATGCGGCGATCGGCGTCGTGCACTCGCTGTGGCAGCCGATGGCGGGCCGATTCAAGGACTACATCGCACAGCCGAGTTTCGGCGTGTACCAGTCGCTGCACACCACGGTGATCGGACCGGAGGGCAAGCCGCTGGAGGTGCAGATCCGGACGTTCGAGATGCACCGGACGGCCGAGTTCGGCATCGCGGCGCACTGGCGGTACAAGGAGGGCCGAAAAGGTAAGGGCCGCAAGGCGACCGATGTCGCCGAAGTGGACGACATGGCGTGGATGCGGCAGCTGCTGGACTGGCAGCGAGAAGCGGCCGACCCCGGCGAGTTCCTGGAGTCGCTGCGGTACGACCTCGCCGTCAAGGAGATCTTCGTCTTCACGCCGAAGGGCGACGTGATCACGCTGCCCGCGGGATCGACGCCGATCGACTTCGCCTATGCGGTGCACACCGAGGTGGGGCATCGCTGCATCGGTGCCCGCGTGAACGGCAGGCTCGTCGCGCTGGAGCGTGCCCTGGAGAACGGTGAGGTCGTCGAGGTCTTCACGTCGAAGGCGGAGAACGCCGGTCCGAGCAAGGACTGGCAGAACTTCGTCGTCTCGCCGCGCGCGAAGGCCAAGATTCGGCAGTGGTTCGCCAAGGAGCGTCGCGAGGAGGCGCTCGAGGCGGGCAAGGAGGCGATCATCAAGGAGGTCCGCCGCGGCGGACTCCCGGTGCATCGGCTGCTGTCGGGTGAGTCGGTCAACGCCCTTGCGAAGGAGTTCGGCTTCGCGGACGTCGACGCCCTCTACACCGCGGTCGGTGAGAATCACGTCCCGGCCGGGCGCGTGGTGCATCGCCTCGTCGCGATGCTCGGCGGGGTGGACGCCGCTGAGGAGGAGATCGCGAACCGGGCGACGCCGTCGTCGACGACCCGGCGCAGGCAGAGCGGCGACAGCGGTGTGGTGGTCGAGGGTATCGACAACGTCCTGGTCAAACTCGCGAAGTGCTGCACTCCGGTGCCGGGCGACGAGATCCTCGGGTTCGTCACCCGCGGCGGCGGAGTGAGCGTTCATCGCGCGGACTGCACCAACGCCGACGACCTCCGCGGCCAGCCCGAGCGGCTCATCCAGGTGAGCTGGGCGCCGAACCCTTCGTCGGTGTTCCTGGTCGCGATCCAGGTGGAGGCGCTGGACCGTCACCGGCTGCTCTCCGATGTGACCCGGGTGCTCGCCGACGAGCGGGTCAACATCCTGTCGGCCTCGCTGACCACCAACCGCGATCGTGTCGCGGTCAGCAAGTTCACCTTCGAGATGGGCGACCCCAAGCACCTCGGTCACGTCCTGAACGTGGTCCGCAATGTGGAAGGCGTCTACGACGTGTACCGGGTGACCTCCGCCGCCTGAGGCGTCTGGTCTCCATGCGCCTCGTCACTTCGTTCCTCGGCTTACTCGACCGGCCTGGGCAGGAATCGGGTGCCCTTTGACTCGGTGCGGGAGTGTCTTCCGGGTGCGCGAGTGACCCTTAGATTCGGTGCGGCATTTCTTCAGGGTGACCCTATCGGTTCGGGGCGGCGCGTTCTTCAGGTGGTCGAGTGGCCCCCGATGAGTCCGTCGGCGCCTCCTTCAGGGCGATCGAGTAAGTGGAGGAGCGAAGCGACGGAGCGCATCGAGATCGGTCTCGTGACCTAAGCGTCCCCGTGACGGCTGTTGGTGGACTATGTGTCCACGACGTGCGCTGAGGGGGACGGGTAGGTCGGGTGCCGGGGTCTCGATGCGACGAAGCGCATCGAGATCGGCACTGTGGCCGGATCTCGATGCGCTCGGAGTGGATTTCGCGCTCGGGCTACTCGTCGATCGAGGTGGTCTCGATGACCATCGGGGTCTTCGGGAAGCCGTTGGTGTCGGTGCCGATCGGGCCCGGATCGATGCCGCCCGCGACCACCTTGTCGACGATCTTCATGCCGGCGTCGTCGACGGTGCCGACCACGGCGAGCGTCGGAGAGAGCTGAGTGTCCTTGGTCACGATGAAGAACTGGGCGCTGCCGGTGTTCGCGACGCCGGACTGCTCATCGTTGCGATTGGCGATCGCCACCGTCCCGCGGGGATAGATGACCGGAGGAGTCATGCCCATCTGCAGCATCTGAGGGCTGATCTCGCCCTCCTTGAGATCGGTGGGATTCTCGTCGGGGCTGCTCCAGCCCGGGGATCCCGCACCGGTTCGAGTCGGATCGCCGCACTGCAGGATGTGCAGCTGGTCGCTCTGCGCGAGGCGATGGCAGTCGGTGCCGTCGTAGTAGTGATTGTCCGACAGCGAGACGATCGCATTGACGTTGCACGGAGCCTCGGAGCGGTCGAGCGTGATGGGCACGTCGCCGAGGTTCGTGTTCAGGGTCCAGCCGACGGTTCCGGTGTTGAGCGTCCGGCTCGGCGGCATGGGGGAGGTGCGTGCTTTCTTACTGCCCTCGCGCATGAACTCCAGCAGGTCGAGCGCACACTCGACACTCCGTGCCATGGACTGCGACTGGGGACGCCCGAGCGACATCACCTGGGACCTGCTCCTCGACGGACTTCAGGGTCTTGTCCCAGTTGTCGTCGGCCTTGGTGTAGGTGCACTCGGTGTGCCGCTCGTCGTCCCAGTGCTTGTAGTAGAAGTAGCCGCCCACGGCGACGGCCGCGAGGACGACGACACTGCACACGGAGATGATCGTGATCCGTCGCCGGCGAGCGGCGAGACGTTCGCTCTCGAGCCGTTCTTCCAGCTTACGGCGGGGGGGGGGGGGGCGGAGCCGTCGATCGAGCGACTGCTGCTAGTCGCACGGCCCGGTGTCGGCGGCGCGGCCGCGGCGTGTGGAACGGGACACTGTCAGTACAGCGGGCCCCATGCTATCGCAGCGTTCATCGGGACCGATGAGACAATAGTGCCCGACGTGTCGTCCAGGCAGACCGCCGGACGCTGACGAGGAGGTGCACCACCGTGCTGATCGCCGGGTTCCCCGCTGGCATGTTCCAGACAAACTGCTATCTGGTGGCCGAAGACCGCGGCAGCGACGCCGTGATCATCGATCCCGGACAGGACGCGGCCCCGCGCGTCCGCGAGGCACTCGCTGAGTACGACCTGACACCGGTCGCCGTCTTCCTCACCCACGGCCACCTCGATCACACGTGGAATGCCACCGAGCTCGCCGATGAGTTCTCGATTCCGGTCTACATCCACGCCGACGACCGGCCGATGCTCACCGACCCGGGCATGGGCCTGGGCAGCGCGCTGTCATCGATGATCGGCGACATGACGTTCGTCGAGCCCGAGAAGGTGATCGAGTTCGTCGACGGCGAGGACGTCGACGCGGCGGGGATCCGGTGGGCGGTCGACCACGCGCCGGGACACTCGCGCGGCAGCGTGCTGCTGTCGCCGGACGCGGCGGAGGTCTGCTTCTCCGGCGACGTGCTGTTCAATGGATCGATCGGGCGCACCGACCTGCCCGGCGGCAGTCACCAGCAACTGCTCGACTCGATCGCGGCCAAGCTGATGGGCCGCGACGACGACCTCGTGATCCTCCCGGGTCACGGACCTCAGACCACGATCGGCGCCGAGCGGGCGTCCAACCCGTTCCTGCTCGACCTCCCCGACGCGAACAAGAAAGGACGTTTCGGACTGTGAGTGGAGAATTTGCGGCGCCGAAAGGCATCCCGGACTACTTCCCACCGGCCTCGGCCGACTTCCTCGCGGTACGGAACGCGCTGACCGGAGCGGCGCATCGTGCGGGCTACGGGCACATCGAGCTGCCGATCTTCGAGGACACCGCGCTGTTCGCGCGCGGCGTCGGCGAGTCGACCGATGTCGTGAGCAAGGAGATGTACACCTTCGCCGACCGCGGTGGGCGATCGGTGACTCTCCGCCCGGAGGGCACCGCGGGCGTCATGCGCGCGGTCATCCAGCATGGACTCGACCGCGGGCAGCTTCCGGTGAAGCTCTGTTACGCGGGTCCGTTCTTCCGCTACGAGCGGCCCCAGGCGGGACGCTACCGGCAGCTGCAGCAGGTCGGCATCGAGGCCATCGGCGTAGACGACCCGGCCCTCGACGCCGAGGTGATCGCGGTGGCGGACGAGGGATACAAGCGTCTCGGACTCTCCGGCTACCGGCTCGAACTCACCTCGCTGGGCGACGACACCTGCCGGCCCCAGTATCGGGAGGCGTTGCAGCAGTTCCTCTTCGGTCTCGACCTCGATGACGCGACGCGTGCCAGGGCGGAGATCAATCCGCTCCGCGTGCTCGACGACAAGCGTCCGGAGATCAAGGAGGCGACGGTGAACGCCCCGCTGATGCTCGATCACCTCAGCGAGTCCGCACGCGATCACTTCGAGCAGGTCCGCAGCCACCTCGACCGGCTCGGCGTCGACTACGTGATCAACCCGCGACTGGTGCGCGGGCTGGACTACTACACCAAGACGACCTTCGAGTTCGTTCACGACGGTCTCGGCGCGCAGTCGGGAATCGGCGGCGGCGGCCGGTACGACGGCCTCATGCGGCAGATCGGCGGCAAGCAGGAGCTCTCGGGCATCGGTTTCGGGATCGGCGTCGACCGCACGGTTCTCGCACTGGAGGCCGAAGGCGTGTCCGTCGCAGGCGAGGGGCGCGTCCAGGTCTTCGGCGTTCCACTCGGCGTGGCGGCGAAGAGCGAATTGGTCGCTGTCGCAGCGCAGCTGCGCGCCGCGGGCGTCAGCGTCGACCTGGCGTACGGCGACCGCGGACTCAAGGGTGCGATGAAGGCCGCGGACCGTTCCGGTGCGCGACTGGCACTGGTCCTCGGCGACCGCGAACTCGAGGAGCGGACGATCGAACTCAAGGACCTGTCGAACGGCGAGCAGCGGAAGGTGAGCCTCGACGAGGTCGTGCCGACGGTGGTCGCCGCGCTGGCGACCGCATAACGCAGGACCCGCTCCCCGAACCTGCATCCGCGGACGTCCGGACATCCGCGGCTGCAGGTTCGGGGAGCGGCTGTCGCCGGCAGCGTGCCGGCGGGCTGTCTACAGATCGTTCGTCGAGAACGTGTCGCAGCGGCGTGGATCGCCGCCGTTGTAGCCGATCTGGAACCAGCGCACGCGCTGGTCGGCCGAGCCGTGTGTCCAGCTCTCGGGATTCGAGCGGGATCCCTGGATGGTGTCGTCGCCGATCGCCTTCGCGGTCGTGATGACCGATTGGATCTGCTCCTGAGTCAGGGGCTCGAGCATCGCGTCCGGTCCCTTGTCTGCGTGGTACGCCCACACGCCGGCCAGGCAGTCGGCCTGCAGTTCGATCCGCACCGAGCCCGCATTGCCCATGCGCTGGCCCTTCGCGAGGACGCCGGTCAGGTTCTCGACGTGGTGGCCGAACTCGTGGGCCACCACATACTCCTGGGCGAGCGGGCCGTCCGAGCCGCCCATCCGCTTGAGGTCGGCGAAGAACGACGGATCGAAGTACGCCGTCTGGTCGGCGGGGCAGTAGAACGGGCCCATGGCCGACGACGCGGCGCCGCATCCGGTGCGGATGCTGCCGCTGAAGATCGTGGTCGCGGGCTGCGTGTAGCCGTTCATCTGCTTCGACCACACCTTGTTGAGACTGTTCGTCGTCGCGACGATGCGGCAGACGTCGTCGGTGTTCGCCGACTCGGTGGTCGTGCAGGCGTCGATCCGCTGCTGCAGTGCCGCGTTGCCTCCGGATCCGGGTGCGCCGGGTGCGGCCTGCTGGCTCGATGAATCGCCGCCGAGGATGTCGCCGGGGTTGAGCCCGAAGAGCAGCGCGACGATGGTGACGATCAACCCCACCCCGCCGCCCAACGCGATCCTGCCGCCGCCGAAGCCGCCCCCGCCGCCGGAGCCGCCTGCCGAGACCCCGCTTGTGTCGAGCGAGCCGCCCCCCTGAAAAGTCATGTGCTCAGACTAGCCGCGGACACCGGGCGACTGTCGCTTTGTCAGTGGGGATCCGTAGAATCGGCGGGAACAGCTTGAAACCTGGCAGCTTTGTGCTGCGCAGAAGGAAGGAACCCAGTGCTCCGCACTCATTTCGCCGGATCGTTGCGTCGTGAGGACGCCTCGCAGACCGTCACCGTCGTCGGATGGGTGGCGCGTCGGCGCGACCACGGTGGGGTCGTGTTCATCGATCTCCGGGACTCGTCCGGTCTGGTGCAGGTGGTGTTCCGCGACGAGCAGGTCGCCGAGGCCGCTCACCGTCTGCGCGCGGAGTACTGCGTCCAGGTCACAGGGCAGGTCGAGGCGCGCCCCGAGGGCAGCGAGAACGCTGCGCTCGCCTCCGGCGAGATCGAGATCAACGCCCGTGAACTGGTGGTGCTGAACGAGTCGGCGCCGCTGCCGTTCCAGCTCGACGAGCAGCCCGGTGAAGAGGCGCGCCTGCGTCACCGATACCTCGATCTGCGCCGTGAGGGCCCGGCGAAGGCGATCCGGCTGAGGTCACAGGTCAGCGCCGCCGCACGCAGCGTGCTGGGATCGCACGACTTCGTCGAAATCGAGACTCCGACGCTGACCAAGTCGACGCCCGAGGGCGCCCGCGACTTCCTGGTGCCCGCGCGTCTGCAGCCGGGCTCGTTCTATGCGCTGCCGCAGAGCCCGCAGCTGTTCAAGCAGCTGCTGATGGTGGCGGGCATGGAGCGGTACTACCAGATCGCGCGCTGCTACCGCGACGAGGACTTCCGCGCCGATCGTCAGCCCGAGTTCACCCAGTTGGACATCGAGATGAGCTTCGTCGACGAGGACGACGTGATCGCGCTCGCCGAGGAGATCCTCGTCGCGCTGTGGAAGCTGATCGGCGTGGAGCTCACCACCCCGATCCCGCGCATGACCTACGCCGATGCGATGCGCCGATTCGGCAGCGACAAGCCCGACCTGCGCTTCGACATCGAACTGGTGGAATGCACGGAGTTCTTCGCCGACTCGCCGTTCCGCGTGTTCCAGGCACCGTATGTCGGTGCCGTCGTGATGCCGGGTGGAGCATCGCAGCCGCGTCGCCAGCTCGACGCGTGGCAGGAGTGGGCGAAGCAGCGTGGAGCTCGCGGTCTGGCGTACGTGCTGGTCCAGGAGGACGGCACGCTCACCGGCCCCGTCGCCAAGAACATCTCCGACGCGGAGCGCGACGGCATCGCCGCCCACGTCGGCGCGCAGCCGGGCGACTGCATCTTCTTCGCCGCCGGTCCCGTCAAGGCGATGCGCGCACTGCTCGGCGCGGCGCGCGGCGAGATCGCGAACAAGCTGGGCCTCATCAAGGAAGGCGACTGGGCGTTCACCTGGGTCGTCGACGCGCCCCTGTTCGAGCCCGCCGACGATGCGACCGCCGCGGGCGACGTCGCGGTGGGCTCGGGTGCCTGGACCGCGGTGCACCACGCGTTCACCTCGCCGAAGCCGGAGTCGCTGGACAAGCTCGAGTCGAACCCGGGTGAGGCCTTGGCGTACGCGTACGACATCGTCTGCAACGGCAACGAGATCGGTGGCGGATCCATCCGTATCCATCGTCGCGACGTCCAGGAACGCGTGTTCAAGATCATGGGCATCGGTGAGGAGGACGCGCAGGAGAAGTTCGGCTTCCTGCTCGACGCCTTCTCGTACGGCGCCCCGCCGCACGGCGGCATCGCCTTCGGCTGGGACCGCATCACCGCGCTGCTGGCGGGCGAGCCGTCGATCCGCGAGGTCATCGCGTTCCCGAAGTCGGGCGGCGGCATCGATCCGCTGACCGACGCACCGGCGCCGATCACCGCGGAACAGCGCAAGGAGACCGGAATCGACGCGAAGCCGCAGAAGCCGGGCGAGAAGCCCGCCGATGCGAAGGCCGCGGACGCGAAGGCGTCCGAAGCCTGAGGAACATCATGACCGTAATCGCTGACGATCGGATCACGTCAGTTCTCGAGGCCGCCGAGGGTGTGCTGGCGAAGCGGGCGGGCACTTCGGTGCAGCTCGACGGGCCGGAGGACCTCGGCGGCACCGGCCGCTCCACCGTCATCCGGGCGCGCGTCCTGGACAATCCGGTGTCGCTGGACCGAACCGTCGTCGTCAAGGCATTCGACGAGCACACGCCGGCGTCCCAGGTGCTGCGCGAGATCGCGTCGTACCGCTACGCCACCGCGCTGCCCACCCAGTCGCGACCGGGGCCGCAGCTGTTGGCCTCCGAGCTGGAGGCCAGGGTGCTGGTCCTGACCGATCTCGGGCACGGGCGGTCGATGGTCGAACTGCTCGGCTCCACCGATGCCGACGAGGTGAAGCGCGGTGTCAGCGCGTGGGGCCAGGCACTCGGCCGGATGCACGCGGCCACGCTCGGCGGTGAGGACGACTTCCGCGTTCTGCTCCGCGTCAGCGGAAAGGACCGCGGCGCCAAGGCTTCCCGGATCACCGCGTCGGACGGCGGGATCGGCGAGGAGGCCGCCGCCTCGGTCGCCGCCTACGACGAGATCCTCAGCCGGATCGACGTCGAGCTCCCGGACGGCTCGCGCGAGTTGCTGACGAGCAGCCTCGAGCTGTTCGACGAGGGCGACTTCCGGGCGTTCAGCCCGGCGGACGTCGGGCCGGAGAACATCCTGCTCAACGGCGACGGCGTCCAGTTCATGGACTACGAATGGGGCGAGTTCCGGGACGCGACGCTCGATGTCGCGTATGCCCTGGCCACGTTCCCGGCGCGGTTGTCGGTGGACGTGCTGGGCGAACGCCCCGACCTCGAGACGGCGCTGGGCGACGCATGGCGGGGCGAGGTGAATCCGCTGTGGCCCTCGATCAGCGATCGCGGACTGGCCCAGCAGATCTTCGCCGCGCGGGCGCTCTGGGTGTGGCTGTCGACGTACTGGCTGATCCGCGGCGATTCGAGCGACCACGACTGGGCGCTGCACACGACGGACGCCCGGGTGGTGCTGTCCCGGTGGGCCGACCTCGCCGACGCCGGTGAGGCGTACGAGGTGGGCGGCGCGTTCATCGAGGCGGCGGACCGCATGCAGGAGGCCCTGCGCATCTACTGGTTCGGGTGATCCGGTGCCTGCGGGGGTTGATTCTCGGTGACCGACGGTTTGTTCGCGGCCGACGGCGAGTCCGTGTCGGATGCGGCGAGCGTGGACGGCAAGCCCGCGCCGCCGCTCGCGGTGCGGATGCGTCCGTCGTCGCTCGACGAGATCGTCGGTCAGCAGCATCTGCTCGGTGATCGGTCCCCGCTGCGGCGGCTGATCGCCGGGTCCGGTGCGGCCTCGGTTCTGCTGTACGGTCCGCCGGGCACCGGTAAGACGACGATGGCGTCGCTCATCAGTCAGGCGACCGGCGGTCGGTTCGAGGCGTTGTCGGCGTTGTCGGCGGGCGTCAAGGAAGTGCGCGCGGTGATCGACGTCGCGCGACGGCGCCTGGCCCAGGGGCAGCAGACCGTGCTGTTCATCGACGAGGTCCATCGGTTCTCGAAGACCCAGCAGGATGCACTTCTCGACGCGGTCGAGAATCGGATCGTGCTGCTCGTCGCCGCGACCACGGAGAATCCGTCGTTCTCGGTGGTGGCGCCGCTGCTGTCGCGGTCGCTCGTGCTCCAATTGCGGTCCCTGACCGAGGAGGACGTCGAGGCGGTCCTGCGGCGGGCCGTCATTGATCCCCGCGGACTGAACGGTGCCGTGAGTCTGTCGGACGAGGCCGCACGGCATCTGGTGGCGGTGGCGGGAGGCGACGCCCGCCGCGCGCTGACCGCACTGGAGGCCAGTGCCGACGCGACCGAGGCCGGCGGCGTGATCGAGGTGGCCGACGTCGAGGCCGCGATCGATCGTGCCGCGGTCCGCTACGACCGCGACGGCGACCAGCACTACGACGTGACCAGCGCATTCATCAAGTCCATTCGCGGCTCGGACGTCGACGCCGCACTGCACTATCTGGCGCGGATGATCAGTGCGGGCGAGGATCCGCGGTTCATCGCGCGGCGGTTGATGATCCATGCGAGCGAGGACATCGGCATGGCCGATCCGATGGCGCTGCAGACCGCCGTCGCGGCGGCGCAGGTGGTGCAGATGGTCGGCATGCCGGAGGCCCAGCTGGCGCTCTCACAGGCGACGATTCACTTGGCCACGGCACCGAAGTCAGGAGCGGTCACCTCGGCTCTCGGCAAGGCGATGACCGATGTCGCCGCGGGCAAGGCGGGTAACGTCCCGGCGCATCTGCGCGACGGGCACTACGCGGGTGCGAAGAAGCTGGGGAACGCCGTGGGCTACCGATTTCCGCACGACGACCCGGACGGCGTCCTCGCTCAGCAGTACGCGCCGGACGAGTTGGTCGGCGTCGACTACTACGAGCCGACGGACCATGGCTTCGAGCGCGAGCTGGCGCCGCGGGTCGGTCGGCTGCGTTCGATCGTGCGCGGACTCACGTCCCGGGGACGCTCGCGCAGGTGACACGCCGGTGAGGCGTAAACTCGACTGTTGATTCTTATGCCCGACTTCTACGAAGGACACCGCCGCAGTGCAGACGCATGAAATCCGGAAGCGCTTCCTGGATCACTTCATCCGGGCCGGACACACCGAGGTGCCGAGCGCCTCGCTGATTCTCGACGATCCGAATCTGCTGTTCGTCAACGCAGGCATGGTGCCCTTCAAGCCGTACTTCCTCGGCGACCAGACGCCGCCGTACGACCGCGCCACCAGCGTCCAGAAGTGCGTTCGCACGCTGGACATCGAGGAAGTCGGCATCACCACCCGTCACAACACCTTCTTCCAGATGGCGGGCAACTTCTCGTTCGGCGACTACTTCAAGCGTGAGGCCATCACGTTCGCGTGGAAGCTGCTGACGGATTCGGTCGAGGACGGCGGCTACGGCATCGATCCGACCAAACTGTGGCCGACCGTGTACCTGGACGACGACGAGGCCGAGAGCATCTGGCGCGACGAGATCGGCGTTCCGGCGGAACGGATTCAGCGCCGCGGAATGGCCGACAACTACTGGTCGATGGGCGTTCCCGGCCCCTGCGGTCCGTGCTCGGAGATCTTCTACGACCGAGGCCCGGAGTACGGCGTCGAAGGCGGTCCGGAGGCCGACGAGGACCGGTATATCGAGATCTGGAACCTCGTGTTCATGCAGAACGAGCGCGGCGAGGGCACCAGCAAGGACGACTACGAGATCCTCGGTCCGTTGCCGAAGAAGAACATCGACACCGGCATGGGCATCGAGCGCGTGGCCTGTCTGCTTCAGGGCGTCGACAACGTGTACGAGACCGACTTGATGAAGCCGATCATCGATCTCGCCGCCGAACTGACCGGTCGCGCATACGGTGCGGGCAACCACGAGGACGACGTCCGGTTCCGCGTGATCGCCGACCACGCGCGCACCGCGGCGATGCTCATCGGTGACGGTGTGGTTCCGGCGAACGACGGTCGCGGCTACGTGCTGCGTCGGCTGTTGCGTCGCATCGTGCGGTCCATTCGGTTGCTGGGCGCCGGGAACGAAGTGAGCGGGCCCGATGGTCGGGGCGCCGCGAACCCGACGATGGAGCGGATCATCTCCGAGGTGATCGACGTGATGAGTCCGTCGTATCCGGAGTTGGAGCAGCAGCGCACGCACATCGTCTCGGTGGCGGTGGCGGAGGAGACCACCTTCGCGCGCACCCTGGCCGCGGGGTCGAAGCTGTTCTCGGAGGCGGCCGACGCCACCAAGAAGGCGGGCAGCTCGTCGATCAGCGGCACCGACGCGTTCACCCTGCACGACACGTACGGTTTCCCGATCGACCTGACCTTGGAGATGGCGGCCGAAGCGGGTCTCGAGGTCGATCGTGACGGCTTCAAGGAGCTGATGGGCGAGCAGCGCGCCCGCGCGAAGGCCGATGCAAGTGCGCGGAAGTCCTCGCACGCCGATCATTCGGTCTACCGCGAGTTCCTCGACCGCGGCGCCACCGAGTTCACCGGCTTCGACGAGCTGGTGTCGGAGGCACGGGTCCTCGGACTCGTGGCCGGCGGTCAGCGCGTGCGATCGGCGGCGCCGGGTACCGAGCTCGAGCTGATCCTCGACCGCAGCCCGCTGTATGCGGAGGCCGGCGGTCAGATGGCCGACCGCGGAACCATCACCACCGGTGACGGTGTGCGTCTGGCGGTCAAGGATGTGCAGAAGGTCGGTAAGAAGGTCTGGCTGCACAAGGTGGTCGTCGACGAGGGCGAGATCGTCGAGGGCGACGAGGTGCTCGCGTCGGTGGACGCCGGCTGGCGGCACGGCGCGACGCAGGGCCATTCGGGCACGCACATGGTGCACGCCGCCCTCCGCCAGGTGCTCGGACCGACTGCGACGCAGGCGGGTTCGCTCAACCGCCCGGGCTACCTGCGGTTCGACTTCCATGCGGGCACCGGTCTCACCGATGCGCAGCGTGACGAGATCGAGCAGATCGCGAATCAGGCGGTCGAGTCGAACTTCGCGGTCAACACCTTCGAGACCGATCTCGCGAAGGCGAAGTCGATGGGTGCGATGGCGCTGTTCGGCGAGAACTACGGTGACCGTGTCCGAGTGGTGGAGATCGGCGGCCCGTTCTCGATGGAGCTGTGCGGCGGCACGCACGTCGCCAGCTCGGCGCAGATCGGTCCGATCACCGTCATCGGCGAGTCGTCCGTAGGTTCGGGCACGCGTCGCGTCGAGGCGTATGTCGGCATGGACTCGTTCCGCTACCTCTCGCGCGAGCGCGCGTTGATGGCAGGCCTCGCGGCGTCCCTGAAGGTGCCCTCCGAGGAGGTACCGGACCGGGTGGAGCAGCTCGTCCTCAAGCTCAAGGAGGCGGAGAAGGCCGTCGAGTCGTTGCGCGCCGAGCAGGCTCGTGCCGCCGTGTCTGGGCTGATCGACGAGGGTGCCACCGTCGGCGACACGCTCGTCGTCGCCGCGCGGGTGGCCGACGGCGTCGACGCGAACGGTCTTCGCGGTCTGGTGACCGATCTGCGCGGACGTATCGCGGACCGCAATGCGGTCGTCGCACTGTTCTCCGCCGTCGACGGCAAGGTCCCGTTCGCGATCGGCACCACCGATGCGGCGCGGGGCTCGGGTATCAAGGCCGGTGACCTGGTGAAGGAGGTCGCGCCGATCGTCGCGGGTCGGGGCGGCGGCAAGCCGGACCTGGCGCAGGGTTCGGGAACCGACGCCGCGGGCATCGATGCGGCGCTGGTCCGACTGCGCGAGGTCGTCGGCGGCCGGTGATCGAGCCTCGCGGTCGTCGTATCGCCATCGACGTCGGAAGCGTTCGAGTCGGGGTCGCGGTCTGCGATCCCGACGGGATCCTGGCGACCCCGGTCGAAACGGTGCGACGCAGTAAGGACGGCGCGGACGTCGCCAGGATCGTCGATCTCATCACCGAGTACGACGCCGTCGGTGTGGTGATCGGCCTCCCGCGCACGCTGCGCGGCGAGGAGGGGCCGGCGGTCCGCGCCGCTCGGTACTTCGGCAGACAGCTGGCTTCCGAGGCCGAGGGCGTCTCGATCGAGTTCTACGACGAGAGACTCACCACAGTCACGGCGACGACCGCGCTGCGAGCGTCTGGAGTGAAGGCCAAAGACGCGCGTGCCGTCATAGATCAGGCTGCGGCTGTGGCTATCCTTCAGGGATGGCTCGACGCCCAACGATGAGCCGCCAGCCGATGAGGAGGATTCTCTCAAGTGTCTGACCACGACGACCCGCGCAGTGACGGACCCGGCGGACGACAGCCGTCCGACGGCGACCGGCGCAGGTACTTCGCGGAGTCGATGGGTTCCGGTCAGTCGGGGAACCGGCATCGACGCCGGCGCGCACCCGGCGATCCGACGACGACAGGGAGCATTCCGATCGTCCGGGTCGGTGATTCGCTGCCGGACCCAACCATCGAGTACCGGACACCAGAACCGCCGGCCGGTGAGCCGTCTCCGTATTTTCAGGTGCAGTACCGGCCGACGGAGGTCGAGGGCCTGAGCTTCACCGAGCCCCGGACCTCGCCGCGGTCCTACGATCCGCCGACCATCGTGAATCCGCCCGCGCGGCATCTTCAGGAGCCGCCGCCTCCGCCGCCGCAGTCGGAGCCGACCGGACTCTTCGACATCCTCGACGCGACGCACGACGAGCCGGTCGCGCAGGCTCCGACGTGGACCGAGCATGCGGGGGAGACGACCGGGGCGCACGCTCGGTACGAGGCGCCCGCGCCCGCGTACGAGACGCCCGCCTATGAGCCGGCCGGCCGCGCCGATCCGGTGTATGTGCCCGCGGCCGGTGCTGCGCCCGAGATCGACGTCGAGGACCACCCCGCCGTCGACTATTCGCCGATCGACGACGACATCGCCGATCGCCCGATGCCCGCGCGTAAGCGCAACCGCAAGGTCATCGTCAGCATCGTCGCGATCCTGCTGGTGCTGATCCTGGTGTTGGCGGGCTTCGCGCTGAAGGCGCTCGGCGTCTTCGATTCGAGTACCGACTACAGCAGCACCACCGGCCACGGTTCCGCGTTGGTCGAGGTGCAGAGTGACGCGACCGTTCGGGACATCGGTGACACCCTCACCGATGCGGGCGTCGTCGGCAGCCGGAAGGCCTTCGTCAACGCCACGGGCAACGACACGGTCGCCGCGGGCTTCTACAACCTGCCGAAGGGGATCTCGGCGCAGGCCGCCGTCGAGAAGATGCAGGGCAGCAGCAATCGCGTCGGATTCATGGTCGTTCCCGAGGGGCTGCAGCTCGACACCAAGGAGGGCGTCGACGGCAAGACGACGCCCGGCATCTTCCAGCGCATCTCCGATGCGACGACGGTGAAGACCGACGACCGCACGTACGGCGTGAGCGTCGAGGACCTGGTGAAGGCCGCCTCGACGGCCAGCGCGAGCGAACTCGGGATCCCGTCGTGGGCACTGGAGGCGTTCAATCGGCTCGGCCAGGATCACCGCCGCATCGAAGGACTCATCGCGTCGGGCGCGTGGGAGGACCTCGATCCGCGGATGAACGCCGTCGAACTGCTGCGCACGCTGATCACGAACTCGGACAAGCGCTTCACCGCATGGGGCCTGGAGTCGGACAACAACACCGGATTGACGCCGTATCAGACGCTGGTCACGGCGTCGATCGTCGAACGTGAGGCCCGCAAGGACGAGGACTTCCCGAAGGTCTCCCGCGTGATCCTGAACCGGCTCAAGGCCGATCAGCGCCTGGAGATGGACTCGACCGCGAACTACACGGCGAGGGTCACGAACATCGACGTCTTCGGTGACGCGTACAAGGACGAGAACGCCTGGAACACCTACCAGCACGATGGCCTGCCGATCACCCCGATCGGCGCGGTCGGCGAGCGGGCGCTGCACGCGACGATGAATCCCGCGCAGGGTGACTGGCTGTACTTCGTGACCGTCGACAAGGACGGCACGACGCTGTTCGCCAAGACCTTCGACCAGCATAAGAAGAACCGTCAGGTGGCCTGCGACAACAAGCTGCTGACCACCGGATGCGCATGACGGACGGCGCGGCGCGGGGGATCGGTCCGCGCAAGGCCGCGGTCCTGGGATCGCCGGTGACGCATTCGAAGTCACCCGCCGTGCATCGAGCCGCGTATGCCGCGCTCGGGCTGGACGGCTGGACGTACGACGCGATCGACACCGGCGCCGACGAGTTGGCCGCGCGGGTGGGTGGTTCGGGCCCGGAGTGGGTCGGGTTCTCGGTGACGATGCCCGGTAAGCTCGCCGCCCTCGCGTTCGCCGATGAGCGCACGCGCCGAGCGGAGCTCATCGGTTCGGCGAACACCCTGGTGCGGACCGCCGACGGCTGGCGCGCCGACTGCACGGACGTGGACGGCATGACCGGAGCGCTGGCCGCCGCCGGAGTGCCCGCCACCGCGGCACGCGCGGTGGTGATCGGGGCGGGTGGCACGGCCCTGCCGACGGTCGCGGCGCTCGCCGAGGCGGGCGTCGACGAGGTGTCGGTGGTCGCGCGCAGCGCGGAGCGGGCCGCCGGCGTCCTCGAACTCGCCGAGAAGCTGGGGATGTCGGCCCGGGTGATCGGGTTCGACGCGGACGCGGTGCTGCGGTCGGCCTGTGCGGAGGCTGATGTGACCGTCTCGACGGTTCCCGCGCCGGCCGCGGAATCGCTGATCCCCGCGGTGATCGGCACCGGGCGACTGGTCGACGTCATCTACGACCCGTGGCCCACTCCGCTCGCCGCAGCGGTCTCGGCGGCGGGCGGCACGGTGGTCGGCGGACTCGTGATGCTGCTGAACCAGGCGTACAGCCAGGTGGAGCAGTTCACCGGCCGCCAGGCGCCGAAGGCGGCGATGGCCGCGGCGGTCGGCCTGTAGTCACGCGGGCCACGCCTGCGCCTGTGGACGGCGCTCTGGTCTCCGGGTGCGTCGTCGGGGGACGCTCGCTGCATGCAATGGCTCCCGTTCATGCCGTGGCCGGCCGTCTCCTGGCTGGCGATCGTGGCCGTCGTCGATGCGCGCACCGGCCGGATCCCGAATACGCTCGTGATCCCGGCGGTCGTGCCGGCGGCGGGTGCGGCGCTCGCCGACACGCGAGTCGTCCTCGCCGTCGTGACCGCCACGGCTCCGTATCTGATCGCGTTCCTCGCGCGGAACTGCGGTGGCGGCGACGTCAAGCTTGCGGCGCCCTGCGGTGCGCTCGTGTCCGATCCGGCGTCGGCCGCGTTCCTGGTGGCCGCAGCGGCGGTGGCGTCGTTGGTCGCGTGCGCCGTCGCACGACGGCGGACGCTGCCGCACGGTCCGGCGCTGGCGGCCGCGACGGCCCTGATGACGGTGCTGAGGTACGGCTGATGCCGCGACGAGGTCCTGACTGTGCCATCGCTTCGCGCTTCTGGAAGAATTGCTCATTGTGTTGCGCTGGATAACTGCCGGAGAATCCCATGGCCCGGCCCTGGTGGCCCTTGTCGAGGGCATGGTCGCCGGAGTGGAGATCACCTCGTCCGATATCGCCGAGCAGTTGGCTCGTCGTCGACTGGGCTACGGCCGCGGTGCCCGAATGAAGTTCGAGGCCGACCAGGTGACCATGGTCGGCGGCGTCCGCCACGGACTCACCATGGGCGGCCCTGTGGCCGTGGAGATCGGGAACACCGAGTGGCCCAAGTGGGAGCAGGTCATGTCGGCCGATCCCGTCGACGCCGACGAGCTCGAGGGCAGTGCGCGCAATGCGGCGCTGACCCGTCCCCGTCCGGGCCACGCCGACTACTCGGGCATGCTCAAGTACGGCTTCGACGACGCCCGTCCGGTCCTGGAGCGGGCGAGCGCCCGCGAGACCGCTGCGCGCGTCACCGCGGGTACCGTGGCCCGCAACTTCCTGCGCCAGGTGTTCGGCATCGAGATCGTCTCGCACGTCATCTCGATCGGCGCGAGTGAGCCGTACACCGGTCCCACCCCCGCCTACCGCGATCTCGAGGCGATCGACGCCAGCCCGGTGCGTGCATTCGGCAAGGATGCCGAGCAGTCGATGATCGACGAGATCGAGGCCGCCAAGCGTGACGGCGACACCCTCGGCGGAGTCGTCGAGGTCATCGCCACCGGCGTCCCGATCGGGCTGGGCTCCCATGTGAGCGGTGAGTCGCGTCTCGACGCCCGACTCGCCGGCGCGCTGATGGGCATTCAGGCCATCAAGGGCGTCGAGGTCGGCGACGGCTTCGAAACGGCCCGCCGACGCGGCAGCGAGGCCCACGACGAGATGGTGCCGGGCGCGGACGGCGTGCTGCGTTCCACGAATCGTGCGGGCGGCCTGGAGGGCGGCATGACCAACGGTGAGAGCATCCGCGTGCGCGCCGCCATGAAGCCGATCTCCACGGTGCCGCGCGCCCTGTCGACCATCGACATGTCGACCGGCGAACCCGCCACCGCGATCCATCAGCGCAGCGACGTGTGCGCGGTCCCGGCCGCCGGGGTCGTGGCCGAGGCGATGGTGGCGCTCGTGCTCGCTCAGGCGGCGCTGGAGAAGTTCGGCGGCGACTCGGCCGCCGAGACCGCGGCGAACCTTCGCGGCTACCTCGACTCGATCGAGGCACGGCCGCCGCGACCGCAGCCGTGACCGCTCGGTCGGTCGTCCTCGTCGGGCCGATGGGCTCGGGCAAGTCGACCGTGGGCCGCGCCCTCGCGGAGGCGATCGGCGCGACGTTCATCGACACTGACGCCGAGATCGAGAGGCGTTGCGGCAAAACAATTCCGGAGATCTTCGCTACCGACGGGGAGACGGAGTTCCGGCGCGTGGAGGCGACCGTCGTCGCCGATGTGCTCGCGGGCGGCGGCGTGGTGTCGCTGGGCGGGGGAGCGGTGATGACCGAGGCCGTCCGGGCCGCGGTGAGCGGCCACGACGTGGTGTACCTGCAGATCTCCGCGGCAGCGGGTTTCGCGCGAGTCGCCGGGAGCGACCGGCCGCTACTCGCCGACGCCGATCCGGCTGCCCGGTACGCCGAACTGCTGGCTCGGCGTGAGCCGACGTATCGCGCGGTGGCGACCGTGGTGGTGGATGCCGATCGTGATCCGGCGACCGTCGTCGAGGACGTCCGGGTCGGCCTGCGAGACGGCCGCGAACCACGCAGTAAGAACCACTGAACAGGCAGAGGAGTGATCAGGGTTGACTGAACCGGTGAAGGTGGCGGTCCGAGCCGCCAGCCCCTACGAGGTGACGATCGGGCGCGGACTGCTGTCCGACGTCGCCGAGGCGGCCCAGGGCGCCGACCGCATCACCATCATCTACCAGCCGACGCTGAAGGCGACGGCCGAGCAGATCCGCGAGTACCTCGCCGAACGCGGGTTCGACGCGCATCGCGTCGAGATCCCGGACGCCGAAGAGGGCAAGGACCTGTCGGTCGCCTCGTTCTGCTGGGAGGTGTTCGGGCGCATCGGCATGATGCGGAACGACAAGGTGATCAGCCTCGGCGGTGGCGCGGCGACCGACCTCGCCGGATTCGCCGCGGCCACTTGGATGCGGGGCGTCGGGGTGATCCACGTTCCGACCACGCTGCTGGCGATGGTCGACGCCGCCGTCGGCGGCAAGACGGGGATCAACACCGACGCGGGAAAGAACCTGGTCGGCTCGTTCCATGAGCCCGACGCCGTGCTGATCGATCTCGCCACCCTGGAGACCGTGCCGCACAACGAGGTCGTCGCGGGCCTCGCGGAGGTCATCAAGACCGGGTTCATCGCCGATCCGGTGATCCTCGACATGATCGAGGCCGATCCCGCAGCAGCGCTCGACCCCAAGGGCGCAGTGCTGCCGGAGCTGATCCGTCGATCGGTCCAGGTCAAGGCGGATGTCGTGTCGGCGGACCTGAAGGAGTCGTCGCTGCGCGAGATCCTCAACTACGGTCACACCCTCGGACACGCGATCGAGCGCCGGGAGCGCTACAAGTGGCGTCACGGAGCGGCGATCTCGGTGGGCATGGTGTTCGCGGCGGAACTCGGCCGGCTCGCCGGTCGCCTCGACGACGAGACCGCGGACCGGCATCGACGGATCCTCGAACTCGTCGGCCTGCCGACGACCTACGACGAGGACGCGCTCGGCGAACTCCTCAAGACGATGGCCGGCGACAAGAAGAACCGTTCGGGCATGCTCCGCTTCGTGGTGCTCGACGGACTCGCGAAGCCGGGCCGCCTCGAGGCACCGGATCCGTCGCTGATCGCCGCCGCCTATTCGGCGGTCGCCTCGGGCGGCAAGCCCGGGGGCGCCCCGATCATGCTGTAGCCGAACCCTGCTGTACCCGAACGCCGGACACACGAATCGGGCCGGGAACCTGTGCGGTTCCCGGCCCGAGCCGTGTCAGTGGTTCGTGCAGTCAGGCGGTGGCCTGGAGCTGTTCGGTCTGCGCCTCGGCGGCCTCTTCTGCGGCGAGTTCGGCCTTACGCTGGTCGCGGCGGACGAAGAATCGTCCCAGGCTCACGCCGAAGAAGGCGGGCAGGTACACGATCAGCGTGATGAACGAGACGCCCGCGGTCATCTCGATCCAGAAGGACGCCTGACCGATGCCGTTGAGCCACAGGGTGCCGAGGATCCAGCAGACCAGGCAGGAGACGACCGCCGCGACCAGACCGGCCTTCAGCCAGCGCATCGTGAGATCCTCGTAGTCGTCGGGATCGGGGTGCGCGCGAGCGTCCCGGATTCCGTCGAAACCACCCCAGATCACGGCGACCAGGATCACCGCGATGATGGCCAGCCACCGGCCGAGCGGTGAGGACAGAGGTGCAGTGATGACGACGACACCGAGAATGATTCGGGCGGCGATGTGCACAATCGACATCACGGCGCCACGCAGAAGCCACGAACTCATGGGAGCACCATACCGGGGAGGAACATGTTCAACAACGCTGACATGCAGGAAGCGCGCGACGACGCGCAGGCCACGGCGGTGAACGCCGCCCGCCGTGCACGCGTGTCCACTGCGCTCGGAGCACGCACAGACACCGGCGGTGCAGACGCGATTCTGGTATCGAACCTGGTGAACGTGCGTTATCTAACAGGATTCACCGGAAGTAACGGAGCCGTCATCGTCTGGGCGGACGCCGACGACCGTCACGCCGACAGGATCTCGACCGACGGCAGATACGTGTCGCAGGTCGCTGCGCAGTCGCCGGACCTGGCCGCCGAGATCGCTCGCGACTGCCCGAAGGCGCTACTGGAGTACGCCCTGACCCGACGGCCCGGACTGCGCGTGGCGATCGAAGGCGATGCGATGTCCGTCTCGGAGTTCGCAGACCTGAAGCGGGTGGCCGAGGCGGGCGGCGCGGAGCTGGTTCCGGTGCGCGCCGTCGTCGAACGACTGCGCGAGGTGAAGGACCCGGCGGAAGTGGAGTTCATCACGTCGGCGTGCCGGATCGGCGACGACGCGCTCGCCGCCCTCATCGGGCGCGGGGCGATCGCGGCGGGCCGGACCGAACGCCAGGTCGCGCGCGATCTGGAGTGGGAGATGTTCGCGCTCGGCGCGGATGCGATCGCGTTCGAGACGATCGTCGCCGCCGGAGCGAACTCGGCGATCCCGCACCACCGGCCGACCGACGACGTGCTGCAGGCAGGTGACCTGGTCAAGATCGATTTCGGGGCGGTGTCCCGCGGGTATCATTCCGATATGACGCGCACGTTCGTGCTCGGCGAGCCACAGGACTGGCAGCGGGAGATCTACGAGATCGTCGCCTCGGCCCAGCGAGCCGGACGCGACGCGTCAGCCCCGGGCGCGGACCTGGCTTCGATCGACGCCGCGGCCCGCGACGTGATCGTGGCAGCCGGGTACGGCGACTATTACGTGCACGGCCTGGGGCACGGCGTGGGTCTGGAGATCCACGAAGGTCCGGGAATCGGAGCCGCGGCGAGCGGTACACTGCCTGTCGGCGCAACGGTCACCGTCGAGCCCGGAATCTATCTGCCCGGGCGAGGCGGTGTGCGGATCGAAGACACCCTGGTGGTCGCCGATGCCGGACCGCGATTGCTGACGACTACACCGAGGACGCTCCGCGTCCTGTGACATTCCGAGGAGACAACACATATGGCGTCGACCGCCGACTTCAAGAACGGCCTCGTCCTCAAGATGGACGGCGACCAGCTCTGGCAGATCCAGGAGTTCCAGCACGTCAAGCCGGGCAAGGGCCCCGCCTTCGTGCGCACCAAGATCAAGAACGTCCTCTCGGGCAAGATCGTCGACAAGACCTTCAACGCCGGCGTCAAGGTGGAGACCGCGACCGTCGACCGTCGTGACATGACCTACCTGTACAAGGACGGGTCCGACTTCGTCTTCATGGACGGCGAGACCTACGACCAGATCAACATCACGCCGGAGACCATCGGCGACGGCGCCCGCTTCCTCCTGGAGAACATGACCGTCCAGGTCGCCACCCACGAGGGAGCCCCGCTGTTCGTCGAGCTCCCGGTCACCGTCGAGCTGGTGGTCCAGCACACCGATCCGGGTCTGCAGGGCGACCGTTCGACCGGTGGCAGCAAGCCCGCGACGCTGGAGACCGGCGCCGAGGTCCAGGTCCCGCTGTTCATCAACACCGGCGACAAGCTGAAGATCGATTCGCGCGACGGCAATTACCTCGGTCGCGTCAACAGCTGACCGGAAAGCCAAGCATCACGTGAAGAAGCCCGGTACTCGCCACAAGGCGCGCAAGCGCGCGGTGGATCTGCTGTTCGAGGCGGAAGCCAAGAACGTCAAGGCCACCCAGCTGATCGCCGAACGGCGTGAGATCTACCCCAGCGACGACAGCGTCGGCACGATGTACGACTACACCGTGCGCGTCGTCGAAGGGGTCACTGTGGACGCCTCACAGGTGGACGCCGTGATCGAGTCGCATCTCGAGAACTGGAAGCTGCATCGGCTCCCGGCGGTCGACCGCGCCATCCTGCGGTTGGCCGTCTGGGAACTGCTGTACGCGAACGACGTCGACATCGACGTCGTCCTCGACGAGGCCGTCGAGCTCGCGAAGGAGCTCTCGACGGACGACTCGCCGTCGTTCGTCAACGGCGTCCTCGGCAAGGTCGCCGAACTCGCCCCGCAGGTTCGGGCGGCCGCTTCGGCGGAGTAGACTGCTTCACCGAGCGCAAGCTCCACTCGCGACAAGAGAATTTCCTTTAACGACCCGTCCAGTGAGGCGGAGAAGGAGGTCGACTTGGCTCCGCCGGTCGATGGTGCGCGCCCAGAGCGCGTATTGCTGGACGCTTCAGACGTCGGGCGCACCGTAGCGCGCATGGCGCATCAGGTCATCGAGAAGACCGCGCTGGACGCACCCGGTGCGCAGCGGGTCCTCCTCATCGGCATTCCCACCCGCGGCACCTCGCTCGCCGTGCGGCTGGCAGAGCGGATCGCCGAGTTCTCCGGAGTCCAGGTGCCGACCGGGTACCTCGACATCACGCTCTACCGCGACGACCTCCGCGACAAGCCGCACCGACCGCTCGAGCGCACGCTCGTCCCCGAGGGCGGCGTCGACGGCGCGCTGGTGATCCTTGTCGACGACGTCCTCTTCTCCGGCCGGACGGTGCGCGCGGCCCTCGACGCGCTGCGCGACCTCGGCCGCCCGTCCTCGGTACAGCTCGCGGTGCTCGTCGACCGCGGTCACCGCGAGCTGCCGCTGCGCGCGGACTACGTCGGCAAGAACGTGCCGACCTCGCGCGACGAGGACGTCGAGGTCCACCTGAACGAACACGACGGTGTCGACGAGGTGGTGCTGCGATGAAGCACCTGCTCTCCACCGCTGACCTGTCGCACGACGACGCGATCGACATCCTCGACGAGGCGCAGCGCTTCGAGCAGGCGCTCGCCGGCCGCGAGGTCCGCAAGCTGCCGACGCTGCGCGGCCGGACGGTCATGACGGTCTTCTACGAGAACTCGACACGTACCCGCGTCTCCTTCGAGGTGGCCGGGAAGTGGATGAGTGCGGACGTGATCAACGTCAGCGCCTCGAGTTCCTCGGTCAACAAGGGCGAATCGCTGCGGGACACCGCGAAGACCCTGCGCGCCGCCGGCGCCGACGCGCTGATCGTCCGGCACCCGGCATCGGGCGCGGCCGCCCAGATCGCTCGCTGGACCAACGACGGCACCGACATCACCGGACTGCCGACCACGGGTCCGTCCGTGATCAACGCCGGCGACGGCACGCACGAGCACCCGACACAGGCGCTGCTCGACGCGTACACCCTGCGCCAGCGTCTCGGCTCGCTGAACGGCCGGCGCATCGGCATCGTCGGCGACATCCTGCACTCGCGCGTCGCACGGTCGAATGCGCTGCTCCTCGCCACCCTCGGCGCCGAGGTCGTCCTCATCGCGCCGCCCACGCTGCTGCCGACCGGCGTCGAGACCTGGCCGGTCCGGGTGTCGACCAGCCTGGACGCCGAACTGCCCGCGCTCGACGCGGTGATGATGCTGCGAGTCCAGGCCGAGCGCATGAACGGCGGATTCTTCCCGAGCTCGCGTGAGTACTCGGTCCGCTACGGACTCAACAGCGCCCGGATGGCACTGCTCGGCGACGACGCCGTGGTGCTGCACCCCGGACCGATGCTGCGCGGCATGGAGATCGGCTTCGACGTCGCCGATCGATCCGAGGCCGCGGTGCTCGAGCAGGTCCGCAACGGCGTCCACGTCCGGATGGCCGTGCTGTTCCGGCTGCTGGCCGGCGCCGACGAGACCTTTCAATCGACAGCCAACATCCAGACTGGAGGAGAGCAGTAGTGGCCGCCACCGGTTCGGTGCTCATCAAGAACGTCCGTCCCTACGGTGAAGGCGAGCCCGTCGACGTCGCCGTCACCGCCGGAGTGATCACCGAGATCGGCCACGACCTCGCCGCGCCCGACGGCGCCGAGGTCGTCGAAGGCGGCGGCAACATCCTGCTCCCGGGTTTCGTCGACCTGCACACGCATCTGCGTGAGCCGGGCCGAGAAGACACCGAGACCGTCGAGTCGGGATCGCGGGCCGCCGCGCGCGGCGGCTACACCGCGGTCTTCGCGATGGCGAACACCGCACCCGTCGCCGACAATGCGACCATCACCGACCACGTGTGGCGGCTCGGCCGGGAGGTCGGCCTCGTCGACGTGCATCCGGTGGGTGCGGTGACGGTCGGGCTCGCGGGCGAGCAGCTCGCCGAGATGGGCATGATGGCCGACGGCGCCGCCAAGGTGAAGCTCTTCAGCGACGACGGCAAGTGCGTCCACGATCCGGTCATCATGAAGCGCGCGCTCGAGTACTCGAAGGGACTCGGCGTGCTCATCTCCCAGCACTCCGAGGACCCCCGGCTCACCGTCGGTTCCGTCGCGCACGACGGTCCGACCGCCGCGCGGCTCGGCCTGGCGGGCTGGCCGCGCGCGGCCGAGGAGTCGATCGTCGCCCGGGACGCACTCCTGGCCCGTGACGCGGGCGCTCGTGTCCACATCGCGCACGCGTCCACGGCCGGCACCGTCGAACTGCTTCGGTGGGCCCGCACGCAGGGCATCGAGGTGACGGCCGAAGTGACGCCGCATCACCTGCTGCTCGACGACTCGCGGCTGGAGACCTACGACGGCGTCAACCGGGTCAACCCGCCGCTGCGCGAGGAGAGCGACAAGCTGGCGCTGCGCGCCGCGCTCGCCGAGGGCGTCATCGACTGCGTCGCGACCGACCACGCCCCGCACGCCTCGCAGGAGAAGTGCTGCGAGTTCTCGCAGGCCCGTCCCGGCATGCTCGGGCTGGAGACCGCATTGTCGATCGTCGTGGAGACGATGGTGAACGCCGACCTGCTCGACTGGCGCGGCGTCGCCCGCGTGATGAGCGAACGACCCGCGCAGATCGTCGGTCTCGACGACCAGGGGCGTCCGATCGAGGTCGGCGAACCGGCGAACCTGACGATCGTCGACCCGGAGCAGGCGTGGACAGTCAAGGGGGAGGAGCTCGCCAGCCGATCGGACAACACGCCGTACGACTCGATGACGCTGCCCGGCACGGTGCTGACGACGCTCCTGCGCGGCCGGGTCACGGCTCAGCGCGACGGGCTGTCGAACGTCACGCCCAATGGCGGCGCGGGTGAGTGGCTGTGAACAACGTGCTGTACTACGTCGTGATCACGCTGATCGCGCTGGCCGTGTGGTTGACACTGGTCGCGTTGGTCGTCCGCGGATGGCGCAACCGCGGGCGCAGGCAGTCGGAGATCGTCGGCGAGCTGCCGGTCGCCCCCGCCGTCCTCGGTGAGCGCCTCCGCGGCCCGCACACCGGGCTGTACCTCGGCAGCACCCTCGCGCCCAGCTGGCAGAACCGCGTCGCCGTCGGCGACTTCGGCGACCGCGCGAGCGCGCAGTTGTCGGCGTACCCGGACGGTCTGCTGATCGAGCGGTCGGGGGCGTCGCAGATCTGGATCCCCGAGGAGTCGATCGTCGCGGTCCGCACCGAGCGCGGGCTCGCGGGTAAAGCGATGAGCCGCGACGGCGTCCTGGTGATCCGATGGACGCTGCCGACCGGCACCCAGGTGGATTCGGGCCTGCGCGCCGACGACAAGTCGATCTACCCGGAGTGGGTCGAGGCCTACGACGAGATCACCGAACAGGCCTTCCGCGAGCTCGAAGCCGCGGATGAACTTCAATCCCGCACCAAGAAGACGAAGAAGAGAGACAAGTGATGAGCAGAGCGGTACTGGTGCTGGAGAACGGACAGGTATTCACCGGCCAGTCATTCGGAGCCACCGGACAGACCTTCGGCGAGGCGGTGTTCTGCACCGCGATGACCGGCTATCAGGAGGCCCTGACCGATCCGAGCTACCACCGGCAGATCCTGGTCGCGACGGCACCGCAGATCGGCAACACCGGCTGGAACACCGAGGACAGCGAGAGCCTGCTCGGCAAGCGGTCCGCCGTCCGGTGGTCCGCCGACTTCATCGACCACAAGGACCCGGGTCAGATCTGGGTCTCGGGCTACGCGGTCCGCAACCCGACACGTCGCGTCTCCAACTGGCGAGCGGGCTCCTCGCTCGAGGACGAGATGATCGGCCAGCACATCGTCGGCATCGCGGGCATCGACACCCGCGCCGTGGTCCGCGTCCTTCGTGACAGCGGCGCGATGCGCGCGGGCATCTTCTCCGGCGACGCCGTCGGCACCGTCGACGACATGGTCGAGACCGTGCGGTCGCAGCCGTCGATGGCGGGTGCGGACCTCTCCGCCGAGGTCAGCACCACCGAGCCGTATGTGGTCGAGGCCGCGGGCGGAGAGGCCCGGTTCAAGGTCGCAGCGCTCGATCTCGGCATCAAGGCGAACACCCCGCGCATGCTCGCGGCCCGCGGTGTCGAGGTCCACGTGCTTCCGAGCACCGCGACCTACGACGACATCCGCGCGATCGGCGCCGACGGCTTCTTCCTCTCGAACGGCCCCGGCGACCCGATCACCACCGACCGCGTCGTCGGACTGACCAGCGAGATCATCGACTCGGGTCTGCCGACGTTCGGCATCTGCTTCGGCAACCAGATCATGGGCCGCGCCTTCGGTCGCAGCACCTACAAGCTGAAGTTCGGCCACCGCGGCATCAACATCCCGGTGCTCGACACCGCCACCGGCCGCGTCGCGATCACCGCGCAGAATCACGGATTCGCCCTCGAAGGCGAGGCGGGCGAGGAGTTCGACACCGACCTCGGTCGCGCTCGCGTCTCGCACGTCTGCGCCAACGACGGCGTCGTCGAGGGTGTGGAACTGATGTCCGGCAAGGCGTTCTCGGTCCAGTACCACCCGGAAGCCGCGTCGGGACCGCACGACGCCGCCAACCTCTTCGACAAGTTCGTCCATGTCATGGAAACCTCCGCAATGGAAGGAAGCCGCTCGTAATGCCGCGCCGTACAGACCTCTCCCACGTTCTGGTGATCGGGTCCGGCCCGATCGTCATCGGCCAGGCCTGCGAGTTCGACTACTCGGGCACCCAGGCATGCCGCGTCCTCAAGGCCGAAGGCCTGCGGGTCTCGCTGGTCAACTCGAACCCGGCCACGATCATGACCGACCCGGAGTTCGCCGACGCCACCTACGTCGAGCCGATCACGCCGCAGTACATCGAGAAGGTCATCCAGACCGAGGCCGCCGCGGGCCATCCGATCGACGCCGTCCTCGCGACGCTCGGCGGACAGACCGCACTCAACGCGGCCGTCGGCCTGCACGATCAGGGGATCCTCGCCAAGTACGACATCGAGCTGATCGGCGCGGACTTCGACGCCATTCAGCGCGGCGAGGACCGTCAGATGTTCAAGGACATCGTCACCAAGGTCGGCGGTGAGAGCGCGCGGTCGCGTGTGTGCCACACGATGGACGAGGTCCATGCGACGGTCGCCGAACTCGGCTACCCGGTGGTCGTGCGGCCGTCGTTCACCATGGGCGGACTCGGCTCCGGCATGGCCTACGACGAGGCCGACCTCGACCGCATCGCAGGAGGCGGTCTGGCCGCCTCGCCCACCGCGAACGTCCTGATCGAGGAGTCCATCCTCGGCTGGAAGGAGTTCGAGCTGGAGCTGATGCGCGACAACAAGGACAACGTCGTCGTCATCTGCTCCATCGAGAACGTCGATCCGGTCGGTGTGCACACCGGCGACTCGATCACCGTCGCCCCGGCCATGACGCTGACCGACCGCGAGTACCAGATCATGCGCGACCTCTCCATCGCCATTCTCCGCGAGGTCGGCGTCGACACCGGCGGATGCAACATCCAGTTCGCGCAGGATCCGCGCGACGGCAGGCTCGTCGTCATCGAGATGAACCCGCGGGTGTCGCGGTCGTCGGCCCTCGCATCCAAGGCCACCGGATACCCGATCGCGAAGATGGCCGCCAAGCTGGCGATCGGCTACTCGCTCGACGAGATCACCAACGACATCACCAAGGAGACGCCCGCCGCGTTCGAGCCGGCCCTCGACTACGTGGTCGTCAAGGCACCGCGCTTCGCGTTCGAGAAGTTCCCGGGAGCCGACGACACCCTCACCACCACCATGAAGTCGGTCGGTGAGGCGATGAGCCTGGGCCGCAGCTATGCCGAGGCGTTCGGCAAGGTGATGCGCTCGCTCGAGAACAAGTCCGCTGGGTTCTGGACCGAGGCCGACCGGCCGGATCCGTCCGAGATCGACGTCGACGCCCTGCTCGCGGACGTCGCCGTCGCCCGCGACGGCCGCATGTACAAGCTGATGCTGCTGCTCGAGGCGGGTGTGAGCATCGAGAAGCTGTACGAGGTCACCTCCATCGACCCGTGGTTCCTCGCCGAGTTGGACGGCATCCGGCAGGTGGGCCACGAGGTGCGCGACGCGAGCACCCTCGACGAGTTCACCCTCCGCGTGGCCAAGAGCAACGGACTCTCGGACCGGCAGATCGCGGCTCTGCGCAAGGCCGGCGGTGACGCCGACCTCGCGGACGAGGACGCGGTCCGTGCCTTCCGCACCGGGCTGGGTGTGCGACCGGTGTACAAGACCGTCGACACCTGCGCGGCGGAGTTCGAGGCCAAGACGCCCTACCACTACAGCTCCTACGAGTTGGACCCCGCGGCGACGAGTGAGATCGCGCCGCAGACGGACCGCCCCAAGGTGCTGATCCTGGGGTCGGGCCCGAACCGCATCGGTCAGGGCATCGAGTTCGACTACTCGTGCGTGCACGCCGCGCTGACGCTGTCGGAGGCGGGTTACGAGACCGTGATGGTCAACTGCAACCCGGAGACCGTCTCGACCGACTACGACACCGCCGACCGCCTCTACTTCGAACCGCTGACCTTCGAGGACGTCCTCGAGGTCTATCACGCGGAGTCGGAGTCGGGCACCGTCGCGGGTGTCATCGTCCAGCTCGGCGGACAGACGCCGCTCGGCCTCGCCGCGCGGCTCGAAGCCGCGGGTGTGCCGATCGTCGGCACCAGCCCGGCCGCGATCGACCTCGCGGAGGACCGCGGTGAGTTCGGCGAGGTCCTGGTCAAGGCCGACCTGCCCGCACCGCAGTTCGGTACCGCGACCACTTTCGAGGGTGCGCGGGACATCGCGTCGAGCATCGGTTACCCGGTGCTGGTCCGGCCGTCGTACGTCCTCGGCGGTCGCGGCATGCAGATCGTGTACGACGAACAGGGACTCGCCGACTACATCGCCAACGCCACTGAGATCTCCGACGACCGCCCGGTGCTCGTCGACCGATTCCTCGAGGGTGCGGTGGAGATCGACGTCGACGCCCTGTGCGACGGCGACGAAGTCTACATCGGCGGCATCATGGAGCACATCGAGGAGGCAGGCATCCACTCCGGCGACTCGGCGTGCGCGCTGCCGCCGATCACGCTCGGCCCCGATGTGATCGAGCGCGTCCGCGTGTCGACGACGGCGCTGGCCAAGGGTCTGGGCGTTCGCGGCCTGATGAACGTGCAGTACGCCCTCGCGAACGACGTCCTCTATGTGCTCGAGGCCAACCCCCGAGCCAGCCGGACGGTGCCGTTCGTGTCGAAGGCGACGTCGGTCCCGCTGGCGAAGGCGTGCGCCCGGGTGATGCTGGGCATGTCGATCGCGGAACTCCGCACCCAGGGCATCCTGCCGACGGAGGGCGACGGATCGACCGTGTCGGCCGCCGCACCGATCGCGGTCAAGGAAGCCGTGCTGCCCTTCAATCGGTTCCGCCGTGAGGACGGCACCGGCGTCGACTCGCTGCTCAGCCCGGAGATGAAGTCCACCGGCGAGGTGATGGGTCTGGACGACGACTTCGGTCGCGCGTTCGCCAAATCGCAGGAGGCCGCCGGGGGAGCGCTGCCGATGTCGGGCACGGTCTTCGTGTCGGTCGCCGATCGCGACAAGGCGTCGATCATCTCGCCGATGAAACGTCTCGCCGACCTCGGATTCACCGTTCTGGCCACCGGTGGAACGGCAGATGTGCTGCGGCGCAACGGTATCGCTGTCGAGACCGTGCGTAAGTACTTCGAAGCGGCAGAAGGCGAGCGGACCGTCATCGACGCCATCCGCGAGCGCGAGGTGGACCTCATCATCAACACCCCGTTCGGCACGGCGGGCCCGCGTGTGGACGGTTACGAGATCCGTGCCGCGGCGATCGCGGCGACGGTGCCGTTCATCACCACGGTGCAGGGCGCCGGTGCGGCGGTGCAGGGCATCGAGGCGACGCTGAACGCCAAGATGGGCGTCCGTTCACTACAGCGCAGGCACGCCGAGCTGCAGGCAGCGAAATGACGGACGGCGGCTTCGCGTCCCGCTATCGGGCGGTCGTGGCGGAGCGGGGACGCCTGTGCGCGGGCATCGACCCGCACGCCGCGCTGCTCGAGCAGTGGGGACTGCCGGTGAACGTCGACGGCCTGCGCGCCTTCGCGGACGCCTGCGTCGCGGGTCTCGGCCCGACCGCCGCCGTCATCAAGCCCCAGGTCGCGTTCTTCGAGGTCTTCGGGTCGGCGGGCTTCGCGGTCCTCGAAGACGTGATCGCGGGCTGCCGGGACGCGGGTGCGCTGGTGCTCGCGGATGCCAAGCGCGGCGACATCGGCTCCACGATGGCCGCATACACCGGGGCCTGGCTCGACGACGCCTCGCCGCTGTGCTCGGACGCGGTGACCGTGTCGCCGTACCTCGGCTTCGGATCGCTCGACCCGGCGGTGACGAAGGCGAGGTCCACCTCGCGGGGCGTCTTCGTGCTCGCCCGGACGTCGAACCCCGAGGGCGGATCCGTGCAGACAGCCGACGCGGGTGGTCGTACCGTGGGTCAGTCGATCGTCGACGCCGCCGCCGCGGTGAACGCGGACGGTTCGGGAACGGTGGGCGTCGTGGTCGGAGCGACGCGTGAGCACGGCCTGGACCTGAGCCGGCTGGCCGGTCCGGTGCTCTCCCCGGGGCTGGGTGCCCAGGGCGCGACCGCCGCCGACCTGGCCCGCATCTTCGACGGTTCGGACCTGTCGTGGCTGCTTCCGGCCGCGAGCCGGAGCATCTTGACGTCCGGTCCGGACGCCGCGGCGCTGGCTGCGGCGGTCGCCGCGACACGTGACGAGATCGAGGCCGCGCTGTAGCCGCCTAGGCCCCGATCTTGTCTCGGAAGGCCGCGATCGCCGGCCAGGTCTGTTCTTCGGCGACCGCACCGGTCAGCAGACCCAGGTGGCTGGTCTCCACCGTGTGGAACTCCGTGTGCACCGATTCGGTGAAGAGATCGAGCCCGTGCTCGGCGGCGGCATGACTGACGATCGCATCACGATGCGATCCGACCATGAAGATCGGTGCGGTGATCGCCGTCAGGTCGACGTCGATTCCGTCGAAATGGAGCGTGCCGCGGGCGATCTCGTCGCGCAGCACCAGATTGACGAGCATCTGCTCGCTGACCTTGCCGGGGTATCCGGGCATCGAGTTCTGGAAGCGGTCGATCACCTGCATCCGGATCAGTGCCTCGGTGTCCTTGAGATTGTCGAGGATGTACTTCGGCTTGCGCAGTTCACGGTCCCACGCCGTCGCGCGGTAGGCGATCTGAACAGCGATCGACGGGATGCCGCCCATGGCGCGCAGCAGATAGGTGACCGGACGTCCCTGCGTCGGCGACAGCAGGGTCCGCACCAACGGATACGGTTCCACCTTCTTGTAGTCGAGCGGCGTGCCGACGGTGATGACCGAACGGATCGGGAGATCTCGATGGGCGCCCGCCGTCATCAGCGACAGGGTTCCGCCCAGGCTCCAGCCCATCAGATCGACGGCGTCCGGCGCCGAGCGGAAGTCGTCGATCACCTCGGCGACGGCGCGCGGTACGAACGTGTCGAAGTAGTCTTCGAAGCCGAGACGGCGATCGGCGTACGAGACGTCGCCGAAGTCCACCACGTACGGGATCGTGCCGGTGCTGAGCAGGAACTCCACCACGGAGTTGCCGGGCTGCGCGTCGGGGGCGAGGTCGTAGCAGTGCGCGGGCACCGCCAGCGGCGGCACCAGGAGAACCGGCACCTGCCGGGAGTCCCGAGCGGCCTGCAACTGCTCCGCGGAGCCGTAGCGCACCAGCTTGGCGTGCGGTCTCTCGGAGAGGACGACGCTCTCGCTCGCCGTCGTCGGTGCGAGGCCGTCGGTGAGGACGCGCGCAAGGGTGCGGAGGTCACTGAGCATGCAGGGCACGGTACCTTGTTCGCGTCCCCTCGAGAGACACCGAGTGCGGGCGCGCCCGGAGTGGTTCGTGGGAAACGGACGCGAACCGGGTACCGTTTGTGCTGGTCCGCTTGCATGGGACACGGCACCGACCGATAGGCTGGAGCCGATTCGCACGTAGGGGCATGCTCCCCGAAGCGGAAACACGAGATGTTCGTATAGCGTCGCGTGGACAAACCGAACTGTAGATAACGAAAGACGGAGGAACCGTGGCTCTTCCCCAGTTGACTGATGAGCAGCGCGCTGCAGCGCTCGAGAAGGCTGCTGCCGCTCGCCGTGTGCGCGCGGAGCTCAAGAACCGCCTGAAGAGCGGCGGCACCAACCTGCAGCAGGTCCTGGCTGACGCCGAGAACGACGAGATCCTCGGCAAGATGAAGGTCTCGGCACTGCTCGAGGCGCTGCCGAAGGTCGGCAAGGTCAAGGCGCAGGAGATCATGACCGAGCTGGAGATCGCTCCGACTCGCCGAGTCCGCGGTCTGGGTGACCGTCAGCGCAAGGCTCTGCTCGAGAAGTTCAGCTCCTGAGCGTGACTCGGGAACAGACCCGACGGAGGGGCCGACTGGTTGTACTGGTCGGCCCCTCGGCTGTCGGGAAGTCGACCGTCGTCGCGCGGCTGCGCGAACTGGTCCCGGACCTGTGGTTCAGCGTGTCGGCGACGACTCGTGAGCCGCGGCCGGGCGAAGTCGACGGGCACGACTATCACTTCGTCAGCCGCGAGAAGTTCGACTCCATGATCGAGCGGGCCGAACTGCTCGAATGGGCTGACATCCACGGCGGGCTGCAGCGTTCCGGGACGCCCGCGGCGCCGGTGCGTGCGGCGCTGGACGCCGGATCGCCAGTGCTGCTGGAGGTCGACCTGGTCGGATCGCGGAATGTCCGCGAGGCGATGCCGGAGGCCGTGTCGGTCTTTCTGGCCCCGCCGAGCTGGGACGTTCTGGTCGAGCGACTGACCGGCCGCGGCACCGAATCCAGGGAGGCGATCGACCGTCGACTGGAGACCGCGCGGACCGAGATGGCGGCCCGTGACGAGTTCGAACACGTCGTCGTGAACGACGATGTCGACGCAGCCGCCCAACAATTGGTAAACTTGCTGGTCGGGCCGCCGTTGAATGAGCAGGCCCAGGCCAAGACTTCGCAGGAGCATTGAGTGAGCACTCAGACCGAGACCGAATCGACCGTCGTTGTGGACGAGGCCGTCTACGACACCCCGCTGGGTATCACCAATCCGCCCATCGACGAACTGCTTGAGCGCACGTCGTCGAAGTACGCGCTGGTGATCTATGCGGCCAAGCGTGCGCGGCAGATCAACGACTATTACAACCAGCTCGCCGAGGGCATCCTCGAGTACGTCGGCCCGCTGGTGGAGCCCGGCGTTCAGGAGAAGCCGCTCTCCATCGCGATGCGCGAGATCCACTCCGACCTGCTCGAGCACACCGAGGGCGAGTAGGCCCCACCGGTGTCCAAAGCGCACATCCTGATCGGTGTGGGCGGCGGCATCGCCGCGTACAAGGTGTGTTCGGTCATCCGGCACTACACCGAGGTGGGGCACGATGTCCGCGTCATGCCGACCAGATCGGCCCTCAATTTCGTCGGGGCCGCGACCTTCGAAGCGCTGTCCGGGAATCCGGTCAGCACCGAGGTCTTCGACGACGTCGACCAAGTGGCCCACGTCGCGCTGGGCCGGCAGGCCGATCTGGTGATCGTGGCTCCGGCCACGGCAGATCTGATGGCGCGCGCGGTGGCCGGACGCGCCGACGATCTGCTGACCGCGTCGCTGCTGACAGTCAGCTGCCCGGTACTCTTCGTGCCCGCGATGCACACCGAGATGTGGGAGCATCCGGCGACCGTCGCCAACGTGGCGACCCTGCGCGAGCGCGGCGTCACCGTGATGACTCCGGCCACCGGCCGCCTGACCGGGACCGACAGCGGCGCCGGCCGGATGCCCGAACCCACCGAGATCGCGGCGCTGGGCGACCTGCTCCTCGACCGTCCCGACGCCTTGCCGTACGACCTGGCTGGCGTTCGGGTGCTGATCAGCGCGGGCGGCACTCGCGAAGCCCTCGATCCGGTGCGGTACCTGGGCAACCACAGTTCCGGAAAGCAGGGCTACGCGCTGGCGCGCGCGGCGGCACAGCGCGGCGCACGGGTCACCCTGGTCTCCGGTGCGACGTCGGACCCCGGGACCCCGGCGTCGGTCGAGATCGTCGACGTCGACTCGGCGCGCCAGATGCAGGCCGAGATGGCGGAGCGGGCGAAGTCATCAGACGTCGTGATCATGGCGGCCGCCGTCGCCGACTTCCGGCCGTTGTCGGTGTCGGGTGCCAAGATCAAGAAGGGCGACGAGGGTCCGGCGCCGATCCGACTCGACACCAACCCCGACATCCTGGCCGGTCTGGTCCAGGACCGTGCCGCCGGTCGCATTCCGAGCGACACCGTCATCGTCGGATTCGCCGCAGAGACCGGCGACGCCGACGGCGGGGTACTCGACCACGGTCGTGCCAAGCTGCGGCGCAAGGGCTGCGACCTGCTGGTCGTCAACGCGGTCGGCGGAGGCAAGGCGTTCGGCACCGAGGACAACACCGGATGGGTCCTGACCGCCGACGGGCGCGAGACCGGCCTGCCTTTCGGCTCAAAAACATTGATGGCGAGCAGAATCCTTGACGAAGTCGCTTCTCTCGTGCCAGATGGACTGGTGCCTCGCGCGTCGTCGGAGAACGACGCCGACGCGGCAGCAGCCGATAATCACCATGACAACCCCGAGAGGAACCGATGAGCGCCTCAGCATCCCGTCTATTCACGAGCGAATCCGTCACGGAGGGACATCCCGACAAGATCTGTGACGCGATCAGCGACTCGATCCTCGACGCGATGCTGGCCGCCGACCCTCACGCGAAGGTCGCCGTGGAGACTCTCGTCACCACCGGACAGGTCCATGTCGCAGGTGAGGTCAACACCACCGCCTACGTCGACATCCCGACGATCGTGCGCGAGCGGATCCTGGAGATCGGCTACGACTCGTCGACCAAGGGCTTCGACGGCGCCTCCTGCGGCGTCAACGTGGCGATCGGCGCGCAGTCGCCGGAGATCGCGCAGGGGCTGACCGCTTCGCACGAGAAGCGCACCGGTACCCACGACGACGAGATCGACCAGCAGGGCGCGGGCGACCAGGGCCTGATGTTCGGCTACGCCACGGCGGAGACCCCCGAACTGATGCCGCTGCCGATCGCGTTGGCGCACCGCCTGTCCCGTCGCCTCACCGAGGTCCGCAAGAACGGGACCCTCCCGTACCTGCGCCCGGACGGCAAGACCCAGGTCACCATCGAGTACGCGGGCGACACGCCGGTTCGGCTCGATACCGTGGTCGTCTCCACCCAGCACGCCGCTGACATCGACATCGACGGCATGCTCGCCCCCGACATCCGCAAGCACGTGCTGGAGCCGGTGTTCGCCGAACTGGATCTGCCGGTGAAGCTCGACACCTCCAACCCCCGCCTGCTGGTGAACCCGACCGGCAGCTTCGTGCTCGGCGGGCCGATGGGCGACGCCGGCCTGACCGGCCGCAAGATCATCGTCGACACCTACGGCGGCATGGCTCGCCACGGCGGCGGTGCCTTCTCCGGCAAGGACCCGTCGAAGGTCGACCGCAGTGCCGCGTACGCGATGCGCTGGGTCGCGAAGAACGCTGTCGCGGCCGGACTGGCCTCGCGCATCGAGGTCCAGGTCGCCTACGCGATCGGCAAGGCCGCACCGGTCGGTCTCTTCGTCGAGACCTTCGGTACGGAGAAGGTGGATCCGGGCACCATCCAGAAGGCGATCTCCTCGGTGTTCGATCTGCGTCCGGGCGCGATCATCCGCGATCTGGAACTGCTTCAGCCGATCTACGCGCCGACCGCCGCGTACGGCCACTTCGGCCGCACCGACGTCGACCTTCCGTGGGAGCGCACCGACCGCGTCGACGCGCTGCGCGAGGCCGCCGGACTGTAGGGTCGGCTCCGCCGCCCGCCGCATCCGCTCCTCGCCCCTGCATCCGCTCCCGTCCGGTGGTGCGCGGATGCAGGTTCGAGGAGCGGATGCGGGCGACGGGAGCGGTCGCAGGATCGCCACCGCGCCTCGATACCCTCGACACGTGACAACCGAGACCGAGCAGACGGCGGCGAAGCCTCCGCGCAATCAGCGGGTCGCTGCAGCGCAGCGGCCCGTTGCTCGCGTCCTGCCGATGCTCGGTCTGGCTCATCTCGACCGCCCGTTCGATTATCTGGTGGACGCCAAGCTCGACGACGACGCACAGCCGGGAGTCCGCGTGCGAGTGCGTTTCGCCGGGCGGCTGGTCGACGGCTATCTGCTCGAACGTCTGGACCGCAGTGAGCACGACGGCAAGCTTGCCTGGCTCGACCGTGTGGTCTCACCCGAGCAGGTGCTGACGCCGGAGCTCGCGACGCTGTGCCGGGCGGTCGCGGATCGATACGCGGGCACGATGGCCGACGTGTTGCGGCTCGCGATTCCGCCGCGGCACGCTCGGGTGGAGAAGGAAGCAGTCAGTCACGACGTCGCCCGCGCGATCGTCGTGCCGGACCGGACCGGTTGGGACGTCTACGACTCCGGTCAGTCGTTCATCGACGGGGCGGCCGGTGGCGGCCATCCGCGCGCGTGCTGGCAGGCCCTGCCGGGCGAGGACGTCGCGGCTAGGCTCGCCGAACTCGCGGCGTCCGTCGCGGCCGCCGGACGGGGCGTGGTGATCGTCGTACCCGATCAACGCGACCTCGACCGGCTGGAGGCGGCGTGCACGCCGCTGCTCGGCGACGCGTGCGTCTCACTGGTCGCCGGTCTCGGACCGACGGCGCGATATCGGCGCTGGCTCGCAGTGCTGCGGGGGCAGGCGCGAGTCGTGATCGGGACGCGGAGCGCGGTCTTCGCGCCGGTGTCCGATCTCGGTCTGGTGGTGGTCTTCGACGACGGCGACGACAGCCTGGACGAGCCGCGGTCGCCGTATCCCCATCCGCGAGAGGTCGGAGTGCTGCGGGCGCACGGCACCGGTGCGGCGCTCCTGATCGGCGGTCATTCGCGAACCGCGGAGGCACAGGCGCTGGTCGAGTCCGGGTGGGCGTTCGACGTCGTCGCGCCGCGGGCCGCGGTCCGGGCGGCGATGCCGAGGATCGACGGACTGTCCGACGAGGATCGGCGCGTCGCGAACGATCCGATGGCCCGCTCGGCGCGGGTTCCGGCCATCGCTTTCGATGCGGCGAGGAAGGCGCTCGCGGCCGATCAGGCCGTGCTGTTCAGCGTTCCGAGACGCGGGTACCTGCCATCCGTCGCGTGCGCTCGCTGCCGGGCGCACGTCCGTTGCCGGGCGTGCAACGGCCCGCTGCAGATGAACGACCGCGGCGATCTGGCCTGCCGCTGGTGCGGCCGGCCGGAGAACCGGTTCGTCTGTCCGGCGTGCGCGGGGACGGCGGTTCGAGCGCTGATGGTCGGGGACCGGCGAACCGCTGAGGAGCTCGGTCGTGCGTTCCGGGGCGTGCCGATCGTGACGTCGTCCGGGGACAAGATCGTCGACGAGGTGCCCGCCGGGGCCCGCGTGGTGATTGCGACGCCGGGGGCGGCGCCGCACGCACCCGGTGGCTACGGTGCCGCGGTGGTGCTCGACACCTGGGCGCAACTCGACCGCGAGGACCTGCGGGCCGCGGAGGAGGCGGTCCGGGCCTGGATGGCCGTCGGGACTCTCGTGCGATCACGCGAGGACGGCGGTCGGATGGTGATCGTCGCCGATGCGTCGGAGTCGCCCGTGCAAGCGCTCATCCGTTGGGACCCAGTCGGTTTCGCCGCCATCGAGCTGAGTCACCGGCTGGAGTTGAAGTTCCCGCCCGCGGTGACGATGGCATCGGTCGACGGTCCGCCGGCCGCGGTCGCCGCCTTCCTCGACCTGCTCGACATGCCGCCCGGCGCCGAGACCCTCGGACCCGTGCCCCTGCCTGCGGGGGTGCGCAGACCGGCCGGCCTGGACGACTCCGGACCGGCCGATCGCATGCTGCTGCGCACGCCCCGGGTGGCCGGCCGGGCACTCGCGGAGGCCCTGCGGGCGGCACAGGCGTTGCGCAACGCACGCCACGACGACACCGCGGGCATCAGGGTCCAGGTGGATCCCCCTACGATTGGTTGACATGAGGCTGGTGTTCGCAGGCACGCCCGAGGTGGCGGTGCCGACCCTGCAGGAGTTGCTCGACTCACCCGACCACGAGGTGGTCGGTGTGGTGACCCGTCCGGACACGACCGCGGGGCGTGGCCGGCGCGTGGTGCGGTCGGAGGTCGGGACGCTGGCCGACGAGCGCGGCATCGAGGTGATCACTCCCGGCCGTATGTCGGACCCGGAGGTCGCGGAGGCGTTGTCGCGCTGGAATCCCGACCTCGGTGTGGTGGTCGCGTACGGCGGCCTGATCCCGCAGTCGGTGCTGGACCTGCTGCCGCACGGCTGGGTGAACCTGCACTTCTCGGTGCTTCCGGCCTGGCGCGGTGCGGCTCCGGTCCAGGCGGCGATCGCGGCGGGCGACGAGATCACCGGCGCCAGCGTCTTCGAACTCGAGGCGGGCCTCGATACCGGTCCGGTGTACGGCACGCTCACCGAACGCATCCGCGGCACCGACACGGCGGGCGATCTCCTTGCGCGGCTGGCCGTCTCGGGTGCCGGGCTGCTTCGCGCCGTCGTCGACGGGATCCAGGCGGGGGAGTTGGCTCCGGTGCCGCAGGATGCCGACGGTGTCTCCCATGCGGCCAAGATCACCTCCGACGACGCACGGGTTCGCTGGGATCTGCCGTCGCACATCATCGATCGCACGATCCGGGCCCACACCCCGGCGCCGGGGGCGTGGACCACGCTCGGTGACGCACGGATCAAACTCGGTCCGGTGACGCCCGCGGACGGTGACGATCTCGTGCCGTCCGGACTCGGCCCGGGAGCACTCGGCGTGACCAAGAAGGCGGTTTTCGTGGGAACCGGATCCGGGGCGGTCCGGCTGAGTACGGTGCAGGCACCCGGTAAGAAGTCGATGAACGCGGCGGACTGGGCGCGAGGCAGCCGATTCGACGGAACGGAGAACTTCCGATGACCACTTCCGGCGATCGACGAGGCGGACGACGCGACAGCGGCCGACGGGAGGACCGACGGGGCGACGCCGAGCGGAAGTACCGCGACAAGGACATCGACCCGGCGCGGATCGTGGCGCGCGACGTGCTCCGCGCGGTCCGGGAGCGCGACGCCTACGCGAACCTGCTGCTGCCGAAACTGCTTCGTGAACGCAAGATCTCGGGGCGGGACGCGGGGCTGGCGACCGAACTGACCTATGGCACCGCGCGGTCGATGGGATTCCTGGACGCGGTGATCTCCGCCGCGGCCGGACGCCCTGCGGCGGAGATCGACGGCCCGCTGCTCGATGTTCTGCGGCTCGGCGCCTACCAGCTGCTGCGGACGCGGATCGGCTCGCACGCCGCGGTGTCGACGTCGGTCGACATCGCCCGCAGTGAGAACGGGATGGGGCCGTCGGGTTTCGTGAACGCCGTGCTGCGCAAGGTGTCCCAGCGCGACGAGCAGCTCTGGATCGACGAGCTGGCGCCGTCGATGATGGACGACCGGATCGGGAATCTGGCCTTCACCTACGCGCATCCGCGGTGGATCGGCGAAGTCTTCTACGAGGCGCTCGACCGGTCGACGGGCGAGTTGCAGGCGGCTCTGGCCGCCGACGACGAGCGGCCGATCGTGCACCTGGTGGCCCGTCCGGGGCAGATCACCGCCGAGGAGCTGGCGCTCATCAGCGGCGGCGAGGAGGGCCGGTACTCGCCGTACTGCGTGTACCTCCCGGAGGGGGACCCCGGTCAGCTCGACGCGGTCCGAGAGGGCTTCGCCGGCGTGCAGGACGAAGGCAGCCAGCTGGTGGCGATCGCGCTGACCAGGGCCGACGTCGGCGCCGACACCGGCCGCTGGCTCGACCTCTGCGCGGGTCCGGGCGGCAAGGCGGCCCTTCTCGGCTCGCTTGCGGACGTCGAAGGCGCTCACGTGGACGCCGTCGAGATCTCCGACCACCGTGCGAAGCTGATCGAGAAGGTCGTCGACGGGCTGCCGGTGGACGTCCGTGTCGCCGACGGCCGCGCATCGGGACTCGAGCCCGGATTCGACCGCGTGCTCGTCGACGCGCCCTGCTCCGGGCTCGGTTCCCTGCGCAGGCGCCCCGAGGCGCGCTGGCGTCGCCGGCCGGAGGACGTTCCGGCGCTCGTGGAGCTGCAGAAGCAACTGCTCGCCGAGGCCTTGCGGCTGGTCCGTCCGGGTGGAGTCGTCGTGTACTCGACGTGCTCGCCGCATCGCGCCGAGACGGTCGAGGTCGTCGACGCGGTGCTGTCCGAGGTCTCGGGGATCACCCGGGTCGACGCGCGGCCGCTGGTGGCGGGCGACGTCTTCGACGCCGACTCGCTCGGACCCGGACCGCACGTGCAGCTCTGGCCCCACCGTCAGGACACCGACGCGATGTTCCTGGCCGCGCTGCGAAAGGACTGACCGGGGAGTCTCGTAGACTCCTCTGCATGTGCAACCCCGGCCGTCCGGCACCGATGATCGCCCCGTCCATCCTGTCCGCGGATTTCGCGAACCTGGCCGCCGAGGTCGCGGCCGTGGGTCCGTCCGACGTCGACCCCGGCGTCGACTGGGTGCACGTCGACGTGATGGACAACCACTTCGTGCCGAACCTGACGCTCGGCATGCCGGTGGTCGAGAGCCTGCTGAAGGCCACCGACATTCCGCTCGACTGCCATCTGATGATCGAGGATCCGGGGCGCTGGGCGCCGCCGTACGCCGAAGCGGGTGCGTACAACGTGACGTTCCACGCCGAAGCCACCGACGATCCGACCGCCGTCGCCCGCGACATCCGGGCGGCGGGCGGTAAAGCGGGTCTGGCGATCAAGCCGGGGACACCGCTCGAGCCGTATCTGGAGATCCTGCAGGACTTCGACACCCTCCTGGTGATGAGCGTGGAGCCCGGGTTCGGCGGCCAGAAGTTCATGCCGGAGGTCCTCGACAAGGTCCGGATCATCCGGAAGAAGATCGACAGCGGTGATCTGCGCCTGCTCGTCGAGATCGACGGCGGCATCAGCGACTCGACCATCGAAGAGGCCGCGGAGGCCGGAGTGGACTGCTTCGTGGCGGGTTCCGCCGTCTACGGCGGCGACGACCCGGCCGCCCGCGTCGCCGAACTGCGGCGCAAGGCGACACTGGTCCGCGAGGGACGGTAGCGACTTGACCGACACCGCGATCGTTGCGGCGATGAGGCGCGCGATCGCCGAATCCGAAGCGGCACAAGGGTTCACCACGCCCAACCCGCCGGTCGGCGCGGTCGTGCTCGACGCCGACGGCGAGATCGCGGGCGTCGGCCGCACCCAACCGCCGGGCGGCCCGCACGCCGAGGTGATGGCCCTGCGCGCCGCGGGCGAGCGAGCGCGCGGCGGCACCGCCGTGGTCACGCTGGAACCCTGCGATCACACCGGACGGACCGGCCCGTGCACGCAGGCGCTGCTGTCCGCCGGAATCGCCGACGTCCACTTCGCGGTCGCCGACCCGAATCCGGATGCCGCCGGCGGGGCGCAGACGCTGCGCGCCGCGGGCGTCGACGTCCATCCCGGAGTGCTGGAGTCCGAGGCGCGGAGCGGTCCGCTGAAGTACTGGCTCTTCCGCCAGAAGACGGGCCGACCGTTCGTCACCGCGAAGATCGCCGCCACCGCCGACGGCCGCATCGCCGCACCGGACGGCAGCAGCCAGTGGATCACCGGCCCGCAGGCGCGCGAGCACGCGCACGAGGTGCGCGGGCGGCTCGACGCGATCGTCGTCGGAACGGGCACCGTCCTCGTCGACGATCCGTCGCTGACCGCTCGGCGGCCGGACGGCAGGCTGCTCGATCATCAGCCGACCCGTGTCGTCCTCGGACTGCGCGAGGTTCCCGCCGCCGCCCGCGTCCGGGACGGCTCCGCGCCGTTCGTCCACGTCGCGAGCCGAGATCCGCGGGCCGTGGTCGATGCGCTGCCGGACGCGCTGCACGTGCTCGTCGAGGGCGGACCCGAGGTGATCGGAGCCTTCCTGGCCGCCGGACTCGTGGACGAGATCCACGCCTACCTGGCTCCGACGATCCTGGGTGCGGGTCGCGCGGCGGTGTCCGATGAGTCGGTGGCGACGCTGGCGCAGGCCCATCGATTCCGCCGGTCGGGGTTGCTGGAGTTGGGCGAGGACATCCTGCTGATCCTGGAACCGCGGCGCTCGGTGTGACCGCGGCGGTGTTTCGCCCAACGTGCGCGGAAGCGTCGAAAGCGCGCTGACGTGGACCATCCCGTTGTCCGGGACAGCGGATACGCGGTGCGCTTGCCGCGCGTGCTAATTTCAATATTGAGTTCTCGGGGCGGGGTGAAAGTCCCCACCGGCGGTGATGCCCTCGTTGAGAGGGATGAGCCCGCGAGCGCCTCTGCGACAGCAGGGGGACGAGCAGACTCCGGTGCGATTCCGGGGCCGACGGTCACAGTCCGGATACGAGAGAATGGCAGTGCGGCGCCGTGCCGCGGGCTGCCTCTCCCGAGCGCACCTGCAAAGGAGAGACGGTGTTCACGGGAATCGTGGAGGAGCGCGGCGAAGTCACCGCGCGCGACGACCTCACTGAGGCCGCGCGTTTTCGGATTCGTGGTCCGCTGGTGACCAGCGATGCCTCATTCGGCGACTCGATCGCCGTCAACGGCGTATGTCTCACGGTGACCGAGCTCGGTGAGGGCGAGTTCACCGTCGACGTGATGGCCGAGACCCTCGAGCGCAGTTCGCTCGACCGGCTGGGACCCGGCGCCAGCGTCAATCTGGAACGGGCCATGGCGGCGGGCGGCCGATTCGGCGGACACATCGTTCAGGGCCACGTCGACGGAGTCGGCGTCATCGCCTCGGTGTCGCCGAGCGAGAACTGGACGGTCGTCCGCGTCCAGCTCCCCGCCCAGCTGTCCCGGTACGTGGTGGAGAAGGGATCGATCACCATCGACGGGATCTCCCTGACCGTCTCCGCGATCGGCTCCGACCGGGAATACGGAGACTGGCTGGAAGTGTCTCTCATACCGACGACCCTCGCCGAGACCAATCTCGGAGACGCCGCGGCCGGGGTGCGCGTGAACTTGGAAGTCGATGTCATCGCGAAGTACGTCGAGCGCCTGACCGGTGCCGGGCTGCCCGCGAACAGTGGTGTGGAAGGTGAGCCCAATGAGTGAGATCCGCAGCAGCCAGGCCGAAGGCGGCGTGGCGTTCGACACCGTCGAGCGGGCGATCGCCGACATCGCGGCGGGCAAGGCCGTCGTCGTGGTCGACGACGAGGACCGCGAGAACGAGGGCGACCTGATCTTCGCCGCCGAGAAGGCGACGCCGGAGCTGGTGGCCTTCATGGTCCGCTACACCTCGGGCTACCTGTGCGTCCCGCTGGCGGGTGACGATTGCGACCGGCTCGGACTGCCGCCGATGTACTCGGTGAACCAGGACAAGCACGGCACCGCGTACACGGTGACCGTCGACGCTCGTGAGGACATCGGCACCGGTATCAGCGCGGCCGACCGAGCGACGACGATGCGCAAGCTCGCCGACCCGGGATCCGAGGCGCACGACTTCACGCGACCCGGCCACGTGGTGCCGCTCCGGGCGAAGGAGGGCGGCGTGCTGCGGCGTCCCGGCCACACCGAGGCCGCCGTCGACCTGGCGACCGCTGCCGGACTGGCGCCCGCGGGCGTCATCTGCGAGATCGTCAGCCAGAAGGACCCCGGTCACATGGCCCGCACCGACGAACTGCGCGTCTTCGCCGACGAGCACGAGCTCGCGCTGATCTCGATCGCCGACTTGATCTCCTGGCGCAGGCACAACGAGAAGCACGTCGAGAAGGTCGCCGACGCCCGCATCCCCACCGAGTACGGCACGTTCCGCGCCGTCGGCTACCAGAGCCCGTACGACGACGCCGAGCACATCGCTCTGGTGATGGGCGACGTCGCCGAGAACGGCGACGACGTGCTGGTGCGCGTCCACTCCGAGTGCCTGACCGGCGACGTCTTCGGATCACTGCGGTGCGACTGCGGCCCGCAGCTGCAGGCCGCGATGGAGATGGTCGGACGCGAGGGCCGCGGCGTGGTGTTGTACATGCGCGGTCATGAGGGCCGCGGCATCGGCCTGATGCACAAGCTGCAGGCGTACCAGCTGCAGGACAGCGGCGCGGACACCGTCGACGCGAACCTGGAGCTCGGGCTGCCGGCCGACGCCCGCGACTACGGTCTCGGCGCGCAGATCCTGGTGGACCTGGGCGTGCGATCGATGCGGCTGCTGACCAACAATCCGGCCAAGCGGGTCGGTCTCGACGGCTACGGCCTCGAGATCGTCGACCGCGTGCCGATGCCGGTCCGCGCCAATGCCGAGAACCTGCGGTACCTGCGCACCAAGCGCGACCGGATGGGCCACGTGCTCGACGGCCTCGACGACATCCTGCCGGAGGCGGCGGGCGGAACTGGAGAAGGTGCATGAGCGGCGTCGGTGAGCCCACGCTCGACCTCGCGGACGCGAGCGGCCTGAGGGTCGCGATCGTGGCCTCGCAGTGGCACGAGACCATCTGCACCGCGCTGCTCGACGGTGCGAAGCGTGCGGCGTCGAAGAACGGCGTCGGCAGTCCGACGGTGGTCCAGGTGGCCGGCGCGATCGAACTGCCGGTGATCGCGCAGGCACTGGCGCGGACCCACGACGCGGTCGTGGCGCTCGGCGTCGTGATCAAGGGCGAGACTCCGCATTTCGAGTACGTCTGCGATGCGGTGACCGCCGGTCTGACCCGGGTCTCGCTCGACGAGTCGACTCCGGTGGGCAACGGCGTGCTGACCACTCTCAACGAGGCGCAGGCCCTCAATCGAGCCGGTCTGCCGGACTCGGCCGAGGACAAGGGAGCGCAGGCGATGACCGCGGCCCTCGCGTCGGCGTTGATCCTTCGGGGTCTGCAATGAGCGAAGCGGAGCCCGCTGCGGCCGAGGACGTCCCCCAGGATTGGGAGTACGTCTATCGGCCGCGCTGGATGCGCATCGCCGCCTGGGTGGCCGTCGGCGTGGTGATGGCCATCCACCTGACCTTCGGTCTGCTGCTCGACGTCTCGTACACGGGGGTGAACGTCGAGTGGTCGGACAAGTTCGCGCTGATCGGCGTCGGGGTACTCATCAGCTGCGTGATCCTGTTCCTCACCCGCGCGCGTCTCCGGTTGGGGCCATCGGGCGTCGGCGTGCTGAACCTGGTCTCGGAGCGGGTCTTCGCGTGGGACGAGGTACTCGGCATGGAGTATCCGGAGAAGGGTTTCTGCGCCCGGCTGCTGTTCCCGGGCGACGAGCACATCCCGGTGATGGCGGTGCAGGCGCGCGACGGCGATCTGGCCGTCGAGGCGATGAGCCGCTTCCGCGAGTTTCAGCAGAAGTACGCGGTCGCGCAGAACGCGGAGTGAGGCGGCGGAGTGCCGCGGCGGACTGTCCGATGCTCCGACTAGCCTGGAGCCGTGGCTGATCCTTCGACCTACCGCCCGGCTCCGGGCACCATTCCGACCGATCCCGGCGTGTACAAGTTCCGTGATCAGCACGGCCGCGTCATCTACGTCGGAAAGGCCAAGAGCCTTCGGCAACGTCTGACGTCGTATTTCGCCGACATCACCGGCCTGCATCCGCGCACGCGGCAGATGGTCACCACCGCCGCGTCGGTGGAGTGGACCGTGGTCGGGACCGAGGTCGAGGCGCTTCAGCTCGAGTACAACTGGATCAAGGAGTTCGATCCCCGGTTCAACGTCCGCTACCGGGACGACAAGAGCTATCCGATGCTCGCCGTGACGATGAACGAGGAGTACCCGCGCGTCTTCGTGTACCGCGGCGCCCGCCGTCCGGGCGTGCGCTACTTCGGGCCGTACGCCCACGCGTGGGCCATCCGCGAGACAGTGGATCTGCTGACCCGCGTGTTCGGGGTCCGCACCTGCTCGAAGGGGGTGTTCCGGCGCAGCGAGCAGATGGGCAGGCCGTGCCTCCTCGGGTACATCGACAAGTGCTCGGCGCCCTGCGTCGGACGGGTGTCGGCCGCCGAGCACCGGGCGATCGTCGAGGACTTCTGTGACTTCCTGGCCGGCCGCACCGACGGGCTGATCCGCAAGCTCGAACGCGAGATGAGTGATGCCGCAGAGGAATTGGACTTCGAACGGGCCGCACGACTCCGTGACGATGTGTCCGCGCTCCGCCGCGCGATGGAGAAGCAGGCGGTGGTCCTCGGCTCCGGCACCGATGCGGATGTGATCGCGATGGTCGGAGACGAGCTGGAGTGCTCGGTCAAGGTCTTCCACGTCCGCGACGGTCGTGTCCGCGGTGAGCGGGGCTGGGTGGTCGAGGTCCAGGAGAACGCTTCGCTGTCCGATCAGGTGGGCACCTTCCTCACCCAGTTCTACGGCGACGAGACCGATATGAGCTCCGGCATCCCGCGCGAGGTGCTCGTGCCCGCGCTGCCCGACGACGCGCCCGACGTCGAGAAGTGGCTCGCCGGGCGCCGTGGCGCGCACGTCAGTCTGCGCGTCCCGCAGCGGGGCGACAAACGCACCCTGATGACGACCGTGGAGCGCAACGCGACCGAGGCCCTGGCACGACACAAGCTGCAACGCGCGGGCGACCTCACGACGCGGTCGGCCGCCCTCACCGAGCTGCAGGACGCGCTGGGCCTCGACGTCGCGCCGTTGCGCATCGAGTGCATCGACATCTCGCACGTGCAGGGCACCGATGTGGTGGCCTCGCTCGTGGTCTTCGAGGACGGTCTCGCGCGGAAGTCCGACTACCGTCACTACTCGATCAAGGAGGCCGCGGGCGACGGGCGGTCGGACGACGTCGCCTCCATCGCGGAGGTCACCCGCCGGCGATTCCTTCGGCATCGGGACGGTGCCGCCGCCCCGCCGCCGGAGGACACGGTCCAGACCGGTTCGGCCGACAGCGGCTCGGGCGAGACCGCGCCGGACGACGACGCCACGTCGCGCAAGGCCAAGAAGTTCGCCTATCCGCCGAATCTGTTCGTCGTGGACGGCGGTGCGCCGCAGGCGCATGCCGCCGCGTCGGTGCTCGACGAGCTGGGCGTCACGGACGTGGCGGTGGTCGGTCTGGCGAAACGGCTCGAAGAGGTGTGGATTCCGGGTGATGATGAGCCGGTGATCCTGCCACGCAACAGCGAAGCCCTGTTCCTGTTGCAGCGGGTCCGGGACGAGGCGCACCGCTTCGCGATCACGTTCCATCGCAGCAAACGCAGCAAACGCATGACGGCCTCCGCGCTGGACGGGATCGCGGGACTGGGCGCGGGCCGACGGACCGCTCTCGTCACGCATTTCGGGTCGGTCGCGAAGCTGAAGCAGGCCACCGTCGAGGAGATCGGGGAGGTGAAGGGGATCGGCCCGGCCACGGCGCAAGCCGTGCACGAGGCGCTGAACCCCGACGTCCTGGATTCCGATGCCCTGGACTCCGATGCGGTGGCGGTGCCCGCTGGAGCGATCGACTCCGCCGACCGGAAGGAAGTGCCCCTTGACTGACACGGAGAACCGCACGACGGTGCTTTTCGTCACCGGCATGTCCGGAGCCGGACGCACGTCGGTGGCCAACGTCCTCGAGGACGACGGCTGGTACGTCAGCGACAACGTCCCGATGTCGCTGATCTCGCAGCTGGTCGAGATGGTCCGCAGCAGCGAGGTCGGCGAACAGCGGATCGCGATGGTGGTCCGCGGCGGCGACCCGTCGTTCGCCGCGGAGATGGCGGCCTTGCGACGCAGCCTGGAGGAGGGCGGTGCGTCGACGTCGATGATCTTCGTCGACGCCTCCGACGACGTCCTGGTCCGCCGGTTCGAGCAGGTTCGGCGTCGGCATCCGTTGCAGGGCAGCGGAACTCTCGGCGAGGGGATCGCAGCGGAGCGGGCGGTCATGGAGCCGGTGGCCAATCGTGCGGACCGGGTGATCGACACGTCGAATCTGAGCTCGACGCGACTGCGGTCGATCGTTGAGAACGTGTTCCCGCACGTCGCCGGGCGCAGGCTGTCGATCGCCGTGCAGTCGTTCGGATTCAAGTACGGCCTGCCGATCGACTGCGATCTGGTCGCCGACGTTCGCTTTCTGCCCAATCCCTTCTGGATCCCCGAGCTGCGTGAGCACAACGGCCGGGACCCTCAGGTGCGCGACTACGTGCTGGGGCAGGACGATGCGAGCGCGTTCCTGGAGCGTTATGTGGACCTCGTCGGCATCGTCGCCCGCGGCTATCTGCGGGAGGGCAAGGGCTATATGACCCTGGGCGTCGGCTGCACGGGCGGCAAGCATCGGAGCGTGGCGATGTCGGAGGATCTCGCGCGACGGCTGTCGGAGGTCGTCGACGCCGAGGGGAATCCGCTCTACGACGTCGAGGTGACGCACCGCGACCTGGGCAACGAATGACCGGGGACGACTCGGCAGCGGGATCCGGACCAGTCCTTCGTCCGATCGACGATCTGAAGGTCACCGCCCTCGGCGGTGGGCACGGACTGTTCAACACCCTGACGGCACTGCGTTTCCTGACCGCCGACGTGACCGCCGTGGTGACCGTCGCCGACGACGGCGGATCGTCGGGACGCCTGCGCGCCGAACTCGGACTGATACCGCCCGGCGACCTCCGCATGGCGCTCGCCGCGCTGATGGCGGCGCCGGCCGCGCTGGAGGCGCGCAGACGCGTGGACCCGGCGTCGGCGGCGCGTCACGAGCGCTGGGCGAGGATGCTGCAGCATCGGTTCGGCGGGTACGGGGCGCTGGCGGGACACCCGATCGGTAATCTCCTGCTGTCCGGCCTGAACGAGGTCACCGGTGATGTCGTCGAGGCGCTCGACGATCTGATCGACCTGTTCGACGTCGACGGCCGGGTGCTGCCGATGGCCCTCGTCCCGCTGGTCATCGAGGCCGACGTGTCCGGACTGGAGAAGGACCCGCGGGTGAGCCGGGTGATCCGCGGACAGGTCGCCGTCGCCACGACGCCGGGGAAACCGCGCCGGGTCCGATTGATCCCGGACTCGCCCGCCGGGTGCGCGGAGGCGGCCGCGGCGATCCTGGACGCCGACGTGGTGACCCTCGGTCCCGGCTCGTGGTTCTCCAGCGTCATCCCGCACGTGCTCGTTCCCGACCAGTTGGCGGCGCTGAGCGAGACCTCGGCGCGCAAGATGCTCTTCGTGAATCTGGCCGCCGAACCGGGGGAGACCACGGGATTCTCCGTCGAGCGGCATCTGCACGTGCTGCACGCGCATGCCCCGACCCTGCGCGTGGACGACGTCGTCGTCGACTCCGCGTCGGTCCCGGAAGGGCTTGAACGCGACCACCTGGAACGGGCAGCGGGACGATTCGGCGCCCAGCTCCGGGTGGCCGATCTCGCGGTGCCCGGCACAGCCACGCATGATCCGGTGAAAACAGCGGCGACCGTGGTGGGGCTGATCGACTGAGATGAGCGTCGGTAAGGTTGGAGCAGCAATTCTGACTTGCTCCCGGGACTCGATCGATTCGCGGGAGCGGTCGGCTCACGGGGGACATCAGGGGACGAGGAGGCTTGAACCGTGGCTATGACAGGGGCGGTCAAGGACGAGCTGAGCCGGTTGTCGGTGACGCAGATCAGCTGCCGCAAGGCGGAGGTGTCGGCGCTGCTGCGCTTCGCCGGGGGGATTCACATCGTCAGTGGTCGCGTGGTGGTCGAGGCCGAGGTGGACCTCGGCAACGTTGCGCGACGGCTGCGGTACGAGATCCACGGATTGTTCGGCTACAACGCCGAAGTGCACGTTCTGCGTTCGGGGGGAATGCGGAAAGGCGCACGGTACATCGTTCGCGTCACCAAGGACGGTGAGGCGCTGGCTCGGCAGACGGGTCTGCTGGACATGCGCGGTCGGCCGGTTCGGGGGCTGCCCGCCCAGGTGGTCGGCGGCAGCATCGGCGACGCGGAAGCGGCCTGGCGAGGGGCCTTCCTGGCGCACGGTTCGCTGACCGAACCGGGCCGGTCGTCGTCGCTCGAGGTCAGCTGCCCGGGTCCGGAGGCCGCGCTCGCGCTCGTCGGTGCCGCACGCAGACTCGGCATCTCGGCCAAGGCGCGCGAGGTCCGCGGCAGCGATCGCGTGGTGATCCGCGACGGCGAGGCGATCGGCGCGCTGCTCACCCGGATGGGCGCCCATGACACCCGCCTGGTGTGGGAGGAACGTCGGATGCGGCGCGAGGTGCGGGCCACGGCCAACCGGCTCGCCAATTTCGACGACGCCAACCTGCGACGCTCGGCGCGAGCCGCCGTCGCCGCTGCCGCGCGAGTGGAGCGGGCCCTGGAGATCCTCGGCGACGACGTGCCCGATCATCTGCTGTCCGCCGGACGACTCCGGGTGGAGCACCGACAGGCCTCGTTGGAGGAGCTCGGTCAGCTGGCCGATCCGCCGATGACGAAGGACGCGGTGGCCGGCCGGATCCGCAGACTGCTGTCGATGGCCGACAAGCGAGCGCGCACCGACGGGATTCCGGACACCGAGTCGGCGGTGACCGCCGAGCTTCTCGACGAGGCGTGAACCAGCCCGGAGCCGACTGCGCGGACTCCTCTGGCGGGCAGTGGTGACGAACACCCCAGTGCGGACGGGTGACCTTCCCGTGACCTCGCGCGCTGGGACTATTAGGCTGGGTGGGAGCGGGCCGGTATCGAACCACCGGCTCTACATCACCGCATAAGGAGCAACACGTGACTGTTCGGGTAGGCGTCAACGGCTTCGGCCGCATCGGCCGCAACTTCTTCCGCGCTGTGGACGCGCAGAAGGCGCTGGGTACCACCGACATCGAGATCGTCGCCGTCAACGACCTCACTGACAACGCCAGCCTGGCGCACCTGCTCAAGTACGACTCGATCCTCGGCCGCCTCCCGCACGACGTCTCGCTCGAGGGCGAGGACACCATCGTCGTCGGTGATCAGAAGATCAAGGCGCTGTCGCATCGCGGCCCGCTGTCCGAGCTTCCGTGGGGCGAGCTGGGCGTCGACGTCGTCGTCGAGTCGACCGGCATCTTCACCGACGCCGAGAAGGCCAAGGGTCACCTCGAGGCCGGCGCGAAGAAGGTCATCATCTCGGCTCCGGCCAAGGGTGAGGACATCACCATCGTGATGGGCGTCAACGACGACAAGTACGACGGCAGCCAGACGATCATCTCGAACGCCTCGTGCACCACGAACTGCCTCGGCCCGATCGCCAAGGTCCTCGACGACGAATTCGGCATCGTCAAGGGCCTGATGACCACGGTCCACGCCTACACCCAGGACCAGAACCTGCAGGACGGCCCGCACAGCGACCTGCGTCGCGCCCGCGCCGCCGCGCTGAACGTGGTCCCGACCGGCACCGGTGCGGCCAAGGCCATCGGCCTCGTCCTCCCGCAGCTGCTCGGCAAGCTCGACGGTTACGCACTGCGCGTGCCGATCCCGACCGGCTCGGTCACCGACCTCACCGCGAACCTGAAGAAGCCGGCCACCGCCGCCGAGATCAACGCCGCGATGAAGAAGGCCGCCGAGGGACCCCTCAAGGGCATCCTGAAGTACACCGAGGATCCGATCGTCTCGTCGGACATCGTCACCGACCCGCACTCGTCGATCTTCGACGCCGGGCTGACCAAGGTGATCGACGACCAGGTCAAGATCGTCTCCTGGTACGACAACGAGTGGGGTTACTCCAACCGCCTCGCCGACCTCATCGGACTCGTCGGGAAGTCGCTGTAAGAATCATGGCAGTTCGTACTCTGGAAGACCTTCTGGCCGACGGAGTCGAGGGTCGCGGCGTCCTGGTGCGCTCGGATCTGAACGTTCCGCTCGACGGCGGCGCGATCACCGATCCGGGACGCATCGTCGCGTCTGCTCCGACCATCGCGAAGCTCGTCGAGGCCGGCGCCAAGGTCATCGTGACCGCGCATCTGGGACGCCCGAAGGGCGAGCCCGATGCCGCACTCTCGCTGGCGCCGGTCGCCGCACGGTTGTCGGAGGAGCTGGGCCGCAACGTCCAGCTGGCAGGCGATGTGGTCGGCTCCGACGCTCTCGCACGTGCGGAGGGACTCACCGACGGTGACGTCCTCCTGCTCGAGAACATCCGTTTCGATCCCCGCGAGACCAGCAAGGACGACGCCGAGCGCACCAAGCTCGCCAGGGCACTCGTCGAGCTGGTCGGCGACGACGGCGCGTTCGTGTCCGACGGCTTCGGCGTCGTGCACCGCAAGCAGGCGTCGGTCTACGATGTCGCCAAGCTGTTGCCGTCGTACGCGGGCGACCTGGTGGCGACCGAGGTCGAGGTGCTGCGCAAGCTCACCTCCGACGTCGAGCGTCCGTACGCGGTCGTCCTCGGCGGCTCGAAGGTGTCGGACAAGCTCGGCGTCATCGAGGCACTCGCGCCCAAGGTCGACACCCTGGTGATCGGTGGCGGCATGGCCTTCACGTTCATCAAGGCGCAGGGCAGCCCGGTCGGCGACTCGCTGATGCAGGAAGACATGATCGGCACCTGCACGGACCTGCTCGAGAAGTTCGGCGACGTGATCCACCTGCCGCACGACATCGTCGTGGCGGACAAGTTCGCCGCCGACGCCGACACCAGCATCGCGATGACCGCCGACGGCTTCGACGCCGGCATGGGTCTGGACATCGGTCCGGGAACGGTCGAGCGTTTCGCGAACGTCCTGCGCGGCGCCAAGACGATCTTCTGGAACGGCCCGTCGGGCGTGTTCGAGTTCGAGAAGTTCGCCGAGGGCACCCGCGGTGTCGCCGAGGCGATCGTCGAGGCGACGAAGAACGGTGCGTACAGCGTCGTCGGCGGTGGCGACTCCGCCGCGGCCGTGCGTGCCCTGGGCATTCCGGACGAGGCGTTCTCGCACATCTCGACCGGCGGCGGCGCCTCCCTCGAGTACCTCGAGGGCAAGGAACTGCCCGGCCTCGCCGTACTGGGGGTGGAGCAGTGAGCCGCAAGCCGCTGATCGCGGGCAACTGGAAGTGCAACCTCAATCACTACGAGGCCATCGCACTGGTCCAGAAGATCTCGTTCGCCCTGCCGGAGAAGTACTTCGAGAAGGTCGACGTGACGGTGATCCCGCCGTTCACCGACATCCGCAGCGTGCAGACGATCGTCGACGGCGACAAGCTGCTGCTCACGTACGGTGCGCAGGACGTCTCCCAGCACGACTCCGGCGCGTACACCGGTGAGATCAGCGGTGCCTTCCTGGCCAAGCTGGGTTGCACCTTCGCCGTCGTCGGCCACTCCGAGCGGCGCACGCTGCACGGGGAGACCGACGAGGTGGTCCTGGCCAAGGCCAAGGCTGCGCTGCGCCACGACCTCACGCCGATCGTATGCATCGGCGAGGGGCTCGAGGTCCGCGAGGCGGGCGACCACGTCGCCTACAACGTCGCGCAGATCAAGGCCTCGCTGGCCGGCCTCTCGAAGGCGGAGATCGCGAAGGTCGTCGTCGCGTATGAGCCGGTGTGGGCCATCGGCACGGGCCGTGTGGCCAGTGCGGCCGACGCCCAGGAGGTCTGCGCGGCAGTCCGCGGCGCGCTCGTCGAACTGGCCGATCAGGAGACGGCCGACTCGGTGCGCGTGCTGTACGGCGGTTCGGTGAACGCGAAGAACGTCGGGGAGCTGATCGCTCAGGCCGACGTCGACGGCGCACTGGTCGGTGGCGCCTCGCTCAAGGCCGACGAGTTCGCGCAGCTGTCCGCGATCGCCGCGGGCGGTCCGTTGCTGTGACGCGCTGCGGGCGGATGCACTAGCGGCGTCCACCATCGCGTAGACTGTGGCAGGTTGCTTCCCGAACGGGACGCGACCTGCCACAGGCATATTCTCCAGGCTTCGACGAACAGGACCATCGACCCGTGACTATCGCGCTCGACATCGGCTTGATCATCACCAGTGTGCTGCTGATCGTTCTGGTTCTGCTGCATCGCGCCAAGGGTGGTGGCCTGTCCTCGCTGTTCGGCGGCGGCGTCCAGTCGAGCCTGTCCGGCTCCTCGGTGGTCGAGAAGAATCTGGACCGCCTGACGGTGTTCGTCGGTCTGGTCTGGGTCATCCTGATCATCGGCGTCGGCCTGGACATCAAGTACTCCTAGGAAGCGCATCCGCGTAGCTCGGCCCGTGTTGTCCGCGTAGGTTGGGCACATGGCTGCCGATCCCGAAGTTCTCGCCCGCGCCATCGCCACACCGATGGTCGAACGAATCAGCGTCGACGACACCGGCCGGGCGCTCACCGAGCCCCTTCGTGACGACATCCGATATCTGGGTGGTCTCCTCGGCGATGTGATCCGATCCCATGCGGGGGACGAGACGTTCGAGCTCGTCGAGAACTCGCGTCGAGACGCCTTCGGCATCCGATACGCCGACGTCACCCGCGACCAGCTCGCAGGCCGCTACACCGACCGCGAAGTCTCCGAGCTGATGCCGGTGATCCGGGCGTTCACCAATTTCGCGCTGCTCGCCAATCTCGCCGAAGATCTGCATCGCGAGCGGCGCCGCCGCATCCACCTGCGCGCAGGCGATCCGCCGCAGCCGTCGTCGCTGCAGGCCACGTTCGGCAGGCTCGCAGCGGCCGGACTCAGCGACGCGGACGTCGCCGAGGCGCTCCGCGCAGCCGAGGTGGTGCCGGTGATCACCGCGCACCCCACGGAGACTCGCAGGCGAAGCGTCTTCGACGCGCAGAACCGGATCACCGAACTCATGCGTGTACGTGCCCGCACCGAGTTGACGCCGGACGAGGACGCGCGCCTGTCCGACGACATCGCCCGGCAGATCGTGCTTCTCTGGCAGACCGCGCTGATCCGGCTGCGCAGACTCACCATCTCCGATGAGATCACGACCGGACTCCGGTACTACGGTGCCTCGTTCTTCGACGTCGTCCCGGCACTCAACAACGATGTGCGCGCGGCCCTGGTGAACGCCTATCCCGGCGCGGGCCTGGAGGACGTCTCGATGATCACCATGGGCTCGTGGATCGGCGGTGATCGTGATGGGAATCCGTACGTCACCGCGGAGGTCGTCACCGAAGCCGCATCGAGTGCGGCGGAGGCGGTGATGCGGCATCACTTGACCGAACTCGCCGCACTGCACCAGGAGCTGAGCCTGTCGGCCCGACTCTTCGGTCCGGTCACGCGGCCGCTGGCCGCACTCGGATCGGGATTCGCGCCACCCGGTGAACCGGGTGGGGTGGACGACGAGCCGTTCCGCTCGGCCGTCACAGCGGTCCGGTCGAGGGTCCTGGCGCGGGCACTGGTCACCCTGGGGGAGGACTTCATCGATCCGGCGGAGCGGTCGGCTGCGGAGTCATCGGCCCCATACGATGATGCGGCCGAGTTCCTCGCCGATCTCGATGTGATCGACGCGGGTCTGCGCGCGGCGAACGACGATTCGATCGCCGACGACCGTCTGGCAGCGCTGCGGGAAGCGGTGCGCACCTTCGGGTTCCATCTCTCCGGGCTCGACATGCGACAGAACTCGGAGACCCATGAGGAGGTGGTCGGCGAGTTGCTGGCGTGGGCCGGGGTGTGTGCGGACTACACCGGTCTGGACGAGACCGCGCGGATCGATCTGCTCACCGCCGAACTCGCGTCGCGTCGTCCGCTCACCTCGCCCGACGCCGAGCTGAGCGACCTGGCGGTGAAGGAACTCGGGGTGGTGCATGCCGCGGCGGGCGCGATCGACCGCTTCGGGTCTGCGGCGGTGCCGAACTACATCATCAGCATGTGTTCGTCGGTCTCCGACATGCTCGAGGCCCTGATCCTGCTGAAGGAGGCCGGTCTCTACCGTCCGGGCGCCGTCGATTCGTCCACCGGACCGACCTGCACTGTGCGAGTGGTGCCGCTGTTCGAGACCATCGAGGACCTCCGAGACGGTGCCGCCACGCTGACGGCGACGCTCTCGCTCGACTTCTATCGGGACCTCGTGCGGACGCAGGGGAACACCCAGGAGGTGATGCTCGGGTACTCGGACTCGAACAAGGACGGCGGGTATCTGGCGGCCAACTGGGCGCTGTACCGGGCCGAGCTCGATCTCGTGGCCGCGGCTCGCGAGACGGGTATCCGCCTCCGGCTCTTTCACGGGCGGGGCGGCACGGTGGGACGCGGCGGCGGTCCGAGCTACGACGCGATCCTCGCGCAGCCGCCGGGTGCGGTGCAGGGGTCGCTGCGACTGACCGAGCAGGGCGAGATCATCGCCGCCAAGTACGCCGAGCCGGTGAGCGCCCGGCGGAATCTGGAGTCGTTGCTCGCGGCGACCATCGAGTCATCGCTCCTCGACGTCGAAGGACTCGGTGACGATCCGGAGCAGGCGTACGCCGACTTCGACGAGCTGGCCGAGCTCGCCCGCGCGGCGTATGCGGCGCTGGTTCATGACACACCGGGTTTCGTCGAGTACTTCACGGCGTCGACGCCGCTGTCGGAGATCGGCGCGCTCAACATCGGCAGTCGGCCGACCTCACGGAAGCAGACCACCGCGATCTCCGACCTCCGCGCCATTCCCTGGGTGCTCTCGTGGACGCAGTGCCGCGTGATGTTGCCGGGCTGGTACGGCGTCGGCACTGCATTCGAGCAGTGGATCGGCGACGACGAGGCCCGGCTGGCGCAGCTGGCGTCGTACTACGAGAACTGGCCGTTCTTCCGGTCGGTGATGTCGAACATGGCTCAGGTGCTCGCGAAGTCCGACATGGGGCTGGCCTACCGGTACGCGGAGCTGGTGCCGGACGCGGATCTTCGGAACCGGGTTTTCTCGATGATCGTCGACGAGCACGAGCGGACCATCGCGATGTACGCGAAGATCACCGGAACCACCGATCTGCTCGCCGACAACGACGCGCTCAAGCGGTCGGTGTACAACCGGTTCCCGTACCTCGAACCGCTGAACCTGCTGCAGGTGGAGCTGCTGCGGCGCTTCCGTGCGGGGGAGGACTCGCCCTTGATCCGGCGAGCCATCCAACTCACGATGAACGGTCTCGCCACCGCGCTGCGCAACAGCGGTTAGCGTCGCCGCAGATCAGAGCACCGCTTTGAGGAACTCCCGAGTCCGCTCGTGCGCCGGATCTTCGAAGATCTGTTGTGGCGGACCGGCTTCGGCGATCCGGCCGGCGTCGAACATCATGACGCGGTCGGACACCTCGCGGGCGAAGCGCATCTCGTGCGTGACGATGAGCATGGTGATGTCCGTGCTGGACGCGATGTCCCGGAGTACCGAGAGGACCCCGTCGACGAGTTCGGGGTCCAGGGCCGAGGTCACCTCGTCGAGCAGCATCACCGACGGACTCATCGCCAGGCAGCGTGCGATCGCGACGCGCTGCTGCTGCCCGCCGGACAGCTGGGTCGGGTGCGCCGTCTCGCGGTCGCTGAGCCCGACCATCTCCAGCAGCGTCCGGGCGCGGGCGACGGCCTCGTCGCGGGACTGCCCGAGGACGTGAATCGGAGCCTCGGTGATGTTCTGCAGCACGTTCATGTTGGGAAACAGGTTGAACTGCTGGAAGACCATTCCGATGCTCTTGCGCACCTCGCGCAGGTGCTTCTCCTTCGCCGGGACGAGCCGGTCGCCGCGGTACTGGTGGCTGAGCGGTCGGCCGTTCACCCAGATCACGCCGTCGGTCACGGTCTCCAGGGTCATCAGCAACCGCAGGATGGTGGTCTTGCCCGACCCGCTCGGACCGATGAGCGTCACCTTCTCCCCGCGGTCCACAGTGAAGCTCAGATCGTCGAGAACGGTGTGATCGCCGAAGCGTTTGACGACGTCGTCGAACCGGATCATGTGCGTGGACTCGGGTTCGACCGGTGTCTGGGGCGGGGCGTCATCGGTGGGCAAGGAGTCTCTCCAGTCGTCGGATCAGGACCGAGGTGGGGTAGCTGGCGACGAGGAAGAACGCGCCGGCCAGCGTGAAGGCCTCGAGATAGGCGAAGTGCGCGGCACCGTAGGTCTGGGCCGCCGTGACCAGCTCGACCACTGAGATGGTGAACAGGTACGGGGTGTCCTTGAACATCGACACCGCGTTGTTGCCGAGTGCGGGGAGCGAGTTGCGGGCCACCTGCGGCAGGATCACGGCGCGCCAGGTTCGCGTTCCCGGCAGTGACAGAGCTCGTGCCGCCTCCCATTGCCCGACGGGGACCTCCTCGATTCCCGCACGATAGACCTCGGCCATATAGCTCGCGTAGTGGACGCCGAGGACTGCGATGCCGATCGTCAACGGCGTGAACTGCGGGAGCAGGGCGTAGACGAAGAGGAGTTGCACGACGATCGGTGTCAGCCGCACGAACTCGGTGGCTGCGTGCACCGGGATCGCGAGCCACCGGGGACCCGACCGTCGGATGACGGCGACCACCAGGCCGAGGATCATCGCGACCAGAAAGCCGATGACCGTGGCGAGGAGAGTGATCTTGAAGCCGTCCCACAGCACGGGCAGGGCGTCTTCGGCGCGCTGCCAGCTCCAGTCGATCATCGCAGTCCACCTCCGGCGAGGTCTTGCGACTGCGGCCGGAAGCTGAGGATCTCGCGCAGCGTCGGGCCGCGGCCGAGGCGGTTCTTGGCGCGCGCCTCGGCGAGGTTGATCAGCAGCGTGACGAGATAGGCCAGGATCAGATAGATCACCAGTCCGACGCCGAACGAGAACAGGGTGTCACCGGTCGTCTTCTGCAGGTCGACGATGCCGGCCGTGAGGTCCTGCAGGGTGATGAACGACGCGAACGCCGTGCCCTTGAGCAAGTGGATCAGCAGATTGCCGAGCGACGGGATCATCATCGCCCACGCCTGCGGGAAGACCACGCGGGTGAGGCGCTGCCTGGCGCTGAAGTTCAGCGCGACGGCGGCTTCCACCTGTGCGGCGGGCACGGCAGTCAGTGCGCCGCGCACCACCTCGGCGCCGTACGCGCCGTAGTTGAGCCCGAGCGCGAGGATTCCGCAGAACACCGGGTCGAGCTGGTAGCCGAGCAGCGGCAACACGTAGAACAGCCAGAAGAGCTGGACGACGAGGGAGGTGCCCCGGAAGAACTCGATGAGCACGCGGGCGATGAAGCGCACCGGCATCGAGGGCACGCGGACGAGGTTGCCGAGGAGGAGGGCCAGGACGAACGCGAGGAGGGCGCCACCCGCCGTCAGCTCCAGGGTGACGACGATACCGCGCCAGAGCGCAGGCAGCGCGTCGACGAGGGCGTCGAGATCGTTGTTCACTTCGGTCGAGGCCCGGTCACTCTCCGCGGCACAGTTGTTCGGTCGTCAGCGACGCCGCGGGAATGTTCTCCTCGGTGAATCCGAAGGGGCCGAGGATCGACATGTAGGAGGTGCGGTCGGCGAGGATCTTCTTCACCTCGGCGTTGTAGGCATCGCGCAAGGCGGAGTCCTCTTTCCGGAACACCGTCGCACCCGCGGGGTTCTGCGGTTTGCCGTTGATCACCGCGATGAAGGGCTTGGTGACCTCGACGTTGAGCCCCGGCGTGTGCGTCTTCGCGTAGTTGAGGGACACCGCGGTGAGCGCGAAGGCGTCGACGCGCCCGGAGTTCACCGCATCGATTCCCGACTGCTGATCCTTCACCAGCATCGGGTTCGCGATGTCGAGCTCCGAGGCGTAGTCGGCCTCGATGGCTCCGGTCATCGCCGCCATCTTGGCGCCCGTCCGCTTGATCGAGTCCATGTCCGTGAGGTGTTTCGGGTTGCCGGGCGGGACCATCAGCGCCGTCGTGTAGTTGATCTCCGGGACGCTGAACGACGCCTGTTCGCACCGTGCGGGAGTGATCGACATGCCGGCGCTCACCAGGTCGTAGCGTTTGGCGTTGAGGCCGGGGATGAGCCCGCCCCAGTCGGTCTTGACGCCCTTGAGTTCGGGAACGCCGAGTCGTTTGAAGACCTCGCGGTGAAGCGCGATCGTGCCGCCCGTCAGTTCCCCGTCCTTGTCGAACGAGTACGGCGCCTCGTTGGCGTAGGCGACGGTGACGACCCCGGCGTCCTTCAGATCCTGCAGGGTCGTCTCGCTACCGGTGTCGGTCTTCGTGCACGCGGTGAGCGCCGTCGCCGCGGCGATCAGCGTCGCCGCGACAGCGGCTGCGGTTCGGATCTTCTGTCGACGATCGCGGTATGTCCTCATGGTCTCTGCCTTCTCCCCGCTGGACGGGCCGGACGGAACCGAGGCTCTATTCATTCACGACGGCTGGTTGCGTTCGGGCGCCCAAGGTTTCGTACGGACGATTGACTATCGGGTGAGTCGACCGTAGCAACGGGAGTCGTCGCCGATGGGCGGTTTGGCGAGTTGCGCCCGGTCACTTCACCGCATGACCGGCCACCCAGATGCCGGCGGGATCGTAGACCTGCCTGGTTCGGCGCAACCGGTCCCATGAGCTCTGGTCGAAGCAGGCTGCGGTGTCCTCGGGCCGTCCGTGGAAGTTCGGGAAGAACGCTCCGGTCGACCAGGAGGCGAGGGCGTCGACGACCGCGTGGACTGCCGCGTCGCCCGGCCCTGCGGCTTCGGGCACGGGTATCGCACTCACCGCGATCAGCGCGTAGTCGGCGTCCAGACACGGGAGAGCCGCGTCGGCGGGCTCGGCGAGCGCTCCGCCGAGGTGGCGGATCTCAGCGAACATCAGCGGCGTGTCGACTCCGGGGCCGGCGATGTCGAGAAGTGCGTCGACGGCGTCTTCCGGGAATGCGCTCAGCAGGGAATGATCGACGGTCGTCGGCGTCGGATCGGGCGGGTCCATATGGACGGCGGTCACCTGATGCGACGGGATTCGGCCGAACGTGTCGATCTCGGGTCCGAGCTCGCGCAGCGGTGCGAGACGGTCGGCGGCGGTGGCGTCGTCGGCCAGCACAGCTCCGTCGATGACGACCAGACTGCGCCCACTCAGGAACGGCGGCAGTTCGGGCAGCGGCGGGAAGCGCATCATGCGGAGCGTCGTCGTCGAGTCGTCGGGAACGGTGCGAGTCCACTGCGCCCACGCGTGGGCGACGCGCGGAGCGTCGGCGAGGTCCCACAACAGCATTCCGGCGACGACGTCGGCGATCGGAAGCAGCGCGATCTCGATGGAGACGATCACGCCGAAGCTTCCACCGCCGCCGAGCAGCGCCCAGAACAGGTCCGAGTGCGACGTCGGGGAGGCATGCACCAGGCGGCCGCCCGCGGTCACCAGGTCGATCGAGAGCACCGACGAAGTCGCGAGGCCGTGCCTGCGGCCGTAGAACGAGAGTCCACCGCCGAGGATGAACCCGGCGACCGCGACGTCGCCCGTGCTTCCGTGAAGAGCGGTCAACCCGAACGGTGCCGCGGCGTCGAGCACCGCCTGCCACAGCGTGCCGCCGAGAATCCGTGCGGTGCCCAGATCGGGATCGATTGTGACACCGGAGAATTCGCTCATGCGGAGGAGGATCGCCCGGTCCATGTCGGAGCCGACGACGGCATCTGAGCCGTGTCCGGTACTCTGCGGTGCGATGCGAAGGCCCGCCGCGACCGCAGCGCGAACGACGTCGATCACCTCCTCTACTGATCGGGGCGTGGCGACCGCGACCGGAGTCTGGACGATGGCGCAGTTCCACGGTGTCGCGGCGCGGTCGTAGTCCGGATCGCCGGGGAAATGGATCGGACCCGCGCCGCGGAACTCGGTGGGATCGATGATGGTCATGGCACATCCTCCGTATGACTCTGTGATTCGTGAACTTCCAGTGATCACAGTGGGCCCGCGACGGCGGTCGCGACCATCCCCGCGGGCTGGGGAGTCCGAGATCCCAGGATCATGGGATACCGGGCGGAGCTCCGGCGGCGAATACTGGGCACATGATGTCCGGGCTGACTGCGGAGCGCGCGTGCGCCGATGTCGACGTGCTCTCCCGAGCCGGTCTCGGACTCGACGATTTCATCAGCGAGGCGATCACCGCAGTGGGGCGCGCGGTGCCCTGGTCGGGCGCTTGTGTCGGCACGATCGACCCCGAGACGCTCATCATCACCAGCGCGCGAGAGTACGGTGCGCTCGAGCCAGACGCCGAGAACGATGCACTGTTCGGTGCCATCGAGTACGGCATGGATGAGAGAACGTCGTTTCGGCAGCTCGCTCTCGGAAACCGGTCGTCGGCGGCGATGCATGCCGAACAGTGGCTCGACACGTCGCCGCGATGGGACCGGCTGATGCGGCCGGTCTATGGATTCGGCGACGAAGCGCGATCGATCTGCCGCGACGGCTCGCGGACCTGGGGCTGTGCGGCCTACTTCCGTGAAGCAGGCGATCGGCCGTTCTCCCCGGAAGAGGTCGACTTCCTGGAGCGTGCCGCATCGTCGGTCGCGCGCGGACTGCGTGTCGGCATGATGACCCGACTCGCCGACATGCCGATCGACGCCGACCGCGTGTCGGGTCCGGCCGTCGTCGTGTTCGATGCGTGCGACGAGGTCTCGCACATCAGCCTCGGGGCTCGCGAGCGGCTCGAGGCGCTCGCCTCGGTCCCGAACACGAGCGACCCGATGAGCGTTCTGACGATGCTCGTCTCTGCCGCCCGTCGTATGCGCGCCGACGGATCAGTTCAGGTGCCACGGATCCGCATGAGGACCCCTGCCGGGATGTGGCTGGTGCTGCACGCCTCGCCGCTCGACGGCATCGATGGAACGCCGGGCGGCGTCGTCCTGACGATCGAGGAGGCGCGCCCGCCGGAGATCGTCGAGCTCGTGGTCGCGGCGTTCGGGCTCACGCTTCGCGAACGCGACGTCACGAGACTGGTTCTGCAGGGACTCGACACCAAGGAGATCGCGACCCGTCTCCATCTGTCCGCCTACACCGTGCAGGATCACCTGAAGTCGGTGTTCGAGAAGGCGGGCGTCCGCAGTCGCCGCGACCTCATCTCCCGCGTCTACTTCGACCAGTACGTTCCCCGCCTCGGCGCCCAGGTCGGCCCGTCTGGGGCGTTCCTGGACGCGAGGTCGGTCGAGTGAGCGGGGCGCATCGAGACCCGGGTTGCATACTTGTCGGCGTGTCGGGTTGTTCGGCGTGTCGGTGCGCGGGTCTCGATGCGCCTCGTCACTGCGTTCCTCGACTTACTCGACCGGCCTGAAGGGTTCCTCGACTTACTCGACCAGCTTGAAGGGTTCCTCGACTCACTCGACCGGACTGAGGGAGTTCTCGGCGTCAGGGTGGGTCAGCTCAGCTGCGAGGCGGCGGCCTGGTCGAGGAACCAGACGGTGTTCTCGGTGCCGTGGGCGCCCGCGCACGGCCAGTCGTGGCGCGATGCGCCCTGCGCCGCGGCGGCGACGGCTTCGGCCTTCTCGGCGCCGGAGACGAGGAACCACACCTCGCGGGAGGCGTTCACGACCGGGAAGGTCAGGGTGATCCGGCGCGGCGGCGGCTTGGGCGAGTCGGTGACGGCGACGACCGTCCGATCGTCCTCCGCGGTCGCGTCGGTGTGGGGGAACAGCGAGTTGATGTGTCCCTCACCGCCCATGCCGAGCAGATGGAGGTCGAAGACGGTGTCCGGTCCGACGAGGCGCGCGTAGTCCGCGGTCGCGGCGTCGATGTCGTCGCCGAAATCGCCGTCGGACGCCGCCATCACATGCACCCGCGCAGGATCGACGGGCACATGGTCCAGAAGCGCTTCGCGGGCCTGCAGGCAATTGCGCTCCGGATCGTCGGCGGGGACGAAACGGTCGTCGCCCCAATACAATTCGACGCGCGACCAGTCGATAGTGCCGCTGTCGGCGGCGAGCGCGCGCAGCAGGGCGATGCCGTTGCTACCGCCGGTCAGCGCCACCGCGGCGACACCGCGGGCGTCCTGAGCGGCGGTGACCGCGGCGATGAATCGCGCAGCGGCCGTCGCGACCAGATCGGCAGACGATTCGAAGATCAGGTGTTCGACCGGTGCGGTCATCGATGCTCCTCGTGGGTGACTCCGGACAATCCCTGCAGTGCCTTCTCGTAGACCTCGTCCGCGTCGAGGCTGCGCAGTTCCTCGGCCAGGCATTCCGCGGTGGACCGTCGGGCGAAGGCCGACCGGCCGTCGGGATGTCCGGTACTGCGGATCACCCCACCGTCGGGTCCGGCGCTCAACGAGAGTTCACCGCCGCCGTCGCGACGCAGGGTCACCGACATCTCTCCGTCGCCTCGGGTGACGGGAACACCGAGAGCGCCGGCGAGCCAGCCGGCGAACAGATCGAGGCCGGCGAGGTCGCGAGGCCCGGTCACCCGGGCGCCGACGACCGCGTCATGGGGCGGCCGGTCCAGCGCGGAAGCGAGCATCGCCCGCCACTGCGTGATCGCCGACCATGCGAGGTCGGTGTCGCCCGGGGCGTAGCCGACCCGGCGGGCGCTGAGAAATGCGCCGGGATCGTCGGTGCGGCGACCGTCCGTGATGCGGCGGGACGCCAGTCGCCCGAGTTTGTCGTCCGCGGGCCGCGCCGGTGCGCGGCCGGGCCACCAGGTCACGACGGGGGTGTCCGGCAGCAGGAACGGGGTCACGGCGGCGTGCGGATGCTCGGCGAGGCTTCCGTGCAGGTGCAGCACGACCACCTCGGAGGCACCGGCGTCGCCGCCTACGCGGATCTGCGCGTCGAGTCGGGACTCGGCGGCGCGGTCGTGCCGGACGACCATGATGACGCGGCACGGATGCTCGCGGCTCGCGCGGTTCGACGCCTCGACGGCGTCCTCGGCGTCGTCGTCCGCGTCGAGGTCGATGATCAGGGTCAGCACGCGTCCGAGTGTCACGGCACCGCCGGTGCGTCGGACCTGCACCAGCTTCTTGCTGATGTCGAGGGTCGAGGTGTCGGGGAGATCGACGATCACGGGCGCCTCCAGGCTCGTCCGGTGCGGGACATCATCTCGTCTGCGGAAGCCGGTCCCCAGGTACCTGATTCGTACTCGTCGGGCGTGCCGGACTGCGCCCACTCGTCGAGCACCGGATCGAGGATCTGCCAGCTGAGCTCGACTTCCTCGTCGACCGGGAAGAGCGACGGCTCGCCGAGCAGCACGTCGAGCAGCAGTCGCTCGTAGGCCTCGGGCGACGAGACGGTGAACGCGCCGCCGTACGAGAAGTCCATGTTGACGTCACGGACTTCCATGCTGGTGCCCGGAACCTTGGAGCCGAAGCGCAGGGTGACGCCCTCATCGGGCTGCACGCGGATCACGAGGGCGTTCTGGCCGAGCTCCGCGGTCATCGTGTCGTCGAACGGCAGATGCGGGGCCCGCTTGAAGACGATCGCGATCTCGGTGACGCGCCTCCCGAGCCGTTTTCCGGTGCGCAGGTAGAACGGCACGCCCGCCCACCGCCGGGTGTCGACTTCGAGGGCGATCGCGGCGAAGGTCTCGGTGGTGGAGTCGGGGGAGAAGCCCTCCTCCTCCTTGAGTCCGACCACCGGCTCGGAACCCTGCCAGCCCGCCCCGTACTGGCCGCGCGCGGAGTTCTCGGCGATCGGCGTGATGTTCCGGGTCGACGAGAGGACCTTGATCTTCTCGATCTGGAGATGGCGCGGTGAGAACGACACCGGCTCCTCCATGGCGACCAGCGCGAGCAACTGCAGCAGGTGGTTCTGGATCACGTCGCGAGCGGCGCCGATGCCGTCGTAGTAGCCGGCACGACCTCCGAGACCGATGTCCTCTGCCATGGTGATCTGCACGTGGTCGACGTAGTGCGAACTCCACAGCGGATCGAAGAGCTGGTTGGCGAACCGCAGGGCCAGGATGTTCTGGACGGTCTCCTTGCCGAGGTAGTGGTCGATCCGGAAGACCGACTCCTCGGGGAACACGCTGCCGACGAGGGCGTTGAGCTCCCGCGCGCTGTCGAGGTCGTGCCCGAAGGGCTTCTCGATGACCACGCGCCGCCAGCTGTCGCCGTCCTGATCGGCCATGCCGGTGCGGCGCAGCTGACTGAGCACCACCGGGAACGCCTTGGGCGGAATCGACAGGTAGTAGGCGTGGTTGCCGTCGGTGCCGCGATCGCGGTCGAGATCCGCCAGCGTCTGCTGGAGCGTCGCGAAGGCATCGTCGTCCTCGAACGTTCCGGCGACGAAACGGATGCCCTGCGACAGTCGCTCCCACACCTCCTCGCGGAACCCGGTGCGGCACCCCGCCTCGACGGCCTCCCGCACCACCTGCGCGAAGTCCTCGTGCGCCCAGTCGCGCCGGGCGAACCCGACGAGCGCGAAGCTCGGCGGCAACAGCCCGCGGTTCGCGAGGTCGTAGACCGCGGGCATCAACTTCCGCCGCGCGAGATCACCCGTGACGCCGAAGATCACCAGCGCGGACGGCCCGGCGATCCTCGGCAGTCGGGTGTCGTGCGGATCGCGTAGCGGGTTGGTCCACGCCTGGTTCACCGCACGTCCCATCGGGTCAGCCTCTCGTGTCTGTTCCGCTTCGGATGGTCAGCTTCGGACGGTCAGCCGCGAGCCGCGTCCAGCTGTGTCTGCGTGGCGCCGAGCAGATCGTTCCACGCATCCTCGAACTTGCCGACGCCCTCGGTCTCGAGGAGCTCGAAGACGTCCGCCAGGTCCACGCCGACGCGAGTGAGGGCGTCGAAGACCTCCTGAGAGGCCTTCGCCTGACCGATGATCGAGTCGGCGTTGACCCACCCGTGGTCGGCGTACGCCTCCAGGGTCTTCACCGGCACCGTGTTGACGGTGTTCGGCGCGACCAGCTCGCTGACGTACAGCGTGTCCGGGTAGTCGGCGTTCTTGGTGCCGGTCGATGCCCACAGCGCACGCTGCGGCAATGCGCCGTGCGCCTGCAGATCGGGGAAGCGGGTCTCGGTCTCGAACACCTCGCGGTACGCGGCGTAGGCGAGTCGCGCGTTCGCCAGGCCGGCCTTGCCTCGAAGCTCCAGGGCCTCGGGGGTGCCGATGGCGTCGAGGCGCTTGTCGATCTCGGAGTCGACGCGCGAGACGAAGAACGAGGCGACCGATTCGATCTTGCTCGCGTCGTGCCCGTTGCGGAGAGCTGCGTCGAGGCCGTCGAGGTAGGCGTCCATCACTTCGCGGTAGCGCTCCACCGAGAAGATCAGTGTCACATTGACGCTGATGCCCTCGGCGATGACGCGCGTGATCGCGGGCAGTCCGGCCTTGGTCGCCGGGATCTTGATGAACAGGTTCGGCCGGTCGACGATCTTCCACAGTTCGATCGCCTGGGCGACGGTCTCGTCGGTCTTGTTCGCCAGTCGTGGGTCCACCTCGATCGAGACTCGGCCGTCGTGGCCGTCGGAGTCGACGAACACCGGCTGCAGCACGTCGCAGGCGGCGCGGACGTCGTCGGTGGTGATCGCCGTGATCGCCGCGTCGACGTCGGCCCCCGACGCCGCCAGCTCCTTGACCTGGTCGGCGTAGCTCGCCGACTTGGAGATCGAGTTCTGGAAGATCGCCGGGTTGGTGGTGACGCCGACGATCGAATGGGTGTCGATCTCGTCCTGCAGCGCACCCGAACGGATCAGGTCACGGGAGAGGTCGTCGAGCCACACCGAGACGCCGGCCTCGGAGAGTGCTGCGAGATTCTTGTTCTGCGACATGTCTGCCTCCTGGAGACGGTGGATCAGCGGTCGAGGGCCCGGCGAGCGGCGGCGGCGACGGCGTCCGCCGTGATGCCGAACTCCTCGTAGAGCTTCTTGTACGGGGCCGACGCGCCGTAGTGCTCGAGGGAGACGATCTCGCCGCCCGCGACCACCGCGTGCCACGGCATCGCGATGCCGGCCTCGACGGCCACGCGCGGAATACCGGTCGGCAGGACCGATTCGCGGTAGTCCGCATCCTGCTCGGCGAACCACTCGAGCGACGGCATCGACACGACTCGCGCGCGGATACCTTCGGCAGCAAGGGTTTCCGCGGCTTCGACAGCCAGCGAGACTTCGGAGCCGGTGCCGATCAGGACGACCTCGAAGGTGCCGTCGGCATCGGAGAGCACGTAGCCGCCGCGGGCGACGCCCTCGAACGACGTGCCCTCCAGGACCGGGACGTTCTGGCGGGTGAGCGCCAGGCCGACCGGACGATTGCGGCGCGTCAGCAGGTGGCGCCAGGCATGGGCGGTCTCGTTGGCGTCGGCCGGGCGCACCACGTCGAGGTTCGGGATGGCGCGGAGCGCGGCCAGATGCTCGATCGGCTGGTGGGTCGGACCGTCCTCGCCGAGTCCGATGGAGTCGTGCGTCCACACGTAGATCGGATCGATCTCCATGAGCGACGCCAGTCGGACCGCGGGACGCATGTAGTCGGCGAACTGCAGGAACGTGCCGCCGTAGGCGCGAGTCGGACCGTGCAGCACGATGCCGGACAGGATCGAGCCCATCGCGTGCTCGCGGACGCCGAAGTGCAGCGTCCGGCCGTACGGGTCGGCGGTCCAGGTGTCGGTGCTGATCGCCTTCGGGCCGAACGAGACGGCGCCGTCCATCGTCGTGTTGTTGGAGCCCGCGAGGTCGGCGGATCCGCCCCACAGCTCGGGGAGAATCGGGGCCAGCGCCGAGAGCACCTTGCCCGAGGCCGAACGCGTTGCGACGTCCTTGTCGCCAGCCTCCCACGAGGGGAGGACGTCGGTCCAGCCCTCGGGCAGGGCGTGGGCCTGGAGGCGGTCGAACAGCTCCTTGCGCTGCGGGTTGTCGGCGGCCCAGACGTCGAAGTGCTTCTGCCAGTCGGCGCGGGCGGTCGCGGCGCGGGCGGCCAGCGACCGGGTGTGCGCGATCACGGCGTCGTCGACGTCGAAGCTCTTCTCCGGGTCGAAGCCGAGCACGGTCTTGGTGGCGGCCACCTCGTCGGTGCCGAGCGCGCTGCCGTGCGAGGCACCGGTGTTCATCTTGGTGGGTGCCGGCCACGCGATGATGGTGCGCAGGCAGATGATCGACGGCTTGTCCGTGACGGCCTTCGCGTTCTCGATCGCCGCCTCGATGGCGACGATGTCCTCGCCGCCCTCGACGATCTGGACGTGCCAGCCGTACGCCTCGTAGCGCTTGGCGGTGTCCTCGGTGAGGGCGATCTGCGTGTCGTCCTCGATCGAGATGTGGTTCTGGTCGTAGAAGACGATGAGGTTGCCCAGTTCCTGGGTGCCCGCGAGCGAGCTGGCCTCGGACGTGACGCCCTCTTCGATGTCGCCGTCGGAGGCGATCACGTAGATGTGGTGATCGAACGGGCTCTGGCCGTCGGCCGCGTCGGGGTCGAACAGTCCGCGCTCACGCCGGGCTGCCATCGCCATGCCGACGGCCGAGGCCAGACCCTGGCCGAGCGGGCCGGTGGTGATCTCGACGCCCTTGGTGTGACGGAACTCGGGGTGACCCGGCGTCAGCGAACCCCAGGTGCGCAGCGCTTCGAGATCGCCGAGTTCCAGGCCGAAGCCGCCGAGGTACAGCTGGATGTACTGGGTCAGGCTCGAGTGCCCGCACGACAGCACGAAGCGGTCGCGGCCCACCCACGTGGGGTCAGTGGGGTCGTGGCGCATGACGCGCTGGTACAGCGTGTACGCGAGCGGAGCGAGACTCATCGCGGTGCCCGGGTGACCGCTGCCGCAGTGCTGCACGGCGTCGGCGGCGAGGATGCGAGCCGTGTCGACGGCCTTGGTGTCCAGATCGGTCCAGTCGCCGGGGTGTACCTGCTGGGTCAGCGCGCGGATCTCGTCGGTATTGGCCACGGTCGTGGAGTCTCCTGTGCCTTGTCGTGGGTGCGGTCGCGGTGCTCGGACGCATTAGCGGTTCCAGCCTAGCGGTCGCGGCCGGATGTGCGCGCGGGCGGCCGACGAACTTCCTGCAGTGGGATTGCGCACTCGGCCGGTGGCGGCGAACTGTGATCTGGGCACGGTGGATTCTGTTATGAGTGACCTCCGGGTCTACCATCGTTTGTAGTAGCCCGTCGGTGTGCCCAGCGTCGGTGACGACTGTCGTCCTACCGCGCGGCCGGGACCTGCGGCGCCGGCACCGGGCCTAGTGTGAGGAGACTCTGTGAGTATTGGGGAAAGCGCGGACACCGACGCCTCCTCGACCCCGATGTCCACTGAGAGCTCGGCCGGTGAGACCGGCCTGGGTGTGCGCGTGTGGAATACGGTCCTGGCGTACATCGCCCTGACCAAGCCCCGGGTCATCGAGCTGCTGCTGGTCTCCACCATCCCCGTGATGTTGCAGGCCGAACGCGGCTCGGTCGACATCGCTCTGATCCTGATCACCGTGGTCGGCGGTTGGCTCGGCGCCGCGAGCGCCAACAGCCTCAACATGGTCGCGGACGCCGATATCGATCAGAAGATGAAGCGGACTGAGCGCAGGCCGCTGGCACGGCACGCCGTCCCGGTCCGCAACGCCCTCGTGTTCGGCATCGTGCTCGCCGCACTGTCGTTCGCCGTCCTGTACTTCGGCACGGCGAACAGCGCCGGTGAGCGCTCCTTCCTGCCGTCGATCCTGGTGATGATCACGATCGGCTTCTACGTCGGCGTCTACACGTTGATCCTCAAGCGCCGCACCTGGCAGAACGTCATCTGGGGCGGTGCCGCCGGATGCATGCCTGCGCTCGTGGGATGGGCCGCCGTCACGCATTCGCTGAGCTGGCAGCCGTTCGTGATGTTCCTGGTCGTGTTCTTCTGGACGCCGCCGCACACCTGGGCGCTGGCGATGCGCTACCGCGAGGATTACCGCGCCGCGGGCGTGCCGATGTTCCCGGTGATCGCGAGCGATGAGCGGGTCACCACCCACATGCTCGTCTACACCTGGCTGACGGTGCTCACCTCGTTCTTCTTGATTCCGGCGACCAGCTGGATCTATCTCGTCGTGGCGGTCGGCTCCGGCGCCTGGTTCATCTACATGGTCACCAAGCTCTATGTCGAGACCCGCCGCGGCGTCGAGGTGAAGCCGCTCAAGATCTTCCTGACCTCGAACGAGTACCTCGCCCTGTTGTTCTGCGGCCTGGCCGTCGACGCGGTGATCAACCTGCCGACCATCTCCAGCTACTTCTGATTCTCCTCCGGTGAACCGTCCCGGTCCGATCGCGATGCGCACGGCGCTCGCCGCTGTCGTCGCGACTGTCGGCATCGTGACAGCGGTCGTCATCGACCTCCCGATCACCTCGACGCTGTTCGCCGCCGCGGGCGTCGGCCTCGCCATCTGGCTGATCGGCGGTGTTCGAAGCCGCGACCAGCAGGCCGCCCTGCGCGGAGCCGCCGTAGTCGTGGCGTCGGTGCTGGTGGTCGGACTGCCTGCGGTCGTGCTGCTGAAGGACCCGGTCTCGCGGGCGTCCGGCGCGGCACCCGACGGGACGGAGAAGGTCACCGTCGGCGGAGAGGATCCGTCGTCGGCCCTCGTGCGCGCCCTCGATCGGGCCGATCAGCTCACGCCCGGCGGATCGACGTCGATCATGCAGATCACCATCGGCGAGGACCGCGAGTCGGTGCGGATCTTCGACGCGCGCACCGGGCAGTCGCTCACGTCGTACCGATCAGGCGACGAGTGGTCGGCCCCCAGCGCCGATCGATCGTCGGACAGGGTGGTGTTCTCACGCGCCGACATCCGGGAACTCGACCTGAACGCCGCAGTGAAGCGGGTCGACGCGGCGCGCGAGCAGATCGGCTACCCGGCACCGACGTCCAGCGGCGGAATCGACGTCGGTCCGCGCTCGGCGGACGACAAGATCGTCGCGAGCTTCGGCGTCGGGTCGGGTGTCTCGATCGAGACCGACTTGCGCGGGCAGGTCGCCGACACGGTCGGCGCCGCCTCGGTGAGCGAGTTTCCCGCGGTCGTGGACCGGGCGATGCGCGCTGCCGGCCTCGATCCGGCGGCGCAGCTGCTGACCTCGATCGATTTCAAGACGGTCGACGACGCGGCCTCGTGGATCGGGCTGGCGCACCCCGGGTTCGAGCTCGAGCTCGACGGCACGACGGTGTACCGGATCGAGGTGGAACCCGGCAGATTCCCCGAGCTCCACACCTCCTCGTCCGCGCCCACCTCACCGCCGAACGGATTCTCGCTCACCGGATTGACGGGGGCGACGATGACGAAGGTGCGCGACGACCTCGCGCGGCGTCGCGACGTGCCGCCGTACGACCGTGATGCCGTCGGAGCGGTCATCGGAGTCGCACGGAACGACGACGACGATCGTGACCGGCTGCCGGTCACCATTCAGATGGTCGTCGGACCAGGAGACCCGGACACCGGCGGCGTGTACTCGACTCGAGGACGATTCCTACGCGACGGCACCGAGTAGGACGCCTCACGCTTCGATGGCGCGGCGCAGCTTGGCGGTCAGCGCGGAGCGGACGCGTTCGGGCTGCGGGACCACACCGCGTTCGGTCAGCCGGTCCACCGTGTTCAGGACCTGTTGCAGGTACGCCGCGCGCTCGTTCTTCTCGGCACCGTCGGCGTGCGTCAGGAGTTTCAGCGCCCGTCGGCAGTCTCGGGCGTCGGCGGGATCGAGATCGTCGGTCCCGGTCTGCCGCGCGAATCGGTCTGCGGCCGCCCAGGCGCTGCGGAGTTCGGTCACCGCGCTGATGTAGCGTCCGGCACGGTCGTCGCCGGGGAACTGGTCGGTCCGGAGTTCGCCTGCCGTCTCCAGGCAGTCGTGAAAGGCGATCACCGCGGGAGCGGACAGATCCCACAGCGCCGGATACTGCAGGAGCATCCGCGGATCGAGCTCGAAGGCGCCGTACGCGCCGAGGACCTGGTTGTGGTGTTCGACGCTGCGCTGCCATCGGTCTTTGAGCGGCATTGCGCCGCCGGACGTCCGTGGTGGCGGCGCTGAGGCGTTGTCTGCGGGAGCCTGTGGTCGGGACATGGACACCGCGAGCAGCCCGACGCCGAGGGTGAGTGCCAGCGCGATGAGCAGTCCGATCGGCCCGAACGGTCTCGACAGGACCAGGAGAACCACCGCGGCGACGGCGACGGCAGCCCACCGCAGAGCGCTATTACTCACCGGCCGCGACCGCCAGCATGGTCGAGCCGACCGTGCTCCGGGATTCGAGCGCCCGATGCGCTTGGACGGCCTCGGCGAGCGGGAACGACTGCCCGACGTTGACGGTCAGTACCCCCTCAGCGACAGCGGTGAAGAATTCACCTGCCCGCCAGGCGAATTCGACCGGATCGGCGATGAAGTGGGCGAGCGTCGGCCGAGTCACCGACAGTGATCCGGCGGGATTGAGACGCTGCAGATCGAACGGTGGGACCGGGCCGCTGGCTGCGCCGTACAGGACGACGGTGCCGCGGACGGCCGTGGCGGCCAGTGACTGCTCGAAGGTGCTCGCGCCGACGCCGTCGTACACGACCGGCACGCCGCGGTCGTCGGTGAGAGCCCGGACGCGGGAGGCGATGTCGTCGTTGTAGCGCAGCACCTCCGACGCACCGGCTTCGCGCGACAGCCGTTCCTTGTCGTCCGACGAGACGGTGGTGATCACCCGGATCCCGCGGGCGACGGCCCACTGGGTCAGCAGCAGACCGACGCCGCCCGCACCGGCGTGCACCAGGACGGTGTCGCCGTCCTCGGGTCGGGCGCTGCCGTCGAGCAGATAGTGGGCGGTCAGACCGCGGAGGAGCGATGAACCCGCGATGTCGAGGTCGACCGCGTCCGGCACCGGCAGCACGCGGTCGGCGCGGAGGCGGACCGACTCGGCGTAGCCGTGGTTGCCGTCGCACCACGCGACACGGTCGCCGACGACGTGGTTGCGCACGCCCTCACCGACGGCGGTGACGACGCCGGAACCCTCGATGCCTGGCACATAGGGAGGAGTGGACGGGTACATGCCGGCCCGGAAGTAGGTGTCGATGAAGTTCACGCCCGCGGCATGGACGGACACCACGACCTCGCCCGGAGCGGGCTGAGGATCTGGCAGTTCGACGAGGGTGAGGACTTCCGGGCCGCCGTGAGCCGAGACTTCGATCGCGCGCATGGGTCCATTTTCGCACGCCGCTATACTCGTCAGTCATGAGCGAAGACACCGCTGTTTCCACGGCCCCCGTGACCGCACCGGCCGATGTGGTCGCCTCGATCCGCAAGTTCGTCGCCGCGGAAGGCGGTTCGGCGAAGGCCGTCGTCCAGCCGGTCGGCGCCGCGGGCGTCCGCATCACCCTGGTGGGCGCCGAAGGCGGGATTCTCGGCGACCGCGTGGTCGACAGCGTCGAGACCGCGACCGCAGTGGTGGACGCGGTGGAGGGACTCGAGACCGCGGAGTGGGATCGGGAACTCACGTCGGTCGCGAACGTCGCGCCGTCGCACTGGCGCCAGATGGCCGGGTGGGTCGCGCACCAGACTCGCTTCCCGAAGGCCCGGAACCGCAAGATCGTCGACTGAGCGGCATTCGCACCGCTTTCCGGCTTCAGTAGAGAACCCCGGCGACTCGAGTCGCCGGGGGTTCTCTTGTATGCGGTGGTGGCGGGAGCCGTCAGTCCTCGCGGCGGGTGGACAGGACCAGGAGCGTCGCGCCGATCATCAGCAGCGCGCTGCCGAACATGTGCAGGATCACCAACACCTCGGGCAGGTTCGTCGCGTACTGGACGTAGCCGATGACGCCCTGGACCAGGATGACACCGCCGAACACCGCGGCCGCGCGCCGCATCGACGAGACGGCCGCGACCGTCAGCAGGATCAGTGCGACGGTCAGGCCGACCAGGGTCCAGACCGCGTCGACGTGCAACTGGGTGGCCTGCGTCGGCTCCAGCCCGTTGCGGTGCGCCTTGATGTCGCCCGCGTGCGGCCCGGAACCGGTGACGACGGTTCCGAGATAGATGACGACCCAGGTCAGCGCGTAGATCGCCCACGACAGCATCACCGCGAAGCGGCGCATCACCTTCGGCTGCGAGTCGTCGAGCGGCGTCGCGCGGACGCCCGGCCGGGTGTGCACGGCCAACCAGGTCGCGAGCGAGATGATGACCATCGTGGACAGGAAGTGGAACGCGACGATCCACGGGTTCAGGTTGGTCAGCACCGTGATGCCGCCGATCACCGCCTGCAGCGGGACGCCCATCGCGACGGCGGTAGCCAACCGCCGGGACGTCCGGTCGACCGGTCGACGGCGCATGGCGGCCAGCCAGGTGCCCACCGCGACGATGACGAGGACCCAGGTCAGCATCCGGTTGCCGAACTCGATCACGCCGTGGATGCCCATCGCGGCGTGCGGTGTGAGCGAACCGGCGGTGCACTGGGGCCAGGTGGGGCATCCGAGGCCCGAGTCGGTCACCCGGACCGCGCCGCCCGTGACCACCAGCACGACGTTCGCGACCACGTTCGCGATCGCCCACGCATAGAGGAACTTGGCCGTCGGGCGCTTGAAGCCGAACCAGGACTCGATCATTGAAACCGGAACCACCTAACTGCCAGTGCGCTGCCGATCGCGGCCCACACGATCAGGACGCAGAAACCGAACACGTCGAACGAAGACTCCAGGGCCCGGGTGAGCGCCTCGGTGAGCGCTCCGGACGGGGACAGGCGGGCGATGGTGCGCACCGCGCCGGGGACGTGCTCATCGAAGACGACGAGGCCGGCGAGCCCCAATAGGACGAACCAGATGAGGTTGCCGAGCGCGAGGACCACCTCTGCCTTGAGCGTGCCGCCGAGCAGCAGACCGAGGCTGGCGAAGGCGACAGTTCCGACGGCGATCGCCAGCGCGCCGAGCGCGAGGCCGGCGAGGCCGGGGCGCCAGCCGAAGGCGAGTCCGATGGCCCCGATGATCACCGACTGCATGACCACCACGATCAGCACCGCGAGCGACTTTCCCGCGATGATGCCCCATCGGGGGATGGGGGTGGCGCCGAGTCGCTTCAGCGCACCGTAGCGGCGGTCGAAGCCGACTGCGATCGCCTGTCCGGTGAACGCGGTGGACATGATCGCGACGGCGAGGATCGCGGGCACGAAGGTCGTGGCGCGCGCGGCCGGCGTGTCGCCTGCCTCGGTGGTCAGGGGGAGCAGGCTCAGCCCGACCAGCATGGTGATCGGGATGAACATGGTCAGCAGCAGCTGCTCGCCGTTGCGCAACAGGAGCACCAGCTCCATGCGGGTCTGCGCCGCGAGCATCCGGGCCAGCGGGGCAGGCTGCGGGTTCGGGGTGAAGGTTCCGCTGGGGAACCGATTGGCCGCGGGGACTTCGGTCACGCCCGCACCTCCCGTCCGGTGAGAGTCAGGAAGACGTCCTGGAGGCTGTTGCTGGCGACGTTCAGCGAGGAGATCAGCACATCGCGGTCCGCGCAGAACCGGGTGATCAGCGCGACGACCTCGGGCGTGATTCCGCCGGTGATCAGGTGCTCCCCGGTGGGTGAGAGCGAGCAGCGGTACCCGGTGGGCAGCGCGGACTGCAGCGCTTGCGAGTCGAGTCCGGGCGCGGTGAAGCGAAGCTGGCCCTCGGCGTCCTGGCGGACGAGATCGGCCGGGGTTCCGGCGGCCACCGCGCGGCCCTTGTCGACGATGACGATCTGATCCGCGAGTTCTTCGGCCTCGTCGAGCAGATGGGTGGTCAGCAGAATGGAGACGCCGTCGGCACGCAGTCGGGAGATCAGCTCCCAGACCATGATGCGGGCGTGCGCGTCGAGGCCGGCGGTCGGCTCGTCGAGGAAGACGAGTTCGGGACGACCCACGAGCGCGCAGGCCAGCGACAGCCGCTGCTGCTGGCCGCCCGACAGACGACGGAAACCGGTCCCGGCGACCTCGGTGAGGCCCAGGGCGTCCATCAGCCAGTCGGGGTCGAGGGGATCGGCGCTGTAGGCGGCGCACAGCCGCAGCATCTCCTTGGCCTTGGCGCCCGGGTAGGCGCCGCCGCCCTGAAGCATCACGCCGATCCGCGTCCGCAGACGGTCGTTGTCGGCGACGGGATCCAACCCGAGAACCCGGACCTCACCGGCATCGGGTCGGGTGAATCCCTCGCAGATCTCGACGGTCGTGGTCTTGCCCGCTCCGTTGGGTCCGAGTAGCGCGAGGATCTCCCCGCGGGGAAGGGTCAGGTCGAGTCCGTCGACGGCGGTCTTGTCGCCGAACGTCTTCACCAGACCGCGAACCTGCAGCGCCGCGTCGCCCGAAGCCGGTCGGTGATCCGGCCCGGTACCGGGCGAAGAAGCTTCATGCACGCCCCACAGCCTAGGCTAGCGACGCAGGTCACCGGGCTGCGGGGCCGCCGCGAGTGGACGTCGAGCAGACGACCGGTCAACGGTCGTGAACCGCTCGCTTACTGGGGCTTCGGGTCGCGTCGTCGTCGGATCCAGGTTCTGATCGGGCTGTCGATGAAGAAGAACATGGCAGTGATTGCGACCATGATCACACCGGTGGCGAGTCCCTGTGCGACCACCAGCGGGCTGGTATCCGAACTCGTCGGCATGACGACGACGGCGATGATGCCCGAGATCACCACCGTTCCGATGCGGAACCAGCGGGTGGTGGCCCACGCCGCGAGCGGGATGACCGCCCACAGCAGATACCAGGCCTGAACGAACGGGAAGAAGATCACCACGCTGGCCATCGCGATGCCGAGGCCGCCGATCGGGTGGATGCGACCGGCCAGGCAGGCGAGCAGCCAGCGGACCACCAGGACGGCGGCGACGAGTTGGCCGATCGGTCGGGCGATGTCGAGGATCGCCTGCGTCTGCTCGCCCATTCCGAGCCAGAGGCCGACGCGTCCGGCGACCACTGAGAGCAGGGTCGGCATCGACATCCACGACCGCACGATGCCGCCGGTGCTGAGGGTGTGCGTCCAGCCGAAGCCGAGTCCGGTGCCCAGGCAGGTGCCGATCACGATCACCCCGGCGACGGTGATCATCGTCGCCGCGCTCGCCGCGAGTGCCGCCACCGACTGTCTCGATCGCGTCCACCATTCCCTGATCGGTGCGTGGCGGAGAGCCGGGAGCGTGGCGCCCCATCGGCGGGCCAGAGCGATCCCGGCGAAGCCGAGGGCGAGCATCGAGGTCACCTTGATCATGGACGAGGCCGCGATCATCGCGATGCCCGCGATCAGGATCCACCCCGCGCGCGACGGGAGCGGCCGGTCGGGCAGGCGGAGTCTGGCCGTCCCGTAGATCGCCTGGAAACACCACTCCAGGCCGACGAGCATCATGCCGATCATCAGCGATTCGTTGTGGATGCCGCCCACCAGGTGGAGGATCAGCAGCGGATTGAGGGCGCCGAGCCACAGGGCGGCGACCGACGACACGCCGCATCGGCGCGCGAGACGAGGCAGGGCCCAGACGATCATCAGCACTCCGCCGATGGCGACGAGCCGGTGGAGCAGGACCGCCATCGTGATGTTCTCGCCGGTGATGGCGGTGATCTGCTCGCCGATCCAGAGGAACAGCGGACCGTACGGGGCGGGGGTGTCCTTCCACAGATTGGGCACCGACAGGGTGAGCGCGTGGTCGACGCCGAGTCCGCGCATCGGGCTGTACGTGTACGGGTCCATGCCCTTGTACGCGATCGCACTCTGCGCGAGGTAGGAGTAGACGTCCTTGCTCAGCAGCGGGGGTGCGATCACGAGCGGTGCGACCCACATCAGCAGCGTGCGGTCGGTCTGCCCGCGCGTCATCCGCCGCGCCGGACTCCGGCCCTCGGCGACTTCGACCCGGTAGCGGCCGACGGCGTATCTGCCGAGCATCACCCACGCGACGACGAGCATGATCGCGCCGCCGATCGAGATGGTCAGCGCGGTGGAGTACATCCGGGACGGCAGCGAGAGGATCCGCGTTCCGACGATGGGGTTCTGGAGGACCGGCAGCATGCCGGTGCCCAGCGAGCCGATCAGGATCAGCATCGATCCGGTGGTGCCGAACAGCCTGATCCGGCGCATCCGGAGCGTTTCGAGACGATTCAGCGGACCGACTTCGCGCTCGTCGTCGTGCATCCGGGCGACGGTGGTGCCGAAGTCGCCGATGCGGTCGGAGTCGTGCTCGACGGCGGGCTTGGCGAGCCCTATGTAATCGAGCGTCCGGCGCATGAGGGGGAGTTCTGGCACATCGAAGACTCTAACTGTTGCGTTCGGTGACGCTTCCGCTCCCGCGCAGACGCACCGGAGACCTCACGGACCCTTCGTGCGATTTAGGCGACCCTTGGTGGCCCGGTGGAAGTATTTAGGTAACAATATTGTTGTGAAAAGCATGAGCGGTGACGAGCGACTGCTGCCTGAGCAGCATACGGACGGGGGTGGCCCCGATGGCCAGACCCGTGCCGCAGTCGTGTCGCTGCTGGTGGACGAGGGGCCGATGACGGCGGGCGACATCGCCGAGCGTCTCGGCATCTCGCCTGCGGGAGTGCGCCGTCACCTGGAGAACTTGTCGGCCGACGGCGACATCGAGGTCGCGCCCTCGGGCTTCAGCAAGGCAGGTTCGGGCAGGGGCGGTCGTGGCCGTCCCGCCAAGTGGTTCCAGCTCACGCCCGCCGGCCGCGGAAAGCTCCGACACGCGTACGACGACCTCGCCGGAGCGGTGCTGCGGAAGCTGCGCGACGTCGCCGGTCAGCAGGCAGTCGACGAGTTCGCGCACGACCGCATCGCGGGCCTGGTCGCCGAGGTCGAGCCCGTCGAATCGTCGGGTTCGGTGATCGCCACGGTTCAGCAGATCGCCGACGCGCTCACGGCAGGCGGCTACTCCGCTGACACGCGCGAAGTCGGCGCAGGCGTTCAGATCTGCCAACATCATTGCCCGGTCGCCCATGTGGCGTCCGAGTTCCCGGAGCTCTGCGAGGCCGAGACGGCCATGTTCACCGAGCTCCTCGGTACACACGTGCAGCGGTTGGCGACCATCGCCAACGGCGACTGCGTGTGTACGACGCACGTTCCAGTGCATGTCACGACTGACGGAGGCGGCCAGCCCGCAGCCTCCGACACCCCCGAAGGAAAGGTTCTCCGATGACGGTCACCGATCCCGCCGCCACCCAGTTGACGCAGGAAGAGACCATTGCTTCCTTCGATCGCTACGGTTACGGCTGGTCCGACAGCGACGAGGCAGGTGCGTCCGCCAAGCGCGGTCTGTCCGAGGCCGTCGTCCGCGACATCTCGGCCAAGAAGAACGAGCCCGAGTGGATGCTCGAGCAGCGTCTGAAGGCGCTCCGCATCTTCGATCGCAAGCCCATGCCCAGCTGGGGCGGCGACCTCGACGGCATCGACTTCGACAACATCAAGTACTTCGTGCGCTCGACCGAGAAGCAGGCCGAGTCGTGGGAGGAACTGCCCGAGGACATCAAGAACACCTACGACCGCCTCGGCATCCCCGAGGCGGAGAAGCAGCGCCTCGTCGCAGGCGTCGCCGCTCAGTACGAGTCCGAGGTCGTCTACCACCAGATCCGCGAGGACCTGGAGGAGAAGGGTGTCATCTTCCTCGACACCGACACCGGCCTCAAGGAGCACCCGGAGATCTTCCAGGAGTACTTCGGCAGCGTCATCCCCGCCGGCGACAACAAATTCTCGGCGCTGAACACCTCTGTGTGGTCGGGCGGCTCGTTCATCTACGTCCCGCCGGGCGTCCACGTGGACATCCCGCTGCAGGCGTACTTCCGCATCAACACCGAGAACATGGGTCAGTTCGAGCGGACGCTGATCATCGTCGACGAGGACGCATACGTCCACTACGTCGAGGGCTGCACCGCGCCGATCTACAAGTCGGACTCGCTGCACTCGGCGGTCGTCGAGATCGTCGTGAAGAAGGGCGGCCGCTGCCGCTACACGACCATCCAGAACTGGTCGAACAACGTCTACAACCTGGTCACCAAGCGCGCGAAGGCCGAAGAGGGCGCGACCATGGAGTGGATCGACGGCAACATCGGCTCCAAGGTGACGATGAAGTACCCGGCCGTGTGGCTGACCGGCGAGCACGCCAAGGGCGAGGTCCTGTCGGTCGCGTTCGCGGGCGAGGGTCAGCACCAGGACACCGGGTCGAAGATGGTTCACCTGGCGCCCAACACCTCGAGCAACATCGTCAGCAAGTCCGTGGCGCGAGGCGGCGGACGGTCGTCGTACCGCGGTCTGATCAAGATCAACCCGGGTGCGCACGGCAGCCGCTCGACGGTGCAGTGCGACGCGCTGCTGGTCGATCAGATCAGCCGCAGCGACACCTACCCGTACGTCGACATCCGCGAGGACGACGTGACGATGGGACACGAGGCCACCGTCTCGAAGGTCAGCGACGATCAGCTCTTCTACCTGATGAGCCGCGGCATGACCGAGCAGGAGGCCATGGCGATGGTGGTCCGCGGCTTCGTGGAGCCCATCGCCAAGGAACTCCCCATGGAGTACGCACTCGAGCTCAACCGGCTCATCGAACTGCAGATGGAAGGATCGGTCGGCTGATGGCGGACGCTTCGCAGACCACCGCCTCACCGGTGGTGGTCAACAAGGGTGAGCTCTTCACCTCCTACGACGTCGACGCCTTCGAGGTGCCGTCGCAGCGCGAGGAGTCGTGGCGTTTCACCCCCTTCCGCCGCCTGCACGGACTGCACGACGGCACCGCGGTCGCCAGCGGCACCACGACCGTCGAGGTCGCCGGTGCGACGGACGGCGTGAGCGTCGAGACCGTCGCCCGCGACGACCAGCGTCTCGGCGAGGCCGGTGTGCCGTTCGACCGTGTTGCGGCACAGGCCTACTCCTCGTTCGAGAAGGCGACCGTGCTGACGATCGGCAAGGAGGCGCAGGTCGCCGAGCCGGTGGTCGTCACCGTGGAGGGACCGGGCACCGACAAGGTCGCGTACTCGCACCTCCAGGTCCGCGCCGAGGCCTTCTCGAAGGCCGTCGTGGTCATCGATCAGCGTGGCAGCGGCGTGATCGGTGAGAACATCGAGATCCTCGTCGGCGACAGCGCGCATCTGACCGTCGTCAACGTGCATGAGTGGGAGGACGATGCCACCCACGTCGCGACGCACCACCTGTCGCTGGGACGTGACGCGGTCGTGAAGCACTTCGCGGTCAGCCTCGGCGGCCACACGGTCCGCCTCTCGCCGCACGTGCAGTACACCGCGCCCGGCGGCGACGCCGAGCTGTGGGGACTGTACTTCGCCGACGGCGGTCAGCACCTCGAGCAGCGGCTCCTGGTGGACCACTCGCAGCCGAACTGCCGCTCGCACGTCACGTACAAGGGCGCGCTGCAGGGCGACCCGTCGGGTGACAAGCGCAAGGAGGCCCACACGGTCTGGATCGGCGACGTGCTGATCCGCCCGGCGGCCGAAGGCACCGACACCTACGAGCTGAACCGCAACCTGGTGCTGACCGACAACGCCCGTGCTGATTCGGTGCCGAACCTCGAGATCGAGACCGGCGAGATCGTCGGCGCCGGCCACGCGAGTGCCACCGGCCGCTTCGACGACGAGCAGCTGTTCTACCTCCAGGCACGCGGCATCCCCGAGGACCAGGCTCGCCGCCTCGTGGTCCGTGGCTTCTTCGGCGAGGTGCTCGCCAAGATCGCCGTTCCGGACCTGCGTGAGCGACTCGAAGCCGCCATCGAGGCCGAGCTCGAGTCCGCCGGCGCCTGATCACCCACACATACTTTCGACAAGGAATCACCACAGATGACGACCCTGGAAATCCGCGACCTGCACGTCGACGTCGCGCAGTCCGACCCCGACGCCGAGCCGATTCACATCCTCAAGGGCGTGAACCTGACCGTCCGCTCGGGCGAGACCCACGCGATCATGGGCCCCAACGGCTCCGGCAAGTCGACGCTGTCGTACGCCATCGCCGGCCACCCGAAGTACCAGGTGACGTCGGGCTCGATCACTCTCGACGGTGAGGACGTGCTCGAGATGAGCGTCGACGAGCGTGCTCGTGCCGGACTCTTCCTCGCGATGCAGTACCCCGTCGAGGTGCCCGGCGTCTCGATGTCGAACTTCCTGCGCAGCGCCGCGACCGCGGTCCGCGGTGAGGCCCCGAAGCTGCGCCACTGGGTCAAGGAGACCAAGCAGGCGATGGCCGAGCTGGAGATCGATCCGGCGTTCGGCGAGCGCAGCGTCAACGAGGGATTCTCCGGCGGCGAGAAGAAGCGCCACGAGATCCTGCAGCTCGGCCTGCTCAAGCCGAAGATCGCGATCCTCGACGAGACCGACTCCGGCCTCGACGTCGACGCGCTGCGCATCGTCTCCGAGGGTGTGAACACCTATAAGGAGCGCGAGAACGGCGGCATCCTGCTGATCACGCACTACACGCGGATCCTGCGCTACATCAAGCCGCAGTTCGTCCACGTGTTCGTCGACGGCCGCGTCGTCGAGTCGGGCGGCCCGGAGCTGGCGGACGAGCTGGAGGAGAACGGCTACGAGCGGTTCACCTCGGCTGCCGCGAAGTGACGGTTCGGACTCTCTGACGAAGGGATGTGACATGACCACCGCAGCTGCTCTCGACGTCGCGGCCCTGCGTGCGGATTTCCCGATCCTGCAGCGCACCGTCCGTGACGAGAAGCCCCTCGTCTACCTCGACTCGGGCGCGACGTCGCAGCGGCCGCTGCAGGTGCTCGACGCCGAGCGGGACTTCCTGCTCAATCACAACGCCGCGGTGCACCGTGGCGCGCACCAGCTGGCGGAGGAGGCGACCGACGCGTACGAGCACGCTCGCGCGGCGATCGCCGGCTTCGTCGGTGCCGCCGTCGACGAGGTGGTCTTCACCAAGAACGCGACCGAGGCGCTGAACCTGGTGGCGTACGCCCTCGGCGACGACCGTTCGGCACCGGTGTTCGGCGGCAAGGCGCTCGGCCCGGGCGACACGATCGTCGTCACTGAGCTCGAGCACCACGCGAACCTGGTTCCGTGGCAGGAGCTCTGCCGTCGGACCGGTGCGACCCTGAAGTGGTATGGCGTGACGGCCGACGGCCGGATCGACCTGGACTCGTTGGTGTTGGACGATTCCGTCAAGGTGGTCGCCTTCACTCATCAGTCCAACGTGACCGGCGCGGTCGCCGACGTTCCGGAGCTCGTCCGGCGTGCGCGGGCGGTCGGTGCGCTCGTGGTTCTCGACGCCTGCCAGTCGGTGCCTCACATGGCGGTCGACCTGGCGGCGCTCGGCGTCGACTTCGCCGCGTTCTCCGGGCACAAGATGCTCGGTCCGTCGGGCGTCGGCGTGCTGTACGGACGGTCGGCGCTGCTCGCGCAGCTGCCGCCGTTCCTGACCGGCGGGTCGATGATCGAGACGGGGACGATGGAGTCCTCGACGTACGCGCTCCCGCCGCAGCGATTCGAGGCCGGTGTGCCGATGACCTCGCAGGTGGTCGGTCTCGGTGCCGCGGTCGAATACCTCGAGAAGATCGGCATGGACAACGTCGCGGCCCACGAGCACGAGCTCACGGCGCACGCACTCGACCGGCTCACCGCCATCGAGGGACTGCGCATCGTCGGCCCGACGACTGCCGAGATGCGGGGCGGAGCGGTGTCGTTCGACGTCGAGGGCGTGCACGCCCACGATCTCGGGCAGGTACTCGACGACGAGGGCGTCGCGATCCGCGTCGGCCATCACTGCGCATGGCCGCTCCATCGCACCTTCGGCGTGCAGGCGAGCGCGCGTGCGTCGTTCGCCGTCTACAACACCCTGGACGAGGTCGACGCCCTCGCCGACGCGATCGGCGTCGCCCAGCGGTTCTTCGGGGGCCGCTGATGCGGATGGAGCAGATGTACCAGGAAGTGATCCTGGACCACTACAAGCATCCGCACGGGCGCGGACTGCGCGATCCGTTCGACGCCGAGGTGCATCACGTGAACCCCACCTGCGGTGACGAGGTGACCCTCCGCGTCGCGGTGTCGGATGACACGATCGCCGACATCTCGTACGACGGCCAGGGCTGCTCCATCTCGCAGGCGTCGACGTCGGTGCTGTTCGATCAGGTCGTCGGACTCAGCGTCGACGATGCCCTGTCGACCCTCGATTCATTCGCCGCCATGATGACCTCGCGGGGCGCCGACGCCGGCGACGAGGATCTGATCGGCGACGGCATCGCCTTCGCCGGCGTCAGCAAGTATCCCGCGCGCGTGAAGTGCGCGCTGCTCGGATGGATGGCGTTCAAGGACGCCCTCTCGCAGAGCGTGGCCACCGACATCCCCGATTCCGCCTAGGAGCGACCGCATGACGACGAACACCGAAAACACCGACACCCCGAACACCGCGTTGCCGTCCATCGACGACGTCGAAGAGGCGATGCGCGACGTCGTCGACCCCGAGCTGGGCATCAACGTCGTCGACCTCGGCCTGGTGTACGGCGTCGAGATCGATCAGGACGCCGCGGTGAAGCTCGACATGACCCTCACCTCGCCCGCGTGCCCGCTGACCGACGTCATCGAGGATCAGACCCGCAACGTTCTGGTGACCTCGGGCCTGTGCACCGACATCGACATCAATTGGGTGTGGATTCCCGCCTGGGGACCGGACAAGATCACCGACGACGGCCGCGAGCAGCTGCGCGCGCTGGGCTTCACGGTCTGAGTCTGGCGCTCGCTCCGACTGGTGCCGAACGTCAAATCTGTGCCAGTTGAGCAATAGACCTGGGTATTTCGATTAGGTCGAACCCTGTGGGACGCCAGGCTGTGAGGACGCCGAGAAGGCGTGACCTCACAGAGAACAGGGAGAGACCATGGCGCGGAGAATTCGTGTGTCCGGACGGCTCGCGGTGCTGGCGGCAGCGGCCGTCGCCGTCGCGGGATTGACCTCGGCCGGCTTCGGCGGAGCGGCGCAGGCCGCACCGACGGCACCGGAGCTGACGATCACCCTGGTCCGGCATGCCGAGTCCGAAGGCAATGCGTCGGGCCTCATCGACACCAAGACGCCCGGACCCGATCTGACGGAGTTGGGCCGGACACAGGCGCAGCAGAACGCGATCCTGCTCGCCGGCAATCGTTACGACGGTGTGTTCGCCTCGCGCATGGTGCGAACGCAACAGACGGCACGACCGCTCGCGCAGAAGCTGTTCCGCCCGGTGGTCGTAGAGCCGGGCTTCCACGAGATCCTGGCCGGTGACTACGAGGGTCAGCCCGAGGCGACCGCGCAGATGAACTACTTCCAGGCGCCGACGCAGTGGATGCGGGGCAACCTGGACGCACGGATCCCGGGTGCCGAGGACGGTCACGAGTTCAAGAAGCGGTTCAACGACTCACTCGCCGCGGTCGTCCGCACCGGTGTTCAGAACCCGGTGATCTTCTCGCACGGCGGGACCATCATGACGTGGTCGATCATGACCGCGACCAACGCCGCCGAGTACGCGGGCAAACTGGCGGCCGGCGAGCATCTGCGGAACGTCGGACGCGTGGTCCTGAAGGGCAACCCGACCACGGGCTGGCGCATCGTCGAATGGGTCGCGAAGCCTGCTCTGCCGGAGTTGCCCGCCGGACCGGACTGCGGCCTCGGTTCCGTGGGGACCGGTTCGCTCGCGGCCTGCTGATCGGAGACTCTGCTGATCGAACTCAGTTCGGGAGGTGGACCCGTTCACCGTCCCGGTCGAAGATCGTGAGTATCTCGGCGGTGCCGCCGTGCGCGACGAATGCGTGCGGCGTCATCGTCGAGAACTCTGCGGCCTCGCCGGCCTGGACGTAGACCACCCGTTCGCCGAGGGTCAGCCGCACGCTGCCGGACAGAACGGTGAACCACTCGTGACCCGCGTGGACTCGAGGCTCCGGCCACTGCGGGGGAGGTTGCAGACGCATCTTGGCGACGACGACGCCCGCATCCGCCCGATCCCGGGAGAGCAGCCACGTGATCGCGTCGCCGGACGAGTGCGCCTCCGGCCGGATCACGACGTCCTCGTCGCCGATCGGTTCGACGAGCTGATCCAGTGAGATGCCCAATGCCCGCGCGATCGGGACGAGTTGGTCGAGGGCGACCCGTCGCCCGCCCGTCTCGATGCGGGACAGCGTCGAGGCGCTCATATCGCACCGTCGGGCGAGCGCGTCGAGGGTCCATCCGCGCGCGAGGCGAAGGCTCCGGATACGCGTGCGTACCAGGGCGTCCAGTTCGGGTCCCGCCGTCGATTCTTGCGCCATGCGCAACAGTGTATGCGAATATGGCAACACGGTTCTAGCGTGGAGCCATGGACGAACACATAGATGACCTCAGTTCACCGAATCCCCAGGGCCGGCTGTACGACGTCGCCGTCGCCGGAGGAGGCGCGGCCGGGCTGGCCGCGGCGGTCACGCTGGCCCGTTCGCTCCGCTCGGTCGTGGTGATCGACGCCGGACGCCAGCGGAACCTGCCCGCGCACAGCGCTCACAACGTTCTCGGCCGGGAGGGGATCGCGCCCGCGGAGCTCATCCGCGCCGGCCGAGCCGAGGCCGAGAGCTACGGCGTCAGATTCGTCGACGACGCGGTCGTCGAGGCCGCGCGCGTCCCGGACGGGTTCGCGTTGACGCTCGGTTCCGGGACGCCGGTGCGAGCGCGCCGACTGCTGCTCGCCACCGGACTCGTCGACGAACTGCCGAATATCGCCGGGCTCGCCGAATGCTGGGGCACCACGGTGCTGCACTGCCCCTACTGCCATGGTTGGGAGGTGCGCGGGCAGCGCATCACGGTGATCGCCTCGGGCCCGATGGCGGAGCACCAGGCGCTGCTCTTCGGGAGGTTGAGTGATCGCGTCACCGTCGTCGTGCACGGCGCGGTTCTCGACGACGCGGCGCGCGAGCGGCTCGCGCTGATGGGGATCGCCGTGATCGACGGACCGGTGGAGGCGGTCCTGGCCGACGGCTCGGACGTTCGTGCCGTCGTGGTCGGCGGCGTCGCTCACGAGGCCGATGCGGTGGTGGTCGGACCACGGATGCATGCCCGGGCGGAGATCTTCGAGATGCTCGGCGGAACGGTGAGTCGGCATCCGCTCGGGACGTACGTCGACGCCGATCCCACCGGTCGGACAGCGGTAGACGGCGTCTGGGCCGCGGGCAATGTGCGCGATCTGTCGGCGATGGTCGGTGCCGCGAGCGCCGCAGGCGTTCTCGCCGGCGCCGCGCTGAACGTCGATCTGCTGGACGCGGACGTCGCGGTTGCTCAGTCTGCGTCGGTGGCCGGACTCGCCGAATCGCGTTTCGGCGGCACGGGCACCTTGGACGGAAGGCCGGACGACAGCAGCAAGGCGAGCAGGGTGAGCGCGAAGACGACGAACAACGACTGACGGAGTGCGGTGACCGTGGTGTCGCCGTAGGTCGATGCGACCTGAGAGGCGACCGTCGGATCGGCACCGGCGTGGACCAGCGCGTCTTGAGCCTGTTGCTCGGAGATGATCGGCGCGCCAGTCGACGTGGCCGCCACCACCTGCTGTCGAACGGGACCCGGAATCGAGGTGTCGTTCTCGACGGCGTGGGTGAAGCCGCTGGTGAGAAGCAGGATGAAGACCGATCCGACCACCGCGGTGCCGAAGGACGAACCGAGGTTCTGGAACGTTCCCTGAAGTCCGCCGACCTTGGAACTGTCGTCGCCCTGAACTGCCGACATGTTGACGTTGCCGAGTTGCGAGGCGAGCAGGCCGAAACCGGCCCCGACGACGAACATGCCGCCCGCGAAGAGCGGTCCGGCGAGCTCCGGCCGAACGGCGGCGAACACCAGGAGCAGTCCGAGGCCCAGTACTACCTGCCCGATGCGCCCGATGTTACGGGCCGACCGCACGGTGGTCAGGCGCGAACCGAGCACCGAGAAGAGGATCAGCCCGACAGAGAGCGGGAGAATCTTGAGTCCGGTGTGCAGGGCGTCGTAGCCGAGCGAGGTCTGCAGATAGACCGGGACCACGAAGAACAGGGCCGCGATCGCGAAGTACTGGGTGAGGAACATGAGCAGGCCGCTGCGCAGCGCCGGGATGCGCAGCAGGCTGACCTTCAGAAGCGGGGACACGCCGATCCGCTCCAGATATTGCTGGCGCTTGACGAACGCCCACAGGATGATCAGGGCGATCAGGATGAGATAGGCGACGGGGGAGACCCCGAACGGCGCGATCGTCGTGTCGCCGATCTTCGGCGGGTCCAGAGGCACGATCCAGCCCCAGGTCTTGCTCTGGAGAAGTGCGAAGACGCCGAGTCCCATGCCTGCGGCGGAGAGGATCACCGACAGCACGCTGATGCGGACGGCCGGATCCGGTGGAGTGTCCTTGATCCGGCCGGCGACGCAGAGCACGACCGCCATCACCACCGCCTCGGCGACGAACACGTATCGCCACGAGGAGTACGTCGTCATCACGCCGCCGATCAGCGGGCCCGCGGCCGCCGCGAAACCGGTGACGGCCCCCAGTGCGGCGAAGGCGATGACGCGTTCGCGGTCGCGGTAGTTGATCGCCGCCAGCGCGGCGATCGCGGGGATCACCAGGATTGCGCCGAGGCCCTCGACGAGCGACCAGCCGACCATCAGCACGCCGAGGTTCGGGCTCAGCGCCGTGGTCAGCGAGCCGATGCCGTAGACGACCGAACCGATGCGGAACGCGCGGCTTCGGCCCCAGCGATCACCGAGCTGCCCGCCGGTCAGCATGAACGCCGCCATCGTCAAGGCGTAGAAGGTGATGGCCGCCTGCATTCCGGACACATCGGTACCCAGATCGGCGGCGACCGTCGAGATCGACACGTTCATGACGGTGCTGTCGAGCACCATGATGAACTGAGACATGCTGAGGATGATCAGAACGATCCACCGCTTCATCGTCGCAGCGTAGTTCGATGACCACCCGGCCGCACCGGGAACCGCGACGAATCCGCTCAGGGGACCGACAGTTCGGCCCGGTGACCGAGACGAGCTGTTGACCTCGGGAGATCCATCAGAAGCACCCGTGAGACGGTCCGCGAGGCACCCACAATGACGGGGCGATCCGTGTTTTCGATTCGGAAGGAATCTCCATGTTCTCGTCGTCGGTGCGCCCACTCGCGCTCGATCAGGTCCCTGCATTCGATCATGAGGTCGACGTCATCGTCGTCGGCTTCGGCTGCGCGGGGGCATCCGCCGCACTCGAAGCCGATGCGGCGGGTGCGAGCGTGGCACTCCTCGAGAAGTACAGCGGCGGCGGCGGATCGTCGGCGCTGTCGGGCGGGGAGATGTACCTCGGCGGCGGCACCGCGATCCAACAGGCGTGCGGCTTCGACGACACACCTGAGGACATGCAGAAGTTCCTGTCGGCGGCACTCGGGCCGGACACCGACCAGGACAAGGTCTCGCTGTACTGCCGCGACAGCGTCGAGCACTTCGACTGGCTGGTGGCACAGGGGGTGCCGTTCAAGCCGTCGCTGTGGGACTCGCCGACTTGGGTCCCGCCGACGGATGACGGTCTGATGTGGATGGGCGAGCGGGCGCATCCGTTCGCCGGCATCGCGAAGCCCGCACCGCGCGGACATCGCGTCACGGCCGACGGCTTCGGCGGCAAGGTCCTGATGGAGGTGCTCGGCGCGCGAGTCGCGGAGAGCGGTGTCGATGTGCACACCGACACCGGCGTGACGCAGTTGATTCTCGACGGCGACCGCGTGGTCGGTGTGGTCGCGAGGCGATTCAACGACACGGTCTACTACCGGGCGCGCGGCGGCGTGGTCCTGACGACCGGCGGTTTCGGCGACAACGCGGAGATGGTGGCCCAGCACGCTCCGCAGCTGGTGGGGCTCGGAATCAACAGCGACGGCGGCGACGACGGCCGCGGGATCGCGCTGGCTCAAGCGGCCGGTGCCGCTGTGCGTCACATGTCGGCAGGCCAGGTGGGCATCTCGCTGATCCCCGGCATGGCGGTCCGCGGCATGGTGGTCGATGCCAACGGACGCCGGTTCATCAACGAGGACGTGTACCCCGGACTGATCGGACAGGCGGCGCTGTTCAAGCACGGATTGCACGTCTGGGTGATCCTCGACGAGCAGGCCTACGAAGAGGTCCCGGAAGCGGAGCGGTGGGGTGTCCAGCCGCACTTCGTCGCCGAGACGCTCGCTGAGCTCGAGCAGGAGATCGGCATGCCCGACGGCGCCCTGCAGTCCACCGTCGGCGAGTACAACCGCCACGCCGAGCAGGGCGACGATCCGTACTTTCACAAGGAGGCGCGCTGGGTGCGGCCGCTGACGAGCCCGTTCGCGGCGATCGACGTCCGCCGCGGCATCGCTCCGCCGGAGTACGGCGACAGCAAGCCGGGCGGTGCGGAGGTGTTCACCACCGGCGGGCTCCGGACGAACGTCGACGGTGCCGTCCTCGATCTGGACGACGAACCGATTCCGGGACTGTACGCCGCGGGCCGTGCGACGTCCGGACTCCATTCGTGGGGTTACATCAGCGGGACGTCCCTGGGCGACGGCACCTTCTTCGGACGCCGTGCCGGAATCGCCGCCGCCGGATGAGCTGACCGGAGAACACCCGCCGGTGTGACGACGCCCGTAGATGGAATATCCGCGGGCGTCGTCCGGTTAGATACAGGCATGGCAACAATTGATCTGAGCGGCGACGACTTCGAACAGACCATCGTCGACAACGACATCGTTCTCGTCGACTTCTGGGCCGACTGGTGCGGACCGTGCAAGCAGTTCGCCCCGACCTACAAGGCGGCGTCGGAGAAGCACGGTGACATCGTCTTCGGCAAGGTCGACACCGAGGCCGAGCAGCAGTTGGCCGCCGCGGCCAGCATCCGGTCCATTCCGACTATCATGGCGTTCAAGCAGGGACGGCTCGTGTTCAACGAGGCCGGTGCGCTGCCGCCGCAGGCGCTCGACAGCCTGATCGACCAGGTCAAGGCTCTCGACGTGGAGCAGGCACTCAAGGAGAGCGGCCAGGAATGACGGCCTACGGCCGACACGCCGGAGTCATTCGCCAGATGTAGTCACCGTTCGTGGCGGTAGCGCGCGCCCTTTAGGATCTGCCTATGCATTGGAAACGCGCAGCCGCGGTGGTCGGAGCAGTCCTCAGCATCTCGGCGGTGACCGCGTGCACCGTCGACGGGACCGCGACGCGAGGCCCGGTGCAGTTGGACACCGGAAAGTATGCGACCACACTGCAGCCGGCTGCGGGTACCGCCGACAGCGAAGCCGCGATGGACAAGCTGCGAGCGATGCGGTTCGGCGAGGACATCGTCTTCCGTGACGAGATCGATCCACAGCTGACGAAGTTCAGCATGCCGACCTATCCGATCTCCGGGGCCGCCGGGCTGAAGGGCGTGTTCTCGGACGCCGCCGACCTTCCGGAGTCGCAGAAGCTGCGATACGGCTTCAGCATCGCAGGCGGCAACCCCGACGACGGCAACGACAAGGGGATGAACCACGCCGTCCTGGTGTACACCGATCCCGCGGCGGCGACGGCCGCACTGAACGCGATGTCCGGCCAGATGCTGCGCAAGAACTACGGCTCGCCGATGCAGCGCACGCAGATCCCGGGAATGCCCGCCGAGACCGTCGCCCTCAGCGGCAAGTCGAGCAGTGGTTCGCAGATCTCGGTCGCGTTCACTCCGGCCGGGGACAAGGTGATCTACACCTGGGCGGACTCGAAGGACGGCGCATGGACGCAGTCCGTCGTGCGGTCGGCGTACCAGAAACAGAAGGTCCTGATCGACGGCATGAAGCCGATCAGTGAGGACCGGCAGATCGATCCGACCGGGATCACCCGGGCGGTGCTTCCCACCGAGTCCGGAAGCGGCTCGGCCTACAGCGGTGCGGTGGCCGGACCGCGGACCATCTCGCAGCTCGCGGGCAAGTCGTCGGCCACGTACAAGGATCTCGCGAGCGCCGGGGTGACCGAGGCCGCCGTCGGCGGATCCCTGGTGTTCCACGCCGGTGGTGAGGACCAGGCGAAGAAGCTCCTGACGTCGCTGTCGGACACCTCCGACGACCCGGCGGCGAAGAAGGCGGCGAGCCCGCAGGACCTGTCGTCGGCGATCTGCCAGACCAGCAAGTCGTCGACGGGCACCGACACGGCGAGTTGCTTCGTGGCGGTCGGCTCGTACGCGGTGCAGGCGGACGGTTCGGACCTGCACGACGCGCAGCAGAAGATCTCCGCACAGTATCTGCTGCTGAAGCAGCTGTGACATCAGCGGCCGTCACGGCATCGACCCGGCGGACCAGGGTGCGGGCGACGGCGGTCGCCCTGCTCGGCGCGGTGTCGGTGGCGACGCTGGGCGCATGCACCCTCGACGGGGCTCCGGTGCGGGCACCCGTGTCGATCGACGCCGGTCGGTATCCGACGTCGCCCGGACCGGCCGAACCCGATGCGGCGACTCCGGGAGCGGTCGCGCGGTTGCAGTCGATCCGCCTCGCCGACCACGTGATCCTGACCGATGAAGCCGATCCGGCGTTCACCTCGACGAGCGTCATGTCGATTCCGCTCACCAGCATGAAGAAGGTCGACCTGCTCATGCCCGGCACCGAACACATCGGTGCGGCCGATGCCTACCGGTACGGCTTCTCGACTGTGGCATCGGACCCGAAGGCACCCGAGAGCAGCATCTCGCATGCGGTGCTCGCGTTCGCCGATTCGGCGAGTGCGTCCGCCGCCGCGGCCCAGCTGGCGGCTGCCGGGCGGCGAGCGAGCGATGGTCGTACCGGCGTGCCGATCGCGGGCCTCCCGGCATCCGCTCAGGTGGCGCAGGGGCCGTCCGCGGGTGTTGCCGAGTCGCCGGCGACGTACGTGTCGATGGCGTTCACGCCGATCGGCGACACGGTCGTGTACACGCGTGTGCAGGACCGCAGCGCCGATCGGAGCCGGAAAGTCGTGGTCGCCGCCTACGACAAGCAGCGCGCGATGCTCGCCGGATACCGGCCCGACCCCGGTTCGGAGGTCGATCCGCACGGACTCCTGCGTGCCACACTGCCCGACCGGAGCAATGCGCTCATGGCGCACATCGTGGTCGGCAGGCGGGGAGAGGCGCACTTCTACGACGAACCGTCGAAGACGCTGCGCACCCTCGAGGATCTCGGGATCGCCGAGTCGGCGAAGAACCTCAGTCAGGTCTACCGGGCGGGCAGCACCGAGAAGGCGCGCGCCTGGCAGCGCTATCTGGAGACGTCGTACGCCGTCGACCGGAGACAGGAGGCCGCGGCACCGCTGGATCTGCCGGGGGTCGGCTGCTTCTACCGGCGGTCGTCGAGCGTGGTGTGTCTGATGACCGTTGGCGAGTACGTCGCCGAGATCAGTGCCACGAAGCTCACGGACGCACATCAGCAGGCATCGGCGCAGTACCTGATTCTCAAGAAGATGTGACGAGCTCGACCAGCGCCCGCATGGACGCGAGGCCGACTCGCGCCTGCAGCGCGGTCGGGCACCGGCGGAAGACCCCGGCCATCGCCCGGGCGACTCCGGCGGCGTCGTCGGGTGCCGAGAGGTAGGCGCGCTGCAGCGGGATCGGCAGGGCGAAGAAGGCGTCGAAGAACGCGACGAGTGCCTCCGGCGGGAGCCGGACGAGCATGAGGAGTCCGAGCAGGCGCAGTCGGTAGGCGATGCGTGCTCCCGTCGGCCACAGCGCCCTGCGGGGGTCGCGGCCCGCCTCGATCGCCGCCACGACGCGGTCGGCCGCGTGCAGCGACTGCGCGACGCTGTAGCCGGTCGCCGGATTCAGCTGACCGCCCACCGCGCCGATCGGGAGCGCGGGTCCCGCACGCCAGGGTCGCGGCCGCGCGTACATGGGGAAGTCGACGATCTCGGTCGCGGCGTGATCGGGCAGGTCGGGTCGGCGCAGACCGGACCGCCGCAGACGGGACCGACGCTGCAACTCGTCGACCGGGAGCGGCGGGCGAGCGGCGAGGCACGTCTCTTCGACGAGACGTCCGCGCGCCGTATCGATGCAGTAGCTGAACGACGGTGTGGTCTCCCGGGCCCGTGTGCCTGCGCCTTGTGTGCGGGAGTCTCGTGTGTTCGGGGCTCGCCAGTCCATCAGGACGGTCCGACCGCTGTTCTTCGGCGCTTCTCGGTCGGCGCGGTCATCGAACACGCCGAACGCGGTCTGTCGGGGGATGTGGGCGCCGGTCGGTCCGGCGGTCCCGCGGGCGTCGACGACATGGCGCGCGGACAGGACGCTCCCGTCGGACAACGTCACCGCCTCGGCGTCCAGCCTGCGGGCCCGGGCAGCCACCACCCGGACACCGTCGAGGGACAGGGACTGCTGAAACAGCTCGGAGTCGAGCACCAGGTAGCCGCGCTCGATCACCCGCTCGCCGGGAGTGAAGACCTGGAACGACGGGCTCTGCGCGGCGATCACCGCGCCGTCGAGCCAGTCGGGGGCGTCGTCGGCGTACATGCCGAACGTCTGTCGCCACGGTGCCCGGGGAGCGGGATCCACGAGCACGACCGCCAGCCCTGCCGCGGCCGCCCGATGCGCCAGCGCGCGACCGGCCGGCCCGGCGCCGACGACGATGAGGTCGTTTCCAGCGGGCTTCACATGCCGCCGGTCGCGAGCTTGCCGCCGTCGACGCGGATGGTCTCGCCGGTGATCCAGGACGCGGCGTCGCTGACGAGGAAGGCGACCGTCTCGGCGATGTCCTCCGGTGCGCCGACCCGCTTCATCGGGTAGGTCTGGGCGGCGGCGTCCTCGCCGGCGGCCAGGAGGACGTCGGCGAACTTGGTCTTGACCAGACCGGGTGCCACCGCGTTCACCCGAATCGCGGGGCCGAGCTGCCAGGCGAGCTCTTCGGTGAGGTGGATGAGGGCCGCCTTCGATGCGCCGTAAGCGGCGATCAGACCGGTCGGGCGGAGGCCCGCGATGGAGGCGATGTTGACGACGGCACCGCCGGAGTCCTTCATCCCCGCCCGGTAGGCCTCCTGGATGTAGCCCAGCGCGGCGACGACGTTGGTGTCGAAGGTCTTGCGGACCGCACCGAGATCGGCGTCCATCAGCGGTCCGGCGGTCGGATTGATGCCGGTGTTGTTGATCAGGATGTCGATGCCGCCATTGGCGACGGCGGCGGCCACCGCGGCTGCGCGATGCTCGGCGTCCCCGGTGTTGCCTGCGACTGCGGTGACGGTCGCGCCCGGAACGGTCGCGCGCAACGATGCGGCGGCCTCCTCGAGCGGTTCCGGCTTGCGGCCGGTCATCACGACCGCGGCTCCGCGGCGCGCGAGTTCGAGGGCGATGGCGTAACCGATGCCGCGGCTGGCGCCGGTGACGAGTGCGGATCGGCCGGTGAGGTCGGTGGAGAGTGCGGTCATGGATCAACCGTAGTCCCGCGCGAAGCGAGTCCGGTCACCCGACGTTCCGTCGATTCGGGTTCGCAGGCCTTCTCTCGGTAGAGTTGAACGCCGTGATCACCGCGACCGACCTGGAAGTACGAGCGGGCGCGAGGACTCTCCTTTCGGCGCCCGGAGACCACCTGCGCATTCAGCCCGGCGATCGGATCGGCCTGGTGGGCCGCAACGGCGCGGGCAAGACCACCTCGCTGCGCATCCTGGCCGGCGAGACGCAGCCGTACGCGGGTTCGATCCGGGCCTCGGGGCCGGTCGGCTACCTTCCGCAGGATCCCAAAGAGGGCGACCTCGACGTGCTCGCGAAGGACCGGGTGCTGTCGGCGCGCGGTCTGGACGAGATCCTCGCGTCCATGGGCAAGCAGCAGGCACTGATGGAGGAGGCCGTGGACGAGAAGGTCCGCGATCGCGCCATCGTCAAGTACGCCCGGCTCGAAGAGCGGTTCGGTGCGCTCGGCGGGTACGAGGCGGAGAGCGACGCCGCACGCATCTGCAACAGCCTGGGCCTGCCCGATCGGGTGCTGGCGCAGCCGCTGCGAACGCTGTCCGGCGGTCAGCGACGCCGCATCGAGCTGGCGCGGATCCTGTTCGCGGCGTCGGACGGGTCCGGGAAGTCGGACACCACGCTCCTGCTCGACGAGCCGACCAACCACCTCGACGCCGATTCGATCGCCTGGCTGCGGACCTTCCTGCAGAACCACGAAGGCGGGCTGGTGGTGATCAGCCACGATGTCGATCTGCTGGCGGACGTGGTGAACCGGGTCTGGTTCCTCGACGCGGTGCGCGGTGAGGCCGACGTCTACAACATGAGCTGGAAGCGCTACCTTGACGCCCGCGCGACCGATGAGCAGCGCCGCAAGCGAGAGCGTGCGAATGCCGAGAAGAAGGCGGGTGCACTGCGGGTGCAGGCGGCCAAGCTCGGCGCCAAGGCCACCAAGGCGACGGCTGCGCAGCAGATGCTCAAGCGGGCCGAGCGGATGATCGACGAGCTCGACGAAGTGCGGGTGGCCGACAAGACCGCCCACATCCGGTTCCCGGAGCCCGCCGCGTGCGGTAAGACCCCGCTGATGGCGAAGGGTCTGACGAAGGTCTACGGATCTCTGGAGATCTTCACCGGAGTGGACCTGGCGATCGACAAGGGCAGCCGCGTCGTCATCCTCGGACTGAACGGTGCCGGCAAGACGACCTTGCTGAAATTGCTTGCGGGCGTGGAGAAGCCAGATCTGGGCGAGCTCGAACCCGGCCGGGGGCTCAAGGTCGGCTACTTCGCGCAGGAGCACGACACGCTCGATGACGACGCCACGGTGTGGGAGAACATCCGACACGCGGCGCCCGACGCCGGTGAGCAGGATCTTCGCGGATTGCTGGGCGCGTTCATGTTCACCGGACCTCAGCTGGAGCAGCCTGCGGGCACGCTGTCCGGTGGCGAGAAGACCCGTCTCGCGCTCGCCGGACTGGTGTCGTCGGCCGCGAATGTCCTGCTGCTCGACGAGCCGACCAACAACCTCGACCCGATCTCCCGTGAGCAGGTGCTCGAAGCCCTCCGCAGCTACACCGGGGCAGTGGTGCTGGTGACGCACGACCCCGGTGCCGCCGAGGCGCTGGAGCCGCAGCGTGTGATCCTGCTGCCCGACGGGACCGAGGACCACTGGTCGGACGAGTACCAGGAACTGATCGAGCTGGCGTAGTGTCGCCGGTCGGGCTCAGCTGGTCCGGCCGGATGGGACCGAGCTCAGGGGGACGCGCGCCTCGGGGTCGCGCGGTGCGACGTAGTCGACCGGGATGTCGTAGACCGTCGAGTCGGTCTCCGTGTCCCTCTTGATCCACACCCGGTGCGGGGTCAGATCGAGCTGGTACCCGGCCGGTGCCGCGTCCTCCAGCAGGTCGTAGCAACCGGGGGCCAGATCGCGGTAGGCCACTCCCTGAGCGTTGGACGTCATCGTCACGGCGTAGTTGCCGCTGCAGGTGACCACCCGGAAGATCGCTCCGCGCAACGGTTCCCCGGTGATGCGGTCGCGCTTGGTGAGGCCGAGAGTGCCGAGGACGGGCTCGGTCGGGTTGGCCACGGCGCGGATCTGGCGTTCCTGATCACGCCCGCGCTCGATCGTCCCTTCATAGACTCCGTCCGGGTCCTCTAGGCGGTAGCCGTCCGGCACGCCGATCACGGTGAACCGGAAGTATCCGACGGGCAGCGTCACCTGCGCCGGTGTCGTGATCGGCTGCGAGCGATGCGGTGGTGCCGACAGTTGGATCACCACACCGGAGACATCCTCACCCGACGTCATGTCGGACGCCCAGACCGTGAGCGTTCCGGTTCGCTTCTCGGATGGAGTGCTCGTCGGCGGAGTGGTCTCGGTTGAACTCGTGGACGGTGGATTTCTCGGACTCGTCGTGTCGCCGGGCGGCCTGGTGCCGGGGCCGGTCGGCGTCGCAGACGTCGAGGTGTCGGCCGGGGACGACGTCGAGGCGTCGGCCGGGGCCTGCGTACTCGTGGCCGGCGCGTCCCCGGCGGGCGTGTCCGCCAACGCGATGGCGGGCGTGAGCGCCAGGCAAATGGCTGTGGTGGCGAGAATCGCGGAGATTCCGCGGCGATTGGTGTTCATGGTCTTCTCCTACGGCGAATGGGGTCGAGTGGGCGGTCAGACCGGGACGGCGAAGACGACGACGTTGTCGCGGTAGCCGAGCGGTGGCCCGATGAACGGTCCGCCGCAGGTGATGAGCGCGAGGGTCTCCGGGCCGTCGCGCCGATTGAGCTCGGCGACGGGCAGACCGCCCGAACCCGTCGCCTCCTTGTCGGCCAGCACGGTTCGAGTGATGCGGTAGTCGTGGCGGTGCCCGTCGGTCGTGGTCAAGTCGACGGTGTCGCCTGTCCGCAGAGTCGTGAATCGCGACGCGAACCCGGAGCCCTGCTGGACGTCGTCGACGTGTCCGGTCACCACGATCGCGCCGCTCCCGGATCCGGGGAGCGACGAGTCGACCCACCAGCCGAGACGGTGGACGTCTCGAGGTGGGAGAAGAGCTCCCGCGGTGTCGGTGGCCACGGCGTCGATGGCGGCGGCCGCTCCGTCGATGGTCAGATCGACCGGAGTGGACGGAGCGTCAGACGCCGCACGGACCGGCGCCGGAAGGTTCGCCTGGGCGGTGCCCGGCGGTGGCGAGTCGCCGCCGTCGGCTGCACAGGCGGCCGTGAAGACGAGCGCGGCGGCGGCCACCGAGGTGACCGCCGCCTGGTAGATCTTCATCGCTACTCCTCGGTGCCGCGCGGTCACGCCTGATGCGTGTTCGCTGCTGCCCCGACATGAATGAGATCGGTGGCGGCGGCGCGGCGTTAACGAGGAGCGTCGTTCAGTCGTTCAGCTGAATGACCCGCTGATCGTCGGACTCGAGGTCGGCGCGCTCGCGATCGACGATCCCGTGATTGCGCAGGAAGAGCAGTTGGTGCTCGACCACCGCGTCGAACCACTCGCCGCCGGGGAGGACGTCGAAGTGATCGCACGGGTAGTGGCGGACCTCGGCGCGAGCGTCGAAGGCGGCCTTCATCGCCGCGTGCGGCGGTGCGCCGCGGTCGAAGTCGGCGATCTGGAAGAGCGTCGGGAGGTGGTCGCGTACCTGCGACGGAATGACCCACGAGATCAGTCGGTCTCGACGTGGAGCAGGGTTACCTGCCGAGTTCGGCGCCCATCGCCGCGTCGACTTCGTTGCGCCAGGTGGGGCCTGCGATGGAGAGGTAGGCCTCCTCGTAGCCGTCGGCGGTCAGTGCCGCGAGCGCTCCGGGCGGTCCGACGATCGGCATCAACGTCGGGGCGCCGCCGGTACGCTGCCGGACCGAGCTGCCGATGCCGGCGATCGTCGATCGCAGCAGCGTGCTCGGCTTATGCAGGGGGAGTGAGTGTTTCGCGGCGGCGGGACCGCTCACCATCGGCACCAGGGACAGCACAGCCGCGACGTCGCCACGCCCGGCCGCGGTCTGCAGAACGTGTCCGCCCGACTGCGAGACACCCCACAGGACGAGGCGGTCGGGGTCGACGCCGGGCTGAGCTGCGACGGCCCGGCACGCGGCGCGGTAGTCATCGATCTGCCCCGTGAGCGAGACCTTCTGCCGCGGCAGGCCTTCGGAGGATCCGAAGCCGCGGTAGTCGAACGCCAGGACGTTGAGCCCGGCGGCGGCGAACCGCTCGGCGAAGGGCTCGAGCCCGGAATCCTTGGTGCCGCCGAGCCCGTGCGCCATCACGACCGCCGGTGTCGGAGCCGAGGCGGCGGTGACCGCCGGGTAGAACCATCCGGAGAGCCGGGCGCCGTTGCTGTCCAAGATCAGGTCGGTGCGCATCACGATGCCGCTCCGTTCACTCGTGCCCAGGAGACGACGCCTTCGGCGGCCGCGCGGCGCGCGCCCTGCGGCAACTCCCTGGTTCTCATGTCGTGTTCGTACAGGAAGTAGTCGAGCTGCTGAGTGTGGCGCGGGCGGTCGAGCATGTGCCCGGTGTACTTGTGCATGTCCTCTTCGATCACCCGGCGCATCTCGTCGACGGCGGGTGGCCGGTAGCGGCCGACGGCGTAGGCGCCGACCATCCGGGCCTGGCATTCGACGAACGGGAAGAGGGTCGGCGTCGACTGTGCGAAGCCGACGAACATCAGGTCGTCGATCCCGGGGTAGAGGATGCGTTTGTAGAGGTCGATCCGGTTGTCCGGGGCGCTGATGAAGTCCTCGTCGAAGAACGGGAAGGTGATGTTGTAGCCGGTCGCGCAGATCAGGAAGTCCACGTCGTCGACGCGGGTGCCGTCGTCGAAGTGCACGGTGCGGCCGTCGAGCCTGCTGATGTTCGGCTTCGGGGTCACATCGCCCGATCCCAGCCGTAGCGGCAACTCCACCGACTGGGTGGGGTGGGCCTCCATGAACTTGTGATTCGGCGTCGGGAGCCCGAGGTTCTCCGGGCGGCCGGACATCAGCGGCTGCGCGAGCTGCGACAGCTTCCGCTGCCAGGACGCCGGAATGTACGGATTGGTCTTGAAGTACTTGTCCGCGGGCTGGCCCGCCAGGTACTTCGGCACGATCCAGGCACCGGACCGGGTGGAGAGGTAGACGTCGTTCTGCATCGCCCTCGACGACAGTTCGACGGTGATGTCGGCGGCGCTGTTGCCGAGTCCGACCACGACGATCCTCTTGTCGCGGAAGTCGTACGGGGTGCTCGGGTCGATGTAGTCGTGCGCGTGCATCGCGACGCCGTCGAACGTGCCGGGGAAGTCGGGCATCCGCGGATCCCAGTGATGCCCGTTCGCGACCACGAGCAGGTCGAACTCGCGCTTCTCGCCCCGCTGAGTGGTCAGTTCCCATCCGCCGCCGGGCAGTCGCCTGGCGTGCTCGATACCGTTCTCGAACTCGATGTTCGCGAGCAGATCGAATGCCTCGGCGTAATCGTCGAGATACTTCTTGATCTGCGTGTGGTGCGGGAAGTCCGGGTACTCCATCGGCATCGGGAAGTCGCGGAACGACAGCTGATGCTTCGACGTGTCGATGTGCAGCGAGCGGTAGGCGCTCGAGTGCCCGTTGGGATTGCCGAACGCCCAGTTGCCGCCGATGCGGTCGGACGATTCGAAGACCGTGTGCGGTATTCCGTAGTCGGTCAACATCTTCGACGACGTGAGTCCGCTGATGCCTGCGCCGATCACGGCGGTGCTGGGTTTGACCATGAACCGCACAGTACACACATCTGCAAATGTGTCTACCAAGGTTTGCGGGATTGGTAGCTTCTACTTCATGGCCGTCACCAGAGAGCAGGAGTCAGCGGACCGGATCCTCGTCGCGGCGACGGAGTTGGTCGCCGAGTCGGGGATCCGGGCGACCACGATGCGCGGGGTCGCCGACCGCGCCGGGGTGTCGCGCGCGTGGCTGTACCGCCTGTACCCGGACAAGTCCGCACTGGTCGGGACCGTGCTGATGCGCCTGGTCGAGGAGAGCTGGTCCTCGGCGCGGGCGGAACTCGACGGTGTCGCCACGCTGGCGCGGAAGCTCGCGGTCGGTGTGCAGATCGGCAGACGGGCCTACGACGATCCGGGCGCCACGCTGATGCGGCTGCGCACCCGGGAACCGGACGAGTACGCCGCCTTCGTCGGCGCGGGCGTGCAGGGCGTCGTCCCGGATCTCGCCGCGTTCTGGCGGGAGTATCTCGAAGAGTCGGCCGCAGCCGGCGAGATCTCGGGGGAGCTCGACCTGGCGGAGGCGAGCGAATGGGTGGCGCGCAACCTGATCAGCCTCGGCACGATGCACTCGGCGACGATCGATCCCGACGACCTCGATGCTCTCGAAGCGCACCTCGCGCGGTTCGTGATGCCCGCGCTCCGTTAGGAGTTCGACTCAGCAGTGTTCGGTGTGACCATGTGGTGGTCACACCGAACACTGCCGGCGTCGAGAGGCCGGAGTGATGCGGCTCAGACGCCCAGCACCTGCTTGCGGAGCTCGCCCTTGACGAGCTTGCCGGTCGGAGTGCGGGGGAGGTCCTTGACGAACCGGATGTCCTTGGGGACTTTGAACGAGGCGAGCTCGGCCTTCGCGAACTGGATCAGTTCCTCGGCCAGCTGATCGCTGGGGTCGACGTCGTCCATCAGCTGGACGAAGCCGACGGGCCGCTCGCCGAGGTCGTCGTCGGGCAGCCCGATCACGCCGACGTCGTACACGGCGGGGTGATTGATGAAGACGTTCTCCGACTCCTGCGGGTAGATGTTGACGCCACCCGAGATGATGGTGAACGCCTTCCGATCGGTCAGGTACAGGAAGCCCTCGTCGTCGACGTAACCGAGATCGCCGGTCGTCGCCCAGTTGTCGTGGCGGGGGTGCTGGGCCTCGGCGGTCTTCGCCGGGTCGTTGTGGTAGGTGAAGGGCATCTCGTCGCGTTCGAAGTACACGGTGCCGACCTCGCCCGTGGGCACGTCGTCACCGTCCGGGCCGCAGATGTGGACGATGCCGAGCACGGCGCGGCCCACGGAACCGGGATGGGTCAGCGAGTCGGCCGAGCCGATCAGCGTGACGCCGGCCGCCTCGGTCGCCGCGTAGTACTCGGTGATCACCGGACCCCACCAGTCGATCATCTTGCGCTTGACCTCGGCAGGGCACGGCGCGGCAGCATGGATCGCGACCTTGAGACTGGAGACGTCGTACGAGGCTCGGACGTCGTCGGGCAACTTCAGCATCCGGACGAACATCGTCGGCACCCACTGACTGTGCGTGACCGAGTACTCGCCGATGTAGCGCAGCGCGGTCTCGGGATCGAAGTGGTCCATCACGATCACCGTCCCGCCCAGCGCGTTCGTCATGGCGCAGTACCGCAGGGGCGCGGCGTGATACAGCGGAGCGGGAGACAGGTAGACGGTGTCGGGTCCGAATCCGTAGATCTGGCCGAAGACCGACGACATCATGTCCGGTGCCTCGTCGACCTGCACCCCCGGCAGTGCGGGCCGGATCCCCTTGGGTCTGCCGGTGGTACCCGACGAGTACAGCATGTCGGCGCCGCGCGGCTGACTCGAGAGCGGTGCGGGCGACGCGGCGTCCCGGACGACGTCGTAGTCGAGGAAGCCGTCGACGGGACCCTCCCATGCGATGCGCCGGGCGGGCTCGGCGAGGGCCTCGATGCGGTGCGCCTGCGAGACGGCGTCCGCGACGTTCCCGGAGGCGAACACGGCGCGCGCACCGCAGTCGTCGAGGATGTAGTTCACCTCCGACGGGGTGAGGTGGTAGTTCACCGCGGTCACGTACATGCCGCTGCGAACCGCAGCCCAGTACACATCGAACATCCGCAGATCGTTGTCGGACACGATGGCGATGGTGTCGCCTTCGCGGATTCCCAACTCCCGCAAGTGATTCGCAATGCGCGTCGAACTGTCCATCAGCTCGCGATAGGTGACGTGCTCGCCGGTGGCAGGGCGGATCAGTGCGGGCTTGTCGGGGGTCGCGGCGGCATGGGTTCCTGGGTACACGGTCACTCCTGGGGTGATGGACGTCTCACCGACGAAGGTACCGAGTAATCGCTCGCTTAACTAGGGTTCGGCGTCGTCGGATCCTCAGGCGGCCTCGACGCGGTACGACACGGCCTGCAGGAGGATGGCCGGGATGTCCTTCGGATCCCTGGCGATGAACGAACTGCCGCCGGTGGCATCGGCGATCTGCTTGAGAGCGTCGGCGTCCGCGTCCTCGGAGATCCCGACGGCGATGATCGGGATGCGGCGGGCGGGGTTCTTCATGATGTTCAGCTCCGACACCAGGTGCTGCAGCGTGATGCTGTCCCGGTCCTCGTTGCGGCCGTCGGTCATGATGATGACGCTGTTCGAGTAGGCGGGGTCGTACGAGTCGTAGACCGTTTTGAACGCGGCGAGCGCGGTGTCGTAGAGCCCGGTGCCGCCGTGCACGTTGCCGAGCGTCTGCCGGATGGCGTCGGCCAGCAGATCGCGATTGGTACGACCGTCGGTCTTGTCCGAGATCGGAGCGATCGGCATCACCTCGCGGTAGTCCTGCCCCTTCCCGCCGCGGTCGATGCTGAACTCCCAGTAGCCCAGCGCGGTGTTCTTCGGGAACTGCTGCAGCCCGAACAGCGACGCCTCACGGAGCAGTGCGGCCCGGGAACGTCCGCCGGCGTCCTGCTCCATGGAGCCGGAAACGTCCTGGGCGACCAGGGCGCGGATCGGCTGGGTCAGCGCCGTCCACTTGCGGAGGATGTTGTCTACGAGCTCCCGGGCGGGCGGTTTGATGACGGTGACGCCGTCGACGCCTTCGTTGTCGGGGAGTGGCTCGCCGTCGGCGGAGCGCACGGCCTCGCTCTGCCGGATCTGCTTGCCCTTGTCGGTCTGGAGGGTGGCGACGAGCGCCTCGATCGCGTCGCCCGCCACCGTCTGATCGGCGGCCGGTGCGACGTTCACCGCCCGATAGTCCAGGGAGACGGTGCCGGTGCCCGGCACTGCGGCCTCGAGCTGGGCATCCGGATTCTCGCGGGTGAACTTCGTATAGGCGCGCTCGGTGGTGAGCGCGGCCGTGGGGCCGCTGCTCGCGGCCACCTGAACCAGGTCCGGCGAACTGTCGTTGTCGTTCATCATGAGGGCGCGCTTCGTCAGGACCTGGACCAGGTCCCGGTGCGTCAGTGAGCCGCCGGAGACCTCCGACAGCGCTCCGACCACCGCGGCGTTGCTGACATCGCTCTTGGCGGGCGGATTCATCCGCAGCTCGGGCCGCTGCAGAACATCGGTCCACGCGGGCATGGCCGGCAGCTGACGGCCGGTCACGACCACCGGGGTGGTGCCGAGGGAGGGACCCACGTCCGTCCACGACCGCCCCAGCGCCGTCCCGACCTGTCGGACGCGTGCCTGTGATTCAGCGACCCAGATCTCCGGAGCGTTCTTCTGCGCGAGTCGCACATTGGTGTGGCTCGGATCGACGGCCTCGACCGAGTAGTCGAAGCAACTGTTCGCCGACGTCTCCTTCGCGAGCCGAGTCACGTAGTCGGCGGCGTCGCGGTCGACGATGACGGAGACGGACGGGTTCTCCGAGCAGTCCGCGCGGTTCATGTCCCACACCGCGTAGACGCCGCCGGCGAGCAGCACGGCGAGCGCGACGGACAGGCCCACGCGAGTGCGCGTGCCCGTCAGCGGCGTGCGGCGCGATCCGGCCCGGTCTGCGGGCTGTTTCGGCGATCCGCTGCTCGACCGGCCGGCGTTATGGTGTTGGCCCATGTCGGTGGACCCTCCTTGCGAAAAATCTCGGGAATGCGAGAGAAGGCTAGCTCATCGGTGAGATGGGCCACCTCCTGGGTCGCGTGTCGGCACGATTACTGCGCGCCGTCGAACGCTCATACGACAGTGGCCCGGATCTCCGAGCGTCGGAGATCCGGGCCACAGGTCGCGAGAGTTATTCTCCCGCAGGGGCTCTGACGGAGGCCTCGACGAGGTCGAGGACGGCGTGCAGATCGTCGGTGGACTGGCCTGACGCCAATCTCGTGACGAGCCCGTCGAGGATCACGTCGAGGTAGGTGACCAGCACCTCCGGCTCGACGTCCTTGCGGAGACTGCCCGCTCGCCGCTTGCGTTCCAGGCGAGCGAGAGTCGCGGCCTCGCGGTCGGCGCTCTGCGCCTCCCAGGCCTCACGGAAGCCGGGGTCGGTGCGGATCTTGCGCACGATCTCCAGCCGCGTGCTGAGCCAGTCGAAGTCCTTCGGGCGCGCGAGGATGTCGCGCATCACCTGGACGAGACCTTCTTGCGAGGCGACGTCGGCCATCCGCTCGGCGTCCTCCCGTGCCAATGCCAAGAACAGGGCTTCCTTGTCCTTGAAATGGTGGAAGATCGCGCCGCGGGAAAGGCCGGTCGCCTCTTCGAGACGTTTGACCGTCGCTCCGTCGTAGCCGTACTCGGCGAAGCAATGCCGCGCGCCGTCGAGGATCTCTCGACGACGCGCGGCAAGACGGTCATCGCTGACCCGTGGCATTCAGCAGCCCCGGGGTCAGCTCTGGATCATGTTCCGCAGCACGTACTGCAGGATGCCGCCGTTGCGGTAGTAATCGGCCTCACCGGGCGTGTCGATGCGGACGACCGCGTCGAACTCGACCTTGTCGCCGTTCTCCTTGGTGGCGGTCACCTTCAGCGTCTTCGGAGTCACGCCCTCGTTCAACGCGGTGATGCCCTCGATATCGAAGACCTCGGTGCCGTCCAGGCCCAGGGTCTTGGCGTTCTCGCCCGCCGGGAACTGCAGCGGGACGACGCCCATGCCGATGAGGTTGGAGCGGTGGATGCGCTCGAACGACTCGGTGATGACGGCCTTGACGCCGAGCAGCACGGTGCCCTTGGCGGCCCAGTCACGCGAGCTGCCCGAGCCGTATTCCTTGCCGCCCAGGACCACCAGCGGGATGCCGGCGGCCTTGTAGTTGACCGACGCGTCGTAGATGAACGACTGCGGTCCGCCGTCCTGGGTGAAGTCGCGGGTGTAGCCGCCCGAGACGCCGTCCAGCAGCTGGTTCTGCAGGCGGATGTTCGCGAACGTGCCGCGGATCATCACCTCGTGGTTGCCGCGACGGCTGCCCAGCGAGTTGTAGTCCTTGCGGGCCACACCGTTGGCGTCGAGGTACTGCGCGGCGGGGGTGCCGGGCTTGATGGGGCCGGCCGGGCTGATGTGGTCGGTGGTGACCGAGTCGCCCAGCAGCGCCAGGACGCGGGCGCCCTTGATGTCGGAGACCGGCTGCGGCTCGAGGGTCATGCCGTCGAAGTACGGAGCCTTGCGGACGTAGGTCGACTTGTCGTCCCACGCGAAGGTGTCGCCCTCGGGGGTGTTCAGACCCTGCCAGCGATCGTCACCGGCGAACACGTCGGCGTAGGACTTGCGGAACATGTCCTGGCTGATCGCGGTCTTGATGGTGTCGTCGATCTCCTGCGCCGACGGCCAGATGTCCTTCAGGAAGACGTCGTTGCCGTCGGTGTCCTGACCCAGGGCCTCGGTCTCGAAGTCGAAGTCCATGGTGCCCGCCAGGGCGTACGCGATGACCAGCGGCGGCGAGGCCAGGTAGTTCATCTTGACGTCGGGGGAGATGCGGCCCTCGAAGTTGCGGTTGCCCGACAGGACGGCGGTGACGCTCAGGTCGTTGTCGTTGACGGCCTTGCTGATCTCGTCCGGCAGCGGACCGGTGTTGCCGATGCAGGTGGTGCAGCCGTAGCCGCCCAGGTAGAAGCCGAGCTTCTCGAGGTACGGCCAGAGTCCGGCCTTCTCGTAGTAGTCGGTGACGACCTGCGAACCGGGAGCCATGTTGGTCTTGACCCACGGCTTGGAGGCGAGGCCCTTCTCGACGGCGTTGCGGGCCAGCAGGCCCGCGCCGATCATGACCGACGGGTTCGAGGTGTTGGTGCACGAGGTGATGCCCGCGACCGCGACCGCGCCGTGGTCGAGGATGAACTCGCCGCGCTCGGGGTCGACGACCTTGACCGGCTTGCTCGGGCGGCCGTGGGAGCCGTTGGCGGCGGACTGCACGTTCACCGCACCGTCGTCGGCGAAGGACAGGACGGCCGGATCGGAAGCCGGGAACGACTCCTCGACGGCCTCGTCGAGCTGGGTGTGAGCGGCGGGGTGCTGCTCCTCGACGTAGTTGTGGATGTCCTTGCGGAAGGCGACCTTCGACTCCGACAGCAGGATGCGGTCCTGCGGGCGCTTCGGGCCGGCGATGGACGGCACGACGGTGCCCAGGTCCAGCTCCAGGTACTCGGAGTAGGCCGGCTCGTGCTCCGGGTCGTGCCACATGCCCTGCTCCTTGGCGTAAGCCTCGACGAGAGCGAGCTGCTCGTCGTCGCGGCCGGTCAGGCGCAGGTAGTTGATGGTCTCGGCATCGATCGGGAAGATCGCGCAGGTGGAGCCGAACTCGGGGCTCATGTTGCCCAGGGTGGCGCGGTTGGCCAGCGGGACCTCGGCGACGCCCTTGCCGTAGAACTCGACGAACTTGCCGACCACGCCGTGCTGGCGGAGCATGTCGGTGACGGTGAGCACGACGTCGGTCGCGGTGACGCCCGGCTTGATCTCACCGGTCAGCTTGAAGCCGACGACGCGCGGGATCAGCATGGAGACCGGCTGGCCGAGCATCGCGGCCTCGGCCTCGATGCCGCCGACGCCCCAGCCCAGGACGCCGAGGCCGTTCTCCATCGTGGTGTGCGAGTCGGTGCCGACACAGGTGTCGGGGTAGGCCTTGCCGTCGCGGACCATGATCGAGCGGGCGAGGTACTCGATGTTGACCTGGTGCACGATGCCGGTGCCCGGGGGGACGACCTTGAAGTCGTCGAACGCGCCCTGGCCCCAGCGGAGGAACTGGTAGCGCTCGCCGTTGCGCTCGTACTCGAGCTCCACGTTGCGCTCGAAGGCGTCGGCGCGGCCGAAGACGTCGAGGATGACCGAGTGGTCGATGACCATCTCGGCGGGGGAGAGCGGGTTCACCTTGTTGGGGTCGCCGCCGAGGGCGGTGATGGCCTCGCGCATGGTGGCGAGGTCGACCACACAGGGCACACCGGTGAAGTCCTGCATCAGGACGCGCGCCGGGGTGAACTGGATCTCGATGCTCGGATCGGCCGAGGGATCCCAGTTCGCGAGGGCGTTGATGTGATCGGTGGTGATGTTGGCGCCGTCTTCGGTGCGCAGCAGGTTCTCGGCGAGAACCTTCAGCGCGTAAGGCAGCTTCTCGGTGCCGGGCACTGCCGACAGGCGGAAGATCTCGTACGAGTTCTCGCCGACCTGCAGAGTGCCGCGGGAATCAAAGGAATTGATGCTCACGTGTGCTACAGATGGTTAGCTGTGCTTCCTCTCCCTGAGTTAACGATACGTCCCATGGAGTCTACACACCGCCGACGGGAGTTCGTCAGAAGCGTCGCAGCATGCGGCGGGCTGCGGCCGCGTTGCTACCTCTCCAGCATAGCAGTACGCGCGTACTGGTTGGGCGGTAACGTCGACCCGACGCGCCGAGTTCAACTGCCGGTCGGGTCGACGGTCGGATTCGGCGGGGCGCTGCCGTATCCTGGGCGCCGACCGCCGACACCTTCGTTCGCAGGAGCCACATCTGATGAATCCGGGCCCAGCCGTGTTCGTTCTCGCCGAGCCCGCCACGCAGCCGCAGGCGGACGTGTGGTCGAACCTCGACATGGCCGCGATCAAGGAGTCGCTGACGACGACCGGTGTGTGGGCGCCCGCCGATCAGCAGGCAGCGCTCAAGGAACTGGTCCAGCAGGCGGACGCGGACGGGCACAGTCTGCACGTCGTCGTGCTGGATCAGTCGTATCCGAAGTTCACCGCCTACCGCGACATCGCGACCGAGTTGCAGTCGCAGGTCGGCGGCACGGTGCTCGTGTTCGGTCCTTCGGGCAGCGGAACCGCCTCGAGCGAGTTCAGCCGCGTCCAGCTCGAGGACGCGTCGAGCGACGTGACGAAGGGGTCGACCGCGACCCAGGCCGCGACGCAGATGTACCACAAGGCGGTGGATCCGAACGTCAACTGGAACGGGGTGACGATCGGCCTGATCGTCCTCGTCGTGATCGGTGCGGTGATCGCGCGACTGCAGATGAAGCGCAAACGTCGCGCGGAGTCCGATCAGGTGCCCGCTGCTGTCGGCGGGGGTTCGGACGACGGTGAGCCGGACGACGGGGCGCCGTCGTCCTGACCGCTTCATTCGCGTAGTCGAACCGAATCCGCGTAGCCCCGGGACTACGCGGATTCTCGCTATTCACGCGGATGCTCGGCCGACGTGCGGGCTCGCGGGCGGGAGGCCCCGTGCGTGTTATCCAACTGTAACGGGATTCTTAGGTTTCGCCTCCATCGCTGTTGAAACACGTTTCCGCAGGTAATCACCCATTTGTAATTCACAGGTTCCAGTTTCGACCGAGGCTGATGTGACGTACGGTGCAGAAGATACTTCACGGTGCTCGGGGGATAGATGTTGCGAGGGAGAACTCGACTTGAAGCCAGCTAAGAACGGCGCGCGCTGGGCGGCGAGAGGCACCACCGTCGGTGCCGTGGTGCTCGTGAGCGTTCTCGGAGCCGGTCCCGCGCTCGCTGACCCGAACAACGCCAACCCCGTCGCGTCGCTCGTGAACAAGATCGCCGACGTCGATCAGAACCTCTCCGACCTCGCCGGAGCAGTCGCGGCCAAACAGGAGAACGTGAACCGCACTCTGGTCGACTTCCAGAACGCGATGGCCGCGCAGCAGGTCGCCGCATCGGCCAGCCGCAGCGCCAAGTCGTCGCTCACCTCGGTCAGTGCGGAGGTCGAAGCCGCGCAGAAGGACTTCGACGCCTTCGTCCGTTCCGTCTACCGCCAGGGCAACAATCGCGGCGCGATGACGAAGTACGTCGCCTCCGACGACCCGGAGAAGGTGCTCGACCAGATGTCGGCCGTCGATCAGGTGACGCGCCAGCAGCAGACCGTCATCCGCAAGCTGCAGGTTGCGCGCAACCAGCAGGCCAACCGGGTGGCGGCGACCGAAGCGACGCGTCAGCAGACGACGATGGCCGCGCAGGACGCCTCCGCGCGCCGGAACGACGCGATCGCGGCGGTCAAGGCCGCGCAGAACGCCGTCCGCGATCAGCAGACCAAGCGCAACGATCTCGTGGCTCAGCGAAACACCCTCGCGGCCAAGCTGACCGAACTCCGCAAGTCCGCGCCCAAGAGCCAGGTCGACGCTCCGGCCGACACCGAGCCGGGAACGGTCGCCGACGTGGCGGGCAAGGTCCTCGATCAGATCCCGGCGAAGCCGGTGGAGGGCAACGATCTCGTCGCACAGGCCGCCGAGGCCGCGTCGAAGCTCGCGATGGAGACCGGGCAGGCGCTGCTCGCCGGTGCGATCGGCAAGCTGCAGGTGCCGCATTCGGAGCTCTTCGATCTGCTGGGCATCGGTGGCACGTACCCGTTCGGCGAGGGGCCGGACAACACGTACACCAAGCTGCAGAACGGGTCGCTGGGGCAGCTCCTCCCGCAGAGCGGCGCTCCCGGCGTCATGGGCGGGCCCTCTCAGCCGGGTCTGCGCGGTCCGCAGGCCATCGAACTCGTCGTGAATCGGATGAAGTCGCAGCTCGGCGTCACCTACGCGTGGGGCGGCGGCGACGCGAACGGCCCGACCCTCGGCATTCGCGACGGCGGTGTGGCCGACAGCTACGGCGATTACCAGAAGGTCGGCTTCGACTGCTCCGGCCTGATGATCTACGGATTCGCCGGCGTGGGCATCGACCTGCCGCACTACACCGGCTACCAGTACACGTCGGGTCCGCAGGTGCCGCTGTCGGAGATGAAGCGCGGCGACATGATCTTCTACGGTCCCAACGCAAGCCAGCACGTGGCGCTGATCCTGGGCGACGGGACGATGCTCGAGGCACCGCAGTCCGGCGACGTCGTCAAGATCTCACCGGTGCGCACCGCCGGTGCGATGCCGTACGTCGTCCGACTCCTCTAGAGGCGTTCGCGGTCCGGGTCCGACCGTCCCGCTAGGGTGGGTGACGGTACAACGCACGCCTCGATCGGCAGGAGCATCGGCTTGACATCAACAGGCAGCAGCGGACAGGACCGCAGCGGCGCGGCACCGGCGGAGTCCGGCGCTGAGAAACTGGCTTTCACCCCCGAAGACGCGAAACTGATCGAACGCGCGATGTTCGAGGTCAAGAGGGTGATCGTCGGGCAGGACAAGCTGGTCGAACGGATCCTCACCGGACTGCTGGCGCGCGGACACATCCTGCTCGAGGGTGTTCCGGGCGTCGCCAAGACGCTGGCTGTCGAGACCTTCGCGACGGTGATCGGCGGTAGCTTCTCCCGCGTGCAGTTCACCCCCGACCTGGTGCCGTCGGACCTGATCGGTACGCGGATCTACCGCCAGGGCCGGGAGGAGTTCGACACTGAACTGGGTCCGGTGGACGCCAACTTCGTGCTCGCCGACGAGATCAATCGCGCGCCCGCCAAGGTCCAGTCGGCGCTGCTCGAGGTGATGGCCGAACGGCACGTCTCGATCGGCGGCACGACCTATCCGATGCCCGACCCGTTCCTGGTGATGGCGACGCAGAACCCGATCGAGAACGAGGGTGTGTACCCGCTGCCCGAGGCGCAGCGAGATCGATTCCTGTTCAAGGTCCTCGTCGACTACCCGTCGGTGGAGGAGGAGCGCGAGATCGTCTACCGGATGGGCAATGTGCCGCCGACGGCGTCGCAGATCCTCGATCCGGCCGAGACCCTGCGACTGCAGAAGCTCGCCGCGAACGTGTTCGTCCACCACGCGCTGGTCGACTACGTGGTCCGCGTCATCAACGCGACGCGTCGGCCCGCCGAGGTCGGACTCGCCGAGGTCGACCAGTGGCTCGCCTACGGCGCCTCCCCACGCGCGACGCTCGGTATCGTCGCCGCCGCCCGCGCCCTCGCGCTGATCCACGGGCGCGACTACGTGATCCCGCAGGACGTCGTCGAGGTGATCCCGGACGTGCTGCGTCACCGCCTGGTGCTGTCGTACGACGCGCTGGCCGACGAGGTGACGCCGGACCACATCATCACCCGGATCCTGCAGACCGTCGGACTGCCGCAGGTGTCGGCGGCACCGGCCCAGCCGATGAACCAGCAGGCGCCCGCGCCGCATCAGGCGCCGCAGGCGCAGCCGGTGCCCGCCCAGGCTCAGGCACCCCAGGCTCAGGCACCGCAGGCAGGCAATGCCGGCTGACAGCGGGCTGCCGTCGTTCGGGGCGGGAACACTCAACGATCCGGAACTCACCGCAGCGCTCAAGTCGCTGGAGCTCACCGTGCGTCGCAAGCTCGACGGGGTGCTGCAGGGCGAGCATCTCGGTCTGATCCCCGGACCGGGATCGGAGCCCGGCGAAGCACGCGAGTACCAGCCGGGCGACGACATCCGTCGGATGGAGTGGTCGGTGACCGCCCGCACGGGCACGCCGCACGTCCGCCAGATGGTCGCCGATCGTGAACTCGAGACGTGGTTCGTCGTCGACGCGTCGGCGAGTCTCGATTTCGGCAGCGTCGGCCGCAGCAAACGTGACATCGCGATGGCGGCGGCGTCGGCGATCGTGCATCTGACGGCGGGTGGCGGTAACCGGCACGGGGCGATCATCGTGACCGGTGACGACATCGTCCGGGTACCCGCCCGGGCGGGGCGTGCGCACGATCAGGCGCTGCTCAAGGCGATCGCCACCACCAGGCGGAGCGCACCGGGTGTGCGGGGCGATCTCGACGCCGGCCTGGAGGCCCTACGACGACCGCTGCGCCGGCGCGGCCTGGCAGTGGTGATCAGCGACTTCCTCGGCGAGATCGACTGGGCGCGGTCGTTGCGTGCGATCGGCGCGCACCACGATCTCCTCGGCGTCGAAGTCCTCGATCCGCGCGACGTGGAGCTGCCGGCGGTGGGACCGGTGACCCTGCGCGATGCCGAGTCCGGCGAGATCGTCGACATCGATGTGACCGCGCAGGTGCGGGCCGACTACGCGCGGGCCGCAGCCGAGCACCGCGCCGACGTGCTGCGGACGTTCCGCAGTGCGGGCGGTCCGGTGCTGTCGCTGCGCAGTGACCGCGACTGGCTGGCCGACACCGTGCGGTTCGTCGGCATGCGACGGCGCACGATGGCCGCGGGGGCGCGCTGATGTCGGACCTGTTCGCCCACCCGTGGTGGCTCTTCACGACGCTGCTCGTCGTGGCGTTGATCGTCGTCTATGTCTACGTGATGCGGCGTCGCCGTTCACGTGCGCTGGCGTTCGCGAACCTCGACCTGCTCAAGGCCGTCACGCCCAAGAATCAGGATCGGTTCAAGCACGTGCCGGTGGTCGTACTGCTGGTGGGTCTGCTGCTGCTGACCATCGCGATGGCCGGACCGCAGGCCGAACGAGACGTCCCGCGCAACCGGGCCACGGTGATGCTGGTGGTCGACGTGTCGAACTCGATGAAATCGACCGACGTGGCACCGTCGCGGTTGAAAGCCGCGCAAGCCGCCGGCAAGCGCTTCGCCGACGATCTCACCGACGGCATCAATCTCGGCCTCATCTCGTTCGCGGGCACCGCGTCCACCCTCGTCTCGCCGACGCCCGACCACAGCGCGACGAAGAACGCACTCGACCGCCTGAAGCTCGCCGACAAGACCGCGACCGGTGAGGGAATCTTCGCCGCGCTCCAGCAGATCGACACGCTGAACGCCGTGCTGGGTGGACCGTCCGGCGCTCCGCCCGCTCGGATCGTGCTGCTGTCGGACGGCAAGCAGACGGTCCCGGAGAGCCCCGACGATCCGCGCGGCGGATTCACCGCGGCACGGAAGGCGAAGGAGAAGGGCGTGCCCGTCTCGACCATCTCCTTCGGCACGCTGACCGGAACCGTCGACCTCGAGACGCCCGGCGGCGGAGTGGAGCGAGTGCCAGTGCCCGTCGACGACGAGTCGCTGCGCAAGATCGCGAACCTCTCCGGCGGCGACTTCTTCACCGCGTCGAGTCTCGACGAACTGAACAAGGTCTATTCGACGCTGCAGAAGCAGATCGGCTACGAACGCGAGCGTGGCGACAACTCGCGCCCGTGGCTCATCGCGGGAACGCTCCTGGCCATCGCCGGTGCGTTCGCCGCCCTCCTCCTCAACCGACGCCTCCCCTGAGATAGGTTCTATGGCCATGACAGAGCAATCATCGATTCCCGCCCAGACTCCGCGTTCGGTCCTCGTCACCGGCGGTAACCGCGGCATCGGCCTGGCCGTCGCGCAGCGACTGGCCGCCGACGGACACAAGGTCGCCGTGACCCATCGTGGTTCGGGCGCACCCGAGGGCCTGTTCGGCGTCCAGTGCGACGTCACCGACAGCGCGTCGGTCGAGCGTGCCTTCGCCGAGGTGGCCGAGCACCAGGGGCCGGTCGAAGTCCTGGTCGCGAACGCGGGCATCACCGACAACATGCTGCTGATGCGTCTGTCGGAGGAGAGCTTCGAGAAGGTCGTGGACGCCAACCTCACCGGAGCGTTCCGGTGTGCGAAGGTCGCGACCAAGGCCATGCAGCGTGCGCGCTTCGGGCGGATGATCTTCCTCGGCTCGGTCGTCGCGACGTCGGGCATCCCGGGGCAGGCGAACTACGCGGCGTCGAAGGCGGGCCTCATCGGCCTGGCCCGCTCCATCGCCCGCGAGCTCGGGTCTCGGAACATCACCGCGAACGTGGTGGCGCCGGGATTCATCGAGACCGACATGACCGCGGCCATGGAGGACCGGTACATCGACATGGCGAAGCAGGCGATCCCGCTCGGCCGGACGGGCAAGCCCGAGGACGTCGCCGCGGCGATCAGCTTCCTCGCCTCCGACCAGGGCGGCTACATCACCGGCGCCGTGCTCCCGGTGGACGGCGGCATGGGCATGGGCCACTGACCGCCGACTCGGCGCCAGACCTCTCTTCTTCTCTTCCCGACCCGGACAGGAGCTTCTCGTGAGCGGAATCCTCGCAGGCAAGACCATTCTGGTGACCGGCATCATCACCGATGCCTCGATCGCCTTCCACACCGCCAAGGTGGCCCAGGAACAGGGCGCCACGGTGATCATCACCGGCATTCCGGAGCGGCTCCGGCTGATCGACCGGATCGCCAAGCGCCTGCCGCAGGAGGTGCCCCCGGCCATTCCTCTCGACGTCACGGATGAGGAGAGCCTCGGTGCCCTCGCGGACAAGGTGCGCGAACTCGCTCCGCAGGGCATCGACGGTCTGGTGCACTCGATCGCCTTCGCTCCGAAGACCCTCATGGGCCCGGACGCGCTGCCGTTCCTCGAAGGCCCCGGCCCGGACGTCGCGAAGTCGTTCGAGATCTCGGCCTGGAGCTATGCGTCCCTCGCGCGAGCCGCGTTGCCGGTCATGAACGAGGGCGGATCGATCGTCGGCATGGACTTCGATCCGCGCACCGCGCTCCCGGACTACAACTGGATGGGCGTCTCGAAGGCCGCGCTGGAGTCCGTGAACCGCTACGTCGCCCGCGAGGTCGGCGAGGCGAAGCGCGTCCGCTCGAACCTCGTGGCCGCCGGTCCGATCAAGACCCTGGCAGCCAAGGCGATCTCGGGGACGGCCACCGACGACGCGAAGAAGCTGAACATGCTCAACGAGTACTGGGACGGCGCGTCGCCGATCGGCTGGAACGTCGACGACCCGGGCGTGGTCGGCACCAGCGTCTGCGCTGTGCTCTCCGACTTCCTGCCCGGCACGACCGGCTCGATCATCTATGTCGACGGCGGCGCGAGCCACAACACCTGGTTCCCCGAGAACTTCCTCGGCTGACGTGCGTCAGAACTCCGGGAACAGCAGCGCGTTCGACGCGCTGCTGTTCCTCTCGTTCGGCGGTCCGGAGCGACCGGAGGACGTGCGGCCCTTCCTGGAGAACGTGACGCGCGGTCGCGGCGTGCCGCCCGAGCGGCTCGACGAGGTGGTCCAGCACTACCTCCACTTCGGCGGCGTCTCGCCGATCAACCGGCTCAACCTGACGATGATCGACGACCTCCGCGCCGAACTCGAACGTCGCGGTCGGAATCTCCCGATCTATTTCGGCAACCGGAACTGGCACCCGATGGTCGCCGACACGACGCAGCGGATGTACGACGACGGCCACCGGCGCGTGCTGGTCTTCCCGACGTCGGCGTGGGGCGGGTACTCGGGCTGCAGGCAGTACCACGAGGACATCGCCGGCGCCCTGGCACACATCGAGGATCCGGCGGTCGTGCTGCGCAAGCTCCCGCAGTTCTGCGCCGAGCCGAAGTTCGTCGAGGCGGCGGGCAACGCACTGCGCTCGGCGCTCGCCGAATTCGCCGCCGCGCATCCGGGCACGGCGCCGCGCGTGGTGTTCACCGCGCATTCGATTCCGGAGTCGGCGGATCGCAGCGCGGGTCCGGCCGCCGACGGCGGCCGTCTCTACTCGTCGCAGATCACGGCTGCCGCGCAGGCCGTCGCCCGGGAGCTGGAGCTCGACGACTACGACGTCGTCTGGCAGTCGCGGTCCGGACCGCCCCAGATTCCGTGGCTCGAGCCCGACATCTGCGATCATCTGCGCGACCTCGCCGCTCGCGGGACCGCAGGCGTCGTCGTGATGCCGATCGGATTCATCTCGGATCACCTGGAGGTGATCTGGGATCTCGACTCCGAGGCGCGGGACCTGGCGGCCGACCTCGGGCTGTCGTACCTGCGCGCTCCGACCGTCGGCACCGACCCGGTGTTCGTCTCGCTCATCGCCGACCTGGTCGAGCGGTTCGCGGACGGCGGGGGAGACGTGACCGCGATGGGGTGCGGCGACAACGGCGCGCTGTGCCGCCCGGATTGCTGCGTCCCGGCCCGGCGGCCGGGCCGATAGCCTGCATCCGCGTGACCCGCCGCCAGACGCGGTGTTCGGAACACCGCGTCTGACGGCGAACCACGCGGATGCGGGTCGCTCAGTCGGGCTGATCCACCGTCACGAAATCGATCAGCTCTTCGACACTGCGCAGGAGCGGGACCTCCAGGTCCCGGAAGCTCGACACGCCGCCCAGCACTCGTCGCCAGCCGTCCTGCGGTGTGCCCCAGCCGAGTGCGTTGCAGATGCCGGTCTTCCAGTCGGTGCCCATCGGGATCACCGGCCACGCGTCGATGCCGACGGACGCGGGCTTCACGGCCTGCCAGACGTCGATGTAGGGATGACCGCAGACGAGCACGTTCGGTCCGACCTCGGCGGTCAGCTTCGCCTCCTTCGAACCGGCCACCAGATGGTCGACGAGGACGCCGGCGCGCCGGTGCGGAGCGGGTTCGAATTCGGCGAGGGCCTCGTCCAGGTTGTCGAGCCCGTCGAGGCTGATCACCACCACGCCCTCGCCGCGGAGGTCGTCGCCCCAGACACGCTCCAGAAGGGTCGCGTCGTGGACGCCCTCGACGAAGATTCGGCTGGCACGGGCGGTCCGCGCCCGCTGTTTGGGCGCCACGCGGGAGCCCGAGGCGGTACGCGTCGGCGCGGCGGGTCCGCGACCGCGAGGCCGGACCAGCGTCACCGGCTTCCCGTCGATCAGGAACGCCGCCGGATACATGTGGAAGACGCGTGTCTGCCCGCGTCGATCCTCGAGGCGGACCATGTCGCCTGCGTAGCTCTTCTCCATTCCGACGACGGCGCCGCAGAACCCGGTGGCCGCGTCTTCGACCACCAGATCGCGTTCGGCGGCGACCTCTGGCGCCTTCGGCTTGGTCTTGCGGGGCGAGGACAGCACATCGCGGCCGTAACGATCATCGAACACGATTCTCAAGGTTAGGGGAGGCGCCGCGGTCCGCGGGCGCGACGCTCCGGCGGCCGGTGAAACCACGAGTACGCTGACTCCTCGATGACCAGTTCTCCTCTCGCCCTGATGCGCGCGTGGCCGGCGAGCGCCGTCGCCGTGTGGGCCGCCGCGCGCGACGCGGGACGTTGCGCGGCCGACGACGTCCTGCACACCCTGCACGACTACGCGCAGGTCCACGAACTCGATCCGGGCGGCGACGCACTGGCGCTCCTCGCGACGGTGTCCGGGAACGCGCACATGTGCGTCCGGATGCCCGCCGCCGGCGATGCGCAGGGGCTGCCGCCGGACCGCGCCACGGACGCCGCGATGACTGCGGGCGAAGTGATCCTGATCGACGACCGCGCCGCCGGCGCCACCGGCCCGACGCGCCCGCTGGCGCTGGTGCCGTTCGGCACGGCCGAGCGCTGCCGGTGGCAGTCGATGAGATACGACGCCGAGTTCGCGGTCGATCAACTGCTGTCGGACGGTCCGCTCGGCGAGATCGAGTATGAACTGCGGGAGGCGACGGGCGACGCCGCAACGATCATCGGGGCCCTCAGCGGTGCCCGGGCGGCGTCGCCCGCGGATCTTCGCGATGCGCTCGCGGCTCGGGTGGCGCATGCGCGGATCGACCTGCCGCCGCACGACAATCCGAGGATCGACCGAGTGCTGGCCAGTTCAGCGCAGATCGACGCGATCGTCTCCCTCACCGGGGCCGGTGCGCTCGGCGACTCAGGGTCTCAGGTGGCCTCCGCGGACGACCAGCTCCGGCGATTGTCGGCCCTGTCTCGTCGGGCGCGATCAGCCGCGGTGAACACGCTGATCGTCGAGTACTCCCGCTGACGCGACCGGTGGTCGGGTCACGGGGTTCTCGCTCACATACCCGCCAGCCAGCCGACACCTGCGAAGCTCGCGGCCCACAGCACCGAGGCGAAGGTGCCGAGGATGAACTGCTCGCTGGCGTGCGGAGCCCGCAGTTCGGAGAACCGCGCAAGGCTCTTGACTGCGAGAATGATGCCGAGGCCCGCGGGCCAGGCGAGCAGTAGCGACACGGCGACCGCGGTGCGTTCGAGAACGCCGATGACACGTCCGCCGCGCAGCGGCGCGTCCGGCTCGTCGTCGTGGTTGTCCGCGCGCGTCGGAATGCCGCCCAGCGCGAGAACGATCCGGACGGCGCTCGAACCGGTGGTCGCCGCGGCGATCACCGCCGCGATCTGGACGGCGACGAGAGCGGCGCCCGACATCGGGTCGGTCGTCGCGGCGACGAGCGCGGCGCTCGCGAGCAGGACGACGCTGACCGCTGCCGCGAGTGCGTCGGCGCGCAGCACCGCGGCGTCGGTGCGATCCGGGTCGTCGACCAGGCGACCGCGGACGAGCGACGCACCCGCCGCGGCGACGACGGCGAGCACGAGCAGCGTCAGAATCGCGATCATGCGATCCCCCCGTCGGCACAGCGCAGGAGGCGCACCAGCAGGTCTTCCGCGGGCTGCTGCACATCCCAGCGAGCGTGGCGCACTCGCAAAGACATCGCTTGGGGCGAGATGTTCAGGAGTCCGGCGGCGGCCGACTGGGTCATGCCCTCGGCGACGAGGCGGACGGCCTCACGTCCGGCGTCCGAGCGGTCGGCGAGCAGGTCGAGAAGGAGCCAGGCCGCGGTCTGCGCGTGGCCGCACCACTCGGATTCGCCGAACACGCTCAGGTGCCAGCGGTTCCGCTTGGCGCTCTCGACGGCGTCGCGGGCTGAGACGAACGCCTCACCGCGGCCGGCTCGGGTCTGATCGGGCAGTGGATCCTCGACTGCTCCGACGCCGATGCCGACGCTCCAACTGCCGGAGTCCGCGAGGTCGAGCGCGGTCGACGCCACCTGCTCGGCGCCGTCGAACACGGCTTGGACCTCGTCTCCGGCGGTTCGCTCGAAGGCTCGGAGCATCCCGGGCATCCGTCCTCGTGCCAGTATCTCCGGCACCCGATCACGATCGGTGCGGCTGCCGCGCTGATCAGCGGTCAGAACGAACATGCTGCCCCCTCTGCGTCGTCGAATACGCCTAACACGAGCCTATATCAAGTCTTATAACTTGAGAAGGCGCATATCAAGCATTCTCGCTTGAATTCTCTGGCGCGACAGGCAGCCGCGTGTCGATGACGAGTCCGATCACGCCGACGGAGAACAGCACGGCGGACAGCAGCAAGCTGATCGGACTGGCCTCGCCGGTGAGGGCGTTGCCGAGGAAGATCAACGCCGCATTGCCCGGCGTCATCCCGACGACGGTCGCGAGCACGTACGGCAGGAACCGGATTCCGGACAACCCGGAGAGGTAATTCAGCAGTGAGAAAGGACACACCGCGATCAGTCTCAGTGAGCCGACCGCGAGCCATCCCCGACGCTGCAATCGGTACTCGATCGCGGCGATCGCCGGGTGCCGGAGATACGGCTGCACACGCTCCCGACCGAGTCGCCGCGCGATCAGGAACGCGGAGACGGCGGCGATCGTCGACGACACCGTCGCTCCGACGAAGGCGACGGCCGGGGGAAACAGGACGCCGGCCGTGACGGTGAACGCGGTGCGGGGGATCGGTCCGATCGGGATCACGGCGTAGGCCAGGAAGAACAGCCAGAAGAACCAGGGTCCCAGGGAATCCGACCAGGTCCGGGCGGTGGCGATCGACGGCAGCGGAACGAAGTAGGCCGCGATGAGCAGGGCGACTACGAGGCCCATCACGATCGCGCCGCGAATCACCGCAGCGCGGGTGGCGGACGGTCGGCTGGTCGTCGTCGGGATCGCCGGAAGTCCGGCGGAGTCCCCGTCGAGCTCTACCGGAATCTCGGCCGGTCCGGCCCCCCGCGGTGAATTGCTGCGCACGGAGGCCCATTTTACGGGCTGGATCACATCCCGCAGAGTCGCCCGAGCGTTTGATCGGTTATCGTTCCCTACGACGAAACTCAGATGGTCGAGCTTTGGAGGTAGGCGAGCCGATGACGGCAAGTGACGACCCCGTGCAGCCACGCAGTGCGCAGGCTCTGCAGCAGGCGTACGACGATTGGTCCGCTGCGGCCGCCGCGGTGCTGGCGAAGTCGCGCAAGGTCTCCGTCGAGGAACTGCCGAGCACCGCCGAAGCGCTGCTCTCGACGCACACCGGCGACGGGACCGTGGTGCGTCCGCTGTACACCCGGAAGGACGAGCTCGCCGAAGTCGGCCTGCCCGGTCAGTTCCCGTTCGTACGCGGCGCCGACCCCGTCCGCGACGTGAACGTCGGCTGGCGGGTCACCGAGCGATTCGGCGACGAGGGCGGTTCGGCCGCCGACGTGAACGAGCAGATCCTCGACGCCGCGGCCAGCGGCACCAGTGGACTGTGGCTGAAAGTGGGCGGCGAGATCCCCGTCACCGACATCGCCGCGCTGCTCGAAGGCGTGTACCTCGATCTCATGCCGGTGACACTCGACGCGGGCGCAGACGGCATCGCCGCAGCCCGCGTCTACCTCGAGGCCCGGACCGCGGCGCCGGTCGCGCCGGAGGCCGCGCCGTCGACCGTCGCCAACGTGCAGAGCCTGGGTCTGTCGCCGTACACCGCGGCTTTCTCGGGTCGGCCCACCGTGGACATCGCCGAGGCCACCGCCATCGCCGCGTCGGCACCCGTGGGCGTGCGCGCCTTCCGCGTCGACGGCACCGACTTCAGCCAGGCGGGCGCGAACAACCCGCAGGAGCTCGGCTTCGCAGTCGCCGCGGCCGTTGCGCACATCCGGGACCTGGTGGCGGCCGGCGCGACCACCGCTTCGGCCCTCGGCCAGGTCACGTTCGCGGTATCCGTTGACGACGACCAGTTCGCGGGCGTCGCCAAACTCCGCGCGCTCCGCGCCGTGTGGGCCCGCGTGGCGGAGGTGCTCGGCGAGCCCGAGGCCGGCGCCGCGGTGACCCACGCGGTCACCGATCTCGCGATGCTGACCCAGCGTGATCCGTGGGTGAACATGCTCCGCTCGACCGTCGCCGCGTTCGGCGCAGGCGTCGGCGGCGCGGACCAGGTCACCGTGCTGGGCTACGACGCCGCACTGCCGGAGAGTGAGCGCTCGTCGAGCGCCTCGTTCTCTCACCGCATCGCCCGGAACACCCAACTGCTGCTGCTCGAGGAGTCGAACCTGGGACGCGTCCTCGATCCGGCGGGCGGCTCGTGGTTCGTCGAGTCGCTGACCGCAGATCTCTCGGCTGCGGCCTGGGACGTCTTCACCGAGGTCGAGCGTCGCGGCGGCTACCAGTCGGCACTGGCCGACGGCTGGGTCGGCGAGCAGATCGCCGAGTCCCTCGCCGCCCGCGACGTCAAGGTGGCGCACCGCACTGCTCCGCTCACCGGCGTCAGCGAGTTCCCGAACATCGACGAGACCGCGCGACCGGCCGGCACCGCTGCGACGGTCGACGTCGCCACCGCCACGCCGAAGCTGGCGCGTGCGGCGCGCCAGTTCGAGGCGCTGCGCGATCGCGCCGACGCCGCAGCCGCGGCCGGCGCTCGGCCCAGTGTGCTGATGATCCCGCTCGGCAGCGTCGCCGAGCACAACGGTCGGACCACGTTCGTCTCGAATCTGCTTGCCGCGGGCGGTATCTCGGCGATCAACCCGGGACCGGTCGACGCCGAGCAGATCGCGGACCTGGTCGCCGGGAATGCGTCGACGGTCACCGTGCTCTGCGGCACCGCGAAGCGGTACGCCACTGACGGCCCGGCGGCGCTCGCCGCTGCTCGTGCCGCGGGTGCCGGTCGGGTCCTGCTCGCCGGCCCCGACCGCGAATGGCCCGAGGGCGCCGATCCCGTGGACGGCTCACTGCGCGTCGGTATCGATGCCGTGGCGACCCTCACCGAACTTCTCGACCATCTGACCGGCGGGAGCGTATCCGCATGACCAACTCCGTTCCGAACTTCGCCGACGTCCCCCTGGCCGGTGACCGTACAGCGGCTCCCGCCGGCTCGGGAGACGCGCAGACCGAGGGATTGGCCTCGGCCAACGGCTACACGGCCGAACAGGTCACGTGGGCGACACCCGAGCAGATCGACGTCCAGCCGGTGTTCACCCGCGACGACCGCGACGCGACCGCGACCGAGGGCGGATACCCGCTCGACTCGGTGCCCGGTGAAGCGCCGTTCATCCGCGGCCCGTATCCGACGATGTACGTCAACCAGCCGTGGACCATCCGCCAGTACGCGGGCTTCTCGACCGCCGCCGAGTCGAACGCCTTCTACCGCCGCAACCTCGCGGCCGGCCAGAAGGGTCTGTCGGTGGCGTTCGACCTCGCCACGCACCGCGGCTACGACTCCGACCACCCGCGCGTGGCGGGCGATGTCGGCATGGCCGGCGTGGCGATCGACTCGATCCTCGACATGCGTCAGCTGTTCGACGGCATCGACCTGGGCAACGTCTCGGTGTCGATGACCATGAACGGCGCGGTGCTGCCGATCCTGGCGCTCTACGTGGTCGCGGCCGAGGAGCAGGGCGTGCCGCCGGAGAAGCTGGCCGGAACCATTCAGAACGACATTCTGAAGGAGTTCATGGTCCGCAACACCTACATCTATCCGCCGACCCCGTCGATGCGGATCATCTCGGACATCTTCGCCTACACGTCGCAGAAGATGCCGAAGTTCAACTCGATCTCGATCTCGGGCTACCACATCCAGGAGGCCGGAGCGACGGCCGACCTGGAGCTCGCGTACACCCTCGCCGACGGCGTGGAGTACATCCGGGCGGGGCTCGATGCGGGTCTTGACATCGACAAGTTCGCCCCTCGGCTGTCGTTCTTCTGGGGCATCGGCATGAACTTCTTCATGGAGGTCGCCAAGCTCCGCGCCGCACGCCTGCTCTGGAGTGAGCTGGTCGCGAAGTTCGAGCCCGAGAACTCGAAGAGTCTGTCGCTGCGTACGCACTCGCAGACCTCCGGCTGGTCGCTGACGGCGCAGGACGTGTTCAACAACGTCGCGCGGACCTGCGTCGAGGCGATGGCCGCCACTCAGGGGCACACCCAGTCGCTGCACACCAACGCCCTCGACGAGGCCATCGCCCTGCCGACGGACTTCTCGGCGCGCATCGCTCGCAACACTCAGTTGCTGCTGCAGCAGGAGTCGGGCACCACGCGGCCGATCGACCCGTGGGCGGGCTCGAACTACGTCGAGTGGCTGACCCATCAGCTGGCGGAGAAGGCGCGTGCGCACATCGCCGAGGTCGAAGAGGCCGGCGGCATGACGCAGGCGATCAACGAGGGCCTGCCGAAGCTCCGCATCGAGGAGGCCGCAGCCCGGACGCAGGCCCGCATCGATTCGGGCCAGCAGCCGCTGATCGGTGTCAACAAGTACCGCGTCGACGAGGACGAGGAGATCGAGGTCCTCAAGGTCGACAATTCCAAGGTGCGCGCCGAGCAGCTCGCCAAGCTGGAGAAGCTGCGCGCCGAGCGCGATTCGGCGGCGGTCGAGACGGCGTTGGCGAACCTGACCCGTGCGGCGGCCGAGCCGGGCGGCAGCGATCTCGACAACAACCTGATGGCCCTCGCGATCGAGGCCGCCCGTCACGGCGCCACCGGCGGCGAGATCTCGGACGCGATGGAGAAGGTCTTCGGGCGCCACCAGGCCGAGATCCGTACGATCAGCGGCGTCTACCGCAATGAGGCAGGTGAGTCCGTGAGCAACATCGATGACGCGATGGCGGTGGTCGACGCGTTCGCCGAGGCCGAGGGCCGTCGACCGCGCGTCCTGGTCGCCAAGATGGGACAGGACGGCCACGACCGCGGCCAGAAGGTGATCGCCACGGCGTTCGCCGACCTCGGCTTCGACGTCGACGTGGGCCCGCTGTTCGCCACCCCGGAGGAGGTGGCGGCCCAGGCCGCGGACAACGACGTGCACGTCGTCGGTGTCTCATCGCTGGCCGCCGGCCACCTCACGCTGGTGCCCGCCCTCAAGCAGGCACTGGCCGACGTCGGCCGCGACGACATCATGATCGTCGTCGGCGGCGTCATCCCGCCCGGCGACTTCGACGAGTTGTACGAGGCCGGCGCGGCGGCGATCTTCCCGCCGGGCACGGTGATCGCGGACAGCGCGGTGGACCTCATCAAGAAGCTGGCCGATCAGCTGGGCCTGGAACTGGCTGCCGCAGCCGAATGAGCAACGGTGAACCCCGTCGGGCCGACCGCCCGGCGGGGCGTCCGATCGATGTCGACGCCCTGACCGAGGGCGTGCTGTCGGGAAACCGCGCACAACTGGCGCGGGCGATCACGCTCGTCGAGTCGGTCCGTTCGGATCATCGGGCGGCCGCTCAACAGCTGCTGCTGAATCTCACTCCGCACGCCGGGAAGTCGTTCCGCGTCGGCATCACCGGTGTCCCGGGCGTCGGCAAGTCGACGACCATCGAGACCCTCGGCATGTACTTGATCGAGCAGGGCCACCGTGTCGCGGTGCTGGCCGTCGACCCGTCGTCCACGCGCACCAAGGGCTCGATCCTGGGCGACAAGACGCGGATGGGCCGACTGTCCGCTGCTCCCGAGGCCTATGTCCGGCCGTCGCCCAGTTCGGGCACGCTCGGCGGCGTCACGAAGGCGACGCGCGAGACGATCGTCCTCGTGGAGGCCGCAGGATACGACGTCGTGCTGGTCGAGACCGTCGGCGTCGGGCAGTCGGAGGTGAGCGTCGCAGGCATGGTCGACGTCTTCACCTTCCTGACGCTGGCTCGCACCGGGGACTCGCTGCAGGGCATCAAGAAGGGCGTCCTGGAACTCGCGGAGATCGTGGTCGTCAACAAGGCCGATGGCAAGCACATCAACGAGGCCAGGGGAGCGGCTCGCGAGCTGCGGAATGCGCTCGGTCTCATCTATCCGCACGATGCGCTCTGGCATCCACCGGTGCTGACGATGAGCGCCATCGAGAACACCGGGGTGGACGGCTACTGGGAGGCGATCCTGAAGCACCGCGAGACCCTCACCGCGGCAGGCGAGTTCGAGAAGCGCCGAGCACAGCAGCAGGTCGACTGGATGTGGAGCATGGTCCGCGAGACGATGCTCAACCGTCTCGAGGAGGATCCGCAGGTCCGTGCCGTCCGCCGCGAGGTGGAGGCCGGTGTCCTCGAGGGCACGCTGACTCCGACTCTCGGCGCCGACCGGATCGCGGGCGCCGCAGGGTTCTGAGCAGTGTTCGGCGACAGCCTCACCTGACCTGCGCTTTGGATCGGACCCGGCTGAGCAGCCCGAGGATCGCAACGCTGACGAGCACCAGCAACAGCGTGTTCGCTGCGGCGGAGAACAGGTCGCCTCGATCGGACTGGGTGAAGACGGTGACCGGAAGGGTGCGCCACGACGCCGGGTACACCATGATCGTCGCCCCGAGTTCGCCCATGCACAGCGCGACGGACAGCCCGGCCGCCGCGGCGATCGCGGGCGCGAGCAGCGGCAGGGTCTCCGTGACGAGAGTCCGCCACGGAGATGCTCCCAACGAGTCCGCGACCCGGTCGAGCGCCGGGTCCAGACCCTTCGCCGCGGCGGACACCATCGAGTACGCGAACGACAGCACCAGCAGCGCCTGGACCCCGATGACGATCCACGGCGTTCCGTTGAGAATCAGCGGCGGTTTCGAGAAGGCGATGAGCACCGCGAGACCGACGACCACCGAGGGCACGGCCACCGGCAGGTGGTAGGCGGTGTCGAGCAGAACCCGCAACCGTCGCGGTGCGGTGCGGGCGGCGAGGGCGGCCCACGTGCCGACCGCCACCGCGCAGGCGGATGCCACGAGTGCAGTCTGGACCGAGACGCTGATGCTCTGCAGATCGTCGGCCGACAACGATTCCCGGACGTGGGCTGTCGTCATCCCGGACGGCAGCACCGAGTTCCACGACGACGAGAACGCGGTCAATGCCGTGACCGCGATCGGCGCGACGATGAGGACGAGGACGATCGCGCCGAACGTCAGCCACACGACGACGCGCGCAGATCTGTTGCGAATCAACATGTCTCATGCTCCTGTGCGGGTGTCGAAACGTCGGACGACGGCGCGGTAGCCGAGGTAGACGATCACGGAGAGGGTCAACTGCATCGTCGCCAGAACGGCGGCGGTCGCGAAGTCGGAGGCCACCATCGACTTCGTGTAGATCATCATCGGCACGGTCGTGACGTCCTTCGCTCCGGTGAAGAGAACGATGCCGAACTCGTTCAGGGTCAGCAGGAAGGTGAGCGACGAGGCGGCGGCGAGCGCGGGCCAGACCCGGGGGAGGATGACGGTCGCGGCGATCCGCGTCGGTCCCGCGCCGAGTAAGGACGCGACGTCGATGTGCGCACTGGGGAACTGGCTGAACGCAGCGAGCAGGGGACGCACCACGAACGGCGTGTAGAACGCGATCTCGGCGAGCACGACGCCGGTCACCGTCGCCAGGAAGGTGAACTGGTGTCCGGTCGAGGCCGACACCACACCGACGGATCCGAACAGCACACCGAGTGCCAGGGGGATCAGGAACGACGGCAGCGCGACCACCGCCTCGATCATCCGCACCACCCCGGCTGATCCGGGGAACGGGACGAAGGCGAGCACGAATGCGAGGAAGGTGCCGATCACCAGGCAGCCGAGGGTCGACAGCGCCGCCACCTCCAGCGTGCGCCAGACGGCCTTGTGCACGGCCGGGTCGGCGAGCGTCGAGCCCCAGGTGGCGCCGCCCGCGAAAGCGTCGTCGCGGTCGGTGAACGACCGCGCCACCACCCACGCCAGCGGATAGCCGAGTCCGACCGCAGGCACGATCAGCGGACCGGCGACGACTGCCGTCTTGGCAACTGTCATCGCACGACCATCGTTCTCCGCCGGACGCCCTGCCTCGGGTTCGACGACCGCGGTCATGCGCTCTTCTCCGCGGGCACCACGTGCACGTCGGCCGGATCGACGCCGACCCACACCCGGTCCCCGGGCCGGGGCGGCTCGCGGAGCACCGGGACATCGACGCCGATCGGCTGATCGGTCCCGACCACCCGGGCGCGGACATGTCGCACCGCGCCGCGCCACTGCAGGTCGACGACGTCCACCTCGAAACCGTTCGACGGCGCCGTCGAACCGAACTCCCAGGCCCACGGACGCACGGCGAGGGAGACGTGCTTCTCGCGGGCGACGGTGCTCTGCGAGCGCGCTCGCAATCGGATGCCGCCGTGGTCGACGATCCCGACGGCGCCCGCGGAGATCGATTCGAGCGCACGCACCGGGAGGATGTCGGCGCCGCCGAGGAAGGTCGCCGCGAACTCACTCGGCGGCGCGTGGAACAGCGACTCCGCGGAGTCGATCGCCTCGAGCCGCGCATTGCGCATGATGCCGATGCGGTCGGCGAGTGCGAGCGCTTCGCCCTGATCATGCGTGACATGAACGATCGCGATCTCGGGCAGGTCGCTGCGGAGCTGCTGCAGTTCGACGATCATGTTCTGGCGGAGCCTGGTGTCCAGCGCCGACAGCGGCTCGTCGAGCAGGAGCAGGTCGGGACGGCCGGCGAGCGCGCGGGCGATCGCCACCCGCTGCTGCTGGCCGCCCGACAGTTCGCGTGGCAGTCGATCGGCGAAGCCGAGCATGCCGACCATCCGCAGCACCTCGTTGACCCGCGGTCCGATATCGGCCCGCCGCACCCGGTGCGCTTTGAGGCCGAAGGCGACGTTCGCCCGGACCGTCAGGTGCGGGAAGAGGGCGTACTGCTGGACGACGAAGCCCACGCCGCGGTGCCGCGGCGCCAGTTCGGTGACGTCACGCCCGTCGATCGTGACCGTGCCGGAGACGACGTTCTCGAAGCCGGCGATGGCCTTGAGTGCGGTGGACTTCCCCGATCCGGACGGGCCGAGCAGGGCGACGGTCTCGCCGCGTTCGACGTCGAAGGAGCAGTCGGCGAGTGCGATCGTGCCGTCGTACGCGACGGTGACGTCGGTCAATGCGACCGCGGGAGCGCCGGTTCGCAGGTTCGGCGTGGCCGACGATCGGCCGCGAGGTGTGACCGTCCGCCTCCCGATCCGCAGGTTCACTGCCCGATCGCCTTGTTGTACGCGTCGATCAGCGCCGTGAAGTCATCGTTGACGGCCGCCCAGTCCGGCTGCCAGATCTCGGCTCCGGCGATCGACTTCTGGATCGCATCGTAGTTCGGCCCGCTCGCCGTGACGTCGGTGCGCGCCGAGACGCCGAACGGCCTCGTCGGAGAGGGTTCGCTGCACGTCGGCCGACATGAGGAAGTCGATGAGCTTCTGCGCGTTCTCCGCGTGCGGGGCGTTTGCGGCCTTGCCCATGAAGTAGGGGAGTGCCAGCGTCGATCGCTTGCCGGTCGCGTCGGCAGGCAGGAAGGTCTCGTAGGCGGCCTTGTCCTTCGTGATCGAGGCGAGGGCCATCTGGACGTCGCTGTTGGCGACGGCGAGCTCGCCCTTCGACACCTTCGGTCCCAGCTTGCCGGTGGAGGCTGACGGACCGACGTTGTTGGTCTGGAGCCGGGCGAGGTAATCGAGCGCCTGCTGGTCGCCCATCACGTGCCGCAGGAGCAGTAACAGCGCGGTGCCGTCGCCCGCCTGCCCCGGCGTGGAGTACTGGATCTTCTGCTTGAACCGGGGGTCGAGGAGGTCGGACCACGTCTGGGCCTTCGGTGTGACGGAGTCGCCGCGGATCATCGTGAAGTAGTTGTCGGCGAGGACGACGTAGCGGCCGCCGGGCGCCTTCGCGTTCTCCGGCAGTGCCGCGGCGTCGGCGACGGTGGTCGTATCGAGGCTGCCCTGCTTGTCAGCCTGCTGAATGAACGGCGGCAGGGTCACCAACACGTCCATCTGCGGGTTCGACTCTCCTTCTCTGCACGTGAGACCACTTCCCCCGACCCGCCTTCCACGTACTCGACCTTGATCCCGGTCTTGTCCTGGAACGCAGTGAACTGCGTGTGGTACCAGTCGCCGAGGCCGTCGGCGCTGTATAGGGTGACGGTGTTCGCGTCGGCGGTGCCGCCGCCGGTGCCGCCGCACGCAGCGGCTGTGGACAGCGAGAGGGCGGCGACGGCGACGGCCGCGATTCGGACGGGACGCTTCATGATGGCTCTTTTCGTGGTGGGGACGAGCAGCGGGCGGAATGGTCGGGAGGGAGTCGGCGGATGCGGACCGGTCAGGAGGTCAGAGTTCCGGCGAGGCTGCGGGCCGCGAGTTCCAGGCCCACGGTCATGCCGACGCCGGTGGTCACTGAGCAGGCGTGGACGTTCGGTGCGAGGCGGGCGGTGAGATAGGGGCCGGCGGGCCGCGCGGCATAGACCCCTTGCCAGCGTTCGCGGATCCGCAGACGTCGGCCGAGGACGGCTTCGACTTCGCCCAGAATGAGGGCGGAGACGGATTCGTCGAGGAACGGGGAGACGGTGAGTCGATTGCGGTGTGAGTCGCCGATCAACAGGCCGCCGTCGGGGCGCTGCGTGAACATGATGTTCGTGTCCGCGGCGAACAGCTCCGGACGCCGGAGTTCGAGACGGGTGCGGAGCGCGGCGGCGGCCGAGGTCTCGGCGAAGGCGTCGTAGCGGAGAAGCGAGGTCGCGGTGAGCACGGCGGGCGGGACTCGAATTCCCGGGTCCTCGGTGAGCATCATCTGCAGGGCACAGCGTTCCATGCCGGCGTCGTCGGCCACGGCCGGGGCGAGGTAGTCGAGGTCGTGGCCGACGCAGACGAAGACCCGTCCGGCAGCGATGGCGCCGCCGGAGGTACGGACTCGCGCCCCTGTGGCGTCAGCCTCCTCGATGCCGAGATACGCGGTGCGCCACCTGAACTCGACCCCGTCTCGGTTGCCGAGCCAATCTGCCAGTCTCGGTGCCGTGGTGCGTGGGTCTACCCGCAGGTCGTCGTGCAGTCGGGCTCCGCCCACGACGTCGTCGGCAACCACGCCGCCCAGATCGGCCCGGATCTGGGCCGCGGTGCGCAGCTCCACCGCATCGCGTTTGTCAGCGAGCTCCTCCATTACCGCGACTTCATCGGCGGCGCGGGCGACGGCGGCGCCCGCGGACTGCCGGATCGGGAGTCCGGTGCGGGCGGCGACGGACAGCCATCTCTCGCGGGTTCCGAGTGCGAGCTCCCGGAGTTCGCGTGACTGACCTGTGGCACACACGTGTCCGAAGTTCCGGACCGAGGCGCCGACCGGGCGGGCGTCGCGGTCGATGAGGATGACACGGAGTCCGTCGTCATGGGCGGCCAGTGCGTGGCCGAGCCCGACGATGCCGGATCCGACGACCAGGACGTCGTAATCGATGTTCACGTCGATGAGACTCGCCCCTGCGGCCAGGCGTCGCAACCGCTGGGAAGGTCTTGTCTGTACAAGTTGGGCAACGGTTCATCTGCCACTGAACGCGTTCATGTCGCGTTCATTGCCCGTCTGGTGGGCTGCAGACGAACTTGTCTTGGGAAGACGACTCGTCTCGAGCACCCCGCACAAGAATCAAGTCTCAATGCTTGAATCGATGCATATCAAGTGTCGTCTATTGATCGCAGAACAAGTGGCCTGCACGACGCGCGTTTCGTCTGAATGATCCCGGAATCTCGCCGATTGTCACCCACGTCACACGCTGAGAATTCTATGAACGAGGGGCCGAAGGGTCTAGTCTTGCCAGGTATTAATTACCTGTAGTCAACTATCTAGTTGCCGGATTGCGAGTGAGAACGTGACGAACGAACCGGTGCGGCAGAAGCGGGCGGAGCGTCGTCTCGGAGACGGCGCGCTGATCTCCCGGTCGCTGGTCCGGATCACGCGTGCGGTCCGCAGGGCGCTCGGCGTGCAGCCGCTGACCTCGGGGCAGGCTTCGACGCTCTGGGCGATCGCTGAACTCGCGCCGGTTCGTCCGACGGATCTGGCGGAGAAGGAGAGCGTGACGAGTCCGTCGATGTCGAAGACCATCGCCTGCCTGGATCGTGCCGGTCTCGTCTCGCGGTCGGCGGATCCGAATGACGGCCGAGTCAGCCGACTCGACCTGACGGCAGCTGGTCGGGCCTACGTGGCCGACGCGAACTCGGAGCGGATCTCGTTGTACGAGAACGCATTGCGCCGGCTGCCGACAGCCGAGCGGGAGACGGTGGTCCGGGCGGTGACGCTGCTCGCCGACACGATGTGCGACGTGGTCGCCGACCGGACGCGTTCGTCGACTCGACGACCGCAGGCAATTGACGACCACTAGAGATTGAGGGAGGAACTCGGTGCACAACGCAGTAGACGGGCACTCGTGCCTGATACACGGAGTTGTCCGCGACGATCGTGGTGAGGCCGTCGCCGGATCGACGGTGACGGTCATCGACCATGAGGGCAGGCAGGTGGCAGTCGCACCCGCTCGGCCGGACGGCACGTTCACCGCAGAGGTGCCGGTCGAGGGCCAGTACGTCCTGGTCACCTCGGCGGTCGGCTACGCGCCGTCGGCGGTCACGATCACCACGACCGGCGAATCGGTGGAGGCCACGGTGACGTTGGCGGCACACGCCGCGCTGAACGGCGTGGTTCGGTCGACGGTCGACGGGGCACCCGTGGTCGGCGCAGTCGTCACCGCGACGGCATCCGGCGGACAGGTCGTCGCCACCGCGGTCGCCGGCTCGGGCGGTGAATGGCAGCTGCGCGGTGTCGCAGAGGGGTCGTACACGATCGTCGTCACGGCCGTGGGATTCGAGGCCACCGCGACGACGATCGCGCACGAGGCATCGTCGCAGCGGCCCGTCGTGCTCGAACTGACGTCCGCGGTGACTCTCACCGGCCGCGTGACCGACGGCCGCGGCGGCGTCGTCGCCCACAGCCAGGTCGCACTGCTCGACGGCGCCGGAGCGATGGCGGCGAGCGTGTTCACCGACGAGACCGGGCACTACGCGTTCAGCGATCTGACCCCGGGCGACTACACGGTTCTGGCCAGCGGCTATGCGCCCGTGGCGGCCACCGTCGACGTGCGGGCGGGCCGATTCGTGAACCACGAGTTCGTTCTCGGCGCGGAGGGACGGTGACCATGGCTGCACAGCTCACGGCCCGGGTGGCGAACTCCACCGGGCGCGGTATCGACGCCGCCGTCGTGACCGTCATGTCGCAGGCGGGGGAGCAGACGGCGATCGTTCGCAGTGACACCGACGGGACCGTGCGGGTCGCGGATCTGACCACCGGGATGTACACCGTCGTCGCGACGGCACAGGGGTACCACCCGACCGCACGGACGGCGGTCGTGTCGGGAGCCGGCGCCGTCGGACTCGGTGACGTCACCCTGGAACGCACCGGGTCAGCACCCAGCCCCGAGGCTGGTGTCTGGGAGATCGACGGCACGCACTCCAGCCTCGAGATCAGCGTTCGGCATCTCGGGATCGCGACCGTTCGCGGACGCTTCACCGAATTCTCCGGGACGATCACCGTCGGGGAGGATCCGGAGCAGTCGTCCGTCGTGGCCGAGATCTCGACCGCGAGCATCGACAGCGACAACAAGATGCGCGACGACCACCTGCGGTCGAGCGACTTCTTCGACGTCGAGAACTTCCCGGCCGCAGTCTTCCGCGCCGACCGCCTGCGCTCGGCGGGCGACGAGACGTGGACCCTCGACGGGACGCTGACCATTCGGGACCATCCCGTTCCGGTCTCGCTCGAACTCGTCTTCCTCGGCCAGACCGAGGATCCCTGGGGCGGTGTCCGCGCCGGCTTCGAGGCGAAGGGAACCCTGAGCCGCAAGGAGTTCGGGATCAGCTTCGACGACAGGCTGATCAGCGGTGCCGCACAGATCGGCAACAAGGCCGAGGTCCGCCTCGACATCCAGGCCGTCCGCACGGCCTCCTGATTCGACCCGATGCGGCGACGCATCGATCACTTGACGATGAAGTTCTGAAAGGCTCACATGTCGACCAAAACAGTTGGCGCCACCGCCGGCGGCACAGGCCCAGCCGGCGGTTCACGCCAGACGACGCTTCCTGTCCTTGACACAGTCGTGGGCCTCTGCGTCTCCGGTCCTGCGTCGCCTCTCGAACACCACGCTGGGCATGCTGATCGCCACGATCAACAGCTCGATCGTGCTGATCGCACTGCCCGACATCTTCAAGGGCATCAACCTCAATCCGCTCGAGCCGCAGAACACCAGCTATCTGCTCTGGATGATGATGGGATTCCTCGTCGTCACCGCGGTGCTGGTGGTCAGCTTCGGGCGACTCGGCGACATGTACGGCCGGGCCCGCATGTACAACATGGGGTTCGCGGTCTTCACGATCTCATCGATCTTCCTGGCGATAACCTGGTTCGACGGTTCGGAGGCGGCCATCTGGCTGATCTTCTGGCGAGTGATCCAGGGCATCGGTGGCGCCTTTCTGATGGCCAATTCGTCGGCGATCCTGACCGACGCCTTCCCGGCCGACCAGCGCGGACTCGCAATGGGCATCAACGGTGTCGCGGCGATCGCCGGATCGTTCCTCGGCCTGCTGATCGGCGGCGTGCTGGCTCCGATCCAGTGGCACTACATCTTCCTGGTCTCGGTTCCGTTCGGTGTCGTCGGCACCATCTGGGCCTACCTCAAACTGCGTGACACCGGCGAGCGACGCAAGGCGAAGATGGACTGGTGGGGCAACCTCACCTTCGCCGTCGGACTCATCGCGGTCCTCGTCGGCATCACCTACGGCATCCAGCCGTACGGGTCGTCGGACATGGGCTGGACCAATCCGTGGGTGCTCGCCGCGCTGATCGGCGGACTCTTCGTGCTCGTGGTCTTCGTGTTCATCGAGATGAAGGTCGAGAGCCCGCTGTTCGAGCTCTCGCTGTTCCGGAACCGGTCGTTCACCTTCGGCAACATCGCCAACCTGATGGCCTCCATCGGCCGCGGTGGGCTGCAGTTCATCCTCATCATCTGGCTGCAGGGCATCTGGCTGCCGCAGCACGGCTACGACTACTCGCAGACTCCGCTGTGGGCCGGCATCTACATGGTTCCGATGACCATCGGCTTCCTGGTCTCCGCCCCGGTGTCCGGTGCGCTGTCGGACAAGTTGGGGACCAAGTGGTTCACCACGATCGGTCTGCTGATCACCGCGGGCACATTCGCCGGACTGATCGCCATCCCGGTCGACTTCACGTACTGGGTGTTCGCGGTGATCCTGCTGATCAACGGCATCGGCATGGGCCTCTTCGCGTCGCCGAACCGTGCCGAGGTGATGAACAGCCTGCCGGTGACCTCGCGTGGATCCGGTGCGGGAATGATGACGACATTCCAGAACGCCGCCATGGTGCTCTCCATCGGCCTGTTCTTCTCCCTGATGATCGCGGGTCTGTCGAGCACGCTGCCGACCGCGATGTACGACGGGCTCACCGCCAACGGCATGCCCGGAGGGGCGGCGCAGGCCATCGCCGGACTGCCGACGGTCGGCATCCTGTTCGCGGCGTTCCTGGGCTACAACCCTATCCAGCAGGTCGGCGGTCAGGCGCTCGACGGGCTGCCGCAGGCTAGCGTCGATCACCTCACCGGTCTCGACTTCTTCCCGCACCTGATCAGCGATCCGTTCTCGGACGGTCTGACGGCGGCGTTCACCTTCGCGCTGATCTGCTGCATCCTCGGTGCGGCTGCGTCGCTGTTCACCGGTGGTCGCCGGCCGCTCGCCGCCGATCACGAGACCGTCGGTGCGGAGATCGCGGCCGTCGCGGGCGACGCCGGAGTCGGATCGCCGCTGTCGCTGGTGGCCGAGACGCCGTCGTCGAGCTTCGGGTCACGGACAGTCGCCGCCGCGACGACTGCCCCAGCGAGAACCGTCGGTGCGACGGTGTCCGGCAGCGTCACCGGTTCCGACGGCGCCCCGATCGTCGGTGCGGCCATCACGGTCACCGACAGCGAAGGTCGCCAGGCCGGTTCGGCGACGGTCGGCGACGACGGTCGCTACCGCGTCCGCGGTCTCGACAACGGTGCGTACACGGTGATCGCCACCGCGCCGGGACGCGGACCGAAGGCGATCGGCGTCTCGACGGTCGGTGACGTGGGACTCCAGCGGGACTTCCGGCTCACGGGTGCTGCCGTGCTGGCCGGACGTGTCCGGGACGCCCAACGGCCGCTGCCCGCGCGTCTGGTGGTCACGGACCAGACCGGCAACGTGCTGGCGACCGCGCAGGCGGGCTCGGACGGCACCTTCGCCATCGCCGAGCTCAACGACGGCGACACGGTGGCAGTCACCGCGTCGGCTCCCGGCTACCAGGCCGCCAGCGAACTGGTCACGGCGGGGGACTCGACGGCGATCGACATCGTGCTCGACGCGATCGGCGGAGTTCAAGGCTACGTCCGGGCGGCCGACGGCACACCGCTGATCGGTGCCACGGTCTCCGCGATCGGGTCGGACCAGACCGTCGTCGCGACGGTGCGGTCGGACGCCGACGGCCGGTACCGGATCGAAGGGCTGACCGACGACCGCTTCACGATCGTCGCGGGAATGTACGAGCCGCGCGCGGTGCAGACGACTGTGAGCGCCGGGTCGGACAACGTCGTCGACATCAGTCTCGACACCGAGATCGAGACCCGGCAGGGCTGATTCATCACGACTGCCGGAGCAGTTCCCTGACAGTGCGGGCACCGTCGACCAGACGGTGCCCGCACTGCTATCTAGACAAGTTCTAGGGACGTTCACCTCGGCACCGAGAAGTTCACTTCGGCGCCATCCAGCGGCATCGGTCGGTCACGCTCAAACTTGTATTCTCAAGTCGTGTCCATTCCTCTTCATCAGCAACTGAGCAGTGAGTTCCGGGCCCGTATCGCGTCCGGCCAGTGGCCGGAGGGAATGCGGGCGCCGAGCGAGGCCGAACTCTGCGCCGAGTTCGGTGTCTCCCGCGGACCGGTCCGGCAGGCGATGGCGTCGCTGCGCACGGACGGCCTGCTGGTCGGCGGGCAGGGCAGCAGGCCACTGGTGCGCCGAAACGTACCGGAGCACTCGGCGACGGTCCTCGGATCGTTCACCGCCTGGGCAGACGGCCAGGGCCATCGGCCGGGTCAGCGGACGCTGCTCCAGTCCCGACACCCGGCCGACGCGGAGCTGGCCGGGCGGCTCGACATCGCCGCCGGCGAACCGGTCCTGACGATCGTCCGAGTCCGGACGCTCGACGATGAGCCCGCGCTGATCGAGCGCATGTCGTTCGTCTGGGAGGTGGGGCAGACGCTGATGGAGTTCGATCCGGACTCGGGCTCCATCAACCGCTTCATGATCGACCACGGCGTCGATCTGTACAGCTCCGACCATCTGCTCGACGCGGTGGCCGCCGGACCCGAGGATGCGGACGCACTCGGGGTGGACGAGGGCTCCCCGCTGCTGAGAGTGCGCAGGCGCACTCAGGACTCGGTCGGCAGGATCATCGAATCCGCTGAAGACCGCTACCTCCCCGGGCATTGCAGCATCAGCATCACCAATCGCCTGACGGCGGCCTCCGGTCGTCAGGGCACCATGCGGCTCGCCTGACGTCGGCAGTCCGTCGTACTCGGTCCCCGAAAGGATCCTTCATGATCGAACTCGTCGCACTCGACATCGCCGGAACGACGGTCGACGACGGCGGCGCCGTCTACGTCGCACTTCGCGAGGCGGTCGAGGAGGTCGGCGCGACCGTCGCGGACGACGACCTCGCACACTGGATGGGCACCGACAAGGTGACGGCCATCGCCAACCTCGCCCGCATCGGCGGCGTCGATCTCGACGAGGCCGCGGCGCAGCGGGCGTTCGGGCGGTTCCGGCAGATCCTCGCCGAGGCTTATCGATCGGCGCCGCCCCGCCCGATCGACGCGGCCGAGGCGACGGTCGCGTCGCTGCGGGCGAACGGTGTCCGGGTGGCGTTGACGAGACCGGATTCGATCGCGCCGTCGTCGAGCCGCTGCTGGCCTCGCTCGGCTGGGGCGTCGACGGCGATGGGCGGGCGGTGACCTTCGACGCCGTCATCACCACCGACGACGTTCCGGCGGGGCGGCCCGCGCCGTACATGATCTTCCGTGCGATGGAGCGGTGCGGCGTCGCGTCCGTTCGCGGCGTGGCTCGCCGCCGGTGACACGGTCGTCGACGTCCAGGCCGCCAACAACGCGGGCGCGACGTCCGTCGGAGTGCTGACCGGCCAGACCGGGCGCGGGCCACTCGAGGCGGCCGGTGCCGACCATGTGCTGGACTCGATCGCGGGAATCCCCGGACTGCTGGGCCCGAGCCGGACCTGATCGGCCGGAGAACAGACAATCGCGGCGTCGTACCGAAGTACGACGCCGCGATTGGAATTCGGTGTCCGAGGGGGGACTTGAACCCCCACGTCCGTTAATAGGACACTAGCACCTCAAGCTAGCGCGTCTGCCATTCCGCCACTCGGACTTGTTCAGTTCTGGCGCGCCGCACCGCGTCGCGCTGCATAACAATAACCATGGTTGCCCCCGTATCCCAAATCCCCTACGAATGGAGTGGTGACAGGCTTGCGCGCGACCGATGAAGTTGTCGATCTGGTCAGTCGGCTCATCCAGTTCGACACGTCGAACACCGGACAGCCGGAGACCACCAAGGGAGAGGCCGACTGTGCCAAATGGGTTGCTGCGCAACTCGAAGAGGTCGGTTACACGACCGAGTACGTGGAGTCCGGGATGCCGGGGCGGGGGAATGTGTTCGCGCGTCTGCCCGGCGCAGACAGGGCACGCGGCGCGCTGCTGATCCACGTCCATCTCGACGTGGTGCCCGCAGAGGCCGGAGACTGGAGCGTCCACCCGTTCTCCGGCACGATCCAGGACGGCTACATCTGGGGCCGGGGTGCCGTCGACATGAAGGACATGGCGGGCATGGCACTGGCGCTCGCGCGTCAGCTCAAACGAGACGGGACCGTCCCACCCCGAGACATCGTCTTCGCCTTCCTCGCCGACGAGGAGGCCGGCGGAACCTGGGGGTCGCACTGGCTGGTGCAGAACCGCCCCGACCTGTTCGAGGGCATCACCGAGGCAGTCGGCGAAGTCGGCGGCTTCTCGCTGACCGTCGACCGCCCGGACGGCGGGGTACGGCGGCTGTATCTCGTCGAGACGGCCGAGAAGGGGCTGTCGTGGATGCGGCTCACCTGCGACGCCCAGGCGGGTCACGGATCGTTCCTGGCGGCAGAGAACGCGGTGACCGAGATCGCCGCGGCCGTCGCGCGCATCGGGGCGCACCGATTCCCGCTCGTGATGACCGAATCGGTCGCGGAGTTCCTGACGGCCCTGTCGGAGGAGACCGGTCTGGACTTCAGCCCGGAGACCCCCGACCTGGAGTCGGCACTGTTCAAGATCGGCAATCTCGCGCGGATCATCGGCGCGACACTGCGGGACACGGCGAACCCCACCATGCTGTCCGCGGGATACAAGGCGAACGTGATTCCGCAGCACGCCGAGGCGGTGATCGACTGCCGCGTGCTGCCAGGCCGCCAGGTCGAGTTCGAACGGACCATCGACGAATTGATCGGGCCGAATGTCAAGCGCGAGTGGATCACTCACCTCGACGCGTACGAGACCACGTTCGACGGGCATCTGGTCGACGCGATGAACGAGGCGATCCTGGCGCACGACGAGGACGGCCGAACGGTCCCGTACATGCTGTCGGGTGGCACGGACGCGAAGGCGTTCGCGAAACTCGGCATCCGCTGCTTCGGATTCGCGCCGCTCCAGCTGCCCCCGGACCTCGATTTCGCCGCGCTCTTCCACGGAGTCGACGAGCGGGTGCCCGTAGACTCGATTCTGTTCGGTACCAAGGTTTTCGAGCATTTCCTGCACAACTGCTGACCACGACGGCAGAGTGAGAATCGTCGAAAGGACCACATTGTGACGACATACCACCCGTACGAGGCGTTGCCTCCGTTGCCGGAGATCACGGTGACCTCGAGTGACTTCGCCGAGGGTCAGACCCTGCCGACCCCACAGGTGTCGGGCATCTTCGGCGCGGGCGGCGAGGACGTCTCGCCGCAGCTCAGCTGGTCGGGCTTCCCGGCGGAGACCAAGAGCTTCGTGGTGACCTGCTTCGACCCGGACGCGCCCACCGCGTCGGGCTTCTGGCACTGGGCCGTCGCCGACATTCCGGCGTCCGTGACATCGCTGGCCACCGGCGCGGGGTCACCCGGGTCGGCGGACCTGCCCGCAGGCGCGGTGACGCTCGGCAACGACGCGAGCCTCAAGCAGTTCGTCGGAGCGGGCCCGCCTCCGGGGCACGGACCGCACCGCTACATGTTCGCCGTGCACGCCGTCGACGTCGAATCGTTGGAACTGCCCGACGGCGCGACCCCCGGCTTCCTCGGATTCAACCTGTACTCGCGAGCCATCGCACGCGGCATCCTCACCGGAGTATTCGAACTTCCGGCCGAGTAGCCGCACCCGTCCGGGCGCCCGCCGCCGGTTGAGCCAGCGACCTTCCGTTCGCTCAACCGGCGGGGCGGTGTGCGGTCGGCGGGTTGCGGCGTGCCGATGTCGTTGGTTGAGCGGGCTTCGTTCCGTTGGTTGAGCGAGCGCAGCGAGTCGAAACCGTGGTGCGAACGGGCTGGTACTAGTCCCAGCCCGAGTGCTGTTGGCTTCGACTCGCTGCGCTCGCTCAACCAACGGAAGGGCGCGCCCGCTCACCCGGCGGAAGGGTGCTCGCTCAACCAACGAGGGCTAACGCCGGGCCGGGTTGAGGGATGCCCGTGAACTCAGTTCGCGGCGGAGCCGACGGCGTCCTTGATCGAGGTGAAGCCCTCGGTGCGCAGTCGGGCGGCGAGGCCGTCGTGCAGCTCGCGCAGGCGGACCGGGCCGCCGTAGATGAAGCCGGTGTACATCTGGAGCAGGTCTGCACCCGCGCAGATCCGCTCCCAGGCCTGGTCGACGGTCTCGATCCCGCCGACGCTGATGAGCGCGACGCGACCACCGACTCGGCCGTACAGCCGCTTGAGAACCTCGAGGGAACGGTCTGCCACCGCCGGGCCCGACAGTCCGCCGGCACCGCACGCCTCGACCTCCGCACGCGGCGTCCGCAGTCCGTCGCGCCGGATCGTGGTGTTGGTCGCGACGATGCCCGCGAGTCCCAGTTCGACGGCGAGGTCGGCGACGGCGTCGACGTCCTCATCGGACAGGTCGGGAGCGATCTTCACCAGAACCGGCTTGTCCACGACCTCGAGCACGGTCGCGAGAATCGGTCGGAGCGAGTCGACAGCCTGCAGATCGCGGAGACCGGGCGTGTTCGGGGAGCTGACGTTCACGACGACGAAGTCGGCCAGCGGACCGAGCGTGCGAGCGCTGTGACGGTAGTCCGTGACGGCGTCCTCGACCGGCACCACCTTCGTCTTGCCGATGTTGGCACCGATCGGCACCCGGACCGGTCCAGGACGCGATTCGGCGAGCTTGAGCGCCGCCGCATCGGCGCCGGGGTTGTTGAATCCCATCCGGTTGATCAGCGCGCGGTCGGCGGGGAGGCGAAAGAGCCGGGGTGCGGGATTGCCCGGCTGCGCCTGACCGGTGATGGTGCCGATCTCGGCGAACCCGAAGCCCATCTGACCCCAGGCGTTGACGCTCGACGCCGTCTTGTCGAAGCCGGCCGCGAGACCGATCGGCGCCGGGAAGTCGACCCCGAAGACCTCGTTGGTCAGGATCGGATCGTCGGTCGCGAACAACTTCGCCATCAGTGAGCGCAGGCCGGGCGCGTAGCCGGCACGGCGGATGATCCACGCCGTGATCGTATGGATCCTCTCCGGCTGGATCAGGAACATGGTCTTGAGGACCACCGGGTACAGGATCCGGTTCAACGTGCTGAGCATGGTGTCGCCTTCGTGTCGGGTGCGGCAGTCGTGGGTGGGCCTGCGGCTACTTGACCGCGTCCGCGGGGACCACCTGCAGGGCGTCGTCTCGGCCGGAGGCGACCAGCAGCGCACCGCTCGCCGGGTCGACGTCCATCGACGTCACCTGCGGCACGCTGGCGATCCGGTGCTTCTCGATGGTCTCACCGGTCGAGACGTCGTACGCGGTGATCGAGTTGGCCGCGGTGCTCGACACCCAGAGGAGCTTGCGCTGGTTGTCGTAGGCGAGCGCGTACGGGCTGTCCGCGACGGGTGCCCGCATGCGCATGACGATCGGCTGGCCGTAGAAGGCGTACACCTCGTTGTTCCGGGTGCCGGCGACCAGGATGCGGCCGAACCGGTCGACGATCGAGTTGGTCGCGCCGTCGCCGGCGCGCAGTGCGGCCTTCAGATCTCCCGAGTCGATGTCGATCGGTGTCAGCGCCGACTGCGCACGGTCGAGCACGACGATCTGGCCGGCACGATCGCCCGCGGTCGGGGGAGCGACGGTGATGTCGTCGACGCGGACGAAACCGCCGATGTCGCGCTGCTCCTTGCCGTCCCGATCGAGAACGAGCACATGACCCCGATCGGTGCCGACCAGCGTACGACCGTCGGCGGTCACCGCCACGGACTGTGCGCCGGAGAGATCGGCCTGTTGCTCGGTCGTCGAGCCGTCCGCCGCGATCCGGACGATGCCGTTCGGGCCTGCACCGACGAAACCGTCGCCGGAGGCGGTCAGCGCGGCGAGCCGGGGGACCTTCACCGAGACGGGAGCGGGAGCCCCGGGGGTACCGGGCGCGGCGAAGATCTGCACGGTCTCGCCGTTGTTCGCCAGCACCGCGGCACGTGACGGTCCCGTCTGCGCCGCGACCACCGCGGTCGCGGCGTCGGCGCCGACCACGACGCCCGCGGGGGCGGTGACGCCGACCGGGGACGAGGCCGCCGTCGCCGGTGTGACAGTGGGCACATTCTGCGCCGGACCGTCGTCGGACTGGCTGCAGGCAGTGAGGGCGGACGCGGTGGCCACGGCCACGAGCAGGGCGGTGATTCGGGTTCGCACGCGCATGACACCATCTTGCGCGATGCCGGTGTGTGACCCGTTCGATGGGTAGCATCAGCCCCCGTGACTCCGACCATGACATGGCTCCAGGCAATCGTCCTCGGAGCCGTCCAGGGCCTGACCGAATTCCTGCCGATCTCGTCGTCGGCCCATCTGCGGATCATCTCCGAGATCTGGTTCGGCGACGACGCCGGCGCGTCGTTCACCGCGGTCACGCAGCTCGGCACCGAGCTCGCGGTGCTGCTCTTCTTCGCGAAGGACATCTGGCGAATCATCCTCGCCTGGTTCGCCGGGTTGCGGGATCAGACCAAGCGGGGCCTCGACTACCGGATCGGGTGGTACGTGATTCTGGCCACCATCCCGATCGGTGTGCTCGGATTCGTCTTCAAAGACCAGATACGCACGGCCGGACGGAACCTGTGGCTGGTCGCGATCATGCTGATCCTGTTCTCCTTCGTGTTCCTGGCCGCGGAGTACGTCGGCAAGCGGGACCGGCCGCTGGAGAAGATCACGCGCCGAGACGCGATCGTCATGGGCGTGGCCCAGTGCCTGGCGCTGATCCCGGGCGTCTCGCGCTCTGGTGCGACTGCCAGCGCCGGACTGTTCGTCGGCCTGGAGCGCGAGGCGGCGTTCCGGTTCTCGTTCCTGATCGCGATCCCCGCAGTGCTCGCGTCGGGACTGTTCAGTCTGAAGGACGTCTTCGAGCCCGCCGGAGAGGGGCTCGCGGCAACCGGTCCGCAGATCGTGGTGGCCACGCTCGTCGCCTTCATCCTCGGCTATGTCTCCATCGCCTGGCTGCTCAAGTTCGTGGCGCACCATTCGATGGTCTGGTTCGCGACGTACCGCGTCGCGCTCGGTCTGCTGGTGATCGTGCTGCTGCAGCTGGGCGTGATCGCCGCGTAGCGTCTGGCGGCCACGGGTGTCGGTAATCTGTCCACCATGACGGTGATCCTGGTCCGGCACGGACGATCCACGGCCAACACCTCGGGCCTGCTCGCCGGTCGTACACCGGGCGTCGGCCTCGACGATCGCGGACGCGCCCAGGCCGAGGAGCTCCCACAGCGACTCGACGGTGTCCTGGCGGACCTGACCGCAGTGGTCCGCTCGCCGCTCCAGCGATGCGCCGAGACCGTCGAGCCGCTGGTGTCGGCCCGGCCCGAGCTGCCGCACATCACCGAACCGAACCTCGAAGAGGTGGACTACGGCGACTGGAGCAATCGCAAGATCGCCGAACTCCTCGCCGAGCCGCTGTGGAAGGTGGTTCAGCAGCAGCCGTCGGCCGCCGTCTTCCCCGGCGGGGAGGGACTGCTCGACGTCTCCCGCCGGGCGACGGCCGCCGTCCGCGAGCTCGACCGGGTCCACGGCGGACCGGACGGAAAGGGTCTCTGGGTGGCCTGCTCCCACGGCGACGTCATCAAGGCCGTCCTCGCCGACGCCCTCGGCATGCACCTCGACCAGTTCCAGCGGATCGTCGTCGACCCGGGGTCGATCAGCGTCATCCACTACGGTTCGGCCAGACCTTATGTGCAGACCGTGAACAACAGCGGCGCTCTCGAGCTTCCGCGACCGCCGATGGCGGCCGGTGCGACGGTCGGCGGTTCCACCGGGACCTAGTCCGGGGACGGGGCAGCACCCTCCGGGTACCGTTGAGACATGGCCCGTACGATTCACGAATTCCGGAGTCCGCGACGATTCGTCGCCGGCACCGTAGGCCAGCCGGGGGACCGCACCTTCTACATCCAGGTGTCCCAGGACTCTCGGTTGATGAGCGTCGAACTCGAGAAGCAGCAGGTGCTGATCCTGGCCGATCGGCTCGGCTATCTGCTCGACGAGGTCCGTCGCCGCTTCGGCACGCCGATTCCGCCGGAGGCCGAGGACGTCGACGACGTGTCACCGCTCGAGAACCCGATCGACTCGGAGTTCCGCGTCGGCTCCATGGGACTCGGCTGGGACGCGGACGCGGCCTCGGTCGTCATCGAACTCCTCGCCGTCACCGAGCAGCCGCTCGACGAGTCGGTGATCCTCGACGACACCGACGAGGGGCCCGACACAGTGCGGGTCTTCCTCACCGCCGACGAGGCGAGAGAGTTCAGCGCGCGCTCGATGCGGGTGATCGCCGCGGGCCGTCCGCTGTGTCCGCTGTGCAACCAGCCGCTCGACCCGACCGGCCACATCTGCGCCCGCAGCAACGGGTACAAGCGCGACGCCGAGTTCAGTCGATCGTTGGAGTTCGTCGATCCCGAAGTGCTCGCCAGCCTCAGCCGACTGGTGCCGGGCTTCGACTCGTCTTTCAGCGTCGAGCCGGACGACCTCGACGAGGAGGGCCTGGCCGACGATGATCCCGACCAGGACGAGGACGGCGACGACGGCGACGACACCGACCGGTGAACGCCGACTGTCTGGAGCTCCTCGTCACCGGTGAGCTCACCGTTCTCGGCCGTATCGCGTCCGCGAGCAACCTCACTGTGGCGTGCGAGGTGTCCGACGGGACCTCCGCGATGCGGTGCGTCTACAAGCCGATCCGCGGCGAGCAGCCGCTGTGGGACTTCCCGGACGGCACCCTCGCCGGCCGGGAGGTCGCCTCGTACCTGATCAGCGACGCGCTCGGATGGGACCTGATCCCCGAGACCGCCCTGCGCGACGACGGACCGGTCGACGTCGACCTCGGTCCGGGTATGGTGCAGCGCTGGATCGACCGGCCCGACGCCCGGGAAGACGTCCTCGATCCGGTGGATCTGGTCCCCGCGGGCAGCGTTCCGGACGGCTACCGCGGCGTGCTCAACGCCTACGACCAGCACGGGGACGAGGTGGTGCTCGTCCACGAGGACTCGCGCCGGCTGGCCCGACTCGCCCTGCTCGATGTCGTGCTCAACAACGCCGACCGAAAAGGCGGTCACATCCTGACCGGCGTCGACGGCCGGGTCTACGCCATCGACCACGGGATCTGCCTGCACTCCGAGAACAAGTTGCGGACCATTCTGTGGGGGTGGGCGGGGTCGCCCGTCCCTGTCGGCGATGCCGGCGACCTGGTACTTCTGGGCCGGTCTCTCGACGATCCGGACAGCAGTCTGCGCGTGCGCCTGTCGGGCCTCATCACGGCCGACGAGATCGACGCGCTCCGGCGGCGAGTGGCGGTCCTCGCCGACGACGGCGTCATGCCGTTGCCGCCGCACAGTCGCGCCATCCCGTGGCCGCCGTTCTGACCCCACCCCGGGCTGCCACGCATCGGCCGTCGACACATACAGTTGACGTCATGCATTCGTGGCCGTCGCCTCAGATTCCGTCCGTGCCGGGTCCCGCCGTCCCGCTGCGTCTCTACGACACGTCCGACGCCCAGGTGAAGCCGGTCAGTCCGGGCGAGGTCGCGACGATGTACGTCTGCGGCATCACGCCCTACGACGCGACTCACCTCGGCCACGCCGCCACCTACGTGACATTCGACCTGATCAACCGCGTCCTGCGCGACGGTGGGCACGACGTCCACTACGTCCAGAACATCACCGACGTCGACGATCCGCTGTTCGAGCGCGCCGAACGCGACGGCGTCGACTGGCGCGATCTCGGAGCCCGCGAGATCGATCTGTTCCGCGCGGACATGACCGCTCTGCGGGTGCTCGCGCCCCGTGACTACATCGGGGCGGTGGAGTCCATCGACGAGGTGATCGACGCGGTCGGGAAGCTGCTGGCCAACGGCTCGGCCTACGTGGTCGACGACCCTGAGTTCCCCGACGTCTACTTCAGCGTCGACGCGACCCCGCAGTTCGGCTACGAGTCGGGCTACGACGGCGAGACGATGGCCAAGTTCTTCGCCGAGCGCGGCGGCGACCCCGATCGTGCCGGCAAGCGGAATCCGTTGGACGCGCTGGTGTGGCGTGCGGCCCGCGACGGTGAGCCCTCCTGGGAGTCGCCGATGGGCCCGGGCCGTCCGGGCTGGCACATCGAGTGTTCGGCGATCGCGCTCAACCGGCTGGGAATGGCGTTCGACATCCAGGGCGGCGGCAGCGACCTGATCTTCCCGCACCACGAGTTCTCTGCCGCGCACGGCGAGGCGCTGACCGGTGAGCGACGGTTCGCGCGCCACTACGTGCACACCGGCATGATCGGGCTGGACGGCGAGAAGATGTCCAAGAGCCTCGGCAATCTGGTGCTCGTCTCGAAGCTGCGTGCCGCGGGCGTCGATGCGGGTGCGGTCCGGCTCGGCCTGATGTCGCAGCACTATCGTGCGGACCGGATGTGGACCGACGACATCCTCACCGACGGTGAGCGCCGCCTCGCGACCTGGCGGCGCGCCGCGAAGCACGCGACCGGGCCGGACGCGACGGCGACCGTCGCACGGCTTCGCCAGCACCTGTCCGACGACCTCGACACCGCCAAGGCGATCGCCGCGGTCGACGCCTGGGCAGCGGATGCGATCCTCGGCATCGGGTCGTCGGAGACGGCGCCGGCACTGATCATCGATGCGGTCGACGCACTGCTCGGCGTCGACATCGCGCCGGTCGGATAGGACCCGTTGTGGCCCGAGCTCTCGAGATCCCGGACGGCAACTCCGAAGGCGTGTGGACCGTCGTCACGCGCACGTCGACGTACATCCTCGACTTCGGCGAGATGACCCTTCTCCGTGCGCCCGGCGTCGGGCGGACCGACGACCACCGGTGGGAGGTCAGCGAACTGCGCCGCGACTCCGAGGACATTCCGCTGCTCGGGGTCAAGAACTGCCGAGTCGGCGTGCCCGCCCAGTTCTGGGTCCGGGCGGCCGACGATCCGGAGGTCCGGACGTGGCGGGTCACGACGCCGGTGGTCGAGATCGAGCGAATCGGCTGAGTGGCCGCGGCGGGTGAGGCTCAGGGGCCTTCGTCGCCGCGGCGACGAAGATACTTCTCGAACTCGGCCGCGAGCTCCTCGCCGTCGATCCGGAGCATCGCGTCGTTCAGATCCTCGTCGGTGGTCTCCTCGAGCTCGTGGACGTACGCGGCCATGTCCTCGTCGTCCATCGTCAGCTCGGTGATCGTCTGCTCCCACTCCTCGGCACGGTGGGGCAGGGTACCGAGCGGGATCGGCACCCCGGTGACCGTCGCCAGATTGGTCAGCAGCGCCAGGATCGCCTTGGGATTGGCGGTGTGCGCAACGTAGTGGGGGACCGCGGCCCAGAGTGACACCGACGGGATCCCCGCCTGCACGAACGCGTCCGACAGCACACCGGTGATGCCCGTCGGTCCCTCGTACCTACTGAGCTCCAGACCCAGCCGCTTGGCCGAGTCCGCGGTCTCGGCGGTTCCCGACACCGGCACCGGTCGGGTGTGGGGCGTGTCGGCGAGCAGCGCGCCGAGCATCACCGTCATCTCGACGTCGAGCGCCTCCGCGAGGTCGACCAGGTGCGCGCAGTACGCCCGCCACCGGTAGTTGGGCTCCGGTCCGAGCACCAGCACGACGTCCCGGTCATGGCCCTCGAGCACGCAGGCGGACACGCTCGTCACCGGCCACTCGATCCGGCGGGTCACCCCGTCCTTCTGCCGGATCGTCGGGCGGGTGGACTGGTAGTCGTAGTATTCGTCGGGATCGATCTCGTGGATCGAGGTCGCGTTCCATTCGAGCGCGAGGTGTTCGACCGCGCCCGTGGCGGCGTCGGCACCGTCGTTCCAACCGGAGAACGCGGCAATTAAAATCGGCCTGCGTAAAATTGGGAGCTCGCCGCGGCGAGACGAATCGTCCTGCTCAGCTGCGTTCTCGTCCGGATCGGAGTTCATTCCATCGAGCCTACGGCGCTCGCCGATTCGCCGCGAACTAACCTACTAGGTATGGCATCTCATCCCACCGCAATCGACAAGTACGACTCGACCTTTCTGCAGGCGATGTCGCGACGGGTGTTGATCGGTGACGGCGCGATGGGAACGATGCTGCAGGCGGCCGACCTGACTCTCGACGACTTCAATCACCTCGAGGGCTGCAACGAGATCCTCAACGACACCCGGCCGGACGTCCTGGCCGACATCCATCGCGCGTACTTCGAGGCCGGCGCCGACGCGGTCGAGACGAACACCTTCGGCTGCAACCTCTCGAACCTCGGCGACTACGACATCGCCGACCGCATCCGCGAGCTGGCCTACAAGGGCGTGTCCATCGCGCGGGGCGTGGCCGACGAGTTCGGCCCGTCGGCCGACGGGACCGACCGATTCGTCCTCGGCTCCATGGGCCCGGGAACCAAGCTGCCCAGCCTCGGGCACACCACCTTCGACGTGATCCGCGACGCGTACGTCGAGTGCGTCCTCGGCATGCTCGAGGGCGGTGCCGACGGCATCCTTATCGAGACCAGCCAGGATCTGCTGCAGCTGAAGGCGGCGGTCGTGGCGGCGCGTCGTGCGATGGAGCAGTTCGGCAGGCACCTGCCGATCATCACCCACGTCACGGTGGAGACCACCGGCACCATGCTCATCGGCTCGGAGATCGGCGCGGCGCTGACCGCCATCGAGCCGCTTGGCGTCGACGTGATCGGGCTCAACTGCGCCACCGGGCCGACCGAGATGAGCGAGCATCTCCGCTACCTGTCCAAGCACGCCCGGATCCCCGTCTCGGTGATGCCGAACGCCGGCCTGCCGGTGCTGGGCAAGAACGGCGCCGAGTACCCGCTGACCCCCGAGGACATGGCGACCGCGCTCGCCGGTTTCGTCGCCGACTACGGACTGCAGTTCGTCGGCGGCTGTTGCGGCAGCACTCCCGAGCACATCCGCCAGGTCGCCGAGGCAGTCGCGGAGGTGACCCCGGCCGAACGCCGTCCCGAGCACGAGTCGGAGACGTCGTCGCTGTACACCGCTGTGCCGTTCGAACAGGACGCCAGCTTCCTGGTGATCGCCGAGCGCACGAACTCCAACGGATCCAAGGCCTTCCGCGAGGCGATGATCGGCGGCGACTATGAGACGTGCCTGGAGATCGCGAAGAACCAGACCCGCGACGGCGCGCACATGCTCGACCTCAACGTCGACTACGTCGGCCGCGACGGCGCCGCCGACATGACCGAACTGGCCTCGCGGTTCGCGACCGCCTCGACGCTGCCGATCATGATCGACTCCACCGAGCCCGATGTGATCCGCGCCGGACTCGAGCACCTCGGTGGTCGTTGTGCGGTGAACTCGGTCAATTACGAGGACGGCGACGGGCCGAACTCGCGTTTCACCAGGATCATGAGCCACGTCAAGGAGCACGGGGCGGCGGTCGTCGCACTGACCATCGACGAGCAGGGTCAGGCCCGCACCGCTGACCACAAGGTGGCCATCGCCGAACGCCTGATCACCGACCTCACCGAGAACTGGGGTCTGGAGGAGGAGGACATCATCATCGATGCCCTCACCTTCCCGATCTCGACCGGTCAGGAGGAGGTCCGCCGCGACGGCATCGAGACCATCGAAGCGATCCGGCGGATCAAGCAGGCGCACCCGTCGATCCATTTCACACTCGGCATCTCCAACATCTCGTTCGGCCTCAACCCGGCGGCCCGCCAGGTGCTGAACTCGGTGTTCCTGCACGAATGCGTCCAGGCCGGTCTCGACACGGCGATCGTCCACGCGTCGAAGATCCTGCCGATGGCGCGGATCCCCGACGAGCAGCGTCAGACCGCGCTCGACCTGGTCTACAACAACAGGACCGACGACTACGACCCGCTGCAGAAGCTGATGGAGCTGTTCGAAGGCGTGTCGGCGGCATCGGCTCCCCCGGCGCGGGGCGCCCGACGTCGCGAGAGGCGGTGGTGTGTGCGACACGTACCAGCCACGTCAGCGCCTCGAGCGGCGAATCGTCGACGGCGACAAGAACGGCTTGATCGACGACCTCGACGAGGCCCGCCAGACCGTGCCGCCGCTCACCATCATCAACGACACGCTGCTGTCGGGCATGAAGACCGTCGGCGAGCTCTTCGGCTCCGGCCAGATGCAACTGCCGTTCGTGCTGCAGTCGGCCGAAGTCATGAAGTCGTCGGTCGCGCACCTGGAGCAGTTCATGGAGGCGACCGACGAGGACGGTAAGGGCAAGATCGTCCTCGCCACGGTGAAGGGCGACGTCCACGACATCGGCAAGAACCTCGTCGACATCATTCTGAGCAACAACGGCTACGACGTCGTCAACATCGGCATCAAGCAGCCGATCGCGACCATCCTGTCGGCCGCAGAGGAGAGCCGGGCCGATGTGATCGGCATGTCGGGCCTGCTCGTGAAGTCGACGGTGGTGATGAAGGAGAACCTGGAGGAGATGAACTCGCGGGGCCGGACCGACATTCCGGTCCTGCTCGGCGGCGCCGCCCTGACCAGGACGTATGTCGAAGACGACCTCGCCGACGTGTACGACGGCGATGTCCGCTACGCCCGCGACGCGTTCGAGGGGCTCGCCCTGATGGACGAGGTCATGGCCATCAAGCGCGGCGAAGGCCCCGACCCCGACAGCGAAGAGGCCAAGGCCGCCGCGGCGAAGGTCGCCGAGCGGAGGGAGCGCCGTCAGCGGTCCAAGCGGATCGCCGAGAAGCGCAAGGCCGCCGAGGTGCCGGTCGAGATTCCCGCTCGCTCGGACGTCGCCGCCGACAACGAAGTGCCCGCCCCGCCGTTCTGGGGCACCCGGATCATCAAGGGCATCCCGGTCGGCGATTACCTGCCGATGCTCGACGAGCGTGCGCTGTTCCTCGGGCAGTGGGGCCTGCGCGGAACGCGCGGCGACGAGGGACCCGGCTACGACGAACTGGTGGAGACCGAGGGCAGGCCCCGTCTGCGTGAGTGGATCGACACGTTGTCGACCGAGGGCATTCTGCAGCACGCCGCGGTCGTCTACGGGTTCTTCCCGGCCGTCAGCGAGGGTGACACCGTTCACGTCCTGGAATCCGACGACCCGTCGTCGCCGATTCGCCACAGCTTCGAGTTTCCGAGGCAGCAGCGACCCAGGTTCCTGTGCATCGCCGACTTCATCCGGTCCAAGGAGCAGGCGCTGGCGGACGGCCGGGTCGACGTTCTGCCGTTCCAGCTGGTCACGATGGGTACGCCCATCGCGGACTTCGCGAACAAGCTGTTCGCCGACAACTCGTACCGCGACTACCTCGAAGTGCACGGCATCGGGGTGCAGCTCACCGAGGCGCTGGCGGAGTACTGGCATCAGCGGGTGCGCAGCGAGCTGAAGTTCGCGGGCGGCGTCGTCGCCGACGAGGACCCCGATCAGCCGCAGGGCTTCTTCGACCTCGAGTACCGCGGCGCGCGCTACAGCTTCGGCTACGGCGCCTGTCCGAACCTGGAGGACCGGGCCAAGATGATCGACCTGCTGGAACCGGGTCGCATCGGCGTCGAACTGTCGGAGGAACTGCAGCTGCACCCCGAGCAGTCGACCGACGCCTTCGTGCTGCACCACCCGGAGGCGAAGTACTTCAACACGTAGGCCGGCCTCAATCGTTCTCTCGGCTGTTCGGCCGGACTAGGGTCGGCACCATGGGCAGCCGACTGAACGTGCGGGGCAGGACGCGGTTCGGTACCGGCTTGGCGGCCGGGGCGGTGATCGCGGCGATCGTCTGGCCGGCGACCGGGCTCTGGCAGCTCGCCCCGATGGTCGTCGTGACGGTGACCGCAGCCGTGTACCTGGTGTGGTCGATCCGGATCCTGTGGCCGATGGACGCCGCGTCCACTCGCGCCCACGCCGAGGCGGCCGACGTCCGAGACGAACTCGGGGACGCCGCGTTGATCGCGACGCTCGCGGTCTGCCTGTCCGCGGTCGGAGTGCTGCTCCTGTCCGCCGGTGATCGGAATCGCAGCTGGTACGCGACGCTCGCCGTGATCGCGGTACTGGCGGCGTGGGGGATGCTGCACACGCTGTTCGCGTCCCGCTACGCCCGCATCTACTACGGCGGTGATTCCGGCACGGGTGAAGCCGGCGGGATCGACTTCAACACCTCGGATCAGCCGTGCTACGTCGATTTCTTCTACTTCGCGTTCAACCTCGGCATGACCTACCAGGTCTCGGACACCAGCGTCGGCCCCCGCCATCCGTCGCGAAGTGCTCAAGCACTGCCTGCTGAGCTACATCTATGGCACGGTGATCATCGCGACCACCATCAACCTGGTGATGAATCTGGTCGGCTGACGGCGGGAATCACGGTGCTCCTCGCCGATAGGCTGGTCATCATCCCCATTCGCGTCGAAAGGCTTCAGCAGTGGCAGATGACCGTGCGCTTCCGAGCGCAGTGCTCTGGGACATGGACGGCACCCTCCTCGACACCGAGCCGCTGTGGGGCCGGGCGATGGAGGAGTTCGCGGTCAAGGTGGGTACCCGGATGACACCGGAGCTGCGCGACTCGACGATGGGCAACAGCTCCGTCGACGCGCTGACGAAGGTGTACGACGCGGCGCTGGTCCCGGAGTCCGGACGTGATTTCGACGCCGACGAGGCGTGGATGGTCGAGCGCGTGCTCGCGATGTTCGCGACGGACCTCCGTTGGCGACCGGGCGCTCTCGCCGCTCTCGACCTGGTGTCCGCGGCGGAGATCCCGATGGTTCTGGTCACCAACACGATCCGGGAGGTGACCGACGTCATGCTCGACACTCTCGGGCGCGAACGCTTCGTCGCGTCTGTCTGCGGTGACGAGGTCGAGGCGGGCAAGCCGGAACCGCACATCTATCGGCGTGCGGCCGAGATCGTCGGATTCGCGCCGGGCGAGTGCCTCGCGTTCGAGGACTCGCCGGTCGGGGCCGCCGCCACCCATGCGGCGGGCGTTCCGGCGATCGTGATTCCGTCCGCGGTGCCGGTGCCGCCGAAGCCGACGTACTCCTACCGCGAGTCTCTGGAGGGCCTCACCCTGGACGACCTGTCGGCGGTCTTCCGCGGGAAGTGATCCACAACGGCCCCGCACAGGCGCCTGTCAGTGCGACGTGCAAAAATACGTACCGTGAAAACCTTCGACGAACTCTTCTCTGAGCTGGCCGACAAGGCGCAGACCCGCCCCGAGGGCAGCGGCACCGTTGCCGCACTCGACGCCGGCGTCCATACGCTCGGTAAGAAGATCATCGAGGAGGCCGGCGAGGTCTGGCTGGCCGCCGAGCACGAGTCCGACGAGTCACTGTCGGAGGAGATCTCGCAGCTCGTCTACTGGCTGCAGGTGATGATGATCAAGCGCGGGCTCACCCCGGACGACATCTACCGCTACCTCTGACCCGATCCGACGACACTCGGCCGTCCACACTCTCAAGGAGCCAACGCATGTTGCGCGTCGCCGTCCCGAACAAGGGCGCACTGTCCGAAGCCGCTGCCGGAATCCTCTCCGAGGCCGGTTACCGCAAGCGGTCGGACCCCAAGGACCTCAACGTCATCGACGTCAACAACGACGTCGAGTTCTACTTCCTGCGCCCCAAGGACGTCGCGATCTACGTCGGCGCAGGCACCCTCGACCTCGGCATCACCGGCCGGGACCTGGCGGGTGATTCCGGTGCCGAGGTGATCGAAGAGGTCGCGCTCGGCTTCGGCTCGTCCGTGTTCCGCTACGCGGCGCCCGCCGATCAGGAGTGGACCGTCGACGACCTGGCAGGCAAGCGGATCGCGACCTCGTACCCGAACCTGGTGCGCCGCGACCTCGCTCGGCGCGGACTCGAAGCGGAGATCATCCGACTCGACGGTGCCGTCGAGATCTCGATCCAGCTGGGTGTCGCCGACGCCATCGCCGACGTCGTGGGCACGGGTCGCACTCTGCGATTGCACGGCCTCGCCGCGTTCGGCGACTCGCTGTGCGACTCGGAGGCGGTGCTCATCCGCAATCCGGAGTCGGCCGAGGCCACGAAGGCCGCGAAGCAGTTCATCGCCCGGGTCCAGGGCGTCGTCTTCGGTCAGCAGTACGTAATGATCGACTACGACTGCCCGAAGGAGCTGCTGGATCAGGCCGTTGCGATGACGCCGGGCCTCGAGTCCCCGACGGTCTCGCCGATGCTCGACCCCGAGTGGCTGGCAGTGCGGGCGATGGTGCCGCGCAAGTCGCACCAGTCGCTCATGGATGATCTGTCCGAGCTCGGCGCCCGTGCCATCCTGGCCTCCGACATCCGCTCCTGCCGCTTCTGATCCCCCTGAGGGCGACGACGGCTATCCCTGTCGCGCGATCATGTCGGTCTGCGCCGACCGCCCGAGGAAGCCGGTGACGTCGTACAGGTCGGCGAAGGTCGCGCCGTAGCCGCGGGCACCGATGGCGAGGTCGGCGTCCAGACCGAGCCACGGTGAGGTCGGCTGACCGACCAGGTGCACCGTGGTATCCATGTTCATCCACGACCACTCGGTCGGGTCGAGTCGCGTACCGACGCCGTTAGCGACGTCGAGCACGGTGAAGATCGATTCGAGATCCGACATCTCCTCGCCTTCGACCAGCGGAATCGCCGGGCGGATCCAGAGTGCGGGCGTCTTGCCGTTACGCCCGGACTGGCGGGCGGTCACCGTGGTGCCGATGAACCCGACCTTGCCCCACGCGACCGCGTCGTCGTCCTCCGTCGGGAAGCCGATCGACTGACGGAGCTCATCGGGCGACGCGGGGAGCGCAGCCACCGGTGCGCTGACGACGGCCGCGGAATCGGCGGCGAGCAGTCGCCACGCCACCGATCGTGCGACGAGCCGGAAGTCGCCGCGCTGAGTCTGGGCTTCGAGATCGGCCTGGATCATCGAGATCCGCTTCCCGGGCCGCGGGATCGAGGTACGGACGCGGTTCACGCCGAGGCCCACCGGACCGATGATCTCGGTCGTGATCCGGCTGAACTCCTGGCCGTCGTCCGGTGCGGCACGCAGCATGGCTCGCATCAGCAGACCGGCGGGCGGCCCGCCGTGCTGCATGTCCTGCGACCACACGCTCGCGGTGGCGAGCGTCGGCTGGAAGTACTCGTAGCTGTCGTCGGCGCCATCGGGCACAGCGATCGGTTCGTAATAGCAGCTGTAAGGCACCTCGTTCACGTCCATACGGGCACTCTATGACAAGGTTGTCAGAGCACTTCTCGGACGTCCGCCGTTGCGCGTCGACTGTCCGTTCCGGCGTGCCGAACCGAGACGAAGGACAACTCCACGATGGCGACTACCGGCCCGTTCGTCGTAGGCGATCGCGTACAGCTCACCGACTCGAAGGGACGCAAGTTCACCGTCGTCCTGGAAGAGGGCAAGCAGTTCCACACCCATCGCGGCGGCATCCTGCACGACGATCTGATCGGCAGCCCGGAGGGTTGCGTCGTCGAGGCGACGTCGGGCACGCAGTACCTCGCGCTGCGACCGCTGCTCACCGACTACGTGGTGTCGATGCCGCGCGGCGCACAGGTGATCTATCCGAAGGACTCGGCCCAGATCGTCGCCGAAGGGGACATCTTCCCCGGCGCGCGCGTCCTCGAGGCCGGTGCCGGGTCGGGTGCGCTGACGTTGTCGCTGCTGCGCGCGGTCGGCAGCGAAGGCTCGGTCCTGTCGTACGAGGTCCGCGAGGATCACGCAGAGCACGCGGTTCGGAATGTGGAGACCTTCCTCGGCGGCCACCCCGACAACTGGACGCTGAAGGTCGGGGACCTCGTCGATCACGATCCGGCGGAGCAGTTCGACCGCATCATCCTCGACATGCTCGCACCGTGGGACTGCCTCGACGTGGTCTCGAAGACTCTGCGACCGGGCGGTGTGCTCACGGTGTACGTCGCCACGGTGACGCAGTTGTCGAAGGTGATGGAGGGATTGCGCGAGCAACAGTGCTGGACTGAGCCGCGCGCCTGGGAATCCTTGGTCCGGGAGTGGAGCGCAGTCGGGCTCGCGGTGCGCCCCGAGCACCGCATGCAGGGACACACGGCGTTCCTCATCACCGCTCGACGACTCGCCGACGGCACGGAAACGCTTCGGGTGCAACGGCGTCCCACACGCGGGTAGCGTGGACAACACCCCCCGGCAAAGGAGACACGATGACTGAGTCCGAGCGTTCGCCCAGCAGCAGCGTCGAGTTCTCGACCATGCAGCAGCGCGTCGAGAGTCTCACCGTGCGGAACAGCAAGCTGACCGAGATGCTCAAGGAGGCGCGGCAGCAGCTGATCGCCCTGCGCGAGGAGGTCGACAACCTCGGTCAACCGCCGAGCGGATACGGCGTGCTGCTTCAGGTGTGCGACGACGACACCGTCGACGTCTTCACCTCCGGCCGGAAGATGCGCCTCACGCTGTCGCCGAACATCGAGGTCGATTCGCTGCGCCGCGGCCAGTCGCTGCGGCTCAACGAGGCGCTGACCGTCGTCGAAGCCCTCGACTACGACTCCGTCGGCGAGATCAGCACGCTCCGCGAGGTCCTTGCGGACGGTCGGCGCGCGCTGGTCGTCGGCCACAGCGACGAGGAGCGGATCATCCAGCTCGCCAAGTCGCTGATCCACGTCGACGACGGCGGCGAGGCCGGCCGCAAGCTCCGTCCGGGCGACTCGCTGATGATCGACGGCAAGGCGGGTTTCGCGCTCGAGCGCATCCCGAAGGCCGAGGTCGAGGATCTGGTGCTCGAAGAGGTGCCGGACGTCGACTACGAGGACATCGGCGGTCTGCGTCGGCAGATCGAGCAGATCCGCGACGCGGTGGAACTGCCGTTCCTGCACAAGGATCTGTTCCACGAGTACTCTCTGCGGCCGCCGAAGGGCGTTCTGCTGTACGGACCGCCCGGATGCGGTAAGACGCTCATCGCTAAGGCCGTCGCCAACTCGCTGGCGCGGAAGATCGCCGAGGCGCGAGGCGACGACGCCGCGCACGAGGCGAAATCGTACTTCCTGAACATCAAGGGCCCGGAGCTGCTCAACAAGTTCGTCGGCGAGACCGAGCGGCACATCCGGCTGATCTTCCAGCGCGCCCGCGAGAAGGCGTCCGAGGGGACTCCGGTCATCGTCTTCTTCGACGAGATGGACTCGATCTTCCGCACCCGCGGGTCCGGCGTCTCGTCGGACGTGGAGACCACCGTCGTTCCGCAGCTGCTCAGCGAGATCGACGGCGTCGAGGGCTTGGAGAACGTGATCGTCATCGGTGCGTCGAACCGCGAGGACATGATCGACCCCGCCATCCTCCGACCCGGCCGCCTCGACGTGAAGATCAAGATCGAGCGCCCGGACGCCGAGTCGGCGATCGACATCTTCTCGAAGTACCTGACACCGGAACTGCCGGTGCACCCGGAGGATCTCGCCGAGTTCGACGGCGACCGTCAGAGGTGCATCGACGCGATGATCCAGCGGGTCGTCGAGCGGATGTACGCCGAGTCGGACGATAACCGTTTCCTCGAGGTCACCTACGCCAACGGCGACAAAGAGATCATGTACTTCAAGGACTTCAACTCGGGTGCGATGATCCAGAACGTGGTCGATCGCGCCAAGAAATACGCGATCAAGGCGCACCTGGACACCGGGCAGAGCGGCCTGCGGATCAGTCATCTGCTCGATTCGATCCTCGACGAGTTCTCCGAGAACGAGGATCTGCCGAACACCACCAACCCCGACGACTGGGCGCGGATCTCCGGAAAGAAGGGCGAGCGGATCGTCTACATCCGGACGCTGGTGACCGGGAAGACCGGTGGAGCGAGCCGGGCCATCGACACCGAGTCGAACACCGGGCAGTACCTCTGAGCCGTAACGTCGAACGCTGAACCGTCGGCGCGCCGCCCCGCGTATGCGGGACCGGCGCGCCGACGTCATTCCGTCGGTCGATCACCGCATCGGCGACGATAGAGTTACCCGCGATGAACACGACAGCAATCACGCCGCTGCAGGTCCGGGTCGCGGGGTCGCGCCCGCAGGTGGTGCGCAGCTCACCGGCCACGCTCGGCCGCATCCCGGACAACGATCTGGTGGTGAACCACCCGCTGGTCTCCCGGGTGCATCTGGCGTTCGAGTGGAACGGCGCCTGGAGCGTGACCGACCGCGGGAGCACCAACGGCTTCTTCGTCGACGGAGTCCGCCAGACGACGGTGCGGGTGGACCGCCCGCTGCAGATCCGGCTCGGTGATGCGACCACCGGTCCGACGGTGGACCTGAGTCCCCAGGGATCGGCAGCGCCGACGGTCGTGCCGACGGCGGCCACGACGCCGGTCCGGCAGCCCGCGCCACCTCAACCTCCCCAGCCATCGCCGCGCACGCCCCAGTCGGGTTCGATCCCGCAACAGGCACGACCGCAGATGCGACCGGCGGGCGGCCCACCGCCACCGGCGGCGCGCCCGGCGACCGCGCGGATGGGCGCACAGCAGCCGCCGGGCGGCTACCGCCAGGCACCGCCGCGGTTCGGCGCGCTGCCCGACGCACCGCACCTGGCAGCGTTGCACCAGAACGCGTCGGCGGTGTACGAGGTGCCCGGTGAACTCCGCGGCCGCGAGACCATCTCGCTCAAGGGCGTTCAGACGATCGGCCGCACACCGGACAACGACATCGTCGTCAGCGACGTTCTCGCGTCGCGGCATCACGCCCGGATGACGAGTACCCCGCAGGGCATGCTGCTGGAGGATCTGGGCAGCGTCAACGGGACGTTCGTCAACGGTCACCGGGTGATGGCCCATCGGCTCAGCGAGAGCGATGTCGTCACGATCGGCAACTCCGACTTCGTGCTCGCCGGCGGTCAGCTGGTCCGCGGCCGCCCGCAGGCACAGGTCGCGGGCGGGCTGGAGGTCACCGGCGTCGGTCTGACCATCGACGGCAAGGCACTGCTCAACGACATCTCGTTCTCGGCCGCGCCCGGCACGCTCACCGCGATCATCGGTCCGTCGGGTGCGGGCAAGTCGACGGTCTCGAAGATCGTCGCCGGGCTGAACAATCCGACCGTCGGTGTGGTGACGTTCGAGGGCCGCGGCGTCCACAGCGAGTACGAAGCCCTGCGTTCGCGCATCGGCATGGTGCCGCAGGACGATGTGCTGCACCAGAAGCTCACCCTGCGGCAGGCGCTGCGATACGCCGCGGAGTTGCGGCTGCCCGCGGACCTCTCGACCGCCGACCGCGATCAGGTGATCGACGGTGTGTTGTCGGAGCTGCAGTTGACCGAGCACGTCGACACGCGGGTCGACAAGCTCTCGGGCGGCCAGCGCAAACGCGCGTCGGTCGCGATGGAACTGCTGACCGGGCCGTCGTTGCTGATCCTCGACGAGCCGACCTCGGGCCTGGATCCCGCGCTCGATCAGCAGGTGATGAAGACCCTGCGCAGGCTCGCCGACGCGGGCCGCGTGGTGCTCGTCGTCACGCACTCGCTGACGTATCTCAGTCTGTGCGATCAAGTCCTGCTCCTCGCTCCCGGCGGTAAGACGTCGTTCTGCGGCGCACCGGGTGATGTCGCGAGCGAGATGGGTACGAGCGACTGGGCGGAGATCTTCGGCTATGTCGCCGACCAGCCGGATCAGGCGTGGGCGCAGTACCGGGGACGGCATCCGCAGCAGACGCCGCCTCCGCAGGCGCCGCCGCCCGGTCCGCCCGTGACACCGGTGAAGATGGGGTTGCTGAGACAGACCGGCACCGTCGCCCGCAGGCAGTTCCGGCTTGTGTGGGCCGACAAAGGCTATCTCGTCGTGCTGCTGGTGATGCCGATCGTTCTCGGCTTGCTCACCTTGGTGATCCCGGGCGACAAGGGATTCAGCCGAGCGGTGATGCCGCCGACGAACAACTACGTACCGCCGAAGGACCCCGGTGAGGCCCTCCAGATTCTGACGGTCCTGGTGATCGGTGCGGCGTTCATGGGCACCGCCCTGGCGGTCCGCGACCTGGTGGGCGAGCGGGGGATCTTCGAACGCGAACGCGCGGTCGGTCTGCGACCCGGTGCCTATCTCACGGCCAAGGTGCTGGTCTTCTCGCTGATGAGTGTGCTTCAGGTGGCGATCATGATCGGCCTCACCTACGGGCTCAGGGCGATGCCGAAGGCCGCCGACATCACCAAGCCGGGTGATTCCGAACCGCTGATCCCGCCGGCGGTCACTCTATTCCTGGCGGTCGCGACGCTGGCCTGCGTGAGCGTTCTCGTCGGCTTGGCGATCTCCGCCGCCGTCCGGTCCACCGAGCAGACGATGCCGCCGCTGGTGATCGTGGTGATGGTTCAGCTGGTGCTCTCGGGTGGTCTGTTCGCGATCGGTTCGGCATTCGTGAAGCCGTTGACGTGGATCTTCCCGACTTACTGGGGTTACACCAACGCCGCCCAATCGGTGAACCTCCCATGGATCGCCGACCAGGTGCCGCAGGTCAAGATCGAGGAACCCGGCGACGAGATGATGTATCCGCTCTGGCAACCGTCGGCGATGCACGCGCTGATCAGTTACGGCGCGCTCGTGGCGATCGCCGCGGTACTGACCGTGTTCATCTTCTCCCGTCTCCGCCTTCGGCGGCGGTGACGGGGCGCGAGGCGATGGACTCTCGCACCACGGCCTAGGCTGGAATCCATGCAGCGCATCATCGGAACCGAAGTCGAGTACGGCATCTCAGCTCCGGGCGACCCGTCCGCGAACCCGATCATGACCTCTACCCAGGCGGTTCTGGCGTACGCGGCCGCCGCGAACGTGCCGCGCCGCGACCGCCGCACGCGCTGGGACTACGAGGTCGAGTCGCCGATGCGTGACGCGCGGGGGTTCGACCTCGGGCGCAGCGGGGGACCGGCCCCGATCATCGACGCCGACGAGATCGGCGCCGCCAACATGATCCTGACGAACGGCGCCCGGCTGTACGTCGACCACGCGCATCCCGAGTACTCGGCACCCGAGGTCACCGATCCGCTGGACGCGGTGATCTGGGACAAGGCGGGGGAGCGGGTGATGGAGCAGGCGGCGCGTCACGTCGCCAGCGTTCCCGGTGCGCCCCGCCTGCAGTTGTACAAGAACAACATCGACGGCAAGGGCGCCTCGTACGGGACCCACGAGAACTACCTGATGCGCCGCGACACGCCGTTCGAGTCGATCGTCACCGGCCTCATGCCGTTCTTCGCGTCGCGGCAGGTGATCTGCGGATCGGGCCGTGTCGGGATCGGTCAGCGCGGTGAGGACGCCGGCTACCAGCTCTCGCAGCGCGCCGACTACATCGAGGTCGAGGTGGGCCTGGAGACCACCCTCAAGCGCGGCATCATCAACACCCGCGACGAGCCGCACGCGGATCCGGAGAAGTACCGCAGGCTCCACGTCATCATCGGCGATGCGAACCTGGCGGAGACCGCGACGTACCTCAAGGTCGGCACCACCGCGCTCGTCCTCGACCTCATCGAGGCCGGTGTCGATCTGTCCGATCTGGCGTTGGCGTGGCCGGTGGAAGCCGTCCACACCATCAGCCACGACCCGACGCTGCGTGCGACCGTCGCTCTGGAGAACGGCCGCGAGATGACGGGTCTGGCGCTGCAGCGGGAGTACCTCGATCGCGCCCAGCGCTTCCACGACGCGCACCACAGCGACGACGATCGCGCGGCGCACGTGCTCGCCACCTGGGCCGATGTCCTGGACAAGCTCGAGCGCGACCCGATGGAGTGCGCCCACCTGCTGGACTGGACGGCCAAGCTGCAGCTGCTCGAGGGCTTCCGCAACCGCGAGGGCCTCACCTGGTCGGCGTCGCGGCTGCATCTGATCGATCTCCAGTACTCCGACGTCCGCCTCGACAAGGGGCTCTACAACCGGCTCGTCGCGCGCGGCTCGATGCAGCGGATGACGACCGAGGAGCAGGTGATGAGGGCGGTCGAGACACCGCCGGAGAGCACCCGCGCCTACTTCCGCGGCGAAGCGGTCCGCCGGTTCGGCGCGGACGTCGCCGCCGCCAGCTGGGACTCGGTGATCTTCGACCTCGGACGCGACTCGCTGGTGCGGATTCCGATGCTGGAGCCCCTGCGGGGCACGGCCGCACACGTCGCCGAACTGCTCGAGACCGCCGAGTCCGCCGCCGATCTGGTGGACCGGCTCACCGCACCCTGACAGCTGGAATCGCTCCGGCCGCAAGAAGATCCCGAACGGGACCGCCGCGTCGGCCACGCGCGGGGGTCGCCCACCGGTAGGGTTGAAGTCACAACTCTCTTCACAGGAGGCGAACATGGCGCAGGAGCAGACCAAGCGGGGCGGCGGCAGCGACGATGACGACGCGATCGGCGGCGGTGCGGCCGGCCAGGAGCGGCGGGAGAAGCTCACTGGCGAGACCGACGATCTGCTCGACGAGATCGACGACGTCCTGGAGGAGAACGCCGAGGACTTCGTCCGCGCCTACGTTCAGAAGGGCGGCCAGTGACGGCGGTGCGAGGCCACTCGGTACCGGGCGAGGCGGGCGCGGGCGGCATCTCGTCGTTCACCGAGTACCTGCGCGTACACGCACCTGATCGCTTGCCGCAGAACATGACGGTCGCGAACGGCTCCGTCGAGCAGATCCCCCACGGCACGACCATCGTCGCGGTCGGCTACCCGGGTGGCGTGATCCTCGCCGGCGACCGGCGAGCGACGATGGGCAACCTCATCGCCACCCGGGACGTCCAGAAGGTCTACGTGACGGACGAGTTCACCGCGGCCGGCATCGCGGGAACCGCGGGCATCGCCATCGAGATGGTCCGGCTCTTCGCCGTCGAACTCGAGCACTACGAGAAGATCGAGGGCGTGCCGCTCACGCTCGACGGCAAGGTCGCGCGACTGGCGACGATGGTCCGCAGCAATCTCGGGGCCGCGATGCAGGGCCTCGCCGCGGTACCGCTGCTCGTCGGATTCGACGCCGAGGGCGATCCGGACGATCGCGGCCGGATCTTCTCCTTCGACGTCGCGGGCTCGCGGCACGAGGAGACCGCGGGTTACGACGCGATCGGTTCGGGTTCGGTGTTCGCGAAGTCGTCGCTCAAGAAGCTCTATCGCGGGGACCTGACCGCGGCCGAGGCGCTCGCGACCGCCGTCGAGGCGCTGTACGACGCGGCCGACGACGACTCGGCGACCGGTGGACCGGACCTGGTGCGCCGGATCTTCCCGACCGCCGCGCGCGTGACGGCGGACGGAGCCGACATGGTCGCGGAGTCGGAGATCGAGGCCGCCGCCGAATCGGTCGTCGCCAGACGCCGCGACGCAGCGACGTCCGGACCCGGAGTGACAGGGGAGCGCGGATGACGTTTCCGTACTACGCCAGCGCCGAGCAGATCATGCGGGACCGCTCGGAGCTCGCGCGCAAGGGCATTGCCCGCGGCCGCAGCGTCGTCGCGCTGACCTACGCCGACGGCGTGCTGTTCGTCGCGCACAATCCGTCCAACACGCTTCGCAAGGTCAGCGAGATCTACGACCGCATCGGGTTCGCGGCCGTCGGCAAGTACAACGAGTTCGAAGGGCTGCGGAAGGCCGGCATCCAGATGGCCGATCTCCGCGGGTACAGCTACGACCGCGCCGACGTGACCGGACTGTCGCTGGCGAGCGCCTACGCCAACACCCTCGGTGCGGTGTTCACCGAGCAGGCGAAGCCGTTCGAGGTCGAGCTCTGCGTCGGCGAGGTGGCCCGCCCAGGCAAGAGCACGCCGTCGCAGCTGTACCGCATCGGCTACGACGGCTCCATCGTCGACGAGACCTCGTTCATCGTGATGGGCGGCAGCACCGAGCCGATCAATGCCGCGATGAAGGACGCCTACCAGCCGGACCTGCCGCTCCCCGCCGCGCACCGGCGCCTCGGCGCGCGACCGCGCGGGCGGTACGCGCGCTGTCCGCGCCGGCGGAGCAGACCAACGGCGACAAGGAGACCGCGGCCGCCGCGCTGACCGGGGCGGACGTCGAGGTCGCGATCCTCGATCGGAATCGTCCGCGGCGCGCATTCAAGCGGCTGCGCCGCACCGACATCACCGGCTATCTCGAACAGGAGTGAACGCCGTGGAACGACGGATCATGGGCATCGAGACCGAATTCGGTGTCACCTGCACATTCAAGGGGCAGCGACGCCTGAGTCCAGACGAGGTGGCCCGCTACCTGTTCCGCCGGGTGGTCGCCTGGGGACGGTCGTCGAACGTCTTCCTGACCAACGGCGCGCGACTCTACCTCGACGTCGGCTCTCATCCGGAGTACGCGACCGCCGAGTGCGACTCGGTCGCACAGCTGATCGCGCACGACCGCGCCGGTGAACGGATCCTCGAGGAGTTGCTCGTCGACGCCGAGGAGCGGTTGGCCGCCGAGGGCATCGGCGGTGACATCTACCTGTTCAAGAACAACACCGATTCCGCGGGCAATTCATACGGCTGTCACGAGAACTACCTGGTGAGCCGGGTCGGGGAGTTCGGCCGCGTCTCCGACGTGCTCCTCCCGTTCCTGGTGACCCGGCAGCTGATCTGCGGCGCGGGGAAGGTGCTGACGGTCGGACACGAGGCGAGGTACTGCCTCTCGCAGCGGGCCGACCACATCTGGGAGGGCGTCTCGTCGGCGACCACCCGCTCGCGGCCGATCATCAACACCCGGGACGAGCCGCACGCCGACGCGGAGAAGTATCGGCGGCTCCACGTGATCGTCGGCGACTCCAACATGTCGGAGACCACCACCATGCTCAAGGTGGGATCGGCGCTGCTGGTTCTGGAGATGATCGAGTCGGGGATCTCCTTCCACGACTTCGCGCTCGACAACCCGATCCGCGCCATCCGCGACATCAGCCACGATCCCTCCGGACGGCGGGAGATCCGGCTCGCCGGCGGCCGCACCGCGACGGCGCTGGCCGTCCAGCGCGAATACCACGCCCGGGCGGTGCAGCATCTGGCGACGCGCACCCCGGATCCGACGCTGGACCGGGTGGTCGACCTGTGGGGACGGGTACTCGACGCGGTCGAGAGCGACGACTACAGCGGCGTCGACACCGAGATCGACTGGGTGATCAAGCGGAAGCTGCTGCAGCGCTACCAGGACCGGTACTCGATGGAGCTCACCGATCCGAAGATCGCGCAGCTCGACCTCGCGTATCACGACATCCGTCGAGGCCGCGGAGTGTTCGATCTGCTCTCGCGCAAGGGACTCGCGGCGCGGGTGACGACGGACGAGGAGATCGACGCGGCGACGTCGACCCCACCCCAGACCACTCGCGCGAAGCTTCGCGGCGACTTCATCACCGCGGCGCAGAAGGCCGGACGCGACTTCACCGTCGACTGGGTGCACTTGAAGATCAACGATCAGGCGCAACGGAACGTCCTCTGCAAGGACCCGTTCCGCAACGTCGACGAGCGCGTCGATCGGCTGATCGCGTCGATGTAGCACCTAAAGTGGACACGTGACCGCGAAGAACGAGCGACTTGTCAACCTCGTCGTCTGCCTGATGTCTGCCCGAACCTTCGTGCCCGCGGTGTACATCCGTGCGAACGTCAACGGCTACATGGAGTCCGAGCAGAGCGCCGACTCGTTCAAGCGAATGCTCGAACGAGACAAGGCCCTGCTGCGCGAGATGGGCATCCCGGTCGAGACCGGCCGCAATCCCAGCGGCGAAGAGGGCTACCGCATCGATCCGGACCAGTACGCACTGCCGGAGATCACACTCGACCGCGCCGAGGCGGCGGCGATCGCCGCTGCGTCAGCGGTGTGGCGCGAGCCCTCGGTGGCCGCCGTCTTCCAGACCGCGGTGCTCAAGCTGCGCGCCGCGGGCATCGAAGTGGTGCCGGACGACGAGGTCGGTGTCCTGCAGGAGGGATCGGCACGGTCGCTCGGTGACGAGCGGGCGATCACCGGACTGCTGTCGGCGATCGACGTCGGCCAGCCGGTGACCTTCACCCACCGGTCGGCGCGTGGCCGGAAGACGCGAACCCTCGAACCGTGGGGCATCGCGGGCGGTCGCGGACGGTGGTACGTGACCGGCCACGACCGTGACCGCGATGCGGTCCGCACGTTCCGTATCTCGCGCATCTCCGACGTCGAGGCCTTCGAGGAGCCGGGGTCGGTGGTCGTGCCCGCGTCCGCGAACATCCAGGCGATCGTGAACGAGGCCGCCGACCTCGCCCATGCCGACGGCGGGGCGACCGCCGAGGTCTGGGTGGCCGTCGGCCGTGCACATGGGCTGCGGCGAATGGCGACGTCGGCCACGCCGCACCGCCTGGGTGACGACGACGGCGACCTGTTGACGATCGACATCACCTCCCGGTCGGGTCTGCGGCGGGTGGTGCTCGCGGCCGGTCCCGACGCCGTGGTTCTGTCTCCCGCGGATCTGCGGGCGGACGTGATCGCCGGGCTGGACGCATTGATCACGATGGAGGCGACCGCATGACCGGACCGAACCCGACGCGGTTGTCGCGCCTGCTCGCGATGGTCCCGTACTTCCTCGCCCGCCCGGGCATCAAACTCTCGACGGCGGCCGCGGACCTGGGACTCACGCCGAGCCAGCTCCAGTCCGACCTCGAGCAGCTGTACGTGTGCGGTCTGCCCGGCTACGGCCCCGAACACCTCATCGACATCCAGTTCTGGGACGGTTACGTCAGCGTCGTGTTCGCGGCAGGCATCGATCACCCCCTGCGACTGACCGGGCCGGAGGCGAACGTGCTGCTCATGGCCCTGAACATGCTCTCGGAGACGCGTGGTGCCGCCGAGGCGGACGCGGTCCGGAGCGCGATCGCCAAGATCGAGGAGGCGATGGGAAGCACCCATCGCGCGGTGAGCGCCGATGCCGTCGCCGTCGACGAGGAGCGTCCGGTCGACGCGGTGATCCGTCGGGCGATGGAGCAGCGGCGAGCACTGCGCCTGACGTACTACACAGCCAGTCGCGACGAGGTCACCGAGCGCACCGTCGATCCGATCCTGATCAAAGCCGTCGACGGGAACACCTACCTCGAGGCATGGTGCCGATCGTCCGAGGGCATCCGCCTGTTCCGATTCGACCGCATCGAATCGGCCGAGGAGACCGGGGAGGAGTCGCGACCGCCCGCCGATGTGGTCCCGCCGGAGCCGACGGGGTTCAGCGTCCTCACCGGAGAACTGCCCACGGCGCGCATCGAGATCGACCCGGACGCGGTGTGGCTTCTCGAGTACTACGCGGCCGAGGCGGACGAGGAACTCGCGGAAGAACCCGAGGGGCCGATCAGTGCCACGATCAGGTACGGCTCACCGCAGTGGCTGGCGCGATTTCTGCTCGGTTTCGGTGGCCGCGTGCGGTTGCTCGAGGACGTCGACGGCACCTCGTCCCTCGTCGCGACCGGTGCCCGCGCCGCGCGCGACCGCTACCGCGCGTAGGTCCGTGTCCGACCGGTCCGGCGAGCTTCTCGACAACCATGGGATAGCCACCGAAACCGGACCGCGCCGAAGCGGCGGTCGTTCGGTAGACTGGAGCACCGAGACTGATTTCCTTTCGAAGGGTTGAATTATGGGTGCGATGTCGCCGTGGCACTGGGCAGTCGTTCTGCTGGTGCTGGTGCTGCTGTTCGGCTCGGCGAAGCTCCCCGGAGCGGCACGCGGCCTCGGCCGTTCGCTGCGGATCTTCAAGTCGGAGATGCAGGAGATGCAGAGCGACGGCAAGTCGTCGAACACCGAGTCCGGCGAGGCCTCGCGGGAGCTGCCGTCGGCGCCGGAACAGGTCCCGGGTGCGGACGGTTCGCCGCAGTCGAACGACAAGAAGACGGCTTAGCCGCACACGACTGGGGTGCGCAAGCGATTCTCACTCGGTCGATTCGATCCTCGTCAACGACGAAGCAGGGTCAATCCCGACGGCTCGATGCCGTTGGCCGAGCATCTCTATGAGCTGAGGACCCGGCTCGTCATCTCGATGATCGCCATCGCGGTGACCACCGTCATCGGCTTCGTCTGGTACAGCCACGGACTCTGGCGTATCGAGTCGCTCGGCGAACTGCTGCGCGGGCCGTACTGCGATCTGCCCGCGTCGACGCGTGCCTCACTGACGCCGGACGGCGAATGCCGACTCCTGGCGACGGGTCCCTTCGACCAGTTCATGCTACGTCTGCAGGTGGCGCTCACCGCGGGTGTCGTGCTCGCGTGCCCGATCTGGCTGATGCAGATCTGGCGTTTCATCACCCCGGGCCTGCACAAGAACGAACGTCGCTACGGCATCGGTTTCGTGGTCGCCGCCAGCATCCTGTTCGTCACCGGAGCGGTGTTGGCCTACCTCGTGGTCTCGAAGGCGTTCCACTTCCTGCTCACCATCGGCAACGACGTTCAGGTCACCGCACTGGCCGGCGACCAGTACTTCAGCTTCATGCTGCACCTGCTCATCCTGTTCGGCATCAGCTTCGAACTGCCGCTGCTGATCATCGCGCTCAACTTCGTCGGCGTGCTCACCTACGAGCGGCTCAAGCGCTGGCGCCGCGGACTGATCTTCGCGATGTTCGTGTTCGCGGCCGTCGTCACCCCGGGCCAGGATCCGTTCACCATGCTCGCGCTGTCGGTGGCGCTGACCGTGCTGCTGGAGATGGCCATTCAGATCTCTCGGATTCACGACCGCCGCAAGGCCAAGAAGGATCCGGACTGGCTCAACCTGCCCGACGACCAGGCTTCGCCCCTGGGGTCCGACAGCGCCGATCCGGGTATCGCCGTGATCGACCGTCCGGCGCCCGTGGAGCCCGCCGGACCGATCGGTGCATCAGCGGATCGCAAACCCATTCGGACGCAAAGCGCATTCGATGACATCCTGTAGGGGATGACCACCCACGATCTTTCCGAGACCGGCCCGCAGCTGACTGCGTTCAGCGCCCGACTCGGCTTCTCCCTCGATCCGTTTCAGCACCGCGCGTGCCTCGCTCTCGAATCCGGGCAGGGGGTCCTGGTGTGTGCACCCACCGGCGCGGGTAAGACCATCGTCGGCGAGTTCGCCGTGCACCTGGCGCTCGCACACGGCACCAAGTGCTTCTACACCACCCCGATCAAAGCGCTCAGCAATCAGAAGTTCCACGATCTCGTCGACGTGCACGGTGCGGAGAACGTCGGGCTGCTGACCGGTGACAACTCGATCAACTCCGGGGCTCCCGTCGTCGTGATGACCACCGAGGTCCTGCGGAACATGCTGTACGCCGACTCCTCGGCACTGCGAGGCCTCTCGCATGTGGTGATGGACGAGGTCCACTTCCTGGCCGACCGATTCCGGGGCGCCGTGTGGGAGGAGGTGATCCTGGGCCTCGACCCGGCTGTCCGCGTCGTCAGCCTTTCGGCGACCGTCAGCAACGCCGAGGAGTTCGGCGACTGGATCACCACCGTCCGCGGCGACACCGCGGTGATCGTCGACGAGCACCGGCCGGTGCCGCTGCATCAGCACATGCTGGTCGCGAACCGGATGTTCGGACTCTTCGACCGCAAGCATCCGGGGCAGGTCAATCCCGAGCTGAATCGCTACATCAAGCATCGGCTCCTGTCCGACGACGCGGTCGGCGGCTACCGGGAACGCCTGGCCCGCGAACGGCGGCGGGGCGGCACCGGGATCTCCCGGCCGCGGTTGATCAGGCTGCTGGAGGAGAACGGGCTCCTGCCGGCGATCACGTTCATCTTCTCGCGCAAAGGATGCGACGGCGCCCTCGCGCAGTGCCTGCGCTCCGATCTGAATCTGCTCGAACCGCACCAGGTCCAGGCCGTCGACGCGATCGTCGACCGGCATCTGGAAGCGCTCGCGCCGGGCGACGCCGACGTGCTCGGCGTCGACGAATGGCGCGAAGGGCTGCGCCGCGGCTTCGCCGCGCATCACGCGGGTCTGCTGCCGACCTTTCGGCAGGCGGTCGAGGAGCTCTTCGTCGAGGGACTGGTGCAGGTCGTCTTCGCGACCGAGACCCTCGCGTTGGGCATCAACATGCCGGCGCGGAGCGTCGTCCTCGAACGACTGGTGAAGTACAACGGCGAGGCGCACGTCGACCTCACGCCGGGGGAGTACACCCAGCTGACCGGGCGGGCCGGCCGTCGCGGGATCGACGTGGAGGGACACGCGGTCGTCGTCTGGACACCGGAGGTCGTGCCCGACCGCCTGGCCGGGCTGGCCGGCGCACGGACGTTCCCCCTTCGGAGCTCGTTCGCGCCGGAGTACAACATGGCGATGAATCTGATCGACCGCCTCGGCGTCGAGGGGTCGCGCGATCTGCTGCGTCGGTCGTTCGCGCAGTTCCAGACCGACCGATCCGTCGTCGGCCAGGCCCGCCAGCTCGACCGTGCGCGACTGACATTGCGCAAGGTCGACGGCGAACTCGAGCACTCCACGGAACGTCATGGCCTCGCTCCCGAGGCCTTCCTCGAGTACGTCTCGCTCCGGGAGGACATCCGCAGACAGGAACGCGCTGCGAAGTTCGTCCGCCGGATGGAGGCGTCGGACGCGGTCTCCGAGGACCTTCTGGCGTTGAAGCCGGGACATGTGATCGGGCTCAACACCGGGAGGCACCGCGGGCTCGCGGTGGTGCTCGAACCGGCGGCGATCGACCGGGACCCGAAGCCACTGGTGCTGTGCGAGGACGGGTGGGTCGGACGCGTCGGAGTCCGGGACTTCGTGAACCCGCCGGAGGTGCTGGGGAACCTGCGGATCCCGAAGTCCGCGAATCGGCGCAGCGCACACGGTCGGCGCGACTTGGTCGCCATGCTGAGATCGAGTGGGATCGACCGCCCGCGTGGGCGCAACACCAAACGGAAGAAGCAGTCGGAGAGCGATCTGCGACTCGTCGAACTCCGCAATCGCCTCAAGAAGCACCCGGTGCACAAACTCGGCGGGATCGACGACCTGCACCGGCTCGCCGAGCGGCGTCACCGTCTGCTTCGCGACATCGACGGTCTGGAACGAGCCGTCGACGAGCGGACTGCCGCCCTGGAGACCGAGTTCGACGCGATCACCGGGGTCCTGACGGAACTGTCGTATCTGGAGACTGACGACGCAGGCGAACTGGCGGTGACCCCGACCGGTGCGGTGTTGCGGCGGATCTACTCCGAGAGCGACCTGCTGGTCGCCGAGTGCATCCGCGCCGGCATCTGGGATCGGTTGTCGCCGCCGGACCTGGCCGCCGTGGTGTCGGCGATGGTGTACGAGTCCAGACGGGATTCGTACACCGGCGGGATCGATTCGATGCCTGGAAACAAGGCGCTCCGCGATGCGCTCGTGGCGACCGTCGAAGTCTGGCACGCGACTAACGAGGTCCAGGAGCGGCACGGCGTCGTTCAGACGCGTGAACCGGACACCGGATTCTGCGTCGCGATCGGCGCGTGGGCGTCGGGAAGATCGTTGCGCGAGGCCCTTCTCGCCGCGTCGGAACGCGGACAGATGCTCTCGCCGGGCGACTTCGTCCGATGGAACCGCCAGGTCATCGACCTCCTCGAACAGGTGCGAGGCAGCGTCGAGCCCGAATCGAGTCTCGCCGAGGCCGCGCGGAAGGCTGTCAAGGGTGTTCGACGCGGTGTCGTCGCATCCGAATTGGATTGAATCCCTGCGGTAACGTGACACCAGCCAGCGCTCAGGGGCACTTTCAGAGGAGGAAGGCGCGACATGACGAACGGGAACGAGCCCACCGCTCCGGGACAGCCGGAGGACGAGAAGACCACGGTGGTGCCGCGCCCGGGTGCGTCGGAGACTCCGTCCGCAGGTGCACCGGATCCGGCCGCTGAGACGACGATCGTGACGCCGCCGGCGGCCGCCCAGGCGAGCCCGTGGCAGCAGGAGCAGTCCGCGGGTCCGACCGAGCAACTCGGTCAGCCGCCGATCGGCGCTCCGGCGTACGGTCAGGAAACGCCGGGAGCTCCTCCCCAGTACGGCCAGCCCCAGTACGGCGCCGGACAGCCGGCGCCCGGACAGTTCGTGGCGCCCGCTCAGTACGGTCAGCCGCAGACGCCGCCTGGTGCGCCCCAGCAGAATCCGTACGCTGCGGGGCCACCGGCGTACGGTCAGCAGCAGCCGTACGGTCAGGTCCCCGGCTCGCAGACTCAGTTCGGCCAATCGCAGTTCGGGCAGTCGCAGTACGGGCAATCGGGGCAGCTGAGCGGCGACCCGACGCTCAATCCGTACGCACCGCCGCAGGCACCCGCGTCGAAGAAGTCGACCGGCAAGATCGTCGGAATCGTCGTCGGCGTGCTGGTGCTGATCGCCGCGGTGATCGCGTTGACGGCCTTCGTGTGGCCGAAGTGGGCGAGCAAGGACCTCAACCAGTCCGCGGTGCAGGACGGCGTGACGAAGATCCTCACCACCCCGGAACCCGAGGGATACGGTTTGAAGGACGTGACCTCCGTCGACTGCCCCAGCGGCCAGAAAGTGGAAACGGGACACACGTTCACCTGCTCGGTGAAGGTGAACGGTGAGAACAAGCACGTCACGGTCACCGTCAAGGACGACAGCGGGACCTACGAGGTCTCTCGGCCCACCAACTGACTCGGTCGACGACCTGCGCGAATCGATGAGCTGACGCGCCCGGCGGAGGGATCCGCCGGGCGCGTCACCATTCGAGGGCCTTGGCGAGCCGGCCGATGCTCGCGTCGATCCCGAGCTCGTCGACCAGCCGGTCGAGGCCGGCGCGATCAGCGGGGGCGGGCGGCAGGGCATCGGAGTCGGTGCTGTCGATCGTGTCGGCATCGGTGCGCACCGCGACGACCGTGCGGGCGGCCGCGAGGTACTCCACCGAGTTGAGGATGGAGTTGCGGGCGCGCGTCGGCACCGGCGCCGTCGGGTCCCCGGCCGCAGATTCGAGAGCGTCGAGGCTCGCGAACTGGGTCAGCAGTTTCGCTGCGGTCTTCTCGCCGATTCCGGGAACGCCGGGGAGTCCGTCGGACGGATCGCCGCGCAGGATCGACATCTCGGCATAGGCGACGCCCGCGCGGTCGACAGGCACCCCGTACTTCGCTGAGACCTCCTCCGGTCCCATCAGTTCCGCCTTCGCCAGACCGCGACCGACGTAGAGCACCCGAACCGGCACGGGATCGTCGGCGACCACCTGGAGCAGATCACGGTCGCCGCTGACGACGAGGACGTCGTCGACCGCTTCGTGGAACGCGAGGGTGCCGATCACGTCGTCGGCTTCACAGCCCCGGGCACCGGAGGTGGCGATGCCCGCACATCGAAGGACGTCGAGGATCATGTCGACCTGCGGAGTGAGGGTGTCGGGTACCTCCTCCGCGCCGTCGCCTTCGGCCGCGACTCGATGCGCCTTGTAAGACGGGATCAGCTCGGTGCGAAACGCGGGCCGCCAGTCCAGATCGAGGCAGACCACCAGACGGGTGGGCCGATGGGTGGTGACCAGCGCCGCGATGGTGTCGACGAAACCTCGCACGGCATTGACCGGTCGACCGTCGGGTGCGGTCATCTTCTCCGGCAGTGCATAGAACGAACGAAACCACAGACTCGCGCCGTCGAGGAGCATCACCGATCCGGTCATGATCATCACCTTGTCACACCCGTCGTGAAATACGCTTGGCGCATGGCCACCAGATTCGACTCCGACGTCTACGCCCGCCGCCTCGAGCGAGCGGCAGAACTCACTCACCGAGCAGGATTCGACGCGATCGTCGTCGGCACCGGACCGGACTTCCGGTACCTCACCGGGTCCGCGGCCGAGACCTTCGAACGCCTCACCGTGCTGGTGATTCCGGCACGGGGCCGGGCTCGCGTCGTGACCGCCCGTCTGGAACTCGCGGCGCTCCGGGACTCGGCGATCGGCGATCTCGGACTCACCGTCGCCGACTGGGTGGACGGCGAAGATCCGTATGCGTTGGCCCTCGACGGGCTGGGAGGCGATGCGCGCCTTGCAGTTTCAGACACCTTGCCGGCGCTGCACCTGATCCCGGTCGCGCAGCGGACGACCGTCGCCCCCGTTCTCGCGACCCCGGTCCTACGGGAGCTGCGGATGATCAAGGACGCCGCCGAACTCGATGCGCTCCGGCGTGCGGGCGCGGCGATCGACCGGGTGCACGCGCGGATGGGTGAGTTTCTGAAGCCGGGCCGGACGGAGGCCGACGTCGCCGCCGACATCGACGCGGCGATTCGGGCCGAGGGACACACGCATGCCGAGTTCATCATCGTGGGCTCGGGTCCGCACGGTGCCGATCCGCATCACGAGCAGTCGGAGCGAGTGATCGGGGTCGACGACGTCGTCGTGATCGACATCGGCGGACCGGTGGAACCCGGCTACAACTCCGACTCGACGCGCACCTACTGCTTCGGCGAGCCCCGAGCCGACGTCGCGGAGGCGTACGCGGTCCTCGAGCGTGCCCAGGCCGCCGCGGTCGCCGCCGTGCGTCCCGGCGTGACCGCGGAGAGCATCGACGCGGCGGCGCGGAACGTCCTCGCCGACGCCGGGCTGGGCGAGCGGTTCATTCACCGCACCGGTCACGGCATCGGCCTGTCGGTGCATGAGGAGCCGTACATCGTCGCCGGGAACGACGACGTCCTGCGCGAGGGGATGGCCTTCAGCGTCGAACCCGGCATCTACTTCGGCGGCGACTGGGGCGCCCGGATCGAGGACATCGTCATCGTCACTGCCGACGGCTGCGAGCCGGTGAACTCCCGCCCGCACGGATTGGTGGTGCTGCCGGGCTAGCCGTTCCAGGATGCGGTAGGGGGCCGGTAAGGCAGGTCCTGCATTTCCTCTGGTCACGCTCGGTCGCTCAAAGGCTGTGAGCCGCTCCCAGGTTGGTCGAGCAGCCCGCGAACGGAGTGAGCGAGCGTGTCGAGCCTCAAGGGGCTGCGCCCGACGCGTTTGTGCGAAGGTCCGCCCCAGCCTGGCCTGCCGCCCCCAGGCCGATCGAGTAGCCCCGGCGCGCAAGCGCCGCGGCGTATCGAGATCCCCACGTCGTCTCGATACCCCCGTCACTTCGTTTCTCGCTACTCGACAACCCTGGAGTCATCACCAGCGGAAATACTGGGCCTTCCTTAAAGATCCGCACGCTGACGGACTAGGGCTGTCGTTTGGTGCCACCAGGAGACACCAAACGACAGCCTTGATCTCGTCGCTCACTTTGTTCGTGCCTGACCTGCAGAAATACCGGACCTTCCTGACAGACTCGCCCGCTGACAACGCAAGTCTCGAGACGCTCGCTCACTCCGTTCGCGGGCTACTCGAACCGACCTGCGGTCCATGACGCTCAGGCGAACATGCCTGCCGACCCCATCGCCCGGTCGACGTCCATCTCGATGACCACGCGGCGCGGGTTCGGCTTCGGCGTCCGGTAGCGGGCGGCGTAGCGGGCCTCGGCGTCGGCGACGGACGCGGCGTCGCGGCGGACCGTGACGGGGCCTTCCAGCGTGAGCCAGCGCGGACCGTCGACGTGAGTGAGCGCCGCACGACCGCCGCGGTCGGCGTTGCGGACCTTCTGCGAGCCCTCGAACGTGATCACCCGAGCCTTGGCCGTCGCCTCGTCGAACGTGAAGCCGACCGCGACCACATGAGGCGTCCCATCGGCGCGGGTCGTCGCCAGTGTCGAGAGGTGGTACTCGGTCAGCATCTGCAGCGCATCGGCGGAGAGATCGGCGGCGGTTCGGCTCATAGCGCCAACGGTATCGGCCGGGCACCGGTACGACCGACCCGGCCACGACACCCGCCGAGGCGACCGGCGATACTGGGTCGGTGGGAACGATCGTGGTCTTCGGTGGGCGCAGTGAGATCGGCGTGGCGACGGCGAGTCGCCTCGCGGCCGGGCACCGGGTGGTGCTGGCCGCTCGCCGACCCGACGATCTGGCGCAGGAGTCCGCAGCTCTGCTGGCGGCGGGAGCGACGTCGGTCGACACCGTCGAGTTCGACGCCGACGACATCGCCTCTCATCCCGCGCTGATCGATTCGCTGTTTCAGCGCGACGCGCCGATCGACGTCGCGATCGTCGCGTTCGGCATCCTCGGCGACGCGGCCCGATCGGAGACCGACGTCGAGCACGCCCTGCAGATCGCGCACACCGACTACTACGCGCAGATCAGCGTCATGACTCCGCTCGCGGTCGCATTGAGGAGGCAGGGCGCGGGCACGATCATCGCGTTCTCGTCGGTCGCCGGCGTCCGCGTCCGACGCGCGAACTACGTCTACGGCTCCACCAAGGCCGGGCTCGACGGCTTCGCGAGCGGCCTCGCCGACGCACTTCACGGCACCGGGGTGAACCTGCTGCTGGCGCGGCCCGGGTTCGTGATCGGGTCGATGACCCGCGAGCTCATGGACTCGGGTGTGAAGCCCGCGCCCTTCTCCCGCACCGCCGACCAGGTGGCCGACGCCGTCGCCAAGGCCTACCGCAGGGGCCGGGGCGAGGTATGGATCCCCGGCGTGCTCCGGCCGATGTTCTTCGGCATGCGACTGCTGCCTCGTGCGGTGTGGCGAAGGCTCCCGCGATGACGCGGTTCGTCGTCGTCGGCATCGGCGCGGACGGGTGGCCGGGGCTCAGCGGCCGGGCGCGGGACGCACTCGCCGACGCCGCGGTCGTCTACGGTTCGGCCCGCCAGGTGTCGCTGATCGACGGACATGTCGCGGGACGTGCGGTTCCTTGGACCTCGCCGATGTCCGACCACCTGCGTGATGTGCTGGCGGACCGAACCGAGCCGGTCGTCCATGTGCTGGCCAGTGGCGATCCGATGTTCCACGGCATCGGTACCACCATCGTCAACGCCGTCGGACGCGACCGGGTGACGGTGATCTCGGCGCCGTCGAGCGTGTCACTGGCCGCGGCGGAGCTCGGCTGGGATCTGGCGACGACCGTCGTCGTCAGCACCGTCACCGCGCCGCCCGAAGCCGTCGTGCCGGAACTCGGCGACGGTGTGCGGCTGCTCGTTCTCTCGCGCGACGGGTCGACGCCCGCCGCACTCGCCGCGCTCTGCGACGATCACGGTTTCGGGCGGACCGGCGTGACGGTGCTGGAGAACCTGGGGGGAGGCGGGCAGGCGATGCGGAGCGGCACCGCGTCCGAGTGGGACCGCACGCCGTGCGCACCGTTGAACATCGTCGCCCTGGACTGCCGGGGGCCCAGCGCCTCGCGTGCCCCGGGACTACCGGACGGCGTCTACGTCAGCGACGGCCAGCTCACCAAGCAGACCGTTCGGGCCCTGACGGTGTCGGCGCTGCGCCCGGCGGCCGGCCAACTGCTGTGGGACGTCGGTGCGGGTTCGGGGAGCATCGGCATCGAGTGGCTGCGCGCGACGCGGGACGGCCGGGTCGTCGCCTTCGAAGCCGATCGGGATCGGGCGGTGACCGTCAGACGCAACGCCGAGCGCCTGGGGGTCGGGCATCGACTGACCCTCGCGGGCTCGGTCCCGCAGGCGTTCGCCGCGGCACCGTCGCCGGACACCGTCTTCCTCGGCGGCGGCGCGGACCGCACGGTCCTCGACGACGCGTGGCGCGCCCTCGCCCCCGGCGGACTGATCGTCGGCAACGCCGTCGCGATCGAGACGCAGCAACTGTTCGTCGACGCCCACGCGCGGCTCGGCGGATCTCTGACCAGGATCTCGGTGGAGCGAGCCGCGCCCCTCGGCACCATGTCGGCGTGGCGGCCGGCACTGCCGATCATTCAGTGGGCGGCCGTGAAAGACGCTGCAACACAGGAGGACTCGTGACCGTCTATTTCATCGGCGCCGGTCCCGGCGCGGCCGACCTGATCACCGTCCGAGGCGCCGAGATCCTCGGCCGCTGCCACGTCTGCCTGTACGCGGGCTCGCTGGTGCCCGAGGAACTCCTCGACCGGCTGCCCGCGGGTGCCGAGGTGGTGAACACCGCGAAGATGCCACTGACTGAGATCGTCGCCCGACTGGCGCGGGCCGACGCCGCCGGACACGACGTCGCACGACTGCATTCGGGCGACCTGGCGCTGTACTCGGCGCTCACCGAGCAGCTCCGGCGACTCCGCGAGCTCGGCGTCGACTACGAGCTGGTGCCCGGTGTCCCGGCCTTCGCGGCAGCCGCGGCCGCGCTGGACACCGAGCTCACCGTGCCGGGCGTCGGCCAGAGCCTGCTGGTCACCCGCGTCTCGACGCTGTCCACCGACATGCCGCCGGGGGAGGACCTCGCCTCTCTTGCGCGCAGCGGCGTGACGCTCGCGCTGCATCTGGCCGCGCACCGGACAGCGCAGATCGTCGACGAACTCGCTCCCCATTACGGACCGGACTGTCCGACCGCGACCGTCGCGTTCGCCTCCCGACCCGATCAGCGGATCGTGCGGTGCGCGCTGGCTGACCTGCCCGCGGAGCTGGCCGCTGCCGGAATCACCAAGACGGCGGTAATCTTCGTCGGTCGCGTCCTCGACGCCGACGCCCAGCCGGCACTCACCGACAGTTACCTGTACTCCCACGCCCGGATGACCAAGCTCCGTGCGGACCGCGATGCCTGAGGTCCGGGTTCTGATCCTCGGCGGCACCGGCGAGGCTCGCGCCGTCGCCCGTCTGCTGGACGACGCGGGCGTCGACTTCGTGACGTCGCTGGCGGGGCGGGTGGCGAACCCCCGGCTGCCGGTCGGTGAGGTACGGGTCGGCGGCTTCGGCGGGGTGGACGGGCTCGCCGATTGGATCGCCGCCAACGGCATCACGACGGTTCTCGACGCGACACACCCGTTCGCCACCCGGATCACGCCCAATGCGGTCGCCGCCGCCACCCGGGCCGGTGTGCGTTATCTGCGTCTGGCACGACCGCCGTGGACACCGGCCGCGGCGGACCGATGGGCCGTGGTTTCGGACATCCGGGCGGCGGCCGGGGCCGTCGCCGATCGCGGCGGCCGGATCTTCCTCACCACCGGCAGACAAGACGTCGCAGCCTTCGCCGACGTCTCGGACGCCTGGTTTCTGATCCGCGTCGTCGACGAGCCCGACGGGCCGCTGCCGCCGAGGTCTCGCGTGCTCCGCTCGCGCGGGCCCTACGACATCGCCGGGGAACGTGCACTGCTGCGTGAGCACGCCATCGACGTCCTGGTCACCAAGAACAGCGGCGGCGAGATGACGTCGGCGAAGCTGCGCGCCGCGGCCGAACTCGGCATCGAAGTCGTGGTGGTCGAGCGTCCCGCCGAACCGGAGGGAATAGATCGGGCCGCGACCCCGGAGGAGGCCCTGGCGATACTCGTCAGGGACGCGACCGCGACCGGCTGACCGACTCAGCCGAGGTCGTCGAGGAACTCGAGCAGCACCTTGTTGACCGCCTCCGGATTCTCCATGGCGAGCAGATGCCCGCCGCCGTCGACGGTCCGAACCGCCCGCACATCGGCGTGGTGTTCCTTCAGCGCCTCGATCGGATCGTCGCCGTGCCAGTTCAGCAGGTCGACGTCACCGGCGCTGCACAGGAAGTAGAACGGGACACGGGTGATCGAATCTCCGCGGTCGCGGCGGTACTCCCAGTTCATGTCACCCGCGAGGTACCAGTTGACGCCACCGCTGAAGCCGCTGCGCGCGTACTCCGAGACGTACGTCTCCAGTTCCCACTCGGTCAGCCACGACCACGGCAACGGCGGCGGCACGGGCAGCGCCTGCCGGTATGTGACGCCCGGTGGACTCTGCCAGACCTGCATGAAATCGCCGTCGCCCGAGAGGACGTGATAGATCTTGGTCAGGATCTCCCGCGGATGCGCGTCCATGTCCTGCGCCGCGGTCATCGGATCGTCCAGGTAGTACGACATGTGGTTGAAGTGCTCTCGTCCGCGTTCGCGTTCGATCTCGCTCGGCAGGCGGTCGTAGGCCGCGTAGAACGGATTCTGCATCCCGATCAGGCCGCGGACCCGTTCCGGGTGTTCGATCGCGATGTCGTAGGCGATGAACTGTCCGAAGTCCAGACCGGAGAAGACGGCGCGCTGCTCGCCGAGATGGTCGAGCAGACCGAGGACGTCGGCCACCACATGGTCGACGCGGTAGTCCTCGAGCCGACCGGGGACCTCGGTCTGGCCCATCCCGCGCAGATCCGGTGCGACCACCCGATAGCCCGCCTCGGCCAGCGCACCGATCTGGTGACGCCAGCTGAACCAGGTGTGCGGGAATCCGTGCAGCAGCACGACGAGCGGACCCTCGCCCTCGGTCACGTAGTGCATCTCGATTCCGTTGATCGAGGCCCGATGATGAGTCCAGTTCGCCACGGCAGCTCCGTCCAGAGGTGATTCACGTCACTGGCGACGGTAGGGGTGGATCGCCGCGGGGAACAGACGGTTTACCGCTGGATGGAAAATGCGCGCCGGAGCTACTCGTAGCGGCGTGGCGTGAACACCAGGTCGCCCGCCGCACGCCGGACCAGCGTCGTCATCGAGGACCCGACGATCAGCAGGGTTCGCATGTCGACCGTCGACGGGTCGAACTCGGCCGCCGTCGTCACCGTCAGCCGCTGGCCGGGTCCACCGACGTCGCGTCCCTGGACCACCACGCGGTCGGCCGGGATGAGTTCGACGAGAAGCTCCTTCAGACGGTGGATCTGCTCGAGGCGCTTGGGCGAGGCCGGGTTGTAGATCGCGATCACCAGGTCCGCGGCGATGGCGTGCCGCAATCGTTCCTCGATGACCGAGCCGGGCTTGAGGAGGTCCGACAACGAGATGACTGCGAAGTCGTGTCCGATGGGAGCGCCCACCGCGGCGGCCACCGCGTGTGCGGCGCTCACGCCGGGCACCACCCGGACCGGAACCGTCGACCACCGGTCCTCGGACGCGACTTCGGCGACCGCTGTCGCCATCGCGAACACTCCTGGGTCGCCCGACGACACCACCGCCACGCGCGCGCCGCGGGCGGCCAGATCGAGGGCGAACTCGGCGCGCTCGGCCTCGACACGGTTGTCGCTCGCGTGCACGCGTTGGCCGGGCCGCGCGACGACCCGGTTCAGGTAGGTCTTGTAGCCGACGAGATCGGTCGCCGCCGCGAGTTCGGCGGCAACCTGCGGGGTCGTCTGGTCGACCGGCCCGGGGCCGAGACCGACGACGACCACCTCGCCGCGCGGCCGGTCGCCGCTCGCGGCCAGCGGGTTGTTCCGTCGGCCGGGAACCACGATCAACGAGAAGTAGGGGACGGTCGACGGATCGACGTCGGCGACACGCTCCACCCGCTGTCGACCGGTGGATGCGCGCTCGACATACCAGGCCTCGTCGAGTCGCCCGGCGGCCGCCAGGGCGTCGCGCACCTTCACGAAGGTGCGCCCGAGTTTCATGATCGCGAGCGCCTCACCCGACCGGAAGTGGGCGACCAGTTCGCCCGGCTCCGCGGTGCCGGGCAACACGGTGAGGGTCTCCTCGCCCTCCACGAGCGGGATCGCGAGGGCTGCCGAGGCCGCGCTGACCGAAGTGACGCCGGGGATGATCTCGGCCTCGAATCGCTCGACCAGGCGCTTGTGCATGTGCATGTAAGAGCTGAAGAACAGCGGATCGCCTTCGGCGAGCAGCACCACGTCGCGACCGGCCTCGAGATGCGCCGCCAGCCGCTCGGCGCTCTCGGTGTAGAAGTCGGCCATCGCGCCCGCGTACCCGCCCGGATGATCCGTGGTCTCGACCGTCAACGGATACATCAGTCGCTCTTCGGTCTGCCCGTCGCGCAGGTAGGGCTCGGCCACCGAGCGCGCGATCGAATTCCCATGGCGGGCACAGTGATAGGCGATCACGTCGGCGTCGGAGATCACCCGCGCAGCCTTGACCGTGACGAGTTCGGAGTCACCGGGCCCCAGGCCGACACCCCAGAGTTTGCCGTTCACGCTGCTTCCTTCTCCTTCGAGTGCGGACGCTCGTTGTCCTCGTGGTGTCATTCCGCAGTGCTCGCGAGTGCGTTGATCGCCGCAGCGGTGATCGCGGAGCCGCCGCGCCGTCCCGTCACCGTGATGAACTCCAGGTCTGATCGGGCGGCGAGGGCCGCACACGATTCCGCCGCTCCGACGAAGCCGACCGGTGCGCCGACGATCGCCGCGGGCTTCGGCCAGCCCTGGTCGATCAGGTCGAGCAACGCGAACAGCGCGGTCGGGGCATTGCCGATCGCGACGACGGCCTGCTCCAGGTCAGCGCGCCAGTACTCCAGCGCCGCCGCCGTACGGGTGTTGCCGATCCGTGCGGCGAGCTCGGCGATCCCGGGTTCCTTCAGGTGGCAGCGGACCGGATTGTCGGCAGGTAACCGCAGCCGGGTGATTCCGGAGGCGACCATGTTGGTGTCGCAGAGGATCGGCCCTCCCGAGGCGAGCGCCGCGCGCGCCGCGGCGACGACGCCGGGCGAGGCGACGACGTTCTTGGTGAGGTCCGTCTGGCCGGACGCGTGGATCATGCGCACGACCACCGGTTCGAGGTCACTGGGAAAGGCCGAGAGGTCGGACTCGGCGCGGATCATGGCAAACGACTGACGGTAGATCTCGGCACCGTCGCGGACATACTCGGTCATGGTGCGCCCAAGATTACGCATGACCGCGGCAGGTCAGACCTACCGGTCCGTGCGGTGACGTTCGACGCGATACCCGTCGCCGGTCGCGACGCGCCGGGTGTGCGCGCCGCTCGGCGAACCGCAGGCGCGGTCGCAACCGACCCAGTGCTCCCGCACGCCGTCGTCGGCAGGACCGGACGTTTGCAGGTGGTCGAGTAGGTCGGTGCGAACGTCGGCGAGTGACTTCGCGCAGCCCGGCGACCCGGTACAGGCGCTCGTCCGGACCCACGGCGACGTCGCGTCGAAGATGAAGCCCAGTGGCGCGAGGACCCGCACCACCGTCTCGGCGACGTCCTCCGTGAGATCCGGGATCAGCACCTCGCGGTCGGGCGTCACCAGGATCGGCACCCCGATCGCGGCGGCGAACTGCGCCTGCCGCGAACTCAGCCTGGCGAACTCGGTGACCGCGCCGAGCAGCACGCGCCCGTCGCTCTGCTCGAACCACCCGACGACGGGACCGTCCGGATCCGGTCGATCGGGCACGCAGGCCGACCCGCGGCGGCCCAGATCGGCGATGCCGGCGGCGATCGCGCTCCGCCCCTCCGAGGTCAGCTCGTTGATGCGCCATTCGTCCGAGCGCTGTTCGTGGAACGCTGCGGCGGCCCGCACCATCGCCGTCGGCGCGTCGGCGAGCGGCACCACCCGTCCGGTCGGAATGCCCGCGAGATGCAGTTCCACCTCGTCACCGCCGACCGCGACCACGGTGACGTCCGGCTCGCGGGACACCACGTCGCCGCGACCGTCGTCGAACCCGAACCAGAATCGTCCGGACAGCGCCTGGGTCCACTCGTGCCGAAGAAGTTCGGTCTCGAGCCCGGCGACCGCCGACCACATGTCGGCACGACCGCCGACTCGCCCGCTGAGCGTCGACACGACGATGTTCCGCACCCTGTCGTGGGCCTCGTCGGTCACGAGTCCGGCAGCCAGAATCCGGTCGGCGAACGGCGCCACGTCGTCCGCCGCGATACCCCGCACCTGCAGGTTCGCACGCACGGTCAGCTCGATGCCGCCGTCGCCGAACTCCTCGGCGGCCGCCGCGAGTGCTTCCAGAGCGGCCGGCTCGATCTTTCCTCCGGAGAGCCGGATCCGGGCGAGATGCCCGTCCGCGGCGGGGTGAGTCCGGAAGACGCCGGGGCAGCGGTCGGCGGGTTTGTTCACCCCTCCAGGGTATGGCCTAGAGTGAACCGCAGCCCGCCCGCGCGGAAGCCGGTTCGATTCCGGCACGGTCGCGCCACTGTGTGGGACTCCGGCGAACGATCGCCCGGCGTCCTGAGTCAGACCCGCTGCGGCAGGCGACCGTCGGTCCACCGGGCCGATGTGACCGCACGACGCCGGGCGCGACTCCCGGCGAGGAGTTCCGCTGTGATCACCCTCTTCTCGACGTCCGACACCGACCTGCGGACCGCAGCCACCAGCGGCGGCGACTTCCGCGTCGCGAATCCGTCCCGCACTCTGATCGACGATCTGCCTGAACTCCTCGAGGGTGCCGACCTCGTCGTGGTCCGCCTGCTCGGCGGAAAGCAGGCGTGGGAGGACGGACTCGCAGCGGTGCTGGCCGGTCCGGCGCCGGCGGTGGTTCTCTCCGGTGAGCACAATCCCGATCCCGACCTGATGGCCCTGTCGACGGTGCCCGCGGGCGTCGCCGCACAGGCGCACGGCTACTTCGTGGCGGGAGGGCGCGAGAACCTGCTGGCGGTGCACAACTTCCTGTCGGACACGGTGCTGCTCACCGGCCTCGGTTTCGATGCGCCGGTCGAGACTCCCGACTGGGGTCTGCTCGACCGGACCGCGGCGGTCGTACCCGCGGGAGCACCCTCCGTCGCCGTGCTGTATTACCGCGCGCAGCATCTGGCGGGCAACACCGACTACGTCGCGGCGCTGTGCGACGCGATCGAGGCCGAGGGAGCCCGCGCCACCGGCGTCTTCTGCGCCTCGCTCCGCAGTGCGCCCGACGAGCTGATCGAGCATTTCGCCGAGTACGACGCCCTCGTGGTGACAGTCCTCGCCGCGGGCGGGTCCTTGCCGTCCCTGGCCTCGGCAGGCGGTGACGACGAGTCGTGGAACGTGGAGCGGCTCGCCGCCCTGGACATTCCGATCCTGCAGGGTCTGTGCTCCACCGGGTCACGGGAGGACTGGGCGGCCGGTGACGACGGCATGACGCCGCTCGACGTCGCGAGCCAGGTCGCCGTGCCGGAGTTCGACGGGCGCATCATCACGGTGCCGTTCTCGTTCAAGGAGTTCGACGACAACGGTCTCCCGTTCTACGCGCCCGATGCCGAGCGCTGCTCCCGCGTCGCGGGGATCGCCGTCGCGCACGCCCGTCTCCGCCACATCGACCCGCCCGACAAGCGCGTCGCCCTGCTGCTGTCGGCCTATCCGACGAAGCACGCGCGCATCGGGAACGCGGTCGGGCTCGACACCCCGCGCACCCTGGTCCATCTGTTGCGCGCGCTGCGGACCGCAGGCTATGACATCGGGCCGGTCACCGGCGACGACGCCGTGCCGGGTCTGGGCGCCACCGCCGACGCCGACGACCCCGACACGCTGATGCACGCGTTGATCGACGCGGGCGGCCAGGACGCCGACTGGCTCACCGAGGAGTCGCTCGCCGCCAATCCGATCCGGGTCTCCGCCGCCGAGTACACCGCGTGGTTCGAGACCCTGCCGCAGCAGCTCCGGGCCGACGTCGTCGAGCACTGGGGTCCGCCGCCGGGGGAGCTCTTCGTCGATCGGACCCACAACCCCGACGGCGATCTGGTGATCGCCGCGATGACCTTCGGCAACGTCGTGCTTCTGGTGCAGCCGCCCCGCGGCTTCGGCGAGAATCCCGTCGCGATCTACCACGACCCCGACCTGCCGCCGACGCATCACTACCTCGCCAGCTACCGCTGGCTGGCCTCGCGCGCCGACCGCGACGGCTGGGGATTCGGCGCCGACGCCGTGGTCCACATCGGCAAGCACGGCAACCTGGAGTGGCTGCCGGGCAAGATGGTCGCGATGTCGGCCGACTGCGGGACCGACGCGGCCCTGGGCAATCTGCCGCTGATCTATCCGTTCCTGGTCAACGATCCCGGCGAGGGCACGCAGGCCAAGCGACGTGCGCACGCGGTCCTCGTCGACCATCTGATCCCGCCGATGGCGCGGGCGGAGTCGTACGGCGACATCAACCGGCTCGAGCAGCTGCTCGACGAGCACGCGAACATCTCGGCGCTCGACCCGGCGAAGCTGCCCGCGATCCGGCAGCAGATCTGGACCCTGCTGACCGCGGCCAAGATGGACCAGGACCTGGGCCTCGCCGAGCGTCCGGAGGAGGATGTCTTCGACGACATGCTGCTGCACGTGGACGGCTGGCTGTGCGAGATCAAGGACGCCGCCATCCGCGACGGGCTGCACGTCCTGGGACAGGCCCCGGACGGCGAGATGGAGATCGACCTGGTCCTCGCGATGCTCCGGGCACGCCAACTCTGGGGCGGCTCGCAGACGCTGCCCGGCCTGCGCGAAGCGCTGGGCCTGACGGAGAACGAGTCCGCGCGCGGCGAGGTCGATCGGGTCGAAGCGGTCGCGCGCGGCCTGGTCAGCGACTGCGCGGCGGGCGACTGGAGTGCCGACGCCGTCGCCCGCGCCGCGGACGGACACCCGCCCGCGGTGGGCGAGATCCTCGCATTCGCGGGCACCGAGGTGATCCCGCGCCTCCGGGCGACCAGCTGCGAGATCGACCGCGTGCTGCATGCGCTGAACGGCGGGTTCATCCCGGCCGGCCCGAGCGGCTCACCGCTGCGCGGCCTGATCAACGTCCTCCCGACCGGCCGCAACTTCTACTCGGTCGATCCGAAAGCCGTCCCCTCACAGCTCGCCGCGGAGACCGGGCGGGCGATGGCGGACTCGCTGATCGAGCGGTATCTCGCCGATCACGGCGAGTACCCGACCTCGGTCGGCCTGTCGGTCTGGGGCACCAGCGCCATGCGCACGTCGGGCGACGACGTCGGCGAGGTCCTCGCACTGCTCGGCGTCACCCCGGTGTGGGACGAGGCCTCGCGGCGCGTCGTCGATCTCGAACTCGTACCGCTCGCCGAGCTCGGGAGGCCGCGCATCGATGTGACGGTTCGGATCTCCGGATTCTTCCGCGACGCGTTCTCGCACGTCGTCGCCATGATGGACGACGCCGTGCAACTGGCGGCCGCGGCCGACGAACCCGACGAGCAGAACTTCGTCGCCGCGCATGCCCGCGCGGCGATCGCCGAGCACGGTGACGCCCGGCGCGCGACCACTCGCGTATTCGGTTCCCGGCCCGGCACGTACGGCGCCGGCCTGCTGCAGTTGATCGACTCGAAGCAGTGGCGCACCGATGAGGACCTGGCCGCGGTGTACACCGAGTGGGGCGGCTACGCGTACGGCCGGGGGCTCGACGGTGTCGCCGCCGTCGACGACATGCGAGCGGCGTACCGGCGGATCGCGGTCGCGGCGAAGAACACCGACACCCGCGAGCACGACATCGCCGACTCCGACGACTACTTCCAGTACCACGGGGGCATGGTCGCCACCGTCCGGGCGCTCACCGGCAGCTCGCCCGAGGCGTACATCGGCGACTCGACTCGCCCGGACTCGGTCAAGACCCGCACGCTCCACGAGGAGACCTCGCGCGTCTTCCGGGCGCGCGTGGTCAACCCGCGCTGGCTGGCGGCGATGCGGAGGCACGGCTACAAGGGTGCGTTCGAGATGGCCGCCACCGTCGACTATCTCTTCGGATACGACGCGACCACCGACGTCGTCGCGGACTGGATGTATGAACAGCTCACCGAGCAGTACGTGCTCGACGAGACCAACCGCGAGTTCCTCGACGCGGCGAACCCGTGGGCGCTGCACGGCATCACCGAACGGCTCCTCGAAGCCGTCGAACGGAAGATGTGGCACGACCCGCCGGCGGATCTGCTGCAGGAGCTCCGCCGTGTCTATCTGGAGGCCGAGGGCGACATCGAGTCGCGGTCCGAGAACGACTGACGGGAACGGTCCAGTCGGCTCGGGAGCAAAATCGGCTCCTGGGTCGTTGTCCTCTAGAACGCACCCGGCTCCGTCCGGCTGCAAGAGAGGATTGAGACATGCGATACGTCTTCGTCGGTTACCTGGTGGCTGAGATCGCGGCATTCTGGGCGATGGTCCACTTCCTCGGTTTCGCGTGGGCCTTCCTGATCACCGTCCTCGCGGCGGGCGTCGGCTACATCGTGCTCGCGCGCCGGGCCCGCGACCTCGGTACAGACATGCGCAAGGCGATGCGGAACGAGATCGCGCCGGGGGAGCCGCTCACCGATTCCGCGCTGTTCGGCGTCGCCGCCACCCTGACGATCGTGCCGGGCATCGTCTCGACGCTCGTCGGACTGCTGATGCTGACCCGCCCGGCCCGGAAGCTGCTGCGCCCGGTGGTCACGGCGCTCGCGGCGCGCCGCGCGACCCTGATGGCGGACCGGATGACCGTGATCGACTTCGGCGGCCGCCCGGCCGGCGGGCGCGGATTCGGCTTCGGCACGCACGACTACGTCGATGGCACGGTCGAGGGCGTCGTCGTGGACACGACGGTCCGCAATCCCGACGGCACGGTGCACGTCGACGTCCCGGCACTGCCGCGTCCCCACGAAGCGTGACCTGCGCCCTCCCGATGGGACTCCGGGCGGGCGTCTGGGAGAATGGCTGACGTGACGACGCAGTTGCTCCTCGGAGGCATGGTCTATTCTTCTCCCGCAGTCCCGGACGCCACCGCGATGGCGGTGACCGACGGCATGATCGTGTGGGTCGGCACCGACGACGTCGGGCGCGCCCTCCACCCCGACGCCGAAGTGGTGGACCTGCAGGGCCGGTTCGTCAGCCCGGCCTTCGTCGACGCGCACGTTCACCTCACCGACACCGGTCTCGCGCTCGGCGGGCTGAACCTGTCCGCCGCGAGCGGTCGCTCCGACTGTCTCCGGCGGCTCGCCGCCTATCTCGCGGCCCACGACGACGACATCGTCTGGGGATTCGGCTGGGACGCGTCGGCGTGGCCCGCCGACTCCGGCGGGCAGGACCTGCCGCCGACCACCGCCGACATCGACGCGGTCGCGGGCGGGCGCCCGGTGTACCTCGCCCGGATCGACGAGCACTCCGCGGCCGCGTCGACGGGCCTGCGGCGGCTGGTTCCGGGCCTCGACGCCGATCACGGGTACTCACCGGAGCAGCCGCTGGTCGCCGACGCACATCATCGGGTCAGGGCGGCGGCGCGCAGCCTCATCAGCCCGACCGCCCGACGCAAGGCGCAGATCCGCGCCCTCGATCGCGCGGCGTCGCGCGGCGTCGTGTCGGTTCATGAGAACGGCGGCCCCGACATCAGCGGCATCGACGACTTCCGGTCGATCGCCGATCTCGACCACGGCGTCGCGGTGCGCCGCTACTGGGGCGAGGCCGTCACGGCCGCCGACGACGTGCACGCGATGCTCGAACGGACTGGTGCCGACGCGATCGGCGGCGACCTCTTCGTCGACGGGGCCCTGGGATCGCACACCGCCTGGCTCACCGAGCCCTACTCCGACTGGACCAGCACGAGCGGCGTCAGCTACCTGTCGGAGCAGGCGGTACTCGACCACCTGCGCGCGACCACCGAGGCGCGCGTCCAGGCCGGTTTCCACATGATCGGCGACGGCGCCGCAGCCACGGTCGCGAATGCCATGGAATTGCTCGCGGACGAACTCGGAACCCCGGCCCTGGCGCGGTGCGTGCACCGTCTCGAGCACGCCGAGATGGTCACACCCGAGCAGGCGGAGATCTTCGCACGGTGCGGTGTCGTCGCCAGCATGCAGCCGCTGTTCGACGCCGCCTGGGGCGGACCGGACGACCTCTACGCGACCCGTCTCGGCGAGCGCGGCCGGCGACTCAACGATTTCGCGATGCTCGCGCGGGCGGGTGTGTCCCTGACGTTCTCCAGCGACTCCCCGGTGTGCGACATCGATCCGTGGGCGACGGTGCGAGCCGCCGCCCACCACCGCACCGCGTCCAGTTCGATCTCACCGCGTGCCGCATTCGCGGCGACGACCCGCGGCGGCTGGCGGGCCGCGGGCCTCAACGACGGACTCACCGGCACGCTGGTCCCCGGTGCGCCCGCTCACTATGCGGTGTGGGATGTCGACGAGTTGGTCGTCGCGGCCGCGACTGAGAACGTCCAGCGCTGGTCCACCGATCCTCGGTCCCGCGTCCCGGCGCTGCCGGACGTCGCTCCGGGCGCTCGTCTGCCCGAGTGCGTCGAGACCGTGGCCGGTGGCCGGACCATCTTCCGGCGCGCGTGATCGAGGTCCGCTGGTGGCATCGCGTCATCGCCGCCGCGGCGGCCGGTGGCCTGATGTACGCCTCGTTCCCGCCGCTGAACCTCTTCTGGTGGCTGGCCCCGATCTCGCTCGGACTGCTGTACGCGGTGCTGACCGTCGGGCGCCCGTCGGTCAAGAGCTGCGCCGGCTCCGGCTTCGTCTTCGGGATGGCGTTCTTCGTGCCGCTGCTGCCGTGGATCGGGGAGTACGTCGGGCCGTTGCCGTGGATCGCCCTCGCCACCGTCATGGCCGGCTACCTGGCGCTGTTCGGGACACTCGCCGCCGTCACCATGCGACTGCCCGCGCGGCCGCTGTGGTTCGCGTTGAGCTGGGTCACCGTCGAAGCGATTCGATCGGCCTTCCCATTCGGCGGATTCCCGTGGGGTAGAACCGCGTTCAGCCAGGTAGAGGGCTGGTACCTGCCACTCGCCGCGGTCGTTGGCGTGCCTGGTGTCTCCTTCGTGGTCGCACTCAGCGGCGCCGCGGCCGCCGCGGTCGTCATGCACGCGGCGAGCCGGCGACGTCGGATGCTCCGGTCCGCGGGAGCGGGCCTGGCGATCGCCGCCGTCGTCGTGCCGCTGGCCGCGGGCGCGGTCCTGTCCGCGACCGGGAGTCCGTTCACCTCGCAGACCGGTGAGAGCGACATCGCGGCGATCCAGGGCAATGTGCCGCGGCTCGGACTCGACTTCGACACCCAGCGGCGGGCGGTCCTCGACAATCACGTGCGTGAGACGCTGCGCTTGGCTCAGGACGTCGACGACGGGAAGCGGACCAAGCCGGACCTGGTGCTGTGGCCGGAGAACGCGGCGGACGCACCGCCGACGGTCTACGCGGACTCGGCCGCGAGCATCCGTGCCGCGGTGACCGCAGTCGGCGCCCCGGTCGCCTTCGGCACCTGGATCCCGCTCGACGACGGGGGCACCGCCAACACGGTGCTGCTCTGGGGAGAACGCGACGGATTCGCCGACGAAGCGCCGTCGGGGCGCTACGACAAGCACATCGTGCAACCGTTCGGCGAATACCTGCCCTGGCGGAGCTTCTTCCGGCTCTTCTCCTCGTACGCCGACCGAGCCGGCGACTTCCAGCCCGGCACCGGGCCGGCGATCCTCACCGCACACACCCGTGACGGCGACGTGGTGATGGGTGTGGCGACCTGCTGGGAAGTCGCGTTCGACCGCGCACCGCAGCAGTCGATTCGCGAGGGCGCCCAGTTCCTGTTCGTGCCGACCAACAACGCCACCTTCGGCAAGACCGACATGACGTACCAGCAACTGGCGATGTCGCAGGTCCGCGCCGTCGAGACCGGCCGGAGCGTGGTGGTCGCGGCCACCAGCGGCGTCAGCGCGCTCATCGCGCCCGACGGCTCGCTGATGGACGAGAGCGAGATCTTCACCCCGGACATCCTGCAGGCGAAGATGCCGATGCGGACCGGCGAGACGCTCGCTGTCCGATTCGGTCCGTGGCCGCAGCGGCTCGCGGTACTCGCCACGCTGGCCGCATTTTTGTACGCGCTGCGCGGACGCATTAGCCTCGATGTGTTCGCCGGTCGGAGGGGACCGGCCACGGAGAAGGAGCACGATGGCCAGCAGGCAACCTGAATCGCGCATCGTCGGGGAGGGCGGCGAGAGCGCTCTCGTCGTGATTCCGACATTCAACGAGCGTGAGAACCTGCCCATCATCGTCGGGCGACTGCTCGCCGCACAGCCCGGCATCCATGTTCTGGTGGTCGACGACTCCAGTCCCGACGGCACCGGCGACGTCGCCGAGCAGTTGGCGTCCGACGACGCCGCCGGCCGCATCCATGTGATGCACCGGACCGTGAAGGACGGTCTGGGGAAGGCCTACCTGGCGGGCTTCGCGTGGGGCCTGGATCGCGACTACGCCGTCATCGTCGAGATGGATGCCGACGGCAGTCACGCTCCCGAACAGCTCCACCGTCTGCTGCGGGGAGTCAACGACGGCGCCGACCTGGTGATCGGATCCCGCTACGTTCCGGGCGGCGAACTCGTGAACTGGCCCAAGCGACGCGAGTTCCTGTCGAAGGGCGCGAACACCTATGCGCGCCTGGCGCTCGGCGCCAAGATCAAGGACATCACCGCGGGCTACCGCGCGTTCCGCCGCGAGGTGCTGGAGAAGATCGGCCTCGACCAGGTGGAATCGGCGGGCTACTGCTTCCAGATCGACCTGGCATGGCGGTCGCTGCAGAACGGCTTCACCATCCGGGAGGTGCCGATCACATTCACCGAACGCGAGATCGGCGAGTCGAAGATGGACGGCGGTGTGATCGCCGAATCGTTCCTGAGCGTCGCACGCTGGGGACTGAAGGGCCGGCTGGACCGCATTCGCGGCGCTTAGGTCGAACGAGCCGTCGAGAAAGCGATCAGCCCCGGGAGATTGTTCTCCCGGGGCTGATCGCTTCTTGCGTCTGTCAGGCGGTGCCGCCGCGACGACGCTGCTTGAGCAGGTCCAGACGCTCGGCCAGCAGTACCTCCAGCTCCTCCTCGGAACGACGCTCGAGCAGCATGTCCCAGTGAGTGCGCGGCGGCTTGCCCTTCTTCTCCTCCGGCACGCCGCCTTCGAGGAGCTTGCCCTCCATGCCGTTCTTGCACGGCCAGGTCGCGGGGATCTCGGCTTCGTCAGCGAACGGGATGTCGAAGATCTCACCGTTGTCGGTGCGGTACTGGACGAGCCGTCGCGGCGCGAGATCGTGGTCCCGGTCCGTTTCGTAGCTCACCGCTCCGAGTCGGCTACCACGCAGGACTCGATCAGCCATTGAAGTCTTCCTCTCAAACGGTCGGGTGACGGCTACCATTCTACGCGGTCCACGCCGTGGACGACGTTCCACGGTACCGTCGTGGTGTGCCCGAATCTCCGTCCATCGAGCCTGGTGCCGCAGCACCGTCGCGACGACGCCCGTATGCGTGCGCGTGGTGCGGAAGGCAGATGGTGGATTCGGAGCGGGGCCGTAGGCGCAAGTACTGCAAGCGGTCCTGCCGACAGCGGGCCTACGAACAGAGAACGCTGGTCGAGGGCACATCTATTCCCGAGGACGCGATCATTCTCAGTCCCACGGAGGCCGCCGACCTCGGCGACCGGATGTTCGCGCTGCGTTGCGCCGCCGAGGATCTGACGACGGCGTTGGGGGAGAAGGCCGATCGGTCGACGATCACCGATCTCGCCGCCGAGGTGCTCCGCCTGGCCCATGAGGCCGAGCGATTGCGCTGACGCGCGCGGAGGTCGAGAGCGATGTCACCGATCGGGTGGACCCGCGGTGTCGGCGGACGTCATTATGATCATCATCGTGAATGACGAACGGCGCACCGACGATGCGGACTCCGACATCGTCCCCGCGCGGCCACTGAGTCGCGCGAGCGAGCTCCTCGCCCGGACGGACGAGAGTCAGACCGCGGTCCGCGCGGCTCAGCTCGCCCGGCGTCTCGCGCCCGTCGAGGGGCGACTGCCGACCGGTGACCGTACGTCCGACCGTGTGGCGCGTCTGCTGAACGATGTACGGCCGGACCGGCCGAGTGCGATCCGCGAGCTCGGACTGGCCTCGGTCGCGGTCTGGCAGTCGCTCGTCGAACGCCGACGCCCGGATCCGTCGGGACCGATCCCGGCCACCATCCTGTTCACCGATCTGGTCGGTTTCTCCTCCTGGGCGCTCCGCGCGGGTGACGACCAGGTGCTCGAACTGCTCCGGGAGGTCAACGCGGCCTGCGACGAGGTGATCCGCGCCCACGGCGGGCAGGTCGTCAAGACGCTCGGCGACGGGACCATGGCCGTCTTCCTCGAAGCGGGGGAGGCGATCACCGCAGCACATGAGGCAGTGGGTGCGGTCAGCGCCATCGTCGTCGGCGATTTCCGGCCGGCGTTGCGAGCGGGCCTGCACACCGGTGCGCCTCGAGCGGTCGGATCGGATTTCCTGGGCGTCGACGTGAACATCGCGGCCCGCGTGTGCGATGCCGCGGGTGGCGGCGAGGTCTATGTGAGCGACTCGGCGCTGGCGCAGGTGGACGTCGACGACTACGTGATCAAGCGCAGGCGCTTCAAGGCGAAGGGCGTTCCGCGGGAACTCCAGGTCTTCCGAGTCTTTCCCCGATACTGATTCCATGCCGTTCGACGACGACGAACTGGAGGAGTTCTACCGGAACATCGAGGCGCGGACCTCCGCGGCTCACGCACGCCCGCGCAAACGCAAGCGCGAGGTCCCCGCGATCGTTTTCGCGTGTCCGACGCCCGAGAAGATCGCCTATCCGTCGCTCGCCGCCGTCACCGGCGCCATCCTCGCGATCGCCCGCCAGTCGCGAACCCGCCCGACCCTCAGATCATACGAATGCGTCTGCGGCGCATGGCATCTCACGAGTGCGGTGCCGAGAGCAGACCGCTAGCGATCGGGTGGGGCGGAGCGCTCAGCACGGGCCTGGGATGCACTCACCGCATTGCTTGACGGGCTGCGCGCCTAGGCCACTCGGCAGGCCTGAGGCGGTGACCTGCGGAAAAACACGGCCTTCCGATCAGCACAAATCGGCAGTGTTCGGCGTGACCACCAGATGGTCACGCCGAACACTGCCGATGCCAGAGCTGCCGATCAGTACCGCCCAGGTCCGTCGAAGTAAGCGAGCGTTGTCGAGACCCTCGCCGTCAGCACACGAGCCCAGGACGACCCGATGACGACACGAAGCGGCCCCGACGGGAGATCCGTCGGGGCCGCTTCGTTGATCTGTTGCCGAGCAGCTATGCCGCGCCGAGCACCGCGACCGGGGAATTCCCGAGTTGCAGGCTCAGGCGCTGGGAAGCGCTCTGGTTCATCCGCGCGGCGATACTCCGAAGGTAGCCGCGAACTGTGGTCGCAAAGGTCGGACTGGTGCTGGATCGCATAGTGGAGACCTCCTCCGTTTGTTGCAGTCCATACATTTGTAACCTACGTGCAAGGTGAAGTCAAGTTCCATTCGGTCCGTGTTCACTTTCCGTTCACCTAGTCCAACCTTCGTTCACCTTGGTCAGTGGACGAGCGACGCCAGACGTTCCACTTCGGCGACCGATCCCGGCGAGACGAGCATCGTCGTGACGCCGGACTGCTCCCAGACCTTGATCTGTTCGCGCACATGAGCCTCGTCGCCGACGATGGCAGAGTCGTCCACCACGGCGTCGGGGATGATCGAGGCCGCCTCGTCCTTCCGACCGGAACGGAAGAGCTCGGTCACCTCGTCGACGACCTCCGCGTACCCCATGCGCCGATAGACCTCGGCATGGAAGTTGGTGTCCTCGCTGCCCATGCCGCCCATGTACAGCGCGAGGAACGGTTTGATCGCCGCATAGGCCGCCTCGGTGTCGTCGGTCAGCACGATCTGGGCGACGGCCGCCACCTCGAACGTCTCCCGGGTGTTGCGGGCGCCCGGACGGGCGAACCCTTCGTCGAGCCACGCGTTGTACTGATCGGCCATTCTCGGGGTGAAGAACAACGGCAGCCAGCCGTCGGCGATCTCCGCGGCGAGTGCGATGTTCTTCGGCCCCTCGGCACCGAGATAGATCGGGATGTCGCTGCGCAGCGGATGGACGATCGGCTTGAGCGGTTTCCCGAGTCCGGTCGAGGTCTCGCCTTGAAGGGGGAGGGGATAGTGCGGGCCCGGGCTGGTCACCGGCGCCTGTCTGGCCCACACCTGCCGCATGATGTCGATGTACTCCCGGGTTCGGGCTAGCGGTTTGGCGAAACGCTGTCCGTACCAGCCCTCGACGACCTGCGGTCCGGAGACGCCGAGGCCGACGATGTGGCGGCCGCCCGACAGATGATCGAGAGTCAGCGCCGCCATCGCACAGGCAGTCGGCGTCCGTGCGGACAGCTGGAGCACCGACGTGCCCAGCCGCAGCCGCTCGGTCGCACTGCCGTACCAGGCGAGCGGCGTGTAGGCGTCCGAGCCCCAGGCTTCGGCGGTATAGACCGAGTCGAAGCCGGACCGCTCAGCGGCGTCGACGAGCTCGCGATGATTGGCGGGCGGCTGCGCGCCCCAGTATCCGAGTTGCAGACCGAGTTTCATGAACCCGAGGCTAACCGGTGAACGAGCGCTTGGTCGGACCGTTGGGGAATGACGACGCACCGATGAGGCCCCGCCGGAAGCGATTCCGGCGGGGCCATGGGAACGATCGCGCCTGCGGTCAGCCGTGCAGGTCGAAGCGGTCGGCGTCCATCACCTTCGCCCAGGCGGCGACGAAGTCGTCGACGAACTTGGCGCCGGCGTCGTCGGCCCCGTACACCTCGGCGAGCGCACGGAGCTGCGCGTTGGCACCGAAGACGAGATCGGCCCGGGTGGCCGTCCACTTCTGCTCACCGGTCGCCAGATCGGAACCGACGAAGGTACCGTCGCCGGCTTCGGTCCACTCGGTGCCCATGTCCAGGATGTTGACGAAGAAGTCGTTCGACAACGTCTCGGGACGATCGGTCAGCACGCCGTGCTGAGATCCGCCGTGGTTGGCTCCGAGCACGCGGAGACCGCCCACCAGTGCCGTCATCTGCGGACCGCTCAGCTGGAGCAGCTGCGCCCGATCGACGAGGAGGTACTCGCCGGGGATCGGAGCATCCGCCGCCAGGTAGTTGCGGAAGCCGTCCCAACGGGGCTCCATCACCGTGAACGAGTCGACATCCGTGTTCTCCTGAGTGGCGTCGGTCCGGCCCAGCGACACCGGGACCTCGACCGAGTGTCCGGCAGCGCCGGCCGCCTTCTCCACCGCGGCGGCGCCGCCCAGCACGATCACGTCGGCCACCGACACCTGCTTGGCGCCGGACTCTGCGTTGAACGCCTCGGCGACGCCCTCGAGCACGGTGAGCACCTTGTCCAGTTCTGCGGGCTCGTTGACGGTCCAGTTGCGCTGCGGCTCCAGTCGAAGGCGTCCGCCGTTGGCGCCGCCGCGCTTGTCGCTGCCGCGGAACGACGCGGCGGCCGCCCAAGCGGTCTTGACCAGCTGCGAAACACTCAGCCCCGAATCCAGGATGCGCTGTTTGATGGCCTTCGCGTCAGCGGCGTCGATCTGCTCGTAATCCGCCGCAGGCACCGGGTCCTGCCAGATCAGGGACTCGGACGGGACCTCGTTTCCGAGGTACCGCGACAACGGGCCCATGTCGCGGTGGGTGAGCTTGAACCAGGCTCGTGCGAAGGCGTCGGCGAACTCGTTCGGGTTCTCCAGGAACCGCCGCGAGATCTTTCCGTACACCGGGTCCTCGCGAAGCGCGATGTCGGTCGTCAGCATCATCGGCTGATGCCGCCGGTCCGGATCCTGCGGATCCGGGACGCTGGTCGATCCGGCGTTGTCCTTCGGTCGCCACTGCGTGGCGCCGCCCGGCCCGGTGTAGGTCTCCCACTCGTAGCCGTAGAGGGTCCAGAAGAAGTTGTTGTCCCAGGTCGTCGGAGTGCTGTTCCACGCACCCTCGATTCCCGAGCTGATGGCGTCCGCCCCGGCGCCGGTGCCGAACGAGTTCTTCCAGCCGAGGCCCATGTTCTCCAGCGGCGCGTCCTCGGGCAGCGGTCCGACGTACTCGTCCGCGTCGGCCGCACCGTGCGTCTTGCCGAAGGTGTGCCCTCCGGCGATGAGTGCGACGGTCTCCTCGTCGTCCATCGCCATCCGCGCGAAGGTCTCACGAATGTCGACTGCGGCCTTCAGCGGATCCGGATTCCCGTTCGGCCCTTCGGGATTGACGTAGATCAGGCCCATCTGGACCGCGGCGAGCGGGTTCTCGAGGTCCCGTTCGCCCGTGTACCGCTCGTCGTCGAGCCAGGTGGTCTCCGGGCCCCAGTAGATCTCCTCGGGCTCCCACTTGTCGGTCCGGCCGCCGGCGAAGCCGAACGTCTTGAAGCCCATGGACTCCAGAGCGACATTGCCCGCGAAGATGATCAGGTCACCCCACGACAGGCTGCTGCCGTACTTCTTCTTGATCGGCCAGAGCAGACGACGGGCCTTGTCCAGGCCCGCGTTGTCCGGCCAGCTGTTCAGCGGTGCGAAACGCTGCATGCCGTGGCCGCCGCCGCCTCGGCCGTCGGCGACGCGGTAGGTACCCGCCGAGTGCCACGCCATCCGGATGAAGAGCGGACCGTAGTGTCCGTAGTCGGCGGGCCACCACGGCTTCGAGTCGCGCATCAGTTCTTCGACGTCCCGCCGGAGCGCCGTGAGATCCAGTGATTCGAAGGCCTTCGCGTAGTCGAAGTCCGCGTCCATCGGATTGCCCTCGGCCGGATTCTCCGCGAGGAGCTTGAGGTTCAGCTGCTTGGGCCACCAGTCGCGGTTGCCGCCGCCTTCTGATGGTGCTGCCATCTGGCCCCCGTGGACCGGGCAGCCGGTCGCGTTCTGAGCTGGCTGTTGGTCGGACACTGCAGTTCCTTTCGGTGGGTGAAACTCCGGGTATCGATCAGTGGGCTGAACTGTTCGCGCGGCCGGGATCCTCCGGATCGCGCGGCGAGTCACCGTGTGCGGCACAGTCGGGGCAGACCCCCCAGTAGATGACCTCGGCCTCGTCGATCTGGAAACCGTGGTCGACGGCTGCGTGAAGGCAGGGGGCTTCGCCGACGGCACAGTCGACGTCGCGGACGTCACCGCACACCCGGCACACCAGGTGGTGGTGATTGTCCGCGATCCGCGTCTCATAGAGGGACACGTGACCCGACGGCTGGATCCGTCGGATGAGCCCGGCGTCGGTGAGTGCGTGGAGGACGTCGTAGACGGCCTGACGGGAGACACCGGGCAGGTCTTCGCGCACCGCGGCCAGGACCGATTCGGTCTGAGCGTGCGGATGTGCGTCCAGGGCCGCCAGCACCGCGAGTCGGGGCCGGGTGACTCGGAGTCCGGCTTCTCGAATCGCGGTGGGGTAGTCGACGGCCATGAGTTCAGCCTACAGGTTTTCTGTACTGGTTCCAGATTTCTCGGGATTTGCTACAGCAAGCAGCGGCGACCCCGATCCGGCGGTGGATGCAGCGCGGGTCAGGAACCTGCGCGGCGAGTCGCGGACCATCCTGTCGATCGCATCGTCGGAGATGCCCGCCGCACGCAGATCGGGAATCACCCTCCCGGTGACCTGGAAGTAGTCCCAGTCCGGGGCCACCTCCCGTCGGACGCGTGGATCGAACCAGTCGCTGAAGCAGAAGGAGTCCTGCGACAGCGCGATCCGGTCGCCGTAGCCGCGTTCGAGCAGCGCGAGCAGCGTACGCATGCGGTCCGGATAGGGGAGCAGGACCTCGAGTCCGAAGCGATCGAGTCCCAGAGTCGAACCCGCATCGGCCAGTCTCATCAGATAGTCGAGGTCGGTGGTGTCGCCGCAGTGCGCGATCTGCACCCGAGCCAGGTCGACGCCTTCCTCTGCCAGTACCCGCTGCGCGATGAGTCCGGACTGCGTGTGCGGATTCGTGTGGACGACGACGGGAGCTCCGGTCTCGATTGCCGCGCGGCCAACCGCACGCATGACGCGTTCGACTCCGGTGCTCAGGCCCTCGGCCTCGATGGCGCAGAAGAGGAAGCCGGCTTTGACGTCGGTGTCGCCGATTCCCACGGTCAGATCGCGCACGAACTGGCGGTCGAGCGGGTCGGGTACGTCGAAGCCGAGACCCGGTCCCGTGTAGTGGAACTGGAACGGAAGGTCATGGTAGGTGAACAGACCCGTCGCGACGACGACGTTCAGATCCGTCCGGGCGGCGACGCGCTGGATCCGGCCGATGTTGCGTCCGAGTCCGGCCACAGACACGTCCATCAGCGTGTCCACACCGGCCTCCTTGAGCCGTGTCAGTGTCTGCACGGCGGCGTCGACCTCGGCGTCCTCGTCCCAGTCCGGCAGGAAGTTGAGTCGGTAGTCCTCGTTCAACACGAAGATGTGTTCGTGGGTGAGCACCGTCCCCAAGCGGTCCGTGTCGATCGGACCAGCCGCGGTATCGATGGTCGCCATGGTGCCTCTCGCTGCAAGAACGGCACCGCTCGGCGCCCGTGATCATTGCCAAACGTAGTCGTCCGAGGCGGCGTTCGCGCCGTTACGGGCAGAAGCGCGTACGGTGCGTGCGTCATCGGCTCCGCACGCGCACCGTCACAGGGTTTCCACAGCCCTCGGCCCGCAGTATCGGGACATGACCTCCGCTCCCGAGAGATCCGCGTCCCGGCGACTCGCCCCCACCGACGAACGCTCTGTGCTCGCGGGTGTGCTGCTGCTCGTCATCACCGTCGGGCTGGCCCTCGCCGTGTATGCCGCGCGGGGTCCGCTCCATCTGGATGAGTCGGTGTGGGCGTGGACGGTGGACCACCGCTCCGACCCGGCGACGGCGATCGCCGAGTTCGTCTCGACCGTGTTCAGTCCGATCGGCACGATAGTGCTCGGCGCCCTGTCCGCCCTGATCCTGTGGCGTCGGGACCACGGACTCGAACGCGCCGTCGCGGTGCCGGCGACGGTCCTGGCCGCGGCTGCCGTCACCGAGGCCCTGAAGCTCCTCGTGCACCGCGGGCGGCCGCCGATGACATGGCAATTGGAAGCGCATGAGGCCGCCGGGTCGTTTCCATCCGGACACACCACCGGCACCGCGGCGCTCGCCTTCGGGCTCGTCGCGGTCACGGCGGCTGCCGCCTCGGTGACCGCCCGGATCTGCGCAGTTCTCGGCGCGCTCATGGTCGCTGTCGTCGCGGCCGCCTCCCGCCTCTACCTCGGCATGCATTGGATCTCGGACGTCACCGCCGGGCTCCTGGTCGGCGCCGCGGCCGCGTTGATCGTCCCTCCGCTGGTTCACGAGTCGATGCCGCATCTCGAACGGGCATGGCAGTTCGTCCGAACGCGATGAGTGCCGATCGCCGATGAGCCCGCCGGGTGACGGTGTCATAGGCTGTTCGCATGTTGAGCCCCGGTCAGTCCTTCGCCGACTATCGAATCGAGCGAAGGCTGGGAGCCGGCGGCATGGGCGAGGTGTACCTGGCCGCTCATCCGCGGCTGCCCCGGCAGGATGCGCTCAAGGTTCTCCCCGCCGAGCTCACCGGTGATCCGACCTATCGAGCCCGGTTCACGAGGGAGGCCGACCTCGCCTCCCAGCTCGACCATCCGAGCATCGTCAGCGTGTACGACCGCGGCGAGTTCCGGGGGCAGCTCTGGATCGCGATGAAGTACATCCCGGGCTCCGACGTCGACCGACTCCTGCAGACCGCGCACGTACTCGACGTCGACACGGCCTGCGAAGTGGTCGGCGCCGTCGCCGACGCGCTGGACTACGCGCATTCGCGCGGCATGCTGCACCGCGACGTCAAGCCCGCCAACATCCTGGTCGACGAATCGACCCCATCGCGTCGGAAGGTGTACCTGACGGATTTCGGGATCGCCCGGGCGACGACGAGCGACACCGCTCTGACGGCGGCGAATCTCACCGTCGGATCGATTCAGTACAGCTCGCCCGAACAGTTGCGCGGCGGGGAGCTGGACGGCCGCACCGACCAGTACGCGCTGGCGTGCACGGCGTTCCGCCTGCTCACCGGCCGCGCACCGTTCCCGCTCGCCACGCCCACGGCGATCATCAACGCGCACCTCACGGCGCCGGCCCCCAGCGCGACGGCGGTGCTGCCGACGCTGGCGCCCGCCGTCGACATCGTTCTGGCCAGAGCGATGGACAAGGATCCCGGGCAGCGCTACGGGTCGTGCAGGGAGTTCGCCGCGGACCTGGACGGCGCGTTGCGCACTCCCGGCTTCCGGCCGCAGCCGTACGGACCTCGATCGAATCGCGGTGCGTACGCCCCTACCGCCATCAGTGCGGCACCGGCGGTTGCGACGCCGCCCTCACCTGCTCAGCAAGCGGCGCCGCCGGTTCAACCGCCGCAGGCCCCGTCGAAGCCGACGCCGCCGACCGAGGTGATTGCGCCGAGCCCGACGACGCCGTACGCCGCACCGCAGTCGTACCCGGCGGGTCCGAGCCCCCAGGACCGAAGCCCCCAGAACCCGGGTGCCCAGTACGGTTCGGCACCGTACGGCGGGCCTGCGCCGCAGGGTCCGTACGGTCCACCGCCCGGCGGTTACGGCCGGCAACCGTACGGGTCGGGATACCCTCCGGAACAGCCGTCCGATGCGGGCGGCCGCAAGGGCGTGTTGATCGCCGCCGCGGTGCTCGTGATCCTGGCGCTGGTGGCGGTCGCCGGCTACTTCGTGCTGCGCGACGACTCCGGATCGGACACGGCCGCGGCCGACACGACGTCGGCCACCACGGCGCAGCCGCCCGAGTCGGCGAGCCCGTCGACACCCGCAGGCACCGATCCCGCGGTCGTGGCGGGTGTCCCCACGCAGTGCGCCGCAGGAACGACGACACAGTCGACGTCGGCGCAGACCGTCGCCAGCGGACCGATCTCGATTCCGCCGAGTGATCTGCCGACCACCGGTTGGCGACCGGACAATACGTCGCAGGTGCCCTTCGCGCGGGCGGCGAACGGCATCAGCGCCTCTCGACCGGTCGGCTCGTCCGGATGGATGGCTCAGATCACCGTCGGGACCCTGCCCTCCTCGTTCAAGACGAACACCGAGGCGATCGCGCGCAAACTGGTCGACTGTCTGCCCTCGAGTCCGGGCTACTCGATGGTCGACGCCTCACCGCCGCAGATCGAGGGCGTTCAGAACGAGAAGCTCGACGACAAGGTCACTCCCTACACTCTGATCCGGGCGCGCATCGACGTCCGCAACCAGCGGTCGGGGGTCCCGGGGGACGACCTGGTCGTGGTGGTCGTGAACAGTTCGCCGATGACGTTCGCGTTCGGGTCGAGCCCGATCAACGACTCCGCGACCAAGGCCGAGGTCGACAAGGCGATCGTGAACCTGCAGGTGAAGACCGGGGGCTGACCCCGCTCACACCAGGTGCCAGGCCAGCGCCGCGCCGAGGGCGCCGGAGGCGTTGAGGGTCCAGTGCAGCACGATCGGCGCCAGCAGATTCGCGGTGCGGAACCGGAGCCAGCCGAGGATCCAGCCGGCCGCGGTGGTGGCGACGACGGCGCCGACGACCCCCGCGACCGCCGCGCCGACTCCGCCGCCGATCGCGTCGGTGACGCCGGCGTTGCCCGACGACAGCCCGAGCGACGACGCGATGTGCCACAGACCGAACAGTCCGGCGCCGACGGCCAGCGTGGTTCGCCTGCCGAGCACTCGGCGGAGCGTGCCCTGCAGGACGCCGCGGAACAGCAGTTCCTCGGGGATCACGGTCTGCAGTGGAATCCACACGAGTGCCGCCAGCAGTGCGTCGCGTGCCGACGAGTACCTGTCGTTGAGGAAGAAACTCCTGGTCCAGGGAATCGCCACCCCGACGGCGACGGCCAGAACCACCACGACCAGGACGATCGCCGACCACCGGAAGCCGTACTTGAGTTCGGACAGGCTGATGCCCATCTCGGACCACCCGAGGCCGCGGAGCCTGGCGAGGAGGACCGCCAGGACCGCGCCGACGGGAACTGCGAGGAGTCCGAACCAGTGGCCCGCGAAGTGCGCGAGGAGGTTGATCGTCACCAGCGCCGCGATGACGACGACGACTCGCCACCAGTCCTGAGAATGACGCACGCCGCCTCCGATCCCGACTCCCACTGCAGATCATCCTCCCCGATCGGGCCCTCTCCGGTGAAAAGCCGCAGACCGCAGGTGAGTTCGGGGTGATGACGCGGACGTACAGCGCGGCGATGCGACACAATGGCGTGCATGCCTGCGTCCCATGCTCCCGCGTCCGAAGTGACCGCCGCCGATACGCCGCCCGCCGACAGCCACGATCTGATCCGGGTGCAGGGCGCGCGCGTCAACAATCTCAAGGACGTCAGCGTCGAGCTCCCGAAGCGCAGACTCACGGTCTTCACCGGCGTCTCCGGGTCGGGCAAGAGCTCGCTCGTGTTCGGCACCGTCGCCGCCGAGTCGCAGCGTCTGATCAACGAGACCTACAGCGCCTTCGTCCAGGGCTTCATGCCGACGCTCGGCCGCCCCGACGTCGACGTCCTCGACGGCATCACCACCGCGATCATCGTCGACCAGGAGCGGATCGGTGCCAACCCGCGTTCGACCGTCGGCACGATCACCGATGCGAACGCCATGCTGCGCATTCTGTTCAGCCGACTCGGCGATCCGCACCTCGGGAGTCCGAACGCCTATTCGTTCAACGTGCCGACCGTCTCCGGCGGCGGCGCGATCAAGGTGCAGCGCGGCACCGAGGTGAAAGCCGTCAAACGCACGTTCTCCCAGCTCGGCGGTATGTGCCCCCGGTGCGAGGGAATGGGCAATGTCTCGGACATCGACCTCACCGAGATCTACGACGCGGACAAGTCACTGGCGGACGGCGCCCTCAAGGTGCCCGGCTACAGCATGGACGGCTGGTACGGCCGGATCTTCGGCGGCAGTGGCTACTTCGACATGGACAAGCCGGTCGGCCGGTACACCGAGCGCGAACTGAACGATCTGCTGTACCGCGAGCCGACGAAGATCAAGGTGGAAGGCATCAACCTCACCTACGAGGGCGTGATCCCGAAGATCACCAAGTCGATGCTGTCGAAGGACATCGACTCCGTGCAGCCGCACATCCGCGCGTTCATCGAACGCGCCGTCACCTCCACCGCCTGCCCGGACTGCGACGGCACCCGCCTCGCCGAGCACGCCCGGAAGTCCACCGTCCACGGCGTCAGCATCGCGGACGCGTGCCGCATGCAGATCTCCGACCTCGCGACGTGGATCCGGAGCCTCGACGAGCCGACCGTCGCACCGCTGCTGTCGAAGCTGGGCGCGGCGCTGGACTCGTTCGTCGAGATCGGTCTCGGCTATCTCTCGTTGGAGCGGCCGACCGGGACGCTGTCCGGCGGTGAAGCGCAGCGCACCAAGATGGTCCGGCATCTCGGCTCCGCGCTGACCGACATCACCTACGTCTTCGACGAGCCGACCGTCGGGCTCCATCCGCACGACATCGCCAGGATGAACGACCTGCTGCTCCGGTTGCGGGACAAGGGCAACACCGTTCTCGTCGTGGAGCACAAACCGGAGACCATCGTCATCGCCGACCATGTCGTGGACCTCGGCCCGCGCGCCGGTTCACTCGGCGGCGAGATCTGTTTCGAGGGAACCGTCTCCGGCCTGACCGAGTCCGGAACGCTCACCGGACAGCACCTGCACGACCGCGCCGCGCTGAAGGACACGGTCCGGAAACCGAAGGGGCACATCGAGATCCGAGACGCCACCACGAACAATCTGCAGCACGTGGACGTCGACCTGCCACTCGGCGTGCTGACCGTGATCACCGGCGTGGCGGGCTCTGGCAAGAGCTCCCTGATCCACGGGTCGATGCCGTCCGGGGCCGACGTCGTCTCGATCGATCAGACCGCGATCCGCGGTTCACGCCGCAGCAATCCGGCCACCTACACCGGCCTGCTCGACCCGATCCGGAAGACGTTCGCCAAGATCAACGGGGTCAAACCGGCCCTGTTCAGCGCCAACTCCGAGGGGGCGTGCCCGAACTGCAAGGGCGCGGGTGTCATCTACACCGACCTGGCGACGATGGCCGGGGTCGCGACCCCGTGCGATGTGTGCGAAGGCAAACGGTTCGATGCGGCCGTCCTGGAGTATCACGTGGCCGGACGCGACATCAGCGAGGTGCTGTCGATGTCGGTCGACGCCGCGCTGGACTACTTCCGGGAGGGGGAGGCGAGAACGCCCGCCGCGCAGAAGATCCTGCAGCGAATGTCCGACGTCGGTCTCGGGTACCTCACGCTCGGCCAGCCGCTGACCACCCTGTCCGGCGGTGAGCGGCAGCGCATCAAGCTCGCCATCGCGATGGTCGAGAAGGCCGGCGTTTACGTGCTCGACGAGCCGACCACCGGTCTGCATCTCGCAGATGTCGAGCAGCTGCTCGGTCTGCTCGACCGCCTCGTCGACGCGGGCAGGTCGGTGATCGTGATCGAGCATCACCAGGCGGTGATGGCGCACGCCGACTGGATCGTCGACATCGGTCCCGGCGCCGGACAGGACGGCGGGCGGGTCGTCTTCGAGGGCACGCCCCGCACACTGGTCGAAACGGCCTCGACGCCCGCCGGTTCGACTCTCACCGGCGAGCATCTGGCTCGGTACGTGGGCGCTACTCCGTGACCCGGACGACGGCGGGGCCCTGCTCGACGCGCATCTTCGCCGCGGCGAGGCTGCCGCGCCCCTCGAAGGTGCGCTGGTAGCCGGTCGAACTGATCCGCCACCCGTCGGGGGTCCGGCGGTAGGTGTCGCTGTAGAACGCGGCGCCGATGATGAGCACGTCGTACTCCGGGATGATCACCTTGTCCTGCAGATACCAGCTGCCGGTCGCGGTGTCGCCGTCGATCTCGATGATCGGGTGGTCCACCCGGTGCTCGGTGATCATCGTCGGCGTCATGATGCGGCTCAGATGCTTCACCAGGGAGTCGCGGTCGGCGAAGGACAGCGGTTCGCCGTCGACCTGCGATCCGTAGTCCGCCCGGACGTCGTCGGTCAAGGTCTGCGCCAATGCGGTCCAGTCCTTGGTGTCGACCGCCCGCAGATAGCGGTACTTCACGGTCTCGATGGCGCGCAGGTCATCGTGGTGGTTGCTCATGTCGGGTTCCTTCGGGGAGTGGGCGGTGTCGTCGGTGATCGGAGGTCGGGTCACAGGTCGGGGAGCGGCATCAGGAAGTTCGACGAGACCAGGCCGCCGTCGACCTCGAGGATCTTGCCCGTGAGATACGACGATTGGTCGCTCGCGAGGAAGACCGCGGCCGCCGCGATGTCCGACGGCGTGCCGAGTCGGCGCATCGGTGTGCGACTGAGCATCTGGTTCCGGACCTCGTCGTTCGCCGCCACATAGTCCAGCGCCGGCGTGTGGATCGAGCCGGGTGCGATGCCGTTCACGCGGATCCGCGGCGAGAGGTCTTGCGCGGCCATCCGGGTGTAGTGCGCGAGCGCTGCCTTCACCGTTCCGTACACCACGAACGCCCGGCCGGGGTGCGAGGTGATGGAGGAGGTGATGTTGATGATCGACCCGGTGCCGTCCCTTTCGAGCATCTTCGGGACGGCCGCCAGATTGAGAGCGTGCGCGGTGCCGACGTTGAAGGCGAAGGCGCCCGAGAGTTCCTCGACCGAGGTCTGGAGGAAGGGCTTCGGCACCGCGCCGCCGACGTTGTTCACGACGATGTCGAGTCGGTCGAACTCCGCCGACGCGTGCTCGACGAGGGCGGCCGGGTCGTCTTTCGCGAGGTCGATGGGAACGGTCACCGCACGTCGTCCACGGGCCCTGATCTGTTCGGCCACCTCGTCCAACTGGCCGGCGCTGCGCGCGGCGAGAACGATGTCGGCACCGGCGTCCGCCAGTCCGATCGCGATGCCGGCGCCGATGCCCCGACCGGCGCCCGTGACGATGGCCGCCCTTCCCAGGAGGGTCTCTGAATGCTCCACTGCCTCGCCTTCGATTCGAATATTCGAGTTGATGTGATTGAATATCCGTCACAAGGTAGCGGCCTGTGTGCCGTGACACAACCTCACGTCTCAGAGAGTGGTCGTCCATGGCTGGTTCGCCGCCCACCCGCCGCGTGATCGACGCGCTCGAGTTCCTCGCGCAGACCGACCACGCGCAGACCATCGCCCAGATCGCCGACGAGCTCGCGGTGCCCCGAGCCACGATGTCGGCGATCCTGGCCGAGCTCGACGACGCCGGCTGGGTGGTCCGCGATGCTGAGCGGGCCTATCGGATCGGGCCCGGGGCGTCGGCTCTCGCCGGCGCCGGTTCGGGCGTTCCGACGGCGAATCCGGACGTGACCGCCATCCTCGCCGAACTCGTCGCCGCCACCGACTGCGGAGTGACGCTCGCCCGATTCTCACCCGGCCGGATGACGGTGGTCGCGGCGCGTCACAGCCCGGTGCGACCGGTACCGGGGCTCGGGCTGGGGCAGTCCCTGTCCATCGTGTACCCGGTCGGTGCCGCGGTCATGGCCTGGAATGACGCCGACCGAGAGGCGTGGCTGGGCCCGACGCCTCGCCGCGAACCACGGGAACGACTGCTCGAATCGGTGCGCGAACGTGGATTCGCGGCGTACCGGCCCGCGTCGTCGGACGCCTTGCTCGTCGAAGTGCTCGCCGAACTGCTCGGTGCGGTCGGACCGTTGCTGATCGATCCGTCCCTGCGCCGGTCGGCGACCCGCCAACTCGCCCAGCTGTCGTCGCGCGCCTACTCCGTCGACGAGCTGGACGCCGACGGGGGCCAACCGATCAGCTACCTCGCCGCACCCGTGTTCGACTCCGGCGCAGCCGAACTCGAGCTGCATCTGGGCGTCCTGCGGTCGAGTGTCGACGCCGATGAGAGGCAGGACCTGGCCACGGCGCTCGTCGAGGCCGCGGCGCGGATCTCGGCGCTGATCTGACCGCGACGGGTCACGCCTCGGGCGGAACCAGCGCGTCGCTCAGCACCTCGAAGGCGCGCTCCACCATGTCGCGGTCGGCGGGCTCCAGCCGGTCGAGCGCCTCGGCGAGCCGCAGCACTCGCGCGTTCCGCGCGGTCGACATCACATCGCGACCGGCGTCGGTCGGATACAGCAGCCGGGCCCGCGCGTCGTCGGGGTCCGCGCGACGCTCCACGTAACCCATACTCTCGAGGCTCGTCACGATCCGTGAGATCGCGGGCGTCGAGACGGACTCGATCTCGGCCAGCCGCGACAGTCGCAGCGGTGCGTGCTGGGTGATCGACCACAGCGCCGCAGCGGTGCCCGCGCTCAGACCCGACCCGGATCCTGCGAGGCGCAGCACGCGATTGATCCGCACGAGTCGATGGTGCAGTGACCGCACATCGACCAGCGTCTCCTCGTTGTCCGGCACCCGGGGCCTCCTCGTATGGTGTCTCACACGCATCGTAGTCAGCCGCGCAGACCGAACGCGGGACGGGCGACGCAGCGAGCGGCCGTCGCGGCTCAGGAGGCGTGGGCGATCGCCGCGCCGCCGATCACCACCTCGTGTCCGGTCATCGTCGCCATGAACGCTTCGGCGCGACGATCTCCTCGACGGGCCGCGCGAGCCCGACCGCCCGGCAACTGGGCCGCTGCCGACCGAATCAGGTTGACGGGGAACACGAGTGGCGGGTACCAGGGGATCGCGCGATCGGTGAGTCCGAGTCTGCGCATCGACGTTCGTCCGAGGAAGGCGCGGGCGATGCCGAGATGCTGGGACCGCGCAATGGAGCGGCGCACGCCGGGCAGCACCGGGTACTGCCAGTGCTTCGGGTCGTCGGCCATCGGGGCCGCGAGCAGCTTCGAGCTGTCGTCCGGCACCGCCAGAGCCGCGGAGGTGTGATTGAGGATCCGGATCGCGTCGGCGAAGCTCGTCGGCAGGTAGTCGTCGTCGACGCCCATGAGCCAGCCGACGTAGCGCGTCAGATGCGCGATCGCTTCGTACTCCCGAGGTGAGTTCACGATGCCCAGGCCCGCGACCCCGACCGACGGTGCCACGAGCGCCCCGACCAGGGTCGCCGCCATGTCGGTCTGGTTGATGGGCAGCCCCCAGACGCCGCTGTCCCAATCCGGCAGCGCGGCGACGTGTCTGCGCACCAACGAGTGGATGAATCGCACACGGAGAGTGGAGCGGTACCCCGCGCCCCCGATCGCAAGCCCGCCCTCGCTGATCACGTCGAGGGCCCAGCGCGTGGTCTCGGCGAATCGAGTGTTCGAGCCCTTCTCGAGTGCGCCCGTCCGGAGCAGTGTCTGATTGAACCCGGAGAAGAGATAACCGCCCAGCAGCGCGACGTCCCGGGCGATGTACAGGCCGTCCTCGCCGCCGCTCTGCATCACCTGTGCCGCCAGGCGAAGTCGCGCCGGGTCCACCCAGTCGGGCGTCGCCTCGACCACTCCGAAGAGCTCCCGCAGAGCCGCCGGCGGATCCTCGAGCGAATCGATCCCGTTCTCGACGGCACGCTCGAAGGCGGCCCGCCCGGCAGCCATTCCGGACCCGGCCAGGTCCGCGACCACCGCGTCCATCAGGGGATCACCGTCCATCAACGACTCGCCGAGGCCGGCGAACTGCGCGGCGGTCGGCCCGTCGACCCGGAGCAGTCGGCTGAAGACCTCGACGCCGCTCGGGATCGGCCGGGGCGCCGACGGATGTCGAGCGGGAACGACTGCGGTCATGCTGATCTCCGATCGGACCGACCCGCGAAAGGGCGCAGGGGGGATATTGGAACACGGTCGTTATCCAAACTATGGAGCGGTACAGTCCATGTCAATGGTTCGCGAGGCAGTGGTGCGCGACTACGGCGGCGTCAGTGCCGACGGCCGTCGTCGAGAGCGCCGAGACAGACTGATCGGCGCAGGCCGCGCACTCTGGGGCGACGGCGGACTCAACGCCGTCTCGGTCCGAGGCGTCTGCAAACAAGCCGGACTCGTCCATCGTTACTTCTACGAACACTTCGCCGGTCGTGACGAGTTGATCGTCGCCGTCTCGAATGAGATTCGCGACGACGTGGTCGCCACTCTCGTGTCCGCGAGCGCGTCGACGGGCGGAGATGCCGGCGACCGCCTGCGCGCGGCGCTGACCGCACTGCTTCAGGCGATCGCCGACGACCCGCGTCTGCATCGCATCCTGAGTACCAACACCTCAGAGGTCGCGGGCTTGGAGAATCGCCGGCGGGAGACCGTCGACCTGGTGGCAGACCTGGTGATCGAACACGGTGCGGGCCTGCCGGGGCTGCCGTCGGCCACCACCTCGTTCACTCGACACCGAGCCCGATTCATCGTCGGCGGCGTCGATCACCTGATCGCCGACTGGCTCGACGATCGAGACCTCACCGTCGGCGAGCTCGCGGATCTGTGCACTCGATGGGCGATGGCGGTCGCGGCCGCCGGACCCGGAGGAGACGAGAAGCCGCCGACACCGGAGAACGTACGGCATCGGGTTTCCGGACAATCGTCGAACTTGCGGCAAACCCCCACGTAGACAGCCGATCCGACCGGACGGACGGCCCCGATCGGCGTAACGTCCCGCACCGGGGGAGACGTTCACAATCGATCGGAGGAACTGATGACCGACGCCCGCGAAAGCGTGCTCGCATACGCACCCGAGGCCGACCTCGACGTCGTCGACAAGATGGCCGCGACCTACCGCCTCGTGCTCAGCAACCGCGACGCCGCCCTGGTGTCCGCGAGCGACCCGGAGGAGCTCAAGACCGTCAGGGAGAACTTCCTGAAGAAGAAGCTCGGCCTCGGCGAGTCCGACGACGCGCTCGACCAGGCGATCACCGAGGTCATGACGACGATGAAGGACGGAAAGCCCAACCCGCGGCTCGCGGTGTACTACCTGCTCGCGGAGAAGTTCGGAAAGCTCGACGTGTTCAAGTGATCCGTCGGCCCCGCAGGGCCGGTGACCGAGATTTCCGCGGCGGTCTCGAGAGTGGTACTCCACTCTCGAGACCGCCGTTTTCACGCGGTGGTTCTCGGCGAGAGATCTCTCGATTCCAATCGGCGATTCGCCTCCTGACCTGCATATACCGCACTACTCCGCGAACTGAATCGCCAAGTGCGCTACGGTGAATTCGCTAATAGAGGGGAAATGTTCTGAACGGGATCTGGGATTTCATATCAAGCCGCAAGCAACAGCTGGCGGTCGATTCCTACTTGCACGTCAGCGCAGTGATTCAGTGTCTGCTGCTCGCGACGATCATCGGCGTCGGAGTCGGCATCTTCGTGTACCGAAGTCCCGGCGGTTCGGCGATCGCAACGGCGCTTTCGAGCACGATTCTGACCATTCCGTCATTCGCTCTGCTCGGCCTGCTCATTCCGATCGTCGGCCTCGGCGTTCCGCCGACAGTCATCGCGTTGACCATGTACTCGCTGCTGCCGATCGTCCGCAACACGATCGTCGGCCTCAGCGCCGTGGACCCCGCGGTCACGGACGCGGCGAAGGGGATCGGCATGAGCCGCTTCCGGGTGTTGGCGCAGGTCGAGCTTCCGCTGGCCTGGCCGTCGATCCTCACCGGTATGCGCGTCGCCACGCAGATGGCGATGGGCATCCTCGCCATCGCGGCCTACGCCAAGGGCCCCGGGCTGGGCAACCTCATCTTCTCCGGTCTGTCGCGAGTCGGTAGCCCCACGGCTATCCCGCAGGCGCTGACGGGCACCGTGCTGATCGTCATCCTCGCGCTGATCCTCGACGGGATCTATGTGGTGATCGGCCGATTGACGACGTCGAAAGGGATCCGTTGACCGACAGTAAAGACAGTGCCGAGAACTCGATTTCCGGAGTGGAAATCGTCCTCGAACACGTCTCCAAGACCTATCCTGGCCAGCGCGAAGCCGCTGTCGAAGACGTTTCTCTGACAATCCCCGCCGGAGAGTTCGTGGTCTTCGTCGGCCCTTCGGGCAGCGGCAAGACGACGACGATGCGGATGATCAATCGGCTGATCGAGCCGAGCAGTGGGCGCATCACCATCGGCGGACAGGACGCCCTGTCGATCGACGCCAACAAACTGCGGCAGAGCATCGGATATGCGATTCAGCAGGGCGGCCTGTTCCCACATATGACCGTGGCACAGAACATCGCGGTGGTGCCGAAACTCCTCAAGTGGGACAAGAAGCGTATCGCCGATCGCGTCGAGGAACTGCTCGACATGGTGGGGCTCGACTCCGCCGAGTTCAGTCACCGATACCCCCGGCAGCTCTCCGGCGGACAGCAGCAGCGCGTCGGTGTCGCGCGCGCTCTCGCCGCCGACCCTCCGGTGCTCCTGATGGACGAGCCGTTCGGCGCCGTCGATCCGATCACCCGAGGACTGCTGCAGGACGAACTGATGCAGTTGCAGGCGGAACTGCGCAAGACGATCGTCTTCGTGACCCACGATTTCAGCGAGGCCGTCAAGCTCGGCGACAAGATCGCTGTTCTCGGCGAGAAGTCGAAGGTCCTCCAGTACGACTCGCCCGAGGCGATCCTCGCCAATCCCGCGAACGAGACCGTCGAGGGCTTCGTCGGCTCGGGTGCCTCCCTGCAGCAGCTCAACCTCCTCCGCGTGCGCGATGTCGAGATCGAACAGCGGCCCACCGCTCACGAGGGCGACTCGGTAGCGCAGTTCGCCGCCGAGATCGGTGACGGCTGGGGCATCATCCTGGACGCTCGTGACCGCCCGGTGCGCTGGACCGACGCCAGGCATCTGGTCGGTGCGACGTCGATCAAGGGGATCGGGCTACCGCTCGGCGAGACCGTGTCGACGGCCTCCACGCTGCAGGATGCGCTCGAGGCCATCCTCGCCGAACGGAACGCCTCCGCGGTCGTCACCGGATCCCGTGGTCGATATGTCGGCGTGGTGACGATCGAGACGCTCATCGAGTCCATCCGCGCCCTCCGCGAACATCACCTCGGCAACCCGGCCATCGTCGATCCGCATGCCGACGACGCCGTCGGCAGCGCCGCGGAAGGCACCAGCTGATGACGGCCGCGTCGACCGCGTCCAAGGAGACCAACGCCGGAGCCGCCAGCAATCTGCAGCTGTGGATCCAGCCGACGCTGGCGATCCTGATGGCCGCCGGAGTGCTGGGCTGGGCGTTCTCCCAGGACCTGACCGCAACGCAGAAGGCGACGATCAACCCGTCGTACATCGCGCAGCTGGTCGGGGAGCACCTCGCCTTGACGGTGGCGATCACCGTGATCGTGGTCGTCGTGTCGGTGCCGCTGGCGATCCTCGTGACGCGCAGGCGATTCCGCTGGCTCGCACCGTTCTTCATCGGCATCGCGAACATCGGTCAAGCGGCGCCGGCGATCGGTCTGCTGGTGCTGTTCTTCCTCTGGACCGCCACCACCGGCTTCTGGATCGGCGTGCTTCCCATCGCCTTCTACTCATTGCTCCCGGTGCTGCGCAACAGCATGCTCGGGCTGCAAGAGGTCGACCCGGCGACGATCGATGCCGCGAAGGGGCAGGGCATGTCCGAGCCTCGCGTGCTCGCCCAGGTGGAACTGCCGCTCGCCGTGCCGTTCATCCTCTCCGGGCTCCGGACGTCGCTGGTCCTGGCCGTCGGCACCGCGACCCTGTGCTTCCTGGTGGACGCGGGCGGACTGGGCATCTTGATCGACACCGGCTACAAGTTGCGCGACAACGTCACCCTGATCGTCGGCGCGGTGCTCGCCGTGGCTCTCGCGCTGATGGTCGACTGGCTCGGCGCACTCGCCGAGCGCTACCTCGGACCGAAGGGACTTCGATGACTGGGTCCGCGCCCCGCGGTCCGCGGATCACGCGTCGACTGATCCGCTCCTGCATCGCACTGGCCGCAGCGATCTCCCTGACCGTCGGCGTCGCCGCGTGCGGGTTGCAGTCCGGCGGAGCGCTGCCGCTCCAGGTGAAGCCGGGGTCGATCACCGTGCAGCCCGATCTCGACGGCCAGACCGTGACGGTCGGCTCGAAGGATTTCACCGAGCAGGTGATCCTCGGCTACATTCTCGGGTTCTCGCTGTCGGCGGCGGGTGCCAACGTCCGCGACCTGACCAACATCCAAGGATCCAACAGTGCACGCGATGCGATGGCGGCCGGGCAGGTCGACGTCACGATCGAGTACACCGGCACCGGCTGGATCAACTACCTCGGCAACGAGCAGCCGATCCCGGACCCGACGAAGCAGTTCGAGGCCGTCCGAGATGAAGACCTCAAGAAGAACGGCATCGTCTGGGTGAATCCCGCACCGATGGACAACACCTACGCACTGGCGGTCAATCAGGAGAACGCCCAGAAGACCGGCGTCTCCACGCTGTCCGAGTACGCGGCCCTGGTGAAGAAGGACCCGGCCGCGGCGACGACCTGCGTCGAGACCGAGTTCCGCAGCCGCCAGGACGGTTTCCCCGGCATGGCCGCCAAGTACGGCTTCGATCCCGCGCAGGTGCAGATGCAGATCCTGCAGACCGGAATCATCTACCAGGCGATCGCCAACGGCAACTGCGTGTTCGGCGAGGTGTTCACCACTGACGGACGCATCAAGGCGCTGAATCTCAACGTCCTCGAGGACGACAAGCAGTTCTTCCCGCACTACAACGCCGCGGTCAGCATGCGCCAAGACGTCGACGAGCAGTTCCCGTCGATCGCCAAGATCACCGCACCGGTGATGGCGAAGCTGACCTCCGAGGAGATCACCGAACTCAACCGACAGGTCGACGTCGAGGGCCGGGAGCCCGCCGACGTGGCACGCGACTGGCTCGTGAAGAACGGTTTCGTCACCGTGTGAGGTGGTTACGGTACCGTAAGTTACGGTACCGTAGCCTGATGGACGTAACGCTCGACAACGCCGACGAGGTGTATCGCTACTACGCGGCGCACCGGCAGAGCCGGCTCAAGGCCACCGCGATGTACGGACTGCTGGCGGCACGACACCGGCCGATCGTGAAGTACGAGGGGGGAGCTCGCGACGCCCTGTCGATGATCGTCCGCCGACGCGAGGTGCCGCTGATCATCGCCGCGAACCACGTCCGGCAGACGGACCCCTTCATTCTGGCGGCGGCAGGCTTCCTATCACCGGTCCGCACGCGCATCGGCCGAATGCGCGTGCTCGCGAAGGATGAGCTGTTCGAGGACCCGGCGCAGCGTCGCAAGATCGACGACCTGGGCGGAATACCGGTGTTCCGGCAGAAGGATCACGGGATGCGCGCCGCGGCATCGGCGGGCAAGCAGATGATGGACGTCTGCGTGGAGCGGATGACCGACGGTGATTCGATCGCCATCTTCCCCGAGGGCACCTGCAATCCCGACGACCCGAGACTGCTGCAGAAGGTCAGCAGCGGAGTCGGGCACATCGCCGTCGGCGCACGGAAGGCGGGAAGCAGCCCCTGGCTGGTCTGCGCCGGAATCGCGTACCCCGACGTGGACGGGCGGCCGGTGGTGGTCTTCTCGAGGCCGATCGATCTGACGTCGGAGGTTGCGGGCACCCCCGCACAGGCCACCCGGCTGGTGACCGGCGAGCTCCAGCGGAGCGTGACCGCGGCGTTCGCCGATCTCGCCGCGCCGTGAGCGCTATCGGGCCTGGGCCGCGTACTCGGGATTCGGTCGCATGTCGATGGCGCTGGCCATGCGGTTGGTCATGTTGAAGAACGCCGCGGTCGACGAGATGTCGAAGATATCGCGGTCGTCGAACCCGGCGGCCCGGAGCGCCGCGCGGTCGGCCTCGTCGAGTTTGGACGGCTGCTCGGTCACCTTCTCGGCGAACACCAGCATGGCTCGATGCCGCTCCGAGAGCGCGGCCGCGCGGAAGTTCATCACGAGCAGCTCGCCCAGTCCGGGATCCCCGGACAGCTGCCGGACTGCGGCACCGTGCGCGGTGAGGCAGTAGTAACACTTGTTGATCGACGATACGACGACGGCGATCATCTCGCGCTCGAGCTTCGACAGTCCGGAGTCGCCGAGCATCAGATCGTTGTACATGCCGGTGAACGCGCGCAGTTTGGTCTCGTCGAACGTGTACGAGAGAAGCACGTTGGGGACCATGCCCAGCTTCTCCCGGCAGATGTCGAAGTACTTCTCCGTCTCGGGACTCAACTCGCCCGCAGGCAGGTCGAGAGCGGTGATCCGTTCGGTCATGGGGTCGGTCCTCTCCGTGCGCGTGCCGACAGTCGATCGCTGCCGTCGCCGCGATCGTATGTCGGCCGACCGACTGATCGGTTGGTTTTCGGCAGGACGATCATCGTCGCCGATGCGGAGTCGCTCAGCGGACGAAGTACCGGGCGTCCGGATCGGTCCGCGCCTGCCAGCCCGCGCGTTCGAGCTCGGGGGTGGCGTCGACCTTCTCCGGATAGCCGACACACAGATACGCCACGAACCGCCATTCCTCGGGGACGTCGAGCGCCCGGTACACCGCCTCGGGTTCGATGATCGAGATCCAGCCGACGCCGACACCGCGGGCGCGCGCCGCCAGCCACAGGCTGCCGATCGCCGTGACCACCGAGTAGGCGAGTGTCTCGGGCATCGTCTGCCTGCCGAGGCCGTGTCCCTGCAGGGTCTCGTCCTCGCAGAACACCGCCAAGTGAACGGGTGCCTGATCGAGTCCGGCGAGCTTGAGGGTGGAGTACTGCTGGGCGCGTTCGCCGCGATAGCCCTGCAGCGCTTCTGCGTTGCAGCGGGCGAACGTCTCCTTCACGACCGCGCGCGGCTCGGGTGAGCGGACGTCGACCCAGCGCCACGGCTGACTGTTGCCGACGGACGGGGAGAGCTCGGCGGACGCGATGATCTCCTGGACGACCTCGGGGTCGATGGGGTCGGTCTTGAATCGACGGACGTCGCGACGCCAGCGCAGCAGTTCGTCGAAGCTCTCGATGAACTCGTCGTCGAAGTAGCCCTGGTCGCCGCTCACGGTCGTCATCGTCGAATCCGCCTCTCCTAGGAATCCGTGAACCATGGTATCCGGACCGCAGTTCGCGCCACGCATCGTGCGATCGGTCGGCAGACTGTTCGGGACGGGACATCGTGGGCAGGAGAACACGTGGGAGAAGGCCTCAGACTCGCACCACCGATCGCACGGGTGGAGGGCCTCGGCGGCCTCCGCACCGAGGTGCGGGAGTTCATCGACCAGCAGTTGGCGGCGAATGCGTTCACGCCGACGGTGGACAGCTGGATGACGGGTTCGAACCCGGAGTTCACTCGCGCACTCGTCGAGCACGGTTGGATCGGAATGACGATCCCGACCGAGTACGGCGGCCGGGGACGGACGTTCATGGAGCGATTCGTGGTCACCGAGGAACTGCTGGCCGCGGGGGCGCCCGTGGCCGCCCACTGGATCGCCGACCGGCAGATGGCGCCGTCGATCCTCAGATACGGCACGCAGGATCAGAAGGCCGAGTTCCTGCCGCGCATCGCCGACGGCAGCGACTTCTGGGCGATCGGAATGAGCGAACCCGACTCCGGCTCCGACTTGGCCAGCGTCCGCACACGCGCCGTTCCGGTCGCGGGCGGCTGGTCGATCACCGGCGCCAAGGTGTGGACCTCGGGCGCACACGTCTCGCAATGGCTGATGACCCTGGCGCGGACGTCAGCCGTCGACCCCGCCGCCCGTCACGGCGGACTCAGCCAGTTCATCGTCGACCTCCGGGCACCCGGCGTCCAAGTCCGACCGATCGTGTCGATGAGCGGCGGGCACCATTTCAACGAGGTCGTCCTCGACGACGTCTTCGTCCCTGACTCGAGAGTGTTCGGCCGGATCGGCCACGGGTGGCAGCAGGTGACCAGTGAACTCGGATTCGAGCGCAGCGGTCCGGAGCGGATTCTGTCGTCGTTCCCGATCCTGCGAGCCCTCGTGGGGGAGCAACGCACCGAGACCGCTGTGACACCCGCAGATCTGGGACGACTCGTCGCACGGTCGGCGGGACTGCACCAGATGTCCGAAGCCGTCGCCGGGGTCCTCAGCAGGGGCGATACCGCGAACGTTCCGGCGGCTGTGGTCAAGGTGCTCGGCACGGCGACCGAAGGGGACATCGTCGACGTGGCCGACCTGCTCGTCGACGACGCCACCGACCCGCGATTGGCTCAGCTGGTCCGCGCAGGCGTCGACCAGCGTCCCGGGTTCACCATTCGCGGCGGCAGCAGCGAGGTGCTCCGCGGCGTGATCGCACGGGAACTGGGGATGCGATGAGCCTCGTCGATGCCGATCTCGCGCAGATGATGGACTCGGTGCTGGCCGAACGTCGCGACCGTCACCGGGCGACCACCGGATTCGACCGCGCACTGTGGGACGAACTCGACGAGCTCGGGCTCGTCCGACTGACCGCACCGGAATCGACCGGCGGTTCCGGTGCCGGCTGGGCCGAGGCGGCCGAACTCCTGACCGCGGCGGTGCGTCATGCGATCCGACTGCCGCTCGCCGAGCACGATCTACTCGCCTGCGACCTCCTCACGACACTGAACCTCCGCTCCGACGACGGACTGGTGCGCACGATGGCGGTCGTGGACTCGGCGGGCCGCGCGCGCAGTGTTCCCTGGGCAGACGACGCCGATCGGATCATCGTGATCGGTGAATCCGCCGGCCGTACGACGATCACCGATGTCGATCGCGGGGCGTGCACGCTCGCACCGGGAGTCAACCAGATCGGCGAACCCCGATCGGACCTCGTCGTCGACCTCGAGGCCGCCGACAGCCATGAGGTCCCCGCCGAGGTCGTGCGCCGATTGCGTCTCAAACACGCCCTCGTCCGCGCGATCCAGGTGTGCGCCGCGCTCGACTGCGCCGTGGAATCGGCGATCGAGCACGCCACCGCGCGGGTCCAGTTCGGTCGGCCGCTGGCGAAGATGCAAGCCGTTCAGACGTTGATCGCCGACGCCGCGGCCGAAGCCGCATTGGCCCGGACGGCGACCGAGACCGCGCTGGCCGTCGCCGTGGACAGCGGCTGGTCGGACCGGAGGCTCGGTTTCCTGATCGCCGTGGCGCGGTCGTGCTCCGGGCATGCGGCCTCGATGGTCGTCCGAAACGCCCACCAGATCCACGGCGCGATCGGCACCACGCTGGAACACCGCTTGCACGAGTTCACCCGAGCCGCGCTCGCCTGGCGAGGCGAGGGCGGCTCGGTCGCACACTGGGACCGCGAAGTGGCGCGAGCGGCCGTCGAGGCGGGAGAACAAGGCGTGTGGGCGCTGATCACCGGATGACGCTTGATCGTCTTTTCACGCACTCGATGAATTCGCCGGAACGGCGGGGAGAATCGGTGAGCCTGCGCTTTTACGCGAACACCGCTTAGAGATTCCTTAATCCGCAGTCATTGACATCACTGCAGGTAGAGTGCTGTTCGAGCATTCATTCAGGCGTTGAATATCAATCCGGAAAGATCGGCGATTCTGCGTTTTCATTCGACCGCGCGGCTTTGCTAGTCTCCGATTCATGAACATTTCCATAGGCTTGCCTAATCTGATTATCGGGTTGCGGGAAGCTCTGGAAGCCGGCCTGGTGATCACCATCCTGCTGGCCGCGGTCAAGCGCGGTTCGGGTGATCGACGGCAGGTCGTCGCGATCTGGGTGGGTGTCGTCGCCGCACTCAGCCTGTCGGTCAGCGCGGCGATCGTGTTGACCGCGAGTCTCGCCGCGCTCCCTGCCGCGGGCCAGTCGATTCTCAGCGGTCTGCTCGGGCTGCTGGCCGTGGTCCTGGTGACCCGAATGATCTTCACGATGCGCCGGACCGCCCGGACCATGAACGCCGAACTGAGTCAGAAGGTCGCAGTCGGTGCCGGCAACGGCACCGCGGCCCTCATGCTCACCGCGTTCGCGGCCGTCGCACGCGAGAGTCTCGAAGCCACCCTGTTCCTCTGGACCGCGTCCCGCCAGAACGGCGATGCCATGGGATCGATCATCGGCGCGGTGATCGGCATCGCCTTGGGCCTGTCGTTGGCCTGGCTGCTGTACCGCAGGTCCCTGCAACTGAACCTGGGGAAGTTCTTCACCTACACGGCGGTGTTCCTGACGGTCGTGATCGCCGGGATTCTGTCGTACAGCGTCGGCGAGTTGCAGTCCGCCGGATGGCTTCCCGGCCGCAACTGGATCGCCTGGGACGTGTCGGCGACGATCGACGCGAGCAGTTGGTGGATGGCGATCGTCACCGCCGTGACCGGCATCGCCGTCCGCATGACCGTTCTGCAGGTGGCCGTCTGGGTGCTGTACCTCGTCATTGTTCTGTGGGTGTACTTCCGCGTCCCGATCGCCGCGCCGAGTGACCGCGGACCGTCCCGGCTCGACGGATTCGCCGCGAGGATCACCGATCATCAGCGTTCGGTCACAGCGGCGGTCATCGTTGTTCCTCTCGCGGTCGCGACGGCGGTCGCCACGATGCTCCCGAAGCAGATCTCCACCGAGTCCACAGTCACCGTCGCCGAAGGCAGCTGCGGCGCCGATGCGGTGATCGACGGTGCCGGCGTGCACACCTTCAACGTGCGCAACAAGTCAGGCCGATCGGGGGAGATCACCCTCGAAGACCCGGCGGGCGACATCCTCGGCGAGATCGAGACCCTGGCGCCGAAGACCACCGTGCCCATGCGGACGACCGTTCCCGCGGGCCGATTCCGATTCCACTGCGCGATGGCCGGTTCGGCCGCCTCGTACTCCTCGTTCATTCCCGTCAGCGGCGCCCCCGGGATACGACCGCCTGCGCCGAAGCCACCGGTGACCGAAGCCGACCTCGCCGGACCCGCCGCAGCGTTGCGAGCCGATGTGCTCCGGCGGCTCGACGATCTGCGGTCGGCCACGCTGACTCTCAACAACGCCATCGCATCGGGCGACACCATCGCGGCGCAGTCCGCCTGGCGGACCGCCATCGCCGTCTGGCAGCAGTCGAGCGCGTCCTACCGGGCCTTCGGCGATCTCGGCGATGCGATCGGCGGACCGCCGTGGCCGTACCCGCACGGCGTCGACGATCCCGCCTTCCGCGGGCTCAGGCGTGTCGAATACGGCCTGTGGCACGGTCAGTCGCCGGCTCAGCTCGCCCCCGTCGGGACAGCGCTCATCGTCGACATCGACGCCCTGACCACCGCGGTCCGCACACACGATCCGGACGTGGCACTGGACCCGAAGGACATCCCGCTGCGAGCGCACGAGGTGCTGGAGGAGGCCGAGCGCCACCTCACCAACGGATTCTCCGACCTCGGCGCGGGCAGCGAGTACCTCGAGACCGATGCGATGATCGCCAATACCCGCGTGGTCCTCGACTGTCTCGGCGGACTGCTCCGCAGCCGCGACCCGCAGTTGCTGGCGCAGTCGCGCACCCAGCTCGATCGTCTCGAGTCCGTGTTGAAGTCCAATGCCCAACGGCCCGCAGGCGACTGGGTCTCGCGGAATGACATCACGGTCGCACAGCGACTCGCGATCAACGCGGGCCTGTCGTCGACCCTCGAACTGCTCGCCAAGATCCCAGGAGAGCTCGAACCGCCCCTGGCCCGGACCGCGGAAGGCAAGTGACATCCGGTGAGTGACATCAATCGCCGTTCTCTGCTCAAGGGAAGTCTGTTCGGTGCGGCCGGTGCCGCCGTCGCGATCGGCGTGGTCGGCGGTGGGGTCGAAGCCGACCGTCGTGCCGCAGAGCCCGCGGGAACGCCGATCGAAGACAGCTATCCGGTGCACGGCGACCATCAGCCCGGCGTCGACGATCCGGCGGCGGGTCGGCAGCAGCCCGCATCGGAGTTCGTCTCCGCGCGCGTCACCGCGACCGACCGCGCCGGCCTGGAGGCCCTCCTGAAGACGCTGACGGTGACGATCCGTCAGCTCGCTGCGGGGGGAGGCGTCGCCCGACACGCCGGTGGCACGACCACCCGCGGACAACGGCGTCCTGGGTGCCGCACCCGACACCGACGGTCTGACGGTCACGGTCGCGGTCGGCAGTTCACTGTTCGACGACCGATTCGGCCTCGCGAATCGCCGACCGGCGAGCCTCACACCGATGCGCGTGTTCCGGAACGACCGGCCGGAATCGGCGTGGACGGGCGGCGACCTGCTCATTCAGATCTGCGCGAATCACGCCGACACCGTGCACCGCGCGGTCCGTGAGATCCTCCGTGCCACGCGCGAGAACATGCAGATCCTTTGGCGGATAAGAGGATTCGGATCACCACCGCGACCGGAGGGCACACCCCGCAACCTCATGGGCTTCAAGGACGGCACCGGGAACCCGCAGGGTGCCGACGCGCAGTCGCTGATCTGGCTCGACCACGACGTCAGCCAGCCGTGGACCGTCGGCGGTACCTTCGTCGTGGTCCGGTTGATCCGCATGTTCACCGAGTTCTGGGACCGGATCTCGATCAACGAGCAGGAGCGGATCTTCGGGCGGCGGCGCGACAGCGGTGCCCCGCTGGACGGCAACGCCGAGTTCGACACGCCGGACTACGCTGCGGACCCGAAGGGCTTCGCAGTGCCGGCGGACGCGCATATCCGACTGGCCAATCCGCGGACCCCGGAGACTGCGCGCCAGCGACTCATCCGGAGGTCGTACAACTACGACCTCGGCGTGGACGACAACGGCAATCTGCAGTCGGGCCACATCTTCGTGTGCTTCCAGCAGAACATTCAGCAGCAGTTCGAGACCGTCCAGAGCCGGCTCGACGGCGAGCCCCTCGAGGATTACGTGCAGCCGTTCGGGGGCGGTTACTTCTTCGTGCTGCCCGGCATCCGCACCTCGTCGGACTGGCTCGGTCGCGGAATGCTCGCTGACGGCGTCGCCCGGTAGCACGGCGTATCGAGCTTCAGGCCGCCGCGCTTCTTGTCCGCTCACACACCGAACGCTGCTGCGTACCGCATGAGCCCGGACGGTGGAACCGTGTCCGGTGCCAGCGGCAGCACGAGGAAGGCGTCGTCGGGTACGTCGAAGGGCGCTGTCACTCCGAATCCGGAGGCTGGCCTGAAGCCGAATCGCGGATAGTAGTCGGCATGCCCCAGCACGACGGCCGTCGTCTCACCGGCCTCGCGGGCGGCGTCGAGCAAGGCGGTGATGACGGAGGTGCCGACACCGGTGCCCTGCGCCGACGGCACCACCGCGCACGGAGCGAGCGCGAGCACCGGCTCGCCATCGATCTCGGCTCGGGTCAGCAGCGCATGGCCGATCACGTCGCCGTCGACGACGGCCACATACGACAGCCCGTCGATCCAGGCGGTCGGATCTCGGCGCAGTGCATCCACCAGATCGGCTTCCTCTGCGGACGGGAACGCCGCCATCTCGACGGCCCGAATCGCCGCCTCGTCACCGTGTTTCTCAGGTCGGACAGACCAGTTGTTCTCGGTCATCGTCGATCTCCTTCACCTCGCTTCGACTGTGGCACAGGCAGAGCCGAGTACGTCCAACAGGCCGGCGACGACCTCGTCAACGGTCTCCGGTGTCAGCATCGCGACCGGATACAGCACCTCGAGACAGCCTGCCGCACCGGGCGAAGGCGGCACCACAGACATGTGCAGATCGCAGTGCGCGAGGTCCACCGGCAGCGGATTCACGCCCGACGCGGTGGGCCGGTCGACGGTCAGCATCACCTGGAACAGCGGATGACGATCCGGCCTTGCGGCGCCCAGGGCTTCGACCACCTCGGCGAAGGCCGTCGTCGCGTGGCCGAACGCCCCGGCCTCCGCAGCGGCGACCGCTCTGATCGTCTCGTCGTGGTCGTCGGCGACACGGCATACCACGCATACGGTGTTGACGAACATGCCCACGACATCGGTCGACGCCGAGTCGGTGCGCCCCGAGCAGAGTGCGCCGATGTGAACTACGCGGTTCCCGGATCGGCGCGCGAGCGTCGACGCCAGCCCCGCTCGGACGATCGTCAGCTCGGTCACGCGGTGCTCCGCCGCGGCTCGAATCACTCCGCTCCACACGGCGTCATCGAGTGGATATCGCACTCGGGTCCCCGCCGGATCCCAACGGGACGGGCGCACATCGACCCGGTCGAGCGGTGAGGGCAGCGCGGTATCGATCTCCCGTGCGAAGAAGGAGATCTCCTCGTCCCGCCGCTCCGTCGCTCGTCGCACGGCGCGAACCGCGTACCCCCGGTAGCCGCGAGTGACCGCGGTGCCCGCGCCGCCGAGGAGATCCCGGATGAGCACCTGCAGCGACTCCCCGTCGACCGCGAGGTGATGGAAGGCGACCGCGACCTCGGACCGGTCGTCTGCGCACGCCAGACCGACACGCAGCGGATACCGGTCCGCGACATCCATCGGTCGATGCAGGTACTCGCGGCGCCAGTCGGGTGACGACGTGTCGACGTGATCGACGCTCCAGCGCTCGGGATCGGGGACCGGGTCGACGTCGAACAGTCCGTCGTCGAAGGTGCGGCTGCGGAGCATCTCGTGGCGCCGGAGAAGTCCGGCGACGATGTCCCGGAGCGCGGCACGGTCGAGTCCGTCCGGAACCCGCATCGTGAAGGCGACGAGGTGGTCGATCCCGTGCCGGCGGACGAACACATTGCGCTGGGCGGGAGCGAGTGGAAGCGGCCCGTCGGGTACTTCGTCGTCGGATTCGACGACGTCCGACGTCCCGGACGGCCGGACCGAGTCCGTGCGTCCCCGGACCAGCGCCGCGAGTCTGCGCGGCGTGCCGTCGGTCAGAACGTCCCGTACTCCGACGACCGACCCCAGCCCGGCCGACAGGGCCGCTGCGACCGTGGTCGCGGTCAGGGAATCGCCTCCGAGATCGACGAAGTCGTCGTCGATGCCGACGCGGTCGATGCCGAGCGCCGCCGCGAACGCCTCGACGACCGTCGCCTGAACCTCGTCCGAGGGCGGCAGATAGGCGGCCGATGACGACGCCACGGGTTCGGGCAGGCGGACACGGTCGAGCTTCTTGTTCACCGTCAGCGGCAGTTCGTCGACCACCGTCACCCCCGCCGGGACGCATGCCGCAGGCAGCGTCGCGCTCAGCGTTCCGCGCAGCCGCCCCGGCAGGGTGGAGGTCTCGACGCCGTCCATCGCCACCACGTAGGTGTGCAGCCGGCGACCGGCCGCGCTGGAATGGGCGATCGTGGCACTGGCACGGACCAGTCCGCTGTCCAGGACCGCTCGATCGGTCTCGGCGGGCTCCACCCGGACACCGCGGATCTTCACCTGAGCGTCGGCGCGACCGAGGAACCACAGCTCGTCGTCGAATCCTCGACGGACTCGATCGCCGGTGCGGTACATCCGGCCACCGGCGACGTCCGGATCTGCGACGAACCGGCCGGCTGTCGCTCCTGGCCTCCCGAGAACGCCGAGGGCCAGGCTCGGTCCCGAGACATACAACTCGCCGTCGCCGCCCGGTGGCACCCGACGCAGTCGGCGGTCGAGCAATTGCAGTCGTACGCCGCGCATCGGGCGACCCAATGGAACCGCTCGACGGACACGGGCCGCGTCGATCGGCGCGGTCATGGTGACGCTGCAGGTGGTCTCGCTCGGTCCGTACGCACACCGCACGGTCGACCGCTCGGCCCACCGTCTGATCAGCGGCGCGGGACAGACGTCCCCGCCGACGATCAGGTGTGTCACCGACCGCGCGTCGTCGACCGGCACCGTCGCCAGCGCCGCGGGCGTGATGAACAGGTGCGTCACCTCGTGCGCGGTGAGCAGTGCTGCCAGTTCACCGCCGCCGCGGATCTCGGGCGGTACGACGACCAGCGCTGCGCCCGACAGCGCCGCGGCGAGCGTCTCGACGATCGCGGTGTCGAATCCAGGGGAGGCGAAATGTGCCACACGGCACTGTGATTCAAGTCGGTAGCTGTCGTCGATCTCAGCCGTCAGCTCCGCGATACCGCGATGCGGGACCACCACGCCCTTGGGCGTTCCCGACGTTCCGGACGTGTAGATCAGGTAGGCGGGCGAGTCCGGCGGAACCGACGACGCACGCACCGACCGCTCGTCGGCTCGCGGAACCGCCGCCAGGTCGACGTCGGCGAGCCCGTCGTCGCACCGTCCGAGTACGAGCGCGGGCCTGGCATCGTCGAGAATCGCTTGCCGACGGGGTAGCGGCAGGGCCGGATCGAGCGGCAGCACGCACATTCCGGCCGCCGCTATCGCCCAGGCGGCCGCGACGGCATCCGCGGATCGGGGACTGTGCACCGCGATCACGTCGCCCGGTCGGCATCGGCGCGTCAGGAGGTCGACCACGCCGGCTGCGCGGCTCGCCAGGTCCCGGTAGGCGACGACTCGGGACCCCTCGATGACCGCCGGACGACTGCTGTGCCGGTGCCGCCAGTAACCGTCGGCGAGCGAGCTCCCGTCGGAGACGGGGCTGGCTCCGGAGGGGATCGCCCCACCCGCCGCCGGCAGGCCGCCGACCAGCGAGTCCGGCGACGCCGCGCACAACGCGGCGAGGTGTGTCGTGACTCCCGTCAGCAATACATCGGCCGCGCGTTCGGTGTGGGCCCTCGCGTTGGCCTCGATCTCCACGCGGAGTCCGTCGGTCCGGTCCGGGTAGACGTTGATGTTCACGTCTGCGACGGGGCCGGTCGACAACAGGCGGAATCGCGTGCGAAGCGAGTCGCCCAGCGTGATCCGCGGTGGTGACGGGACGATGTTCAGCACCGGACCGAGACGGGCGGCCAAGCCCGAACGGGTCCGGTCACCGAGCCCGGGTTCGTCACCGGCACTCATGCGCTCATACCGGAACTCAAGGTGACGCAAGGCTTCCGACAGAGTTCCCGAGACGTACCGGAGATGTCGATCGACGGTGTCGTCCGCGCGATGTCGAAGCCAGATCGGCAGCAGATTCGACATCGTCCCCGCCGCGGACCGCAGTCGGGCGGTCGTGCGCGCCGACGTGACGAGTGTCAACGGAACCGTGTCGTGCTCGCGCAGCCCCGACAGGGACAGTGCCGCGGCGGCCACGATGACGGCGACTGCGGGCACTCCGGAACGATCCGCGGTGCGGCGCAGCAGGTTCAGCTGCGGAGCGGTCAGGTCCACCCCGGCTCGATGACGCTCGACCGCGGGCGCAGCGGCGGGATCCCCGAGGACGAGCGGCTCGGGGGCCTCCGCCAGCACTTCCGACCAATAGGATCGATCCCGAGCCTCGCGCGCCGAGCCCGCGTAGCGGCGCTCCCGATCGAGAATGGTCTCGGGGCCGGCCGGGGCGGGTGGTGCGACGTCGTCGCCCGCGTCCCCGACGGCGCGCCGATACCGATACGCCACATGACGCATGAAGAGGCCCGCGGCATAGCCGTCCAGCAGTACGTGGTGTGCTCGTGCGTACAGCACCCGGCGTCCCGGGCCGACGTCCAGCAGGGCACAGCGAAGCAGCGGACCGTCGAGGGGGAAGGGCGCCGTGGTCGCCCTCGTCATCCACCGCTCCGCAGCGGCCCGCCGATCCGGCAGATCCTCGAGGACGACCGCGTCGGTGAAGACCGACACCGGCCGCCCGCCGACTTCCAGGTCCGGCTGCTCGGTGCCGACCAGTCTGGTCGTGGAGATCTCGAGATCGACGGCGACCTCATCGACGATCCGCATCAGCGTCTGGACATCCAGGGGGCCGTCGATCTCCAGACACTGCGCGATCGACATCGGCACATCGGGGCCGAGCATCTCCTGCGCGTACCAGAGGGCGCGTTGCGCCCGGTTCAGCGGCAGACGGGTCACCGCCCGGCCTCGCTCGGATTCCGCCTGGTCCGGTTCGCGCGAACCACGACGAGTCGTTCCGTGCGCCGGCCCGGCTCGATCAGACCGCGCCGCTCCAGCCAGTCGGCCCGCTCCGTCATCACCGGCCCGAAGTCGACCGGGACGTCGTCGGTGACCGACGCGGCGAAACCGTGCGCGGCGAACGCCGCGAGGGTCGGCTCGACTCCGCACACGTCGGACTGCACGATGATCGCTCGGCCACCGGGCCGGACCAGCCGCGGCAGCACCGCGATCATGGCATCGAGCACGTCGCGCCCGTCCGGTCCGGCGTTCCATGCGTGTCCAGGCGGTGCGGTCGGCGGCGCGGGCACATACGGCGGGTTGGCGACGACCAAGTCCGCGGCGGGCAGCGGCGGAAGGTTCCGCACATCGGCCCGGACCACGTCGACCATCACGCCGTTCGCCGAGGCGTTCGCGCGCACCGCGCGCTCGGCCGCGGCGGTGTCGTCGATCGCGGTGACCCGCGCGCCGGCTGAGGCCGCGTACACCGATGCGATTCCGCTGCCGGCACACAGTTCGATCACCGTGCCGATCGGCGACGACACATCCAGCAGCTCGGCCACCATCCGGCTGCACAGCAGCGCGGAGTCGGTCGACGGTCGATAGACGCCCGCTGCCGTCGTGATCCGCGGCATCGGCAGGGGAATGTCCGCGAAGATCCGCTCCGCGGTCCGTGCGTCCGGCACCCGGTGCCCGATCATCGAACTCCTGCCGGACGCAACGAGGACCGGCCGGCCTCCCAGGACTCCCAGACGTGCTCGGCCGCGGCCTTCTCGACAGCGAGACAGATCATCGCACCGCGGATCAGCGCGATCCGATCGTTCGGCGACTCGGCGAGCGCGCCTGCGACGGATCTGACGACGAGTTGCTCGTGCACGGAATCGGCTTCCACGTGCTCGTCGAAGAAGAGCCCCACGGCCGGTTCGAAACCGAGTCGTCTCAGGGCCCTGCTGTAGTCGCGGCAGGGCAGTGCGGAGGTCGTCTCGATCATGCACAGATGGCCGATCAACTCGAGGACGGTCGATCGGTGCAGACCGAGATACGACAGGGTGTTGACCGCTGCGAGAGTCGTTGCCGGAATTCGGTCGATATACGAGGCATACGTGGAATCGAGCCCGAGTCCGTCCATCAGATCCGCCCACAGTGTCGCGTGCATGAAATCCACTCGGCCACCGCCGTATTCGTCCGATTGCACTTCGACGAGAGCTGCTTTGGCCGATCCCGCCAAACGGGGTATCGCCAAGGTGTGGACATCTGCTTCGCGCAGCTGATTCAGTGATCGATGGACCACCAGTTCTCGGAACTGATCGATTGATCCCGAAGTGGCGAGATAACGCGCGAGGGGTGGGCCGTCGTCGGCGGCGGCGATCCGGAACATCTCATCGGCCACTTCACCGGGATCGGCGATCGGCCCGACCAGCGCGTCGAGTTCATCCACCATCCGACGTTCGATCATCGCCCGCACCTCGAGCAGACGGACGTCCCATTCGGCTCGATCGTCGACGCCGGCGATTCCCCGGAGATGGAGCTCGTACAGCATGGTCAGCGAGATCTGGATGTCCTCATCTGCCAGGACCGGCCCCGCATGTGAGTCCATCAGGACCACCAGCCGGCCGGCCGGCCGGTCCAGATCGACGAGCAGGTCGGCCAGCTCGCCGCTGACCACACCGCGCGGAGCGGGCAGCGGCATCCGCCCGCGCGAGGCTTTCGCCGGCTGCTCTTCGGTGAGTAGGCTCGCGCTGACCGACGAATTCTGCAGATTCCCAGGAAACGAGGACACATGGCCTCCAACAATCAGGGCGGCAGACCTCGGGACACTGACGTGACCGTCATTCCGTGTCCTTCAGGGCCGCTTTTGGTACGCGGTCCGATCTCAGTGCTCGATGTCGATGGTACGTCGTATTCGCCGCGTCGACAGACGGTCGCTTTCTGCCGCTGCGGCCATTCGACGATCGCGCCGATGTGCGACGGTTCGCATAAACTACGAACCGGTCACCGGAATTCTTGAGGCGAATCCGCGGTGTCTGCGCACCGTCCGTCGTTCTGATTCTCGCGTGCGTTCAGTTCGTGGTCGTACTCGACGAGACCGCCATCGCGCTGTTGGCTCCGCTGGTGGCTCGGGACTTCCAGCTCGGCAGCGAAGTCAGACACCTGATGGTGACGCCGTTCGCCGCCGCGTTCATCGTGGCGCTGCCCGCGACTGCCGTCGCCTTGCGCAGCGTCGATGCCCGACGGTTCGTCGCCCCGGCGGCCGCGACGTTCGCGTTCACGGCCCTGGCGGGTGCGCTCGCAGTCTCTCCGCAGTGGCTCGTGCTCGCACGAGCCGCACAGGGCGCCACCGCGGCCGTCACCGCGACGTGCGTGCTGGCGTCGTTGCACGCGATCGCCGGTTCGGGCAGAGCGCGTATCCGCGATTTCGCGGTGTTCACGGTCATCTCGGGATCCGGTGCGGTGGCATCGCTGATCATCGCCGCGCCGCTCGCGGCGGTCTCGTGGCGGTGGAGCTTCGTCGCGGTGAGCGTCGGAGCAGCGGCGTGCGCCGCGATCTGGCCGGCCGCGCTCAGATCGTCTCCGGCGCCGCGCGTCGCGACGTCCGGACCGCCGGACCCGTTCCGGTCCACGATGCCACCGTGGACCGCGCTGGCGGCGGTCGCGGCGGCGAACGCGCTCCTCGCCGCTTCGGTCATCACGACGAGCTTCGTCCTGCAGGACGATCACGGCTGGTCGGTGACCGAGACGGGAGCGGGGTTCTTGCCGTTGAACGCTGCGGCGGCGGTCGGCGCCGCCCTCGCGTCGCGGGTGGTGCCGCGTCTGGGCCCCGGCCGGGCGCTGCTCATGGGTCTCGCGGTCCTCGCCGTCGGGTGCGTCGCGGTGTCCGCGGCTCCCGGCGTCTCGGGTGCCCTGATCGCGGCAACCGTTCCGGTCGGCATGGGCGTCGGCCTGACGTTCCCCCTCGTCAACGACCGGACGCTCGCGACGGCAGGGGAGTTCCCGGTCCGGCGCGCGGCCGAACTCGGCGCGGCGCAGCAGACCGGGCTCGCGACCGGCGCCCTGGTGGCGGCCATGGACTCCGATGGCGCGTCGTATCTGCTGAGTGGCTGCGTGATCGGGATCGCTTGCCTGGCCGCGACCCTCGGTCCGGGGTCCCGGGATCGTTCGCGCGGAAGGCAGCGGTCGTGACCCGGCGCTCCGTCACAGCAGTTCCGCGACCTTCTTCGCCGTCGCCTTCGCCGATCCAGGGTTCTGTCCGGTCACCAGATTGCCGTCGACCACGGTGTACGAGACGAACGGAAGCCGCGACTTCCGATAGTCGGCACTGCGGTCGCGCATCGCTCGTTCGGCGTTGTAAGGCAGCACGTTGTCCACTCCGGCGAGCACTTCTTCACGCCACGAGAATCCGGTCAGCCGGCGACCGGCGACCAGATACGAGCCGTCGGACAGCCGAGTGTTCAGCAGACCGCAGTACCCGTGACACACCGAGGAGACGATGCCGCCGCGCTCGAAGATCTCCCGGGTGATCTGCTGGAGGCCGACGCTGTCGGGAAAGTCGTACATCACGGCGTGGCCGCCGGTGAAGAGGATCGCGTCGTACTCGGACGAATCCACTTGCGCGGGACGGGCGGTCCGCTCCAGCAGCGCCATCCGCGCCGGGTCCGCTCGCCACGCCTTCGCGGTCCGATCGTAGTTCGGAAACTTCAGCGACCGCGGTTCGAGCGGCGACCGGCCTCCGGCGGGGCTGACGACGTCCTGCGCGAAGCCGTGTTCGGCGAACACCTGCCATGCGTGTGTCAGCTCGGAGAGCCACAGTCCGGTTCGATGTGATGGATCGTCATAGCTGCCGACATTGGTGACGATATGCAGGATGCGCTTAGTCATGGCGGGTCCTTCCGGTGAAGTCGATCGACGGAGAACAGGTTCAGGAGCCTCGGTGGTCGAGTGCTGCAAGCACGGCCGAGGTAACGGTGCGCGCCACGTCGTCATCCGGCGACGTGCCCAGCTTTCCGTCCAGGTGGAGGAAGGCCAGCCCGTGCACGAGCGCCCACACGGACGTCGCCATGGCCTCTTGCTCGGCCTCCGGCATCGTGTTCGCGACGATCGCGGCAAGGTACGCCCGGATCGTCTCGACCGCGGCGACGCGATCGGGACTCGTCCGATCGCAGCCCTCGGCGAACATCACCCGGAAGAGCCCCGGTCGGTCGAGCGCGAACCGCACGTAGGCGACCGCGACCTCCGCCAGATCGTCGGCGTCCGCCGGGTCGGGACTGGCCTCGACCAGCGCCGCACCGAGCTCGGTGTACCCGACGGCGGCGACCGCGGACAGGAGCGCGGTCCGGTCGGGGAAATGCCGGTACGGCGCGGCGGTCGAGACACCGGCCCGTCGCGCGACGGCGCGCAACGACAGATCTCCGGCGCCGTCCTCCTCCAGCAATTCGATCGCGGCAACGACCAGCGCGGTGGGCAGGTCGCCGTGGTGATATGTCGCGACGGGCGCGGCGCCGTCCATCTCAGCGCGCCCCGGGAACCAACAGCACCTTGCCCACCGAATCCGCAGAGTCGAGCAACGCCTGTCCACGCTCCGCCTCGGCGAGGGGGAGGACCGTCGAGACGACTGGCCGGATGAGCCCGCGTTCCACCAGCGGCCACTCGTCCGCGGCTACCGCGGCAACGATCTCCGCCTTCGATCCGGGACCGTCGAGCGGCCTGTTCCGGACGTTGAGGCCGATCACCCGTGCCCGTTTGCCGATCAGTGCTCCGACGTTCACCTCTCCGGTGAGACCGCCCTGCATGCCGATGATCACCAGACGCCCGCCGACGGCGAGGGCGTCCACGTTGCGCGACAGATAGCTGCCTCCCATATTGTCGAGAATCACGTCGACTCGACCGGCGAGCTCGGCCGCGAAGTCCTGCTCGCGGTAGTTGATCACCACATCGGCGCCGAGCTCGCGGCACCGCTTCGCCTTGCCTTCGGAGCCGACGGTGACGACGACGGTCGCACCGAGCGCTTTGCCGACCTGAATCGCGTGCGTGCCGATACCGCCACCGCCGCCATGCACGAGCAGTGTCTCGCCCGCCTCCAGTCCGGCGTCCATGACGATCGTCGACCACACCGTGCTCGCGACCTCCGGCAGCGCGGCGGCCTCGACGAGGGACACGCCCTCGGGAACAGGCAGGAGCTGAGCCGCCGGGACGACGACGTACTCGGCATAACCGCCGCCGGCGATCAACGCGCACACCGCTCGCCCGAGGAGCGCCTCGTCGGCACCGTCCCCGAGAGCGGCGACGGTGCCCGAGACCTCGAGCCCCATCACGTCGCTGATGCCGGGCGGCGGCGGGTACAGGCCCCGGCGCTGGAGTAGATCGGCTCGGTTGACTCCGGCGGCCGCCACGTGGACCAGGACCTCACCGGAGCCGGGGGCCGGCGTCGGCACCCGGGCCATCGAGAGTGACTGATCGTCGCCGACGGCCACGGCCTCCATCGAATCGGGAACCGCGGATCCGGCTGCGGGCGCGCTCATCGGACGGTCCCCTCTGGCGACAGGACTCGAATCTCATGTATGCACTGCATACATGGCAGCATACGAACTGCATGTAAGCACTGTCAACACTCTTCAGGTGCTCATCCGACGGTGAAGGCCTCGGCAACGTCTACGCCGACTATCGACTGTGGCTCGCCGAGATGCGTCAGCAGGTCGACGGCCCGTCGCGGGGTGACTGACGCCGTCAGACCAGCCGTTCCCGGACCTTCTTGAAGGCGGACTCGATGGCGGCCAGCTCTGCAGGATCGAGCAGATCGATCAGATCGTTGCGCACCTCGTCGACGTGAGCGGGTGCCGTCTGCTCAAGTTTGACGACGCCGGCCGGGGTCAGGTGCGCCCACGCGCCACGACGGTCGTCCATGCACGGAATCCGCTCCACCCAGCCCGCCTCGACGAGTCGAGTGGTCGCTCGCGTGACACTGCTTCGAGTGGTCGTCACCGCATCCGCGAGGCTGCTCATCCGCAGTCGCAGGCCCGGCGCCTCCGACAAAGCCACCAGGAGTTCGAAGTCCGTGAACGACAGCCCGGCGTCCCGCACCAGCTGCTGGTCGAGCGCCGTCAGCAGCAAGCGGGTGCCGTCCAGATAGGCACGCCAGGCCTTCTGCTCGTCACTCGAGAGCCACCGCGGAGATCCCATGGCCCGCATTATACCGAAATGATTGACAACGAAATCAGTTGGTCGTACGGTGAATACTAGTTTCGATCGAAACTACATCCGGATGCGGGTGTCCCACCGATGGAGGAGTCGACGTGGCAACCACTGACGAGCAGCAGCGGTCCGCGCAGTTCGCGGATGCGCGAGACAAGCTCCGGGCCGAGTACCTCGTACCTGCGCAGTCGCGGCCGGCCTCATCGGCGCGCGGTCTGCACCACACCGCGCTGGTGAGCAGTGACGTCGAGGCCACCATCCGCTTCTACCAGGGACTGCTGGAGTTCCCGCTCACGGAATTGATCGAGAATCGCGACTACGCGGGCTCGTCGCACTTCTTCTTCGACATCGGCAACGGCAACCTGCTCGCCTTCTTCGACTTCCCGGGACTCGACGTCGGCCCGTACCAGGAAGTGCTCGGGGGACTGCATCATGTCGCGATCAGCGTCGAGCTGTCGCGATGGGAGAAGCTGCGCGACAAGCTGATCGCGGCCGGCGTGGAACTCGTCGAGCACAGCGACGTCTCGCTGTACTTCCGCGATCCCGACGGCGCGCGCATCGAGCTGATCGCCGACCCGCTCGGCGAGATGTACGGATCGAAGGTCCTGTGACCGTCGAGCGCGCCCACCACTGGCGGGCCGGGCACGGACCGACCCTCCTGCTCCTCCACGGAACCGGGGGCGACGAACGCAGCCTGCTGCCGCTGGCCGACCAGATCGCCCCGGGCGCCACTGTTCTCGCGCCTCGCGGCACCGTTCGAGAGGGCGATCTCAACCGGCACTTCCGGCGACACGAAGAGGGCGTGCTGGACGCCGCCGACCTGTTCGCACGGACCGACGAACTCGCCGCGTTCGTCCGGGCCACTGCCGCCGAGAAGTCCTTCGCAGTCGGTGGGCTCGTGGTCGTCGGCTTCTCCAACGGCGCCAACATCGCGACCTCACTGCTGGTCCGGCACCCCGACCTCGTCGCGGCGGCCGTCCTGATCGCGGCGATGGACGTCCCCGTCGAGCACCCCCCGGCGCCCGATGCGCTCAGCGGGGTGCCCGTCGCGATCGTCAACGGCGCGCGCGACGACCTCGTCCCGGCCGCCCAGACCGCGGCCCTCACGACCCTGCTGGCCGACGCCGGCGCCGCGGTCACCGACCTCAGTCATACCGGCGGTCACGAGATCCCGGCGGCGCGCATCGCCGACCTCACCGCCTTCATCACCGACTCGGAGGAACAGACCGATGACCACTGAGACCGCGGATCCGACCGTCGACGTCCGGCGCGCCGAGGACCGCTACAAGACCAAGATCGGCTGGCTCGATTCGAAGCACTCCTTCTCGTTCGGGCATCACTACGACCGCGGCAACACGCATCACGGGCTGCTGCTGGTGAACAACGACGACATCGTCGTACCCGGCATGGGCTTCGACACCCACCCGCATCAGGACATGGAGATCGTCACCTGGGTGCTGCAGGGCTCACTGGTCCATCAGGACTCGATGGGCAACTCCGGCGTGATCTACCCGGGACTCGCGCAGCGGATGAGCGCGGGAACGGGGATCCTCCACTCCGAGAAGAACGACTCATGGCGGCTCGAGTCCGCACCGTCGCAGCACGCCGACGAGCACGACGATCCGGTTTGTGGGTGCTGCCGGACGAGGCCGGCATCACCCCGAGCTACGAGCAGTTGGAGATCGACCACGAGCTCCTCAGCGGCGGTCTGGTCCCCGTGGCCTCCGGAATGCCGCAGCACGCCGATCACGCAGCGATCCGGATCAAGAACCAGTACGCGACGATGCACGTCGCGCGGATGGCCGCCGGACAACCGCCGGTGGTCGTGCCCGACGCCCCGTTCGTCCACGTCTACGTGGCTCGGGGAGAGGTGGACCTGGAGGGCACCGGGCGCCTCCGCGAAGGCGACGCCGTGCGGCTGAGGGGCGGTGGCCGTCGATTGACCACCGACTCCGCGGCCGAGGTGATCGTCTGGGAGATGCACGCGACGATCGCCCAGTGACATGGAGACGTTCACCTACTCCGCGCATCCGTCCCGAGTCGTCTTCGGCAGCGGAACCGTGTCCGTCCTGGCAGACGAGGTCCGCCGGCTCGGCGGCCGACGAGTGCTGCTGATAGCGGGACCGCGGCATCGCGCGCTCGCCGAGACCGCTCTCGGCGACACGTCGGTGGCGCATTTCGGCGGCGCCGCGATGCACACACCCGTCGAGGTGACCGAGCAGGCCCTGTCAGCCGCTCGCGACGACGACGTCGACACGATCGTCGCCGTCGGCGGAGGCAGTGCCGTCGGGCTGTCGAAGGCCCTGGCCGCCCGCGACGGTTACGACCAGATCGTGGTTCCGACCACCTACGCCGGATCCGAGGTGACACCGGTGCTGGGGGAGACCCGCGAGGGCGTGAAGACCACCCGATCCGGACCGGAGATCCTGCCCGAGACGGTGGTCTACGACGTCGATCTCACCCTCGGCCTGCCCGCCGAACTGACGCTGGTGAGCGCCGTGAACGCACTGGCGCACGCGGTCGAGGCGCTGTACGCGGCGGATGCGAATCCCGCCACGAGCGCCGTGGCGGTGGAGGCCGTGACGCGTATCGGCGCCGGGCTCCCGGCCGTTCGCGCACGGCCGGCCGACCCCGACGGCCGGTCCGATCTACTGGTCGGCGCCTGGCTCGCGGGCACCTGTCTGGCGAGTGCCGGAATGGGACTGCACCACAAGCTGTGCCACGTGCTCGGCGGCAGCTTCGGCCTCCCGCACGCGCACACCCACACCGTCGTGCTACCGCAGGTGATGCGGTACAACGCGGCCGCGGCCCCGTCGGCGATGGACCGGGTCGCCGCGGCGCTCGGCGTCGACGACGCGCCCTCAGGCGTGTTCGATCTGGTCGCCGCCGCAGACGGACCGACCGATCTGGCCGACCTCGGGTTCACCGAGGACGACGTGCCACGCGCCGTCGACCTCGCGCTGCGTCAGGAGTATCCGAATCCCGCAACGGTGACGCGGGAAGGGCTGACCGCTCTGCTGGCGGATGCGATAGTCGGACGGAGACCTTCGGCGTCCCACTGAGCGGGATGTCTCGAGTGTCACGCGGTGAAGGTGAATTAGCTTCGCGCACAACGTCATCACAATCGAACGGAGAGTCGATGAGCGGACCACTCGAGGGCCGGGTCGCACTGGTCACCGGCGGCGGGCAGGGAGTCGGCCAGGGCATCGCGCTGGCACTCGCGGAGGCGGGCGCCGCGGTCGCGGTCGTCGGGCGCACGGCGAGCAAACTCGATGCGACCGTCGCCGAGATCACCGACGCCGGCGGGATGGCGGCACCGTTCGTCTGCGACGTGAAGGACGCCGACGGGATCACCGGCACGGTCGAGGCCGTCGCCGATCGGTTCGGTCGTCTCGACATCCTCGTCAACAACGCGCAGGAGGTCCCGCTCGGCCCGCTCCTCGACGTCAAGGACGAGAGGTTCGCGGCCGGCTTCGATTCGGGACCGCTCGCGACGTTCCGCTTCATGAAGGCCTGCCACCCGCATCTCAAGGACAGCGGCGACGCCGTCATCTTCAACCTGACCAGCTCCTCGGCACGGCGGTGGGACATGTCCGGCTACGGCGCCTATGCGGCCGTGAAGACCGCCATCGTGTCGTTGACCCGCGCCGCCGCGGCCGAATGGGGAGTGGACGGGATTCGCGCGCTGACCATCGCACCGCATGCGGACTCACCCGGCCTCAAATGGTGGATCGGCGCGAATCCCGAAGAGGCGGAGGAGTTCTTCCAGACCATCCCACTGCGTCGGATCGGCAGCTGCCGCGACGACATCGGCGTTGCGATCGCGGCCCTCTGCGGTCCGGCCTTCGGATACCTCACCGGCGCCACGATTCCGCTCGACGGCGGTCAGGCCAACTTCAGCTGAGGGCTCCGGCCACAGGCATCGGGCGACGGCACTGATCACGCAGCCGACATCACCGCAAGCAGTTCGTACACGATGTGCGCCGCGGCGATGCCGGTGATCTCGGCGTGGTCGTAGGCGGGCGCCACCTCCACGACGTCGGCGCCGAGCAGCCGCCGGCCGGCGAGAGCACGCACCGTCCCGAGCAGTTCGCGGGACGTCAGCCCGCCGGCCTCCGGGGTGCCGGTCCCGGGCGCGTGCGCGGGGTCGAGCACGTCGACGTCCACCGAGACGTACACCGGCCGGTCGCCCAGACGACGCGAGATCGCGGAGGCGACCTCGGCGACCCCGCCGGTCTCGTACCGGTCCGCGGGAATCACCTGGAATCCGAGCGTCTCGTCGTCGCTCAGGTCGTGATCGGAGTACAGCGGCCCCCGAGTGCCCACATGGACGCACCGATTCAGGTCGAGCAGACCCTCCTCGGCCGCCCGCCGGAACGGCGTGCCGTGGGTGAACGGCGCGCCGAAGTACGTGTCCCAGGTGTCCAGATGCGCATCGAAGTGGACGACGGCGACAGGGCCGCCATCGGTGGCGAGCGACCGGAGGATCGGCAGCGCGATCGTGTGGTCGCCGCCCAGCGTGACCACCCGCAGGCCCATTCGACGCAGTGCGCTCACCCCGGTCTGAACCGCGGTGAGCGCAGCCGGGATGTCGAACGGATTCAGGGCGAGGTCGCCGGCGTCGACTACCTGCTGCGCCGCGAACGGTTCGACGCCCAGCGCCGGGTGAAACGGCCTCAGCAGCTTGGACGCACCACGGATGTGACCGGGACCGAATCGGGCGCCCGGACGATACGAGGTACCGGCGTCGAACGGCGCACCGAGGATCGCGATGCCGTCGCGGAGCGCCGCCGGATCCGCTTCATCGAGTCGCGGGAGCCGCGCGAACGTCGCCGGACCGGCGAATCGCGGCACGCTCGTCGCGTCGACCGGACCGAGCGGCGCATCGGAATCGGGCATCGTCAGGCCTCCTCACGACGATTGTGCTCCGGACTGCCGACATGGATCGGCGAAATGTCTGAGCCGGCGAGCCGAGATGATTGGTTTCGATCCCTCGACGACCTTCAAACTCCAGCCGCAGGAGTGGGCGGTCTGCTGTGATGGAGATGGCCTCGACTTCAAGAGACCTCCGTCGATCAGTACCGAGGAGTGACCAATGAATTCACCGCCCATGACCGCTCGTCTGCGCCGCCTGCCCCTGCGTCTGGCGACGGGCGCCTTCATCGTGAACTCGGGTGTCGGCAAGCTGGGATTGGACGAGCAGAGCGCCGCAGGCGTGCAGGCCATGGCGGCCAACGCGTTCCCACCGTTGAAGAGCATCCCACCGGGTGTCTTCGGCAAGCTGCTGGCCGGCGCCGAGATCAGCATCGGCGCCGCACTGCTCGCGCCGGTGGTTCCGGCCGCTGTCGCGGGCGCCGCGCTGACGGCGTTCAGTGCGGGCCTGCTCACGATGTATGTGCGCACCCCGGAAATGCACGAGGACGGCTCGCTCCGGCCGACCCAGCAGGGCACCGCCGTCGCAAAGGACTCCTGGCTGCTCGGCATCGGCGCCAGTCTGCTCGTGGACGCGATCGTGTCCGGCGAGTGCCGGGCCGACTGCGGCCGAGCCGATTCGGAGCCGGCGGCCGACGAGTAGTCGTCGTCCGGCACCACTCGTGAGCCGACCATGCGCATCGCGATGCTGCAGGGCCCCGCGGCCACCGACCTCGACGGTTCCCTGGCGGAGGTGGGCGAGGCCGCACGCTCGGCGTCGCTCGCCGACGCGGCCATGCTGGTCTGCGCTGAACTCACGTGCACCGGCTATCGCCTTCCGCTGGTCGCCGAGCCCATGCCCGACGACGGTCATCGCGGCCGGATCGGCGCCACGATGCGGAATCATGCACGGGAGTTCGGGATCGCGATCGCCTACGGGTACGCGGAGGCGCGCGAACCGCTGCCCGGAGGCGGTTCCGCGGTGCACAACTCGGTGGCCGTCGTCGACCCCGACGGCCGGATCCTCGCCCATTACCGCAAGACCCACCTGTACCGTCCGCCCGCGTCGCGACGCCGTTCGGGCGTACCCGACGACTCGCCCTTCACTCCCGGCGACGTCCTGGTCGAGCAGTTCGTCTTCGACGGACTCACGATCGGTGTCCTCATCTGCTACGACGTCGAGTTCCCCGAGGCGGTCCGCGCGCACGCGATCGCCGGAGCCGACTGTCTTCTGGTGCCGACCGCGCTCGCGGAATCCGACAGCCTCGTCGCGACGTCGCTGGTCCCGGCTCGGGCGGTCGAGAGTCAACTCTTCATCGCATACGTCAACCGCGCCGGCTGCGACGATCGGGCATCGGGTGGACCCGATGCCCGATACTGCGGCCTGACCTGTGCGATCGCCCCGGACGGCACCGAACTCAGTCGCGCGGGGTCGAAGCCGGAACTGCTGTTCGCCGATGTCGACCCGGGGGTCCTCGCCGCGTCACGACGACGGAACACCTACCTCCGGGACTTGCGGCCGGACCTGTACGCACAGTCGCCGATGCATCGTCGGACGGAGACGTCGTGACCACGCCGACAGCGCCCGCCCCCGGCCCGCCGCTGTCGATGATCGGGCCCGACTTCCCGTTTCCCTATGACGTCTTCCGGCACCACCCGGCAGGCATCGGCGCCGTCCCACGGGACGTACAGGGCACCCGCGTCGCGGTGATCGGGGCGGGACTGTCCGGCACGATCGTCGCCTACGAACTGGCGCGGATGGGATTGCGGCCCGTCGTCTACGAGGCCGAGAGAATCGGTGGACGCATACGGTCCGAGGCCTTCGAAGGTCACCCCGGAACCGTCGCCGAGATGGGCGCGATGCGGTTCCCGCCGTCGTCGACCACGCTGTTCGGGTACCTCGACGAGGTGGGCCTGCGAACGGTGCCGTTTCCCAATCCGCTCGCGCCCGCGACTCCGGACACCGTGATCGACCTCAAGGGCGTCACCGTCCACGGCCGCGCCCTCGACGATCTTCCTGAGCAGTTCCGTCGGGTCGCACGCGGCTGGGAGTCCGCGCTCCAGGACGGTGCGCACATCGATGCGCTGCGGTCGGCCATCGCGGCGCGCGATCCCGCGGCGATCGCGGCGCTGTGGCGCCCGCTGATCGAGCGGTACGACGACACCACCTTCTATCGGTTCCTCGTGGATTCGCCGCATCTGCGCTCCTTCGCGGATCGGGAGCTGTTCGGGCAGGTCGGATTCGGCACCGGCGGCTGGGACACCGACTTCTCCAACTCGGTGCTCGAGGTCCTCCGCGTGGTCGCGACCGGTGCCGACGAGGACCACCGGGCGATCGTCGGCGGCTCACAGCAGTTGCCCGCGCGCCTGTGGTCACAGCCTGTTCCCGGCGTGCGGCACTGGGCGGCGGGCACATCGGTCGCGGATCTGCACCCCGGTGGCGTGCCGCGGACCGCCGCCATCGCACTGCGGCGCACGCGGCCGGGGGAGATCGTCGTGCACGACGCCGACGGTGGGCGCGAAGCCTTCGCCGCCGTTGTGCACACCGCGCCCGTCTGGTTGCTGCTCAGTACCATCCGCTGCGACGAGACGCTCTCACCACGCCGCGCGGCTGTGCGGGCTCACGACCGCGCACGACCGCTCGCGCCGACCTGGACGCTGACGGATGCGCGCCGCGACTGAGGGCTGCACGACACGAGGAGCGTCAGCAGGTGGACCCGTCGACCGGCCGGCAGGCCATGAGTATGACGCTGACCGATCGGATGCCGCGCGGGGTCTACCTGTTCGACGGCGAGCTGGCCGGGCGGTCGGCGGGGGACGACGGGCCGGCCGTGATGTGCCTGTCGTACACGTGGGCCGACGACTCGCTCAAACTCGTTCCGCTCCGAGCGACCGAGCGCATGGATCTGATGCTGGAGTCGTTGGCCGCGATCTATCCGGCGGTCGACGTCCGCAGTCACATCATTGCGCCGCCACTGACCGTGTCATGGGAGATGGAACGCAATTTCGTGGGGGCTTTCCGTGCGAATCTGCCCGGCCAGTACCGCTATCAAGAGCGATTGTTCACCCACTTCATGCAAGCGGATCTCCCGGAACGGCATCGTGGCATCTTTCTCGCCGGCGACGACATCTCCTGGACCGCGGGCTGGGCGGAAGGCGCCGTCCAGACCGCACTCAACGCGGTGTGGGGCGTGATGAACCAGCTCGGCGGTGCCTGCGACCCTGCGAACCCCGGCCCCGGAGACGTATTCGCCCAGTACGCACCGCTGCGGCTACCCGATGTCCGATGACCCGACCTCCGAGACCTCGCCCGGATTCAGCTGCCCGAGGAGCCCGGCAGCAGATCGATCAGCGAACCGTCCGACGACCCCGAGGATCCCGATGACCCTGATGATCCGTCGGACGAACCCGACGAGCCGTCTGACGATCCGCCGCCCGGGAACCGGGGCGACGTGACCTTCTCCAAGAACTCGACGGCGATCTTGTACTCCGGATCGCCGCAACCCGGGCAGGCGTCGCCGTTGCCCGGCACGTTCAGCCAGAAGCCGGTCGCGCCTGCTCGCTTGGCCGCGTTGTAGACCTCGACCATGTCGTTCGCCGTCACCACGCGGCCGTTCGGGCCCGTGCTCACACCGGCCAGCACCGGCGCGCCCGCTGGATGGACGGCATAGGCCGCCCGGACGGCTTGGGACACGAAGGAGCGCGCGAACTCGGTTGCCTCCGTCCGCTGCGCTTGGACCTCGAACGCGTCGGCGATCGCCGCGCCCGGCCGCACCACTTGGTCGATGAATGCGTCGTACATCGCCTGACCCGAGGTGCCCGGCGCCAGCACCTTCATCAGGTCGACAGCGGGGGTGAAGATGACGCGTTTGCCGTAACGGTGCGCGGCGTCGATTGCTCGACGCAGCGCACCGATCGGATCGCGCTGCTCGTTCTCCGGGGTCAATGACGAGGCTTCGAGATCCAGAAGAATCCACGGCATCGAATCGGGGACCTCACCGGTGTTCAGCGCATGCTTCAAGTCCCTGGTGTTCTTGAAGTTGAACGTATTAGTACCGTTCGGCAGATAGCTGTTCGTATAGATGTGCTGAACCAGCAATAGCGTCGAGGGATTGTTCGCGTCGTCGAGGATCGACTGCGGCAGACCCGCCTCGACGATTCCCGGCACGGAACCCGATACCACTATCCACCGGGGCATCGGCGCAACGGGCAGGGGCGTGATGGACGATCCGGGGTCGGCACGAGCCGGGGAGCACACCGCGGCCGCCGCGGCGACCAGGATGAGTATCACGACGACCATTCTGTGCATTGACACCACGGCATGCTCCCAACAGTGATCGCAGATTCCTGCGAATTCGGAACGGGAAATGTTCGCAATTCGGCCCTCTATCGAAGGTACCCGCCGATATCTCGATTTGTGGCGTTATTCGTCCCAAGAATATGGCGATCCGGCAGAGTTTTACTCGACGACCGCGATTTCCAGCACTGCCGAAGATTCGCGATACGGCGAAGGATTCGGTTCTTTCATCGGCCGCACGAAGGCCGGGCGAATCCCATACCCTCCAGGGCAGACCCGTCCTCAGCATCGCGGCGGTCCTCAGCGTCGCGGTGCCGGCGGACCCGAGGCGTCCGACAGGAGCTCGATCATACGATGACGAATCAGACTGCGGGGCAATCGAACACCCGGCGGATCATGCTTGTGATCGGACTGTCGGTGCTCGTCACCTCGTCGGCGGCGAGCAGCCTGAATCTCGCGCTGCCGTCGGTCGCGGCGGGGACCGGTGCGACCCAGTCGCAGATGCTCTGGATCGTCGACGCGTACACGGTCCTGATGGCGGGCCTGCTGCTCGCCGCCGGCGCTCTCGGCGACCGATTCGGACGGCGATCCATCTTGTTGCTCGGCCTGTCGATGTTCGGACTGGCCGCCCTCGTCGCGAGTTTCGTCGATTCACCGATCACCCTGATCGTCTGCCGCGCCGTCATGGGATGCGCGGGAGCGCTCGTCCTGCCGACCACGCTGTCGGTCGTCACCACCACGCTGCCGCCGGAGAGGCGCAACACCGCCGTCGGCACCTGGACCGGTCTGGCCGGCGCGGGAGCGGTCCTCGGGATGCTCGCTTCGGCATTGTTGCTGCAGTTCTTCGCGTGGAACTCGATCTTCGTTCTCACCGTCATCCTGGCGGTCATCGCCATCACCGGGGTGACCCTGGTCCTGCCCTCGACCCGCGCCGAGGACCCACCGAAGCTGGATCTGCTCGGCGCCGCACTGTCCCTGATTGCGATCTCGGCGGTCGTCGTCGCGATTCTCGAGGGCCCCGACCGCGGATGGACGGACGGGCTCGTCCTCGTCTTGTTCGCCGTCGGGGTGATCGCGTTCGCATCGTTGATCTGGCACGAACTGCGTTGCGACGAGCCGATGATCGATCCTCGGGTGTTCCGCTTCCGCGGCGTCGAGGTCGGCACCGTATCGAACTTCCTCGTGACGATGGGTTCGCTCGGCTTCATGTTCATGTTCACGCAGTATCTCCAGTTCGTCGGAGGGTTCTCGCCGATCCAGGTGGTGTGTTCGGTCCTGCCGTTCGCGTTGGTGATGATTCCCGCCTCCCGGCTCACGCCGCGTCTCGCCGAGAAGTACGGTGCCCGGACCGTGATGTGCGGCGGCTTCGTGCTCACGGCGGCAGCATTCGTGATCGGGCAGTTTCTCGGCACCGACGTCGATGTTCTGCTCGTCGTGCTCATGATGGTCATCGTCGGCATCGGAATGGCCTGTGTCTCGCCCGTCGCGACCACGGCGATCGTCACGTCGCTGCCCGAGGAGAAGCAGGGCGTCGCCTCCGCTCTGGGTCAGACCGCACGGTCGGTCGCGGGTTCCCTCGGCGTCGCACTCATCGGCGCCCTCTTGAACTCCGGCTACACCTCGTCGCTCAGCGAGGTCATCCCGGCCAATGCTCCTGCCGAGCCGGCGCGGGCCGCCGAGGCGTCGATCGCGGCCGCCGATGCCATCGCCGACCAGATCGGGCCGCAGGGTGAAGCGCTGAGTTCGGCAGCGTCCCAGGCCTTCGTCGACGGTTTGGGGCACGCGTTCTGGGGAGCTGTCGCCATCGCACTCGCCGGTCTCCTGTACGCCGCGGTCCGAGCCCCTCGACGCGGCTCCCGTTCTACGGAATTCCTCGAGCCGTGATCGGCGCCGATCGGGTGAGATGGGCGAAAGGATCGACACCGAGCTCGACGGACCACAGGAGTATGTGAATGCACAACGACCACCCGGAGGAGGCGATCCGGTCGCTGATCGCTCGCATCGCGCACACCGCCGACGACGGGGAGATCGCCGACTACGCCGCCCTGTTCACGACCGACGCGGTCTGGGACATGCCCGCGGACCCACGGACGGGGGTTCCGCGCCAGTTGCGGCGAGGGCACGACGAGATCCTCGGCAGCGCACAGGAACGACGAGACGCAGGAATCACCGGCCCCGGCAGCGCGACTCGACACCTCACCACCTGCTCCGACATCTCGGTCTCGAACGACGGCACGGCGACGGCCGTCACGATCTGGCAGTTCTACGCGGACACCACCACCGTGCCGCGGCTGGTCAGCATCGGCCGTTACGACGATGTGTTCGTCTTCGACGAGAAGTGGCGCCTGGCGAAGCGATCGATCACCCTCGGCTGAGGACTCGCAGGTCGGCAATCGTGTTCCCGGCACGCGGGAAGCGACCTACTCGCAGGCGGTCGTCGTCACTAGCGTCGGCCGCGGCGAAAGGAACTGCGATGACACGGATGTCGGGCAAGACGGTGCTCATAACGGGTGCGGCGAAGGGGATGGGGCGCGCGCACGCGGTGCGCCTGGCAGAGGAGGGCGCAGACGTCCTCCTGATGGACGTGCCGGGCGAGGAGTCCGAGACCGAGCTCGCCGCGACCGCGCGTCTGGTCGAGGGCACCGGACGGCGGGCCGTGGTCGGCGTCGCCGATATCCGCGACTTCGAGGCGGTGGAGTCCGCGGTGAAGGCCGGTGTCAGCGTCCTTGGCCCGCTCGACGTCGTCGTCGCCAACGCCGGAATCTGTGACAACCCGGGCGACTCGTGGACCATCGACGAAGAGATCTGGAACCGGTCGATCGACGTCAACGTCACAGGCACCTGGCACACGGTCAAGGCGGGAGTCGCCGCACTGAACCCCGCCGGCGGCTCGGTGATCATCGTCAGCTCCACGGCGTCCATCAAGGCGGTGCCCGGAGCGTCGCACTACACTGCGGCCAAGCACGCGATCACGGGTCTGTCTAAGACCTTGGCGAACGAACTGGGCGGCCGATCGATCCGCGTGAACACCATTCACCCGGGAGCGGTCGCGACGGCGATGACCATCAACCCGGCGACCTTCGCGCGTCTGCGCCCCGACCTGGAGAGCCCGACCGAGGCGGATGCCGCCGAAGCGCTGTCGCGGCGGATGCTCCTCCCCGTGCCCTGGGTCGAGGCGGTCGACGTCAGCAACGCCGTGCTCTTCCTCGCGTCCGACGAGTCACGGTACGTCACCGGCCTGCAGATGGTCATTGACGCCGGACAGACCCAGAAGGTGGCCTGATGAACAACGAACGTCTGGCGGGCAAGGTCGCTTTGATCACCGGCGCGGCCCGCGGAATGGGACGAGCCCAGGCGGTGCGGTTCGCCGAGGAGGGTGCGGACATCATCGCGGTCGACGTGTGCGCCCCGGTCGACCATGCGACGACGCCCGGTGCGACAGCAGCGGATCTCGTAGAGACCGTCCGACAGGTCGAGGCACTCGGTCGCAGCATCCGTGCGTTCGAGATCGATGTGCGTGATCAGCAGGCGCTCGACGCCGCGGTCGAGAGCGGCGTTCAGACGCTGGGGCGACTCGACATCATCAGCGCCACCGCGGGAATCAGTTCGTCGGGACCGGCGATCGAGATGGACTCCGATCGCTGGCAGACCATGCTGGACGTGAACCTCACCGGGGTGTGGCGCACCTGCAAAGCGGGTATCCCACACATTCTCGACGGGGGTCGCGGCGGCTCCATCGTCTTGATCAGTTCCATCGCCGGCCTCCGCGGGCTGGTCAGCGTCGGCCACTACACCGCGGCCAAGCACGGGGTGGTCGGCCTGATGAAGTCGCTCGCCAACGAACTCGCACCGCATCGAGTTCGGGTCAACACGATCCACCCGGCGAACACGCGCACCCCGATGATCGAGAACCCGGCCACCATGCGGACGTTCTGCCCGGGAGTCGAGAATCCGACGCAGGAGCAGTTCGAGGCTGGGCTGCAATCCATGCACCTGCTGCCGGTGGCGATGATCGAACCCGAGGACATCGCGGCGGCGAGCGCGTTCCTCGCCTCCGACGACTCTCGCTACATCACCGGCGTCACGCTTCCCGTCGACGCGGGTCACTGCGTCAAGTAGGCGGCAGTCGTCGGGTTCCGTGTTCCTCTTAGGGTTTGAGGAACGTGTGCACGACGAACATTGAGCGTTTGTGCCGTTGATCGTGACCACCTAGTGGTCACGATCAACGGCACAAGGACCCGCCGAGCTCGGCAACCTCGCACCACGATGGTCGGCTGTTTCGGGTCAGCGGAGACGAACCCGATCGGGCGTCAGCTCGGCGAGGGAAGTCACGCCCATCAGCTGCATCGTGTTGACCATCTCCGTTCCCAGGATGTCGAGAACGCGGTCCACGCCCGCCCCGCCGCCGGCCATCAGCCCGTAGAGATAGGCCCGTCCGATCAGCACAGCGCGTGCACCGAGTGCCACCGCTGCGATGATGTCCGCCCCGGAGCGCACCGCACCGTCGATGAAGACCTCGGAACGGTCGCCGACCGCGTCGACGATCGCGGGCAGCGTCTCCAGCGGCGTCGGAGCCTTATCGAGCTGCCTGCCGCCATGGTTCGAGATCACGATGCCGTCTGCACCCGCGTCCACCACGAGACGGGCGTCGTCGACGGTCTGAATGCCCTTGACGACGAGGCGTCCCGGCCAGATGCCGCGCACCCACTCGAGATCTGCGATCGTCGCAGTCGGATCCAGATTCGACACCGACGATCCGGTTCCGCCCCACGATCTGAGTGACGCGAACTCCAGAGGCTCCGTGGTGAGGAAGTTGAACCACCAGTGCGGGTGCCGCGCGCCGTCGATGACCGTACGCGCGCGCAGGGTCGGCGGGATCGTCATCCCGTTGCGTAGGTCCCGCAGACGTCTGCCGCTGACAGGAGTGTCCAGTGTCAGAATCAGGGTGTCGTAGCCGTTGGCGTCTGCGCGCTCGGCGAAGTCCCGGCTCGCCTCCCGGTCCCGCCAGAGATACAGCTGGAACCAGCGGCGCGCATCGGGAGCCGCTGCGGCGAGGTCCTCGATGCTCGTCGTTCCCATCGTGGACAGCGCGTACGGCAGCCCCGCCCGGGAGGCGGCGCGAACCACCGCCGATTCACCGGTGTGATGCATCATCCGAGTGAAGCCCGTCGGGGCGAAGATCAGCGGCAGTGACTGCTTGCGCTCGAGGATCGTGGTCGAGACGTCGACGTCCGACACGTCCCGCAGGACTCGCGGTATCAGTTCGACGGAGTCGAACACGGCGCGCGATCGTCGCAGGCTCTCTTCGGCTCCCGCGGCGCCGTCGGTGTAGTCGAACACCGCGCGGGGTGTCCGGCGGCGGGCGATCTCCCTGAGATCGTCGATCGTCTGCGCGCCTTGCAGTCTGCGGGCGACGGGTGATGTCTGCATCGGCGCGAACTGAACGAGCTCGCGCAGCTCAGACCAACGGGGTACACGTCTGACGAGACGGGTCCGCCGACCCGTACCGCGAGCGCGTCTCCACCGCTAGCGACGCGGCTGCACCACCGACGCGAGAGCGCCCCGATCGGCGCCGGAGCCCTCAGCGAGTCGGACCGTGATGCGCGAGCGCGCCCGAGAGAGCATCGTCGAACTCGGCCGCGCTGCCGACTCTGTCCGACCGAACGCCGAATGCGGTTGCCAGCGTGGTGAAGTCAGGCGCTGACAGATCGACGTCGTGCTGCATCCCGTCACCTGTGGTGCGTTCGATGTTGCGGAGCATCCCGTAGCCGGAATCGTTGAACAGGCAGATCACCACCCGCGCCTGCGCCTGCACAGCGGTCGCGAGTTCACCGACGCTGAGCATGAAGCCGCCGTCGCCCTGGAGCAGGATCGTGTGCTCTCCGGTGGCGAGGGCGGCGCCGATCGCCAGCGGCAGGCCGGGCCCGATCCCCGCGCCGGTCGACCGGATCGACGTTCTGGGCTCCCACGCCGCCAACAGGGTCTCGCCCCACACGTACGCCGGAACGGTAGCGTCCCTGACGACCACCGCCGAGCGGGATCGTCGGCTGTTGAGTACGTCGCTGATGGCGGTGTGGTCGGGGCCCGCATGTCGCACGACGAGCTCACGCGCTGTCCGAGCGGCAGTCTGTCCAGCCGCGACATGTCGCATACGACCGGCGTCGGCCGCGGCGCCCGGGGCGTCGATGGCCGCAGTCAACGCGCGCAGACCTTCGCGCGCATCGGCCACCAGCGCCACGGCCGACGGATAGGCGCGGTCGATCATCGCCGGATCGATGTCGAGGTGCACGAGCTGTCGGGGGAGCGGGAGAGTCCAGCCCGCCGTGGGATACTGCTGGAATCTGGTGCCGACGGCGAGCATCGCATCGCAGGTGGCGAGGTAGTCGGGCATCGGGTCGATGGCACCGAGCGCGCCGAGGCTGAGCGGATCGTCGTCCGGGATCGCGGCGCGTCCCTCTCTGGTCGTGAGAACGGGTGCGTTCCATTTGCGAGCGAAGTCCACCAGGGCGGTCTCCGCACCGGCCCGCAGGACACCCCCGCCCGCCCAGATCACCGGCCGTTCGGCGGCCGAGAGCAGACGCGCGGCGTCGCTGACCGACGCGGGTTCCGGTCGTCGCGCACGGGTTGGACGGACGGTGTCCGTCAATCGAGCCGGGTCGACGCGTGCACTCATGCCCTGTACGTCGATCGGGATCTGCACCGCGACGGGCCTCGGCCGTCCCTGCCTCGCCAGGCGGCCGAGAGCGACGACCGTCTCAGCGATCTCGTCCGGGTCGGTGATGCTCGCGACGCGCTTGCAGACCGTCTCCAACATGTCCGCTTGGTGCTCGGCCTCGTGCACGAAGCCTCGCCGACGGCCCCTCTCGTGAGTCGGGATCTGAGTGGTGACGAGCAGTACCGGCGACGAGGCGTAGTGGGCCTCGTAGAGGCCGCCCATGGCGTTCGCCGTTCCGGGTCCGGTGCTGACGATCGCGACCCCGAGTCCACCGGTCGTCCGGGCGTAGCCGTCGGCCGCGTGCACCACGCCCTGCTCATGCCGACAGCCGGTGACCACGATCCGACCACGTCTGTGGAGGGCGCTCAGAACGGCCAGGTTGTGCGCGCTGGGGATCGCGAAAACCCTTGTCACACCAAGGGTTTCCAGTGCAATTGCGACTGCGGAGCCACCGTCGACGACATCCATGGTCAGAATCCTCTCCGCCGTCAGGTCTCGGCCTCGCATCTGGCGAGACCCGCCGGACGGCCACGATGACTCCGGCGAAGGGTGTGGGGACGGCCGATCGGCTGACTCGAACCTAGGACTCAGCGATCACCGCCGCCAGCGTCGGTCCCGCATTCCGGGACGACGCGTTCTCGACCGGCGCAGGCGTCAGTTCGTCGCGTTCGAGGCGCGACGATCGGCGAACACCCTCCGCAGGTAGGCATAGGCTTCAGCATCGACGTCGCCCTCCGAGTCGGAGAGATCGGCGAGGTCCTTCACATGCGGCCCGAACAGTCCCCAGCCCATGCTCATGCAGGTCAGCACCGCAGCCTGCAGCCGCGCGTCCTCGTCGCCGCCGTCCTCCAGGCGACGGACCAACTCGCGCAGCGCGGGCGGCGCCTTGAAGAACTCACCGGGATCGCGGCCTTCGAGAATGAGATGCGCCAGCAGCCGCACATAGGCGTCGGACTTCGGCCGGAGCAGCACGGCGACGGCCGATTCGGTGCCGTCGGCCGCCGAGAAGGCGTCGGCCCAGGTCTCCGACAGGCGCGTGAACACCAACTCGAGCAGTTGGTCCTTGGAGCCGACGTACTGATGGATGAGCCCGTAGTTGACTCCGGCGTGCTGAGCGACCTGACGCAGCGACACCCGGGAGGGTCCACGCTCTGCGTACAGTTCGAGCGCGGCGTCCACGATCTTGTCGGTGTCTCGCTCCTTACTGGTGCGCGCCTGGTTGTCGCCGTTCATTTCCCGCCCGTCCGATGAGGATTCGGTGTCCGGCCCTCCCCATGACCACATGCGGCCTTCACAGGGGGTTGACGCGGACAGCTCATGGTCACTACTGTAACCGCCAACACAGTCTAGCCAGTTGGCTAGTAACTCGAGATGGCAGGTGCGGTCGTTGGAGTCTGATATGCCGAGCGGAACGCTGACCCGGGCATCGATGGTGCTCGAAGACATGTTGAGCCAGGACGGCCGCGCGACCTCCGCGGCGGAGATCACCCGGCGCACGGGGATTCCGAAGTCGTCGGTCCACCGACTGCTGGAGCAACTGCTGACGCTCGGGTGGATAGTCCGCGAGGGAAATCTATACCGCCTCGGGGCACAGATGTACGACTTCGGCATCAGCGCCGCGCGCGGTGATCAGGCCATGGCACACGCCTGGCCGGTTCTCCAGGATCTCGCGGCCCATACCCGATGCGTGTCGTATCTCGGCGGGCTCCGCGGGTCGAAGGTTGCGATTCTGCAGAAGGCCGTCGGACCGAACCGACGCGCACCGCAGTTCGCGGTCGGCGCTCGGGTGCCCGCACTCCGCACGAGCATCGGCAAGGTACTCGTGAGCGCGTTCCCGGACGCGCCCGAGTCCCTGGCGGCCCGAGCCGAGGCGACGTCTGACCGCCTTCGACTGCGCAACGAACTGGCCCACGCACAGGAGACGGGGATCGCGTTCGGGTTCGACGAAGCCAAGCCTGGGCTCGGATGCATCGCATCGGCGATTCGAGTGCACGGGCAGCCGATCGATGTCGCAATCGCGGTCAGCGGTCCGGCCGGTGCCGTGCGCGACCGGAACGTTCAGCAGGCTCTGCGGGCCGCGGCTGCGGCCATCGGCCGGAAGCTGGAATCCACGCTACCGACCGACTCGAGTCTTCGTCGTTCATCTCCGTCGGTCGCGGTGCGCATTCCGCAACGGACGCTTCACGCGGTGTGAAACGAATCCATCGACAGACGCCTACCGCGCCACCCTGGATTCTCTCTCGAGGAACGCCACCAGATCGCTGACCGCACCCATCACCGGCGCAGGGAAGACGACCGTGGTGTTCTTTTCGACACCGATCTCCATCAGGGTCTGCAGACTGCGCAGTTGAAGGGCGATGGGATGGTCGCTCATCGTGTCCGCGGCGCGCGCGAGTTCGTGCGCGGCTGACGACTCGCCCTCGGCGGCAATGATCTTCGCGCGCTTCTCCCGCTCGGCTTCGGCCTCCCGGGCCATCGCGCGCTGCATGCTGTCCGGCAGTTGGATGTCCTTGAGTTCCACCAGGCGAACCTCGACGCCCCACTCCTGGGCGGTCATCTCCAGAATCCGGCGGATGTCCCCGTTGATCGAGTCGGTGTTCGCCAGCACCTCATCCAACGCATGCTGCCCGACGACTTTGCGCAGGGTGGTCTGCGCGATCTGATTGATGGCGGCCCGGACGTCCTCGATCTCGACGACGGCCTTCACCGGATCCACGACCCGGAAGTAGGCCACCGCGGAGACATCGACGGTGACGTTGTCTCGGGTGATGATGCCCTGCGACTGGATCGGCATCGTGACCACCCGCATCGACATCTTGACCATGCGGTCGGCGATCGGAATGATCACTCGCAGTCCCGGGTCGCGCACCCCGACGAGTCGGCCGAACCGCAGTACCACTCCGCGCTCGTACTGCGTGACCACCTTGATCGCCGCCATCGCGATCAACACCGCGATCACCAGGACGATCCCGATGATGATCACTGCCACTGCGGTCGTCATCGCTGACTCCTCACGTCGGGAACCGTGTGCGCGTGTCTGCTCACCGACTGTCCTTCGATTCTATGCCCGACAGGAAGAGGCGATCGCCCCTCGTTGACGGACGCAGGTCACCCGGCGACCTCGGCACGTCATCGGCCGATGGGGCGACGTGGGACTGGCCGATCGGATGATGTCGGCGATGCCGGGCCCGCTTAGGTTGAATCTCATGACACGCACAACCATCACGCGCCGCGCTGCGCTCGCCGTTCTGTCCGTCTCCGCCGCCGCCGGCGCCGTCCTCGCCGCCGGTCAGGTCTCCGCCGCGCCCGCCTCGGCGACGCCGATCGAATCGATCATCTCGCGGTTCACCGACACGCTGACGCCTTCGCAGACCCTCGCGTCGACTCCGTGGAAGACGACCGGCGCCGTCGATCAGGACGGCAAGCGGGTCGCCCTGGACAACCCGGGCGTGTCGAACTTCGTCGGCTGGGCCTACTTCGACGCCGACGGCACGTACACGATGTACAACCTCGATGATTCACCGAAGCTGAAGGGCGACTGGACCGTGAACGCGGACGGTTCCGAGCGGTGGATCAACGCGAAGGACGACAGCGGGAAGGTGCTCTTCGAGCGGGTCGTGCCGATCGTCGAGCTGAACAAGAACGTCTTCACCTACCGCGTGTACCCGAACGCCGCCGATCACAGCACCTACTTCGACATCGTCCACACGAAGACCAACCATGCCGAGCCCGGTTCCGATTACAAGGGCCCCGGCGCCAAGGGCAACCAGGGCGGTCAAGGTAAGGGCGGCTACCACTACAACAACGGCAACTCTCACTGAGTTCTCGCCCCAGCCGATGCCGGTTCCTCGTCTCGAGGCGCCGGCATCGGCGTTTTCGTCGAGGGTCAGTTCACGCGAATGATCCGGCGCTCGATCGCGGCGGCCACCGCGCCGGCCCGGGTGTCGACGCCGAGTTTGCCGTAGACGTGCGCCAGGTGTGCCTTGACGGTGCCCTCGGAGATGAACATCGTCTTCGCCAATTCCTTGTTGCCCATCCCCCGGGCGAGCAGTTCGAGGACTTCGACCTCGCGTTCGGTGATCGTCGGGCCCGGCTGAGAGCTCCGTCGAACGAGGGTGGCGGCGATGGCGGGGGAGAGGACGGTCTCTCCGCGCGCCGTGGCGCGGATGGCCGACAGCAGTTCCTCTGCGGGTGCGTCCTTGAGCAGGTACCCGAGGGCACCGGCGTCGAGAGCACGCAGGATGTCCGACTCCGTCTGGTAGGTCGTCAGCACGAGGATCTTCGGTGCCGGACCGTCGACGCCTCGTTGCAGTTCGGCGATGATCTCGACGCCCGAGTGCTCCGCCGAGCCGAGGTTGAGATCCATGAGGATGACCTGCGGTCGATGAGCGCGCACCGCACGCAGAGTCGACTCCAGGTCGTCGACCTCGGCGACCACGGACATGTCGTCGAGTCCGTTGATCAGAGCGGCGAGCCCGGCTCGCACGACCGGATGATCGTCGACGAGCAGGACCAGGATATCGGTGTCGGTCATTCTCAGTTCTCCTCGTTCTGTGCCGCCGGACCGATCGGGAACCAGACTGAGACCGTGGTTCCGTCGCCGATCTCGGACTCCACGTCGGCGCCACCGCCCAGTTCGACGACCCGGTCTCTGATTCCTTTGAGGCCCAGGCCTCGCCGAATCGCGTTCGGCGACGACCCGGGGGTCGACCGCGCGCGCTGGGGGTCGAAGCCGCGGCCGTCGTCGCGGATGTCGAGACGGACTTCGTCGGGTGTGTAGGTGAGGGTCATCATGGCACGGTCAGCACCGGAGTGCTCCTGCACATTGGCGAGTGCCCCGCGCGCGGTCGCGACGAGTGCGGACGACGAACGATGCGACAGCGGCACAGGCGCGCCGTCGATGCGCAGACTCACCTGCGCCGAGCCGTGTGAATGCTCGCGGAGGTCGCCGAGTCGCTGATGGAGTTCGGCCGCCGTGATCAGCGACGCCGACTCGACCTCGGTGCTGAGGTCGTGAATGACGTGCCGGATCTCTTCGAGCCCACGCCGGGAGGCGTCGATCGCCGTGCGGACGTTGTCGTGGGAGGTTGCAGGCTCGGCGGTCCAGCCGCGGTCGGCGGCCTGCAGCAGCAGGTACACGCTCGAGAGGTCCTGTCCGATCGAGTCGTGGATGTCGCGCGAGAGGCGAGCGCGCTCGCGGAGCGCGCCCACGCGGCGTTGCTCGGCGGCCAGGTCGTCCTGCGTCGCGACCAGTCGGTCGATCAGCTCGGCCCGGGCCTTCGCTTCGAGGTCGAGCGCGCGGAAGGACATCACGGTGATGAGCGCGATGCCCAGCGGCCCGGCGATGACCACCGGGTCGAGCATCGGGCTGATCCGCAGCCATGAGGCAGTGACGACGACCACGAGCGCGCTCACGCAGACCACCGCCCAGAGGTACGGCAGGGTCCGCAGCACGGCGAACGCCACAGGTACCGCGCACCACGCGAACGACGGCGCGGCGATCGTCAATGCCGCGACCAGCGCGGCGAGCGCCACCGACCACGCGGCCGGAATCCAGGTCCGCTGCGGCAACAGCGGTCGTACCGCGTAGCCGACGATCAGAGCGGCCGCACCGAGCAGGATGAGCACCCCCACGGTGCCGAGCCCGTGCCGCAGTACGTAGCGCAGGGAACTGGTCACCACCAACGCGACCAGCACCACGAAGAGCCAGGCGTCGAGGCGTCGCACCGGAGCGAGCACAGCGTTCATGTGATCCAAGAGTATGGAGGTCGTGCGCGAGCCACATCGTCCGGATGGACAATGTCCTGGCATTCACGAGGCCCGCCGGCTGCCCTCGCTGGTCGAGCGACCCTGCCCTCCCGCCGCTTGCACAAGCGTGTTTGAGCTGCCCTTCCGCTGGTGAGCGAGCGGAGCGAGTCGAAACCTCGTGCGTAGAGCCGGGGCTCGCCCCGAAGCCTCCATCCAGAGAATCCGTCAGGTTCCGCAGAAGGTGCGGAATCCGGTGTTGAACGACTCCGGTGCGGGCTCGGCGAGATCGATCCATTCGGTCCGCTGCTCGAATGGATGGGTGACGGAGTCGAGCAGTCTTTCGAAGAGCGCGAGGTCGCCGTCGGTTGCTGCGCGCAAGGCGGCGTCGACCTGATGGTTGCGCGGAATGTATATCGGGTTGACCCGATCCATCTCGTCCGCGACCTGCGAGTCGTCTCGCCCCACGGCGGCCAACGCCGCTCGCCAACGGCCTCTCCACGGCGCACTCGCCTCGCACGGCAGCATGGCGTCGAGTCGGGCAGAACTGCCGCGCAGGTCGTCGGCCAAGGCGCGGAAGGTCCCGGTCCAGTCGACGCGATGTTCCCGCATCAAGGTCAACAGGTCGTCGACGAGAGCATGGTCGACCGTGCCGTCGAGTCCGAGTTTCGCGGCGATCCCGGTCTGGAAGTGCCGATCATAGTGCTCGTCGAAGGTGTTCAACGCTGCCGTCGCCGCCGTGACCGCGTCGTCGGGCGTCGGATCGAGCAGGGTCAAGAGCGTTTCGGCGAAGCGCGCAAGGTTCCACTTCAGCACGGCGGGCTGGTTTCCGAACCGGTATCGGCCGCCGCGATCGATGGAGCTGAACACGGTGTCCGGGTCGTACGAGTCGACGAATGCGCACGGGCCGTAGTCGATGGTCTCCCCGGAGATCGTCGTGTTGTCGGTGTTCATCACGCCGTGGACGAATCCGACGAGCATCCACTGCGCGACCAGTGCCGCCTGCCGCTCGACGACGGATTCCAGAAAGGCCAGATACCGATTGCCGTCACCGCTCACCGGCAGGTGAGCGAGACCGGGGTAGTGGCGCTCGATGGCGTAGTCGGCCAGCGGCGCGAGGAGATCGCGTTGACGGGCGGCGAGTTCGAAGGTGCCGACCCGCAGGTGACTGGCCGCGATTCTCGCGAGCACCGCACCCGGCTCGGCGCCGTCGCGGTTGACGTCGCGTCCGGTGGCCACGACCGAGAGCGATCGGGTGGTCGGGATGCCGAGCGCGTGCATCGCCTCGCTGACGAGATACTCACGCAGCATCGGGCCGACTACCGCGAAGCCATCACCGCCACGCGAGAACGGTGTCGGCCCGGAGCCTTTCAACTGCAGGTCGAAGCGATGGCCGTCGTTGTCGATCAGCTCACCCAGGAGCAGGGCCCGCCCGTCGCCCAGGAGCGAGGCGTAACCGCCGAACTGGTGACCGGCGTAGGCGGTCGCCACCGGATTCGCGTCGGCGGGTGTCGCCGCGCCCGAGAGGACCGCGATACCGTCGTCGGCGCGCAGCGCGTCGCCGTTCAGCCCGAGAGACTCCGCGAGTTGCTCGTTCAGGACGAGGAGCGCCGGCTCGGGGACCGCGGCGCCCTTCCATGACACCGTCAACGGTTCCAAGGTCTCGGCGAAGGTGTTCTCGAGAGTGCCGATCGCGGTACTGGTCGAGGCGGGGGAGTCAGGTGGGGCCACGCGTCCCACCCTAGTCAGATTCCGGCGGCATCGACCGGTCACGATCCGAGCAGTTCCCGCCCGGGGTGGGCACCTCTCCAGGCGGTGATCGCCGCGTCCCACTGTGGTCCGTCGAGGGTCGTCACCGACGCCGGGAACAGGGCGTCCTCCTCTTTGGCGATGTGCGCGTACAGATCGAACATCTGTGTGCGGAACCGCTGCTGATCGGCCGGCGTCGCCAGATCCATCGTCCGGAGGAACTCATCGAGCACGCGATGCTCGGCGATCAGCGGATCGATGTACGGCGCGAACTCGTCGCCGCTGACCAGGAGTTGGGCGAACAATCCGTCCTCCTCGCCACGCCAGTGGGACCGCAGTTCCTCCGCGAGTTCGGCCGCCGACGCCGTCGCACGGGGGATGTCTCCGAGGTCGAGCGATCGAACGGCGTCGTCGGCGAGATTCACCGCTGTTTCGTGCTCGGCGGTGTAATCACGCAACAGCGGCATCTCACGGCATCCGCAGTACTGGCACATGGCACGCCCTTTCGCCGGTTCCTGTCAGCGTATCCATGCGGTTGCCTGACATCGGGCGAGTGCGGCGAAAGTACCGTCACGGATAGGCGATACCGGTGTACTGCTCGGCGAACTTCCAGAGTCGCGCGCCGACGGCCGCGTTGCGCACGACGGGGATGCTCGGCACCGGAACCGGAGCGCCGGTGAGCTCGAACGGGCCCGACGGACCGAAGTATTCGCCGCCGACGGCGTTCCGGTCAGTGGCGGCGCGGAGCACCGGGAGAGCGCCGGTGCGCGCGTCGTTGATGAACCAGCGCAGCAGTGGCCAGGCCAGTCTGCTGTGGTAGATGCGCTGAACGATCCGGGGTCGCTCGCGCATGACGCCGGTCCGCGCCGCACCGGGATGGGCGGCGAGCGAGATCGCCGACGGCCCGGCGGCGGTGAGTCGGCGATCCAGTTCCTGCGCGAAGATGAGCTGGGCGAGTTTGGCCTCGGCGTAGGCCCGCATCGGGGCGGTCGTGGTTCCGACTCCGAGGCGAGTGGGATCGAGGGCCTTCGAGCGATGCGCGAGACTGCCGACCGTCACCACCCGAGCCGCCGGAGCGTTGAGCAGTCCGTCGCGGAGAAGTCCGATGAGGGCGAAGTGCCCGAGAAACGTTGCTGCGAATGCTGATTCGACGCCATCTGCATCCCTGACCACCGCTGTCGGAATGTATCCGGCGTTCGCGACGACGATGTCGATGGTCGAGCGTTCGGCAGTGATCATGTCGGCGCATCGGCGGATGGACTCGGCATTCGCGAGATCCAGCGGAACCACGGAGACGTCGGCGCCAGGGCACTCGGCGACGAGTCGGCCACGAGCGTCCGCGGCGGTGCGTTCGTTCCTGCAGGCCATGACGACTGTCGCGCCCAGCTGTACGAGCCCGCGCGCCACCTCGAAACCGATTCCGGAATTGGCGCCTGTCACGATCGCGATCCGCCCGCTCTGATCGGACGCGTCGTCGATCGTCCACGGTGTCACGGCGCGCCTCTTCGGCATTCGTGGTCCTCCAACGCTGTTCTCGTCCAACCGCCTTGCGGCGGTCGGCACGACCACGCTACCGGTGCGCCAACACCTGCACGCCATCAGGATCGCCTCGACCGCCGGACTCCGTCGTCGGGTCAGTTCCGTCGGCGTGATCAGGCGCGATGCCGCGATCGGACGATCTGTGGATAGCGTGATTTACGGCATCTGTCAGCGCGCTTACTGTCCTGCCATGACTTTCAACGCAGAGCAGACACAGGCATGGTCACCGTCGAACCTGGACCGGGTTCGGTCCGAACTCCTGCACGGCTACCAGCGAATCGAACAGACGTTGGCGCAGGGTTCCGACGATGGCGACCTGATGGCCGGCACGATGGTCACCGGCGCGAAGCTCGCACTGGAGCGTGCTCGCCCGACGTGGTTGTCGTCGAACGCCGTGGACACTCTCAGTTGTATGTTGATCTCGCCGGCGAAGACGGACGCGTTGATCGGGGCCGGCCACTACGGATTCCTGGTCTTCGAGCATCCGATCACCGAGACGACGCTCGGTTCGGCGGAGCCGTCCGGGACCGGGCCGATCAACGGCCTCGTGTGGTGGGCGGCCGAGTTCGACGGCCACGGCCTCCGTCAGGACTCCGACGTACCGAATCTGGTGGTGGTGCACGCACTCTCGACCCGCGTCAGCAGTGAGCTGCCGTGGCAGCCGATGGTCTGGGAGGATTCCGAACTCACCGACCTCGGGATGTTTCCGCTGCCGCTGGGGACGGAGATGACGCCGCCCTCCGTCAAGCAAGACGACCTCGCTCCGGCCATTCAGCTGCTGCTCGCGTACGGACAGGCTGTCGAGTCGGGACGTGTCCTGTACGGGGACGTGGAGGGCTGCGCGCCGCAGCTTCCGGTGCCGCGGGAAGTCGTGGTCGTGTACCCGGCGACGGAGTGAGACACGCCGGGGTCACGCCCGGCGTGTGGACGCCGGTGCCTGGCCGGGAGCCGAGGCGGGAAGACCGAGTTCGGCGGCAGCGTCGTGAAGGCGGACGTCGTATGCAACGAATGCCGTCAGGGCACTGCCGAGCTGGGACGCCGCGGCCAGGTGGATTGCGTCGACGGACCGGAGGGTCGATGGGCCGATGACTGTCGCCTCGTCGACGACCGTCTCGCTGGTCGGAATTGAGTCGAGGCCGTCGAGCATCATCCTCGCGTCGTCCAGTAGCCCGGGCTCGTCCAGGCGCGCGACGGTACGCATGACTTCAACTCGCGCCAGATCGCCACTGACAAGGTTCTCGCCGGAATTGACCTGAGTGTCGAGCCAGCTGACAAGATCGGCCGACTCGGCCTCGGCGACCAGAAGTTTGACCAAAGCGGACGTATCCAGATAGATCACTGCTCGTCGCGCATCTCGGCAAGGACATCGGACACACTGCTGCGCCGACCGTGAAGAACCCGAGGCTGCATGTCGGTGATACGGCGTGGCCGCCGGGCCGGATTCAGAACGCCGGCGCCGATCAATGACTGTCGCGACCGCACCTCTGCAGGCACTGGCACCAACCGAGCGACAAGGCGACCGTGGTTCGTGACCGAGCACATTTAGTGCCATCGGAGTGTTCATGGGTGATGAAAGGTCTCCGAGGGATCAAAGGGAGCGGGTCAGGCCACGGATTATTCGTCACAGTGACAAATTGAACCGGGGGGCGACCCCAGAACGAACAGACTCCCAGCCGGTTTCCCGGTCGACGCAGCGCGTGCACACACGGCCTGGCCGACCGAATCTGTCGGTGCCTGTGATTTATGGTGGCAGCACGGGTGGACGGTTGAGAGGATCGCCGCGTCGACGTTAGGACCGAGGCGACAAGTGTTCGAGCTGCATGCGTGACGAACCCAGGTCGTCGTGACTGGAGTCAGAGATCTTTTCCGTTCTGAGTTTCGTTCTCGGTCAAGCTGAGCAAGACGTTCGTTTCCCGAGTGATGGCCGGATGCACCTAGACATGAGGTTTCGGCAGACGTTCTTCAGGACGAACTGGTAACGAGACGTGTTTGGCTGAACTCGTCGTAGTTAACGTGCCGATAAGATACATTATGTAAAGTCAACCTCTGCGTATTGCACCAGATGAATCATCATCGGCGTTCGGCCCCCGGCCCCCACTGCCGACGCTACACCAGCAACAATCAGCAAGAACGTAGAGAATCCGCAGGCGGAATGCCGCCGCTCGTCGCGCGCCAAGTGCTTCAGAGATGGTTGCGGAGCGGTTCCATCCAATGCTTCGACCTGCGGGTATTGCCTTCTCGTCTCATCAGATGCATCATTGAATCATCAAATGAAACCGGTTTTTCGGAGGTTTCGATGCAGGTCGACGAGGTCGGACGCGTTCATCTCGTGGAGTCTGTGCCCCTGCTGCGGCCGGACGAACGGGTCGTGGAGTCGATGCTGGACGGCTGGCGCAACCAGCAGTTGTCACGCAATCTTCAGTTCGACACGATCGATCAGCGAGCGCGGTGTGTGCGCCGTTTCATCGAGCACTCCAACGAAGAACCGTGGAACTGGACGCCGGCCATGGTCGAAGAGTTCTCCGCCGACCTGCGGTCAATCCATCATGTTGCGCACGCGACGCTGCGTGGTTATCACGCCGCGTTGCGCGCGTTCTGCTCGTACATCAGCAACCCGGACTACGGCTGGGACCTGGTGTGCGAGCAACTGTTCGGCACTCACCCGGCACAGGTCTTTCACGATTGGAACACCGCTCGACACATACAGCAGTATGACGGCCAGCCGACCAAGCGGCCCTATACAAAGCAGGAACTCGACGCCCTGTTCGAGCACGCCGATGATGAGGTCGCCCGGATAGGTTCGACCAGTCGCAAAGGCTGGCAGGCTGCCTATCGCGACGCAACGATGATGAAGCTCTCCTACGGGTACGGGTTGCGATTCAACGAGGTCCGCCACCTGCAGACCGTCGATTTCGCCCGCAATCCGCACGCCCGGGAGTTCGGACGCTTCGGGGTGTGCAAGATCCGATACGGCAAGGCTCACCGAGGGTCGCCTCCCAAGCCTCGCTCGATACTGACCGTATGGCGGTGGACACCGCCGGTCATCGAGGACTGGCTGGCCAATGGCCGCGGCGATCCCGACTGCCTGGACATGTTCCCCAGCGAGCGCGGCGGGCTCGTCGTCGAATCAACATTGCTGCGACGAGTACGCCGGTACTGCACGGACGTCGGTATTCCCGAGGGTGTAGACCTGCATTCGTTTCGCCGCTCGTACGCGACGCATCTGCTTGAGGACGACTGGGACCCGCGGTTCGTTCAGGACCAGATGGGCCACGAGTACGCCTCAACCACTGGGATCTATCAGTTCACATCTGATGAGTTCCGCCGGTCGACGTTGCGATCAGCACTCGATCGAACGATGCACCAGGCACTGCACAGCGCAGAGGAAGGCACCCCGAAATGAAGAGACACGTCGACTACACATGGCGCCTGGCCGAGCTGATGGCAGCTCGAGGGATGAACAACACCACGGACCTCATTCCGCTCCTCGCCGAACGCGACATCTCTCTCTCACGGCCACAGGTCTACCGCCTGGTCAACCAGAGACCCGAACGCGTCTCACTGCAACTGATCGCGGCCCTGTGCGACATCTTCGGCTGCGGCCCCGACGCCCTGGTCACCGTTACCGCGGTCAACGCACGCGAACGACACACCGCAACCAACAGCGGCCCGAACGTCGTACCACTCGACCGCACAACGCGCCCACGGCGGGCCAACATCCTCGATGAATAGGTTCGAAATGAGGTAACCGAGATGCGCCCACACGGATTGAAACCGCACACACCAACCCGCGGCCGACCCCGGCTGGCCGATGGCAAATGGATCTGCGACCGATGCGGACGATCCACTACCCGCATCCAAGCTCGCTGGCCCGAAGGTCGCGTGTGTTTCACCTGCTGGTTCACCGCGATTCATACTCACGGGATCTGCCCCGCATGCGGCGCCGAACGACTCCTCCCCGGCCCCACCACACCATCAGGAATCCCCTTGTGCGCACCGTGCGCTGGTATTACCGATGAGTTTCACTGCCGACGATGCGGAGAAGAGAACGGCCACCATCGCCGCGACATCTGTGCGCGGTGTGCGGTCCGCGAGGACCTGTACGGACTACTCGGCGGCAAACCTTCCGATCCGGTGCTGATAGGCCTCGTCGATGCCCTCTGCTCAGCAAAGCGTCCGGAATCGACGATCGTCTGGAAGCGCTCACCACGAGTCCAGGCCCTGCTGCGCGGCCTCGGCGACGGGTCGATCGCCGCAACGCATGACGGTCTCGACGAGCATCCCGGCCGGGCCACCGAGCATCTGCGGGCTCTCATGCAGCACCACGAGCTCCTCCCGCCGAGAGACCCGTGGCTCCCCCGGTTCGAGCACTGGATCGAGGACAAACTCGATGGGCTGCCCACCGAGGTCGCTCAACCAGCACGACATTTCGCGACGTGGCACCATCTGCGGCGTATTCGCCAGATCGCCGATTCGGGCCAAGACACCCAGCCCGCCGTTCGATCAGCCAAGCAGGAGATCACCGAAACGGTGAAGTTCCTGAGCTGGCTCCATGAGGCCCACGGTCGAACGATCCAGACGTGCACGCAACACGACGTCGACCAATGGATCGCCGCCGGACCGACGACTCGGCACGCCATCCGCACGTTCCTGGTCGTCAGCAAACGCACCAAGCTCAACACCACCGTGACTCTCGATCCTCGATACGCGCAGACCTGTCCAGCGCTCACCCAGGACCAGCGCATCGCCTGGATCGGCGAACTCGTCACCACTCGCAGTGAGGCACTTCCCTATCGAGTCGCCGGCGTCTTGATTCTGCTCTACGCTCAGCCACTCAAAGGGATCGTCCGAACCCGCACCGCAGACATCGCCGATGGCGACCCCATGACCATCATTTTCGGTCGACACCCCGTCGACGTTCCCGAACCGTTCGCTGAACTCGTTCGCGAACTGCTGCACAGCAGAACAAATCTCCGAACCAGCGACGATGACAACCCCTGGCTGTTCCCCGGAACTCACGCGGGCCACCACCTGCATCCCGACACAATCATGCACCGTCTACGCCACCTCGGGCTGAGTAACCTCGGCGCCCGCAACAGCGCTCTGGACGATTTGGTCGTCGAATGCCCACCACCGGTCGTCGCTGACGCCCTGGGCTACAGCCATCAGGTCGCGTTCAATCATGCCGAACACTCAGCCGGAACGTGGGCACGCTACACAGGTCGACGGATCCGATGACACCCCGCTCAAACGAGAACTGATCGTTCAGCAGCAGGTGTTGAGGACCCCGCGAAGCGCTTCGAGATTGACAGGTTCAGCCCGGTAGAAATTGTTCACACCGCGACGTTGCGAGGTGACTAGGCCTGCGCCGCGGAGCTGGTTGAGGTGATGCGTCGCGGTGCCGCCGGAGACACCTACCGCACAGGCGAGATCGCTGGCGGTCATCTCGCGAGTCGGATCTGTCATCAGCAGAGACATCATCCGGATGCGAGTCGGGTCGGCGAGAGCTTTGAGTCGCAGCGCGAGCTCGACCGCATTCTCGGTCGACATCGGCCCGGCCGCCAGAGGTGCGCAGCAGATCGGAGCACTGACGTCGATCACTGGCAATGACTTGGGCATATTTCCAAGCTACCAAAGCCTTTGACATACATCAAAGCTATGGGTACAACGGAGTGGTCAGACACTTCGACATTCCTCAAAGCCTTGGAGGCTCTCATGTCCCGCGTTCAACTCGCCCTCAACGTCGACGACCTGGAAGCGTCGATCGCGTTCTACAGCAAGCTGTTCAACACCGCCCCCGCGAAGGTCAAGCCCGGCTATGCGAACTTCGCGATCGATGAACCCGCACTGAAGCTGGTCCTGCTGGAGAACCGCGGCGAGGGTGGCACCATCAACCACCTCGGCGTCGAGGTCGACTCCAGCGAGACCGTGCACGGCGAGATCGCTCGCCTGACCGGCGAAGGACTGTTCACCGAGGAGCAGATCAACACCACCTGTTGCTTCGCCACTCAAGACAAAGTGTGGGTCGGCGCTCCTGACGGTGAACGCTGGGAGGTCTACACCGTCCTGGCCGACTCGGACACCTTCGGCGAGGCACCCGCGCTCGCCTCAGAAGGCTCCGACCTGGGCCTGACGCAGGCGTCGCAGGACTCGTCAGCGTGCTGCACACCGGCTTCCTCGTGCTGCTGAACCTGCGGTGATTTCGAGCTGGCGAGGGGCGTCACTGCTGGGTGGCGCCCCTCGTGTTGCGACCAATATCGATCAATGTCAATATCGATGCATGTCGAAACCATTGGGGATTGAGATCCCGCCGGTGCGGTGTTCGTCGCTGGTGCGGGAGCCGTTGACGCCCGAACGGTCGGTGCAGGCGGCCGTGGTGTTCAAAGCGCTGGCCGATCCGGTGCGGTTGCAGTTGTTCAGTTTGATCGCCAGCCATGACGGCGGCCAGGCGTGTGTGTGCGACATCTCTCCGGCGGTCGATGTCTCGCAGCCGACGGTCTCCCATCACCTGAAGGTCCTGCGGACCGCCGGCCTCCTGGAGTCCGAGCGCCGCGGATCCTGGGTGCACTACCGGGTTGTGCCAGCTGCCCTCGACATCGTTGCCGCCATCGTGGCACCACTGACCGGGAAGGCTCTGGCATGAGCGTCCAGACGCCGAGCCGCAGCGTCGCCGGCAAGTTGTCGACGCTAGATCGGTTCCTTCCGGTGTGGATCGGGTTGGCGATGGTCGCCGGGCTGCTGCTCGGCCGCCTCATTCCGGGCCTGAACACCGCCATCGACAAGATCCAGATCGACGGGATCTCCCTGCCGATCGCACTCGGGTTGCTGATCATGATGTACCCGGTGCTGGCGAAAGTCCGCTACGACCGCCTCGACACCGTGACCGGAGACCGCCGCCTGCTCATCGGATCGCTGGTCCTGAACTGGGTGGTCGGCCCGGCACTGATGTTCGCCCTGGCGTGGCTGCTGCTGCCGGACCTGCCCGAGTATCGCACCGGCTTGATCATCGTCGGCCTGGCCCGCTGCATCGCGATGGTCATCATCTGGAACGACCTCGCGTGCGGTGACCGCGAGGCCGCGGCCGTGCTGGTGGCGATCAACTCGGTGTTCCAGGTCCTGATGTTCGCCGTCCTGGGCTGGTTCTACCTGTCGGTCCTGCCCGGCTGGCTCGGCCTTGAACAGACCACCATCGACACCTCACCATGGCAGATCGCCAAATCAGTACTGATCTTCCTCGGCATTCCCCTGCTCGCCGGCTACCTCAGCCGCCGGATCGGCGAACGCCGCCGCGGCCGCGACTGGTACGAACAATCGTTCCTGCCTCGCATCGGACCGTGGGCCCTGTACGGGCTGCTGTTCACGATCGTGCTGCTGTTCAGCCTCCAAGGCGACCAGATCACCTCCCGCCCCGGCGACGTCGCCCGCATCGCACTTCCGCTGCTGGCCTACTTCGCGATCATGTGGGGCGGCGGCTACCTCCTCGGCGCCCTCCTGGGCCTGGGTTACGAGCGCACCACCACCCTCGCGTTCACCGCCGCGGGCAACAACTTCGAACTCGCGATCGCCGTCGCGATCGGCACCTACGGCGCCACCTCCGGCCAAGCCCTCGCCGGCGTCGTCGGGCCCCTCATCGAGGTCCCCGTCCTGGTCGCCCTGGTCTACGTCTCACTCGCCCTCCGAAAACGCTTCACCCCCACCACTTCTCAGCCCACCGAAAGGGATTTGCCATGACACCGTCCGTGCTGTTCGTGTGCGTCAAGAACGGAGGCAAGTCCGTGATGGCCGAAGGTCTCCTGCGCCAGGCCGCGGGCGATGCGATCGAGGTGCACTCAGCCGGCACACGCCCCGGCACCGCCGTCAACGCCCTCTCCGCCGAGGCTCTCGCCGAGGTCGGCGTCGACATCACCGGTCACGTCCCGGTCGGCATCGACCCGGCCCTGCTCGCTCGCGTCGACAAAGTGATCACCCTGGGTCGAGAAGCCGTCGTCGACGTCCCCGGAGTCACCGTCATCAACTGGGATACCGACGAGCCCTCCGAACGCGGCATCGACGGCATCGAACGCATGCGCCTAGTCCGCGACGACATCACCGCCCGCGTCCGAAACCTCAGCAATGAACTTACGAAGTAAGCCCTCGTTCAATAGACGACGGAAGCAACGCTGACTCGGTTCCGGTCTCGGCCGCTATACGCACGGATGCAATACGCAGGGTGTCCACTAGTAGCTTGACAACCCGCTGGTATAGCGAAAAGCGCTCGCTACCGCGCAGTCTCGCTCGATACGATTCCGACCGATTCACTTGCTGGGAGTCTGCTCCTGAGGCTGGTCGGTTGAGTTCCAGTAGAAGGGTAGGAAGCGCCTGATGGCCTGTCGGATTAGCGAGCTGGTGCTCGAGTGTCACGACCCTGGCGTTGTCTACAGCCATCGTTCGACGTGGCTGCATTCTCAGGCGGCGTGCATCTCGAATGCGTTCCTCCTCATTATCGGAATCGGCGTGGAGCCCAACGTCGACCTCGCCGCCGCCGCAGACCTTCGACCTCGCCGCCGCAGACCTTGCCGTTGACATGGCGTCGTCATCGACGGCCACGCTTGGACCAGTGATCCCGACGTCGTGGCCGCCGGGGATTGCGCCAGCCACGACATGGCCCGCTACGGACGTCGCATTCGCCTGGAGTCCGTGCCGAGCGCCGCCGAGTGGGCCAAGGTCGCTGCCGCGACCATCTGCGGAAAGCCTAAGGAGATAAAGGCGCTCCCCTGGTTCTGGTCGGATCAATACGATCTCAAGCTCCAGATCGCCGGGCTCAACACTGGATACGACGAAGTCGTCCTCAGTGGAAACCCGACCCGTGACTGCGACTTCACCTGCTACTACCTACGCAGTGCGGAGCTGATTGCGGCGGACTGCATCAATCGTCCCCGCGATTTCATGTTCAGTAAGCGGGTCATCACCCAGCAGCTCCCCATCGGCCGCGCCGAACTGTCACCCGCCGGTGCAGTGTGAGGCGACTCTGCCTTGAGGGCGATCGATGTGAGTCGGCGAGCGATACGCAATTCGAAAGGACGAACAGGTCCAAACCTCATTCGGCGCGTCCACTGACGAAAAGTCGCGGCTTCGATAGCCTGGCTCGCGAATCGGCCTTTCCCGCCGAGCTCGACATCGACCCATGGGCTATGCATGCCCCAACCTGGAACGCATCCTGGCAATTGACTGGTCTTCGACACCAACGCCCCGCGACTCGGAAAGGACGGCATATGCTCCGCAAGACCTACATCCAGGGTTACCCCCATCAGATCGGGGGCCACTGTGGTTCAGGCGCGATGCGAGATCTGCTGCACTGGCACGATCTCGGGTGGGACGGACCGCCCAGCGAAGGGCTCGTATTTACCCTCGGGGGCGCCTTGGGGTTGTCCTATCTTCGATCGAATGCCCTCGTTCCACCGCTGTATCTGGTGGGACGAGGTGCCGACTTCGAAGTCGACCTACCCCGCCGGCTCGGCGGGCAGGTCCAGGTCCTCACCACCGATGATCCAGAGGAGGGATGGTCGTGGGTACGCGACGAAATCGACTCCGGTCGACCAAGCCTGGTGTGGGGCGACATCGCCGAGCTACCGTATCTGAGGGTCCAGATGCAGATGAGCCGCCACGACATCGTCGTAATCGGCTACGACGAGGACGCGGGCGTAGCGTTCGTCGTAGACAACGACCGGGCCGAGGTGCAGGCGGTCCCCTTCCACTCGCTGGCTCGGGCCAGGTCTTCGACGTCGTTCCCACAGCCGACGCGCCACTGCACGTATCGCATTACCTGGCCGAGCGAGCTCCCCACTATCGGCGACACTGCAGCGGCAGCGTTTCGGCAGTCTGCTGACAACTTGCGTCAGGCATCGGGGGCAAGCATCGCCGATCTCACCGCAGCCAGCGGTGCCGAGGGCTTGGCCGCTGCGGCAGCGCTGGCCGCCGACGTCCACGCCTGGGCCGACCTTCCAGATGACGAACTTGAAATCTTACTGTTCGGCCTCGGCGCGTTCATCGAGAAGGCAGGCACCGGCGGCGGGTTGTTCCGACGCTTACTCGCCGAGGGGTGCGCTGAGGTCGCAAGACTGACTGGCGACCTCGCCACAGCAGACCTGGCGCAAGCCGCCGACTGCTGTGCGCGGGCCTGGACCGAGACCGCGCGCGCCGGGATCCAGCGCGGTGCTGATGTGCGAGCTCGCCTAGATGCGGTGGCCGAGGCCGCCGGTCGACTGCCAAAGGAGGAGACTGATCTTGTCGAGGCTTTGGAACTTGCGTCCAGCTCGTTGGCGACTGCAGACCACTAACCGTCGTCTCGTGGAAATAAGATCAGGAGCCCATTATGTAAGACGAAGTTGTTGTAGAGAACGGCGTTACACGGGGAACACGTTTTGTTGCGGTGGAACTTTGATATATCTCTCAAAAGAGAACGCTAGTGACAAATACACCATGGACGCATCCCGCCGGCACACTCGACGGGGTCGCTGCGCGACCAGCTCATCGAACTGATGTGAGTAGTTCGACCAGGACAACGACGCCGAGCAACGAACCGACACCGACGCCATGATCAGGACCATCACCAGGTTCGCTTCGATCAGTGAACTCGAGTGGGCCGGCAGGCTGCCTGAACATATGGGCGGTGGAGAACAGCAAAGGCCTCGGCCATCCTGTCGCTGTGGCTGCTCGAGCAGGGGAATCGGTTGTCGATGTCCCTCCACCGAGACCGCCCGAGTGCGCCAGCTCTCCCGCGCGGCGGGCCGCTGATGCGGTGCGGGCGGCGCAGCGGGACCGGCAACAGGTACTCGACTGTGAGGCGGCGGGTGACAGCCGGGGTTGCAGCAACCACAAGGTGAGCCCGGCAGGTCGTCCCACGCCGCGGCGATCGCGCCGCCGTGCGCCATCGCCGAGAGTCGTGACATGCAGGGGCGCTGCGGCAAAGAGGGAAGCTTGTCGGCTGAGCAGCGGGTAATCGACCAGTACCGCCAACCATTTGAAGCCATTCTGCAAAGCTCTCATGCCCGCGAGGAACTAGACGACTTCGACATCGAACTCGCAATGTGCCAACTTCTCGGACCGCTGGTATTTCGCACGAAGAACCGGGCTACGAAACATCGACCGGCACGACTGCGCGCACATCGTTGACGACTTCCTCGCCGCCCACCAACGCACACACACCCCTCAACCGGAACGCACGATCAACCCGACCGCAACGCAAAGAATCGGTCGAATCGCGCCGCCACTGGCAAAACAAGTTCGGCGAATGGCTCGCTGCCAAACATGGTCAGTCCACTTAGCGGCGGGACGCGAACCCGGGATGACTGAATGGCAGACCACGTGAGAAGGCGACGCCTATGGTCGCGCCCGCGCCATCGATGATTCCCCACGTCGTTTCCAACAGGTGTGCGGCGAAGAACTTGTCGTCCACCCCTTGCTCACGACCGCCGTCGGTCCACCACTGCGTCGCAGATAGACCAGAACCCAGAATGGACGCCACGGCCATGGGAATAATCGAGGTATCTGCATGAATACGCTGCAGAGATTCAGTAAACCGACCGGCGATGACCTCCATCACCGACCTCAATTGCTCCGCAACTCCGCCGCTTCCCGATCCGGAGTACTCAAACAAATGATTCGCCATGAGAAATCTGACGACCACGGGATGTTGCCCGACGAGCGCGACGTACGACTGGATAGACGAGCGAACCATGTCGTCGACCGAAGCATGTTCTTGCTCGGCAAAAATTGTGACTTGCGCCGACTCCCACATCAACGCCCCGAGCTTCGCCGCCACCGCCCCGTTCAAGCCCGCTTTGTCGCCGAAATAGCGGTACAGCTTCGGTTTAGATACCTCGGCCTCCGCAGCGATGTCGTCCATGCTGACGCCTACGCCACAGCGTTCGATGGCCCGTATGGCCGCCTCGACCAGCTGTGCGCGTACCGCGACCCGATGTTCATCCCACCGCGTGCTACGGGCATCACGCACCCGACGCTGTACCTGAGATGGTGCGGAGGAAACGCGACGGACGACTGACATTGTGGAAGCAACGATACCGGAAGGGCCCTCCCCCCGCAATCATCAGCTATGTGCGTCCGGTCATAGGCATCAAGAGTTAGCCTTTCTCCGTGGCTGCGTCCAATCGCGCCACCGCTTCGTTGAAATCGTTCGGTGCCTCCATGTTGATCATGTGACCGATCTGCGGCAACACCACGAAATCGTGCAGCTGGCCGCGCTGCTGCAGCCGTTCGGCGAGATCGGTGGAATGAACCTCGGGTGTCAACCTGTCGGCAGAGCCCACGATCACTGTCGTCGGAACCGCAAGTGAGTCGACTCCTTTGCTGACATCGATAGTGGCCAGGACCCTGCCCCACATTCCCCGAACCGCAGGGGGGCAACGCAGTACTATCTCAGAACACTCAGCCACAACGTCGGCCGACGCGTGTGGACCCATCGTCCCGTACTTCACCAACCGCTGGTTGAAGCGCGTGTCGAGCATCTCCGGCCCCGCCATGGCGAGCCCGGCTGCGAAGGCCCGCTCCAATGAGGCGCGGAATCGGCGCGGCGACCTAATCAGCGTCGATCTACTTACCAACTGGGAGGGTCCAGTGCTCGCCAAGACGGCACCGCGGGACAGGAGGGGCACCGACTCCGGGTGCTCGGCAGCCCAACCCATGACCGACATCCCGCCCATACTGTGACCGGTCACCAATGCCTTACGACTCGACGTGACGACAGCCCGCAGGACAGCCTCGAGGTCGTCGCCGAGGACCGACGAAGAGAAAGGGGTATGACCCCGGTCACTCCAGCCGTGCCCTCGTTGGTCATATACCACCACACGGTGTGTGTTGGCGAAGTGTTCGATCTGAGGTCTCCAGAATCGGCCCTGGCAAGCCCACCCGTGGCTGAACACCAACAGCGGCGCATCATCACCCAGCCCGTACTCCTCAACGAACAGCCTTGTGCCGTCAGTGGAGAGAACCTCCCGCGACCGCCGCGACAGTAGGCCAGCTCCCGAAGAGTCAGAGGTCATCGAGTCAGAGGTCATCGAAGCTCACCGTCACAGCGTCGGTGAGCGGAAGTGCCTGGCACGCGAGTCGCTCACCGTCCTCAATGTCATCGTCGACGAGGATGTTGTTCTGCACCATGTCGACATCACCCTCGATGAGCTTGCACACACACGCGCTGCACGCGCCCTCTCGACACGAGTACGGGGCGTTGTGCCCTCGTGAGAGCAGCACATCGAGCAGCGGCGTGTTACGTGGCCACTCCGTGGTGATGCACTCTCCGTTGAGATAAACCGTGGCCGTCGCCACACCCTCATCGTCACTGAGTCGACGCAGTGTGGCGGTGTCGAACGGGTCACCCGCCAGCGACTGGAACACCTCCCGATGTACATCCGAATGGTCCACTCCACACGCGGTGGCAGACCTTTCCACCAGATCCATGAAGGGGGAAGGGCCGCAGGTGAAGATCACCGATCCCTTGTGATCACGAATCATCTTCTCGACAGCCTCGGATGTGGGGATCCCGTTCTCCGACTCAAGCCAGTCGACCAAAGTGAACCGCTCGGGGAATTCGGATCTGATCTGCTGAAGCTGGCGCTCGTACATGATCGAATCGGCGTCAAGGTTCGCGTAGAACAGGACGACTTCCCCACTGCCCGACACCAGTGCCGACTTCACCAGCGACAGGATCGGCGTGATGCCGCTTCCGCCGGCGAAGAAAAGCATGTCGACGTCGAGGCTCTTAGCGGTAAACTTTCCCGACGGCGTCAGTACGGTCATTTCCATGCCGACGGAGACGTTGTCGCACAACCAGTTTGACGCGTATCCCCCAGCGGTGCGCTTCACCCCGATCTCGAGGCGGAAGTCATCGACATGAGGTGAACTGCTCAGCGAATAGCATCGTGCGACGTGGCCCGTCTGGTCGGACGGGATCTTCAGCGTAATGAACTGCCCGGGTAGATGCTTGAAATCGTCGACGATCTCGTCAGGCACTTCGAAGGCGATGCTCACCGAGTCCTTGGTCTCTTGCACGACCTCCGACACGGTCAGCGTCCGCGATCGCGCGGTGGTGCCCGGCCGATTCTCCTGCTCGACGGTCATTTGATGATTCCCCGCTTGCGAGCGAAGGCGTAGCCCGCGCGGGTGATAGGCGCAGAGATGTCCTGGTAGCGCGGACCCACAACGCGTGCGACAAAGTCGAAGCCCCGTGCGTCTGCGCCGATCAGCACTCGGGGCTTCTTCTTGTCCATTCCCTTGAGGATGGTGGACGCCGCTTTCTCCGGAGTGGTCCTGGCGATGCTGTTGAACATTGTGGCAATGGTGGCGGTATCTGCCCCCATATCGGATACACCCCGAGCGTTATTGACGATATTTGTCTTGACGCCGCCGGGGTGAACGCATGTCACTGTGACCGGATGCCGACTGATCTTCATCTCTTGGCGAAGCGCTTCGGTGAAGCCACGCACACCGAACTTGGCGGCGTTGTAAGCACTTTGACTGGGAATACCGACCAGACCGAAGACGCTGGAGGTATTCACCAGATGACCATCACCGGAGGCGATCAGATAAGGCAGGAAGGCCTTCGTCCCATTGACGACACCGCCGAAATTGATACCCATCAGCCAGTCAAAGTCCTCCCAAGACATGTCAACAACGTCGGCGCCGAGGGCGACGCCGGCGTTGTTGAACACCATGTTCACGCACCCGAAAGATGACTGGACGCTGTCGGCGTAATCCTGGAAGGCAGCACGATCTGCCACGTCCAACACGGCGGTCTCGACTTTCGCCCGATGCGCGGTACGGCACATAGCCGCCGTCTCCGCGAGATGCACCTCGTCGACGTCGGACAAGGAAAGGCTGGCCCCGCGTGCGGCAAGTTGAAGCGCAAGGGACCGGCCGATCCCTGAAGCGGCTCCCGTGACGACTGCGACCTGGTTCGCATAGTTATCTGTTGTCGAACTACTCACTGTTGAATACTCACTTCTCGATGACCTACGGCTGGGTTGTCAGGCGATCTCGTACTCGGCGGGCTTGAAGTCCTTCGTCGCTCGCCAGTACTGCCAGGTGAACCCGGGCCACACCGTACGGTTGACACCCTGCGAGTCCAGATACCAGCTCGTACACCCGCCGTTGGTCCATACCCCCTTGGCGAGCTTGTGCTGAATGTTCTTGTTGAAGTGTTCTTGAACCTCGGGCCGCACATCTACACGCTGCGCTCCGCGACTGTCGACGGCGTCGATGGCCTTCATGATGTACTTGATCTGCTGCTCGATCATGAATACGACAGAGTTGTGTCCAAGACCTGTGTTGGGCCCGAGCAGGAAGAACAGGTTCGGGAAGCCCTCGGTGGTGATGCCGAGGTGGGTGTTGATGCCCGTCCGGTGCCAGTGCGACGGCAAGTCTTCGCCCCGGGCGCCCTTGAGCGCGAGTTGATCGAATCCGTCTGTGACATGGAACCCTGTGGCGTAAATGATCACATCGACAGGATGTGACACGCCGTCAGCGGTGACGATAGAATCCGCGGTGACCTTTTCAATCCGATCACTGATCACTGTCGTGTTGGGCGCGGCGAGTGCAGGGTAGTAGTCGTTCGATCCCAGGATGCGTTTGCATCCGATGCGGTAGGACGGCATCAGCTTTCTGCGTAGCTCAGGGTCGGCGATAGAACGCTCGATGTTCCATTTCGCCACTTTTTCGATTGGTCGCATAAGGTTGGAGTGGCCGTTGAGCCCGAAGGCCAGGCTCTCTGCGCCCCAGTAGACCGACCACCGAGCGAGGCGGCGTGTGATAGGGATCTTGCTGAGCACGGTCCGAAGTGCCGTCGGCACCGCGAAGTTCTTGCGTGGAAGTACCCAAGCCGGGGTTCGCTGGAAGACCGTGAGTGTGCCGGCCTCCTTCTGCACGAATGGCACGAACTGAATCGCGCTGGCACCGGTGCCAATGACGGCCACCCGCTTGCCCTGGAGATCCACCGTGTGGTCCCACTTTGCCGAATGGAATGCCTGGCCGGCGAACTCATCGATTCCGGGGATGTTCGGATAGTTCGGGATGTGCAGAGCGCCGACACCGGACACGACGTACTGCGCGATGTACTCCCGGCCCGACTCGGTACGCAGGTGCCACCGAGATTCGGACTCGCTCCAGTATCCGGAGACCAACTTCTGCCCAAAATGGATCTTCTGAGTGACACCACGCTTGTCGGAGATCTCTTTCAGGTACTGCTCGATTTCGGGCTGCGAAGACCACACCTTCGACCAACTACCGCGGCTCTCGAACGAGTAGGAGTACATCAGTGACGGCACGTCGCATGCGCATCCTGGATAGGTGTTGTCGCGCCACGTCCCACCGACAGAGTCGGCCTTTTCCAGCACGATGAAATCGCTATACCCGCGCCGGCGGAGCTGCACGGCCATACCGAGGCCAGAGAAGCCGCTGCCGATGATGAGTACCTTGGTAGTTATGGGCTCGGCTATTCCCGGGTCTGTCGCCGTGGCGGCGCGCGCCGCGCGCTTGGTGTTGGAGGACGGCATTGAGTGAAAATCTCCTGATCAAATACAGCAAACGGACCTGCACGGCGCGGGAACGCGTCGCAGGTGTGAGAATGTCATCCACCCGAGCCCACGAACGGAGACATCCGAACGTGGGGTCGGGGGATGGACTGGTGGCCGCGCGGACCCGGCCGGGTGTGGTTAGCGCAGATCGTCGGGCAGGCTGCGCGTTGCGCGCCACATCGCCATCGTGAACTTCCCCTCCATCATCCCGGCCTCGTGGAAGAACCGGATCATCGGCTCGGACATGAACTGCAAATTGACCCGATAGTTCGGGCTCGTCTGCTGCGTCCAGAGGCCGCGCAGACGGTTGATTCCGACAGCGGGGTACACCTTCGGATTGATGAGCAACGGGTACGCAAAGTTCGCAACGGCCGCCAATACGCCTCGATGCCAAGCGCGCGAGATGCGTCCGCGACGCTGCATCCCCTCCACCATTTCCAGCCGCGCGAAGGTGATGTGGCGGGCCTCTTCGAGAACGTGGATCTTCATGAGCTGGCGCAGCTGCGGCTGCATTTTCGGGTCATTCATCGCCTCACGCTGAGCGCGGTCGAGTATCTCTTCGATGAGCAATGTCGCGCCGGATACAGACGGGCCGAGAGGCACAAAATGCAGAATCTTCGCGAAGCCCAAGAATCCCTTCGGCAACTTGTACGGCGCCAGTCCCGTCTTGTTGATCAACCGGGCAAACATCGTCGAGTGACGTGCCTCGTCGCCGATCTCGTTAAGGGCGTAGAGGGCCCTTTGATCTGTCAGGGCACCTTTGGCAGATGTTCGGAGCAGCGCCGAGCTGAGCAGATTCTCCGCGTAGATACCGAAGCTGAGAATGCTCACGATCTCGTGACGCCCGAGCTCCACCTTCTGCTCATCGCTCATCCTCTCCCACAGCTTGGTGCCGTAGAGCGAGACACGATGCTCGGGCAGGAAGTACTTTCCCTCCTCCCAGGGCGAGTCCCAATCGATGTCGATCTCCGCGTCATAGAATTTTTCGGCCGCCGCCCGCAGCAGTCGGCCGGCAGATCTCTGCATGTCGACAGGCTTGCGGGCGCTGACACGCGCAACGCCTTCCGTCGAGAAGTCGGGCTTGATCTCCACATTTTGAACGGTCATGTGACACCTCCGTTGTGTTCCGGGCCGAGTTGAGTCTCGACTTCATACCCGATACTCTGGGTACCCGATACTGCTAGTGTCACTGCCAGTGTGTTCTTTTGTCAAGGCTTGATGTGAAGAAAGTGAGCTTTACGTGTCTGACGACCACGATCTCGACTACTCCGGCGTGGGCACCTTGGTGTGCCGCGGCAAGGAGATTGCTGTCCGGGTGAAAATCAAAGGCTATTTCCAGCCCCTCAACGGCTTGTACACCTGGTACGGCAGGATCGACAAAAATGATGCGCTCGACGCCCTCCTCGCGGGCAGGCGCACGGTTGCTGTCTTCGTGACACCAGAGGGCCGCGCCGAGTGCGTCGTGGGCGATCCTGATTTCTGGGACCGCTATCGCATTACGGGCACGAGCAGGCCGCCGTACCACATCCCCACCACGCTCGAAGACGTGGAGTCGATAGCAGAGAGTGAACATCACAGCTGACCGACCCGCACGGAGCCGCCTGTGGGGCGTTCCCCCAATCCAATGAGTCCGAGAGGAAGTTCGTACGTGGCCAGGTCGTCGATCGTTCACAACCGTCCATCAAGGCGTTCTGCCGGCACCGGTGAGTACAGCGCTCAACTGGAAAAGGTCGCCTGGTTCACGTTGCGGCGCAAGGGATTCGTGGCGTCGGTCTGGGTCGTGGTTGCGGTCGGCTTAGCGGTGCTATTCCCGCAGCTGGAGTCCGTGATCCGACAGCAGTCGGTGGACCCGATACCCGCGGGCGTACCGTCATTTCAGACGCTCGACCGGATGGGTGAGGCGTTCAATGAGAAGGGGGCCAAGACCACCGTCTTCGTCGCCATGGAGAACGACAGGGGTTTCTCGGACGCCACCCGCGCCAGGTATGACGAATTGGTGACCGCACTGCGTGCGGACACGGAACACGTCATCGCAGTCCGCGATCTGCTCGGCGACCCGCTCACGGAGAGTCAGGCGCTGAGCAAAGACAAGAAGGCGTGGTATCTGCCTATCGGTGTCACCGGGACGTTGGGCGGGCCGGACGCTGCCAACGCCGTGGAAGCGGTCCGTGACACCGCGAACGAAATCTTCAGTGGTACCGACACGATTGTTCGGGTGACCGGTCCACCTGCCACGTTCACCGACCAGCTCGCGGTGGGTGAGACCGATCTGGTCGTGATCACGCTCGCCACGGTGCTGTTGATCGCCGGGATCCTGCTGGTCGTCTACCGATCGATCTTCACCGCTCTCATGCCGCTGCTGGTGGTCGGCATGAGCCTGGCAGTGGGCCGCGGGGTGCTCTCGGGTCTGGGCGAATTGGGCATGCCCGTGTCTCAATTCACCTCGATGTTCATGACGGTAATCATCTTCGGCGCCGGAGTCGACTACTCCGTATTCCTCATAAGCCGGTATCACGAGGGCATCCGGGCGGGCGATACCCCTGACGTGGCCATTGCGAACGCCAACGCAACGATCGGTCGCGTGGTGCTCGCGTCCGCAACGACAGTTGCCTTTGCTTTCTTAGCGATGGCGTTCGCCAAGCTCAGCGTGTTCAACACGCTCGGCCCGGCGTGCGCGATCTCTATCGCCTTCGGCTTCCTGGCAACCGTCACTTTGCTGCCCCCCGTGCTGTCGTTCGCGGCAAAGCGTGGCGCGGGGCTACCTCGTCGTGACCTCACCAGACGGTACTGGCATCGGGTGGGAACGGGGGTGATCCGGCGTCCGGTCCCGCTGCTCGCGGTGAGCCTGGTGGCACTGATCGCTCTCGGCCTCATCGCGACCACCATGACGATCACCTATGACGATCGGGAAGGTCAGCCGCCGGACACCGGAAGCAACGAGGGATACGCGCTGCTGAACCGGCACTTTCCCAAAGACACCATCATCTCCGAATTCCTTCTGGTGGAGTCGAACAAAGACATGCGCACCGGCCAGGGACTGGCCGATCTTGAACAGATGGCGTCGCGCGTCGCGCAGACTCCCGGTGTCACCCGCGTTATCGGGGTGACTCGCCCGACGGGTGAGAAGCTTGAGCAGGCTGAGTTGTCATGGCAGAACGACCAGATCGGTAGTGGTATCACCGAACAGACCGGTGACGCACAGTCGCGGAAGGGCGAACTGGAGCTACTGAGGACCGGGTCCTCACAACTCGCCGACGGTCTTGCTTTGCTGAACGAGCAAATCACCACCAACCTCGCGCCGCTGTCGGGGTTGCTCGAGCAGGCCTCGTCGGCCGGCGAGCAGCTCAGCCAGTATCGTCCGCTCGTCGATCAGCTGGCTGCTGCGGCGCCCGCACTCGATGAGTTTTCCCAACAAGCTCCCGAGCTGTCTCGAGTGGCACGACAAGCACAGTCGGCTGCCGACTCCGTCGCACCGGCGTTGAGTGCACTCGATGCTCCCTGGTGCGTCCAGATCCCGCAGTGTTCGGCCTTGCAGACACAGACCTCGGACATCCGCGCATTGGCCGACAACCAGTCCCTCGGTCGTTTCGCGGACTTCGCTACCCAGCTCGGTGGAGTTGAGGGCCCGGGAACGGCGGACCTCGCGCAGTTGCAGAGCTCATTGAACGTCCTCGACTCCGCGCTGCAGACGATCAACGGCCAGGACCTCGGCAGTCGGTTGTCACAGCTCCAGACGGGCGTCCGAGCGCTCGCCGACGGGGCCCGACAGCTGTCCGGCGGTGTGAGCGCATTGGTGGACAGCAACGTACAGCTGCTGGCGGGCCTGTCTCAAGTGGCCGCCCAGCTACGCGCGCCCGCCCGGGACATCGGCAACACTGACTCGGCAACGGGATTCTACCTACCCGCCGACGCGTTCAAGGATCAACAGTTCAGCCAAGTGGCGCGCCAGTTCATCTCGCCGGATGGCAAGACTGCTCGCTTTGTAGTGCAGACCGCCTACGATCCGTATACCGCGGATGCCATGACGTTGGCGAACAGTCTGTCGAAGGTGGCCGAGGACGCCATGCCGAACACCACGCTGCAGGGTGCGCGCGCATCTGTCGCCGGGTTCCCGGCGATCAACGCCGACATCCAACGACTTCTGGCGTACGATTTCAAGTTACTCGGATTCGGAACGCTCCTGATAGTCGGCCTGATCCTAATGCTCTTACTCAGGGCGATCGTCGCACCGATCTATCTACTGGCCACTGTCGTTCTCAACTACGCAGCCGCTCTGGGCATCGGTGTCCTAGTTCTGCAACACATTTTCGGCAATGAAATTGCCTGGCCGGTCCCGCTGGTGTCTTTCATCGTTCTAGTGGCAGTGGGGGCCGACTACAACATGCTGTTGGTTTCCCGGCTCAGAGAGGAATCGGTGGCCAATACCCGGCTCGGAGTTCTGCGCACCGTCGCATACACCGGCTCGGTCATCACCTCGGCCGGTTTGATCTTCGCGGCGAGCATGTTCGGACTCATGCTGGGATCGATCGACGTGATGGTGCAGATCGGCTTCATCATCGGTATCGGGTTACTCCTGGACACCTTTCTCGTCCGCACGATTGTCGTCCCTGCGCTGGCAGCATTGTTCGGCGAGGTGAGCTGGTGGCCAGGGAGGGTGCACCGCCCGGCCGGTGAGCCGGATTCCACCGAGGGCGGGCTTCGGGTGCGACACCGGGTGACGGTCGACTGACCGGCGGCGAGCGGCGAGGTTTCCGTCATCCCCCACGCTTGGATTTGCATGCACGAACCTGTCGGCGAATCCCTCGATTAACGACTTGCCGCACCGGCGCACCACCGCAGGCGACCAGACTAATCGACGAAAGATCCACATCCAGGGTGCGATGCCCGGCGGGACCGGTTGCCACCAACGGCACCAGGAAACTGGCTCTTCCTGATTGACGGTGCGTAGAACGGGTTCTACCGGGCACAAGATGTAGGTCGGGTTCGGCGGCGGCGAGCCGGGGATGCGGGCGGGTCCTGTGGTGTGAAGATGAAAGCTCCTACACCTCATCACTCACACCGACAGGACCCTCGTTGCAGCGTAGCGCCATTGCCGACACGATTTGCCGCACGATCGAACTCGGGGTGACGATCACCGATGCCGCTCTCGACGGCGAGGATCGCACACACCTGTTCTGCGAGGTCTTGGCCCCGAAGAGTAGCTGCCCGAGGTGCGAGCGGGCGGGTCGGTTGCGTGATCATGTCGATCGTGAGGTGGCAGATCTACCGATCGTGGGCCATCCGACCCGGTTGCATCTGAGGGTGCCGCGCTACGCCTGCGAGAACGGCGCGTGTGGTCAGGGCATCTTTCGCGCCGACATCTCGGCGATCGTCGCGCCGCACGATCGCGTGGATTCTTCGGCGGATGATTCTGGACAAGATGAGCGTCTCTGCGGTCGCCGCGTCGGTCGGGTTGGGCTGGAACACCGTGAATGCCCTCGCGTTGCAGGCGGCGCGTACGGTGGCTTCGGCGCCTGGCCGACTCGACGGTGTCAGGGTTCTCGGTGTTGATGAGCACAAGTGGAAACATGTTCGCGGCAATGGTGATTCGAGTTTCGTGACCGTGCTGGTCGACCTCACACCGATTGTGGATGGGACCGGGTCGGCGCGCTTGCTGGATATGGTGGCCGGCCGGTCCAAAGCGGCGTTGAAGGACTGGCTCGATGCCCGCGATGACTCCTTTCGGGACCGGATCCGGGTGGTCACCATGGACGGATTCACCGGGTATCGCACCGCGACCGCCGAGGCATTGGATAAGGCGCGGGCGGTGATGGACCCGTTCCACGTGGTCCATCTGGCCGCCGAGAAGCTCACAGTGTGTCGTCAACGCGTGCAACACGATACGTGTGGGCACCGCGGCCGCACGGGTGATCCGCTCTACGGTATCCGCCGACCACTGCTGACCCGGATCGCGTTGCTGACAGACAAGCAGAAGGCCCGGCTACGTAGCGGGTTGGAGGCTCACGAGGAGCACGTGGCCGTCTCGGTCACCTACGCGATCTACCAAGAGCTGATCAACGCCTACGGCCAGGAGAACAAGCGTGACGGCAAGGTCGCGATGTACAAGCTGCTCAAACGGATTCATACCGGCGTTCCGTCCGGGCTGGCAGAGTTGGCCCAACTCGGCCGATCATTATGGGCGCGGCGTGCCGAGATCTTGGCCTACTTCGACACCGGCGCCTCCAACGGACCCGTCGAAGCGATCAACGGCCGCCTGGAACACCTCCGCGGGATCGCGTTGGGCTTCCGCAACCTCAACCACTACATCTTGCGGTCACTCATCCACTCCGGCGGCCTCGCACAACACCTCGACGCACTCTGAATCAGGAAGAGCCAGGAAACTATCAGTGATGATGGCCCGCCGGTCCTCAGCGTGGTTCGCCGATGAGCTCAAGTCGGACGCTGAGACAACCGCAACGTTCAGGGTGCGCAGGACGGCACCTTGAACGGAACTGCAGCGTACGCGCCTCCAAGAGGTTCCACAGCAAAGTGGCGACACGGTCATCGTCGCCAACACCGGTGCTACCCAAGAGCATTGGTCAGTTGACCCGCATCGTCCCTCAAGGGACCAGTACGGCTCGAGCCGGTTCGTTTCCGCCCGTAGGTGATCACCTTGTCTTACGGCGTCATTCGGTCGCGACGTGGCGGAGAATCGACGTCACCGTCAAAGGTGACCGTCCTGCATCGTGTTCTTCATGGGAACTCCTTCTGCGGAGCAGGCAGTCTCAGTCTTATTCAGCTGGGCCATAGTTCTGGATCTGCCAGCCCCCAGCCGTTTTCGACACGACCACCTTCAACAACGTCGGCAGTTCACTCGGTTGCGGGTTCTGCACGTTCTGCGTCTTCTGGCTCGCGAAGACCATCACCGTGTACTCGCCGTCGGTGTCACCGGTGACGCTGGTGGCCAGCACGCGTCCCGACGCCTGCACCTGGGCCTGCTGCATGATCTGCGTCAGCGTCGGTCGAACCTCGTCGTAACGCTTGACGAGCGCCTCACCTGCGTTCTCCTTGACCGCCGCAAAAAAGGCGTCGGTGTTCTGATAGCTGTAGGTCAGGGACTTGGTCGTGTAATCCGAGGCGGCCTCCGCCGCCGCAGCCCGTTGCGCGGCGTCATTTTCCAATACCGACTTCGCGTCGTCGGCCTCGAGGTAGAGGTAGGCGAACACGCCGACCAGCACAGCGAGCACCACGATCACGGCCGAAACGACCACGGCAGCACGTGATCGCGGCCATACTGACCAGCGACGCCCACTCGGCGAGGGGGAGTCGACGTCGCTGTCGTCAACCCCCGTCGCGGCTACGGAAGCGGTTTTGGCGTTGTCGTCCACCAGCAGATCGCTATCCGTCGCCGCTGCTGCCGCGGCGTCCTCGACCTCAGTGGGCTCGGTGTGCGGTTCGGTCTCGTCATTTGTCATCTGGGGCCTTCTGTGTACTTGTGGTGACAGTCCGCGTGGGACATGGTTGTCACCGTGGTGACGGCGACACGGTGAGGGGGACCTCCGCGCGACCTGGTCCCGACGCCGGGAAGGTTCGGGCGAGGAGGTCGCCGATCGACCCGAAGTCGACGTAGGTGTCCGCGACCTTCGCGGTCGCCGGTTTCACCGCCCGGGTGATCGTCAGCAGATCCGGCTGCAGGATCTGGATATAGCCGCTGAGCTTTTCCACAAGCTTCAACACCGGAGGCCACTTGTCGTACGAAGTAGTTGTAAACTCGATGAACGCCCGTTGAATGCGCGCCAGTCCGTTTACGGCGTCAGGGGTGCGCACAGCTGCCGTACTGAGGACGTCCCCGGTATTGGACATGAGGCCGAGCAGGAACTCGGCGTTGTCCGCGGTCACCCGGACGGACCCATCTTTGCCGACGAAATTGACTAAACGGTGCATCATGTCGCCGATCGTGTCGAGGTCTTCCTGCCGTCCGGCGACGGCCTCGGCGACGGTCTTGTTGATGGACTCGATCGATGCCGGGTCGAGTCCATCTGCCACTGCAGCCATCTTCGGCAACACCTGGGGCACCGATTGCGACACGTGCACCGCGTCCGCGGGCACCACATCTCCGTTGTGGAAGTACCCGCCGGTGGCCGTGCCCGTGGGCACGAAGTTGATGTACTGTTCCCCCGCGAGCGACAGATTCTGGATAGACATCCCGCTGTCCTGGGGGATCTTGTGGTCCGAATCGATCGTCATCTCGACCTTAAGTGCCGAATCCACGACGTTGATGGAGGCCACTTTTCCGACGGGTACTCCCCGCACCATCACCGGCGACGTGTCCAGTAGACCGCCGGAGTTGTCGATGAAGGCGGTTAACGAGTACTCGGAGCGGGTGGGGTTGACGCGTGCCACGCCGACGACGAGGTAGCCGAGCCCTACGACGAACACGACGGCGAGAGCCACCATCGATATGAGCGTGCTGCTGCTGCGGTTCACGGCATCATTCCGATCGATTTCAACACGGTTATGAACGATTCGGCGTCACGCCGCGCCAGGTCCCGACCATCGATGGAGATGTCCGAGAGGTTAATGTCCGGCGACCCCACGAATGGAATGAGTTTGTCGCGGATGACGCGCGTTGCCTGCTCCGTGACGGACTTCGAGTAGATGTCGGAGTTGGCGATCGAAGCGATCACCGGGGCGATCGCGGCCACCGACTCCTTGATGCGTGAGTACTCCGGATCCACGATCCTGCCCGCGGCCGTAGCGAAATCACGCAAGTTGGCGATGAGTAGCGCGACGTCGATCAAGGAGTAGCCGAGGCCATAGAAGTTGCGTCCGCCCTTGGTCAGCATCCGGTCGATTCCCGACGGGTCGTCCAAGATCACTTTCAGAGTCTCATCAGCCGACCTCAACACTACGTCGAGCTGGTCGGTGTTCGAGGAGACCTCCGAGACGGTCTCCAGCGTTGTCCGATACAGGGCGTCGAATTCCTGCGGATCCTTGGGGAACGTGGTGTTCAATGTCGAGATTGCGGTGTGGATCTTGTCGAGCTCACCGCCGCCGAGGACATTCGCCATCCCGCGCATGACGTCCTCGACATTTGCTGCCGGCTCGGTCCGTGCCAGCGGGATCACCGAACCCGACCGCAGCAACGCACCCGTCGACGGCTCGACTGGGGGAAGGATGGCAACGTAGATCTCACCAAGGAGAGTGTCTTGACGCAGCTCAGCTCGCGATTCGCCCGGCAGCTGAGTGTTGTTCTTGATGCGAGCTTTGACGACCGCATGCCCGTTCTCGTACGTGACATCCTCGACGGCTCCGACGCTGAGCCCCTCTGAGAGGACTTTTGCGAGGGCCGGCAGGTTGAGTGCGCTGGTGAACTCCATCTCGATGTCGTAGCCGTTGCCGTCGGAGGTCCCTATGGTCGGCGGATTGTCGGCGTTGATCCCACACGACGTCACGAACACCATCGCTGCCATCAGTACGACCATCATGGGTCCGAAGCGTGAGCGGTTGACCGAGATCATCAGGCCCCTCCCCCCATCATCCCGGCGATCGTCCTTGACGCATCGCCGGGCCCGCAGACGCCGTTTGCCGCCGACGCGGCGCAGCCACTGACGAGGCTTCGCAAAGGCAGCGACACTGCGAATGCCCGCACGATCGACTTGGCATCGGGGTGTTTCACGATGAGGTCTGCCGTGCGGGCTGCGACCGCTGCCACCATGTCCGGCTGCTCTCCCATGCCGGCGATGAGCGGAACGGCAGCATCACCGATCGCGAATATTGGGGGCCCGAAATCCGATGCGAACCGCGAGAGGATCGGTACGAACGTCCCCGCGTACTCGACTGCCGCGCCGAACGTCTGACCGAACGCGACGATGACATTGATGGCACCCACGAAGTTGTCGAAGAGGGCGGTCAGCTCTTTGTCGTTCTCGGTTGCCACCCCCGTCAGTGTTGCGAGGTTCCCGACGATCCTGCGAATCTGTCCATCCCGCTTGGCCGGGTCGTTGATGAGCGTGGCAGAGTCCTTGATGATCCCGGCCACGTCACCCTGTGTCCCTTCCAGATTGCGGGCGACGAGCTTGAGGGACTGCAGGACGGCGTCGGTGTTCCTGCCGTTGTCCTTGACCAGGTCCTCGGACAAGTTGCTGATCGAATCGAGCGTCTGACTGACGCCCAGCGGGGTTCTCGTCTTACTCAACGGAATGCACTGATTCGTCTCATATCGGGCTCCACCGGAGTACGGCTTGCTGAACTCGATCTGACGTTCGGTCACGATGGACGTCGACACCAGAGTCGCGCCGACGTCGGCAGACAGCGGCACGCTCTTGTCGATCCGCATGTCGATCCTTACACCGGACTGACCTTCATTCTGGTGCACCCCGACGACGCTGCCCACCTTCTTGCCGAGCATGGCGACTGCGTTGCCTTTGAAGACGCCCGATGCATCGGTGAACTCTGCGCACAGGGCGCGCGTGTCGTCGGACGCCGTCCGCCCTATCCCGATACCAGCGACCACCACAACCACCACGGCGATCAGGAGCAGCAGTCTTCGGACCCAGGTGGTCAGCATTTGTCGTCACCACTCGGAATGCACACACGAACCTCTGGTTCTGGGGTGGCCGGCGCACCGACCGGCGCCTGGAGGAGGACGCCGAGGCGCTGAGTGATCTGATCGACCTGTGTCAGGGCATTGGAGTAGCCCGGCAGCTCTGTCGACACCTTGTCCAGGAGCGTCTTGAACTGTTGCACGGACGGTTCGATCCCATCGCGGTACGCCACGAGCGGCCTCGTCAGAAGTTTGAACAGACGCCTGAGATAGTCGAACCCGCCGCGGACGTTCTGGATATCAGGTCCCAGCGTACTGGCCAGGAAGCTGAGTTGACGGAGAAAGTCGACCAGCACCTGTTTTTGGTCGGCGAAAGCTTTGACGTATTCATCCGATAGAGCGACCGTTTTGTCGAGCTGACCGTACTGTCGCTCTAGAAGGTCCATCAAACTGCTGGTGTTCCTCAGTGCGTCGGGAATGTTTGTGTTGCCGTCGGAGAACGCATTCTGCAGCAGCGACGCAGTTTGACGGAGATCGACGCCGTTCACATCACGGAACACCGGCGTCGTCGTCTCGAGCGTGTTGGAGATGTCGTAGGTACTCGATGTCTGAACAAGGGGGATGGCCCCCGACAGCGCGGTCGGTCCTGACCCTGGGTCCAGATCGAGAACTCGCCCGCCGATCGGCGTGATCAGGCGAACCGCTGCGGTAGCATCCGAACGGACTGACACCGAGTCGTCGAGTCGAAATTTGACTGTGATAACCGTTCCCGTGAGGTCCACCGACGACACCCTCCCTTGTCTTATCCCCGCTATACGCACCTGATCACCCGACTCCAGCCCGCCGGTGTTGACCAGATGGGCCGAGTACACCTTTTGACCGGGCGGTGAGATATACACGGCCCCGGCGATCACCAGACCGACCACCACCGTCACCACCACCACACCGGCGACGATGAGGTCGCGTCTGCGTTCGGGCTGGTGATGCGATCGATTTCGATTGAACAACCTCACTGACACACCACCAATCGTTGCCCCATAAGCGCAATCTTCGCTGTATCCGGCAGGGGCAGAAGACCTTTCGAACATTGCGCCTCGCTCGGCGTGGAGTTCGTCGCAGCGGTCAGCGAGTCCATAAGGGGCTTGAGCAGCACCGCACCGTTGAGTAGACCCTCTAACTCCCCGGGTTCTCGCGCCAGACGCTGATAGATCGCCGCGAAACTCTGGTCGTACGTTGACTCAAGTTGCTCGCCGGTGATGACCGTCTTCGACATGGACCGGTTGACCTCGCGTAGCGACTCTCGCAGCCGGTCACTCACGCGGCTGAAGGCGTCGACGATCGATCCCAGCTTGTCGACGAGTTCGACCATCTCCGCCGAGCGGCCTTCGAGCTGGTCGGAGACCTGGCCAAGACTCGTCACAATATTCGTGATGATCTCAGACCGCTGGTTCCCGTAGGCGGTGATGTTGGCGACCTGCTTCAGAACAGGCGATATACCCCTTCCATCACCTTGAGCAACGCGCAATAAATTGGACTGCAGTTCATTGATCTCGTCGGCATTAAGCGTGTCGAACACCGGCTTGAATCCGTTGAACAAGGTGGACACATCAAATGAGGGAACAGTCTTGTCGAGCGCCACCTGTGTGAGTGCCCCCTGTGTCTTCCCCTGTTCCGCACCGATCAATTCGACATATCGCTGTCCCAGAAGATTCTGATAACGCACGGCGGCGGTGGTGTTCGATGTGATCGTGACGTCGTCGTTCAGTTGGAAATGAACGACCGCCGTGGCCCCTTTCAGGTCGATCGCCGTCACATAACCGACCTTGACTCCAGCCAGCCGCACACCGTCGCGAGGCTTGAGCCCGGATGCATCGGAGAAGACCGCAGATCGTTCAGAACTCGGTCCATCCGAGCTGGGTTCGAGGATGGCGATGATCACGTAGGTGAGAACGCCGATGACTGCGGCGAACGCGACGATCTTGATGATGGTGGGAGTTAACGACTTGAGCTTCATCTACCTCGGTCCTCCTACTGCAAGCGCGCTCTGCAGCGCAGGTGACGTCTGCACTACCAGGGCGACCTGAAGTTGCACTCGCTCGCCGACCTGCGGCGTGGCCTTGTCGATGCTGTCCAGGATCTGCGGGATGGTGTAAACGGTCCGCGCGAGCCCCGATGCCGATCTGGCGACCGGCCTCGCCAAATCGAGGCCGACGTCCAGTAGTGAACTCAACGCCGGGTAGTTTTTGCTCAACAGTCCTCCGAGTCCGCCGAACAGGACCTCGCCGGTGTCGTTGAGGTTGCCCTTGGTCTGTTTGATGGCCTCGTCGGTGGCGAAGAAGTCCGCGATGTCGACGTTCATGAGGATGCCCGGAATGAACGGCTTCATGAAGTCGGCAACACCCTCGGACACGTCTGCCGCGATCGCCAAATCCTGGCCCACTGGCCGCTGTTGAACGTCCCGAGTGAGCTGCGCGATCTGGAACATGAGTTTGCCGGCGTCGGCAAACGTTTGGGAATCGTCGACCACAAACTTCACCACAGAATTGAACGCTGGCTGATCGAGAGCATTGACCAGCTTGGAAAGTTTTCGAATCAGGGTCGATACCGAAGTTTGTTCGGACTGCTGCTTGCTCACATAGACACTGCCACCATCACGGATGAGCGCTCCCCGCCCAGGGTCGACAACCTCGAGTGCCGTCGGCCCCAGCGCGCTGGCGGACGTGTAATTCACCGCCAAGCCCTGACTCAACCGGATGTCGTCGTTCGCTCCGGTGAGCTCGATTTTCACATTTGTGCTTTGGTCGCGCACCGACACCGAGGACACCTTGCCCACCGTGAAGCCCCGATACTTCACCTCCGATCCGCCCTTCAACCCGTCACCAATCGCGTCGGTGGTGATCGTCACTGTCTTGTTATCTTCAAATTTTCCGGTTGCGTTTGACACCAGAAAATAGGCCGCAACCACCACTACGACGAGGACCCCAATCCCACGCAGTGTCAAATTTGTTATTGAGGGCGCGCGCCCTGACGGATCTTTATAAACAGCCACTTCAACCCCTAGCCCGAAATCCTGACGCCCGAATCGAAGCCCCACATCAGCAGGGTCAAGATCATGTCCTCCACAACAATGACGATGAGACTGCTGCGGATCGCTCGACCAGACGCGCGGCCGACGCCTTCTGCTCCACCGGTGGCGTAGAAACCCTGGTAGCTGTGGACGATGACGACCGATACCACGAAAATTAGGACCTTGATGACTGAGAACACCAGATCCTGCGGTTTGAGGAACGCATTGAAATAGAAGTCGTAGGTGCCACCTGACTGACCGTGCATAAGGATGACGACCAGTTTGGCCGCGACGAAACTGAGTATCAGCGTCACGATGTAGAGGGGAATGATAGTGGTGATCGCTGCGACCACGCGCGTGCTGACGACGTACGGAATCGGCCGCACCGCCATCGACTCGAGTGCGTCGATCTCTTCGGCGATGCGCATAGAACCGATCTCCGCAGTGAGGCGACAGCCGGCCTGGGCTGCAAAGCCGATCGCAGCGATCATCGGTGCCAACTCCCGAGTGTTGGCGTATGACGAGATGAACCCGGTAAGAGACCCCATCCCCACCAGGTCCAGCGAGGCGTAACCCTGAATGCCGATAGATGCCCCCACAGCCATTCCGAGAATGACCAGCACGACCGCGGTACCCCCGCCGACCAGAACAGCGCCTCGTCCCCAAGCAAACTCCTGTATGTACAAAAGCGTCTGTCGTCGATAGGTGGTCGCGACGTGACGAATTCCTGCGACGGTGTCGATGATGAACGTGGTGATGTGCCCGAGTTGTGCAGGGACTTCGGCGAGGGGCGTCACAGAACGCACGATCGGACGAGTGACAGAAGTGAAACGGGTGGATGGTACTGCGGTCACGTGTTCTCCGTCATCCGATGGTCTGCGGGACGAACATAATTGTCAGCTGGGTGATGACCACGTTGATGACGAAGCACGCCACCACCCCCAGGACCACGGTGGCGTTGACAGATTCGGCCACACCCTTCGGGCCGCCTTTCGTGGACAGACCCCGGTGACATGCGATCGCCACGACCACGAGACCGAACACCACTGACTTGATCAGTGCCACCACGATGTCCGCCGACGAGGCGAACGAGGCGAACGAGGCGACGTAACTTCCCGGCGTGATGCCCTGGACGTTGACGCTCAGGATGTAGCCGGCCACGAGACCGGTAAACACGATCAGCATGCACAACATTGGAGCGACGATGAGAACCGCAACGAACCGCGGTGCGACGACTCGACGGGTCGGATTGAGTCCAAGAGTTTCCATGGCATCGATTTCTTCACGGACGGTGCGTGCGCCAAGGTCAGAGGCGATGGCCGACCCTGCCGCACCACCGAGCAGCAGCGCTGTCACGATCGGGGCCCCCTGCTGAATGATCCCGAGTCCACCAGCGGCGCCGGCGATGGACGTGGCCCCGACCTGCTGGGTCAGACTTCCCACCTGCACCGAGACGATAACGCCGAACGGAATCGCCACCAGGATCGCCGGCAACGTCGTGACGGTGATGACGAACCAGGTCTGTACAACGACCTCCCGAAACGGAAATCGTCCGGTGACAATGTCATACACGGTCCACCGCAGTGCCTGGCCGGCGAGCATGGTCGTGTTCCCGAAGGTCGCAAGACTATCCGTCGCACGACCAGTGACTCCCGTAGCGATACTGCTCTCCTTCATATGGCTGCACAGCCCTTCAATGGTGTGCATCACAGTATCAGGTACTTCGAGTACTTCAATACATGATTCGGAGATTCCTGCCGGAGTTAGCGCACTGGCCGGGTCAACGTCGGACAGCGAATCGGTGAAGTCGTCCGTCGCCGCATTTACCGAAGCTCTCGGAGACATCGAGCAGCCCGGCCAGGGCTTCCCCGCCGGATCTCGGGGCGGTCCAATACCAGCAGCGGATGGAACCGAACGTTTTTGGCTCTTCGCAGTTGAGGGTGTAGAGGTGGTCGGCGCCGCGTGCTGCTCGTTATAGGAATGATCAGGGTGAGTGCCCACCGCGCCATCTCGATGACATCGAGGACCATCGTGGTGCGACGACGGGGGTCACAGGTACCCACCGACGCGGCCCTCGTTCAGCAGCGGTCCGAGCGGCGCTGACGTCCACCCACGAGGTTGTCCGTCAAAATACCTTGGTCGCCGAACAACTCCGAGCGCCAGGTCTTGAGCAGATAGTCTGTGGGGTTGTCGCTGGGATGGAACCCGCGACGCGTGTAGGTTCCTAACTCGCGCAATACATCTCGGTTGATCCACGGGTTGGTGCGCATAGCCGCCACGCTTCGCAGAAGACGAACCGGGTTGTACGTGGCGCGATCGGTGAGCATTGACGCCAGCGTGGACACGGTGACAAGTCCCAGAAACGTGATGTGGATCCCGCGCATCGTGCCGATACGCAGAGCTTCGCTGCCACCGATGGTCCGGTAGACGTCGAACGCCACCGCTTTGTGTTCGACCTCCTCGTAGGCGTGCCACAGCAGGAGTCCCCGCACCTCGTCGGAGGTGAGTAGCGCGCGTGCCTCGGTATTCGTGAGGAGCAGAGAGGCCAGGGTCGCCGTGTAGTGCTCGAGGCCGGCGGTCATGGCCAAGGAGAATTTGTGCGGCGCGTGACGGTAGATCATCGCCAGCGCTCGCTTGGTGAGGCGGTCATTGATCCGAGTGGGGTAACCCATTTCCTGGAGATGCTCGTTGATCTCGCGGTGCTCGCGTCCGTGTGTAGCCTCTTGGCCGATGAACCCGTCGACCTGCGCCCTCAATGTCGCGTGGGCGATCTCATCCTTGTAGTACTTCACCGACCGGATGAAGAAGTCCTCGCCCTCCGGGAAGACCGATGACAGCATGGACACGACGTGACTCATGATCAGGTCGTCGGAGACATAGTGTCGGTTCATGGAGCCCTGCGGATAGGAGAACTTGATCCGCCTTGCACGGATGGGCGCTGCCTTGAAGTCGACCACACCGGCGTCGTCGGTAGAGCTGATGGCGGGTTGCTCCGCGTCCATGCTGTCCTCCGGTCCCGTTCCGCCACACCAGAATATGTGTGTCAGCAGCCACAGCTCGATTCCCAACTATCAGTCCGCAGAGACAGTGTTGTCAATGGTCGATAAGGCCCCGATGGGGGTGCCGCGGTCGGCGAACGCACACTTGATGGCACCTGCCCAGGCCGAAGTAGACGCCCTGTGGGGCCGCGCCGAAGGACCCCAGCCGGCATAGGCTGACATCGCCAACTTGCGCTACGTACAACGCTCGGCCGACCAGCTGCGGCCGCGCGCAGCTGGTGCGCCTGGCCAGCAAGCAGTTTGTCCGGGATCGGGAACTGGACCTGGGTGCTTCAGGGTACTTGAGAGAACTAACCCGTGAACCGCGATCATTTCGCCCGCCCCACCTCCGGCATGTGGTCTTGTCTCACGACCGCCGGTGCGCTTGGCTCTGATGAGCTATCGAATCCACCTCACAGAAGGACACCCAATGCCCAACCAGACCACGTCCGTTCCCGCCGCTGCCGGAGCCGTCTTGGCCGCGACCGGCTTAGCACACTTGGTGGTGCCGCAGGCGTTTCATGCCATCACCGCGTCGGCGTTCCCGAAGGACACCACCACGTGGACCAAGCGGAACGGGGTCACCGAGGCCGTCGTGGGCACCGCGATCGCGATTCCGGCGACGCGGAAGGCGGGGCTGGTCGCACTGGGCGCCTACGTTGCGTTCCTCGGTTCGCGGATAGTTCTCGCGAGACGGTGACACTCACCCGGTGCTGGACTGATTTCGGTCCACCGGGAGTTCTGACGGGCCACCGCCGCCGGGTCGATGCCCGGCGGGGCGGTGGGAGATCACGATTGGATCTGTACGTCCCCGACCCACCACCTACGAGGTGAAGCCGGGGATCGGGTACTGCCCGTTGAGGCTGTGCTGGCCTACGTCGGCGATCTTGTATGCCTCTGGGGCGTGCCGGGTGTGGGTACGCACGTTGCGCAGAAACGGTCGAAGCCGTACTTGGGATTGATCCCGCGCCGTACCGATCACCTCGAAGATCCCGCTGTTGAGGTTGAGCGCGGCAGTGGTCGCCAACGCCTTGACCCCGGACACCTTCACCATCAGTTCGCCGCGGTCCTCCGGGTGAGAGCATCACCACTTGTCCCAGGCCCGTCTGCAGCAGGAGCGTCGCTTCGCGGGCGATGGAGTCATCGCCCTTGCAATGCGGTGGTGGATTCGCCGTGGGAGCGAAGCGTGTAGGGATCGCGATGGCGATCAGGTCACCCTCGACTTCAATGATGTAAGGAGTCCCGCGCGGCGGAGCGTCGCCCACTCCACGAGAGTTCGCTCAACACTCGCGGCGTGGAGCGTCTAATCGGGCCCTTGTGGCTCGGTGACGAAGACGAGACCAGCACGACGGTAAGCAACATCGGCCCCCATCCGGGTAGCCGGGTAACCATCCGCCACCTCGTGTCTCAGCATGACAGCGGGCTCGTCGTCAGTGACAGAAACCGGCCAGCATCCGCTGCGTGAACGGCGGAGTAGGTGCGGCGGCCGCAACTGCCAACATGTCGGCGACCGAGGTGAACTTGTCGCGCGGGCGGCGCCCTCCGCCACGCTTGATTTCGGCTTCGTCGATGGCCCTCCATCCGGCCGCGTTCACCACATCTGGTCTGCGGCTGCGCACCAGTTTCGCCAACGCGTGGGGCCTTGTGCGCGGCGCGGTCAACAGACCGGCGTTGTAATCATCGACGACGCTTTGTACCGTCTCCGCCGCGCACGACTTGTTGGTGCCGATGAAACCGTTGGGGCCGCGCTTGATCCAGCCCGCCACGTAGCTGCCTGGCACCGGCTGTGCCGTTTGCGGATCGATGACCCGGCCCCCGTCGTTGGGTATCACGGCGGCGACGTCATCGAACGGTAGATCGCGAATGGCCTTCCCGCGGTATCCGATCGATGTCAGCACCAGGCCGGCGTCGAGATGACAGATTCGATCCGAACCCGTCACTGTGAAGTCGATGCCGCTCACGAGGGCAGTGCCGAGGATGCGCGCGGGCGTCAACCGGTATGCTAACCGGATCTGCGGGCGCGTCGCGGGCACTGACGCGTCTCCGAGCTTGCTCAGTACCTCCAGTTTGTTTCGGATCAGCGGGTCCTCCGCCGTGGCGAGGTCGGCCTGCACGAGAGCTTGGTCGGTCGCATCGAGAACCACGTCGCACGTCGATGTTAGCCCGATCAATTCCGGCAGGGTGAAAGCGGACTGCGCCGGCCCGCGGCGGGCTGCGATCACCACTTCGTTGACCTTCGACTGCCGCAGTGCGGCCAGCGCGTGATCGGCGATGTCCGTGCGCGCCAATGCGTCCGGATCAGTCGTCAAAATGCGGGCTACGTCGAGCGCGACGTTGCCGTTGCCGACCAGCACCACTCGTTCATGTTCCAGCGTGACAGGGAGATCTGTGTATTCGGGATGTCCGTTGATCCACGCGACCATTTCGGTGGCCGTGCCGGTGCCGGGCAGTCCCATGCCGTCGACGTCGAGTCTGCGATCGTTCGGCGCTCCGACGGCATACACCACCGCGTGATGGTGGGCCAAGAGTTCGGAGTGGGACACATCCGATCCCACCTCGACGTTGAGGTAGAAGGTGAATCCAGGCGATCGGCTCACTTCGTCGAAAAGCCGCGTGACCCGCTTGGTGTTCTGATGGTCGGGTGCGACGCCGGCCCGCACCAGCCCATAGGGCGTCGGGAGACGTTCGAAGACGTTGACCCGTACGCCTGACTGGGTTAACAGTTCGTCGGCGGCATACATCGCCGCCGGACCAGAGCCAACGATCGCTACCGTCAATGGATCAGACTCGCGTGCATCGACTTTCGGCGCGGCGATGACCGGCGCCAGCTTAGACGTCGGCGGAACCCTCTCGCCTGCGGGCCGATCCGGGTAGAACGCCGCGTTGAGGGAGACAAACGGCAATTGTTCAGGCCGCAGCTTTGCCTGCGGCACTATCGCCCCGACCGGGCAGGCAGATACACATGCGCCGCAGTCGACACACGAGACCGGATCGATGTACAACATCTCAGCGGTGGCGAACCCGGGTTCGTCTGGCGACGGATGAATACAGTTGACCGGGCAGGCGTACACACAGGAGGCGTCGCTACAGCACGACTGGGTGATCACATGGGGCATGTACGCCGCCCTACGCTACGGCGGACACGTGCTGGCGCTGCGGCTCGCTACGGTAGCGACTCGGCTTGCCGTCGATCTTGCAGATCCGCCAAACGATCTTGGCGAGCGGATTGATCAGTCCCGTGTCGTGGCACAGCATCCGGACGTCACCGAACATGTCACGTAGCGTTTGCCGCGACTCCGGCGAATTGAAGAAGACCTCCTTGCGCACCGAGCGTGGAATATCGAACTCCTTCCAGAACTCCCGCGGCGGAACCATGATGGCCGAACACAGCACGCGCATCATCACCGGCACAAACATCGACAGCAAGAACCGCTTCCCTCGCGACAAATGCGGCACCCGCTTACGCAGGTACTCATGCGCGAACGAGATGTGCCGCGCCTCTTCGGCCACGTGGATCGCCATCACCCGCTCCATGATCGGGTGCAGCTGTTTACCCTCGCGCAGAACGTTCTTCTGCGTGTGATCGATGGGTTCTTCACCGGCGAGAATGCCGAACCAGAACGGGATCGGCAGCGGCCCGGCCATCAACGGGACGACCGGTTGGGACCACCTCAGCAATCTTGGCATCCCGGGCACGTCGACGCCGATGCGGTTCACCATCTCCTGGAACATCATGGTGTGGTTGCACTCTTCGGCGGCCTCGTGCAGGCAGTAGCGGTACTCGGGCGACCCGTTGGGCGTCCAGAACGCGTAGTCCATCAGGCCGCGGATCAGGACCAACTCGAAGTGCAGGCCGACCTTGGCAACGTTGGCCTGACGCCACATACCGATCTCGATCTGGCGCTCGACCGCTTGCGCTTGATACCACGGGTGACGTCCGAGCGGATCGGTCCCAGGAAGGATCCACCGCTCGTCATTGGGTGTCACCGCGAACTCGGGTGCATCCCAATCGATATCGATATAGGGGTTGAAATGCCGTCGCACTGACCCCTCAGACAGTGTGTTGAGCATGTCGGTGTACACGGTGTCGTCGAGCACATCCATGTTGCTACGCCAACGTTTGATGATGCCGGTTCTAGCCATAAGAAGCCTCCCCTGAGGTTGATGTTTCTACGGCTTTTATACGTACACGATACCGCAAGTATCGGATATCGGAAATGCCCCGGTCGTGCGATGACCGAAACCGCCCCGATCCAGGGCCGCGCGATAGGGAGCGGTGGCTGGCAAGACGGCTAACCAGCGAGACGCAAAGACGGCATGACGGCCTGGGCCGCGCGGTCGCTACAGGCGCGTGTGTACAGGAATGGAACGTATATGTACACGCGGAGGGTCGGACGGTGTTGAAATCATCGAATTGTGCACATGTCAGAACAGAGCGGGCGGGCGGTGTCGTCGTGCGCCGGTTGCCCCCGTGTCGCTTCGGCGGGCTCGTTTTTCAACCGGAACCGACACCTCCCTCAGGACAGTTCTTACCGCTGACAGCTGATCTTGACGGCTGATGGTGACCAGGTGATCGTAGGGGCCGCTCAACCGGCTACGACGCCGTCCTGGCCGAGCTAGATCGCCAATCGGCCAACCACCGGCCGTCAAGCACCAAGTCTGGCTTTTGTTGGTGCACGAAGGCGGCAGCGAGGGGCTCTCGCTCTGGCACGGCGGCCCACATATTTCGTGTTCTCCGGCCCACTGGGACGACGGGCAAGACGACCATCGGCCGCATCCTCGCAGCGGATGGGGGTCAATAGTGCTGCGCCTCGTGATCTACGGTCTATGCATGGTGGCAGCAGCTGTGAGATACGTGCCGGCCCGAGTCGCGCATACTGCTTTACAACGACCACGTACGCCGGGCGAGCTCGTCAATACACTTCGCACCGGGTCGCCGGCCAGGCGGCTACGGTATTCAACCGTCCTCGTCACTGGCTCTTCGTCGGGCATCGGCGCTGCGGCAGCTGAAGAGTTCGCCCGTCGTGGAGCCCACGTCTTGATGGTGGCGCGTCGTGCGCACAGCCTAGACGAGCTCGTCACGCGTATCCGGGCCGCGGGCGGCTATGCCGACGCCTGTCCGGCGGATCTCTCCGACACCGACGACACGGCTCGCCTGATCCAGCACGTGCTCGCCGAGTACGGCTGCCCAGACATCGTCGTGAACAACGCCGGGCGGTCGATTCGCCGCGAGGTCCTCGACTCGACGGATCGGCTGCACGACTATCAGCGCACCATGGCGGTCAACTACTTCGGTCCCGTGCAGCTGACGTTAGGGTTCCTACCTGCCATGAAGGAGCGCGGCAGCGGCCACTTCATCAACGTCTCCACCTGGGGGATCCCAATGGGCGCTATGCCCAAGTTCTCGGCATACGCGGGATCGAAGGCCGCGATTACCGCCTTCGGACGCAGCATAGCGTCGGAGTTGCGTGGCACAGGGGTCTCTGTGACGACCGTCTTCTTCCCGCTCGTGCGGACACCGATGATCGAGCCCACCAACGAATACCACCAAATTCCCGCGCTCACCGCGGTCGAGGCTGCGGACTGGCTCGTGCACGCGGCTGTGTATCGCGATCTGGAGGTCATGCCGCGAGTGGCACGGCTTCTCCGACGAGTGGGCGCGGCCTCGTCGAGAGTCGCGGACCGGCTTGTGGAACGTAATGCGCCCTGACGTGTGCCCCAGATGGTGGCCCACGGCGAGGTGATCAACTCGGCGAGGAGGGCCGATGTGCGACACGGGGATACCTGACTCGTCGGTGCGATCGGCCCGAGGCTCTGCTGCACGACGGTCCACTTAGCCTGGTCCCGCCGCCGGGCTGTCGGGGTGGTGCCCCGGACCTGCGATCTCGGCCAACGTGTCGGCACGACATATGCGACGCCACGCGCCACCCGACGATCATCCGGGAGTAGACGTCGGTAATGAAGCACACATACCCCACCCCGCACCAGGTCGGCACGTACGTCAGATCGGCACCCACAGATGATTGGGTGCGGTCGCGGTGAAGTTGCGTTTGACCAGATCCGGATGCCGTGGCGTATCTGGATCGGCTTTCGTGGTGCGCACCTGCTTTCCCCGGCGGACCCCTTCGATGCCGGCGAGCCGCATCAACTGGGCGACCTGGTCGCGGCCGACGGCGTGACCGCGCCCGGCGCGCGGCCGTCCACAGCTTGCGGTCACCGTAGACCCGGTAGTTGTCCTCCCCCAGCTGTTCAAGAGCCGGACCCATCACCCGCGTCACGTCGCGTCCGCGCCGACGGCGCGCGGGCCTTGGTCACGTAGTACGTACTCGGGGCCCACCGGCACCCCTGCTGAGCGCAGGACAGCACTAATGGGCTCGACCCCAAACCAAGCGGAAGTAGAACTCTGAAGCCCACACCGTGTGGAATCCGGTGCCGAGGATCGAGAGACCATATGTACTCACAGCATTCCTTCCGCTACAGGTCGCCGCCCGGCGCGCGACGCGGGAGATTAGTGCGTCGTCGGCGTATCGTCGTGGTCACTTACCTGCTGCGGAATAGCCGTCTCTACAACGTGGTTCGGAGAACTCTTACCCAACGTGCTCGTGAAGTGCTCCAGCGTGACGACGATGAAGAGCCCAACCGCCGACGCGACGCGCTGGCCGGTTGTCGCCTCTCGCAGTTCGGCCCGGACTTTGAGTTTGCGGCCCGTCCGGGACACGAGATCGGCACTGACCTCGTACCGGGTGCCCAGCAACACGGGGGCGAAGAACTCGGTGTCGAGTTTGCGAGTTACCGCCATCTCGCCCACGACGTAGAGCAGCATCCCCACCATGTCATCGAGGACGGTGACCACGGCGCCACCGTGTGCTATTCCGGGGGCGCCGCGATGTCTACCATCGAATACATGCACGGCAACCACGCCATCTCCACGCCGTCGGGCCTGCAAGCGGTATCCGTGCGGATTGTCGGTACCGCACCCAAGACACCATGGGTGGTGCGCCTCCAGTTCTGCACCGTCGACTACGTCGCCGCGGTTCTGGAATGCGTTCCACCAGTGGACCGTTAGCTGCTCATCGGTTGGACTGTCGATGACGATGCCTCCTGAAAATCAACACGCAGCTTGTTTTTGACGTCCCGCCAGAGCGCGCCACGGTCATCAAACGGGCGAATCCGAGCACTTTGACTCGTTTCGACTCAAGTTAGTCGATCTCACACCGAGAGCAAACACGCACATCAGTTGTTACTGATCGCAGCAGGCGTTCGCAACCGACATCTTTGCCCACGAGCTGCGGCAGTCAGCAGTACCGCCTTCGGGACGCAGTACGCCCTCGACCCGGAGGCTTGAGACCGCGTCTCGTCAAAGCCCTCGAAGTCGCCCCGAACTGCGAGAGGCGACGCCCGGCCACGCGCGTCGCGTCAGAGGTTGGGCTCTTCATCGTCGGCACGCCGGCCCAATCCCTCACCGTGTCTTCTGTCCCCAGCCGAGCCGCCCATTCAGCGAGGTCGCGAAGCGAACCCGCACCGCAACGCTCTCCCTTACTGTGACGGCAGGAATCAGCACCTCATCATCGCGTGTCTACCGGCGAAGCTGTCGATCCTCGGAAGGACAATCCGCTAGCCAAATCACTGCAATCGTTCATGGTCAGGCGTCAAGGACCCGCAGCACGCTGGTGTAGTCCTCGGGTTTTGGAACAGCATGGTGCGAGCGGCGATCGGGCATAGATCTCGGTGAGCTGCACACCGCTGTTCCCCTCGATGATGGGTCTCCGATCGTGATGTCGTGTCAATGAACGTCACCACACCGCCGAGCAGCCCCCCATCAGCGCGCCGCGCGACCATCTCACTGGCCTGCCCAATCGAGTCCAGCCCATCGACAGCCTGGACACTACTTGCAGTGCTCGACACTCCTCCTCACTAGATGGTTGACAAAATCGAGTGGAGGACCAGATACTGTAGGTATCTGATACTCAGGGTTTCGAGTACCTGATACCATAGTCCTGATGCGATCAACGAGGGTGACTTTGACGCCAATGGCGCTACTCCGCGGTTGGCCCCCGATTTTCGTGGCAATACCGGCAGCCACTAGTAAGTCGCCTAACCGACTGCCCAGTTTGGCACGGGGGCACTACCCACAAGATGGCCACCTATCACGCAGAGCTGGCCATCTGTGCGCAGCGAAAGTTAATTATTTGGGACAAGGTTTCGCGCATGACATTCGCGGAACACGTCCCTGTAACCAGTGTCCTGAGGAGGCCGTTTCATGCTCATCCGCCGCATTGCCCGTCCCATGCTCGCGACCGCGTTCATCGCCACCGGGATTAATGCGATCCGCCGCCCGGAACAGCTAGCCGAAACCACCCAGCCGTTTGTCGACAAAGCAAAAACCCAACTGCCCCTGCAGGCCGCGGATCTGATCCCGTCCGACGCGCAGGTGCTGGTCCGGATCAACGGCGCGATTCACATCATCGGTGGTCTGGCGCTGGCCACCGGCAAGTTCCCGCGGCTCGCCTCTCTGACCCTCGCAGGCGTCATCATTCCGACTACGCTGGCCGGAAACGGTTTCTGGAACGAGACCGATCTGGACGAGCGGGCCGAGCAGCAGGCCCATTTCATCAAGAACGTGGGACTCTTGGGCGGGCTGCTGATCACAACCGTCGACACCGAAGGGAAGCCTTCGCTGGCATGGCGCGGACGCAAGGCAGCAGCCATCGCGAGTGACAAGGTCACCGCGGTGCTGCCGTCGACCGCCGCCAGTGCGACAACGGCCGGTGTCCTGGCCGGTCGTGCGTCGCACATCGCCGAGGTCGTCACAGAACGCGCCGGCGAGCTCGCCGAGGTCGCTACTGAACGCACCGCGTCGCTGAGCAAAGCGGCTGCGGAAAAACAGGCCAAACTGGGCGAACGAGCCGGTAAGAAGTAGGCGAAGTTGGCGATGCAGCTGCCAAGCCGGAGGCCAACATTACCCATCGTCATAATTCTCACCGCTTCGTCCGCCGATTCTTGGCCAAATAGAACCGATAAGAAAACAGTCCCCGTTAGATATGCCCCTAAGTCGCAGACGCCGATAAACAGTATCGGCACTTGTTGTGTCAACAATGCCGGAGGCCGAAGAATCATGAGTTTCAAGAGTCCCTTTCCCCCTGTGGAGATCTCCGAGGATTCGATCTACGAGACGTTGTTCGGGTCGATCAGCGAGGAGGACCTGGATCGGACCGCGCTGATCGACGCCGGCGCCACCGAGGGCACCACCTACCGCGAGCTGATCGGCCGGATCAACGCCTTCGCCGGAGCCCTGGCGGCGCGTGGCATCGAGGTGGGCGACAAGGTTGCACTGCTGTCGCCGAACACCTCGGCGTTCGCGTTCGTGTTCCACGGCATCCTGCGTGCGGGCGCCACTGCAACCACCGTCAACGCGCTGTTCACCGCGCCCGAGATCGCCAAGCAGCTCACCGACTCGGGTGCCAAGATGCTCATCACGATCACCCAGCTCGGTGACCAGGCCAAGGCGGCAGCAGCGCAGGTCGGTCTGCCCGAGAGCGCGGTGATCTTGCTGAACGGGCCCGGAGAGGCCGAGAGCCCTCACCCGAACGCGCTCGATCTGCTGGGTGCCGGCCTTGCGGCACCGGACGTCAGCTTCGACCCGGCCACCCATCTTGCGGTCCTGCCGTACAGCTCGGGCACCACCGGCAACCCCAAGGGTGTGATGTTGACCCATCGCAACCTGGTCGCCAACGTGGCGCAGAGCCAGCCGCTGCTGAACATGTCCCACGACGACTCGGTCCTCGCGGTGCTGCCGTTCTTCCACATCTACGGGATGACGGTGCTGCTCAACCTCGCGCTGTACAACCGGGCGAGGCTCGTGGTGATGCCGCGTTTCGATCTGGTGCAGTTCCTCGAATCCATCCAGAACTACAAGTGCAGCTATGTGTTCATCGCGCCGCCCGTGGCGGTCGCGCTGGCCAAGCACCCGCTGATCGACGACTACGACCTGTCGTCGGTCAACACCATCATGTCGGGTGCCGCGCCACTGGACGAGGTGCTGGGCAATGCTGTCGCCAAGCGCCTGAACACCCGGGTCATCCAGGGCTACGGCATGAGCGAGCTGAGCCCGGTCAGCCACGCCATGCCCAGCAAACCCGGCGACGGCCCGGAGGCGCCGCTGTCGTCGTGCGGTTGGCCCATCCCGAACACGGTCAACAAGATCGTCGATCCGGCCACCGGCGACGAGATCGACATCCCGGCCGAAGGACTCAGCGAGCCGGGTGAGCTGTGGGTGGCGGGCCCGAACGTCATGGCGGGCTACCTGAACAACGACAAGGCCACCAAGGAGACCATCGACGACGACGGGTTCCTGCACACCGGCGACATGGCGCGGGTCGATGCGAACGGCTGCGTCTACATCGTCGACCGGCTCAAAGAACTCATCAAGTACAAGGGCTACCAGGTGCCGCCCGCCGAACTCGAGGCGTTGCTGCTCACCCACGACGATGTCGCGGACGTTGCGGTCATCGGCGTGATCGAGGCCGACACCGGCGAGGAGATCCCGAAGGCGTTTGTGGTCAAGCGTGAAGGCTCCGATCTCACCGGTGAGCAGGTGATCGAGTTCGTCGCCTCTCAGGTTGCTCCGCACAAGAAGGTCCGCGAGGTCGAGTTCATCGACGCCATCCCGAAGAGCGCGGCAGGCAAGATCCTCCGCAAGGACCTGCGTAGAGCCACGGGTGATTGATCGAGTGGTGGCGAGGTAATCGCACTCCTGGTCGCCGCACCATCAGAAACTGATCGCGAACGTGTCACACCAATGTCCGCCGAGCTATAACGACCGTGAAGATGGTGTCCCGCAACAGCTGCGGGGTCAGGCGCAGACCGGTCACGGTGTCGCAGAGAGCGAACGTCGCCTCGTGGCAGTGAAACTCAGTGCGCTTGGCCGACCCATCGGGCTCGAGTTCGAACCCGCCGATCTGACGCATCAGCGGCATGAGCTCATCGGGTGTCGAGCCGTTCCGCTCAGCGGCGAATAGCGTGTCGAACCATGTTCGGCTCTCGCCGTCGACCTACCGAAAGAAGTACGAGTTCTCGCTGCCGTGATGAACAACGATTTCCGGCCTGCCGAAAGTGGTTGCATCAGTTCCGGAGTCGCCCCGATATAGCCGTTGCTTTCGTACATAATTGTCCAGTCGCAGTGCTGGACGAGACCGGCCAGGAGATTGTCTGAACCGATCTCCTCCCACGACTCCAACGAGCGCAACAGGAGCGTTGCGAGGTCGCACTGGGCGGGTTGGCTGACCGTAGGCAGAGCGTCGATCCGCTCAGGCAGCGTCGCGTTGCTGATGACCGTCACACAGAATGCGTTGTTCAGCTCCGGCACCTTCTTGGTCTACGCATAGTCCCGGTATGTCACATCGCTCATGGCAGTCACCCTAGCTAGACGGGTCAAACCCAAGCCGCGGGCGGTGCAGTAGGCCGGCGCGATGCTTCCCAGGTTTGTGTCGGCAGGGTTCGTCCTTTGAGGGAGCAGTCGCCGTGTGGTGTCCAGTATTCGCGTTCGGGTTCGCTGGCGGCTCTGATGACGGCGTCGCTGGCGAGGATCCGTCCCGGCGTGTGTTTGGCGAGGTCGGTGAGGCGTGATGCCTCGTTGACCGCGTCGCCTATGACGGTGTATTCCAGGCGTTGGTCGGTGCCGAGGTTTCCGGCGAAGACGGGGCCGGTGGCGAGTCCGATCCCGATGTCGAGTTCCCCGTCGGCCAGGACGCGGTCGCGGATCTGCCGTGCGGCGTGGAGTGCGGAGTCAGCGGCATCGGCTCGGGCGACGGGCGCCCCGAAGATGCAGAGTGCGGCGTCTCCCTCGAATTTGTTGACCAGCCCGTGGTGGCTCTCGGTTGCCGCGATCACTTCTGCGAGGAGGCGGTTGAGCTTGTCGACGAATTCTTGCGGTGAGATCTGGTGGGCGAGTGCCGTCGAGTTGGTTACGTCGACGAACAGTGCTGTTATCTCCCGGATTTCGCCGGTCAGGTCGGCTCCTCGGTCGAGTGCGCGTTGCGCGACGTCTCTTCCGACGTGCCGTCCGAACAGGTCGCGCAGTCGGTCCTGCTCCTGGAGTCCGCGGACCATGTCGTTCACGGTGGATTGCAGTACCCCGATTTCGCTGCTGTCGTCGACGGGCACGCGCACGTCGAGCCGGCCCTGCCCGATGCGGCGGAGTGCACCGCGCATCTGGTGGATCGGTTGTGCGACGGCGCGGGCCAGCAGTGTTTCCGCGAGGGCCCCGGATACGAGTCCGAGGGCGGCGAGGTAGGTCGCGGCGCGGATGCGGTCGGGCGGTGCCGCATCGGGATAGTGCAGGAGCGCGATGGCCGCGGCCAATGGCAGCGCGGAGGTCAGCACCCAGGTCAAGATCAGCCGGGAGATGACTGACGTTCGTGGTGGCGCGTGTGGGGTGTCGACGGCCAGGATCGTGGCCATCACTGGACGGAGTGCACGTTCGACGAAGAGGTAGTTGTATCCGACGGTGGCAAGTCCGCCCAATGTCATGAGTAGGGTTCCGCCGAGGGCCTCCCAGACGGGCAGGAGCGCGAAGGCCGAGCCGGACATCGCGAGGATGCCCCCGGCCCACAGAGATCCGATGAGGACGGTGGACTCGGTGGGCAATCGCAGGGTGTGGCGGGCGTGGTCGGGTGTCGGCGCAGAGGAGGTGTCCAGCCACCCGAGGCTGCGTCGACGCAGGGCGAGGACGCCGCGAACTGCGACGAGCAGAGCCACGACCACATAGACCGCCAGGATCTGCAGAAGCGTTCCGAGCTGGGCACCGAATCGGTGCGGTGCGCCGCCCAGAACGATCAGCAGCGCGACGACGACGGCCCCGCCCACGCTCGAGCCCACGGTCAGCAGTGGTAGACCCCACTTCGTGCGTAACAGCACCGGAACTGGCTGGGCCGCATTGTGGGCTTCTGGTGGGTGTGGCCGCCCGGGGTGAGGACGGGCACTGGTGTGCCGCATTACCGATGCATCTTCTTTCGGTCGTGTCAGCGGTCCGGCGGGTGCGGTGACGGTCTGTCCGGCCCGTCATGGTCGAGCGCGGAGGTGAGGCGGTCGAGTAGGTCCTGGACGGCGCCGGGGGCGCCATGTTGGGCGAAGTGCTCGATCGACACGGCGATGAACACCGCGTGGGCGGTGAACAATGCGGTGCCGTCATCGGCGGTGGCGGTCGCCTTAAGGTGCAGTTTGCGGCCGTCGATCTCCCGGACGTGGGCGCTGATGCGCAGGGGCCGGTGCAGCGGGACGGGGGCGAGGTAGTCGACGGTGAGGCTCCGGGTCACTGCCGGGGTGCGGGCGATCCAGAGGCCGAAGCCGAACAGGTCGTCGCAGGCGGCGGCCACTGCCCCGCCGTGCGCGAGGCCGGGCGCACCGATGTGGCGTTCGTCGAACGTCACATCGGTGTAGACCTCGTCGCCGGAGCGGAACACCACCAGTTGCAGGCCGGCGAGATTGTCTGGCCCGCACCCCATGCAGGTCGGCGAGTGCGGCGGCAGCGGTAGCTGGGTCACGGGCGTTCCTTCTCGACGGTGCTGGCTAGCGGCGGGCGCGGGATCCGACTGCGCTGGGCCGGTTCAGCCGGGCTCCTCGATGCGCCTGCGTCCGGGGAAGCGCGGCCGGGCGCCCAGACCAGCAGGATCGCGGCACCCGCCGCCGCGATGAGTGCGAGGACGATCGCGGACTGCTCGACGCCGTGCAGGAACGCGGACTTGGCGAAGTCGGCGAGTTGCTGGCCGGCCGGTCCCGCCCGATCGGCGACCTCGAGGGCACCGGCGAGTGAGTCGGCGACCGGGCCCCGCGCCTCCGGTGGGAGCCGCGCGATCGCCGGGGCGATGTTGTGGCTGTACCCGGCGGCCAAGACACTGCCGGCGACCGCGATGCCGATCGCCGCGCCGATCTCGCGAGTGGCGTCGTTGACCGCCGCGGCGACCCCGTGCTTTTCGACCGCGGTGTCCGCGACGATAGCCGCCGTCGCCGGCGCCGCGGTCAGGCCCAGACCCGTGCTCATGATCAGCGTCGGCCACATCACGTCGACGTAGGTGGAGTCCAAATCCAGCCGGCTGATGAAGTAGAACCCCGCGGCGATGGCGAGCAGACCGGTCACCGTCATCAACCGCAACCCCAGCCGGGTCGTCATCCACGGTGCGACCGCCGACAAGAGCACCAACGGCACCATCATCGGCGCCAAGGCCAGCGCTGAACCCAACGGGCTGTATCCAAAGATCAACTGCAGGTATTGGACGAGGACCAGGAAGACACCGAACGTCACCAGGAACTGGATGGTGATGGAGAACGATCCGCTCCCGAAGCCCCGACGGGCGAAGAACCGCACATCGAGCAGCGGATGATCCGCCCGCAACTCCCACACTACGAACACCACTGTGGCCACCACCCCCAGCCCGAACCCGGCGACCACCACGGGATCCGACCAGCCGCGTACTGGGGCTTCGATGATGGCGAGCACCACTAGTCCGACCGCGAACACCACCGCGACCGATCCCATCACATCCATCAACGGCGGATTTTCCTGGCGGGATTCAGGAATGGTGAAGGCACACAACAGCAGAAACACCCCCACCGCGGTCAGGCCGACGAAGATCGACTGCCACGACCAGTAGTCGAGCAGCAGCCCCGACCCGAGAATCCCCAGCAGACCCCCGGACCCGGCGACCCCCGCCCAGATCCCGACCGCGCGTCCCCGCTGCTGCTCGGGGAATCCCGCAGTCAGGATCGACAGCGTGGACGGCATCATGAACGCCGCACCCACCCCGGCCGCGGCCCGCGCCGCGATCAACCACCACGGGGTCGATACCAACAGTGGCACCACCGAGGCCAGCGAAAACAGCGCCAACCCCACGATCAGCACCGCCCGCCGGCCGTAGCGGTCACCCAGGGCCCCGGCGGGCAACACCAGACACGCCAACACCAGCGTGTACCCGTCGACCACCCAGGTGAGCTGTGTTTGCGTCGCCCCGGTGGCTACCGCAATGTTCGGCAGCGCGGTGTACAGGGCCGCCATTGAGGCGACCACCAGGGCCACCGACAGGCACGAGACAACCAACGTCCACTTCTGCGCCCGCGACAGCAGCACTCGATTCTCGGCGGTCATGCACCCACCTCCACGTAACGCTACAGTTGGTAGCGGTTCACTACTATGAGTAGCACAATGTGGGGTGAGGAGATAGTGCCTGCACTGATCCGAGGGCACAATTACGAGTGCACAATTACGAGGTGGGCGAAAAGATGATCAACCAGAACACCGACGACGAGGACTGGCTCGTCGATCCCCGCAAGGCACGCTCACGCGCACGACTGCTCGATGCGGCGACGTCCCTGCTCTCGACCGGCGGCATCGAGGCCGTCACGGTCGACGCGGTCACCAAGGCGTCCAAAGTCGCGCGGACCACTCTCTACCGGCACTTCACTGACAGCACCCAGCTCCTGGCCGCGGCGTTCGAGCGTCTGCTGCCCCCGGTCACCGCGCCGCCGGCGTCCGGAACGATCCGTGAACAGTTGATCGAACTGCTGGACCGTCAGGCCAAGCTCATCGAGGAAGCCCCCGCCCAACTGACGATGCTCGGTTGGCTCGCCCTCGGGTCCGCCCAACCTGGCACGGCCGGGACGGCATCGCATCCCGAAGAGGACCGGAACCCAGTCAATTCTCTTCGCGCACGGGTGGTCAACCAATACCGCGAACCGTTCGACCGGATCCTGGGCAGCCCCGAAGCCCAGCAAGAACTCGGTCGCTTCGACACCAATCTCGCCCTGACCCAACTCGTCGGACCCATCGTCTTCACCCGACTCACCGCACTCCCACCGATCGGCCCGGCTGAACGCCAGCAACTCGTCGACGACTTCCTCGCTGCACGCTCCGCGCACGCGCGCTGACCGTGACCCCGCACTGATCTCTGCTTCAGCACCCGCCCGAGTCGGCGGGCTGGGGCGTCAACTCGGCGACCAGCGCTTCGACGCGGTTCTTGATCTCGTCGCGGATCGGGCCGAACCGCTTCGGCGCCTGGCCAACCGGGTCGTCAAGGACCCAATCCGGTAGCTCTTGCCGGAAAAGATGGGGGCAGCTGTCACCGCAGCCCATGGTGATCACCACATCGAGGCTTGCGCGGCATCGGAATTGATGCTGTCGGCGGGGGCGCTTCGGCGGAGCGGACCTCGATCGCATCGCCGGTATCGGATGTTCGGAGACGTCTCTGCGTTCTGCGCACTGGGACTGATCGCTCTCATCTGCTCGGAGTGGGTCTTCTTCGCTGGTCTATTTCGTGGTTCTCGGCGACCGCGAGACACTGCACGCCGCGTCGAGGCCTTGCTCAAGGCGCTCGCCGTGCCGCTGCGGGCCTGGCGCAGGAAGTAACACCCCGTTCCCTATGGGTACGGAAAACGTGATCTCGCCGTAAGGCGCCCGCCCACTCACCGGGTGCGCACCCTCCAGTCCCCGGGCGTTCTTTGCTAACCCCGTGGTCGAACCCGTTCGGCGCCCGGGGCTCTTTACGCCCAAAATCACTTCATAACAACGTGTTCGGCTGCGAATGCCGAAAATTGAGCCATTTGTTTCAGTGCTCCTTACGCAAAATCCACTGCGGGCGTGAAGCCCTCGATTAACCTTGGCTCAATCACACGAGACGGTGAGAATAGAAAGTGAAAACTATTGCAGGACAATGTATTTAACGCTATACTCGAGATAATGGGGATGGCACTGAAGAAGGGTTCGTCGAATAATGATGGTTCCAATATTGACCGTCCGCCAGCCGCCCGCACAGCGGCATGAAGAGCTGAAACCCAGTGAGCAGTTACAACGTCATAACCCCGGAAGGGAGTGCTGGGTGCCAGCGAGCTCCACAGCCTGACCGGCACCCACTCCCCTTCTCCTAAGCCTTCTTTGAACGGAGCCCACGCCATGACCACAGAGCGTCGAAGCACCTACGCCGACCGAGCAGCCCACTTCGAGGCCCTGGCTATCACCGCGCACGCCGCCGGCGACACCGATCAGGCCGCTCACCTCGAGGCAATGGCCCAACGGGCGCACAAAGCCCACGAGGACCGCGCGTGGGGGCACGCCGAGGGACTGATCTACGACCACGACGAATGCTGCATCGAATGCACCGAACACATCAGCGACCCCCACGGCCCTGGCTGCGTCTATGCCGACGCCGCCCACGCCACCGCCTGACCCGCGCGAACCAATGACTGACGAGGAGGACCCCATGACCATCACCGCCAGTGACATGGTTACCGACCCAGCGGCGACCGCCGGCGAGATGCCCGCAGACGACGAGGTCGTCCTGACCGTCGATCAGTTCCCCAGCCACCTCGGCGCCGACGTCACCACCGAAGACGCCATCACCACCAACGTCGAGGCCGCGTTCCTCACCGCACTGATGTGGGCACCAAAAGAGGTGGCCCAGCAAGTCCGTCAGATCATGACCGGACCCGACCGATGGAACCCGTTCTGGAGCCCCGCGCATGTCGAAATCTTCGACGCCGTGAGCAGTGTCCTGGACGAGGGTGGCCTGGCAACTCCGGTCCTGGTCCAGGCCCGCCTGTACGAGACCGGCCTCCTGGCCCGCGTCGAGCAGCACCTCCTGGCCATCCTGTCCCCCGCCCAGGGCCCGCTGATCGGTGGTGTGGAACTGCCGCACCTGGCCGCCAAAGTGATCGACCAGTGGTACCGCTGCGGCTACGCAGGCCTGCTGGCCCGCATGTCGCAGATCCGCGAAACCGTCAGCGTCGAGGAACTCGCCGGGCATTGGGAAAGCCTCACCGGCCACCAGCAGCGTGCCGAAGAACTGTGGCTGACCAAACGTGACCAGCTCGCCCGCCTGCACCAGGGCATCGCATGAGCACCGACTACATAAGCGGGGGTCCGGTGTTGCGGGCCGAGGATCTACACAAGATGGCCTGGCACATGCACCACGACGAAGGCATGAGCTGGGAACAGATCGCCGCCGAGCTCGAGGAACCCCTCGCCGCCGTCGAGCGGATGGCCGCCGCCTACGAACAACTCACCGACTCTGCGGCGGCTCAGGCCCAACACACCTTGTTCTAACCCGTAGAATTGCTCTAACGACCCGAGGAGCACTCGCGATGGCCACAACTACGACCCGAACCGAAGAGCAAATTGTTGCTGCGGTTGCTGCTGGGCACGAGATGGCCGGCATGCCCCTAACTGCTGCTGATGAAGCCGCTGTGCGCCGCGTTGTCCGGGGAGAAACTACCGGAGACCAAGAGGTCGCCACCTTGCTGGCGGAGCTCCGTAACCGCTAAATGCCGCCCAGTAGCGGTGAAGCCGGGCCGGTTCAGGAGAACCTTCCCCAACGCCCACTCAGCCTTCACTACCCTGATCGTGCGTATTGACCCCACCGACCGCTTGTGCGTCACAGGGTCAATCACCACCGGTGGTGTTGTCTCAGCCAGCGCACGCCCGCTGTGTATCTAACGGTGGCGACAGCAGGATGCGCAGAGCGCTTGCATGGGTGACCCCCGCAGTGGTGGTTGTCGAACTGTCTTTGGTGGCTGGTGGAGTGTTGAGTCCGGCGCGGGCGGTCTTGCTGTTCGTGCTCGCGGAAGCGGCAATCGCGGTCGTTGGGCTGACTGTGATTGTGGCAGCCGTGCACCACTATCGGAGCGCTGCAAGCACAGGGACCGGCAGTCGGTGGGAAGCAGCTCAGTCTGCGCTGCGATCAGTGCTCCCCCGGCGTGCCGCACAGGCGATTGGGATTGAAGCCAGAGCATGGTGGGCGTTAGCTCGCTGGCTGCGGCATCGCCGCCCGGGCCGCGGTGAGTTCTCCTACGGCCACGATCTTCGCCCGCTGCTCGCCATGTCCTTTCAGCATTGGGGTTGTGGTGTGAAGGGCAGGTGGCGGCCAGCCTCAGGTTGGGCGGGCGCCGGTGGCTGCTTTTCAACCACCACCGGACCGCCTACGCTGGAATGGCTCACTTTGGTTGCAGAGACCTCGGTCGCGCCCTCGGCGTGATTGAGGAACGATTGCTGAGCACTCAGCGAACCCCCGGGTCGTGCGCGTCAGACCACAATCTCCGCGTACGTCCGGGGGTTCGCCTTTTCTCACTGGGTTGCCGCCGGGAAGCTGTAGGTGCGAAATCTGCGCCGACGTTCGGTCGCGCTCGCAATGAATGGCCCAAGGGGCAGGTCGGCCCGGTCGCATCGGTCAGCGACATGCAGACAAACCCGACCGGTTGCGCTGGGCAGCCGCCAAGGGGCACTGCGGCGCCGTTAGCTATGACTGTGGCCACTGTCTGCTTGTCGATGCGATCGACGCCTTGGTCTGTCATTTCTCCCCCAACCCCGGACTCCATGGGAGCAGTCTATGCATATTTTGAGGTTAGGTTCAATCACTGAATGGTTAATTTGGGGATATTGTCGCAACTGAATGTGGCACGATTTGGGTAAGCGGCCAAGGTTTGGGCGACCTGTCGCGCCCTGGTTCCGTTACTTGAGGTTCCGACCGCATAGGCTTCTACGCGTGACGACGAGCCCTAATGCAGTGCGCTTTGGCCGCATTGTGGCTGCGCGTCGTCGGGAGCTCGGATTGACCAGCGAAGAACTGAGTGACGCGGGCGGGCCCACGCGTGTCACGCTGCGGAAGCTGGAAGCTGGTACGACTCCTCAACCTGGTCTTAAAACATTCGCCAAACTCGACAAGGTCTTGAAGTGGCGCCCAGGCTCGGCTGCGAGGACTTTCGACGGCGGGGAACCTGACCCACTCGACCAGAGGCGGCGTAAGCCGACAGTGGATTTACCGATCACAGCTACGGACACCACTGTCACGCTTCGCACCGAAGTCGTTGCCGAGCTGATCGAGAAGGTCAGTGCACTGGAGCGAATCGCCAAGCGCTTCAACGATGATCAAGATCTCCAAGGCGCAGTGACAGGTTTGCAGCTTTTTGGCGACCGGGTGTTGCGTGCCTGGATCATTGGGCAGGCCGAAATGCTCCGCCTGCGTGGGGATTCGCCTAGTGCTGACCCGATATTCACGCGAATGCTTGGCGACTATCTCAATCGCGAACCACCAGCAGATGATCCCCGTGACACCGATGACTTGCTCTACCTGAGGTGGCTGTTGGGCATGGCGGTTAAGATCTCGGAAGAGCAGGAATCACGAATCGATATGTATGATCGCGCATTCAGACGCTGTGGTGGACTCGAGTCTGGACGTGCAGTGGGGGGCAAGTAAGGCAAAACCTGGATGGAAGGGCTCGAACAGTGGCACTCACTCACGCTGACCGACTCAATCGGCTGTTCGCGTACTACCATGCGAGGCTCGAACCAGAGCTGACTGAGCAAGCCATGGCCACGATTGTCGGCCAGGCCTTGTCGCACCGCGACGAGTACCCCGATCACTATCAGGTCGATCCGAAACTATTGGTCGACGTTCGCCAAGGCAAACGCGACCTGCCTTTAGACATAGCTGATGCCATCTGCGATCAGGTTGGCGCTCACCGTGATTACTTCCGTGGTCCAGACCATGAGGTACACGCGATAGACCAAACGCTTCGGCTCTGGACGATTGCTCGAGACCTCGGCCTCAACCACCTGGCTTGCCGATCGGTTGCTCCTGAACACATCGATTTCTTGATCGATGAGCTGACTGCTGCTCTTGATCCGTCCATCGCGCCGGTGACTGCGATCCGCTAGTGCTCGTCAGCTCAGCCCAGTACTCGTCCCAGGGCCGGGCTGTGCAGGGAGTGGTCCGCTGAGGTCCAAATGACGAGCTGTTCGCTTCGTCTGAATACGCTCGTTCATAACGCAATTCACGCCATGTTTCGTCTCTGGTGAGGGACGTCAGGACGCGACTTCCCACCGTGGCCTCACTCGTTCGCGTTGCGTTTCGACACTGGTGACCAAAATGATTGAGTCACAATGGGTTACGCCGATAACATAGATTATGTTAAGTAGAACCCTGCGTATTGCAACAGATGAATCACTGCGGCTCCCCCATGCCCGGGCGCTTCGTTCATTCTATGGCGTCGGGACCAGCGGATACGTACCGGTTAGGCCAGCCGCCTTCCGGCGAGACCCCATGAGTCGCGTGGGCAGTTGCCCGGTCTTGATCGATTTCGTTGTCATTTTGACCTGCGGGTATTGACCTGCCGTCTCATTGGATGCATCATTGAATCATCAGATGAAACCGTTTCTGGTGGAGGTTCCGATGCGAATCGATGAGGTTGGCCGAGTACATCTGGTTGAATCTGTGCCGCTTCTGCGGCCGGAGGAGCGTGTCGTCGAGCTGATGCTCGACGGGTGGCGGAACCAGCAGCTGTCCAGGAACTTGCAGTTCTCGACAATCGATCGGCGAGTGCGCTGCGTGCAGAGGTTCATCGAGCATTCGAACGAGGAGCCGTGGAACTGGACACCGGCGATGGTTGAGGAGTTTTCCGCCGATCTTCGGTCGGTTCGTCATGTGATGCACTCGACGTTGCGCGGCTACCACGGCACACTGCGGGCATTCTGTTCCTACATCAGCAACCCTGACTACGGGTGGGACCGCGTCTGTGAGCAGCTGTTCGACGCGTACCCGGCCCAGGTTTATTCCGCCTGGAACACCGCGAGCCACGTCCAGGAGTACGACGGGCGGGCGAGCAAGCGCCCTTACACCAAGGACGAGCTTCAAGCCTTGTTCGAGTACGCCGACGATGAGGTAGCTCGGATCGGTACGACCAGCAGGAAGGGCTGGCAGGCGGCCTACCGGGACGCCGCGATGATGAAGGTCGCCTACGCCTACGGCTTGCGGTTTAACGAGCTCACGCACCTGCAATTGGTGGACTTCGCCCGCAATCCCCACGCTCGCGAGTTCGGGAAGTTCGGCGTGTGCAAGGTCCGGTACGGGAAGGCGTTCCGCGGGTCACCTCCGAAACCCCGTTCGGTGTTGACGGTGTGGCGGTGGACGCCTCCGATCATCGAGGACTGGATCGCCAACGGCCGAGGTGATCCCGACAGTCTTGATCTGTTCTCCAGCGAACGAGGTGGGCTGGTGGTGGGGTCGACTCTTCTTCGTCGTGTACGCCGCTACTGTGTTGATCTGGGTATCCCCGACGGCGTCGATCTGCATTCGTTTCGGCGGTCGTACGCCACGCATTTACTCGAGGATGGCTGGGATCCCAGGTTCGTGCAGGACCAGATGGGGCACGAACACGCCTCGACGACGGGAATCTATCAGTTCACATCTGACGAATTTCGTCGGTCGACATTGAGATCGGTGTTGGATCGGACCGTGAGAGAAGCGTTGGACAGCACGACGAAGGGAACTGCCGAATGAAACGCAAGGTCGATTACACGTGGCGGCTGGCGGAGTTGATGGCTGCGCGCGGAATGAACACGACCACGGACTTGATCCCCTTGCTCGCAGAACGGGACATCTCGTTGTCCCGTCCCCAGGTGTATCGGCTGGTCAACCAGCGACCTGAGCGGGTGTCGCTGCAGTTGATGTCGGCGTTGTGTGACATCTTCGGGTGCGGCCCCGACGCGCTTCTCACAGTCACCGCCGTCAATGCTCGCGAGCACCACCGAGCAGCCAATGCCGGCCCGAACGTCATGCGGCTGGACCGCGCTGTGCGTCCGCGGCGCGCGAACATCCTCGACGAGTAGCACCACGCAATGAGGTGAAGACAGGATGGAACCTGACGGCCTAGTCCCCTATCGGCCAGTACGCGGCCGACCGCGACAGGCGAGTGGAGCGTGGGTCTGCGACCGGTGCGGCAGATCGACCACCCGGACGCAGGCACACTGGCCCGAAGGCCGAATCTGCTTCACCTGCTGGTTCACCGCGATCCACACTCACGGAACATGCCCGGTATGCGGCGTCGAACGACTTCTACCTGGACCACCCCTGCCCGACGGCACCCCGGTGTGCGGGCCGTGCGCAGGTATCGTCGACGACTTTCGATGCAGCCGCTGCGGCGAGGAGTCCGGTCACCACCGCGGGACGATATGCGCTCGCTGCGCCGTCCGGGACGACCTACACGAGATCATGGGCGGGCCGCCGTCCGACCCAATCCTCAGCGGCCTCGTCGACGCGCTATGCGTCGCTAAGCGACCCGAGTCGACGATGATCTGGAAGCGGTCACCGAAAGTCCAGGAACTGCTCAAGGGGCTAGGAACCGGCGCCATCGCCGCCACGCACGAAGGCTTAGACACCCTACCCAGTCGGGCAGCAGAACATCTGCGGACATTGATGGAATACCACGGCCTACTGCCTCCCCGAGACCGGTGGCTGCCACGCTTCGAACAATGGATCGATGACAAGCTGATCGACCTGCCGACCGAGGTCGCCCGGCCCGCTCGCCACTTCGCGACGTGGCACCATCTGCGGCGGATTCGCGCAATCGCCGATGCCGGCGGCGATACCCAGCCATCGGTGCGATCGGCCAAACAAGAGATCACCGAGACCGTCAAGTTCCTGAGCTGGCTGAGGTCCACCTACGGACGCACGATCGAGACCTGCACGCAACACGACGTCGACCAGTGGATCGCAACAGGTCCGACAACGCGATACACGATCCGAACGTTCCTGGTCATCTGCAAACAAGACAGACTCAATACCGCCGTGCAGCTCGGCCACCGGGCTCCGAAGACGACACCATCCTTGACTCAAGCCCAGCGGATCGCCTGGATCAGCGAACTGCTCACTGGTGACAGTGAGACTCTCCCTTACAGAGTCGCTGGGGTCCTGATTCTGCTGTATGCGCAGCCGCTGAAAAGCATTGTCCGACTGCAGACATCATCGATCATCGACGGCAATCCGATGGCGATCACTTTCGGCAAGCACCCCGTCGACGTGCCCAAACCGTTCGCTCAACTCGTCCGCGACGTGCTCGCCCATCGCACGAATCTACGCACCAGTGGACACGGCAATCCCTGGTTGTTTCCCGGCACGCATGCCGGAGATCATCTCCATCCCGACACGATCATGCATCGCCTGCGCCTGATCGGCATGAGCAACCTCGGTGCCCGCAACAGCGCACTCGACGACCTCGTGCTCGAGTGCCCTCCGTCCGTCGTCGCCGACGCATTGGGCTACAGCCATCAGGTTGCGTTCCTTCACGCTGAACGCTCCGGCGAAACGTGGGCTCGGTATGCCGGTCGACGACTGCGGTGACGTCGGCCGGACCATCACGGTCCGGAGACAGCACAACATCGCACCAGCTCACTGGTCCTCAGCCGGTACCTGCCCCTCGTTCTGCGATGGTGATTCGTGTGGGTCGACAATGATGCACACGACGAGGGTGAGGGCGCCTAGGACGATGAACGTGTCGGCGAGATTGAACGTGGGCCACCAGCCGGTGTGTAGGTAGTCTGTGACTTTTCCGTCCGGTATGCGGTCGATGATGTTAGCGATCGCTCCGCCCAGGACGGCGGCAATCGCGACGCGCCAGAGCAGTCCGTGGGAGTCTGCGGTACGCCAACCGAGGACCGCGACTCCACACGTGACCGCGGCGGGAATGACCAGCAGTACCCACCCCGGAGCGGTGGCGGCAAAGGAGAAGGCCGCGCCCGAATTGAACGCTAACTGCAGGTCCACCGGCCCGGCCTCTATTCGGGTGCCGTCAAGTGCATCGACTGCCCATGCCTTGGCGGCCACGTCAACGATGACGAAGGTCAGGGCCAGCAGCAGCATCCCCAGGCGGCGGGCATATCCCGACCTACCGCCTGACACCGCCGGACCAGACGGGGTCATCGGTTCGCCCCGACTGCTACCGATGCTCCAGCGGTATCGGCCATCGTCAGGCGGTTCTTGACCCGCCCAGCACGGACGCCGTTGGCGATGACGACGATCTCACCGAGTTCGTGGACAGCGACCACCGCGGCCAACCCGAGCAACCCGAACAGTGCGAGCGGGATGAGAACGGCGATCAGACCAAGGGACAGCCCCACATTTTGCAGCATGATGGTCCGCGCCTGACGAGCATGATCGAGCGCTTGAGGCAGCACCCGCAGGTCCTCGCCCATCAGTGCCACGTCCGCGGTTTCAATCGCGACATCAGAACCCATCGCGCCCATGGCGATTCCCAAGTCAGCTGTGGCCAGTGCGGGAGCATCGTTGACCCCGTCACCGACCATTGCGATGAATCCGTCGCCGCGCAGCGTGGACACGATTCGTGCCTTGTCTTCTGGACGCAGATCCGCATGGACATCGTCGATCCCGGCGATCTGTGCAAGAGCAGTCGCCGTCGCGGCATTGTCACCGGTGAGCATCACCACGGCATTTCCAGAATCGTGCATGTGCGTGATGACCTCCCGTGCTTCGGGGCGAAGCTCATCACGTACCGCGACGACTCCGAGGAGACGTTGGTCTTCCTCGACGAGAACCGCGGTTGCACCATCAGCTTGAAAGGCCGCGACCCGGTCGGCCAGAGCACCCGCATCGATCCAACCCGGCCGCCCAAGCCGAGCGGGGCGACCCTCGACCAGACCGGTCAGACCCGCTCCTGGCACCGCCTGTACATCAGTCGCAGCCCTACTCACCCCACCGTCAGCTGCAAGGATCGCACGAGCCAGAGGATGTTCACTGTGAGCTTCCAGCGCCGCGGCAACCGCGAGCACTCGCGCCTGCTCAATCGAATGCCCAACGTCGCCGGTCACACCGGGTTCTCCCGCGACCTCGTTCGCCTGACCGCCAACAGCAACACCGACAACAACCGGCTTGTTCGCGGTGAGCGTTCCCGTCTTGTCAACAGCCACGATCCGGACCCGGCCGAGAGACTCCAACGCCGCACCACCTTTGACCAGCACACCAATCTTGCTGGCGGCGCCGATAGCAGCAACCACTGTCACCGGAACCGAGATTGCCAGCGCACAGGGTGAGGCTGCCACCAGCACCACAAGAGCTCGTTCCACCCACGTCGCCGGGTCGCCAAACACTGCGCCGATACCCGCGATCACAGCGGCCATGAGCATGATTGCCGGAACCAGCGGCTTAGCAATCCGGTCAGCTAACCGCTGCGCATCGCCTTTTCGAGACTGCTCCGCCTCGACAATCTGCACAATCTTCGCCAGCGAATTGTTCTCCGCAGTAGCGCTGACATCAACGGCCAACACACCAGTGCCGTTGATCGATCCCGCGAACACGACGTCCCCAGGATTCGCTTCAATCGGCACCGATTCGCCAGTAATCGCCGATACATCCAGCGACGATCGCCCCTCGCTTATGCGCCCATCAGTGGCGATACGCTCACCCGGCTTGATCAGGATCTGATCCCCGACACGAAGAACTGACGGCGACACCGCTGTCGGGACGCCCGCCCTCAACACCATCGCCGAATCTGGGACCAGATCCAACAACGCCCGCAGGCCCCGACGAGTACGACCAACGGCGTACTCCTCAAGGCCCTCGCTAATCGAGAACAACACCGCGAGCATCGCCGCTTCCCCGACCTCACCGAGAATCACCGCACCCACCGCAGCGATCGTCATCAGCGTTCCAACGCCGATCTTCCCCGATGCCAGCCGCCGCAGTGTCGACGGGACAAACGTCGCCGCGCCTACTAGCAGAGCACCCCACTCCAGGGTCGTACTGATCGTCCTCGGACCATCTGCCCAGCCAGTGAGATAGGCGGCCACCAACAACAATCCGGCAACCGCAGCTGCCTGAAGTTCTCGGACGTTCCACCAATGTCCAGGCGCCTGCTCATCCTCCCCGATCTCGTCGTGCCCACATCCACATGCATCACTCATCGTCGATCACCCCCCACACCGCGGATCTCCTCAACGACCGCGCCGGCAGTGGCCTCACCATCGCAGGCACTGTCCAACCCATAGTTGGGACACAGCACTACGGCACTGCCCGTCGCAGCAAGCACCGTCTCAGCCGCCGCCAGCAGGTCGAGAAGCTCCGGCCGCGCCAGACGGTAGAACACCTGCCTGCCCTCTGGCCGACCCACCACCAATCCGCAGTCCCGCAGGCACGCAACATGCGCGGACACTGTCGACTGAGCAAGACCCAACTCAGCCATCAGATCAGCCACTCGAGCCTCACCACTGCGGGCCAATCGAGCCGCGATCGCTAGCCGGGTCCCGTCAGACAAACTCCGAAACAACGCGACCGCAGGATCGAGCTCCGTCCCCACCATCACCGAACATCTATTCATCGTCATACGACGATGATAGCGTCCAGGCACGGTGGAATCGAAGCTCCCACCTCACCCGCACCCCGAAGGAGCAATCCGCGATGCCGTCGATGTCACAAGTCGAAGCACTGTTCTGCCGAAGCGCACCATGGGAGACCGCGACCAGTCGGTGGGTGCTCCCTTGGGCTCTACAAGGAGTCCAGCCCAACGGCGCCCTCCTCGAGATTGGCGGCGGCGGTGGCGCTATGGCGGCCCACATTCTGGCGGCAAGCCCAGAACCGCAGACGACAACCATTACCGTCACCGACTTCGACCCCCGAATGGTCACAGCCGCTCAAGACCGCCTCCGCGCCTTCGGTGACCGCGCGCACACCCGGGTTGCAGACGCAACTGCTTTACCATTCGCCGACGGCCAGTTCGACATGGTCGTCTCGTTCATCATGCTCCACCACGTCGTCGACTGGGAGCAAGCACTAGCCGAAGCAGTCCGAGTGCTCAAACCAGGAGGAGTCCTGGTCGGCTACGACCTCCTCAGTACCCCACCGGCCCGCATTCTCCACCGACTCGAAGGCGCACCGCACCGCTTCATCAAACCCGGCCAACTACTCCCCGAACTCAAGAAGTTGCCGCTCACAGAAACATCTGTTCAAGAAAACGTACTATTAGCCAAGTTCCGCGCAACTCGGACACCCCGACCCAGATAGAGGCAGCCCCATAACATCCCGGCCGACCATAGATTCGCTACCGATGACTACGCTCCGTTAGCACGAACGCCAACTGCTCGACAGTCGGCACTCCAGCAAGACCCGAGTCAGTGAGGTAGACGCGACACGCAAGATCATTAACCCCAGCGGCACCTTCGAACGCATCACGTCCATCAACAAGAATCGTCGGAGATCCAGCGAACGACGCCGCCTCCACCTCCGACGAAATCAGCCTGAAACGAAGGTCGATTCCAACATTCAACGCCGCCGCAGCATCCTCAACTCGACCCGCAGCTTCCCTCCAATGTGGGCATCCATCGACATACAGGACCTCAACTTGCATAGCTCGAGTTTCCCCGACTCGCCCAGAAAAGAGAGATCCGAACTGCTGACACCCGCGAACTTCGGGTTTCCCGACTCCGTCGTCGTCCGGCTGCGTACGTGGCTCGACGCGTGGACGGCGAACTTCGCCGACGCACCGAGCGACGACCAGCACACGTGGCGTCGCGGATTCGACGTCGCCGGCTGGCTTCACGAAGGCGATACACTGGCCGACCTCATCGCCGAGTCGCTCCCCGACTACACCGTCGAACGCCAGTATCGGACTTACGCAGCTAACGCCGTGCGGCGCGATGCCGATCACCCCGGCTAACAGCAGGTGTCGAGCACTCCTCTCAGTGCTTCCAGCGAGTCCGGTTCGGCGCGATGCAGGACGTTCACGCCTCGACGCTCGGAGCTGACTAGGCCCGCCTTTTTGAGTTGACCGAGGTGGTGGCTCACCGTACCCGCCGAGAGTGCGAGCGCCTCGGCGAGATCACTGGTGCTGATCGCACCTGGTCGGGCGCCCATGAGGATGGAGACCAGCTGAATTCGCGCCGGATCGGCCAGCGCCTTGAGCCGGAGAGCCAGCTCTAGGGCCGCATCCGCTTCCATTGGACCTGCGGAGATCGGTGCACAGCAGATCGGAGCACTGATGTCGACCACAGGGAGCGTCTTGGGCATGACCCCAACCTACCCATCCGTTGACATATGTCAAACTCTGGTCTAGAACTTGAGTCGCAACACTTTTGATTTATGTCGAATCCTTGGAGGATCTCATGTCACGCGTGCAACTCGCCCTCAACGTCGACGATCTCGACCAGTCGATCGCCTTCTACACCAAGCTGTTCGGCGTCGGCCCGGCGAAGGTCAAGCCGGGCTACGCCAACTTCGCCGTCACTGAGCCCGCACTGAAGTTGGTGCTGCTGGAGAATCCCGGCCAGGGCGGCAGCATCAATCACCTCGGCGTTGAGGTCGATTCCAGTGAGAAGGTGCACGCCGAGATCGCCCGATTCACCGAAGAGAAGCTGTTCACCGAAGAGGAGATCGGAGCAACCTGCTGCTTTGCCACTCAGGACAAGGTGTGGGTCACTGCTCCCGACGCCGAGCGGTGGGAGGTCTACACCGTGTTGGCCGACGCTGAGACCTTCAACGGCGAACCGGTCGCCGCCGCGGCCCCCGTCGGCGAATCTACGTCCGCGGCATGCTGCACTCCCGCGGCGAACTGCTGCTGAACGCGACCTTCTCTTAGGGCTGCCAGGCTGGTCGCCACCCGATGCCGGGGTGGCGACCAGTCCCGTTTCGAACGTGGACTGCATGCACCCTTGCAACCAGTATCGATATCTGTCAATATCGATGTATGTCGAACTCGATTCCGTTGACCGATGTCACTGTGCGGTGCTCACCGTTGGTGCGTGAGCCCCTCTCGGAGCGGCAGTCGGTTGATCTTGCTGTGGTGTTCAAAGCACTCGCCGACCCGATCCGGTTGCGACTGTTCAGCTTGATCGCCAGCCACGAGGGCGGTGAGGCGTGCGTGTGTGACATCTCCCCGGCCGTCGACGTTTCGCAACCGACGATCTCCCATCACCTGAAGGTCCTCAAGAACGCCGGTTTGCTCGAGTCTGAGCGCCGCGCGTCGTGGGTGTACTACCGCGTTATCCCCGATGTTCTGTCCTCGCTCGCCGGGATCCTGCAGTCCGGCGAGCTCGCCAGCTCGATGGAGGTTCACTCGTGACCAGCCCCACCCCGACGGCCGGGCATCAGCCGGTCGTCGGCAAGCTCTCGACTCTGGACCGGTTCCTGCCGGTGTGGATCGGCGTCGCCATGGTCGCCGGTCTGCTGCTGGGCCGGATGATCCCCGGACTGAACACCGCGTTGGAGAAGATCCAGGTCGACGGCGTTTCACTGCCTATCGCCTTGGGCCTGTTGATAATGATGTACCCGGTCCTGGCCAAGGTGCGCTACGACCGCCTCGACACCGTCACCGGCGATCGCAAACTACTGCTGGGATCGCTGCTACTGAACTGGGTGCTCGGCCCAGCGCTCATGTTCGCCCTCGCCTGGATCTTCCTGCCCGACCTACCCGAGTACCGGACCGGCCTGATCATCGTCGGCCTCGCACGGTGCATCGCCATGGTCATCATCTGGAACGACCTCGCCTGCGGCGATCGTGAGGCAGCAGCCGTCCTCGTGGCGCTCAACTCGGTGTTCCAGGTGGTGATGTTCGCCGTCCTGGGCTGGTTCTACCTCTCAATCCTGCCGGGCTGGCTGGGCCTGGAACAGACGACCATCAGCACCTCTCCGTGGCAGATCGCCAAGTCGGTGCTGATCTTCCTCGGCATCCCGCTGCTCGCCGGATACCTGTCACGCCGGATCGGCGAGAAGACCAAGGGCCGCGACTGGTACGAAGCGAAGTTCCTGCCCAAGGTCGGGCCGTGGGCACTCTACGGACTGCTGTTCACGATCGTCATCCTCTTCGCCCTGCAGGGCGAACAGATCACCTCCCGTCCCTGGGACGTCGTCCGCATCGCCGTGCCACTGTTGGTCTACTTCGCAGTGATGTGGGGCGGCGGCTACCTCCTGGGTGCGGTTATGGGCCTGGGCTACGAACGCACCACCACGCTTGCGTTCACCGCGGCAGGCAACAACTTCGAACTCGCCATCGCCGTCGCGATCGCCACCTACGGCGCGACCTCCGGCCAAGCCCTCGCCGGCGTGGTCGGTCCGTTGATCGAGGTCCCTGTGCTGGTCGGCCTGGTCTATGTCTCCCTTGCCCTACGCAAACGCTTCCCCCTCACCCCGTCCTCTACCTCCGCTTCCGCGGACTCTTCTAGGAGCATGAACTGATGCCCGACGACCTGACGATCACCGAGAACGCGGCCACGCCGAGTGTGCTGTTCGTGTGTGTGAAGAACGGCGGCAAGTCTCAGATGGCCGCCGGCCTGATGGGCAAGGCGGTCGGCGAGGCCGTCGAGGTGCACTCGGCCGGAACCAAACCCGGCACCGCGGTCAACGGGCTGTCTGCCGAGAGCCTGGCCGAGGTCGGCATCGACATCACCGGCGAGACTCCCAAGCCCATCGATCCCGAGTTGCTCGCCCGCGTCGACCTGGTGGTCACTCTCGGCCGAGAAGCCGTGGTCGATGCCCCCGCCGGGGTCAGGTTGATCAACTGGGACACTGACGAACCGTCCGAGCGCGGAATCGACGGGATCGAACGGATGCGCCTGGTCCGCGACGACATCGCTGCCCGCGTCACCGCGCTGGCAGCCGAACTCACCGCGCGCTAACGCCGGAGCTGGGTCGGTATCTACGAACCGGGGTGAAGCCTGATGAACGCCGACGCCACGACCGAATCAGCCGGGACACCAGATCTGCTGATGCCCCAAGCCCTGCTATCGCGAACCGCGGAGAGGCTCGCCGCCCAGTACCGAGGGATCGTGTCCGAACAGACCGTCGAACGGGTCGTATTCGAGTCCTACACCGCGCTGCGGCGCACCTCCCGCATCCACACTCACCTGGTGACCCTGACAGGCAGGTTCGCCGCAGAACGCCTCGCCGCCCTAGCGCAGTCCACCGGCGCAACCACCACGACCGTGCCCGAAGTGCTGTTCATCTGCGTCCACAACGCTGGCCGCTCACAGATGGCCGCCGCGCTCCTGACCCACCACGCGGCAGGACGAGTGCACGTACGTTCAGCCGGGTCTCTACCCGCGGCGGACATCAACCCGATCGTCGAGCTAGCCATGACAGAGATCGGCCTTGATCTCGCCGCCAAGTTCCCCAAGCCGCTCACCGACGATGTGGTCGCGGCCGCGGACGTCGTGATCTCCATGGGCTGCGGCGACGCCTGCCCGATCTACCCGGGCAAGCGGTACCTGGACTGGCAAGTCGCCGACCCCGACAACCACCCCATCGAGACCGTTCGTCTGATCCGCGACGACCTCAACTACCGCGTCCGCAACCTCCTCGCCGAGCTCCTACCTGCCACTACCTGACCGCCGCTGATCGGCCTGCCCGCACGCTCCCGCGACTTCTCCCAACAGCGCGGCACCCTGCTCTACCTCACATACCCGTGTCCCTTCGGAAGGAACCGACACCCATGCCTGCACGCAAGATCATCGCAATCGGCGGATCAGACGCCGGAATCTCCGCCGCACTGCGGGCTCGCGAGCTCGACCCAACCAGCGAAGTCACCGTCGTCGTCGCCGACGCCTACCCGAACTTCTCCATCTGCGGCATCCCGTACTACGTCTCCGGCGAAGTCACGCACTGGAGCAACCTCGCCCACCGCACCGCCGCCGACCTCGCCGCCACCGGCATGACCGTTCATACCGACACCCGGGCCACCGCGATCGACACCGCCGGGCACCGCCTCACCGTCACCGGGCCCGACGGCGTCTCACGAGACCTCGACTATGACGCTCTCATCGTCGGGACCGGCGCGGTCTCAGTGCGGCCACCGATCACCGGCCTCGACCAACTAGGCCCTGACGACGGCGTTCACCTCCTGCACTCGATGGGCGACACCTTCGCCGTCATGAACACCCTGACCACCACCGACCCGAAGACCGCGATCATCATCGGCGCCGGCTACATAGGCCTGGAGATGGCCGAAGGGCTCACCACCCGAGGCCTAGCTGTACTTCCCCGACACGTTGTGAACATCTGAGTTGAAGCGAAGAC
>NZ_AEUD01000002.1 GCF_000192435.1 Gordonia neofelifaecis NRRL B-59395
CCATCACCAGGATTGAAAACAACCTGCCTGGACATCACACCTAGGGCGCTTGACCACGGATGGTCTCGCTTGTCCGAGTCATTCCGGCGAGTGCCGGTCGCCCCTTACAGGGAAGCACCGAACTACTTGTCGGCTGGCTCTCCGTCGACTGTTCCCTCAGCTTCGGTGTCAGCGTTTCTGGAAAGTACCGCAACATCGGAGTCGTCGTAAAGGTCTGCCTTACCGCTGTCAGTCGACTCGGATGCGCGGGAGGACTCGTTTGCCGGGTCGACCGTCGGTGGTTGCGACTCCTTTTCCGTTCCAACACTCTCCGACTCACCCTCCGGCCGTCGCAGCACCTCGACCGCAATTGCTACGACAATCAGCGCGATCACCAGCCACGTGATGGCCGTGAACGTCACCGGGCGCGAGGCGAACAGGGCGGCCATGCCCAGTGCGATCGCGACGATGAGGATCACGTTGCGGTTCTTGTCGAGGAAACGGCCGAAGCCACGGGTGTCGCCGCCGGCGCGATCAAGTGCGCCGCGGAGGCTGGCGAATCCGGAGCCGAGCACGGAGCGCGTCGCCGTCGCCGGCCGCGAGGGCCCGGCGAACCAGGCGACGACCGCGACGAGGACACCGAGGAAGGTCAGGGCCCGGAGGGTGGAATCCATCATGGCGGTGACCTGATCGAAGATCGCGTGGGCCACCGAACTCGGAAGCGGGTTGGGGCTGACGGAGAAGACGAAGATGTTCCCGCCGATCCACACACCCATCGTCATCAGGCCGAAGATGATCGCGAAGAAGATCGAGGAGATCACGACGGCGCGGCGCTTGCGGTTCGCGACGAGGATGCCGCCGATGAGGAGTCCGAGAGCGAGCCACGGGAGCCAGTAGCCGCCGATGACCGCGATCTGGTACGACACCCGCGCCAGGCCGAGGGAGTCGGCGTGGACGATCGCGATCGACCGATCCTTTACCGGGATCTTGTCGGCGAACGAGAGCCCGCGTTCGACGAGCCGCTGCTTCACCGCGTCGATCAGCGGTCCGAGCTCCAGGCTCAGCGTCCCGTCGTTCGACACCTGCAGTGCGGTACCGGGCTGGTCCTTGAGAAGCGCGGTGATCTGCTTGTGACTGACGCGCAGACTCTCCTCCCACAGTTCGGCGAACTGGTCGGACGCCACGATTCGCTGGGTGGTCGACGCGACGAGGGACTGGATCCCGGCGACGGCGGGAGCCTCCAGGGAGGCGATCGCGGTCGCGGCGCGCGGCGGGAGATTCGCTTCCGCGATGCCGGCGAACACGTCGCCGATGATCTGCTTGAAGTCGACCTGCTCGTTGATCTGATCAGTGATCTGATCGGCGACGAAGGTCTGGACCGCCGGATCGTCGGCGAGCGGCGCGAACGTGGCCACGAACTGGTCGGTGTCCACGAGTTGCACGCGCGCCCAGGTGCCGACCGACGCGACCGGCGCGAGGATCAGGGCGACGATGATCATGAGCGCGCTGATGACGGCGCGGAGGCGAGACGTCGACCGTGATGTGGTCGGGGAAGTGTCGTTCACTGTTCGATCGTCGCACCGTACAGGGGTGATCGGGGTCGAAGTCGCCCCGGGCGGGTGAGGTATCGCATGAACGGTCTACCCGGCTGTGCGTCGGGCGATCGACGCGCCCATTTCGTGTCAGAGGCGAGCGATATGTTCGGGGCAGTCGGAGCCCGATCAGGCGAGAGGAGATTCGAGCCATCCGTAATCGAGACCGAACCACCCTTGGACCAGGTCGAGAGCGCCCGTGACCCAGAGAGTGGCCAACACGATCGCACAGGTTCCGATCGCGAGAGCGAGCTGTGCCAAGCGATTGCCGTCGATGTAGTCCGAGTAGAACCGGTTGAGCTGCCCCATGATCCACTTACGCAGCCGAGCCGCCCATACGAGTTCTTGCGAGAGGATGAGGAGGCCGAGGAAGACGATCGCCCAGCCGGGGCCGGGGTAGGGAATCGTGACGACGCCGACCGCGGTGACCAGAAACCCCACGACGATCGTGACGTAGCGCAGCACCCCGCCGAAGCGCGTGTTGTGCCGCAGGTGCGAGTACCGCTGTCCGAGCGCGCGCACTCTATCCATCGTCGTCGGCACGTCGGCTACTTCTCGAACAACGCCTGGCCCCAGTACTCGCCGGGCTTGACGCCGGGCGGCACTGCGAACATCGCCGAGCCGTTGGGGATCAGGTACTCCGTCATCGCATCCTTGCGGGACAGCTGGTGCTGGATCGGCACGAACTGCTTGAACGTGTCGCGGTTGAAGGCGATGAAGAACAGGCCTGCGTCGAGATGCCCGAAGCCGTCGGATCCGTCGGTGAAGTTGTAGCCGCGGCGCAGCAGCTGGACACCGTTGTTGGTGTCCGGATGCGCCAGGCGCACATGTGACGTCAACGGAATGATCGGCGCCCCGTAGGAGGTGATGTTGAAGTCGGGATCGTCGAACTCGTCGTCGCCGCTCAGCGGAGCCCCGGAGCCCTTGGTCCGGCCGACGATGTTCTCCTGCTCCTTGAGATTGGCGCGGTCCCACGGCTCGATGTCCATGCGGATCCGACGGGCGACGAGGTAGGTGCCGCCGGTCATCCACTGGGCGGCGGGCGGGTTGTCCTCCGGCGCGACCCACACCCACTTGTCGAGGGTTCCGGTGTCCTCGGCGCGGACGTTGGCCGTACCGTCCTTGAAGCCGAACATATTGCGCGGCGTCTCCTGCGACCGTGTGGTCGACGACGTGCGGCCGAAGCCGAGCTGCGACCACCGGACGGACACCACACCGACGCCGATGCGTGCGAGGTTGCGAACGGCGTGGACGGCGACCTGCGGATCGTCGGCACAGGCCTGGATGCAGATGTCGCCGTACGATCGCGACGCCTCGATCTTCTCTTGTGCGAACGCGGGCAGATCGGCGAGAGCGGCGGGCTTCCGGTCGGCGATGCCGAAGCGATCCTTGCGGTTCGGGTCCGACGCGCTGGGACCGAACAGACCGGGCCCGAAGCCGATCGTGATCGTGAGGTGGGCGGGGGACAGCCCGAGCGCCTCACCGGTGTCGGCCGGCGGGTGGTACTCGCCCATCTCGGTGGCACCGCCGGGAACCGTCTCCTCGCCGCGCGTCATGCGGTCGGCCGCGACGGTCCACTTCTTGAGCATGTCGACCAGCGCCTCGCGCGAGTCGGTGATGACGTCGAAGGACGCGAAGTGGAGCCGGTCCTGGGCCTCGGTGACGATGCCGGCCTGCCGCTCGCCGTGGAACGCGACGATCTGATCGGGATCGGCGTCGTCGTTACCGCCGACCGTCGCACCGATCGCCGCACCACCTGCCAGACCTGCCGCGATGCCGACGCCCGCCGCGCCGAGCACGGTGCGACGGGACACGCCGGGCTTGGGTGCGTCGGGTGCGGGGGTCTCGATACGCCCGGTGCTCGCTTCGCTCGCATCGGGCACTCGACCAGCCTGCGGGCCGGGCACTCGACCGGCTTGGGGGTCGGGCCCGTCGTCCCCGGTCGGCTCCACTTCGCTGTCACTCACTACGCACGCTCACTCACTGCTGCAGAACGATGCCGGGCACCTGGGAGAGGGTCGCCGACAGCGCGTCGACCTTGTCCGAGAGCTCCTTGCGCTGCTCCGCGTTCACCTTGTCGTAGGAGACGTAGCCGTCGCCCTCGCGGAACTGATCGATGAACGACCGCACGTCGGCGAACTGCGCGGTGATCTTGTCCATCAGCTTCTGATCGCGCTGGGAGATCATCGGCTGCAGTTCGGCGATCAGCGTCTCCGAACCGTCGATGTTCGCGGCGATGTCCCAGAGGTCGGTGTGGCTGTAGCGGTCTTCCTCGCCGCCGACCTTGGTCTTCGCGATCTCGTCGATCAGGGCCTGCGGGCCGTGGACGAACATCTGCGTCTCGAACTCGAAGTCGGGCGCCGAGACCTCGTCGCGCAGCTGCGTCACATCGGTCATCAGCTGGTCGGCGACCTTGTCGATGTTCGCCTTGGTGTCCGCGGTCTTCGCATCGGCGGCATCGGCCGGAGCCACCTGGCCCTCCGCTTCGCCGATGTCCGCGGGCGTCGGCGGGAACAGGAAGCGCTCGATCCGGTGGAAGCCGGTGAACGCCTGCTTCCCGTCCTCGGTGTCGTCCCACCGCATATCGATCTTCGGATCGAGATCCGGGAACGACTCGGCGACCGGCTCGACGCGCTCGTAGAAGGTTCGCACCAGGCCGAAGCCGTTCCGGGCGGCCTCCAGGTCCCCGCTCTTGACGTCACCGGTGAAGGTCTGCACCTGCGCGACGAGCCCGTTCAGCTGCCCGCGGACGTACTCGAGGTAGCGCTGCTTGGCGGCTTCGACGTCGGCGGGCGCATGGCTCTTGGCCTTGGTCTCGCCGGTGACCTTCAGTTCCTGGCGGATGCCCGCACCGACCATGCCGGGCTTGCAGGCGACGGTGTACGTGCCGGGCTCGCTGAACTCGACGCCGAGCTTGCCCTTGAGTCCGGGGCCGATGTTCTCGACCTCGGCGAGGACTCGGTTGTTCTGGCCGTACACGTAGAACTCGGTGACCTTGCTGCCCGTGTTGGTGATCTCGAAGTTCGCCTGGCCGGTCTGCAGATCGGTGGTCGACAGGTCGCAGGCGTCGTTGGACGAGGTGACCGTCACCGCGCCGTCGCTGCTCGACTTCGCCTCACACGCGGCCAACGCCAACGGGGTCGCCGCGACGGCGCCGAGCACGACGACGTTCCGCAGAACGGGGGAGAGCTTGGGCATGGGGTTCCTTTCGGGGTGTCCGCGGGCTGCGACAGCGCGGGGAGGAGGTCGAGAGAAGGACGTCTACGCGGCGTCTTCCAGGGCGGACTCGGCGGGCTTCGGCTTCGGGGTCACCGCACGACCGCGGGCGTAGAACAGCCCGCCGACGATGGCCACATACCCGACCCACGCGACCACCTGAAGCACCGTCGGTTCCGGGCGGAAGTTGAAGATGCCCTGCAGGATCACGCCGTACCAGGCGCTCTGGTCGTACCACGAGGAGATGTCGAAGGCGATGTTGTCCAGCCCCGGGAGCCAGCCGTAGACCTGCAGGGCGCGCACGCCGTAGGAGAGGATTCCGGCGGCCACGACGATCAGGAAGTAGCCCGTGTAGGTGAAGAACTTGGTGAAGTTGATGGCGATGGCGCCCTTGTAGAGGAGCCAGGTCAGCAGCACCGAGACGAGCATGCCCAGGAGCAGGCCGACGAGCGGCCAGGCACCGCCGGACACGCTCTCGGCGTAGCCGACCATCAGCAGCGCGGTCTCGAAGCCCTCGCGTCCGACGGCGAGGAAGGCCAGGCCGAAGACGGCGGCGCCGCCGACGGCCATGGCGTCGGTGAGGCCGGACTTGAGGTCGCCCGAGATATGGGCGGCGGCTTTACGCATCCACAGGACCATGAACGTGACGATCGCGACGGCGACCAGGGAGGCGATGCCCGCGAGCAGCTCCGCGGCGAGGGACGAGATGGTCGACGAGCCGAACTGGATGATCAGGAAGGTGCCGATCATCATCGTGAGGGCGGCGCCGACACCGAGCCAGATCCACTTCAGCGCATCACGCCGGTCGGACTTCACGGCGAACGCGATCAGGACCATCACGACGATGCCCGCCTCGAGGCCCTCTCGGACGCCGATGAGTCCACTGCCCACCATCTGGGTCACCACCGAGGGTGCGCCTTCTGCGATGAGCGTCGTCATCACCGTTCCTTCCGCCTGGGGCGCCGGTCCGGAGAGCCGGACAGCTTGGTAAGGATAACCCACATTGGGTGAGCCTCTCCTAATCGGATTCGCTCTCTAGCTGCAAGGACGGCAGAACGTGCGAAGCGGATCAACCCGATTCCGGACGAACGGCTCAGCCGAGATCCGCCCAAGGTCCCGGCGTCGACGAGGCGCGCATCACGTCGGCAATCGCGTCGATTCGGGAACTCGACCACGCATTTCGGAGTTGATCCAGGTGATGTGCGACGCTTGTGCGCGCCCCGAACCCCGACCGCCGCGACCTGAGATGAGGAACGTGTGACCCGACTTGTGCAATCGGCGACGAAGAGTCGGCGCCGATGGTGGGTCGCGCCCATCCTGCTGGCCGCAGTGCTGGCGCTGTCGTCGTGCGGGGTGCGGATGCCGTGGGACCGGCCCGACATCCCCGACGGTCTGCCTCCGGGCGTGGGTACCCAGCAGCCGTACATCGACATCAACTCGCCGGGTCGCACCGCGGAGAAGATGCGTGACTGGGCGACGCCCATCTCTGAGGCGACGGCGATTCCGCTGACCGCGCTCGAGGCGTACGGCAACGCGGCCGAGATCCAGCGACAGCAGCATCCCGAATGCGGCATCGGCTGGACCACTCTCGCCGGCATCGCCGCGGTCGAGACCAAACACGGCAGGCACGGCGGCGCCAGTGTCGCGCCCAACGGAGACGTGCGGCCGAAGATCCGCGGACCCGAGCTCGACGGCACCAACGGCAACCGCGTGATCCGCGACACCGACAAGGGCAAGCTCGACGGCGACACCGAGTACGACCGCGCGATGGGGCCTTTCCAGTTCATCCCCGAGACCTGGATGCGCTACGGCGTCGACGCGAACGGCGACGGCGTAGCCGACCCGGACAACATCGATGACGCCGCGCTGTCCGCGGCGCGCTACCTCTGCGTCTACTCCGGCGGCGACATGACCACGCCCGAGGGCTGGGAGAAGGCCGTGCACGCTTACAACAACCACGACGAGTACGTCCTGAAGGTGCGCAACTACGCGAACGCCTACTCCGTGAACATCCGCTACTGATCTGCGTTTATCCTGGTGTTCGGAATCTGTCGGCGGCCCTCCGCCGACCCGACGACATCGAACATCGAATTGGGGCTGACAAGTGGCAATTATCGAGCAGGTAGGCGCGCGCGAGATCCTCGACTCCCGTGGCAACCCGACCGTCGAGGTCGAGGTGGTCCTGGACGACGGCACCTTCTCGCGGGCAGCGGTTCCCTCGGGCGCCTCGACCGGTGAGCACGAGGCCGTCGAGCTGCGCGATGGTGGCGACCGCTACCTCGGCAAGGGTGTCAAGAAGGCCGTCGAGGCGGTTCTGGGCGACATCGCCCCCGAGGTCATCGGCATCGAGGCCGACGACCAGCGCGTCCTGGACCAGACCCTGGTGGATCTGGACGGCACGCCCGACAAGTCGCGACTGGGCGCCAACGCGCTGCTGGGCGTCTCGCTCGCAGTGTCGAAGGCGGCAGCGGAGTCGGCGGGCCTCCCGCTGTTCCGTTACGTCGGCGGACCGAACGCGCACATTCTGCCGGTGCCGATGATGAACATCATCAACGGCGGCGCGCACGCCGACAACGGCATCGACTTCCAGGAGTTCATGATCGCGCCGACCGGTGCGGCCACGTTCGCCGAGTCGCTCCGCTGGGGTGCCGAGGTGTACCACTCGCTCAAGTCGGTGCTGCACAAGCAGGGCATGAGCACCGCGTTGGGCGACGAGGGCGGCTTCGCCCCCGACCTGCCCAACACCGAGGCCGCGATCAGCGTCATCGCCGAGGCCGTCGAGAAGGCGGGCTACAAGTTCGGCAGCGACATCGTCATCGCCCTCGACTCGGCGTCGACCGAGTTCTACCGCGACGGCGCATACCAGTTCCAGGGCAAGGCGCAGTCCGCCGAGGACATGATCTCCTTCTACGAGAAGCTGGTGACCGACTTCCCGATCGTCTCGATCGAGGACGGCCTGGCTGAGGACGACTGGGCCGGTTGGGCCGCGCTGACCGAGGCCATCGGCGACAAGGTGCAGCTGGTGGGCGACGACCTGTTCGTCACCAACCCGGAGCGCCTGGAAGAGGGCATCAGCAAGGGCATCGCGAATGCGCTGCTGGTGAAGGTCAACCAGATCGGCACCCTGACCGAGACCCTCGACGCCGTCGCGCTGGCCCACAACAGCGGCTACAAGACGATGATGAGCCACCGTTCGGGCGAGACCGAGGACACCACCATCGCCGACCTGGCCGTCGCGTGCAGCTCGGGCCAGATCAAGACCGGTGCCCCGGCCCGCAGTGAGCGCGTCGCGAAGTACAACCAGCTGCTGCGTATCGAGGAAGGCCTCGGCGACGCCGCACGCTACGCCGGTGACCTGGCGTTCCCGCGCTTTTCGTTCGGTGCGTGATTAGCTAGTAGGCATGGCAGAGGGCGAGACCGGGGGCGCCGGAACCGAGGGGAACGGGCCCGTTCGGCGGGGCGACGGTGCGCAGGGGCGCGACGGGGGAGCACCCCGTCGGCGCAGCTCGCGTGGTCGTACCGACCGTCGGACGGGGTCGTCGCGGCAGTCGTCGCGACCCGATCAGCGGCGCACCCGGTCTCGGTCCACTGCAGAGCCTGCCGCGCCCACACCGGCGCCGGACGCCGGTCGGGATCCCGCGGGCGGTGCGACGCCGTCGCACGTCGGCGCTCGACGGCGACGACCGTCCGACCGTCCGCGCGGCAACGCCTCGGGCGACCTGCCCGCCTCGCCGTCGCGGCTGTCGTTGTTCGCACAGCGGCGCGGACTGAGCGTGACGACCATCGGCATCGCGGTCGGCATGGCGATCTTCCTCATGCTGACGCTGGCCGTTCCGGTGCGGACGTACATCGCGCAGCGCAATGAGTTCAATCAGCTCCAGGAGTCGAACGCGCAGCTGCGGCGCGAGACCCAGGAGTACAAGAACAAACTCGCCCAGCAGAGCGACCCGGCGTACATCGAGGTCCAGGCCCGACAGCGCCTGCAGTACGTGCCGAAGGGCGAGAAGCCCGTCGTGATCATCAACCCGACCCGCAAGCAGCAAGAAGCGGAGCAGGCGGCGGAGCGACAGCGCGCCGCGACTCCGTGGTACGAGAATCTGATGGATGCGGTGTCGACACCGCCGGACACCCGAGGGTAAGTGAGCATCACCGAAGCCGACCTGCAGGCGGTCGCGAAGCAGTTGGGACGTGAGCCGCGCGGCGTGCTCGAGATCAGTTACCGGACGCCCGACGGGCAGCCGGCCGTCGTCAAGACCGCGCCGCGGCTGCCCGACGGCACCCCGTTCCCCACGCTCTACTACTTGACCGACCAGCGGCTCACCGGAGCGTGCAGTCGTCTGGAGTCGGGCGGCGTCATGCGGGAGATGCAGGCGCGTCTGGCCGACGACGCCGAGCTCGCCGCAGGCTACCGCCGGGCGTACGAGAGCTACCTCGCCGAGCGCGACGCGATCGAGTCGCTGGGCACCGACTTCGCCGGCGGCGGCATGCCCGACCGGGTGAAGTGCCTGCACGTGCTGGTCGCGCACTCCCTGGCCAAGGGCCCCGGCGTCAACCCGCTCGGCGACGAGGCCGTCGCGCTGCTGGCCGACGTCGAGAAGCTGCGCGGCATCGCCGTCCCCGGCGACTGGCCGCCGACCGGACCGTCGGACGCCGACGGGGCGGACGCATGACGCGCGTCGCCGCCGTCGACTGCGGGACCAACTCCATCCGCCTGCTGATCGCCGACATCGATGACGCGGGCACGCTGACGGACGTCGAACGCGACATGATCGTGGTGCGGCTGGGGCAGGGTGTCGATTCGACCGGCCAGTTCGCGGACGAGGCCATCGAGCGGACCCGAGTGGCGCTCGCCGGTTACGTCGAGCGGATGGTCGTGGCGGGCGTCGAGCAGGTGCGAATGGTCGCGACCTCCGCAACCCGTGACGCGAGCAACCGCGACGAATTCTTCGCGATGACCGCCGAGTTGCTCGGCAAGGTCCAGGCCGGCGCGGTGGCCGAGGTGATCACCGGCGACGAGGAGGCTCGTCTCTCGTTCCGCGGCGCGGTCGGGGGACTCGACCCGGCCGACGGACCGTTCGTCGTCACCGATCTCGGCGGCGGAAGCACCGAGGTGGTCGTGGGTTCGGTGTCGCGAGGCGAGGCGGTCGTCGCAGGCGCCTACTCCGCGGACATCGGATGCGTGCGTCTCACCGAGCGCGCGCTGCCGTCCGACCCGCCGACCGTCGACGAACGCGCGAGGGCGGCGGAGATTGCCGCGCAGGAACTGGCGAAGGCGTTCGACGCGGTCGACGTCTCACCCGCGCGCACCTGGGTCGGGGTCGCAGGCACGCTCACGACCTTCGCCGCCGTCCACGCCGGGCTCGACGAGTACGACCCCGAGGTGATTCACCACTCACGGATCCCACTGGCCGACCTGCACGTGCTGTGCGGCCGGATCGTGGCGATGACACGCGATGAGCGGATGTCTCTCGGCCCCATGCACCCGGGTCGTGCCGACGTGATCGGCGGCGGCGCGCTGGTGACCCGTGAACTGGCCCGTCAGTTCGCCGACCGCGCGGCCATCACCGAGATGGTCGTCTCGGAGCACGACATCCTCGACGGAATCGCGCTGGGACTGGCGACGCGCTGATCAGCGCCCGAAGTTGTTGCAGGCCTCGCAGACGCTCTCCGGAATGATCCCGGCCCGCTGAAGGAGGCCGAAGCCGATGCAGCCGAGGCAGAGGCCGAAGGCGAATTCGAGGAACGCGGCCACGATCAGCAGGCCGACGACGATCTGGGCCGCGAGTCCGAGGCCGGCGAGGGAGAGCACGAACGCGGTGCCGGAGAAGACGAGACCGATCGTCTGCGCGAACCGCTTCGGCGGTCCGGGAACCGTCTTCGACTTCTTCCACACCTTAGGCACGATGAGGTGCACGGCGAGCCGGCCGAACGGCGAGTAGCGAGGTCCGCCCGCGACGCGCAAGACGAAGCCGAGCGCGAGGATCCCGTAGAGCCACGGCTGATTCACCACGACGGTGACGACTGCCAGCGCGATGACCAGGCCCGCCGTCGAGCGCGCCGCGTAATCATTCACCGGATTCGGGAAGTCGAAGACGCCGCGATGCCACGACCGGTTCTCTTCGACGGCGATCGACGAATCGACCTGGGTGAACACGTCAGAGTCAGTCACGGGTACTCCATTCAAAACGATGACGATTCACGATATGGCCCGGGGTCGTCCGCGCCAAGGGTTTGGGTCACGGTGATCCGAACGCGCAGATGTGTCGGACACGACATGCGGCGTGAAAAGCCTGTCGATTGAGCGTGCTCCGAGGGCATATTGCCCTCGGAGCCGCGTGACACGACAGACTTTCGGCGTCGACTCCCGGACCGCTACGCGGACTCGAAGTCCGCGAGGATCTCGAGGACCTGGTCGCCGTACTTCTCGAGCTTGTTCTGCCCGATGCCGGAGACTCCGAGCAGTTCCTCGTGATTCGCCGGCTTGATCCGCGCGAGCTCCTCGAGCGTCTTGTTGCCGAGAACGGTGTACGCGGGCAGTTCGGCTTCCTTCGCGACCGCCGAACGCCAGCGCCGCAACGCTTCGAAGAGACCGCGGTCCTGCTCGGAGAGGTCGGCGGCGGGAGCGGCGGCACGGGCGGATCTGCGGGCGCGCGCCGGCGCCTTCGCGTCCTCGCGCAGCATCACGACGGTCTGACCTCGAAGAACGGGTGCGGCCTTCTCGGTCAGTCGCAGGACGCCGTAGTCACCCTGCGGTGCGATGACGCCGCTCGCGACCAACTGTCGCACCACGCTGCTCCAGCCTGCGGCGTCGAGCTCGGTGCCGATCCCGTAGGTGGTGAGGCGATCGTGACCCAGCTGCTTGATCCGTGCGTTGTCCGCGCCGCGCAGGATGTCGATCAGATGGCCGGCACCGTAGGCGGCGTGGTTGAAGTCGCGGTCGAGCCGGAAGACGGTCGAGAGCAGCTTCTGCGCCGCGACCGTCCCGTCCCAGGTGGCCGGCGGATTCAGACAGGTGTCGCAGTTGCCGCAGGGCTCGATCTGCTGGTCGAAGTAGCCGAGCAGCTGTTGGCGGCGGCACGTGGGCGTCTCGCACAGCGCGAGCATCGCGTCCAGCAGCTGCGACTGCACGCGGCGGTGAGCGGCGTCGCCATCGGACTGGTCGATGAGCCGTCGCTGGTTCACCACGTCGGCGAGCCCGTACGCCATCCAGGCGATCGACGGGAGCCCGTCGCGCCCGGCGCGCCCGGTCTCCTGGTAATAGCCCTCGATGCTCTTCGGCAGGTCGACGTGGGCGACGAAGCGGACGTCGGGCTTGTCGATGCCCATCCCGAACGCGATCGTCGCGACCACCACGATTCCGTCCTCACGGAGGAATCGATGCAGGGTGTCCTCGCGGACGCCGCGGTCGAGGCCTGCATGGTAGGGAAGTGCGTTCACGCCGTTCGCCTGCAGGAACGCCGCGATCTTCTCGACGCTGTTGCGGCTCAGCGCGTAGACGATGCCGGTCGCGGGCTCGCCGTCGACCATGCCCTCGGTCCGGATGAACTCGAGGAGCTGTTTGTTGGCCTGGGCCTTGGGCTCGATGCGGTAGGTGATGTTGGGGCGGTCGAAGCTCGAGACGAAGTGACGGGCGTTCTCCAAATGGAGTCGTGAGGTGAGCTCCTCGTGCGTGCGACGGGTGGCGGTCGCGGTGAGCGCGATCCGCGGAACGTCGGGCCAGATCTCGGCGAGCTCGCCGAGCGCGAGGTAGTCGGGCCGGAAGTCGTGACCCCACTGCGAGACACAGTGCGCCTCGTCGATCGCGATCAACGACAGCGCGCCCCGGCTGAGGAACTCGCGCGTCCCGCGCTGGCTGAGCCGCTCGGGTGCGATGTAGATCAGATCGAGTTCGCCTGCGAGGTAGGCCTGTTCGACCTCCGCCCGCTGCTCCGGGAACTGTGTGGAGTTCAGAGGAGTGTGTTGACGACGGATCCGCGAGTTCGGCGGACGCCCTCCGTGGACGCCCGGCATCGCACGACCTGATCGGCCATCAACGCGATCAGCGGTGACACGACCACCGCGCAGCCCTCGCGCACCAGTGCGGGCACCTGGTAGCAGAGGCTCTTGCCGCCGCCGGTCGGCATCAGGACGACGGCATCGCCGCCCCCGACCACATGCGAGACGATCTGGTCCTGATCGCCCCGGAATTCCGGGTAGCCGAAGACGTCGTGGAGGACTTGGTACTGGTCGGGCACGGCGGTGATCAGTCGTCCTTGGAGTCGGTGTCGTCGTTCTCGGCGTCGTCGTCGCCGTCGTATCCGTTCAGCGAGTCGAGTTCCTGCGGCGGAGTCTTCGGCTTGCCGGCCGGCTCGGAGTCGTCCCGGGCGGTCTTCGCCGCCTCGCGCATCTCGAAGCCGTCGGTGACCAGTTCGCCGATCTCCCGGGCCACGTCGGCCACGGCGGTCGTGATGATCGACGCGATGTTGCCGACGCGGTGAGCCGCGCTCTCGACGACCTCCTGAACCAGATCCTTATTGCGTTCCGCACGTCCGACCACGGTTGTGTCCCTCCTGAATAGGCCTGCTGGAGACCATCGTAGGCGGGTGTCGGCGAGTGGTCTCGATGCGTCTCGTCGCTACGCCCCTCGACTCACGCGACCGGCGCGGGGTCGGTGGGTGCAGGGGAGGCGACGCGGTTCACGAAGGTGACGATCTCGGTCTCCACGTCGTCGCGGATCTCCGGTTCGTTGTGCACCTCGTGGCGGAAGCCGGTGTAGACGCGGGTCCGGACGTCGCGGTGTCCGGTCGTGACGAGCTTGTTGGCGACGTGGTAGGCGCCCTCGCCGTAGTTCGTGACCGGATCCTGGTCGCCGCCGAGGATGAGGATCGGCAGCTCGCCGCGCACGGTGTCGTACCACTCGTCGGAATTCGCCTCGTCGTAGAGGTCGATGAAGCCCTGCAGGAAGCGGACGCTCATCGGGGCGCCGAAGTTGTTGAACGGATCGACGGCGTGGTCGCGGACCACCTCGCGGTCGCGCGCCACCCAGTCGGTGGGGCCGGCGACGTCGTCGTAGCGCGAGACGAACCCGTCGAACACTGTCGCGACGTAATTCGCATCGGCGGGCGCGCTGCGGTCGGGTTCGGCGGCGAGCGCCGCACGGTCGACGCCGGAGTCGATTCCGCTGATCTGTGCGGCGATTCCGCACAGGATCAGCGCATCGACATCCGCGCCGGCCCGGCTGATCAGGCCGCGAGCGATCATCGACCCCCAGGAATGCCCGAACACCACATACGGCAGGTCGGGGTATTCGGCGCGCGCCTTCGACATCAGGGTGAGTTCGTCGGTCACCGCGGTCGTCGCGCCGTCGTCGCCGGTCTCGACCCAGAAACCGGATTCCATCGCCGTCTTGCCGTGGCCGGCGTGGTCGTCGGCCACGACGACGAATCCCGCGTCCAGAAGCGTGTTGATCAGATGCAGGTATCGCCGCGAGTGCTCGCCGAGTCCGTGGATCAGCTGGACGACGGCGCGCGCCGGGTGGATGGGGCGATACATCCAGCCGTAGACGGTGTCGCGGCCGTTGTGCGACGGAAAGGTGATTTCGGTGAGCGCCACGAGACGGGTCCTTACTGCGTGGAGTTGTCAGACCTGCCGAATGTATCGCGGCGGAGCCGCGGGTCGAGCGGATTCGCGGGGCCGGCGGCCGAGAGTCGGCACCGGAAACGCGTGAGGTCCGCTGGAACCTGGTCGGGTTCCGGCGGACCTCACGGGTTTGGACGCGCTTCGCTCGCTCAACCGGCGGAGGGGTGCGGTCCTACCTCAGGCGGCGTCGATCGCCTGCTTGGTGCGCTCCACGTTGACCACGACGTCGTTGTCGTCGCGGGTCATCCAGTTGGGGAGGGAGAGCTTGGCGATCTTCATCCACGTGCTGCCGAGCTGCTGACGCAGCGGGCCGGTGTTGTACGGGAGGCCGTACTTCTCGCAGATCTCGCGGACCTCGACGGCCATCTCCGGGTAGCGATTGGCGGGAACGTCCGGGAACAGGTGATGCTCGATCTGATGCGACAGGTTGCCGCTCATGATGTGGAACAGCCGGCTGCCGTGGATGTTCGCCGAGCCGAGCATCTGGCGCAGGTACCACTGGCCCTTGGTCTCGTCCTTGCACTCCTCGGCACTGAACGTCTGTGCGCCGGAAGGGAAGTGGCCGCAGAAGATGATGGAGTAGGTCCACACGTTGCGGATCAGGTTGGCGCTCGCGTTGCCGACGAGCGTGCTGAGGAAGAACGGGCCGGTGAGCGCGGGCCAGATCACGTAGTCCTTGGCGACCTGCTTGCTCGCCTTGCGCCACATGCCCTTGAGCAGGCCCTTGACGTCGGTCCACTTGCGGCGGCCGGCGATCAGGTTCTCGGCTTCGAGATCGTGCAGCATCACGCCCCACTCGAAGAGCAGCATCAGAGCGGTCGCGTAGCCCAGGTTGCCGAGGAAGTACGGATTCCACTTCTGATCCCGCGACATGCGCAGGATGCCGTAGCCGATGTCACGGTCCTCGCCCAGGATGTTGGTGAACGTGTGGTGCAGGTAGTTGTGGCTGTGCTTCCACTGGTCGCCCGGGCAGACGGTGTCCCAGTCGAACTCACGCGAGTTGTAGGTGTCCTCGCGCATCCAGTCGTACTGACCGTGCATCACGTTGTGCCCGATCTCCATGTTGTCCAGGATCTTCGCGGCGCCCAGTGAGGCGACGCCGGCGAGCCAGACCGGCGGGATGAACGGGACGAACATGGCTGCGCGGCCCGCGAACTCGAGCTTCCGCTGTGCGCGGATGATCGAGTACAGGTAGTCGCGGTCGGCCTCGCCGAGGGTGGCGACGGTGCGGGCGCGCAGGTCGTCGAGGTCGCGGCCGAGCTGCTCCACCTGGTCGTAGGTGAGGGTGATCTCGGTGGGGCTCGCCGGCGCGGAGTCGGCGCGGAAGTAGTCGCTGATGTTGATGGCCATGGCTCTTAAACCTCGATTTCCACGTCGCCGACGGGGGCGCTGACACAGATCTGGATGTGCTGATCCGGCTCGGAGTCGAGTTCGCCGGTCAGGATGTTTCGGGTGCACCCGGTCTTGCGGACCTTGGTGCAGGAGAAGCAGATGCCCATGCGGCACCCGTACTCCGGGGTGAGGCCGGCGGCCTCGGCCTGCTCGAGCAGGGTGCGGCCGTCGTTGTCGGTCGTGACGTCGGACTTGCTGTACGTGACCTCACCGGTGATCGGCTCATTCGGGTCCAGCAGCGGAGCGGTGTCGACGGTGAAGGCCTCGGAGAACAGGCGGTCGGACAGATCGCGGTCGGCCGCGTAGTCGCGGACCGCGCTCATCAGGGTCGACGGACCGCAGAGGAACACCTGTGCACCGTCTGCGTCGGCGATGCCGTCCAGATGAGTCGGGTCGAAGTGCTCGGGATTCTCGGTCCGGGTGTAGTGAATCCGCACGTCGACGTGGCTGAGCGTGCGGTCGAGCGCATCGAGTTCGGCACGGTACGGGACGTCGTCGGGGGTGCGCGCGTAGTGCACGAAGGTGATCGGGTTGTCGTAGCCCTCTGCGGTCAGTGTGCGCAGCATTGAGAGGACAGGTGTAATCCCGCTGCCGCCGCTGACGAGCACGGTCCGGGTCGGGCGGTCCGCGGGAAGCGTGAAGGCGCCCGCCGGTGTGCCGAGGCCGAGGACCATGCCGGGTCGGGCGTTCTCGCGCAGGTACCGCGAGACGAACCCGCCCGAGTGCGCGGTGATGGTGAGCTCGAGTTCGCCGCGGTTCTGCTCGGCATTGGCCGGCGAGAAGAAGCGGCGGTGACGGACGCCGTCGACGACCACGCTGACCTCGACATACTGTCCAGCCAGGTGGCCATCCCACTGACGGGTCGGCCGGAGGGTGAGGGTCACCGAGCGGTCGGTCGCCAGGCGCACGTCGGTGATCTTGGCGCGGGTGTCGCGCCAGGTGATCATCGGGTCGATCAGTTCCAGGTAGCGGTCGACCGGGTAGGGCGTGGCGGTTGCCTCGACAATCGTCTCGACGAGGCGGGCGAGTTTGCTTGCCATCGTTCTGCTCCTCTGGTTCGCGTTCGCATTTCAGTGAACGTCTGTACACAAAAGAGCATGACATATGACCACCTCGGGGTGTCAAGGCTGAGTCGGTGTGTCGGCTGTCACCGGCCGAGGGGCACCGCATCGCCGGGCGGCCGGGTTCGACCGCCTAGACTTGTCGGCGTGACTTCATCCCCCGACTCACCAGGCACGACGCCGCGCAAGGCGCGCGCGAAGCGGTCGCGCTCGGACTCCGGGGGCAGTCGTGCGGAGAAGAAGGAGCAGACCAGGCAGGCGCTCCTCGACACCACCATCGACTTGGTGGACGACCGTTCTTTCGGAAGCATCAGCCTCCGTGAGGTGGCGCGCGGTGCGGGCATCGTGCCGACGGCCTTCTACCGCCACTTCGCCTCCATGGAGGATCTCGGCGTCACGCTCGTGGAGGATGCGATGCGTGTGCTGCGCGGTGCCCTGCGCGAGGCGCGTCGCGATCTGGCGGGCCGGGGGATGCCGACCGCGCGAGATTCGCTGTCCACCCTTCTGAAGAAGGTGCACGCCGACGAATCGCAGTTCAGATTCCTCGTCCGAGAACGCCACGGCGGGGTCGCCGAGGTGCGCCGGGCGATCGCCACCGAACTGCGGCTGTTCTCCCGCGAACTGGCGATCGACCTCGCTCGGGTTCCCTCACTGGCGGACTGGGGCGCCGACGATCTCGAGGTCGCGGCGGACCTGATCGTCGCGATCATGATGACGACGGTCGCCGAACTCCTCGACGGTGACGGCCGCGAGGCCACCGAGCGTGCCCTCGTCGAGCGCGCGGAGAAGCAGTTGGTGATGGTATTCCTCGGCATGGCCCAGTGGAGGCCGACGCACTGATCGGCCACTCGACCGACCGCGGTGAAGGCGTGCGAAAACCCCGGGGATCGGAATCTGTCAGAGGGATATAGGAAGATCGTCCCCATGGGAGAACCGGATTCACGGGTGGGGACGCAGTTCGGGCCGTACCGGCTGGACGCACTTCTCGGACGCGGTGGAATGGGAGAGGTCTACCGCGCATTCGACACCGTTCGCGACCGTGAGGTCGCGGTCAAGGTCCTGCACGAGCGCTTCGCCGGCGACCGCACCTACGAGGAGCGGTTCCGGCGCGAGTCCCAAGCGGTCGCTCGGCTCGGCGAACCGCACATCATCCCGATCCACGACTACGGCGAGATCGACGGTGTGCTCTACCTCGACATGCGACTCGTGGAGGGCGAGGACCTTCGTGCACGGTTGCGGAGAACCGGGCCGCTCTCCTCGCGCGATGCGGTGGGTGTGATCGGGCAGGTCGCCGAAGCCCTGGATGCCGCGCACGCGGCCGGGCTGGTCCACCGGGACGTCAAACCGGAGAACATCCTGGTCACCGCCTCCGACTTCGCCTACCTCGTCGATTTCGGGATCGCACACCAGGCAGCGGACACGCGGCTCACGCAGGCGGGGACGGCGATCGGCTCGCTGCCGTACATGGCGCCCGAACTCCTCGACGGGGTGGAGTCCGGCTCCGCGACGGATGTCTACTCGTTGACGGCGGTGCTGTTCGAGGCGCTGACCGGCAGGCCTCCGTTTCCCGGAACCACCGTCAGTCAGATCGTTCGCGCGACGGTGATGAATCAGGTGCCGTCGACTCGGCAGTTCGCACCCGGTGTGCCGCCGCAGTTGGACGCGGTGGTCGCGCGCGGACTGGCCAAGGACCCGGCGGCGCGTTTCCAATCGGCGGGAGAGTTGGCGGCCGCGGCCCGGGCAGCGCTGGACGGACGGTGGCCGCCCGGCATCGAGGCTCCGACGGCAGGGCTTCAGACCGGCCCGGGCGCGTACGACCCGACGGTGATCGGCGCAGCACCTCCGATGACCGCGCCGATGCCGCCCCCGGGGCCGTCCGGGCCGCAGTACGTCGGTCCCGCGGGGCACTACCCGGGGCCGACCGGGCCTCAGATGTACTCCGAGCCGCGGGACGACGGGCGGGCGCTGCACATCGTGCTCGGCGCGCTGATCGGACTGCTCGTTCTCGCGCTGCTCGGGATGGGCGTCTACTGGTTCGGCTTCCGGGACGAGGCCGGCACCGATTCGGCGGCCGGTCCGTCATCGACGACGACCCTGACCACTACCGTGCCGGCCACCGACTCGGCGGCGACGCCACCGCCCGGTACCCGGAACTGCAGCTCCGAAGTAGGCGTGGCGTCGTCCGTCACGAGCTGCGAGTTCGCATACAACGTCCAGTCCGCGTACACCGCGGGCGGACCGAAGGGCCAGGCCCGGACGGTGGTCGCGGACAGTCCTGTCACCGGACGCAGTTACACGATGTCGTGCACACCGGAGAACGGCGTGGTCGTGTGTCGTGGCGGCAACAACGCGGTCGTGGTGATCTTCTGAATCGGCTGTCGACGCGATGGCGCAGCCGAAGTGAACAAGGGGGAGACATGGCATCACCGGGTCGTCAGACGCGGACTCGCAGGCTTCTCGCATCCGCGACCGTCGCCGGGGTCGTGGCGTCGCTCGCCGCGTGCGGCGACGACGCGACGGGCACCCGATCATCGGTGGCGACCGTCGTCGTCACGGAGACGGCCGGGGCCGAGTCGACGCCGCCGTCGTCGGCGGCCGACCCCCACGCCGCCGACGAGAAGCTCACGGCGAGCTTCAACGCCATGAGCAGGACCCTGTCATCACCGGTCGGGCTGGCGCTGGTGCCGGTCGGTGGTGGCGCTGTGATGACGTTCGGCGACCAGTCGCCACAGGTCGCGTGGTCGACGATCAAGGTCCCGCTGGCGGTGGCCGCCGAGCGGGCACAGGGGCCCACCACCGAGGAGACGGCCGCGATCGTGAACTCCGACAACGCCGCCGCCGAGACGTTGTGGGAGTCTCTGGGCAGCCCGACCGCCGCCGCCGCGGCGGTGACGGACGTCCTGCGCGACGGCGGTGACGAGCGGACGACGGTGCCGTCGGAGAAGCTGCGGCCAGAGTTCTCCGTTTTCGGACAGACCACCTGGCGGCTGTCCGACGCGGCGACCTTCTCCGGCAACCTGCCGTGCATGAAGGGCACAGCCCACGTCGTGTCGTTGATGCACGATGTGGCGGGCAATCAGCAGTGGGGTGTCGAGTCGATCGAGGGGCGGGAGACGGCGGTGAAAGGCGGTTGGGGGCCCAGTGTCTCGGGCGGATACCTGGTGCGGCAGATCGGCATCCTCACGTTGCGTGACGGTCGCAGGGTCGGGGTCGCGATGAGCACGCAGACCTCGGCGGGCTCGATGGAGCCGGGCACCGCGGCGTTGAACTCGGTCGCGCAGTGGATGTCGCGGAACCTGGCGTCCCTGCCGGGCGGTCGCTGTCGCTGACGCCGATAACGCCTACGCAACACCACGATTGCGGGTTCGGCACGAGCCGCGGTCTGACACACCACGTCCGCTAGCGTGGCGGGTGTTGTCTATGTTGCAAGAGGTGCGTGTGTTGCGTTTGAGTCGAGTTGTCGGTGTGTGCTGTGCGGCAGTCGTAGTGACGGCGGCGGGAACCGGAGTCGCGACCGCCGCGCCACCGCTTCCGCTGCCGAACGTCTTGCCGTCGATCCCGGGACTGCCGGGCCCGCCCCCTCCGCCGGTCGATCTGGGGAAGAGCTTCGCGAAGCTCAGTCGCAGCGTGACCAAGGCCGTGCCGGGCAGGCTCGGTGTCGCGGTGACGCCGACCGGAAGCGGCGAGCCGGCGTTCTTCGGCACGGTGAAGACGGCGCGCGCATGGTCGACCTTGAAGGCGCCGGTGGCGGTGGCCGCGGAGCGCGCCCACGTCAAAGATCTGCAGCCGATGGAGACGAAGTCGATTCGCGACTCCGACAACGCCTCGGCGGAGGCCATCTGGGACTCGCTGGGGTCCACCCGGCAGGCGATCGACGCGGTGAGTGCCGTGCTCCGCGAGGGCGGCGACAGCCGCACCCAGATCTCGAGCGAACTCAGCTCGCCGGCGAGCTACCCCGGCGCCACCCAGTGGGCGACCACCGACCAATCGGTGTTCGCCGCCAATCTCCCGTGCCTGAACGAGGCGGATCACGTGGTGCAGAACATGAGTGCCGTCGGACCGAATCAGAAGTGGGGCCTGGCGAAGGCGAAGAAGAATGTCCAGACTTCGGTCAAGGGCGGCTGGGGTCCGGTGTCGGAGAACACGGGTAAATACGTGGTCCGACAGCTCGCGGTGGTCACCACGCCGCGCGGCACCGTCGGCGTCAGCCTGGTCGCGGTGCCCGCGAGCGGATCGTTCGAAGACGGCACCGCGATGCTCACCCGTGTGGGCGACTGGGTTCAGCGCAACCTCGTCAACCTGCCCGCGGGACAGTGCGCCCCGCCGATCGGCGGCTGACCGAGTCGCCCCAGCACACAGCGAAGCCCGCGAGATGAAGTGAATGACGAGATCAAGGCTGTCGTTCGGTGCCACCTGGTGACACCGAACGACAGCCTTAGTCCCGGAGCCTCATCCCGCGCCCTAGTCGACGACCCGGCGGAACGAGGACAGCAGGATGGCCTCGGTGAGGGCGGTGCGACGGAGTTCGCCGGGGTCGACGCTCTCGTTGGGTGCGTGGATGGCGCAGATCGGCTCCTCCACGCCGAGGAGGGCGATCTCGGCGCGCGGAACGGCCTCGGCGAGAACGGCGCAGAGGGGAATCGATCCGCCCTGACCGGCGAACTGCACCGGCAGACCGTCGTACGCGGTGGACATCGCGTCGATCAGCTGCCGATACCCCGGACCGCCGGGGTCGGCGGCGAACGGGCCACCGAAGGCATCGGGTTCGAACTCGACGGCCGCGCCCCACGGAATGTGCCTGCGCAAGTGCGCGACCAGCAGGTCGTAGGCTTCGCGAGGATCAGTGCCCGGCGGGACGCGGAGGTTCAGCATCGCCGCGGCGGTCGGCATGATCGCCGCGGCGCACTCCTCGGTGTCGGGAGCGTCGACGCCGATCACCGTCACCGCGGGCCGGGCCCACGCCAGTTCGGCCGGGCTCCCGCTGCCCAGCACCTCGGTGCCGGGAAGCGCTCCGACCGTCTCCTGGAACTGCTCCGGGGTGAAGGCGAACCCGTCCCATCGCTGGTCGGCGGACAGGCCGTCGATGGTGGTGTCGCCGCGAGCATTGCGCAGCGACGACAGCCCCGCGATCAACGCCGCCATGGCGTCCGGCGCCGGACCGCCCGCACCGCCTGCGTGGACGCCGTTGGTCAGCGTCGACACAGTGACCTTCACATTGACCACCCCGCGCAGACTGGTGGTCAGCGTCGGAACGCCGACCGCGAGGTTGCCGGTGTCGCCGATCAGGATCAGATCGGCGTCGAAGAGTTCCGGTCGCGTGCGGACCAGCTCGTCGAGGCCCTCACCACCGGCTTCCTCCGAACCCTCGATGATCAGCCGGACGCTGCAGGCGAGGTCGTCGCCGACTGCCCGCAGTGCGGTGAGGTGGGCGATCACGTTGCCCTTGCAGTCGGCACTGCCGCGGCCGTACCAGCGACCGTCGCGTTCCACCAGCTCGAACGGCGGCGACGTCCACAGGGACTCGTCGCCCGCCGGCTGGACGTCGTGATGACTGTAGAGCGCGACGGTGGGACTGCCCTCCGGGCCGGCGCGATGACCGATCACGGCCGGGGAGCCGTCGGAGGTCACGATCACCTCGGCGTCGAAACCGAGGTCGACGAAGGCCCGAGCGATCCAGTCTGCGCTCGCCCGGCCGGCGGCGGCGCGCGTCCGGTCGATGTGGATGGAAGGGTGGGCGACCAGCTCGGCCAGATCGGCTCGAGCGCGGTCCATCAGGTCGTCGATGCGGGCGGCGAGAGTGTCCGAAGTGACATCCACTGAGCTCATGCGGTCAAGGATGGCACGCCTGTCGGCATCACGCCGGGCGAGCGGAAGCGAACTCCGCGTGCATCTCCCAGTACACGATTTCGGTGTCCGCGGTCGCGGTGACGGTCACCTGGCCCGCGTCGGCCAGCCGCACCGCGTCGCCCTCGGTCAGCACTGTCGACGCCAGGTCGTCCGCGGTTGCGGTGACCTCGCCGTGCACGACGAACAGGTGTCCGAAGGGCGCGCCGGGAAGCGTGATGGTCTGACCCGCGTGCGGCCGCGCGATGTGCAGCGTCGCATAGCGATTGGCGATGTGGAGAGCGGCGCCACCCGCGTGTTCCGGTCGACCCGACGCCACGACCACCGGCTCGCCGTCGGCGAGGAGTGGATTGAAGTCGCGCGAGCTGTGCGCGGGCTCCAGGCCGTCGGTGTGCGGTGGGACCCACATCTGGATCACCCGGAGCGACTGCCCCGACGAGCGGTCGGCGGCGTTGCGCTCCGAGTGCGAGATGCCCCGACCCGCGGTCATCGCGCCCGCATGGCCGGCCTGGAGGGTCTCCGTATGGCCGTGGGAGTCGCGGTGTGCGACGGCACCGTCCACCACCCAGGTGACGATCTCCATGTTCTGGTGCTGGTGCGCGTCGAGACCCTCGCCGGAGTCGACGACGTCGTCGTTGTGCATCGCCAGTACGCCGTGCGCGTTGTCGAAGATGTCGAAGTTGCCGGTACCCGGGAACGACTGTCGGGAGGTGAGCCATTCGTTGGCCCAGTGATGGCGGTCCGCGGCGCGGATGACGGTGGCGGTCATGGATTCTTCTCGATTCGGTCGAGGTGGTCGGCCAGCGCGTGCATCGCACCGGCCAGGGCGACGGCGTCGTGGTCCGAGACGCCCCCGAAGAACAGTTCATCGACGTCGTCGCCGTGCGTGCGGGCGGCGGACTCGAACGCGGAGGCGCCCGCGTCGGTGAGTACCGCATAGCTGCCGCGACGGTCTTCGGGGGCGCTTTCGCGCCGCAGCCAGCCCCGTTTGCACAGCGTGGCCACCTGGTACGACAGCCGGCCCGGCGAGAACACCATGCGACGGCTGAGTTCGTTCATCCGCAGCCGACGGCCCGGGGCCTCGTGCAGCAGGAGCAACACGTGGTAATCGGCCAGGCACAGGCCGTCGGCGCGGAGTCGGCGGTCGAGCTCGGTCTGGATTCGCGCCGAGTTCTCGATGAACAGACGCCAGGCGCGCTGCTTGGCGTCGGCGGTCACTTCTGCACGCGATGCGGGCGCAGGGCGTTCGGCGGGATGTTGCCGAAGCGACCGGACTGGAAGTCCTCCATGGCCTCGACGATCTGGTCGCGGCTGTTCATCACGAACGGTCCGTACTGCACGACGGGCTCGCGGATCGGCTGCCCGCCGAGGAGCAGGATCTCCAGGGCCGGGCGGTTCGAGTCCTGGCTGGACTCCGCCGACACGGTGATGCGGTCGCCCTTGCCGAGCACGGCGAGCTGGCCGCCCTCGATCGGTCGTTGCTCGGCGCCGACACGGCCGCGCCCGGACAGCACGTAGACCAGCGCATTGAAGTCCTGGCGCCACGGCACGGACAATTGAGCGCCGGGCTGAATCGTCGCGTGTGCGAACGTGATCGGCGTATGCGTCGCACCGGGTCCGACGTGCCCGTCGATGTCGCCCGCGATGATGCGGACCAGCGCGCCGCCGTCCGACGACGACAGCAGCGTCGACTGGCCGCCCTCGAGGCTCTGGTACTTCGGTGTCAGGAACTTGTCCGACGCGGGCAGGTTGACCCACAGCTGAATGCCGTGGAAGGTGCCGCCGGACTCGACGAGCGCCGCCGGTGGCGTCTCGATGTGCAGCACGCCCGAGCCGGCGGTCATCCACTGGGTGGCGCCGTTCTCGATGAGTCCGCCGCCGCCGTGCGAATCCTGGTGCTGGAAGCGTCCGTCGATCATGTAGGTGACGGTCTCGAAGCCGCGGTGCGGATGCCAGTCGGTGCCGACCGGTTCGCCGGGCTGGTACTCCACCTCACCCATCTGGTCCATATGGACGAACGGATCGAGGGCGCGCGAGGACACACCGGCGAACGCTCGGACGACGGGGAAGCCCTCACCCTCGAAGCCGCGCGGGCCGGTGGTGATGCCGGTGACGGTGCGATCGGTGCTGGTCTCGGACGGCGCGGAGATGCGCGGCAGGGTCAGAGTGTCTGCGGTGACGGCGGGCATGGCGACCTCCTGGTCAGGCTTGAGTAGTTAAGATTTTAACTACTTCACTCATCTGAAACGTCATCGTGCCCAGAAAAATTCCATCTGAGCGTGAAACGCGTCATACTCGCAGGTATGGCTATCAACCCCATCGTCGACCGCCCGTCCCGGGGCGGGGATCGTCAGCGTCTGCGGAAGCTGGCTCAGGCCGCGCTCAACGCAGACCAGACGGTGGATCAAGTGGAGGGCATCCTCGGCGACGTCGGCCCGGTCCTCGGGTCACTGGGCAACACCATCGACGGGCTCGATTCGACGATCGAGAAGCTCAACGTCACGCTCGACGAACTGAATGGCACGCTCGCGAAGGTCGACGACACGGTCGGCCGGATGTCCGACGTCGTGATGCGGCTGGAGAAGGTCGTCGGACGCGTCGAGATCATCGTCTCGGTGGCGGAGCAGGCGTTCAAACCCATCGGGATGCTTGAGAGTGCCGGGCACACAATCGAATCCGTAGGTCGCGGGATCGCATCGCGAATAGGTCTCAGCTGAAACACGATTCGCGCGATCTGTGCCGACTTCTCGTAGGGTCCCAACCAGGGGGACATCGAACGAGGAGGGCATTTGATGACGACTACCGTCTCCACACCGGCCAAATGGCTGGCTGAACTGTTCGGAACTTTCTGGCTCGTCTTCGGCGGTGCGGGCACCGCCGTGTTCGCGGCGAAGCAGGTGGCGGACGCCACCAACGACCACGGCGACACGATGCAGATCCAGGTCGGTGTCGGATTTCTCGGCGTTGCACTCGCTTTCGGCCTCACCGTCGTGACGATGGCGTACGCGGTGGGCCACATCTCCGGTGGACACTTCAATCCCGCCGTCACGCTGGGTGCGGCGGTCGGCGGACGTCTGCCGTGGAAGGACGTCCCCGGCTACTGGATCTCGCAGATCGTCGGCGGCCTGATCGCGGGCACCGCGATCTACGTGATCGCCAAGGGCAAGCCCGGCTGGGACGCCACCGGCAACATGGCGGCCAACGGCTACGGCGACCATTCGCCAGGCGGCTACGGGCTCGGCGCGGTCGCGATCGCCGAGGTCATCCTCACCGCCTTCTTCATCATCGTCATCCTCGGTGCCACCGACGGTCGTGCGCCGAAGGGCTTCGGACCGTTGGCGATCGGTCTCTCGCTCACGCTGATCCACCTCATCTCGATCCCGATCTCCAACACCTCGGTGAATCCGGCGCGCTCGATGGGTGTGGCGTTCTTCAACGGCGACGGCGCGCCCGCCCAGCTGTGGGCCTTCTTCGTCTTCCCACTCCTCGGCGGCCTGATCGGCGGCATCCTGTATCCGCTGCTGTTCGAGAACGGAAAGCTGGCACTGGGTTCGAAGGGTGCCGCAGAATGATGGGGTGAAATCCCAAACGCTGTCCGTGGCAGGTGTCCACGGCAACACGATCGTCTACGACGTCCACCGTCCCGAGTCGGGTCCGGTGGGCGTCGTCTTTCTTGCGCACGGTCTCGGAGAGCACGCCGCGCGCTACCACCATGTCGCCGAACGTCTCACCGATCTCGGATACCTGGTCGTCGCACCGGACCACGCAGGCCACGGGCGGTCCGGCGGTAGGCGGGTCGGTGTCAAGGACTTCGAGGACTTCACCGACGATCTGCACACCGTGGTCGAGCAGACCGACCGAAGCGTGGGGCCGACGTTCCTGATCGGGCACAGCATGGGCGGCGCGATCGCCCTGAAATACGCGCTCGACCACCCGGACGTGCTCGACGGGCTGGTGCTCTCCGGACCGGCGCTGATGCCCGGCGACGACCTGCCGTCGTTCATGGTCAAGCTCGCTCCGCGGCTGGGCAAGGCGGTGCCGTGGTTGCCGGCGACGGCGTTGCCCGCGTCCGCGGTCAGTCGCGATCCGAAGGTGGTCGCCGCGTACGAGGCTGATCCGCTGGTCTGGCACGGCAAGATTCCCGCCGGCCTCGGCGGAACGCTCATCGAAACGATGGGCACCTTTCCGGACCGGCTGCCGACGCTCGCCGTACCGACGCTGGCCATCCACGGCGGCGCCGACCGTCTCGCGAACCCGGAGGGCACCCGGATGCTCGGCAGGCTGGCGGGCGGCGAGGACGTCACTGTCAAGATCTACGACGGGCTGTTCCACGAGATCTTCAACGAGCCGGAGCAGGACGCGGTGCTGCGCGACGTGACCGACTGGCTGGAGGCCCATCGGTCCGTCGGCTGAGCCGCAGGATTACAGCCAGGCCGGGTCCGTGTCCATCGTCGTGCGGTCCAGGGCGGCCAGGAGATCCAACTGCGCGGTCGTCTTGGGCAGCTCGTAGGTGAAGAAGTACTTCGTCGCGGCCCGCTTGCCCGCGTAGAAGTCATCGGGGCCCGACGCGGCGAGGAACTGGTCGAGCCAGAGCCACGCGACGACGATGTGACCGGTGGCCTCCAGGTAGGCGGTCGCGTTGGCCAGGGCGAGCGCCGGGTCGCCGGGCGCCCAGACCGCGGCCGTCACCTCACCCAGGCGGGCGGTCTGCGCGGCCAGCGCCTCGGCGTACCCCGCGGCGTCACCGCCCGCTGAGCGGGCGCGGTCGATGGTCTCGCCGATCGTCTCGGTGAGGACTGCCAGACCCCGGCCGCCATCCATCACGACTTTGCGGCCGAGCAGATCCAGTCCGTGGATTCCGTGTGCGCCCTCGTGGATCGGGTTGAGCCGGTTGTCGCGGTAGAACTGCTCGACGTCGAACTCGGTGGTGTAGCCGTAGCCTCCGTGGACCTGGATGGCGAGGCTGTTGGCCTCGAGACACCACTGGCTCGGCCAGCTCTTGGCGATCGGGGTGAGCACTTCGAGGAGTAGGTGGGCACGGGCGCGGGCCTCGTCGTCCGGTGCGGTCTGCTCCTCGTCGAGCAGGCGTGCGCAGTACAGGCCGAGCGCGAGGGCACCTTCGGCATACGACTTCTGCGCCAGCATCATCCGCATGACGTCGGGATGGTCGATGATCGGCACGGGCGGGACGTCGGGGCCCTTGGCGTCCACCGGGCGGCCCTGCGTGCGGACCTTGGCGTACTCGAGTGACTTCTGGAATCCCGCATAGCCGAGCGCGGTAGCCAGGAAGCCGACCCCGATCCGGGCCTCGTTCATCATGTTGAACATGTAGAACAGGCCGCGGTGCAGTTCGCCGACCAGGTAGCCGACGGCGCCCGTTCCGTCGCCGAACGAGCCGTCGCCGAAGTTCAGCAGGGTGTTGGTGGTCCCGCGATTGCCCATCTTGTGGTTGAGACCGACCAGCGCCACGTCGTTCCGGGTGCCGTCCGGCAGGAACTTGGGGACGATGAACAGGGAGATCCCCTTGACGCCGGGTCCGCCGCCGGGCGCCTTCGCCAGCACCAGATGGACGATGTTCTCGGTCAGTTCGTGGTCGCCGCCGGAGATCCACATCTTGGTTCCGGTGATGCGGTACGTGCCGTCCGGGGCCGGCGCGGCCTTGGTGGTGATGTCCGCCAACGACGATCCCGCCTGCGGCTCCGACAGGCACATGGTGCCGAAGTAGCGGCCCTCCAGCATCGGCCGCACCCAGGTGTCGATCTGGTCGGGCGTGCCGTACTTCGCGAGCAGGTTGGCGTTGCCGACGGTGAGGAAGGCGTACGACGTGGTGGCGGCGTTCGCGGCCTGGAAGATGGTGGTCGACGCGCGGGAGACGGTGTTGGGCAGCTGCATGCCGCCGATCTCCTCGTCGAACGACGCGGCGATCAGGCCGGCGTCGCCGAACGCCTTCAGCGCCTCGCCGATCTCCGGGATCAGCACCACCTTGCCGTCCGGACCGATCTGGGGTTCGGTGCGATCGGCGGTCTTGTTGTGCGGTGCGAACAGCTTGGTCGCCATGTCCTCGGACAGGTCGAGGATGCCGTCGAACGTCTCCCGCGAGTGCTCGGCGAACCGCTCGCGCTGCGGCAGTTCCAGCGTGTCCAGCCACTCGTAGAGCAGGAAGTCGACGTCGCGGCGGGACAGGTGTTCGGTCATGCCCGACAGGTTACTCAGATTCCTAAGCGGTTGATCAGCTGACCGGCGAGGCGTGGGGACACGCCGCCGATGGCCCGCAGCACCAGGGCGTAGCGGGGATACAGCTCTGCGGGACGGGTATCGACCGCGCGGACCAGCCAGTCCGCGGCCTCGTCGCTGGTCAGCGCCGGCGCGTCGGCGTATGCGGCCGTCGGTGCGATCATCGGGGTCCGGACCAGGGGGAATCCGGCATTGGTCACGACGACGCCGGTGCCCGCGCATTCGGCGTCCAGCGAGCGACCGAAGGCCGCGAGGGCGGCCTTCGACGCGTGATAGGCGCCGAACTTCGGCATCGCGCCCGCGCTCACACCCCAGGTGACCACGTTGACGATCTGACCGTCGCCGGCGTCGATCATCGCGGGCAGCAGTCCGAGGATCAGCTGGACCGGTCCGAAGTAGTTGAGGGCCATGGTGCGCTGGTAGTCGTGGAAACGGTCGACGGTGTCGAGCGTGGAACGACGGATGGACCGGCCCGCGTTGTTGACCAGGACGTCCGGCGCGCCGAACCGCGCGAGAATCTCATCGGCGAGACGCTTCGCGTCGTCCGGATCGGAGAGGTCCGCGGTGATCGGGGTGGCACTGCCGCCGTCGACCGCGATCGAATCGCAGACGGCGTCGAGGGCCTCCAGATGACGTGCCACGGCGACGACGGTCGCCCCGCGGGCGGCGAACCTGCGTGCCGCGGCCTCGCCGATGCCGGACGATGCGCCCGTGACGATGACGGTGGCGCCGGTCAGATCTCGCTGCTGTTCGCCGAGGAGGTGCCGGAGTTCATCGAGGGTCTGCGGCGGGTTCAGCAGCGCGCCACGAACCGCGCGCACAATCGGGTTCACTTGTACTGCTTGATGACCCGGAGAGCTTCGTCGGCGTCGACGTTCTTGGCGACGAGCTTGCCGTTCTTGACCTTGCGGATGCTGTACAGGTCACGCTTCTTCGCGTCGGCGACGTGGAGGCCGGCCTTCTTGGCCTTCTTGTTGAGATCTTCCAGCACGACAGGATCGTAACGCGTGAAGGTGAACATACTCGACCGGTAGGCCGGGATCACCTCTCTGCTCGACATCGTCGCAGGTCGCAGTCACCGCCTCGGGGTGATCTGTACGCGCACTTGACGATTGGATTCGGCCCGGATCAGTGCCTTGCCCGACTCGTCGACGGAGTACGAACCGCCCGAGACGTCGACTTCGAATCCGTCCGGACAGTGGACGTCGGACACGTAGATCACCGTCGGTGCGGTGATGCGCGGGTCGGGGACGAAGGTGTAGTCGAACGCGCCGGTCCGGGAGTCGAAGGTCATCGACAGCGGCCGGCCCGCCGTCGCCTGCGGGTAGGTGCGGACGAGGCTGCGTCCCACCGCGCCGCCGAGCGGATCCGGCCGCGTGCGACCCTCGGTGTACCTAGAGTTGTAGTGCCAGTACATCCAGCCCGAATTGCGCCGGTCGGCCCGTGAGAGCGTGTTCTCCAGCACCGTCGGATCGACGTCGCCGAACTCCGTGATCACCACCGGGCGTCCCGTTCGCCGGCGTACTTCGTCGACGTGCGTCCACGTCAGGTCCTGCTGCGCGCCGCACAGTGCGGTCGCCTCCTTCGGCAGGCCGAGGTAGATCGCCAGCTGCGACGGGATGCAGTAGTCGTGCGGGGCGATCACCACATTGCCGAATCGGCGGCCCGCGATGCCGAGGTACGACGGCATCATCTGGTTCCAGGTGACGTTGGGTTCCCAGTACACGGGGACCGTCGGGTCGACTCGGCGGATGCGTCCGGTCAGACGCTCCAGAGCGCGCTGATACTGACGGTCGAACAGCGGACACCCGAACGGGAAGCACGTGACGGCCGCCGTGCCCGGCCACGGTTCGTTGAGCAGTTCGATGCCGAGCAACCCGGGACGCCCTCGCAAGGCACCCGCCAGCGCGGCGAGCGCGTCGCCCAGATGATCGAGGACGCCGTACCGATTCGACCAGACCTCGTCCCAGGCGGCGTTCATGCTCGGCATCAGGTAGAAGAGCGGGAAGCCCGGGTTGGGCTCGCCAGGTCCGGGGCGGGCCCGCAGCGACCAGGCCGGGAAGCCGTTCCCGCCCCACGGCGACGACAATCCGTCCTGATGGTTGTCGAGCAGCGTGCGGATCCCGTGAGCGGAGAGCGTGTCGACCACGCGGACCACCCGGCCGATGTAGGCGGTGTCGATGACACCCTCGGTCGGCATCAACCCGTCGAACGAGACGCCGAGCCGGACGGCGTTGATGCCGTGGCGCGACAGATCCGCGGCGTCGCGTTCGGTGAGTGTGATGCCGTCGCCGGGCTCGATGTACGGCGTCGTCTTGTCGACGTTGTTCACGCCGTGGATCAGGACGGTGCGGCCCTGGTCGTCGACGAGACGGCCGTCGCGGGCGGTGATGCGGTCGGGGGTGCCCGGCGCGGCGAGGACCGGCGCGGCCGCCGTTCCGGTCAGCACCAGGACGGTGGTCATCGCGATCAACACCGCTTGCACAGTCGTCTTCATCAACCGAGGAGTTCCTTGTCGAGGGAATCGGAATCGAATGAGACGCCTGCGGACACACCGTCTAGCCAGTACCGTACGAACGAACTGTCGCGCGGGGCGAGACGCTGGCACGAAATGCGGCAACGAAAACGAGGGGGCGGCAACATGATCGGTTCGATCCTGCGACGAGCGGTCGTCGGACTACTTGCGACGACGGCGATGGTGGCGGGCGCGACGGTGATCGCACCGGACTCGTCGGCACGACCGCAAGGCGGCACTGAATGGCTGTGTCATCCGGGTCTGAAGCACGATCCCTGCGATCTGCCGAACGATACGACCGACGTCGGAACCGGTGTGACGACGCCCGCGACGAAGGTCGCCGACTCCGATCGGAAGGTCGACTGCTTCTACGTCTATCCCACGGTGACCGACCAGCCGTCGTTCATCGCGGACCGTCGCCCTGCTCCTCCGGTCGAATCGATCGCTCGTTTCCAGGCGGCGCGATTCAACTCGCAGTGCCGGGTCTTCGCGCCGGTCTACCGGCAGATGACGCTGTGGGGACTCTCGCCCGCGGCGATGGCGTCGTGGGTGGGCAACCGCGACCTGCCGAACATCGGCTACGGCGACGTGCTGCGTGCGTGGCGCGACTACCTGCGCAACGACAACCACGGCCGCGGAGTGATCTTCATCGGCCATTCGCAGGGAACGATGATGCTCCGGAAGCTGCTCCGGGAACAGGTCGATCCCGATCCGGCGATGCGCAGCCGCGTGGTGGGTGCATTCCTGCTCGGCGGCAACGTGATGACCGCCCGCGGGCGAACGACCGGGGGCGACTTCCGGCATCTCCCGGTCTGCACCCGACGTGGCGAGTACGGCTGCGTGACGGCCTATTCGACGGAGTTGATCGGTCTGCCGTCGCTGTTCGGGAACGCCTCCCTCGACGCGCTGAGCACACCGATGAACCTGCCGACCGGTCCCGCCTATCAGGTGGCGTGCACCGATCCGACGACGCTCAGCGGCGAGCGCCGTCCGGTCGGCGCGACCGTCCCGAGCAAACCGTACGCGATGAGCCTGATCGCGATCCTGATGAAGTACACGACCTTCCCACAGGACCTTCCGACGTCGTCGTCCACGTGGACCACCGGCCCGGGACGGGCCACCGTGAAGTGCACCGACACCCTCGGCTTCCATCGCCTGCACATCACGATGGTGAAACCGCAACAGGTCAACGAACTGCCGCTGTTCGACACCCACCTGCTCGACGTGAACCTCGGCCTCGATCGGCTCGTCGACATCGCACGGCAGCAGATCGCGGCGTACGGGGAGCGGTGAGGACGGTCGCTCAGGCTGGTCGATCACCCTGGTGGGGCGGACCTTCCCACTAACTCGTCGGGCGCAGCCCTTGAGGCTCGATACCTTGGGGTCCGCCTTCAGCTCTCGGGGCGGGCCGGCCCCTCCAGCGCGACGCGCAGTCGCTGCTCCAACTCCGCGGCACCGGCCGCGGGGAGGTCGATCAGTCCGTCGAGTTCCCGCCGTGCCCGAGCATAGGCCTGCTGCCGTTCCTGAGGACTGGCGCCCTCGTTGGAAGCGAGGTTCAGCAGTCGCTGTGCGCGGGCGAGGCGTTCCTGCTCGGGTGGGCTGAAGTCGCCTCGCCGACGGCGGCGCGCCTCCTTCTCCGCGAGATCGAGCGCGGTCGTGTAACCGTGCACTGCGTCACGGTACGCCTCGACCGCGGCGGGCGACGACTCGTCGTCGCCGGTGGGACGCAACAGTTCGGCACGGCTGCGCGCCCGGTGGAACTCGGTCGTCAACGGCTCTCGCAGATCGATCAGCATCGGATAGTCGAGGATCGTCGCGAGGTCGGTCTCGTAGGCGAACCAGCGGTCGTCGGTGCGCTGATGCTCGGCGACGGCGCGGTGCAGTTCGCGTTGCACGGTCGCGGCGTCGACTCGTCCCTGGCCCGCGGCCTTGGCGACGGCGACCTTCGCCTCCTGCTTGATCCGGAACCGCTCGAGGCTGCGCTCGGCCCGGCGCTCGTTCCACGCGCCGAGCGCACGGGCGATGCCCCCGATCGTCCCGCCGAAGACGAAGATCAACCACCAGTACTGTCCGATCGCGCCCATCATGCCGCCCACGGTTTCAGGGTACTGCGACCCGCGACCGGCGATCGGGCGTCGAATTCGGGCGGCCCGATCAGACGGGCAGACCGTGCTCCATGAGATCGAGCGCGGCGAGCAACTCGTCCAGTGACGTGAGCCCGGCGTCGGCGATGTCAGTCAGGTGGAACATCACGCCCGACACCGCGGACACGAAGACCCGCAGCCGGAAGTCGTCGCGCGCGACCCCGAGGTAGTCCGCGAAGTAGTCGGTGCCCTCGGAGATCACGCGGTCCGACTCCAACTGATATGTCGCGCGCAGCGTCGGCTCGCTGTGCAGGATTCGGTACCGCTCGGGGTTGGCCGCCCACTCGTCGTTCTCCGCGAGCCGGTACATCCGTGTGACGAGTTCGCGGACCAGGTCGAAGTGATTCAGTCCCGCCGGGATCTCGCTGAGGATGGCCTCGCGCTCGTCGTCCAGGTCGTCACTGATGATCACCTGTTCCTTCGACTGGAAGTAGCGGAAGAACGTCGTATGCGAGACGTTGGCCGCCTCCGCGATCTGCGCGACGGTGGTCGCCTCGTAGCCCTGCTCGTTGAAGAGCGACAGCGCTGCTGCCCGGATGTCTGCACGAGTCTGCGCCTTCTGGCGCTCGCGCAAACCGGGCCGCGGCCCCGGGGAGGTTCCCGGGGCCGCGGCGGTCGGATTGTCGTTCATGTCCGTACTCTATGCCGCGCCGGTCGGCGTCGGCTCGGGGCTCTCGTCGCCGCCGACCGCGACTTCGGTCTCGGTGGCGGGGAGGCCGCGGTCGCGGACCTTCTCGCCTTCGATGTCGAAGTTGATCACCAGCTTGTCGAGCCATCGGGGCAGACCCCAGGCACGGTCGCCGAGCAGGGCCAGCAGACCCGGAACGATGACCATGCGGACCAGGAAGGCGTCGAAGAACACGGCGATCGCGAGTGCGAAGCCCATCATCTTGGCGGTGGTGTCCGGTGACAGCATGAACGCGGCGAACACGCTGATCATGATGATCGCGGCCGAGACCACCACGCGGGCGCCGTGACGGTAGCCGGCGACGATCGCGTCCTTCGCCTTCATCCCGTGGATGTACTCCTCGCGCATGCGGGTCACCAGGAACACCTGGTAGTCCATCGCGAGGCCGAAGACCACGCCGATCAGGAAGATCGGCAGGAACGACAGCAGCGGCTTGGTGTGGTCGATCAGCCCGAACGTGCCGTCGGTGAAGATCGCCGTGGTGATGCCGAACGTCGCCAACATCGAGAACACGAAGCCGAGCGTGCCGATCAGCGGCACCCAGATGGACCGGAAGACGCCGATCATGATCAGGAACGCCAGTCCGACGACCACGACGAGGTACGGGATCAGCGCCTTGTCGAGCTTGGCGGACAGATCCGACATGATCGCGGTCTGGCCGCCGACGTGGATCTCGGCGCCCTTGGCCTCGATGGTGCCGGAGGTGTCGCGGATCGCCTCGACGAGATCATGGGTCGCCGGCGCGGACGGCGCACTCGTCGGTGTCACCATGATCATCGCCGAGTTCGCGCCCGCGTTCGGGTTCTGCGGCGACGTGCCGTTGCCGATCCAGGTGACCGTCTCCGGTGCGGCGACGCCGGGCAGTTCCTTGATCTTCGCGACGGCGGTGTTCGCGGCGTCGTCGATCGTGCCCTCATCGGTGTGCATGACGACCACCAGCGGACCGGCGACGCCCTCGCCGAAGCCCTTGGCGAGGAGTTCCTGCCCGGCGACCTGGTCATCGGTGACGGTGTCCATGCCGAGGGTCATGTTCTTGATCGGGATGGCCGCCGCGATCAGGATCGCGAGACCGGCGATGACGAACGGAATCGGCTTCTTGACGAGGGTGCGGCCGAACTTGACGCCCAGCGTGTCGTGATCGGGCGACGGCTCCGCGTGCTTGATCCACGGGATCCGCGGCTTGAACGCGAAGCGACCGAACGCGCCGAGGAGCGCCGGGATGAAGGTGAGGGCGGCGAGTACCGCGACCAGGATCGCGACGGCGGCGCCGAGACCCATCTGGGTGATGATCGGGATGCCGATGACCATCAGGGCGGCCACCGCGATGATGACCGTCAGGCCGGCGAAGACCACGGCGGATCCCGCGGTGCCGACCGCGCGGCCCGCGGCGTCGGCGCGGTCGCCGCCGCGTCCGGCCTCGGACCGGTAGCGCGAGACGATGAACAGGGCGTAGTCGATCGAGACGGCGATGCCCAGCATGGTGATGATCGCGGTCGCGGCCTGGTTGATCGACAGGACCTCGGCCGACAGGGTCACGAGCATCATGGTGAGTCCGACGCCGACGATGCCGGTGACCAGCGGGATGAACGCGGCGATCAGGGCGCCGAAGGCGACGATCATGATGACGAACGCGATGGCGAAGCCGATCAGTTCGGCCTTGCCGGCCTGCTCCTGCGCGGACATGACGCCGCCGGTGGCTTCGATCTGCAGTCCGTCTCCGCGATGCTTCTCGAGCACGTCGAGCAACTGGTCCTTCGTGGCGACGTCGACGTCCATCAGGTTGATCTTCTGATGGACGCTGATCAAGCCGATCTTGCCGTTGTCGCCGACGACGGCGGTGGCCATCTCGGGCTTGGCGGCGGCGACGGCGAGGGGGTCGTACACGGACGCGGCCTCGACCTTGTCGAGCTTCTTGAGGTCGGTCACCAGCGATTCGAGCTGCTGGGTGTGATTGGCGAGCCCGTCTTCGGCAGCCACCACGACGATGGTCGACGGCTCTTCCTGCTGCTTGTTCTGAGCGGGGAAGTTCTCCTTCAGCTGCTCCATCGCGACACCGCCGTCGGTGCCCGGCAGGTCGAAGTCCTGTGCGAACTTCGGCTGCAGCGCGCTCACCGCACCCGCGACGACCACCAGCGCGGCCACCCAGGCGGCGAGCACCCACCACTTGTGCCGGAATGAGAACCGTCCGACGCGGTAGAGAATCGATGACATGCTAACGATTGTTAGTCACTAACACTTTCGCTGCAAGTGGTGGTGATCGCCTTCACGGCGCGGGCGGCGATGTGATCTGGAGGTCATGCGGCGGTCGCCTTGTTCGCGGGCTTACCCGGCACCACCAGCGCGGCGGCGATCGCAGTGGTCAGCGGGACGCTGCCGGCCAGTGCGATGCCGCCGACGAATGCCCGCGCGAGCTCGATCGCGACCTCCTCACCGGTGATCAGCGAGCTGACCGGCTGCGCGGCGACGGAGAACAACAGCAGCAGGGGCAGCGCACTGCCCGCGTACGCGAAGACCAGCGTGTAGACGGTCGACGCGATGTGGTCGCGGCCCACTCGCATCGCGGCCCGGAATGCACCGATCCTGGTCTGGCCGGGGACCGCGGCGAGCTCGAAGGTCGCCGAGGCCTGGGTGATGGTCACGTCGTTGAGCACGCCGATCGTGCCGATCACGAAGCCGGCCAGCAGCAGCCCGCTGAGGGAGATGGTGCCCTGATACAACTGCAGGTTCGTGGTCGACTCCGCCGACAGTCCGGTGAGGCTCATCGTCGAGATCGCCAGCCGGCTCAGGACGGTGGCGAGGACCAGCGACGCGAGGGTGCCGAGCAGTGCCGAACTAGTCCGCAGGTTGAAGCCGTGCGCGAGATACAGGACGGCGAACAGGATCGCCGCGGCGGACACCACCGCGACGGCGACCACGGGGTTGCCGTCGAGGATCGACGGCAGGGTGAAGAACCCGAGCACGGCGAACGCGATGACCAGACCGACGATCGCACGTGCGCCCCGCCACGTCGCGACGCCGACGATCGCGAGCACGAAGGCGACCGCCCACACGATGACGGCCGTGCCGCGCCGGTAGTCGTAGAAGGCGTAGCGCGCCTGCCCGTCGGGTCCCGGCATCGCACTGACCCGGATCTCATCGCCCTTGTTCAGCGTGGGCTGACCGGCCTGAGTCTCGTCGGCCGTCGCCGGATCGACGGGCGGGGCACCGGGCACGTCGGTCGCCTGGGCGGCGTTGGTCGCGACCATCAGGACCGTGTATCGGCCCTGGTCCGGCCCCGATTCCAGTTTGAGGATCGAGGCGCGGCACGGGCCGCCGGTCTCCGGGACCATGGGGAAGTCGGCCGTCGCGGTGCCCGACGCCTGCGACGAGCAGTCCGTCTTCAGCTGGGAGACCACCTCGGCGTCGGAGACCTGGATCGGCCCGCCGGACGCGGAGCGGAACTGCATCGGAATCGGACGGTCCTCGTGGCCCGGCCACAGGACGATCATGCCGATCCCGACCGCCAGGGCGGCCGCCGTGAGCAGACCGACGACCACCGGTTTGGCGTAGCGCGTCAGCTGTCCCGGCAGATCGCCGCCGCCGTGATGGTGTCCCGCATGACCATTGCCGATCGGTTCGCCCGGCTGATGCGAAACCGCGTGCGGAGCGGGCGCCTCTCGGCGTCGCTCCGCACGCGGTTTCGGCGGATGCTGTTGCGGCTCAGGCTCCGGCAGGCGATGGCTCACCTGGCCGAGACTAGAGCGTCGGCGTTGAAGCGCTCCTTAGAGGCCCATGTCCTTGGCGATGATCGAGCGCATGACCTCGCTGGTACCGCCGTAGATCCGGTTGACGCGGTTGTCCGCGTACAGGCGCGCGATCGGGTACTCGTTCATGTAGCCGTAGCCGCCGTGCAGCTGGAGGCAGCGGTCGATGACGTCGGCGGCGGCCTCGGTGCAGAACAGCTTGGCCGACGCGGCGTCGGCGGCGCTCAGCTCGTGGCGGTCGTACGCCTCGAGGGCGCGATCGACGACGGCCTCCATCGCGTCCACCTTCGCCTTGCAGGCGGCGAGCTCGAACTTGGTGTTCTGGAACGACGCGACCGGCTTGCCGAAGACGTTGCGCTCGAGCGTGTACTCCTTGGCGAAGCGGACGGCGGCGGCGCCCTGGGCGTACGCCGACAGCGCGATCGACAGGCGCTCGCGCGGGAGGTGCTGGCCGAGGTAGGAGAAGCCCTTGTTCTCTTCGCCGAGCAGATCCTCGACCGGGACCTTGACGTCGGTGAACGACAGCTCGGCGGTGTCCGAGGTGCGCAGGCCCAGCTTGTCGAGCTTGCGTCCGACGGCGTAGCCCTCGGCCTTGGTGTCGACCACCAGCAGCGTGATGCCGAAGCGACGGTCGGTCTCGCTCGGCGGGGAGGTCCGGGCGCAGACGATCACGCGGTCGGCGTTGACGCCGCCGGTGATGAAGGTCTTGGCGCCGTTGAGGACGTAGTGCGAGCCGTCCTCCGACAGCTTGGCGGTGGTGCGCATGCCGGCGAGGTCGGAGCCGGTGCCCGGCTCGGTCATCGCGATGGCCCACATCAGCTCACCGGTCGCCATGCCCGGCAGCCAGCGGCCCTTCTGCTCGTCGTTGGCGTGCTTGAGGAGGTAGGGGAGGCACAGCGGGATGTGCGCGGCCGAGCCACCCAGGGTGACGCCGGCGCGGGCCATCTCCTCGGTGATGACGGCCTCGAACTTGTAGGAGTCGATGCCCGCGCCCCCGAACTCCTCGGGGATCTCGATGCCGAAGAGGCCGAGTTCGCCGACCTTCAGGTAGAAGTCGCGCGGCACGATGCCGTTCTCCAGCCACTCGTCGTAGACCGGAACGATCTGCGACTCGATGAAGGCGCGAACGGTCTCGCGGAACGCTTCGTGGTCTTCGTTGTAGATGTCGCGGCGCACAGCGCCACCTCCTTATATCTCTGGGCTTCTTGATCGGGCTCGGGGGTGAGGGTTCGGTGCTGAACTCTCGAGTCAGGGGGTCGCGCCGGCGATACGCAGCGCGGAGTCGGCGTAGAACCGGCCGACGTCGTCCGGCGTCCACGATCCGCCGTCGCGGTACCAACGGGCGATGTCGATGCAGGCTCCGACGATCGTCACCGAGGTCATCCGCAGATTGGCGGTGTGGAACACGCCCCGGTCGAGTCCGCGCTGCAGAATCGCGTCGACGACGCGGTCGAGCTCCTGGCGGAGCGCGATGATCTCGGCGTGGTGCTCGGGTTCCAGTGCGCCGAGTTCGTAGTTCACGACGCGTGCGCTGACGTGCTCCTGAGCGTGGTACTTCGCGAGGGCGAAGGCGTAGGCGCGGAGCTGCTCGGCGGGGTCGTCGGAGCTGGCTGCGCCGTCGCGCACGACGGCCAGGATCGCTTCGTGCCCGAACTTGGAGATCCGGTAGAGGAGCTCCTCCTTCGACTTGTAGTGCACGTAGACCGCGGCGGGGCTCATGCCGGCGGCGGTCGCGATGTGGCGCGTGCTTGCGCCGTGGAAGCCGAGTTCGGAGAACGCCGCCATCGCACCTGCGCGGAGCCGCTTCCTGGTCTTCTCCGACTTGCTCATCGAGTCGGCGGACGTCTGGTCCTGAGACATCGTCGGCCTCCTGTCCGCCGTGAGCATTTATAAGCGATCGCTTATTTTTCTTACGGTAGCACGTGGTACCGGGGAGTAACCAAATCGGAGCGCACTACGCTGGGCCGCATGTACGTGAAGGTGTGCGGTCTGAAGACGGTCGACGCGGTGCACGCCGCGGTCGATGCGGGCGCCGATGCGATCGGCGTCGTGATGAATGAGACCAGCCCGCGCGCAGTGCCGGCGGCGGTGGCGAAGACGGTGGTCGACGCCGCGCATGCGGCCGGTGGCGACCGCCTCGACATCGTGCTCGTGGTCAACGACATGCCGGCGGCCGACGCGGCCGGACTGGCATCGGATCTCGGTTTCACCGCGTTGCAGCTGCACGGTCGTCGATACTCCGCGGAGGATTTCGCCGCGGCCGCCGACGTCTTCGGAACGCTGTGGCGCGCTACGTCGTTGGCACATGATCCGGCGCTGGAGGTCGGCGCCTACGGAGAGCGGCGGCTGCTGCTCGACGCCCCGAAGCCGGGGTCCGGCGAGCGCTGGGATCTGTCGGTTCTGGCCGAGCTCGGACTGACCGGCGAATGGCTGCTCGCCGGCGGCCTGGATCCGGCCAACGTCGCCGACGCGATCGCGCAGGCGAAGCCGTGGGGCGTCGACGTTTCCAGCGGGGTGGAGTCGGCGCCGGGCGTGAAGGACCTCGACGCGATCGCGCGTTTCGTGACTGCGGCCAAGGGGGCGTCGCCCGGCGGGTGAGGGAGCGAGCCGAATCCGTTGGTTGAGCGAGCGAAGCGAGTCGAAACCCCGTGACTTACGCTGTGACTCACGGGGTTTCGACTCGCTGCGCTCGCTCAACCAGCGGGAAGCGCTCGCTCAACCAACGGTGGGTGGGTGCTCGCTCAACCAGCGAGGACGGGGCCGGGGAAGTGGGCTCAACCAGCGAGGGAAATGGGCTCGACCAGCGGGCTTGCTACGAGAACTCCACCGTCGCGGTCTTGTCGTTCATCACCACCACCGGGGTGACGGTCGGGTAGCCCGCGGCCTCGATCTTCGCCAGATCGACGTTGATGAGCGGCTGACCGGCGGTGACCTCGTCCTTCGCCTTCACAAGGGGTTCGAAGCCGTCGCCCTTCATCTTCACCGTGTCCAGGCCGACGTGGATCAGCACCTCGGTGCCGTCCGTCAGCCGCAGACCCACGGCGTGGCCGGTGGGGAAGACGGTCACGACGGTGGCGTCGGCGGGTGCGACGACCTCGCCCGAGGTCGGGACGATCGCCAGGCCGGGGCCCATCATGCCGCTGGCGAAAGTCTTGTCCGGGACCTCGGACAGGGCGATCGCGTACCCCGGAATCGGGCGCTGGAGCGTGACCACCTTGGTGTCGGGCTTGGTCAGCACGGCGGTGTCGCCGCCCTGGTCTTCGGCCTGCTCCTCGGCGGCGTGGACCGCGGCGTCGGCCTCGTCGACGGCCTCGACCGCCGCTTCGACCGTCGTCGGATCCACCTCGCCGGACATGATCTTCTCCATCGCGTCCTTCACGAACTGGACGTTGAGGCCGTAGATCACCTGAACCGAGTGTCCGCCGGGCTTCATGGTGCCTGCGGCGCCCGCGCGCTTGAGGGCGGGCTCGTCGACCTTCGCGGTGTCGTCGATCTCCATGCGCAGGCGGGTGGCGCAGTTGTCGAGTTCGAGGATGTTCGTCTTTCCGCCGAGTGCGTCGATGAACTTCGACGCGGTTCCGATGAAGCCGGTCGAGGCGCCGCCCTCGCCGTCGTCGTCCACTGGATCGTCGTCCTCGCGGCCGGGTGTCTTGAGCTGGAACTTCAGGATCACCCAGCGGAACACGAAGAAGTACACGAAGAACCAGCCGATACCCAGCACGATGATGATCCACGGATTCTCGGCCATCGGGTTCTTCCAGTTCAGCACCAGGTCGACGAAGCCGCCGGAGAAGCCGAAGCCCATGCGGACGGGAAGCAACTGACAGATGGCCATCGACAGGCCCATGAAGACCGCGTGAATCACGAACAGGAACGGCGCTAGGAACATGAAGGCGAACTCGAGCGGCTCGGTGACGCCGACGAAGAACGACGACACCGCGCCCGACAGCAGGATGCCGTACGCGATCTTCTTCCGGGTCGTCTTGGCCGTGGTGTACATGGCGAGCGCCGCGCCCGGCAGGCCGAACATCATGATCGGGAAGAAGCCGGTCATGTACTGACCGGTGACGCCGAACGTGCCCTCACCGGAGAGGAAGTTGTTCAGATCGTTGATGCCCGCGACGTCGAACCAGAACACCGAGTTCAGGGCGTGGTGCAGGCCGAACGGGATCAGTAGTCGGTTGAAGAAGCCGTACAGGCCGGTGCCGACCGCGCCGAGGTCGACGATGTGCTCGCCGAACCAGACCAGGCCGCTGTAGAGCAGGGGCCACAGGAACAGCAGGATCAGGGCGACGATGAGTGACACGCCCGCGGTGACGATGGCGACCGAGCGGCGTCCGGAGAAGAACGACAGCGCGTCGGGGAGCTTGACGTCCTTGAACCGGTTGTAGCAGAGCGCGCCGATGATGCCGCAGAGGATGCCGATGAACGCGTTCTGGAACGCGCCCGGTGCGAAGGCCTCGTTCACATCGGGCGTCTGAATCGCCAGATGCCCGTTGTCCATCACGAGTTTCTGTCCGGCGCTGATGTCGGCGCCCTGTTCGGCGATCGACGTGGTGTAGCCGCGGCCGAGGAGGGTCATCACCGATGTCGGGGCCAGCAGGCTGGTGATGACCAGCCACGAGACCAGGCCGGCGAGGGCCGACGTTCCGTCGGACTTCTTCGCCATGCCGATCGACACACCGACCGCGAACAGCAGCGCCATGTTCGACAGCACCGCGAGCCCGGCGGTCTGGAGAAACGAGGTGACGACGTTCGGCTGGTCGTCGTTGATGCCGATGATCCAGTTGGCGATACCGACGAGGATGGCCGCGACGGGCAGGACCGCCACCGGCAACATGATCGATTTGCCGAGGTTCTGCAGGAATTTCATCATCTCGGGGGTGTCCCATTCGGTCGTGAAACTGCGAACTGACGGGTGTTCGGAATGGACCTTATCCCGAGTGGTGCTGGTCACGGGGCTGTTCGTCGGCATCGGGACGAGCTGTTACATTAGGGAAGCCTAGCCAATAATAGGGTGCCCTAATCCGATTGCACTGGAGTCCTTCTGATGTCAGTTCGCCGCTTGTTCGGCCTCGCCCTCGCCACCGTTCTCGCAGTTTCGCTCGCGGCCTGCTCGTCGTCCGACGACCAGTCGGGCTCGGCGGGCGGAGGTGCCGGATTCCCGGTGACGGTCCAGCACGTCTACGGCTCGACGACCATCGAGAGCAAGCCCGAACGGGTGGCCACGGTGGCATGGGCGAACCACGAGGTGCCCCTGGCGCTCGGGGTGGTGCCGGTCGGTATGAGCAAGGCCGCCTGGGGTGACGACAACGGCAACGGTGTCCTTCCGTGGGTGGAGGACGAACTGTCCGATCTCGGGGCGTCGACGCCGGAGTTGTTCGACGAGACGGACGGCATCGACTACGAGGCCGTCGCCGATTCCGCACCGGACGTGATTCTTGCGGCCTACTCGGGGCTCTCGAAGGACGAGTACGACAAGCTCTCGAAGATCGCTCCTGTCGTCGCCTATCCGACGACTCCCTGGGGGACGTCGTGGGAGGACATGGTGCGCCGCAATTCCCAGGCGATCGGTCTCCAAGCCGACGGCGAGAAGCTCGTCGGGACGCTGACCGGCCAGGTGAACGAGGCTCTGGACCGCCACGCGGAACTCAAGGGCCGCAAGGTGATGTTCGCCTATCTGGACCCCACCGATCTCAGCAAGATCGGCTTCTACACCTCTCACGACACCCGCCAGGGCTTCCTCGAGAGCGTCGGGCTGAAGGCACCTCAAGAGGTGGCGGCGAAGAGTGCGGGCAGCGACGAGTTCTACGTCGAGGAGAGCGCCGAGGAGGCTGAACGCTTCAAGGACGTCGACCTGATCGTCACCTACGGCGATGACTCGACGATCGCCCGACTGAAGGCCGACCCGCTGCTGTCGAAGATCCCCGCGGTCGCCGCGGGCCACGTCGCGGTCCTGAAGGACGGCACCCCCCTCGCAGCCATGGCGAACCCGTCGCCCCTCTCGATCCCGTGGGGCATCGACGACTACTTCGGCACCCTGGCCGCGGGGCTGACCGACAAGTGACCGCGCCGGCGCCCGCGAGACTCGAATCGGCGACCACCGGCCGACCCGATCGGTCCGGCGTGCGGAGCACGTCGGTTCGGATCCTGGCCATGGTCGGCGGTGTCGGCGCGCTCGTGCTGCTGTTCGGTATCTCGGTAGCCTTCGGCGTCCGTGAGGTGACCGTCGGTGAGATCTGGGGCGCACTGTCGGGAACGTCCGACGGGATCGCCGAAGCCGCTGTGCTCAAACGGATTCCGCGCACGGTACTGGCCATGGTGGTCGGCGCGGCACTCGCGCTGTCGGGCGCCGGGATGCAGGCCGTCACCCGGAATCCCGTCGCCGACCCCGGCATTCTCGGAATCTCGACGGGCGCGTCGCTGGCAGTGGTCACCGGGATCGTGATGTTCGGGATGTCGGACCCGTACTGGTACATCGCGGTCGCCATCGCCGGGGCCTTCGTCACGGCGGTCTTCGTCTACACCGTGGGATCGATGGGGTTCGGCGGTGCGACGCCGCTGAAACTCGCGCTGTCCGGTGCCGCGACTGCGGCGGCGCTGACCTGTCTGATCAGCGCCGTGGTCCTGCCGCGAGTGGACGCCATGCAGAAGTTCCAGCACTGGCAGGTCGGCGGGGTCGGCGGCGCGGACTGGCACCGGATCGGGGTGGTCGCGCCGTTTCTGCTCGCCGGGGCCCTGCTGATGTTGGCGTGCGCGCGCGGAATGAACTCACTCTCGCTGGGCGACGACGTCGCGACAGCCTTGGGCGCGAACGTCTTCCGGGTCCGCCTGGTGACGGGCATCGCGGCGGTGGTGCTCGCCGGCGCAGCGACCGCGATCGCCGGTCCCATCGCGTTCGTCGGGCTGCTCGTACCGCACGCCTGCCGAGCCGTCGCCGGCGCCGACTATCGGTGGCTGCTGCCGTCGTCCGCGCTCGCCGGGGCGGCGCTGCTGGTGTTCGCCGACGTCGTCGGACGCCTGGTGGTCCGCCCGAGCGAGATCGACGTCGGGGTGGTGACGGCGCTGATCGGCGCGCCCGTCTTCATCTGGATCGTCCGCAGGCAACGGGTGCGTGCGCTGTGACCGCCGTGAGTCCGGTGTCGTCGTCGACGGTCTTCGCCGGCCGACGAGCCCGCGCCCGCCGGGCCGGCGCCGTGACGGCGATGCTGGCCCTGTTCGTGATCGGTCTCTTCGCCGCGAGCCTGATGGTGGGGAAGACCTTCTATCCGCTCGACGACGTGCTGCGCGTGATCGGCGGGCAACGAGTCCCGGGCGCCTCGTTCACGGTCGGCGAGCTGCGACTTCCGCGTGCGACGACCGCGCTGCTCACCGGGGCCGCCTTCGGCGTCGCCGGCGTCACCTTCCAGTCGCTGCTGCGCAATCCGCTGGCCTCGCCGGACATCATCGGCATCTCCTGGGGTGCGTCGGCGGCGGCGGTCGGAGCGATCGTCGTACTCGGTCTCACCGGTCCCGCCGTGTCGATCGCCGCACTGATCGGCGCCTTGCTGACCGCCGGCGCGGTCTACGGACTGTCGAGCTCGGGTGGATTCGCGGGTACCCGACTGATCCTGATCGGGATCGGACTGGCGGCGATGCTCAGCAGCCTCGTCTCGTATGTGCTGGCGAAGGCGTCGCAGTGGGACATCGCCTCGGCCCTCCGCTGGCTGACGGGAAGCCTGGCCGACGCCTCGTGGTCTCAGGTCCTCCCGCTGGCCTCAGCGATGGCGGTGCTACTGCCGGTCCTGATCGTCAACTCCCGGAACCTGAACGTGCTCACCTTGGGCGACGACTCCGCCGCGGGCCTGGGCGTGCGAGTGAACGCCTCGCGCCTGGTGTTCGTCCTCGGTGCCGTGCTGCTGCTCGCGTTCGCGACGGCCGCGGCCGGGCCCATCTCCTTCGTCGCCTTCATGTCCGGGCCCATCGCGGCTCGGCTGGTCGGACCCGGACCGTCGCCGCTGGTCCCGTCGGCGCTGGTCGGCGCGGCGCTGGTGCTGGCCGCCGATCTGATCGGCCAGTACGCCCTGCCCCACCGCTACCCGGTCGGCGTCGTCACCGGCGTGCTCGGCGCGCCGTTCCTGATCTACCTGCTCGTTCGCGTCAACCGCGCCGGCTCGTCGATGTAGCCGGCGCACAACGATTGGAGAACCCGATGTCCGTCACCGAGGAGACCACCTCGCTGCCGCCGCTGTGCGTGACTCGCGTCGCCGTCGGCGCGGTCCGGCGCCTGTCGCCGAGCTTCGTCCGGATCACCTTCGTCGGGGCCGGGCTGTCGGACTTCGGCAACCCGGGCGCCACGTACGACCAGCGCATCAAGCTGATCTTCCCGCCGGCGTCGGGCATCCTCGCCGACGTGTCCGACGGCGACGGTTGGTACCAGTCCTGGCTGGCCGTTCCGGAGGACGAGCGCGGATCCATGCGCACGTACTCCATCCGCGACATCCGCATCGCCGACGACGGCGCGACCGAGTTCGACGTCGACTTCGTGCTGCACCTGGTGCCGGGCAAGACCGGACCGGCGTCGTCGTGGGCGGCGCGTGCGGCGGTCGGAGACGAGCTCGTGGTCGCCGGACCCCGGCGTGGACGGCTCGACGGCGGGGGCGTGGAGTATCTGCCCGGGGCAGCGGAGCGCGTGCTGCTCGCCGGCGACGAGACCGCGGCCCCGGCGATCGCGCGAATCCTTCAGGACGCGCCCGCCGGACTGCGCGGCGCGGTGTTCATCGAGATCCCCGAGACCGCCGACGCGCTGGCCATCGACGGTCCGGAAGGTGTTGCCGTGCACTGGCTTCCGCGCGACGGTGCGGTACACGGCGCGAAGCTGCATCCGGCGGTGCTCGGCCATCTCGGCGAGGACGCCGGCGATCGGGCCGCAGCCGTCGACGCACCCGATGACGAGCTCGTCTGGGAGACACCGTCGTTCTCCCGGCTCGGTGAACGGATCGAGGTCGAGGACGACATCCCCAACAGCGAGGTCTACTACTGGATCGCCGGTGAGAGCCGGGTGGTCACCACGCTGCGCCGCAGGCTGGTCAAGGATCTCGGGATCCCGCGCGCTCAGGTCGCGTTCATGGGTTACTGGCGCGAGGGCGTCGCGATGAAGGGCTGAACCTTTACGTCCAAGACAAGGAACATCACGACCGGCGGAGGGGTTGAACGGGACATGGCTGAAGAATCTGGCGAGTATCGAATCGAACACGACACGATGGGCGAGGTGCGGGTCCCGGCCGACGCACTGTGGCGCGCCCAGACCCAGCGAGCGGTCGAGAACTTCCCGATCAGCTTCCGCCCGCTGGAGCGGACCCAGATCCGGGCCCTCGGGCTGCTCAAAGCGGCCACCGCACAGGTGAACCGCGACCTCGGTCTGCTCGACGCCACGAAGGCCGAGGCGATCGTCGCCGCTGCGCGGGAGATCGCCGACGGCCGCCACGACGACCAGTTCCCGATCGATGTCTTCCAGACCGGCTCGGGCACGTCGTCGAACATGAACGCCAATGAGGTGATCGCTTCGATCGCGTCGAAAGCGGGCGTGGCGGTGCACCCGAACGACGACGTCAACATGTCGCAGAGCTCCAACGACACCTTCCCGACGGCGACCCACGTCGCGGCGACCGAGGCCGTGGTGCGCAACCTGATTCCCGCGCTCGAGCATCTGCGCGAGGCGCTCGCGGCCAAGTCCGTCGAATGGCGGACGGTCGTGAAATCGGGACGCACACACCTGATGGACGCGGTACCGGTGACCCTCGGCCAGGAGTTCGGCGGCTACGCGCGGCAGGTCGAAGCCGGCGTGGAGCGCCTGCGGGCGACGCTGCCGCGTGTCGGTGAGCTGCCGATCGGCGGCACCGCGGTCGGTACCGGATTGAACGCGCCGGACCGGTTCGGGGCGCTGGTCGTGGCCGAACTCGTCCGACTGACCGGTGTCGAGGAACTCCGCATCGCCCGCGACAACTTCGAGGCGCAGGCTGCGCGGGACGGCCTCGTCGAACTGTCGGGCCAGCTCAAGACGGTCGCGGTCTCGCTCACCAAGATCGCGAACGATGTTCGCTGGATGGGGTCGGGCCCGCTCACCGGACTCGGCGAGATCTCGCTGCCCGACCTGCAGCCGGGCAGCTCGATCATGCCGGGCAAGGTGAATCCGGTGCTGCCCGAGGCGGTCACGCAGGTCGCCGCGCAGGTGATCGGCAACGACGCGGCCGTCACTTGGGGCGGCGGCAACGGAGCGTTCGAGCTGAACGTGTACATCCCGCTGATGGCGCGCAACGTCCTCGAGTCGGTGAACCTTCTCGCGAACGTGTCGCGGCTGTTCGCCGACCGCTGCATCAGCGGGTTGGTCGCTCACGAGGACCGGCTGCGGACCCTCGCCGAGTCGTCGCCGTCGATCGTGACGCCGCTGAACTCGGCGATCGGTTACGAGGAGGCCGCCGCCGTCGCGAAGGAGGCGCTGCGCGAGAGCAAGACGATCCGGCAGACCGTCATCGACCGCGGACTCATCGGTGACGAGCTGTCGGAGGCCGAACTCGACCGCCGGCTCGACGTGCTGAAGATGGCGCAGGTGGATCGCGAGCGATGAGCCACCCGACGCAGCGGGCCCACGCCGAGGCGGAGGCCGCGCATCTCGGCGAGTGGGAGTCCTCGCTCGCCCCGAATCCCGACGCGGACAGTCCCACCCGGTGGTTCATGTGGGCGGCGGCGGTCCCGCTCATCGCCGCGTACGCGGTGGTGCCGCTCGCGGTGATCGGCTGGATCAACGTTCGCGACGCGGCGACGGTCGTGGGCTGGTGCCTGATCGGCGGGGCCGCGGTGATCGCCGTGATCGCGCTGGTGGTCGCAGCCGTCCTCGTCGCCGTCGGACTCCGCATCCTCCGGCTCGGCCGGCTGATCCTGCACCGCTACTCCGAGGGCCTGGTACTGGAGAGGCTCAAGGGGCGGGTCGTCGCGGCACGCTACGACGCGGCCCGGGCCGAACTGTTCGTGTTCGAGAACTCGTCGGACGGCGGCCCCGCCTGGGACGAGCGATTCGCGATCCTGACGATGCCCGACGCCTCGACCGCGGCCGTCTTCGCTCCGGGAGATCCCGCCGCGGCGACGGAACTCGCGGCGCGCTGCGGCGTGCGCGAACCGAGCCGGATCAGTCTGCTCGATGCCGTCGATCTGCGCAGCGCGCACGAGTGGCGCTGACCCACTGACCGCAGCGTCCCCGTGACGCGGACTGCCGGACGATATGTCCGGCAGCCGCTCTCACGGCGACGCTGCGGTCAATACGAGTCTCTACCGCTCCTTCGACCGGATGCGGATGCCGCTCAGCGGCACGCTCACGGTGCCGCCCGGATCGGTGAAGAAGTCGTTGCCCTTGTCGTCGACGACGATGAAGGCGGGGAAGTTCTCGACGTCGATCTTCCACACGGCTTCCATGCCGAGCTCCGGGTACTCGATGATCTCCTGGCTCTTGATGCAGTCGAGTGCGAGGCGAGCAGCGGGGCCGCCGATGGAGCCGAGGTAGAAGCCGCCGTGCGTGTCGCACGCGGTGGTGACCTGCTTGGACCGGTTGCCCTTGGCCAGCATCACCATTGATCCGCCCGCGGCCTGGAACTGCTCGACGTAGCTGTCCATGCGGCCCGCGGTGGTCGGACCGAATGACCCCGACGCCATGCCCTCGGGTGTCTTGGCCGGGCCCGCGTAGTACACGGGGTGGTTCTTCAGGTAGTCCGGCATCGGCTCGCCGGCGTCCAGCCGTTCCTTGATCTTCGCGTGCGCGATGTCGCGTGCGACCACCAGCGGGCCGGTCAGGGACAGCCTCGTCTTGACCGGATGCTTGCTGAGTTCGGCGAGGATCTCGTCCATCGGCTGGTTCAGGTCGATCTCGACCACCTCGCCGCCCGCGATGTCCTCGGCGACGCCGGCGTCCGGCATGTACTGCGCGGGGTCGGTCTCGAGCTGCTCGAGGAAGACGCCGTCGGCGGTGATCTTGCCGAGCGCCTGGCGGTCGGCCGAGCAGGAGACGGCGATCGCGACCGGCAGGGATGCGCCGTGACGGGGGAGTCGGATCGCGCGGACGTCGTGGCAGAAGTACTTGCCGCCGAACTGCGCGCCGATGCCGAACGACTGGGTGAGCTTGAAGATCTCCTCTTCGAGCTCGGGGTCGCGGAAGCCGTGACCGGTCATGTCACCCTCGGTCGGCAGGTTGTCGAGGTAGTGCGCGGAGGCGTACTTCGCGGTCTTCAGCGCGAACTCGGCGGAGGTGCCGCCGATGACCACCGCGAGGTGGTACGGCGGGCAGGCCGCGGTGCCCAGCGAGCGGATCTTCTCGTCCAGGTACTCGAGGAGGCGCTTCGGATTGAGGATGGCCTTGGTCTCCTGGAACAGGAACGACTTGTTGGCGCTGCCGCCGCCCTTGGCCATGAACAGGAACTTGTACTCGGGGCCCTTCGGTCCCTGCTCGGTCGCGTAGATCTCGATCTGAGCGGGCAGGTTGGTCCCGGTGTTGCGCTCCTCATACATCGTGATCGGCGCGTTCTGCGAGTACCGCAGATTCAGCTTCGTGTACGCGTCGTAGACGCCGCGCGAGATCCACTCACCGTCGTCGGCGCCGGTCAGGACGCCTTCGCCCTTCTTGCCCATCACGATCGCGGTGCCGGTGTCCTGGCACATCGGCAGCACGCCGCCTGCGGAGATGTTGACGTTCTTGAGCAGGTCGAGCGCCACGAAGCGGTCGTTGCCCGACGCCTCGGGGTCGTCGATGATCTTGCGGAGCTGCTTGAGGTGCGCCGGCCGGAGGTAGTGGCTGATGTCGTGCATCGCCTCCGCGGTCAGCTTCTGGAGCGCCTCGGGCGCCACCTTCAGGAACTTCTGACCGTCCACTTCGACGGTCGAGACGCCTTCGGTGGTGATGAGGCGGTACGGGGTGTCGTCTGCACCGATCGGGAGGAGGTCGGAGTAGAGGAATTCGGGGGCTGAGGCTGATTCACTCACGATTGGCATGGTAACCCTCCCGATACGGCGGCTCGTCCGCCGCAGGTCGTACCGGTCGGTAGGTGGGGCCCGTCGGGGTGCTCAGTGAGTGTGGATGTCGATGTGGTCCGCCGGCGCATCGCGGCGTCCGCCGTCGACCCGCAGGAAGTCGGACGCCGCGTCGAAGCCGCGGACGATGAGTTCGTCCGCCCTGGAGAAGTCCATCGGGCCGACGTCGAGCGGACACGGCGGCGGCAGGACGATCAACTCGGCGGCGTCGGTGTACTCGCGGATGTCGCGGATCAGCCGTTTGTGAATCAGCAGGGTCATCGTGTGCATCAGGGTGGCCGCGATGCCTTCGGGCGGGTGATCGAGGGCACACGGATAACCGCAGGGGAGGACGTACACGGTGTCGGCGCCCGCCGCGATCGCGCTGGAGATCGCGGTGTTGTCGGCGATGCCGCCGTCGACCAGCACCTTGCCGTCCCACTCGACCGGCGGCAGCAGCCCGGGAATCGCGGCGCTCGCGAGGATCGCCTCGTCCGCAGGTCCGGCGTCGATGTTCACTTCGTCGCCGGTCAGCAGGTCGGTCGCGATCACGGTGAGTGGTATGCGGGTGTCCTCGATGCGGTCGAAGGCCAGGTGGCGGTCGATCAGGTTGCGCAGGCCCTGATCGCCGAACAGTCCTGGCTGATGCCCGAGGAGAGCGCTGACGATGTGTCGCGGACTGGGCGGAAACAACTGCCAGGTGTGCAGTCCCCGCCAGATGTCGCCCAGGTCGTCGATCGCAGTGGCGTCGATACCGCGGTCGGCCACGAACGCGGCGTTGAGGGCGCCGACCGACGTGCCGACCAGGAAGTCGGGCCGGATCACGCGGTCGGCGAGGGCCTGCAGCATCCCCACCTGCATGGCACCGAGATTCGCGCCGCCCGAGAGCACGAATGCAGTTGTCATCGCGGAACCTCCTGCCCTCCACGATAGGACTCGGCCGCGACCAGGGGCGACGATCAGCTCCGGGCGGGCAGCCCGACGTCGACGCGGTGATGCTCGAGGTCGTGCACGGCGTAATAGGCGAGGGTCTCGACGGTGAAGATCGAGCCGTTGCCGCGCAGCCCCTCGCGTCCCCAGTCGGCGTCCCCGACCAGGCGGTAGAGCTCGGCGAATCCGGTGGCAGCCGCGGTCAGCTGTTCGACGACGTCGTCGGGGTTCTGCGCAGCGTAATCGGCCTCGACCGCCGCAGCGTCCTGGTCCCAGTCCGCGAAGCAGACCGGCTGCGTGCGCAGCATCGCGTCCAGCCGCTCGGTCATCACTCCGTGCACGTCGCGGACGTGGCACGCATACTCCAGCGGCGACCACGTGTGGTCGTCGGGACGGCTGCGTACGTCCGGTCGGGCGAGGCGCTCGGCCCAGCCGTCCACCGAGGCGGCTATCCGCGCGGCGATGTCCTCATGCCGGACGCGCGCTGGATCGAATCCGCACGCGTTGCACGGTTTCTCGATCACCCAGGTCCAGTCCTTGGTGTCCGGCTCGATCGTCATGTCTCCAGCGTAGGTCCATTGCGTCCAATTTGTCCGCGCACGTGTCCGCGAGGGCACGATGGGCGCGGGCGGACGGGTGAAAACCGTCCGCGGCGAACATCTCCCCGGTGAACTGTGCCTCGCACACCACATATGTGACGTCCGGAATCCGATCGCACACCTCGCGAGCGATGGCATCGAAGGCACGACCGCGCGCGGCGAGGAACCCGCCGAGCTCGGCGGGTAGGGCGGGCAGCGCATCGATCGGCGGCAGCGCCATCAGCAGCACCGGCGCCTCGGCGGCGTCGGACAGCAGCGTCAACAGCGCCGTCAGATCTGACCGCCATCGATTCGCCGAATGCAGGTTCTTCACGTCGTTGACACCGATCGACACCACGACGACGTCCGCGTCGGCTACCGACGTCGTGTCGAGATCGGCGACCACATCGGCGGCCGTGTCACCCGAGCGGGCTCGTACGCGCCATCGGACGGTGCGGTCGTACGTCTCAGACAGTCGTCGGGCGAGTTGCCCGGCGACGGTCGCCTCGTGATGATCGACGCCGACGCCTGCGGCCACACTGTCGCCGACGACCACCAGTTGTGCCGCCGGCCCGGTGCCGACGGTTCCGGTGGTGCAGGCGGCCTCGGGAAGCCGGGGAACGGTGGCGCGCACACGCATCGCCTGCGTGACCAGCAGGGGAGCGCGCAGGACGAGGGCCGGCACAGACGTCATCTCGGCTCGTCGTTCTGTGCTGCCGCGGTCGCCTCGGCGACGATGCGGTCGAACTGTGCGCCCATCGCCTCGGCCAGCGCGTTGGCGGACGACAGCGGACGGACCATCACCATCAGGTCGTCGATCCGGCCGTCGTCGTTCACGTGGATGAAGTCGCAACCGCTGATCTGCTTGCCCGCGACGACGGATCGGAACTCCAGAGCGTGGTCGTGCTCGTCGGTGCCGACGAACTCTCGCACGTACTCGAAGTCGTCGCCCATCACCCGCATCACGGCGCGCAGGATGGCAGCGGTGATGTGCTTGCCGTCGTAGGGCGTGAAGGCGACCGGGCTGGTGAATCGGACGTCGTCGGCCAGCAGGGCTTCGATCGCCGCCTCGTCGCGGGCCTCGACTGCCGCACGGAACTCTCGCATGACGTCTCCTAGTGAATTTATTGAATAGATCTGCTGTTGAGTATGCCGCCGAGATCGCCTGCCGTCTACGTTCCAGTACGCAATTTGTTGACTAGGGTGAGGTCATGGCGCTCCGGCATGCGATTCTGGCGACCCTCCTCACCGACGGGGAGGTGTCCGGGTACGACATCGCCAAGGGCTTCGACGACCTCCACGCCCGGTTCTGGGTTGCGGCGCCGCAGCAGATCTACCGTGAGCTGGACAAGATGGAGCGGGAGGAGATGATCCTTGCGCGCGTCGTGGAGCAGGAGAAGCGGCCGAACAAGCGGGTCTTCGGCCTGACCGACCGCGGACGCCGCGAACTCGCGGAGTTCACTCGGTCGGATCCGCGGCCCACCGCGATCCGCGACGACCTGATGGTGATGGTCCAGTCGCACCACGCGGGGGACGCCGCGGCGATCCGCGAGTCGATCGTCGCGCGACGTGCCGCCGCCGAACGCAAGCTGGAGCACTACGAGCGAATCCGCGCCTACCTGCTGAAGGGGCGGTCGGAGGCCGAGGGCCTCGCCGACCCGGCGACCGTCGGGCCGTATCTCACGCTGTTGCGGGGCCTGGCATTCGAGCGCGAGAACGTCGAATGGTCCGGGGTCGCGCTTCGGGCTCTCGACGCGCTCGATACCGCAGACGACTGACGCTGTCCGCGGTTCCGCGTCAAGATTCCGTCAAAGGTCATCTTCCGGATGAGCGCCGGTCACCGAGTGCCGCTACGCAGGAGGCGTGACACTCACCAGCCCGGTCGCCGACATGCACGTCCAGTCGCCACCGGAAGTCGTCGAGCCGCCGGTACAGACATCTGATCCGTCCCCGCCCAAGCGATTCCGTATTCCGCGTCCGGCGCGATACGTCGGCGTCATCGCCGCGGCCTGGGTCCTCGCCGAACTCGCGGCACGCGTCGGGGTTCCCGCCCCGTCGTTGCTGGCGGCGCTGGTGCTCGGCGTCGCGGTGCGGATGACCGCGGTCCGCGGCGTCGCAGTGCCCGCCGATGTCAGCCGCTGGACGCAGGCCTTCATCGGCGTGATGCTCGGCGGATACCTGAACGTCGATGCGATCCGGGCGGTGGGCCCCGCGCTCGCACCGTTCGTCGCGGTGTCGGTGTTGACCATCGCGCTGTCGCTGGTGCTGGCGTGGGCGCTGAGCCGGTGGTCGGCCGGCGTCGACCGGCCGACCGCGATTCTCGGGCTGATGGCCGGCGGGTCGTCGGCGGTGGTCACCATGTGCGACGACTTCGGCGCCCGGAAGGACGTGGTCGGCTTCATGCAGTACTCACGGGTGCTGATCGTGAGTGCGAGCGCGCCGTTCGTCCTGGTCGCGCTGGCCGGCGGCACAGCGGGTACGTCGGCGCCGACCGAGAGCCTGTTCCAGCTCGTCGGCCGCGGTGACCAGGTCGCCGGCCTGTCGACGGCGGTCATGCTCGCGCTCACCGGGATGTGGCTGGGCCGCCGGTTCAGGATTCCCGGCGGCGGTTTGATCGGCCCGATGATCGTGGCGGCGATCATCGGCGGCACGCACCTCAGCCGCGGGTTCGCCCCGCAGGGCATGTTCAAGGAGATCCTGCTGGTGGTGGTCGGTCTGGAAGTCGGCCTCATGTTCAACCGGCAGATCTGGCGGCGCCTCGCCCGCGCACTGCCCGCCATCACCGCGTCCATCATCGGCATGTGCGTGATGGTGGCGCTGCTCGCGGTCGGCGTCGCACATCTGACGGGGGTCGCGGTCGCCGACGCCTACCTCGCGACCACGCCGGGCGGCATCAACGCGGTGGTGGCGAGCGCCTCCAGCTCGGCGGATTCGGATATGGCGCTGATCGCCACGGTGCAGAGTCTGCGGCTGATCATCGTGGTCCTCGCGCTGCCGGTGGTGGTGCTCGGCGTCGACCGATTCACGCGTCGACGGGCCCGATCCGGCAGGCATCGCCGCCGGCGGCGCGGGAGCGAGGACGGGACCGATCGCCAGTGAGGCGCGGCGGGCCGGCGTCTTCGTGGTCCGGCGCGATGACGCCGACGTACCCTCGAGACCGTGAGCATTCGCGCAGGAATCGTCGTCACCGGCACCGAGGTCCTCAGCGGTCGCATCGCCGACCGGAACGGTCCGTGGGTGTCGCAGCAGTTGCTGGAACTCGGTGTCGACATCGCGCACATCACCGTCTGCGGCGACCGTCCCGATGACCTCGCTGCGCAGCTCGGGTTCCTCACCGATCAGCGTGTCGATCTCATCGTCACCACCGGCGGTCTCGGTCCCACGGCCGACGACCTGACCGTGGCCGCGGTCGCCGACTTCACCGGCCGGGCGCTGCGGTCCGACGACCGCATCCGCGCCGTGATCGAGTCGGTGATCCGGAACTGGCGCAAGTACGACGACGACCTCCCGAGCGCGGTGGTCGCCGCGATCGACAAACAGGCCCTCATTCCCCTCGGCGCGGAGGCGATTCCGCCGACCGGCACCGCGCCAGGCGTAGCCGTTCCGGCGACCGGCGGGCTTCCCGCGATCCTGGTTCTGCCCGGCCCGCCTCATGAGGTTCAGGCGATGTGGCCCAGTGCGGTGGCAACCGAGGCGGTCGAAGCGGCGATCGCCGGACGCGCCGCCTACGACCAGCACACGATCCGGGCGTACGGGCTGTCGGAGGCGGACCTCGCGGTGTCGTTGCGGGACGCCGAAGGCACCGTCGACGGCTTCGGCGACCTCGAGATCACCACCTGCATGCGCGGCGGTGAGCTGGAGATCGTCACGCGCTTCGAAACCGTTGCCGCACAGGCGTATCAGACGCTCGAAGCGCTGTTGCTGGAGCGGCACGGCGACCGGGTGTACTCGACGGACGGCTCGTCGATCGGCGACGTCCTCGCGGGGCTCCTCGGCGACCGCACGATCGGTACCGCGGAGTCGTGCACGGGCGGCATGGTGGCGGCCGCGCTGACCGATCGTGCGGGATCGTCGGCCTACATGCTGGGCGGTGTCGTCTCGTATGCCGACGAGGTCAAGTCCGGCGTGCTCGGCGTCCCGCCGGAACTGATCGACGAGCTCGGCGCGGTGAGCGAACCGGTGGCCGCCGCGATGGCCGACGGCGCGCGTCGCGTGCTCGGCTCGGATGTGGCCGTCTCGACGACCGGGATCGCCGGCCCGGGTGGCGCGCGGCCGGGCAAGCCGGTCGGCACCGTGTGCTTCGGAGTCGCTGTCTCCGGCCGCGAGACGGTGACCGTGACCAGGCATTTCCCCGGTGATCGGGACAGCGTTCGGCGCCTCGCGACGTCCGCCGCGATGCACCTGGTGGCACAGGCGCTGCGGTGAGAAGCGTCTCCGGACGACGTCAGACCAGCAGGCGGCTGCGCAGCGCGTCGATCGTCGGGCCGCTGATCTTCAAGCCCTTGCGGACATAGGCGTCCATGCTGCCGTAGAGCCGTTCGACCTCGTCGTATGCGGCGTTGAGCCACGACAGCTCGACGGCGTCCGAACGCCCCAGGTAGGTGTTCGACTTCAGGAAGTCGGCTTCGATGGTCGCCCGCGGTACGCCGAGAATGCTCAGCAGGATTGCAGTGCCCCAGCCGGTGCGGTCCTTGCCTGCGCTGCAGTGGAACACGGTGCCGCCGGAGTTGTTCGCGACGGCGGTGACCAGGTCGTGGAAAGCGAAGTCGGAGCCGCGGAAGGTGACCATGAACGGGTACCCGATGCTCTGGCCGACGTTCGACGACCCGGTCGTGTACGCATCGATCAGGGCGCGGCCGAGCGTGAGCGGAACGAACTCGTGGAACCAGATGCCGTGATCGATGCCGACCACGTCGGCCACCTGGTAGCGGACGCTCGCGGGCAGCTGATCGGGGGCCTCCTTGCGCTCGGAGGCATTGCGCAGGTCGACGTCGAGGGTGATACCCGCGGCGGTGATCTGCTGCTTGTCGGAGTCGGTCAGTGAGCTCAGTTTGTTCGAGCGGAACACGATGCCGCTGCGTACGGTGCGACCGTCGGCCGTCTGATAGCCGCCGATGTCGCGGAAGTTGGAGGCGCCGTCGAGGCGGATCGGTGCGGCGACGGTGGTCGGCGTCGCGTGCGCGATTCCCTGCGCAGCGACCATCGGTGCTCCGGTCAGGGCGGTGGCGGCGACGAGTCCGGCGAAGGCTGCACGGACGAGACGGGTGCGGCGGGGGCGGCGACTGACAGAGTTCACGGTTCTCCTCGACGGGCGGATCGGCTCAGGGTAGACGATTCGGTCTCGGGAAGTGTTGTGGCGGCACAGGATCGCCCCATCCGCGGGATTCGCGCGCGGGCCGGCCGTCGACGGGCTCTCCGGCCGTCCGTGGCCGAGGTCCGCGGTTCCACCGCCCTTGCGCGAGGCCACGGTTCGGGTAGACATGAGGGTGTCGCCGTCGTCGACGGTGCGTCAGACGAAAGCGAGAATTGCAATGACCGAATCCGCTGAAAACTGTTCCTGTGCGACATCGAATCGACTCGCCACCGTCGGCGGTGCGGTTCTCGCGGCGACCGGTGTCGCGCATTTCGTGGTTCCCGGACCATTCCGCGCGTTGACCGCCACCGCGTTCCCCGACAACGTCGACCAGGCGATGCAGGTCAACGGCGCGATCGAGACGGCCGTCGGCACCGCCATCGCGATTCCCCGGACGCGCAAGGTCGGCGTCGTCGGTCTCGGTCTCTACGGCGCGTACCTGGCGACCAACGCGGTGAAAGCGCGCATGGCGGGCTGATTCGATGGCCAGTAACCCGAAGCCGCCGTGGTGGCTCAAGCCGGTGAACAAGGTGATGATCGCTGTGGGCAGGCTGGGCGTGCTCGGCGACAAGGGGCCAGTCGTCCTCACTGTCGTCGGGCGCAAGTCGGGGAAGCCGCGCAAGACGCCGGTGACTCCGATGACCGTCGATGGCCGGCGCTACGTCGTCGGCGGATTCCCCGGCGCCGACTGGGTCCGCAATGCGCGGGCCGACCCGGAGGCCACTCTCGGGCAGGGTCGTCGCGCCACGAGTGTGCGGCTCGTCGAGATGTCGGAAGCTGAGGCGAGGCCGCTGCTCCGTCAGTTCCCGACCCTCGTCCCGACCGGAGTTCCACTCATGCGCGACGCGGGCCTGGTTACTGAGGGCACCCCCGACGAGTTCGAGGCGCTGGCGGGACGTTGCGCCGTCTTTCGAATCGATCCGGCCGCACGTTAGGCCGTGTTCCCGCTCCCTTGCTCGTGACGCTACGGAGGCGTCAGCTGCATGCGGCTGTGCGGGCGGGACCGACCCGTTGCGGACTGGAGCGGGTATCGACACAGGATTGACCGCTCAGCGCCGACGTCGCCCATTTCCGGGGTTCTCGTCGCTGATCGGTAAACCTTGTGCGCAGTGGAGTGGGCGAGGTCGTGCTGGCGGCTGGGCCGCCGCGTCAACGCGCTCCGCAGGTCCCTGGGCGATCCTCGTCCGAGGCGCTGAGCGGCTGCCGAACCGGCTGAAGTCCGCTCATCCGGTGGCGGAGCGCCACGATCGCGCGCGCTGCGATGTCGCGATCGAACGAGTCGAACCAAGTGCCCCCACAGGGATTCGAACCCTGACTTTGCGGATTTTAAGTCCGCTGCCTCTGCCAGTTGGGCTATGGGGGCGCGGAGACCAGCATGCCAGGCCGAGGGTGGGGGCGACGCATCGGTCCGTGCCCGGCCGCGTTGCGGTTCTTAGTCCTTTAGTCCAATGGAAAACGGAGTATGCTCAATAATGAGCGAACTCAGAAAGTGGGAGGTGGGCGGATGGCCGACACCGATTCCGGACTGCCCGGGCGCCGCGACCGCAACATGCAGGAGAAGCGCGACCGGATCTTCGCCGCCGCCGCCGAGCTATTCGCCGAGAAGGGGTACGACGCGGTGACCACGCGAGAGGTCTCCGACCGCGCCGACGTCGCCGCGGGCACCCTGTTCCGCTATGCCTCATCGAAGGTGGAACTGCTGCTGATGGTCTACAACGAGCAGTTCCGACTGTCGCTGGAGGCGGGGGAGGAGCGGTCGGGACAGGCGGGCGATGTGATCGACAGGTTGCTCGCCGTGGTCGATCCGATACTGCGGAGCGCGGCGATGCGGCCGGAGAACGCCGCGGCCTACCAGCGCGAGCTGATCTTCGGCGCGCAGAGCGAGCCGCACCGGGCGGCGGGGATCGAGTTGGTGCGTCTCACCGAGGCGGCGCTGGGTCGAGTGCTGGCTGCCGAAGCGGACCGTCGGGGCATCACGACCACACCCGGGGCGGTGCGGGCGGCGAGTCGCTCGGTGTTCGCCGCGGTGCATCTCGACGTCGCCCGGATCGCCGCGACACTCACCCCTGCTGAGTCCGTGTCCGACCCCGAGGACGACCTCCGCAGGCAACTGCGGCAGATCGTCGACGGATTCTTAGCCGACAACGATGAGAGGAACTGACTATGTCCGACATCAAGAAGGTAGTGGTTCTGGGAACCGGCGTGCTCGGATCGCAGATCGCGTTCCAGACCGCGTACAGCGGGTTCGAGGTGACCGCCTACGACATCGACGACGACGCGCTCGCCGCCGCGAAAGAACGCTTCGCCGGTCTCGTGACCACCTACCGGAACGAGGTGCCGGGAGCCGCAGACGGAAAGGCCGACGCCGCGCTCGGCAGGCTGACCTACTCGTCGGACCTGGCGGCCGCGGTGACGGATGCGGACCTGGTGATCGAGGCCGTCCCCGAGATCCTCGACCTCAAGCGCGAGATCTATCGGAAGCTCTCGGCGGCCGCTCCGGAGAAGACGATCTTCGCGACCAACTCGTCGACCCTGCTGCCCAGCGACATCGTCGGCGCCACCGACCGTCCGGATCGGTTCCTGGCGCTGCACTTCGCGAATCGCGTGTGGCAGTTCAACACCGCGGAGGTCATGGGGACGGCGCAGACCTCTCCGGACGTCTTCGACAGGCTCGTCGAGTTCGCCGGTGAGATCGGCATGGTCGCGATCCCGATTCACAAGGAGAAGGCGGGCTACGTCCTCAACTCGCTGCTCGTGCCGTTCCTCAACGCCGCGCTCGAACTGGCGGCAGGCGACTACGCCGAGCCGAAAGACGTGGACAACACGTGGCGGATCGCGACGGGCGCGCCGATGGGCCCGTTCCAGATCTATGACGTGATCGGCCTGAACACGCCGTACAACATCATGGTCAACGGCGACGAGCATGCGCAGCGGATGGCCGCGTGGCTCAAGGAGAACTACATGGACAAGGGCAAGCTGGGACTCGCCGCGGGCGAGGGCTTCTACAAGTACCGGTAGCGGCTGCGGACTATCGCGGCGTCACGAGAGGCAGGAAGACGTCGTCGACGATCGCCTCGAGGGTCGCGTCGGGAACCGACGTCAGCGACATCAACACCTCGTGGCGGAACAAGTTGAACGGCACGTCCCGGACCAGGGGGGTCAGCCGGGCCGGGTCCGCCTCGCCGCGTGCGACGGCGCGCTCGAGGATGTCGTCGATCGCCAGGCGGTGTTCGCCGAGCAGGTATTCGCGCACATCCCGCGGGCTGGTGCCGGTCTCGGCGTAGTACTCGCCGAGGCTGGCGCTCAGCAGCACCAGGAAGTTCGACCGTCGCTCGTTCGACCGCCGCAGCGCCGTGAGCAGGTCGCCGCGGAGGCTCCCGGTGTCCGGTGCGGCGGTGTCCTCGCCGGCACCGTGGTGCCGAACCGTGGCTTCGAGCAGCTCTGCCCTGGACGCCCACCTCCGGTAGAGGACGGGTCGGCTCGTGCCCGCACGATCGGCGACCGCCTCGAACGACAGGCCTCCGTAGCCGCGTTCGGTCAGTTGATCCCACGCCGCGGTGAGGATGGCGTCCTCGAGTTCCGCGCCGCGGCGTCTCGACGCGCGCCCACCGTTCTCCTTTAGATCCACTTGCGTATCTTATCGCATCGGCCTATGTTGGTGCGAACATTAGATACATAGGTGAACCTAAAAGGAGTGGCGATGTCGAACCACGAGAGTGGCACCATTCCGCCGGAGGCCAAGCGCGTCGCCGTGGCGGTGATCGCCGGACTCATCGCGCCGATCCTCGATACGACTATCGTGACGATCGCGTTCGATCGTCTGACGACGGCGTTGGATGCGACCGTCGACACGGTCCAGTGGGTGAGTACCGGCTATCTGCTCGCGGTCGCAGTGGCGGTGCCGCTCGCCGGTTGGGCGGCTACGCGATTCGGCTCACGCGCCGCCTGGCAGGCCGGGCTCACACTCTTCCTGGCGGGCTCGATCCTCTGTGCTCTGTCGTGGAACGTCCAGGCGCTCATCGTCTTCCGCGTCCTGCAGGGCCTCGGCGGTGGACTGCTGTTCCCGCTGATGACTTCGGTGCTCGTCGCCGCGAGCGGCGGTCGGGCCCTGGGCCGACTGGTGGCGATGGTGAGCCTGCCGACGGCGCTCGGCCCGATTCTCGGACCGGTGATCGGCGGACTGATCCTGCACTGGCTCGACTGGCAGTGGCTGTTCGTCGTCAACGTCCCGGTGTGTGCCGTCGCCCTTGCGCTGTCGCGCCGGATCCCCGACGACAGGTCGACTGACTCCTCGCGTGCTCGGCTCGACGCCCTCGGGCTCTGCCTGCTCGCGCCCGGACTCGTCGGGGTCTTGCTGGGCCTGTCGAACACGCACCGCGGACTGTGGCGTACCGATGTCGTGCTCCCGCTCGTCGTCGGGGTGGCGCTGCTGGCGCTGTTCGCCCTGCGGTCCGTGCGGTCCTCCGCCCCGACGCTCGTCGACGTCAGGGTGCTGGCGAAACGTGCGGTGTCGGCATCGGCTGTCGGCCTGTTCTTCTTCGGCGTCGCGTCTTTCGGCGCAATGCTGGCCCTGCCCCTGTACCTCCAGCAGATCAGGGGCGAGTCGGTGCTCGACGCCGCGCTGGTGCTGATTCCGCAGGGCGTGGGTGCGCTGCTGTCGCGTTCGCTCGCGGGCGCCCTGACCGACCGGATCGGTGCGCGGTGGGTCGCGGTGGCGGGCTTCGGGATCGTGGCCGCGGCCACGGTTCCGTTCGCCGTGGTCGGTGAATCGGCGAGCCTGGTCGGGCTGATGGTCGCGCTCTTCGTGCGGGGTCTGGGGTTGGGCACCCTGCTGAGTCCGTTGATGGCATCGGGATTCTTCGGGATCGACAACGCGGAGCGACACGACGTCAGTATCGTCACGCGGACGTTTCAGCAGGTGGGCGGTTCATTCGGGACTGCCGTCATCGCGGTGGTCCTGACCGCGGGCGCGACCGCCGAGAGTGGATTCCGCGACGCCTTCTGGTGGGCGACGGCGCTGGCGGTGGTCGGCGGCGTGCTCGCACTCGCCCTCCCGAACCGGCCGGAACCCGTCGCCGTGGGCCGCGAACCCGCCTCGGCGAGGGCGTGAGGGAACATCGCCGTCATCGCGGCTGTTACACCTGTACGAAACCCACGCTTGGAGGCGCACATCATGCAGGTCGAGATCTGGACCGACGTCAACTGTCCTTTCTGCTACCTCGGGAAGAAGCGGTTCAACGACGCGCTGATCGAGTTCGATCACGCAGACCAGGTGGACGTGGTCCACCGGTCGTTCGAACTCGATCCCACCGCGCCGACCGGCACCTCGGGCAACGTCATCGACCATCTGGCCAAGAAGTACGGCCGGACCCTGGAAGAGGCCGAAGCCGGCGAACGACAGCTGGGCGCGGCCGCGAATGAGGCCGGCTTGGAGTACGTCGTGACGGGCCGAGACGTCGGTAATTCCTTCGACATGCACAGGCTCCTCCACTGGGCCAAGGAACTCGGCCAACAGGAGCAGATGCTCGACGCGCTGTACGCGGCCAACTTCGCCGACGCCGAGCCGCTCTTCGGCGACACCGAGCGACTGGTCCGGGTGGCGGTCGGTGCCGGATTCGACGAGGCCGCGACACGCGAGGTGCTCGCCGACGAGCAGCGGTACGCCGACGAGGTGCGAGCCGACGAGCGCCAGGCCCAGGAGTTCGGCGTGAACGGCGTGCCGTTCTACGTCTTCGACCGCAAGTACGCGGTCTCCGGCGCCCAACCCAAGGAATTGTTCGCGCAGGCTCTCAGTCAAGCATGGGGCGAACGTCCGCAGCCGACGCTGCTCGCCGACAGTGACGCCTGCGGTCCCGACGGCTGCGCGGTCCCGCAGAACTGACCCGCGAATTCTGTCGAGTTGTGCATCCCCAGGGTGCACAACTCGACAGAGTTCTCTACGGTGCCACGTCGGTGTACTCGGTGAACCCGTACTGGTCGTGCGGGCCGATCACGGAGAACTCGAACAGGCCCCGTCCCTGGACGGTCTCGCCGTTCTCCGACAGCTCGAAGGTCGCCAGGTAGTCGGCCGGGCAGAACAGTTTCATGGTCGCGTCGAGCTCGGAGATCTTCTGGTGGAGGGCCTCCACCTTCTCCTCTCCCTGCCACATACCGTGACGCCAGTCCTGCTCCAGTCCGTAACCGGTGCCGAAGCCGATGAAGTTGGCCAGCTGCGGAGCGCAGCGGACGACGATCTCCTCCCCGCTGGGCTTGATGAAACGCAGTGTCGCCGAGGCGGGTTCACGACCGCCGGAGACGAACTGGACGTCGTGCTCCACCCGCCCGAGCCATTCGGGCTCGCGCTCCGGGTCGTTCCAGATCCGCCGGGCATCGCCCATGATCCGTTCTCCGGTCCGCAGTTCCTGCACGATCACGCTGACCGCGTAGTCCTCGAACCGCATCACCGAGTAGATCCAGAAGAACGACGTCGCATCGGTGTTCGCGGCCCGACGCCCGGGCGGTTCGGCCTCGCCGACGGGGCGCACACCCCATGACCGGTCACGGTTGCCGCGCCAGGTCTCCGGCTCGACGTCGAAGTCCTGACCGTCGACCGTCATCGACCCGGTCCACCGGCCGGTCTGGACGAAGCGCATGGTGTCGAACGTGACGCGCTCCAGCTGCCGCTGAAAGTGTCTGGGCTCCAAGGCGGCGGGGCCGTCGGCGTCGAAGACCAGGTCGAACGAGAGATCGCCGTGGCCCGGTTCGAGTTTCACGTGAAGCCGCTTCAGTCCGTCGAGGATCTCGACGGTGAACGGACCGACCTGGAGCTCATTGCGATTCGCGCCGAGTGCCCGGGACCCGCGGACGACGATGTGCTCGTCGTGGTAACGCACCACGGCGAAGCAGTCGGTGACCCCGAGGTTCGGGTACACGCCGAGGCCGATGATGAGCCACGGGTCGTCCGGGTCGCCGTGATGGCAGTTGAAGTAGTAGCGGTCGTAGAAGTTCCGGTCCGACGTCCCGACGTGCCGGATGACCTCGGCGACCTGGTGGATGGGGTAGTCGTCCATCTCCGACAGCATCTACTTCACTCCCGCCCAGTAGGTTCCGTTGAGCATCGCGTCCAGCGTCACTCGGTGCATGATCATCTCGTCCGGATCGGCCGGCTCCTGCGCCTGACCGAAATGGATTGCCCGACATTGAATTCGGAACATGATCACGGCGTGAATCAGGGCCGAGTACGCGGTGTAGAAGTCGAGGTCGACGGGCTCGTGGCCGGTCTGTTCGAGATACTCGGCGGCGACGTCCTCGCGGCGCAGGAAGTCCGGCAGTCCCTCCAGGCCCGCCATCTCGGCGAGATCCTGGAAGAAGCGGTGCAGGAAGATCATCCACGCGATGTCGAGCTCGCGCGGGCCGACCGCCGCCATCTCCCAGTCAAGCACCGCCACCGGCTCGAAGTCGCGGTACATGATGTTGCCGATCCGGGCGTCGCCCCAGGTGAGGACGTTGTCGGCGGATTCGGGCGCATTCTCCTCGACCCACGCGAACGCGCGCTCGATCAACGGTGAGCCGGCGCGTCCCGCGCTGGCCCAGTCGTAGAACGCGCGCAGCCTGCGGATGTGCGCGCGCAGGGGCGATTCGCCGTCGGCGGGCAACTCGATGATGTCGTCGGGGACCGGAACCCCATGCACCTCGGCGAGCACTGCCACCGACGACCGCATGAGTCGCGTACGGTCCTCGGCCGAGGCCTCGCTGACCCACGATCCGAAGTTGTAGGGCATCACGTCGGGCGGTACTTCGCCGTCGACCCGGTCCATGACGAAGAACGGCGCACCCAGCGCGTCGGTTCCCGGTTCAGACCACCAGAGTCGCGGCAATGGGATGTTCGCGTGCGCGCGCACGTGTTCCACGAGTCGGTACTGCCCGTCGAGGTCGTAGCTGGGGAACACCGGATCGCTGTCGGCGACCGGCGCGACGCGGACCACGAGGGAGCGCTGCTGCCCGCCCCACGACGCCTCCGCGAGCAGGGTCTCGCTCGACATGCCGTTCGATTCCGGCACGGTCACCTCGGTGACCTGTGCGTCGGAGCCCTCGTGTTGCTGCAGCCATTCGCTGAGTCGTTCGCGGAGCCATTCGGGGTCCCGCCTGGACTCGCTCGGACGTGCTACCTGTGCGCTGTCTTCTTCGTCGATCGCCGCCATGCCGTCGATTGAAACATGTTCTATTTTGCCTGTGTCGCGAATCACCCAGGCGACGTGATTCTTCCGCTCAATGGGATACCGGTGTTAAGTTAACGGTAGAAAGTCAACCGATCGGGAGGGCCGATGCTGACACGATTGACCCGGGGAGTCGTCGCCGCGCCGAAGCTGGTGCTCGGACTCGCGGTGGTGGTACTCGCACTCTGCGGCGTCTACGGGCTGGGCGCCGCGGATCGGATGCTCGCCGGCGGATACGACGATCCGCATGCCGAGTCCTCGCAGGCCCGCGACATCCTCGACCAGCACTTTCACCGCGGCGGTGCCACCGTCGTGGTCAAGATCGACGGACCGCCCGGCACCGACATGTCGACCAGCCCCCAGGCGGCCGCGGTCGGACGGAAGATCACCGCCGAACTCGACGCCGCGGGATACGTGCAGCAGCCGATCCTGAGCATCTGGGCGAATCCCGGCCTCGTCGGTGAACTCCTCAGCCGGGACAAGGCGTCGACGCTCATCATCGCCGGTCTCGATGGTGGCGACGAGGAGGCGCCGGCCCACGCGACCGCGCTGTCGGAGCAGTTGACCGGCACCACGGACGGGTTCGAGATCCAGGTCGGCGGCCAGGGCCTGATGTACAACCAGGTCAACGAGCAGACGTCCAAGGACCTCGCGGTGGCCGAGGCGATCGCCATCCCGATCAGCTTCGTGCTGTTGATCGTGGTCTTCGGCGGGCTCGTCGCGGCGGCTCTGCCGATCGTCGTCGGTGTCTCGGCGATTCTCGGCACCCTGGCGCTGCTGCGGTTGATCGCCGGATTCGCCGACGTCTCCATCTTCGCGCTCAACCTCACGACCGCGATGGGCCTCGCGCTGGCCATCGACTACACCCTGCTCATCGTGACGCGCTACCGCGAAGAGGTGGACCGCGGTCTCGACCGCCGCGCGGCGATTCTCCGCACCATGGACACGGCCGGACGCACGGTCTTCTTCTCGGGCATCACCGTCGGACTCTCACTCGCCGCCCTTGCGATCTTCCCGATGTACTTCCTGCGGTCGTTCGCGTATGCGGGTGTCGGCGTGGTGATCGTGGCGGTCGCGGCCGCGCTGATCATCACACCCGCCCTGCTGATGGTGCTCGGCGACCGCGTCGACTCGCTCGACGTGCGCGCGTGGATCCGCCATCGGCGCGGCCTGCCGGATCCGGAACCCAAACCCGTCGAGCAGACCGGCTGGTACCGCATGGCGACGAGTGTGTTGCGGCGCGCGGTCCCGGTGGCGATCATCGTTCCCGCAGTGCTGCTCGTGCTCGGTGCGCCGTTCCTGGGTATCAAGTTCGGCTTCCCCGACGACCGCGTGCTCCCGGCGTCGGCGACGGCGCACTCGGTACAGCAGGAGATCCGCGATCAGTACGCGCAGGACTCCGGCGGGTCGGCGACGGCGGTCGTGGCGGGGCACGTCTCCGACGAGGCGCTCGGGCAGTACGCGGCCGAGCTCTCGATGGTCGACGGCACCGGCGCGGTGACCTCGCCCGCCGGGGTGTACGTCGACGGCGGGAAGGTCGCGCCCGGCGATCCCGCCGACAGGGCCGGCGAGTACGCGCTGGTGACGGTCTCGAGCGACGTCGAGCCGCTGAGCGACGCGGGCGACGACCAGATCGTCGCGCTCCGGGCCGTGCCCACGCCGACCGGGACCGCGGTCAGCTTCACCGGACTCGCGGCGATGAATCACGACGTGGTGGCCGCGCTGTACAAGTACCTGCCGTGGGTGCTCGGCGTGATCGCGGTGCTGACCTATGTGCTGCTGTTCCTGTTCAGCGGCAGCGTGGTGCTTCCGCTGAAGGCGCTGGTGCTGAACGTGCTCTCGTTGTCGGCGACCTTCGGGGCGATGGTGTGGATCTTCCAGGACGGGCACCTCGACGGATTCGGCACCACGCCGACCGGCTATCTGGTGGCGACGATGCCGGTGCTGATGTTCTGCATCGCGTTCGGCCTGTCGATGGACTACGAGGTCTTCCTGCTCGGTCGCATCCGGGAGGAATGGCTGAAATCCGATCGGACCCGGGCGGCCAACGATCATGCGGTCGCGGTGGGCCTCGCGCGGACGGGGCGCGTGGTGACGGCGGCGGCTCTGCTGATGAGCATCGTCTTCGCGGGGATCGCCGCGTCGGAGGTGTCGTTCATGCGGATGTTCGGCGTCGGGCTGACCATCGCGGTGCTGATGGACGCCACATTCATTCGCATGCTCCTGGTTCCGGCGTTCATGCGTTTGATGGGAGTGGGAAACTGGTGGGCACCGGCTCCGCTTCGCAAACTGCACGACCGGATCGGCTTCAAGGAGGAGTGAACTGCGGTCATGAACGATCATGTGTCGCCGCGACCGCGCTCACCGCGCGGATCGGGTGAGCAGCTGGCCGAGGAGATCATCTCCGCCACCACCGACCTGCTGATCGAGACCGGCAGCGAGGAGAAGGTCTCGATCCGCGCCGTCGCCGGCCGGGTCGGTGTCACGCCACCGTCGATCTACCTGCACTTCGAGGACAAGGAGGCGCTGCTCGACGCGGTCTGCGCCCGGTTCTTCGAACAATTCGACGAGGTGATGATGCGCGCCTCGGACGGCATCGACGACCTCTTCGAACGTGGCCTCGCGCAGGGTCTGGCGTACGTGCGGTTCGCCATCGACAGTGCGGTGATGTACCGAATCACCTTCGCTCGGGTGACCCCTCCAGGGGAGCCGACGCTCACTGACCAGGTGCTGCTGTCGTCGGCATTCATGCACTTCTCCGACACGGTCGAGGCATTGATGGACCAGGGGCTCATTCCGCGGACGGACACCGTGCAGACCGTGCTGAAATTGTGGGCGACGGCGCACGGACTCGCGTCGCTGATGATCGCCAAACCGGGGCTGCCGTGGGGTGAGGGATACGACCTCGCGGAGTCGGCGCTGCGCGCCGTGTGCCATGGTCTCGGTCAAGAATAGGTAAAGTCGGAACTGAATCGGCTCGACGATCGTTGAACACGTGAATCAGCCAAGTCAACTGATGCGCACATCTTTCCTAAGGAGCACCAGTGCGAGAGAGCAGTAACCCGATCATGCGTGGCGTGGTCCGTGACAACAAGAAGGAGGCAGGCGGCTACGCCTCCTTCGGTCAGGGACTCGCCGGCGCCGGTCAGGCCTCGATGGCGACCGGGCAGCAGCAGTACACCGAGCAGTACACCCAGGGCTACGCGCCGCGGACCGACACCCGCCCGATGACGATCGACGACGTGGTCACCAAGACCGCGATGACGCTCGGCGTGCTCATCGTCGTCGCCGCGTGCGCCTACTACGCGATCTCGCAGCAGGCGACGCTGGCGTCGCCGCTGATGGCGGTCGGCGCGATCGGCGGCCTGGTCCTCGTCCTGATCGCGAGCTTCGGCCGCAAGCAGGACAACCCTGCGATCGTCCTGACCTATGCGGCGTTCGAGGGACTGTTCGTCGGTTCCATCTCGTACGTCTTCGGCAACTGGGTGATCAGCGGCGGCACCTCCGCCGGCGTGCTGATCGGCCAGGCTGTGCTGGGCACGGTCGGTGTGTTCGTCGGCATGCTCGTGGTCTACAAGGTCGGCGCCATCCGTGTCACGCCGCGCTTCACGCGCATGCTGATGGCCGGCATGGTCGGCGTGCTCGTCCTGATGCTCGGCAACCTGGTCCTCGGCCTCTTCGGCGTCAACAGCGGACTCCGCGACGGCGGTCCGATCGCGATCATCTTCTCGCTGGTCTGCATCGCGCTCGCTGCGTTCTCGTTCCTGCTCGACTTCGACCAGGCCGACGAACTGATCCGCGCCGGCGCGCCGTCGAAGGCCGCTTGGGGTGTCGCCCTCGGCCTCACGGTCACGCTGGTCTGGCTCTACGTCGAGATCCTGCGACTGTTGAGCTACATCAACAGCGACTAGTGAATCGGGGCCCATGACGGCCCGAATCCGGACGAGCCCGGTTGCGCACCCATTGCGCGACCGGGCTCATTCGTTGTGTGCTTGGAGGCGACCTGAGTCGAATCGAGGGGAGACGGACATGACCGGAACGAATACGTGGCGGCGGGTGGGCGTCGCCGCAGCAGCGGTCGGCGCAGGCATCGGTGCAGCGATGGCGGCGCCGGGCGTCGCCGCTGCGTCGACGGTGCAGCCGTTCCAGATCCAAGCGGCACCGTTCGGAAACCCCAACGGCAGCTTCGACGCGCCGCCGATCCGCTGCGGTCTCGAGACCGGCGTGCGATCGGGTCAGCTGACCGTGACCGGAATCGCTCCCGGCCGGTGGGGCTGCCCGCCGTTCGCGCAAGTGCGGTGGGCCAATCTCTCGACGGGGAGGACGGGTGTCGCGCGACTGAGCGCCGGACTCAACGGTCGACCGGCCGAGGCGACCCTGTCGACCGGGCGCGGTCAGGTGGTGCTCGCGCTGACCACAAGCGGAATCGTGACGCCGGGGTTCGCGACGATCGCGGTGCCGTGACCCCGGATCGACCGGACGTCGGGAAATCCGGTTGCGGAATAAAGCGGCCATGGAGTTCGCTGGAACGGTTCTAAGTTCATTTCTAGCGATTGGCAGCGATGACCTCCGAAAACACCGCGCACACGTCCGACGACGCGATGACGCGGAAGGACCTGACGATCATCGCGACGCTGATCGTCGCGACCTTCGTCGTGATCCTGAACGAGACCGTGATGAGCGTCGCGATCCCGGTGCTGCAGAAGGATCTCGGCGTCGACCCGACCGAAGGACAGTGGCTCACCACCATCTTCATGCTGACGATGGCAGTGGTGATCCCGTTGACGGGCTTCCTGATTCAGCGGTTCGGCACGCGCACGATGTATCTGGCGGCGATGACCCTGTTCGTCGCGGGCACCGCTCTCGCGATCGTCGCGCCGGGCTTCGAGGTGCTGCTGGTGGCCCGCGTCGTCCAGGCACTGGGCACCGCGATCATGCTGCCCTTGCTGATGACCACGGTGATGTCTCTGGTCCCGGAGCATCGGCGCGGCGCGATGATGGGCAACATCTCCGTCGTCATCGCGGTGGCGCCTGCGCTCGGCCCGACGCTGTCGGGCTTCATTCTCGACCACTGGCACTGGCGGTGGATCTTCGGTTTCGTGCTGCCGATCGCGGTCGTCGCGTTGATCGTCGGCGCGGTCTTCGTCCAGCCGGTCGGCGACCGGACCTCGGAGCGCATCGACTACCTGTCGCTGCCGTTGGCGGTGTTCGGGTTCGGCGGATTCGTGTACGGGCTGGTCGCGATCGGTCAGGCAGCCGAGGGCAGTGCGGCGATGCCGGTGTGGATTCCGTTCGTGATCGGCGGTGCCGGGCTGCTCGCCTTCATCGCCCGGCAGGTGCAGTTGCAGCGCTCCGACCGTGCGCTGCTCGACCTGAGGGTCTTCGCGGTACCCGCATTCAGTCTGTCGATCGTTCTCGTGATCGCGGCGATGGCCACGATGATGGGCACGTTCATCGTCGTCCCGTACTTCGCCCAGCAGGTACTCGGGCTCAGTGCCTTCACCACCGGACTCCTGACCCTGCCGGGCGGTCTGCTGATGGGGCTGGCGTCGCCGCTGATCGGGCGGATCTACGACGTGCGCGGCGCGCGTGTGCTGGTCATCCCCGGCACCGTGCTCATCGCGTCCGGCGTCTGGTTGCTGACGCTGGTGAACACGAACACGTCGGCGTGGTTGCTCCTGGGGTCGAACGCGGTGCTGTGCATCGGTCTCGCCGCGACCTTCACGCCGCTGATGACGCTGAGCCTCGGATCGCTGAAGCCGAGCCTCTACGCGCACGGATCGGCGGTTCTCGGGACGCTGCAGCAGGTGGCGGGCGCCGCGGGCACCGCCCTGTTCATCACGCTGATGACCGTGGTGGCCACGGCCGATGAGAAGGCCGGTACCGCGACGCCGGAGGCGATCACCAACGGCGTGCGGATGGTGTTCATCGTCGCCGGTGTGCTCGGACTGGTGCTGATCGCGTTGTCCCTGCTGGTCAAGAATCCGACCGAGACCGAGGACGAGCCGGAGCTGGTCGAGGCGTCGACCGTCGGCTGACCTCTTTCGAGGAGGTCAGACGACGAAACGGCCGGGCCCGGAATCATCCGGGCCCGGCCGTCTTCTGCCGCAGGGGAGCCTGATCAGAGGCGCTCGAGCACCATCGCCATGCCCTGGCCGCCACCGACACACATGGTCTCGATGCCGAACTGGCCGTCGTAGGTGTTGAGGTTGTTCAGCAGCGTGGTGGTGATGCGGGCACCGGTCATGCCGAACGGGTGGCCCAGCGCGATCGCGCCGCCCGAGACGTTCAGCTTGTCGTGGTCGATACCGAGCTCGGCGGCCGAGCCGAGCACCTGAACCGCGAAGGCCTCGTTGATCTCGAACAGGTCGATGTCGGAGATCGACATGCCTGCGACGCGGAGCACCTTGCGCACCGCCTCGATCGGGCCGAGGCCCATGATCTCGGGGGAGAGGCCGGTGGCCGCGGTCGCGACGATGCGCGCGAGGGGCTTCAGGCCGAGGGCCTTGGCCTTGGTGTCGCTCATGATGACCAGTGCGGCGGCACCGTCGTTCAGCGGGCAGGCGTTACCGGCGGTGATGGTGCCGTCGGGGCGGAACACCGGCTTCAGCTGCGAGATCTTCTCGTAGGTGGTGCCTGCGCGGGGGCCGTCGTCGGCGGTGACCTGGCTGCCGTCGGCGAGGGTGACCGGGGTGATCTCGCGGGCGAAGAAGCCGTCGGCGATCGCCTTCTCGGCGCGGTTCTGGCTCAGGACGCCCCAGCGGTCCTGGTCCTCGCGCGAGATGCCGGTGTACGACGCCACGTTCTCTGCGGTCTCGCCCATCGCGATGTACACGTCGGGGAGGAGGCCGTCCTCGCGGGGATCGTGCCACTTGCCCGCGCCGCCCTCAGCGGTCTTCGCGGTGCGCGCCTGGGCGTCGGCGAAGAGTGCGTTCTTCGAGTTCGGTGCGCCGTCGGCGCCGCCGGAGACGCCGAAGCTGGAGACGCTCTCGACGCCGCCGGAGATGAACACGTCGCCCTCGCCGGCCTTGATCGCGTGCAGAGCCATACGGGTGGTCTGCAGCGACGACGAGCAGTAGCGGTTGACGGTGACGCCGGGCACGTGGTCGAGACCGAGCTCGACGGCGACCACGCGGCCGATGTTGTAGGCACCCTGGCCGCCGGGCTGGCCGATGCCCATGTGGATGTCCTCGATGTCGGTGACATCGAGCTCGGGGACCTTGGCGAGAGCGGCGGCGACCATCTGGCGAGCGAGCTCGTCGGGACGGACGTCCTTCAGGGAGCCCTTCCCGGCGCGGCCGATCGGGGAACGTGCGGTGGAGACAATGACTGCTTCAGACATGTGCGCCAGGTTACTCCAGCGTGCTGCGGCATAAGTCGGGTGATCCTATAAGCGCCCGATCGGGCGCGCTTTGCGCGTAGATGGGACCATGGACGGTATGCGCATCGCCAATCACGTTGTAGACCTGGTCGGGAACACTCCGCTCGTCAAGCTCAACAAGGTCGTGCAGCCGGGGTCCGGCCTGGTCGCGGCCAAGGTCGAGTACCTGAATCCCGGTGGCAGCTCCAAGGACCGGATCGCCACCCGCATGATCGACGCGGCCGAGGCGTCCGGTGAGCTGAAGCCGGGCGGCACGATCGTCGAGCCGACGTCGGGCAACACCGGTGTGGGTCTGGCGCTGGTCGCGCAGCAGCGCGGTTACAAGTGCGTGTTCGTGTGCCCGGACAAGGTCGCCGAGGACAAGCGGAACGTGCTGCGCGCCTATGGCGCCGAGGTGGTCGTGTGCCCGACGGCGGTGCCGCCGGAGCATCCGGACAGCTACTACAACGTGTCCGATCGCCTGACCCGTGACATTCCGGGCGCCTGGAAGCCGAATCAGTACGCGAACCCGAACGGTCCGCTCAGCCACTACGAGACCACCGGTCCGGAGATCTGGCGCGACACCGACGGCACCGTGACTCACTTCGTCGCCGGCGTCGGCACCGGAGGCACCATCACCGGCACCGGCCGATACCTCAAGGAGATCTCCGATGGCCGCGTCAAGGTCGTCGGCGTCGATCCGGAGGGTTCGGTGTACTCGGGCGGCTCGGGGCGGCCGTACCTCGTCGAGGGCGTCGGCGAGGACTTCTGGCCGGACGCCTACGACCCGACCGTGCCCGACGAGATCGTCGCCGTCTCCGACGCGGACTCCTTCGAGATGACCCGTCGTCTGGCGCGTGAGGAGGGACTGCTGGTCGGCGGGTCGTGCGGCATGGCGGTCGTCGCCGCGCTGCGCATCGCCGAGCGCGAGGGGTCGGACGCCGTGGTGGTCGTGCTGCTGCCGGACGGCGGTCGTGGCTACCTGTCGAAGATCTTCAACGACGACTGGATGAGCAGCTACGGCTTCCTCCGCACCCCGCTCGACGGCGTCGCGCGGACCGAGTCGACGGTCGGCGACGTCCTGCGGGGTAAGAGCGGAACCCTGCCCGATCTGGTGCACACCCACCCGCAGGAGACGCTGCGCGACGCGATCGAGATCCTGCGCGAGTTCGGCGTCTCGCAGATGCCGGTGGTCGGCGCCGAGCCGCCCATCACCGCGGGCGAGGTCGCGGGCGCGGTGTCCGAGCGCGATCTGCTCAGTGCAGTCTTCGAGGGTCGTGCCAATCTGGCCGACCCGGTCTCCGCCCACATGGGTGAGCCGTTCCGGCTGATCGGCGCGGGCGAGCCGGTGTCGTCGGCGATGGAAGCTTTGAGCACTGCCGACGCGTTGATGGTGGTGGAGGACGGTAAGCCGGTCGGCGTGATCACCCGGCACGACCTGCTCGCGTTCGCGAGCACCCATCCCATCGCCATCCGTCAGCAGGAGGAGAAGTAGTGACCGATCAAGGGTTTTCGACCAAGGCGATCCATGCGGGATGGGATCCCGACGCGCGTACCGGCGCGGTGAACGTGCCGATCTACGCGAGTTCGACGTTCGCGCAGGACGGCGTCGGCGGCATGCGCGACGGGTTCGAGTACGCGCGGACCGGCAACCCGACCCGGCGGGTGCTCGAGGCGAATATCGCCGCGCTCGAGGCCGGTCGGTTCGGTCGCGGATTCTCCTCGGGTATGGCGGCCACCGACGCGCTGCTGCGTGCCACGCTGCGCCCGGGCGACCACCTGGTGATCCCGAACGACGCCTACGGCGGCACGTTCCGGCTGATCGACAAGGTCTTCTCCGAGTGGGGGATCACCTATTCGGTGGCTCCGGTGGTCGACGTCGACGCCATTCGTGCGGCGATCACCCCGAAGACCAAGCTCGTGTGGGTCGAGACCCCGACCAACCCGCTGCTCAACGTGGGCGACATCGCCGCGGTCGCGGAGGTCGCCCACGCGGCCGGCGCGAAGCTGGTGGTGGACAACACCTTTGCCACGCCGTACCTGCAGCAGCCGCTCACGCTCGGCGCCGACGTCGTCGTTCATTCGACGACCAAGTACCTCGGCGGGCATTCGGACGTCGTCGGCGGCGCGATCGTCACCGACGATGAGCAGCTCGACGCGGACATCGCCTTCCTGCAGAACGGCGCCGGCGCGGTCCCCGGGCCGTTCGACGCCTACCTGACCATGCGAGGCATCAAGACCCTCGCGGTGCGCATGGACCGCCATTGCGACAACGCCGAGGAGCTCGTCGCGTTCTTCAGTGCGCACCCGAAGATCGAGAAGGTCCTGTACCCGGGCCTCGCCGATCACCCGGGCCATGAGGCCGCAGCCAAGCAGATGCGACGCTACGGCGGCATGATCTCGGTGCAGCTCGCAGGTGGTCGTGAGGCGGCGCTCGACTTCTGTGCACGGACGAAGATCTTCACACTGGCCGAGTCGCTCGGCGGTATCGAGTCGCTGATCGAGCACCCGGGCGCGATGACGCACGCTTCGACCGCGGGCTCGCTGCTCGAGGTCCCCGACAACCTCGTCCGCCTCTCGGTCGGCATCGAGGACGTCGACGACCTGCTCGAGGACGTGCGCCAGGCACTGGCGTAGCCGCCGTTCTCATCGACAGTGTTCCGCGTGACCACCTGGTGGTCACGCGGAACACTGTTGTTTCTGGGCGCGCTCGTGAGCGGTCAGAAGGTGGCGAAATGTTTGATGGTGTCGGTCTTCACCGTTCCGAACGCGCCGTTGGCGATCGGGCCCGACAGGAACGGTGGCAGTCCGGTGCCGCCGAGTTCCATCGCGAACTTCCAGATCAGTCGTGAGCCGTGCTCAGTCGGTGAGACCTCCGTGTACTCGCCGAACTTCTTGAGGCCGGGGATACTCGCGCGAATGCCGTGGAATGCGTGCTTGTAGGTCGACGTCACGGAGTTCTCGTCCCACAGGAAGAAGAACTCGTCCATCTTGATGAACCCCGGCGCCAAGGCCACCGAGCGGGTGGTCCCGACGGTGTACGGAGCGGGCGACGTGTAGGTGACGGATTTCAGCGCCCGGCACCAGTTGAGGGTGTTCTGCCGGGTGAACTCCGCCCACGCCGTCTCCGGCGCGACGGGGATGTTCACGTCGATCGTGTAGCTCATCGGAGCGCTGTCGAAGTAGGTCTCGTCAAACGGTTGCAGGTCGTAGGCCATGGCTCCGAAGTCTAGCCATGGGCGACACGCCGGTACAGCTCGAACGACCGCCCGACCTGCGAAAACCGTTGATTTAGAAGAAATTTCGCGAATCGTGGAACCGATCTGTGCTCCCGTGCGTCTAATTTCATGAACACCGAAAAACAGACTTAGCTGGCGCAGGGGGATTCCTTAGCGGAGACCGTCTCTATTTGGGGGGTGACGGTCTCCGCTACGGAATGTTCGACCAGCCGCGTTCGGCGCACCGGAGGAGCCTTGTGAGCGAGCTTGTGTACGTGCGGGAGCTCTGGCAGAAGCGCGCGGACGTCGCGCAGGAGTGTGCGGATGAGTTGGGGGAGTTGGGGTACGCGCTCGGAGCTGTGTTGTCACGGAACTACTTCGGCAATGGATGTGACGAAGGCGCAGCGTTGTTCGAGCGCTTGAGAAACGTGATTGACAATGGCATGGCCGATCTTCAGGACGGCAGTCGTTCTGCGGCTGAGCTCAGCAGAGTCGCCCAGCAGGCTGGTCCGGTACTCCACGAAGCCGATAGCGCCGGGGCCGAACGCATTGATTAGTCGTCAGCGTGTGCGCGGGGGATTGTTGCTTGCGGTGTTATCCGTTGCCGCATGCGGAGCCGTGGAGTCCCCGACCGATGTGTCAGTTTCGAGCGCATCAATGCGACAATCTGATGATCAGGGCCGGCGGTTGCCATTCGATGTTGTGAATTCTGATCGCTGGAACAGTGCTAACAGCGGATCGGAGTATGAACCATGTACGGCGCTTACAGCGACTGAGTTACTGGGCGAGGGGATTGACCCCAATAGCGTTAGCGATGCGGCTGGCACGAATGGCCAGACCCTGCGTGGGTGCAAGTGGTCCTTCGCTGGGGGTACCTACGCGTCGCGATGGCGTGTTGGCCAGTTCGTGGGGAATTCGCCTGGACTCGTAACGGACAAGCTGAGCAAGTCGACTCGGGTTGACGTGTGGCTCGCGGACGTTTTGATCGAAGGGCGGGTAGTGGGTCTCCACCGCACGATAAGTGGTCAGAATTGCGACACTTACGTCCAATCTGGAGCTGCTGCTGTCACCACCCTTGTGACCTACTCCGGGTTGACCCCACCGCCACCCGCCGAGATCTGCGATCGCGCGCTTGCGTTCACGCGCGCGACGATCTCGAAAATGCCTTTGTGACAAGTAATCTCGCGGCGTTGTCGCAGGTCGCCACGTACACACACTGATGTGTGCGGACATTCCCGTGTGCAGTCGTCAGATTAGGTGGTGTGCTGCCGACCGACCGTGGATCCCTCGAGTGGGATACCTATGCGTTCGCGTTCGGTCACCGGCTGGTGACCGTTCGGAAGGCACGCGGTCTGTCACAGGAAGAGCTCGCCGAGCGATGTGGGCTGCATCGCAACGCGGTGTCGAACCTGGAACGCGCGACGAGCAACAGTGCGTCGGGAATCGCCGATCCGCTGCTGTCGACGGTGTACCGGCTGGCTCGGGCGCTCGAGGTGCCGCCGACCTATCTGATGCCCGGAGCCGACTCCAGGATCGGGCTGCGCGCGGCGGAGCAGGAGACCAATCAGGCGCTGTCCGAGGTGGAGGCCGAGTTGCTGGCGATGCTGGCCGCCGACTTCGGTGCGCACCAGGAGTCGTGAGTCCGACGAGAATCGGGTACTCGCGGCGTAGCGCGGTCGCCCGGCGCGGCGTCGTGCACGGAGAACCGCAAGACATCTGACCATGACGAGAGGGCCGGACTGCGACTGCAGTCCGGCCCTCTCGCGGCCTTGCTACGGGTGGTACGGCTCGGCGCTGACCAGCGTCACGCTGATCTCCGCACCGCTCGGCACCGTGTACGTCCGCGACTCTCCGACCTTCGCGTCGATGAGTGCGGCGCCGAGCGGCGAGCTCGGCGAGTAGATCTCGATGTCGCCGGAGCCCTCTTCGCGCGTGGCGATGAGGAAGGTCTCCTTGTCCGACTCGTCACCGTCGTAGTAGACGGTCACGACGGAACCGGGCAGCGCGACGCCCGACTGCTTCGGGGCTTCGCCGACCTTCGCCTTGTTCAGCAGGTCCTGCAGCTGGCGAATACGCGCTTCCTGCTGGCCCTGCTCCTCACGCGCAGCGTGGTAGCCACCGTTCTCCTTGAGGTCGCCCTCTTCGCGACGCTCGTTGATCTCGGCGGCAATGACCGGCCGATTCGCGATGAGCGAGTCGAGCTCGCCCTTCAATCGGTCGTACGACTCCGGCGTCAACCAGGTCACACCTGCATCGGTCATTGTGGTCTCCTTTGCTGTCCGCTCCTGGACGATCTGTCCGCTACTGGACTGCTCTAAATGCAGCAACACGGCCCCTTTCGGAGCCGTGCGACACCCAGCGTACCAGCCCCTGTGTTCTAAGGCACATTCGAGGTGACGTGCGTAACTTTCTCGAGTGCCTCGCGATAGGTCGGTTCGGCGCGTTTGAGATAGCGGACCACGGCGTAGGTGATCGGCATGACCAGCATCTCCACCAGGGTCTTCCAGATGAATCCGATGGCGACGTAGTTGAAGAAGTCCGACCACGTGCTGATTCCGATCGCGGTGGCCGCAATCGAACAGAACACGAGCGTGTCGAAGAACTCGCCGACGACCGTCGAGCCGATCAGTCGCGCCCACAGACGTCGTTCGCCCGCGCGCTCCTTCATCTTGACGAGCACGAACGAGTTGAGCAGTTCGCCGACGACGTAGCCGGCGAGCCCCGCGGCGACGATGCGGGGCACGGTGCCGAGGACCGATTCGAAGCCGGCCTGACCGTCGTAGAAGCCGGCGGCGGGGAGCTTGATCGCGATCCAGAAGCACAGGGAGGCGAGGACGATCACCGCGAAGCCGGAGGCGATGGTGCGGCGCATCGCGCGGAACCCGTACACCTCGCTGATCACGTCGCCGATCACGTAGCTCAGCGGGAACAGGAAGAACGCACCGTCGGTGACGAGGCCGTTGATATGCAGGGGACCGAGGTCGAAGTGCAGCCAGTCGTCGAACAGGACCACCGCTTTGGTGGCGGCGATGTTGCTGATCAGCATGATGCCGACGAACACCGCGGTCAGTGCCGGGTAGTACGGACTGGCGAGCTTGGCGAAGACCGCCTTCCCGGTGCCGGTCACGCGTTCGGAGAGAGGTAGGGCGGAATGTTGAGGCTGCAGCCGAAGACCTCGCCGATCACCGGCGGCTTCGAAGTGGCGACCTCTGTGCGTGCACCGACCTGCACGTCGGAACCCGACGGGACGAGTACTTCGCGGCGGCCGACCTCGGAGCCGTCCTTGGCGCGAGCGCGGACGATGCAGACGACGGCGTCGCTGGGATCGTTGCGGTTGACGGTGAACTGAACGGCGACGCGGTCGGAGGAGACCAACTCGTACCCGGTCGCCTGACCAGACACGTCCGGATCGCCGAACTGCCGGAAGCCGAGGTAGGCGACTCCGATGCCCGCGACGACGACGAGCACGGCGAGTCCGAGGAACCAACGGCGCTTGCTGCTGCGCGACCGTTCTGCCGGATAGGTCGCGCGCGGGCCACTGCGCGGCTTCTGCTGGTCGCCGCCCCCGTCTGATGTGCTCACGCGTCAATACCTACCATGTTCTATAGAAGCTGAGCGAAGGTGAGGAAGCGTGACCGAACGCGCGAACGGGCTGCGACTCATGGCGGTGCACGCCCATCCGGACGACGAGTCGAGCAAAGCGGCGGCGACCCTGGCCAAATACGCTGCTGAGGGGCACGACGTCATGGTCGTCACCCTCACGGGCGGTGAGCGCGGCGACATCCTGAATCCCGCGATGGACCGGCCCGGCGTGATGGAGAACATCACGCAGGTTCGGCGCGACGAGATGGCCGCGGCGGCCAAGGCACTCGGTGTTCAGCATCACTGGCTCGGGTTCGTCGACTCCGGGCTGCCCGAGGGCGACCCGCTGCCGCCGCTGCCGGAGGGCTGCTTCGCGCTGGTTCCGCTGGAGGAGGCCAATGAGCGGCTGGTGAAGGTGATCCGCGAATTCCGTCCGCACGTGATCATCACGTACGACGAGAACGGCGGCTATCCGCACCCCGACCACATCAAATGCCACGAGGTCTCGATGGCGGCGTGGGAGTCGTCGGGCGACCCCGAGGCGTTCCCCGACGCCGGCGAGCCGTGGACGCCGCTGAAGATCTACTACACGCACGGCTTCATCCGTGACCGGATCCTGGCGTTCTCCGAGGAGTTCGAGAAGGCCGGCCAGGAGAATCCTTTCCAGGAGTGGCTCAACAAGTGGCGCCGTAATCAGGGCGACATGATGGGCCGCGTCACCACGCAGGTGGAGTGCGGCGACTACTTCACCCAGCGCGACGACGCCCTCCGCGCGCACGCCACGCAGATCGATCCCAACGGCTTCTTCTTCGCTGTGCCCCTCGAGTGGCAGCAGCGTCTGTGGCCGACCGAGGAGTTCGAGTTGGCGCACACTCGGGTCCACACGGACCTCCCCGAGAACGACCTCTTCGCCGGAATCGAGCAGCAATGAACGTCCTGTCCTTGTCCTCCGACGCCGTGATGTTCTTGGCCGACGAGCCGGCGAAAGGGCCCGAGTTCGGCAAGGCGTCGCCGCTCGGTCTGCTGATCATCTTGCTGTTGCTGGTCGCGGTGTTCCTGCTGATCCGGTCGATGAACAAGCAACTGCGCAAGCTGCCCGACAGCTTCGACGCCGACAACCCCGCGGCGGACCAGGCCTTCGACGACGGCACGGATCGGGTGGACGATGAGCCGAACCCGGACTCGCCGCAGACCGGCAGTGAGAACGGCGCCGGTGAGGGGAGCCAGGACGACGGGGGATCGGCGGACCGCACGTAGCGGTAGCCGCGACGGCCGGGCGGGCTGAGGCAGGATGGAAGTCATGAACCGCCTCGCGCAGTCGTCCAGTCCTTACCTGCGGCAGCACGCCGGCAATCCGGTGGCGTGGCAGGAATGGGGCGACGAGGCCTTCGACGAGGCTCGTCGACGAGACGTTCCGGTCCTGCTCTCCGTCGGATATGCGGCGTGTCACTGGTGTCATGTGATGGCGCACGAGACGTTCGAGGACGTCGACCTCGCTGCGCAGATGAACCGCGACTTCGTCTGCATCAAGGTGGACCGTGAGGAGCGGCCCGACATCGACTCGATCTACATGGCTGCAACCGTGGCGATGACCGGGCAGGGCGGCTGGCCGATGACCTCGTTTCTGACGCCCGACGGGGATCCGTTCTACTGCGGCACCTACTTCCCGCCCGAGCCCCGTAACGGCCAGCCGGGATTCGGTGAGGTGATGGACGCGATCAGTCGCACCTGGGAGCAGCGTCGCGACGAGGTGCTCGTAGCCGGCGACAAGATCGCCGAGCACCTGCGCGCCAACTCCGAGTCGCTCCCGCCGGGGCCCGCGCTCGACGGGCAGCTGCTGGCCGACGCGATCCGGGCCGTCCTGGCCGACGAGGATCCGCGGTCGTCCGGTTTCGGCGGAGCCCCCAAGTTCCCGCCGACGGCGCTGCTCGAAGCCCTGCTGCGCGCGGACGAACTCGGCGGCCTCGAAGACGCCGCGGCGGTCGCGACCCGGACCGCCCACGCGATGGCGCGCGGCGGCATCTACGACCAGCTCGCGGGCGGGTTCGCCAGGTACGCGGTCGACGCGGACTGGGTGATCCCGCATTTCGAGAAGATGCTCTACGACAACGCGCTGTTACTGCGGGCGTACGCCCACCTCGCGCGGCGCGGCGACTCGCTGGCGCTGCGCATCGTCGACGAGACCGTGGAGTTTCTCGACCAACAGCTGTGGACCGGAACGGGTTTCGCGTCGTCCCTCGATGCCGACACCGAGGGGGTTGAGGGACTCACGTATGTGTGGCGACCCGACGAACTGACCTCGGTCCTCGGCGATGACGACGGCGCCTGGGCAGCCGAACTGTTCACGGTGACCGGACCGGGGACGTTCGAGCACGGCACGTCCACGCTGCAGCTGCGGCGCGACCCCGACGACCGGATCCGGTACGCCTCGGTGCGGGCACGACTGCGCGCCGTACGCGACCAGCGGCCCCAGCCGGAGCGCGACGACAAGGTCGTGACGGCATGGAACGCGATGGCGGTGACCGCGCTCGCCGAGAGCGGCGCCGCGCTGGGCCGACCGGCGTGGATCGCCAGGGCAGCCGAGTGCGCGCGAACCCTGGTCGAGGTGCACCTGGTGGACGGCGATCTGCGACGGTCGTCGCTGGACGGTCGTGCGGCGGTCCCGCTGGGCGGCCTCGACGACTACGCCGCGCTGGCGACAGCGTTGCTGACGCTGCACCAGGTGACGGGCGAGATCGGTTGGCGCGACACTGCTCTGGAGATCGTCGAGCGAATGGTCGAAGTGTTCGCAGACCAGGAGGCCGAGGGCGCCTGGTACGACGCGCACGGCACCGGACTCCTCCTGCGCCCCCGCGACCCGGTCGACGGCGCGACTCCCTCCGGTGCGTCGCTGGCCGCCGAAGCGCTGCTGCTGGCCTCGACTCTCGCCCCGGACATCGATGATGCGGCACGCTACGGCGAACTGCTCGATGCCACGCTGGGACGGTCGGGCCTGATTCTCGCGAAGGCGCCGCGCTCGGCGGGACATTGGCTCTCGGTGGCATTCGCGCGCGTCGCCGGCCCGATCCAGGTCGCTGTCGCACAGAACGCGAACAGCGATGGTGCAATGGCCGCCGCGATTCGACGCGGAGCACCGGGCGGGGTGGTGATCGTTGCGGGCGCGAAGGATTCGCTGCCGCTGCTTGAGGATCGCGGACCCGTGGGCGACGCCGACGCGGCCTACGTCTGTCGCGGCACGGTCTGCGATCTTCCGGTCGTCGAGGCGGCAGTCGCGCTGCTGCGGATGGCCTGAATCCCTTGCGCGGTGACCGATGCCTGTCGGTTCGTGCACAAGGTTGACCGCTCAGCGACGTCGGACTCCTCAGCGGCCCTCTCGGGCCTGAGCGGTCAACCTTGTGCGCGTCGCGGGATCCATCGGTGGAGGTCGGGGCCATTCGGGCCGGGACCGAACAGTCTCGGATCGGCACGCGGTGCGCCGACCACGATTCCGTGACACCCGCGGGATCGAGAGTCGATCGATTGATCCAGTTCACTTAGAGTCCGAGACGCTGTGCAGCAGCGCGTCGCGGGGGCGCGCTCCACGGCCTGTTTCGGAGGTGCGAAGTGGCAGAGGGCGAGAACCCAGGATCGGACCTCGGGCGGCGGCAGGTACTCGTCGGCGGTGGGCTGATGGCGGCCGGTCTGATGGCCGGGTCGCTCGCGGGAGAGGCCGGCGCGGCACCGCGACAGGACGCCGACGTGATCGTCGTCGGACACGGGCTGTCCGGGCTGGTCGCGGCCACCGAACTGGCCGCGGCGGGCCGCCGGGTCATCGTCGTCGATCAGGAGTCGCGTCAGAACCTGGGAGGTCAGGCGCACTGGTCGCTCGGCGGGCTGTTCTTCGTCGACTCCCCGGAGCAGCGTCAGTGCCAGATCCGGGATTCGGTGGAGCTCGCGCGTTCGGACTGGTTCGGGACCGCGGGCTTCGACCGTCGGCCGCACGACCGGCTCGGCGAGGATTTCTGGGCGCGACAGTGGGCCGAGCACTACATCGACTTCGCCGCAGGCGAGAAGCGTCGCTGGCTCGAGCGGATGGGCGTCAGGTGGGTTCCCGTGGTCGGCTGGGCCGAACGCGGCGGCGATTCCGCGTCAGGGACCGGAAACTCGGTGCCGCGTTTTCACATGACCCTCGGCACCGGCCCCGGAGTGGTCGAGCCGTTCCGGAACAAGGCGCTCGACGCCGAGCGGCGTCGTCGTATCTCCTTCCGGTTCCGGCACCGCGTCGACGAGATCGTCACCTCGGGCGGTCGGGTGGTCGGGATTCGGGGCAAGCGGCTCGCCGAGTCGAACGCTCCGCGGGGTGTCGCGTCGTCGCGGAGAGTCGTCGGCGACTTCGAGCTGCGCGCACCCGTCACGATCGTCGCGTCGGGCGGGATCGGTGCCAACCATGACCTGATCCGTGCCAACTGGCCGTCGAACCTCGGGACACCGCCCAAGACGATGGTGACCGGAGTGCCCGCCTACGTCGACGGACGGATGCTCGGAATCACCGAGTCCGCGGGTGGGCGACTGGTCAACCGCGACCGCATGTGGCACTACACCGAAGGCCTGGCGAACCACAGCTCGATCTGGCCCGACCACGGCATCCGGGTGCTGGCCGCGCCGTCGTCGATGTGGTTCGACGCTCGCGGACGCCGGTTCGGGAGCCCGGCGATCCCCAGCTACGACACCATGGCGACTCTCGAGATGATCAAGCGGACCGGGTACGACTACTCGTGGTTCGTGCTGAACAAGCGGATCATCGCCAAGGAGTTCATCCTGTCGGGATCGGAGCAGAACCCGGAGCTCACCCGCAAGGATCTGGCTGCATACCTGGCCCGGCGCGCCCTGGACGACGTCCCCGTGCCGGTGCAGAAGTTCATCGACAAGGGTGCCGACGTGGTCACGGCACGGACGGTCGACGACCTCGCGCGCAAGATGAACCGGCTCGCGCGCAACGATCTGATCGACGCGGGGCTGCTGCGCAAGCAGATCGCCGACCGAGATCGGCAGATCGACAACCCGTTCACCAAGGACGCACAGGTGATGGGCATCCACAATTCGCGGAACTACCTGGGGGACAACATCGTCCGCACGGTCGAGCCGCACCGGATCCTGGATCCGGCGGCCGGCCCGCTGATCGCGGTCCGAATGAACATCCTGACTCGCAAGACTCTCGGCGGTCTACAGACCAACCTGGCGGGTCAAGTGATGAACGACGGCGGAGGCGTGGTTCCGGGGCTGTACGCCGCGGGTGAGGCGTCCGGTTTCGGCGGCGGAGGCGTGCACGGCTACCGGGCGCTGGAGGGCACGTTCCTCGGTGGATGTCTGTACTCGGGACGGGTGGCGGGACGCGCGGCCGCACGCGCCACGGCCTGAATCGAGCTGGTGTCCGGTTTGGCGAGTACGAGCTCGGCTGTGCTAGCCTCGGTCCTGTGATGCAGTCAGCACGCTATTGGCGTTTCTTTATCAAGGCTCCGGGTGGGGCCGAGATGAAGCGATAGCGCGCGCACGCATCAAACCTTCCCGGAGCCTGAGCAGTGACCTGTCGGTCACTGCTCTCGTCGTTTCGGGAATCATTTCAGCGCCCCAGGCGTAGTTCCGGAAGCGGCGGACCAGCACCGATTTCGCGGATGACACCTGAAAGGCATTCCCTTGACTATCACCACCGGCACCAGCGCGACCCAGAGCTCGACCTCTGATCGGCGGGTGACCGCGTTCTCGCCGATCCCGTCGCCGGAGGCGTTGCGCACCGAACTTCCGCTGACCGCGCGTCGCGCCGAGATGGTGCAGCGCGACCGCGAGGAGATCGCCGCGATCCTCGCCGGACAGGACGACCGGATGATCGTCGTGGTCGGTCCCTGCTCGGTTCACGACCCGGTGGCCGCGCTCGACTACGCGCGACGCCTCGCGCCGCTGGCCAAGGAGTACAGCGACTCGCTCAAGATCGTGATGCGGGTGTACTTCGAGAAGCCGCGCACCACCGTCGGATGGAAGGGCCTGATCAACGATCCGGGCATGGACGGCTCGTTCGACGTGGAACGCGGATTGCGGACGGCACGTGCCCTGCTGCTCGACGTGATCGACCTCGGCCTGCCGGTGGGCTGCGAGTTCCTCGAGCCGACCAGCCCGCAGTACATCGCGGACACGGTCGCGTGGGGCGCGATCGGCGCCCGCACCACCGAGTCCCAGGTGCACCGCCAGCTGGTGTCCGGTCTGTCGATGCCCGTCGGCTTCAAGAACGGCACCGACGGCAACGTCCAGGTGGCGATCGACGGCGTGAAGGCGGCTGCGGCCGAGCACGTCTTCTTCGGAGTCGACGACTTCGGTCGTGGCGCCGTGGTGCACACCTCGGGCAACGAGGACTGCCACATCATCCTGCGTGGTGGCACCCCGGGGCCGAACTACGACGTGCAGTCGGTGCACGCCGCGGCCGAGACGCTCACGAAGGCCGGGCTGTCTCCGAAGGTGATGGTCGACTGCTCGCACGCGAACTCGGGCAAGGACCACGAGCGGCAGGCGGAGGTCGCGGTGGAGGTCGCCGAGATGTTCGCCGCCGCTCGCCGTGACGGCGAGGGGCCGATCCTGTCGGGCGTGATGCTCGAGAGCTTCCTGGTGCCCGGGGCGCAGCCGCTCGGCGGCGATCTGGTCTACGGTCAGTCGGTCACCGACAAGTGCATGGGCTGGGACGCCTCGGCATCGGTGCTCGCCGCGCTGGCCCGCGCCGCGCGATAGGGCGCGTCAGGGCTGCGGGATCGGCTAACCGCCAGGCCCGATGGTCACCTCCGCAGCGACGCGCTCGCCGGACTGGATGGCGCCCTCGACGTAACCGGCGTGCTCGGTCGCACGCTCGGTACCCGCCCAGTGGATGCGGCCCGATGGCGTCGTGGCGATGGGGAAGCAACCCTCATCGGCACCGGGTTCGGGTAGCGCCGAGTAACCTCCCCCCGCGAAAGCATCATTGTGCCAAGACTTCTCGTGCCAATCGACAGGTGAGAGCACCTTGCGGCCGGCATATGGAACGAGTTGTTCGAGGAGCGTGCGCTGCCGGTCAGCGGCGTCGAGATCGTCGAGTGTCCGCGCGTCCGGGCCGCCGACCAACAGACACAGGTGCCCCGGCCCGCCTGGCGGGGAGGTGTCGAACACCGCCACGCCGGGGTCGCCGAGGAGAAGGGCTTCGATGTCGCCTTCGGAGCGCCAGAACGGAGCGTCGTAGACAGCGAACGCCTTGTACACCGAACCCATGTACGTGTTGTTCTGGAGCCGCGACTCGTGCGACGGGAGTGGTGGATCGAAGAGAACCTCCCGCAGCATCGGCGGCGGTACCGTCACGATCGCATGCTCGGCGAGCACCGCGCCTGTCGCCGTCTCGACCGCCACACCGTCGTCGTCCCGGCGGATCGCGGTGACTCTGCTGTTCAGGCGGACGTGGCTGCCGAGATCGGCGGCGAGCCGGGTCGGCAGCTCTGCGGCGCTCTCGACGATCAGACCGTCCTGAGCGCCACCGCGCGTCTGCATCATTCCGGTCAGACCGCCTTGGAATCGGATGATCGATCCGAACGCCTGCATCGACAATCGGTCCGCGTCGGCGCACGTGGTCACCGCGACCAACAGGTGGAGCAGGCGGCGTGCGCGACGGTTGGGGACTCTGCCGATCCAACTCCGGACGGTGGTAGACGATCGCGGTGTCGGCAGCCGTGACAGCACCTCGATTCCCACCAGCGCACTGCTCGCGACGAGCATGGTGAGCGAGAGATTCGAGATGCGACGCCGGCCGTCCCCGATGATCGGCGCCTTCGGCGTGTGCATGGGAAACCGAGTCGCGCCGAGTTCGTCGGCGAGCGCCTTGAAGCGGTAGTGGTCCGCACCGATCCACTGACCACCGAGGTCGAGACGGGAGCCGAGGCTCGACGTCGCCGTCATCAGCCGGCCACCGACGCGGTCCGCGGCCTCCAGGACTACGACGTCGGCGCCGCGTCGCCGAAGGTCGCGCGCGGCGATCAGGCCCGATACTCCCGCGCCGATGATCACGACGTCGGTCCGTGCGCTGTCGGCCATCACGGCGTCCGTCACCGGGCGTCGTCGAGGATCGCGGCGGCCGCCCGGTATCCGGAACGGACCGCGCCGTCCATGTAGCCGTTCCAGACGTCGGAGGTCTCGGCTCCGGCCCAGTGGATCCGCCCGACGGGCGCTGAGACGGACTTGCCGTACTGAGTCCACACGCCGGCACCGAGGCGACCGCCGTAGCACCCGCGCGTGAACTCCTCGGCGGTCCAGTCCTGTTCGATGATGTCGAAGGGTTCGGCCGCCTGTGGACCGAAGTACTTGACGAGTGCGTCGACGATGAGCTTCTTGCGTTCGTCGACTGTCTTCTCGGCCGCGGTGCGGGCGTGTCTGCCTTCGAGGAATCCGACGAGCACGCCGCACGATCCGTCTGCGGGCGAGTTGTCGAGGACGATGTTGAAGTCATCGTCCATGCTCATCACCAGGCCGCAGAGTCCGTCTTCCCGCCAGAAGGGCGTCCGGTAGCCGACGTTGAATTTGATCACCGAACCCGCTGGGAATTGCTGGGTCAGGGCGTCGCGCGATGCGGGCATCGGAGGCGAGTACCGGAGCCTGCCCGCCAGCGTCTGCGGGATCGCGACGACGACGTGGTCCGCGGCGATCGCGCCGTCCTCGTGCTTCACGACGACGCCGGACTCGTCCTGGGAGATTCCGGTGACGACAGTGTTGAGCATCACTGTGCCGGCGTCGAGCGCGGCGGCCATCCGCTCCGAGATCTGGTGGGTGCCGCCGACGACACGTGATTCCTGGGCTCCAGCGGTGGTCGACAGAAGCAGTTCCAGACTCGTTCCGGACTTCACATAGAAGAGGAAGTGCAGCAGCGACATCTCGGGTGATTCGGCCGAGAACAATGCGGGCACGACGAGCCGGAAGAACCCGAGGGCGGTCTGGTTGGCCGTCTGTCCGACGAGCCATTGGTCGAGGGTCTGGCGATCGAGATCGGTCGCAGCGGCCGTGGTCCACGGCTGGGGCAGGTCGATGGTCTCGGCGAGTTCGCTGATCGAGGCCCAGATGCGACCGACTTCGGCGAGGTCGTTGTCGTCGAGCCCGAAGGTCTCGTCGGAGTAGCGGTGGATCGCGCCGCCGTGGACGGTGATGGCGTCGCCGTCGTCATACGTCGTGAAGGTCTCGAGACCGAGTTCATCGATCAGCGCGAGGATCACGTCCTGCGTCGGTCCGACCCACTGGCCGCCCATCTCGACCGGAACTCCGTTGCTGAGCACGCCACCCAGATTGCGTCCCGCGACGCGGTCACGCGCCTCGAGTACCTTGACCGTCTGCCCGGCCTGGGTGAGTCTGCGTGCCGCGCTGAGTCCGGCGAGTCCGGCGCCGACGATGACGGTGTCTACACGTTCCATTGGATGCAATACCTCCTACGACTTTCCAGTCATACGACTGACTGAAATGTAGCGTAGGACACACTTCGAAGGGTGCGCAAGGCTTGAGCGGATTCTGTCTAGCGGGGTGCGGGTGCCGCGAGAGTCACGAGCATCTCGATGATCGTGTCCAAGTCGCGGTCCGCGCGTGCCGTGTCCGGATCGCAGATGAACTGCAGGATCAGGCCGTCGATGTTCGCGACGATGATTCGTGCGAGTTGGTCGAATGGAATGGCACAGACCTCTCCGGCGCTGTTCGCCGCCGACTCGCACCAGCGTGCCGTCACCGCCGTGTACGACTCGTACTGCCACCGAGCCAGATCTTCCTGGCCGGGTTCACGAAGGGAGTACGTGGTGAGTTCGTACTGCATGATCTGCAAGTCGCGATTGCCCGCGAGGGTGGACCAGAATGCGCGGAGTCCGTGGCGGATGGCCGTCGCCACTCCGTCCCCGGTGTGAACCGAATCGGCGAAGACCTGGCTGATCTCGTCGACGACATCTTCGATCACCTTGCGCAGTAACTCCTCCCGGGTCGGGAAGGCGTACTGGAGGGTGCCGAGAGGAACCTTCCCCTCGGCGGCGACGGCGCGAAGCGGTGTCTTGGCGACTCCCTCTCGGGACAGCACGCTGCGGGCGGCCGCGACCAACTGCTTTGCGCGGACCGAGGCTTCGATGCGGGCCATCCGAGTCACCTTTCGCCCGATTCCGGTGGACGGAGAATCAGCCTACTTGGGACGGTCGTACGGGCGATCAGCTCGGGCTCGGGCTTGCCGAGCAGCCATCACGGCGGCTCGACAAGCCCGGCTCGCTAAGCGACGGGGCGGGCCCGCACCCAGCCGAGGGCGGTGTCGATCACCAGGAACGCCAGGAGCGGCCAGCCGAGGAGCGGGATGAACCAGCCGACCGCCGCCGCCACGACCACGACAGCCACGACCACCGCGGGCGGAAGCTCGCGAAGAGCGCCTCGGGACGGCGGTGCCCCGACCCGGCCGTCCCGCGACCGGCGCTGCCACCAGCTGCGGTAGCCGAGGACGATGGCGACCACGAGGGCGATCATGACCGCCAGCAGCAGAAGCTGATTCGGCAGCCCGAACATGATGCCCATGTGCACCTGGACGCCCCACGCCGACAGTTTCGCGGCCAGCGGCCAGTCGGCGAACCTCGACACGTCGACCACGGCGTCGCGCGACGGGTCGACGGCGATCGAACTGGTCGACGCACGCCACGGGATGCGTCGTTGGGAGACGACGAAGGCGGTCGCGTCGTCCGACGGAATCGAGACCTCGACGGCACCGTCGACCCCGTTCGCCCGGGCGATGGCGACGGCGCCGTCGACTCCGGCGACGGTGTCGACCTCGGGCGCGGCCATGTCCGCCGGACCCGACATCTGGTGCCCGGCGTGCTCGCCGCCGGCGGTCTGCGGGGTGCCGGTGAGCGAGGCGTCGACCGCGGGGGTGGTCCAACTGAGCGCGGACCGCAGGTCGGTGACGTGCTTGCCCGCATAGGTCGACCAGGTCAGCCCGGTTGCGGACAGGAACAGCAGGGCCACGATGATCCAGGTGCCGATCACGCCGTGCCTGCTGACGGTGCGTCCTCGACCGCGAGCTCCGGGCAGCCCGCGCAGAAGTGAGCCGGTGTCGGTGGCCCGACGGCGCTTGCGGACCTGCGCGACCCACAGCACCAGGCCGCCCAACGCGACCACCCACAACCAGGAGGCGGCGAGTTCGGAGTAGACACGTCCGGGCTCGCCCAAATGCAGGTCACGATGCAGGCGGTCGATCCACGTGCGGACGGGCAGCGCGCCGCTGGATCCGTAACTGACGAGTTGCCCGAGCGATTCGCGGGTCACCGGGTCGATGAAGACGGCGAGCCGCTCGGAGTCGCCGAGCGTCGGGTCGTTGAAGAGGACCCGGGTGGTGTCGCCCGGGTCGGTGGCCGGCTGGACGGCGCTGACCGGCAGATCGGGCCGCACGGCCTGGGCGGCGCGGACCTGTTCGGCGATCGACGCGGCCGGCCCCGTCGAATCGGTGTGCAGTTGCTGTCGGTAGATCAGCTGTTCGGCGGTCGGCGACATCGCGTACAGCGCGCCGGTGACGGCGGCGATCAGCAGGAACGGCGCGATCGCGAGTCCCGCGTAGAAGTGGAGTCGTTTGATCGCCCGGGTCGCGGCCGCGCCGACGGGCGGTCGTTCCGGCGGGGAGCCGGGGGATTTCGGGGTCGTCGAAGAGACGGTTGTGGACACTACAGGTGCCTTTCGGTCAAAGCAGCAGTGATCGCACGCCGTCGCGGCGTGCGATGAGATAAGCGAGATTGCTAGACCGACAGGGGTGGACCGCGGCGTCCGACGGCGCCGAGAAAGAGCAGCGACGCAGGCACGACCACCCGCGTCCGGACGACGACGGCGGCGAGCTCCGGCGCGCGCGGGGCGAAGGCCGGCGCGATCGCGCGGATCGCGAAGGCGGAGGCGGCCCGGACGAGGATCTCGGCGCCGCAGAGGAACAACAGTGCCGCGACGGTGCCCGCCGCGTGCGTGGCCGCCATCGGCGCGGTGAGCATGTCGTGGTGATGACCGGAGGTGACCACCAGCAGGAGGTGGACCAGCCCCTGTCCGACGATCAGCGCGGGCAGGGCGCCCAGTCCCGGTGCTGCGGTGGCGCCCAGGCCGAGGACGACTGCGGTCGCCGCGACCAGGACCAGCACCGAGGTGTCGGGGAGCATGCCCTGTGCCGCGGCGTGGGCGGCCACGCCGGTGACCGCCGAGGTTCCGCCGACGACTGCGCCGCGTAGGCGCGAGAGCGTTGTCGGCGTGGTCACCAGGTCAGACTAGCCGGGCGTGGTCAGCCGATCACGACCAGCCAGACGGCGATGTAGTGGAGGAGTGCCGCGACGGCGGTGCAGGAGTGGAAGACCTCGTGGTGGCCGAAGACGCCAGGCCACGGTTCGGGCCACCGCAGGGCGTACAGGACTCCGCCGACGCTGTAGAGGACACCGCCGAGGGCCAGCAGCACGATCACCGCCACGCCGGTGTTGTGCACCAGCATCGGCGAGACCCAGACGATCACCCATCCGAGAACGATGTAGAGCACCACGCCCAGCCATCGCGGGGAGCCCGGCCAGATCACCTTCAGGGCCACCCCGGCGATCGCACCCGCCCAGACCAGACCGAGCACCCACCATCGCGTCGGCGAGTCGAGCCCCATCACGCAGAACGGGCTGTACGTGCCCGCGATGAAGACGAAGATCATCGAATGGTCGGCCCGCTTCATCGCGATCCGTGCCTTCGGACTGCGCCAGTTGATCCGGTGATACACGGTGCTGGTGGTGAAGAGCCCGCAGATCGTGATCACGTAGACGACCACCGACGCCACGGCGACCGCGCTCTGGTGCATGGCGGTGCCGACGATCAGCACGATTCCGACCGCGCCCGCGATGAACGACGAGTACTTGTGAATCACCCCGCGCAGCGCAGGTCTGGCTTCGGGATCGGGTTCGACGATCCGGACTGCGGGGGAGGGCTCCGTCATGAAACCTACGGTACCGTAAGTTTCGTCGCGGTAACTTACCGGCGGAGTAGGATCGCGGCTGTGAAACTGCTCCCAGATCGGCTTCGCGGCGGCATGCTGCGCGTGTACGAACACCGACTCGTGCAGCTGATGGACCCCGAGCGGATCCCGCGCCACGTGGCGATCATCTGCGACGGCAACCGGCGGTGGGCGCGAGAGGCGGGCTTCGAAGACGTCAGCCACGGGCATCGCGTCGGTGCGCAGCGCATCGCGGACATGCTCGGCTGGTGCTCGGAACTGGGCATCGAGGCCGTCACCATCTACCTGCTGTCGACCGAGAACCTCACGCGCGAGTCCGACGAGCTCGACGCACTGATGGAGATCGTGCCCGACATCGTCGACGAGATCTCCGACGTCGACGCCGATTGGCGCGTCCGTATAGTCGGCAACCTCGATCAGCTGCCCGCGCCGGTGGCGCAACGACTGCGCGAGGCGTCGAGCCGCACCGAGGGTGCCGCCGACATGACGGTCAACGTCGCGGTCGGCTACGGCGGTCGGCAGGAGATCGTCGACGCGGTGCAGCAGCTCCTCGTCGAAGCGGTGGAGGCCGGAGCCTCGCGCGAGGAGATGGTCCGCGCGATCAGCGTCGAAGGCATCGATTCGCATCTGTACACCAGCGGTACGCCGGATCCCGACCTGGTGATCCGCACGTCCGGGGAACAGCGGCTGAGCGGTTTTCTGCTGTGGCAGTCCGCGTACTCGGAGATCTGGTTCACTGACGCCTACTGGCCTGAGTTCCGCCGCGTGGACTTCCTGCGTGCGCTGCGCGACTTCGCGGCGCGGAACCGTCGTTTCGGAAAGTGACTGTCGGGAAAGTGACTACCTGGGAGGGGGATTCGTCGATGCGCGTCACCGTGGTCGGTGCCAGTGGAGAGTTCGGTTCGGTCCTGAGTCGCGTACTGGAAGGGCGGGGCGTCGACGTGGTGCGCGCTCATCGCGCGACCGGCGTCGACGCGGTCACCGGCGACGGTCTGACCGAGGCGTGCGAGGGATCGGACGTGATCGTCGACGCGACCAGTCTCATGTCCCGCAGCGCCGATGAATCCGTCGCGTTCTTCAGCGCGGTGGCGCGGAACATCTCGACCGCCGCCGATGCCACCGGCGCCAGGGTGGTCTACCTCGGAATCTACGGGGCGTCCGACCCCGTGGTGAACAAGAAGATGGGCCACTATCGCGGCAAGGCCGAGCAGGCGGTGGTCTACGAGCAGATGCTCGGCGACGACGCCACCGCGCTGCTCTCGACGCAGTGGTACTCCCTGCCGGAGAAGTTCATGAGCCAGACGACCTTCGGCCCGATCGCCGTGGCGCCCCACATGCACAGTAGGCCCGCGGCGGTCGAGGACGTCGCTGAGGCGATGGCCGACGTCGTGCTCGATCCGGCACGACCGTCCCGCGTCACCGTGGCCGGTCCGGCGGAGATGGACCTGGCCGATGTCGCAAAGGCCGTTGCCGCGCATCGTGGTTCGCCGAGATGGGTGCTCGGGGTCAATTACGGCGGAGCCGGGCTGCGGTCCGGTGGACTGGTGCCGGCCGACCCCGACGTCACCACCTCGACGACCTTCGAGCAGTGGCTGGCCGGTCGCTGATGGCGGCTGCGACCCCGGCGATCGCCGCGCTGGAGAAGGCCGGTCTGCCGTTCGACGTGCACAAGTACAAGCACGACCGCCGTCGCGACGACTACGGCGACGAGGCCGTCGCCGTGACGATGTCGACCCTCGGTGTGGAAGCGGCCCAGATCCTCAAGACCCTGGTGGTCGATCTGGGGGACGGGCGACTCGGTGTGGCCGTGATCCCGGTGCCCGCGAAGCTGTCGTTGAAGTCGGCGGCCAAGGCGCTCGGCGCGTCGAAGGCCGAGATGGCGCAGGCCGCGAAGGTCACCCGAGCCACCGGTTACGTGCTCGGCGGGGTGTCACCGCTCGGGCAGAAGACGGTGCTGCCCACCGTCGTCGACGTGTCTGCGCTGGAATGGGATTCGGTGCTGTGCAGCGGCGGTCGCCGCGGTTTGGAGATCCGGCTGGCGCCCGCGGACCTGGTGGCGGCGACCGATGCGGTGGTCGCCGAGGTGACCGCCTAGCCCGGCCCGTCCGGCTACAGCTTTCGCAGTCGGACGCGATTGATCGCGTGATTGCCGTCCTTGCGGAGCACGAGGGTCGCGCGCGGGCGGGTCGGCAGGATGTTCTCGATCAGGTTCGGGCGGTTGATCGACGTCCAGATGTCACGGGCGGCGATGGTCGCCTGATCATCGGTCAGTGACGAGTAGTAGTGGAAGTGCGACTCCGGGTCGGCGAACGATCCGGTCCGCATCTGCAGGAACCGGGAGATGTACCACTTCTCGATGTCGGAGGTCTTGGCGTCGACGTAGATCGAGAAGTCGAACAGGTCCGAGACGGTGAGCGTCGGCCCGGTCTGCAGCACGTTCAGACCTTCGACGATCAGGATGTCCGGCTGGCGGACCGAGTGGACCACGTCCGGGACGATGTCGTAGCTGACGTGGTCGTAGACGGGCGCGGTGACCTCGGGGGTGCCGGACTTCACCTCGGTGACGAAGCGCAACAACGCGCGACGGTCGTACGACTCGGGAAAACCCTTGCGGTGCATGATGCCCCGACGCTCCAGTTCCGCAGTCGGCAGGAGGAAGCCGTCGGTGGTGATGAGGTCGACCTTCGGGTGCGTCTCCCAGCGGGACAGCAGCGTCGCGAGCACACGCGCGGTGGTCGACTTGCCGACGGCGACCGAGCCGGCGATGCCGATCACGAACGGCACCTGCCGGTTCCGCTGACGTTCGCCGAGGAAGGTCGACGTCGCCGCGAACAGTCGCTGTCGGGCCTCCACCTGAAGATGGATCAGACGCGACAGCGGCAGGTAGACCTCGGCGACCTCGTTGAGGTCGATCTGCTCGCCCAGGCCGACGAGCTTGTCGAGCTCTGACTCGTTCAGCACCATCGGCATCTTCTGCCGCAGTTCACGCCACTGCTTGCGGTCGAGTTCGAGGTACAGGCCGGGGTCGCGGTCGTGGGGTAGACGCGCCATGGACGGTAAGGCTACAGGGGCGTCGATGTCGCGGAGACGATAGCCGGGGGACGCCGGTAGCGTGAGTCACATGACAATCCGTGGCACCGCTGCCGACCCGGTGACCGAGTATCTGCGCCTGGGACTGGCCTTCGACCGCATCGAGGAGGGCTTCGTCGACGCGTACACCGGTGATCCGGCGTTGCGCACCGAGGTGGAGAACGCACCCGCGCCCGAACCCGCGGAGCTGGCCCGGCGGGCCCGCGCGCTGCTCAACGAACTGCCGAGCGGGCTGTCCGCCGACCGTGCGGAGTTCGTCGGATCGCATCTGCGCGCGCTCGAGTGCTCCGCCCGTAAGTTCGCGGGTGCGGAGATCGGTTTCGTCGACGAGGTCAGCGCCTACTTCGACGTCCGGATCGAGCCGGGGGACGAAGCCGTCTACCGCGATGCCCATGCGCGGATGGCCGACGCACTCGGCGCGCCCGGCGCCACCGGCGATCGCCTGCGCGAGGCGTATGCCGACTACCGGCACGGCGACGAGATCCCGGCCGATCTGGTGTCGCAGCTGATCGCCGAGTTCGCGGGCAGCCTCCGGGAGACGGTCCGGCGCGAATTCCCGTTGCCGGACGCCGAAGTCGTCGAGTTCGAGGTGGTCAGCGACAAACCCTGGTCGGGCTTCAACTACTACCTGGGCGACTTCCGATCGAAGGTGGCGGTGAACACCGACCTGCCGCAGTACATGTCGTCGCTGCCGGGGCTGATCGCGCACGAGGCGTATCCGGGGCATCACACCGAGCACTGCCGCAAGGAGCAGGGGCTGGTCGGCTCCGGCCAGGCCGAGCACACGATCTTCCTCGTCAATACGCCGCAGTGCCTCATGGCCGAGGGACTGGCCGACCACGCCCTCGCCGCGGCCATGGGCACCGCGTGGCAGGAGTGGGCGGCGGAGATCTACGCCGACTTCGGGCTCCGGTTCGATGCCGAGCGCGCCCGAGCCGTCTCGACCGCGGCCGCCGGACTGATCCGCGTCCGGCAGGACGCCGCGCTCGCCCTGCACGACCGCGGCGTCGATGCCGACGAGGTCGCGATGTTCCTGCAGCGCTGGTTGCTGGTTGCACCGGACCGGTCGCGGCAGATGCTGCGATTCCTCACCTCGCCGTTGTGGCGCGCCTACATCTCGACCTACGTCGAGGGGTACGCGCTCCTCGGCGAGTGGCTCGACGTCGCAGGCCCCGCGGGTCCCGAGCGCCTCGCGCGGTTCGGCCGCCTGCTCGACGAGCCGCTGACGCCTGCGACATTGCGAGCAGAGCTCCAGTGAGTGTCCTCCGGGTCCGTCGTTCCGGCGGCGCGAGACATGCCTCGCGCCGCGCGGCATGGCGTCGATCACCGGGTCAACCCGACGCGCCGTAGACCGGACGCGCGCAGGTAGAATCGGAGGCCATGAGCCTGTTTTCGCAGTCCCTTGCCGACCTGGATCCCGATGTCGCCGCCGCCATGAGCGGTGAGCTGTCGCGTCAGCGCGACACGCTCGAGATGATCGCCTCGGAGAACTTCGTTCCCCGCGCCGTCCTGCAGGCGCAGGGCAGCGTGCTGACCAACAAGTACGCCGAGGGCTACCCGGGTCGCCGCTACTACGGAGGCTGTGAGCACGTCGACGTCGTCGAAGACATCGCTCGCGACCGCGCCAAGGCGCTCTTCGGCGCCGACTTCGCCAACGTTCAGCCGCACGCGGGTGCACAGGCCAACGCCGCGGTGCTGCAGGCCCTGATGGAGCCGGGCGAGACGCTGCTCGGCCTCGACCTGGCGCACGGCGGTCACCTCACCCACGGCATGCGGCTCAACTTCTCGGGCAAGCTCTACGAGAACGCCTTCTACGGGGTCAGCAAGGAGGACTTCCGGGTCGACATGGACGAGGTGCGCAAGATCGCCCTCGACACCAAGCCGAAGGTGATCGTCGCCGGCTGGTCGGCGTACCCGCGCACCCTCGACTTCGCGGCGTTCCGCGAGATCGCCGACGAGGTCGGCGCCCATCTGTGGGTCGACATGGCGCACTTCGCGGGCCTGGTCGCCGCCGGCCTGCACCCGAGCCCCGTGCCGCACGCCGACGTCGTCTCGACCACCGTCCACAAGACGCTCGGCGGTCCGCGTTCGGGTCTGATCCTCGCCAAGCAGGAGTGGGCCAAGAAGCTCAACTCCGCGGTGTTCCCCGGGCAGCAGGGCGGTCCGCTCATGCACGTGATCGCGGCCAAGGCCGTCGCGCTGAAGATCGCGGCGAGCGAGGAGTTCGCCGAGCGTCAGCGCCGCACGCTGTCGGGCGCCAAGATCCTCGCCGAGCGGCTGATGGCCGACGACGTCGCGAAGGCCGGCGTGTCGGTTCTGACCGGCGGTACCGACGTCCACCTGGTCCTCGTCGACCTGCGCAACTCGGACCTCGACGGCCAGCAGGCCGAGGATCTGCTGCACGAGGTCGGGATCACGGTGAACCGCAACGCCGTGCCGTTCGATCCGCGCCCGCCGATGGTCACCTCCGGTCTGCGCATCGGCACCCCGGCGCTCGCCACCCGCGGCTTCGGCGACGCCGAGTTCACCGAGGTCGCCGACATCATCGGCACCGCGCTCGCCGCTGGCAAGGGCGCCGACGTCTCGGCGCTCCGCGCCCGCGTCAGCAAGCTCGCGCTCGACCTGCCGCTGTACGAAGGTCTGGAGGACTGGGGCCTGATGAGCTCGTAAGGGCTCTCGTCTCGTCGGATGAGCTCCCCTCGCTGGTTGGGCGAGGGGAGCTCCGTCGTTTAGGGTGGTTGCCGTGGCTGTACTGAGCAATGACGACTTGATCAACGCGCTGGAGAAGGCGCTCCCGGAGATCGCCGAGGAGCACGCCGAAGGCGCGATCTCGTGGACGCCGTCGGACTGGGTTCCCTGGGACCTGGGCCGGAACTTCGCGTTCCTCGGCGGGACGGACTACGACCCGTCCGAGTCGAAGCTCTCGGAGACGGCCGCGGCAGGCCTGCAGGCGCTGCTGCTCACCAAGGACAACCTGCCGTCGTTCCACCGCGTGCTGGCGATGCACTTCCCGGCGTTCTCCGACTGGCGTCAGCTGGTCGGCGTGTGGACCGCCGAGGACAACCGCCACTCGATCGTCCTGCGCGACTACCTCGTGGTCACCCGCGCGCTGGACCCGGTGGAGGCGGAGAACCGTCGTCGCATCCACGTCGTCGCCGGCTGGCGGCAGACCGAGGAGGCGGTCGCCGACCTCGGTCCGATGGACGTGCTCGCACTGCTGGCGGTCCACGAGAACCAGTGCGTCACCTTCATCGACAAGCTGATCGGCTACGTCGACGACAAGCATCTCACGCAGATCCTGAACAAGGTCCGCACCGACGACGCCGTGCAGGCCGCGACCTTCCAGGCCTTCCTGATCGCCGGCCTCGTCGCCGACCAGGAGGCCACCGTGCTGGCCGTCGACAAGGCGCTCGCGACGATCGAGCACGTCGGCTCGGACATCGCCGACTTCGACGTGCCGGGGTCGTTCATCTCGGACTTCGAGGACTCGTCGACCGACGCCGCAATCGCCAAGAAGCTGGCCGACGAGCTGAAGCTCGACAGCCTGCAGGAGCTCAGCGCCGACGCGGAAGCCGCACGTCAGCGCATCCTCGCAAAGGCTGCCGGACACTGAGTCACTGCAGACCACGAGACCGGGCCCGGGAGTTCGTGATCCCGGGCCCGACTCGATTCACTGACGCTCGGTTCCGGAAGGCTTCGCGCGCCGAGCCGCCGCGTGCTTCCCGAAAGCGCTCGATCCGGCTCTGGTGAGGCCCGCTCGTCTCCCTCTCGGTAACTCAACCTTCACCGACGCGCCGACTGCGCTTGGCCGGTCGGCGATGTGACGCGGCGTACGTTGAGCCGTAACGGGCCGTGGGGAAGCGGTTCGTTCGGGAGGTTCGATTCGTGAACGACACAGGTGTCACGAGAGGGCCGGCCCCGGCTCTCGTCGAGCTCGGTTGACCACTGATCCAGTGGAGGACCGACAGGCATGAGCCGACCGGCTGCTCTAGACCAACTGGTTCCGTGCGGGGCCGCACGGGCGACTAGGAGTCCGACGTGACCGTTCGCACCTACGTCCTCGATACCTCCGTTCTGTTGTCCGACCCATGGGCGGTGACCCGCTTCGCCGAGCACGATGTGGTGCTGCCGTTGGTCGTCATCAGCGAGCTCGAGGGCAAACGCCACCACAGTGAACTCGGCTGGTTCGCGCGGCAGGCCCTGCGTCTGCTCGACGACCTGCGAGTCAAGCACGAGCGCCTCGACCTGCCGATCGCCATCGGCGACGACGGCGGCACCGTGCAGGTGGAGCTCAACCACACCGATCCGACCGTGCTGCCCGCGGGCTTCCGCAACGACACCAACGACTCGCGGATCCTCGCGTGCGCGCTCAACCTGCGCGCGGAGGGCCGCGACGTCACGCTGGTCTCGAAGGACACCCCGTTGCGAGTCAAGGCCGGTGCTGTCGGCCTGGCCGCCGACGAGTACCACGCCCAGGACGTCGTGGTGTCGGGCTGGACCGGAATGGACGAGATCGACGTCGCCGACACCGCGATCGACGCCCTGTTCGCGGACGGGCAGATCGACCTCGACGAGGCACGCGAGCTGCCGTGTCACACCGGTCTGCGGATGGTCGGGAACGGCCAGAGCGCGCTCGGTCGGATCACTGAGAACAAGCAGGTCCAGCTGGTGCGCGGCGATCGTGAGGCGTTCGGCCTCCGCGGACGATCGGCCGAACAGCGGGTGGCGCTCGACCTCCTGCTCGACGATTCGGTCGGCATCGTCTCACTCGGCGGCAAGGCGGGCACGGGCAAGTCGGCCCTCGCGCTCTGCGCCGGCCTCGAAGCCGTCCTCGAACGCCGCACGCAACGGAAGGTCGTGGTGTTCCGGCCGCTGTACGCGGTCGGCGGTCAGCAACTCGGCTACCTTCCCGGCGGCGAGGCGGAGAAGATGGGGCCGTGGGCGCAGGCCGTGTTCGACACGCTGGAGGGTCTGGTCTCCACCGAGGTGGTCGACGAAGTCCTCTCCCGCGGAATGCTCGAGGTGCTCCCGCTGACCCATATCCGCGGACGGTCGTTGCACGACTCGTTCGTGATCGTCGACGAGGCGCAGTCGTTGGAGCGGAACGTGCTGCTCACGGTGCTCTCGCGGCTCGGTTCGGGATCCCGGGTGGTGCTGACCCACGATGTCGCGCAGCGCGACAATCTGCGCGTCGGCCGACACGACGGCGTCGCCGCCGTGATCGAGAAGCTCAAGGGGCACCCGCTCTTCGCGCACGTCACACTGACCCGCAGCGAGCGGTCGCCGATCGCGGCACTCGTGACCGACATGCTCGAGGAGTTCGCCCCGGGCGCCGGGGTGTAATTCGCGGCTCGCGCACAGCATTGACCGATCCGGCGTATTCCGACCGGGAAACCCGGGCGACGCGCGTGAGCGGTCAATGCTGTGCGCGCTGCGCTGGACGCATGTGAGTGCCGTTGCGGACGGCCCGGAGAATCTTCTCCAAGGTCGCCCGCCATCTGAACACGATGTCGTCGTAGGTGAAGCGGAGCGTGTGATAGCCGAGGTCGAAGGCGGTCGCGTCGCGCGTCCGGTCGGACTGGAAGTGGGGCCGATCGCCGTGGATCTCCCAGCCGTCGATCTCGATGATCAGAAAGTCGCCGATGAGGAGGTCGACCCGGCCGACTTCATCGATGGTCACCTGTGTTCGCACCGGGACGCGGTGAGCACGCAGTCGTCGGCGAGCCATCGACTCCGGGCCGGACTCGGCATTCGGATCGCACTCATCGATCAGCAGTCGGACGGACTTCGGAGCGTCGCGGAACAGGTACTCGAGCTCCTCTACGTGCATCAGTCGCAGGTTCAGCACCGAATCGCAGACGACCACGAATCCCTCCGCATCGAGGCAGCGAGCCGCGTGTCGCAGTGCGGTCGGGAGGTCGTCGACGGCGCCGGCCTCCGGAACGGGGCGCCCGAACTGCCTGCAGAACGGTCCTCGAAGGTGCTGCACCGCCCAGGAGTTGCCGCGGACGTGGAGCCGGTCGTCGGCGGGAACCCAGACGCCGTGGCGTTCGAGGGCCGACAGACAGCTCACTACACCGCCGCGGCGGACCGCGGCGACGTCGTCACCGCGCGCCTCGCCGATTCGGTACCAGCCCCGACGGAGCTGTTCGGCGTGACCGCGCCGGATCAGCTCGTTCAAGCGAGCGCGGCCGATCATCCGCTCGATCTCTCGGTACGGGTACACCCCGGATCTGATCGCGTTCATGCGCAGATGATGCGTACCTCGGGAACCGCGTTCCGGGTTTCCTCCGCGCGGGAGCGCGATTGTGGATCGATTGCTCCTTGTCCACAGGCGCACAGGATTGACCGCTCAGCGGAGTCAGGTCGCTGATTCGGCCCGACTCCGCTCAGCGGTCGATCTCATGCGCGCCGCAGTATCGAAACGGCGAAGTCGGCGTCGTCGTGCCACGGGCGGACGTCCCAGGTCGACAGCCGGAGGTCGAGCGACAGGTCGGTCTCGGCGAGAGCGGCGTCGAAGGTCTCGACCGCCAGTTTGGCCGTATGGAACCCGACGGCGACGAAGCCGTCGGGCCGCAGATGGTCGGACAGGCGCTGCAGCACGACCGCCTCGGTGTTCGGTGCGACGAATGCCAACACATTGCCCGCACAGACGATCGCGTCGAAGCCGGTTCGGCTGCCGTCGGCGTCGCGGAGGTCGAGGTCGGCGAGATCGCCGACCTGCCAATCCGGTCCCGGATAGTCCTCCTCGGCGGCGCCGATCAGTTTCGGATCGACGTCGACTCCCGTGACGTCGTGGCCGACGGTGTGGAGGTAGCCGCCGACCCGCCCCGGGCCGCAGCCGGCGTCGAGGATTCGCGATCCGCGACCGACCATCGCGTCGATGAAGCGTGCCTCGCCGAACAGGTCCTGGCCGTTCGCGGCCATCTCGCGGAAGCGCTCGATGTACCACTCGCTGTGGCCGGGTTCGGTGTCGGTGATCCATCGGGGAGCAGGTGTCATGGTCACCGATGGTAGTCCGATCCCCGGCGAGGTATGCACTGGCAGAAGCCCTGATGGATCGTTCGGGGTGCGCCTTCGCTCGCGGTCGCGGCGGTCGTGGATCGGGTGCCGACTCCGCCTCACAGAACAGTTGCGGAACGGTGACGATGGTCTCGCCGGGTGGCGGGGTCGCCCGAACGGCTGGCAGACTGTGGTGGTGCTGAAGTTACTGATGAGGCGAATGTTGCAAGTGGGGTTTGCGCTGACTGCGCTCCTCGGAGCACTCGTCGTGGGTGCCGGACAAGCGTCCGCGGTCCCTCAGACCGCGCCGCAGACAGGATCTCCGCAGACAGGATCCGACAGCATCACGACGTTGATCGACAATCTGCTCAAGGGGTTGAAGGATCCGGGTACCCCCGCCGTGCCCGGTGCGCAGGAGACGAGCCAGATGATCGTCGCGACGGCGCCGGTGGCGTCGTCGCAGACCGCGACCCTGACGGCGTTCGAGAAGGACGCGTCGGGACAGTGGAAGCCGGTCATCGGCCCCACCAAGGCCTTCCTCGGCGAGAAGGGCATGGGCAAGGCGCAGGACAACGTCTACCGGACTCCGGAGGGCACGTTCCCGCTGAACCAGGCTTTCGGCCGCCAGGAGAACCCCGGCACCAAGATGCCGTACTTCCAGACGACGACGCAGGACTGGTGGGACTCGAACGAGAAGTCGCCGACCTACAACACACATGTGAAGTCGTCGACCAGTCCCGGCGGTGACAGCGAGAACCTGTACAACGCCGGCCCGGTGTACGACTACGCGGTCAACATCAACCACAACCCGACCAACACCCCGGGTGACGCGTCGGCGATCTTCCTGCATGTCACCAACGGTGAGCCGACTCAGGGTTGCGTGGCGATCGATCGCGACAAGATGGTCGAGATCCTGAAGTGGCTCGACCCGGCCAAGAACCCGAAGATGACCATCGGCGTGAACGTCGACGCCCCGAAGGATGCGCCGGCCGAGCAGAAGATGCCGGGCGCCGACCTGCTCGGCGGAGTCCTCGGCAACCTGGCCGCGCTCATCCCGAACATCCTGAACGGTGCAGCCCGTTGAGGTGATCACAGCCTGATCGAATGATCCCGGAGCCGTATGCGTTCAGCGTGCGGCTCCGGTGCTGTCAGCGGGGACGGACGAGTTCGAAGCCGGTGGCGTTGGTCGCGGCGAAGCCGTCGAGGGGTGCGGTGAACATGTCGACCTGTTTGCGAGCCTGTTCGACGACCGGGGTCTCCGGGTCCAGCACCTCGAGGTAGACGCGATGGCACGACAGCGACTCGACCGCGGCCTCGACGAAACCGGTGACGTCGACGGCGTGAGTCCGGGTCGGGCTGTTCCAGAACAGCTGCGCGGGCGGGTCGGGCAGCTCGTCGTAGGCGTCGATCACCGCGGCGGCGAACTCCATGTGATCGCGCTGGTTCGGGAATCCGGGCGCCCACTCGGGGCCGCCGTACGTCGCCAGGATCAGATCGGGTGCGACGCGTTCGATCACTTCGGTGATCTTCGCGCGTAGCTCAGGCGAGTTGTGCAGGTCGCTGTCCGGGAATCCCCAGAATTCGACCTCGTTCACACCGACGACCGCGGCCGACGCGACCTGCTCGCCCTCGCGGAGCGGACCGGCCTCCGCTGCGGGCATCCCCTGGATGCCGACCTCGCCGCTGGTCGCGAGGCCGTACACCACGCGCTTCCCCTCCGACGTCCACCGCGCGACGGCGGCCGCCCTTCCGTATTCGGGGGCGTCGGGTGGCGTCCGAGGTTGATCGACGCTCGGTCGCGAACGAGGGCGGTGGACCAGTCCGTCGGGAACGGCGTGAGGCTCATGGTGGTCACGGTACGCGGGACGCGGGCCGGGCGTCGGATTCCCGACGCGCCCGTCACCCGATCAGCCCGCGCTGCCGCGCGGTGGCGACCACCTTGCTGCGGCTGGTGACGTCGAGCTTGTCGAAGATGTGGACGAGATGCGATTTGACGGTGGCCTCCGAGATGAAGAGGCGCTTGGCGATCTCGCGATTGGTCAGGCCGGCGTCGAGGAGGACGACCACCTCGAGTTCACGGGCGGTCAGTGACGGACGGGTATCGGTGACTCGGGTGAGGAGCTTGGCGGCTACCGCCGGGCCGAGCACGGTCTCGCCGGCGGCCGCGGACCGGATCGCGGCGATGAGAGTTTCGGGTGCGGCGTCCTTCAACAGGTAGCCGATGGCGCCGGCGCTGACGGCCCGCACGATGTCGGCGTCGGACTCGTAGGTGGTCAGGATGAGCACTCGCGGAGGATCGGCCAGAGCCCTGATGGCCTGCGTGGCATAGACGCCGTCGGCCTCGTGGGCCTCGGTGCCGTGCAGCCGGAGGTCCATGAGCACGACGTCGAGACGCTCGGCCTCAGCGCGGTCGATCGCCTCGGCGGCGGTGCCCGCCTCGGCGACGACGTCCAGATCGGGTGCGGTGCTGAGCACGGCGCGCAGTCCGGCGCGAACGATGGGGTGGTCGTCGACCAGCATGATGCGGATCATTTCGCCTCGTCCAGTCGAATGCGTGCGTGCACGACCGCCCCGTCGCCGGGCCGGGATTCGACGGTCACCGTACCTCCGGCCTCGGACATTCGACGTCGCATGGTGTGCAGGCCGCGTCCGGATCCGCTGTGCTCGTCGGCGTCGACCGCGCCGGGATCGAAACCGCGGCCGTCATCGGAGACGTCGAGGTAGATCTCGCCCGGCAGGTGAGTCAGGGTGATCACGGCGCGCCGGGCCTCGGCGTGCTTGGCGACGTTGGTCAGCGACTCCTGGGCGACCCGGAGCAGCGCGTGCCGAGCCTGCGCGGGCAGTTCCTGGGGTGTCCCGTGGACCTCGAAGACGGTCGGCAGTCCGGCCACCGACTGCTGCGCCGCGGCGCGCGACAGCGCGTCGGTGAGCCCATCGGGCTCGAGATCGGAACCGTGCAGACCGCGCAGGAAGCGTCGCGACTCGGCGAGCGCGGTCTGCGCGGTGTCGAGAGCGGTCTCGATCTGGAGGCCGCGCTGGTCTTCTGGCGTGTCCGGGCTGGTCGCGGCGCGCAGAAGCAGCACGATGCTGGCCAGCGCCTGACCGGTGCCGTCGTGGATCTCGTCGCCGAGACGCTCGCGTTCGGCGAGGGTTCCCGCCTCTCGTTCCTGTTGCGCGAGGCGCTCACGGGTGGCGATCAGGTCGCCGATCAGGTCATCGCGCTCGTCGACCATCCGCGACACCCGGCCGTACACCTCGGTGACCGCGGCCGCGGTGCAGATGCCGATGACCGGTCCGATGATCCCGCCGATGCCGATGTCGGGGGTGTGCAGGAGAGTCGCGGACACGGACGTCGCGGCGATGACGATCTCCGCGACGACCGACAGGGGGATCGTCAGGAAACGCCAGCAGAGCATCGCCAGCACGAAGGCGACCCAGACGAATCCGGGGGACAAGAGCACGAGCGCGACCCAGCCGGCGGTCAGGGCCAGCACCCAGCCTGCGCGGACGGACGGCTTCCGGCGCGTCACCGTGATCGCCCCGAACAGGTACCAACCGCCGACGACCACCGTGCCCACGACCACCGCGACGTCCCCGCCGACGGCGATCGGCGCCTGACCTGCCAGCGCCTGCCGCAGCCCGATCGCCAGCAGCGTCACGAACAGGACATGACCGCCCCATTCGGCGTAGCGATCGGTGCGATGGTCGGAGCTCACCGCTCCAGTATCACCGGTGTGGGCGTCGGCTCCCGCCGTCTACGACTTTCGATGGATACGACGTCATCGTCCGGCGGATGCCGAGATCCCGATCCGGTGCGATGCCCGGGCGTCGCGATTTCGGAAGGCTGGAGACATCGGCTCAGAGGAGGTAGCAGGTGTATCTGGGATTGCGTGAGATCCGTTCTGCGATCGGACGGTTCGCGCTGGTCGGCGGAGTGGTCGCGCTGATGGCGTGCATGGTCGTGAGCCTGTCGGCGTTGACCGAGGGGCTTCGACTGCAATCGGTGTCCGCGGTCGAGGGACTGCCGGGCAACGGACTCGTCGTGCAGGACGACGGCGGGACGCCCGCATTGCTGTCCGACAGCGAACTCGACGCGCAGACGGTGCAGGCCGTGCGCGCCTCGGACAGCGGCGCCCGCGAACTCGGCGTCGCGACCCTGCGCGCCGGAGCCGGTGACCGCAACACGACGGTGGCGGCATTCGGCAGCGAAGGCGCGGAGGGCGTCACGATGTCTCCGGACATCGGTGAGTCACTGGGCGCGTCCGTCGGCGACACCGTGCGCATCGGCGGTGTGCCGGTGCGGATCGACCGTATCGCCGACGTCGGACACTACGCCCACCAGCCGGTGGTCGACATGCCGCTCGAGCTGTGGCATGACGCCGCGGGGCGCGACACCGTCAACGCCGTGATCGCGAGCGGATCTCCGTCGGGCGTGGAGGGCACCCGGTGGGTGGAGCGATCCGGGACCGCGGCGCTCGTCCCCGGCTACTCGTCCGAGCATTCGTCCCTGCTGCTCATCCAGTTGCTTCTCCTGGTGATCTCCGCGGTCGTGGTCTGCGCGTTCTTCGCGGTGTGGACCGGTCAGCGAGCACCGGCCCTGGCCGTGGTGCGAGCGATGGGCGCGGGTCGCTGGTACCTGGTCCGCGACGGTCTGTCGCAGGCGGGCCTGGTACTGATCGGCGGTCTCGCGGTGGGAGCTTCGGTGGGGCTGGCGGTGGTCGCGCTGGCGAACGGGACGGTTCCGGTCGCGGTGGATCCGGCGGCGGTGGCCGTGGTTCTCGGCGCCATGGGTGTGTTGGGTCTGCTCGGCGTCGCACTGGCGCTGCGGCCCCTGGTGAAGGTCGACGCCCTCAGTGCGTTGAATCGATGAAAGGACGACGATGAGTCTCTCCATGAGCGATGTCCACCTGTCGTACACCGACGGAGACGGCTCCGCGGTGCGCGCGGTCGACGGCGTCAGCCTCGAGGTGCCGCGCGGCACGACGGTGGTGCTGACCGGTCCGTCCGGCTGCGGCAAGTCGAGCGTGCTCGCGGTGGCGGGCACCCTGATCCGACCGGACTCGGGCCGCGTCGAGATCGGCGGAATCCGCGTCGACGGCCTGAGCGTCGAAGAACTCGCCGCGGTCCGCCGCGAACACGTCGGGCTGGTGTTCCAGCACGACAATCTGGTCCCCGGACTCACAGCCGAGGAGCAGGTGCTTCTCGCGGTGCACGTCGGTGGGCGACGACCGTCGCGGCACCGCGGGCAGGCCAGGGAACTGCTCGCCGCGGTCGGCCTCGACGGCGCGTTCGGCAGGCTCCCCGGCCAGCTGTCGGGCGGAATGCGGCAGCGCGTGAACATCGCCCGGGCCCTCATCATGGAGCCCGACGTGCTGCTGATCGACGAGCCGACGTCGGCGCTCGACTCGCGGCGAGGCGCGGAGGTGATGGACCTGCTGCGCGAGGTCACGCGCGAACGCGAGGTCGCGTCGCTGCTCGTCACGCACGACCTCGGAACGGTGGGCGACGCCGACACCGTTCTGCACATGAAGGACGGTGCGCTGGTCGCCGAGGCCGCGGCCGTGTCCTGAGCACTCCGGCGCGAAACGACTGTGCCCCTCGGATCGTCGCGATCCGAGGGGCACAGTCGTCGTGGTGGCGTCGATCAGAGGTCGAGGCGTGCGTACTCGCGCAGCTTCGAGGTCTGGTGAACCGCTTCGATGGTGCGGATGGTGCCCGACTTGGACCGCATGACCAGCGACCGGGTGGTCGCGCCGTTGGGACGGTAGGTGACACCGCGCAGCATGTCGCCGTTGGTGACGCCGGTGGCGCAGAAGAAGGAGTTCTCGCCGCGGACCAGGATGTCGTTGGTGAGGACCATGTCGGGGTCCAGACCGGCGTCGATCGCCTTCTGGCGCTCAGCGTCGTCCTTCGGGGCCAGCTTGCCCTGGATCTCGCCGCCCATGCACTTCATGGCGACGGCGCTGATGATGCCCTCGGGGGTGCCGCCGATGCCCATCAGCATGTCGACGGTGCTGTAGTCGCCCGCCGCGGCGATCGCGCCCGCGACGTCGCCGTCGGAGATGAGGCGGATCTTGGCTCCGGCCTCGCGGATCTCCCGGATGAGGTCCGCGTGGCGCGGGCGGTCGAGGACGACGACGGTGAGATCGGCGACGTCGATGCCTTTGGCCGCGGCGACGGAGTTGATGTTCCACTCCACCGACTGCTCGATGTCGATCGCGCCCTTGGCGGCGGGGCCGACGGCGATCTTGTTCATGTAGAAGACCGCGGACGGGTCGTACATGGTGCCGCGCTCGGAGACCGCGATGACGGCGATCGAGTTCGGGCGGCCTTCGGCCATCAGGGTGGTGCCGTCGATGGGGTCGACGGCGACGTCGACCTCGGGGCCTTCGCCGTTACCGACGACCTCGCCGTTGTACAGCATCGGCGCTTCGTCCTTCTCGCCCTCGCCGATCACGACGGTGCCGCGCATCGAGACGGTCGACAGCAGCTCGCGCATCGCATCCACGGCTGCACCGTCGCCGGAGTTCTTGTCGCCGCGTCCGACCCAGCGTCCGGCGGCCAGCGCCGCGGCCTCGGTGACACGGACCAGCTCCATGGCCAGGTTGCGATCGGGGGCTTGCTTGGTCATGCGGACTCCACTTTCGTTGCGCACCTTTTATGAGGTCTTGGCCTCAATTCTTTCACGAGCACGGTCGGCGATTGGCTGGGGGCAGTACCCGACTGCGATAATCGAAGCCATGGCCGCCAAACCCCGGATCCTGCAAGACGGACGAGATCTCGTCTGGTCGCTCATTCCGCTGCTGCTGATCGCGCTGATCGTCGCGGGTGTGAGCGGCAGCTGCTCCTGGGGTTTCGGCAGCTCGGCGACGGATGAGAAGGTGCCGAGCTTCAACGTCGGTGCGGGCCTGCAGGCCGACGCCGACTCGATGCCGTTCCCGATCCGCGAGCCGCAGGTGCCGTCGGATTGGAAGGCGAATTCGGGGTCGACGCAGGAGATCGGCAGCTCGGTGTCCAGCAACGTCGGATGGATCACGCCGAGCGGCGTCTACATCCAGCTCACACAGACCGCCGCCACCGAGGAACAGCTGGTCCGCAAGGTGCTGGGCGACGACGCCACCGGTGAGGGCGTGCGCAGCATCGACGGTCAGAACTGGGTCATGTACACCGCGGACGACCACCGCAAGGCGTGGGTCGCCGACATGGGCGACGTGCGTGTCGCCGTCGTCAGCCGCGGCTCCGACGACGACATGTTGACGCTGGCGAAGGCGACGACGGACGCGCAGCCGCTGCCGTCGAAGGCTCATCCCTGACGGTCGGCAGGCGCGCGGGCCGACGGTTCAGTCGTCCTCGTCCTCATCGGAGTTGAGCGCGGCCTCGATCCGGGTACGCGCGCCTTCGAGGTGCTCGGTGCACCGTTTCGCCAGCGCCTCGCCCCGCTCCCACAGTGACAGCGAGGCGTCGAGCCCCAGGCCGCCGCGTTCGAGCGTGGTGACCACGTCGGCGAGCTCGTCGCGTGCCTGCTCGTAGTCGAGTTCGGCGACGGGGGTGAAGTCGGCCGGTTCGGTCACTGGTCGTTCTCCTCGGTGGTCGGGGTGATGGCTGCCGTCGCCGATCCGTCCGCGACGCGGATGCGGACTGCGGCTCCGACGGGGAGGTCGTCGACCGATCGCACGGCGTGCCGGTCGTCGCCGTCGGTCCGCTGCACCACGGCGTAACCGCGGGCGAGCGTCTGCGCAGGACCCAGAGTGGACAGCTGCGACGCGAGTCGCTGGGTCCGATGTTCCTCGACCGTCACCAGGTGACGCACGCTGCGCCGGATGTCGCGGACGGCGCCGTCGACCCGGTCGAGCCGATCGTCCACCATCCGCAGCGGATTCGCCAGAACCGGCCGCGCGCGCAGACCGTCGAGCACATGTTGTTCACGGTGCACCCAGTTCCGCAGGGCATGGGCGCTGCGCCTGCGGAGCTCGGCGATGCCGTCGAGCTCGGCGGCGACGTCCGGGACCACCTGCTTGGCGGCGTCGGTGGGTGTCGCCGCGCGCAGGTCGGCCACCAGGTCGAGCAGTGGGCTGTCCGGCTCGTGTCCGATCGCGCTCACCACCGGGGTCCGGCAGGCGGCGACGGCGCGCAGCAGCGTCTCGTCGGAGAAGGGGAGCAGGTCCTCCACGCTTCCGCCGCCGCGGGCGATGATGATCACCTGGACGTGTGGGTCGGCGTCGAGCGCCGCGAGCTGTTCGATGATCGACGGCACGGCGGTCGGCCCCTGCACGGGGGAGTCGCGGACGTCGAACTTCACCGCGTCCCACCGCGCGGCGGCGACGGCGAGCACGTCGCGCTGGGCGGCGCTCGCCCGCCCGGAGATCAGGCCGATGGTGTGCGGCAGGAACGGCAGCGGGCGTTTGCGCCGCGCGTCGAAGAGGCCTTCGGCGGCCAGCAGTCCCTTGACCCGCTCGATGCGGGCGAGCAGTTCACCGATGCCGACCGGGCGGATGTCGGTGATCCGCAACGACAGCGTGCCGCGTCCGGCGTAGAAGCTGGGCCGCCCGTAGACGACCACCCGGGTGCCCTCGGTGAGCGGCACCGGGCTGCGCTGCAGGAGTCCCGGGTCGCAGGTGACCGACATGGAGATGTCGGCGGCGGGGTCGCGCAGCGTGAGGAACGCGGTGCGGGTGCCGCGCCGCGCGTTGATCTGCGTGAGCTGGCCCTCCACCCACACCTGGCCGAGCCGGTGGATCCAGTCGGCGATCTTGAAGCTGAGAGTGCGGACCGGCCACGGACTCTCCGCGGAGTTCGCCTGATCAGGTGCCGTCATGGTCGACGGGCACCCGGATCTGCGACCGCCGCGACGACCGCTGTGGTCACGATCACTGGGCGGATTCGGACTTCTTCTGCTGGCTGGCGATGCGGTTGTCGAGCATCGTCACGAACGGGGTCCGGTTGCGGCCGGCCTTCTCGAACGCGAGCAGTTCGCCGAGCTCGTCGGTGCTCAGGGAACGCACCTTCGCGCGCAGCTGGGCGAGCGTCAGATTGGGGTAGTCGAGCGCTTCGACGGCCGCGGGCAGCGGCTCACCGGAGTCGTCGGCGTCGGCCGGCGCGGCGGTGGTGCCGGGCGCGACGTCGGCCGGAGCCGAGCTGTACAGCGCGAACCGGCCGGTGGCGACGGTGCCGTTCACCGGTGCCTCGCCGGCCGCCTCCGCAGGCTTCGTGACCTGCGACTTCTTCGCCGGCTTCGTGGCGACCGGCGCGATCCGAGCCGGCGCCTGCGGGATCGTTCCGGGCGCATCGGCGCGCAGCGGCTCACTGTCGACGGGGGCCTCGTCCTCGTCGAAGCGAGCCCACTCGGGCTGCTCCTCGGACTTGTCGCACAGCGGTGCCAGGAACTCGTCGCCCTTGATGGCGAGCTCGGCGATGTTCTGCTGCAGACGCATGCCCGCCTGCAGGGTGCGGCTCACGGCGCTCATCGGCAGAGTGATCACGCGCGTCGGCAGGCGACGGGTCTCCTCGAGGGTCACGACGACCAGACCGGCGGCCACGCGGGCGGGATACGGAGGACGGCTCATGTACTTACTGTCTCACAGCCGTACCCTGGAGCTCATGGCTGATAGTAAGCGCGTCCTTCTCGCGTCGCCCCGTGGTTATTGTGCAGGCGTCGATCGGGCCGTGGAGACTGTCGAGCGGACCCTCGACAAGCACGGTGCCCCGGTGTACGTCCGCAAGGAGATCGTGCACAACCGGCACGTGGTCGACACGCTGACCGAGCGGGGCGCGATCTTCGTCGACGAGACCGATGAGGTCCCCGAGGGCGCGATCGTGGTGTTCTCCGCCCACGGCGTCTCGCCGGAGGTCCATAAGACGGCCGCCGAGCGCAGCCTCAAGACCATCGACGCGACGTGCCCGCTGGTCACGAAGGTCCATCAGGAGGCCAAGCGCTTCGCCCGCGACGACTACGACATCGTGCTCATCGGTCACGAGGGCCACGAGGAGGTCGAGGGCACCGCGGGTGAGGCCCCCGAGCACATCCAGGTGGTCGACGGTCCCGACGCGGTCGACGACGTCCAGGTGCGCGACGAGTCGCGGGTGATCTGGCTGTCGCAGACCACCCTGTCGGTGGACGAGACCATGGAGACCGTCAGCCGCCTGCGCGAGCGGTTCCCGGACTTGAACGATCCGCCGTCGGATGACATCTGCTACGCCACCCAGAACCGTCAGGTGGCGGTCAAGGCGATGGCCCCGCAGTGCGAGCTGGTGATCGTCGTGGGCTCGCAGAACTCGTCGAACTCCCAGCGTCTGGTGGAGGTCGCGCTGCAGAACGGCGCCGAGGCGTCGTACCTGGTCGACTACGCCCGCGACATCGACCTGGCCTGGCTCGACGGCGTCAGCACGGTCGGCGTGACGTCCGGCGCGTCGGTGCCCGAGGTGCTGGTCCGCGGCGTCGTCGACCTGCTCGCCGAGCACGGCTACGGCGACGTGCAGACCGTCACCACCGCCGAGGAGACCCTGACGTTCGCCCTCCCGCGCGAACTCCGCCCGGCGCGCAACCCGCGCTGACCCGCGCATCCGCGTAATCCGCCGTCAGAAGCCGGCTTCAGAACCCGGCTTCTGACGGCGAACCACGCGGATACCTCAGTCGCGTCGTCGCTGGAGCGCGACCCCCGCCAGCACGACCGCCGCGGCACCGAGTCCGACGACGATCGCGCCGGTCCCGGAATCGGTTTGCGGGCGGTCCTCGGGCAGCGCCAGCGGTCGCGAGATGGGCTCGGGCGACGGATCGTCGTCGTCGGTGAGTGCGGCGACCGGGTCGACGACGCCGCTCCCGACGGCGCTGTCGTGCCCGCCGCCGTGCGCGGTCGTCACGATCCGGTCGATCACCTGCGTCGCGGTGAGCTGCGGGTACCGGGATCGGATGAGCGCTGCGAGCCCCGAGACGTACGGTGCCGCATAGCTGGTGCCCGCCAGCGGCGCGGTTCCCTCGACGGTGTTCAGCCCGCCCACCAGACGCGGGCCGCGCGGCCCCGGCGCCAGACCGACGACGTCGGTTCCCGGCGCCGCGACGCCGACCCACGGGCCGCGAAGGCTGAAATCGGCAGGCGTGCCATCGATTGCCTTCACCGCGCCGACGGTCAGCACGAGGGGCGCGAACCGTGCGGGTGTGACGAGCGTGCGGACCTGTGCCCACCCCCGGTCGGTCGACGCCGCGCCCGACGGATTCTGCTCGCGGCACGCGGTGGTCTCCGTGAGATTCCCGGCCGCCGCGACCACGACGACGTCGCGATCACGCGCGAACGCGAGTGCGGAACCGAGCACGCCGTCGTCCGGCGGACGCGCCGCATCGGTGCACGCGACTTCGGAGATGTTGATCACCCGGGCCCCGAGATCGACCGCGCGGACCACCGCTCGCGCGAGCGTCGCGATCGGTCCGTATCCGGCACCGACCACGGTGGCGTCTCGATCGGACCGTTTGGCGCCGTACGCGCCGCTGGACTGCCTGATCGAGATGATCGTCGACTCCGGCGCCACGCCGACGACGTCGTCGTCCGCCGACGGCTGTCCCGCGATGACCCCCGCGACCAGCGTTCCGTGGGCGTCGCAGTCCGACAGCCCGTCGCCGGTCCCGACGTAGTCGCCGCCCGCGACCACCCGCGGCAGTCGTGCATGGGGCGCGACACCGGTGTCGATCACGGCGACCCTGACTCCCGCACCGCGACTGAGGCGATGCGCGGCGCGCACATCGAGGAGGCGATGCCCGAGCGGTTCCTCGCGGCTCACGGCGTCCACGCCGACGGCGCAGTTCGCTCGTTGTTCGGTCTCCTCGAGCGGGGCGATGGGCGCGGCGGACACCGGCACCCGTACGACCACCGGCCTCGGCAGCGCGACGGCGGCACCGCAGCTCGACGCCGCGGTCACGGCCGCCGCCGCGACGACCGCCGCGGCCCGGACGATCACCTGGTCCGCACCGCCTGGTAGGCATCCAGCACCCACAGGAGCAGCGGGAACAGGGCGGCGAGCACCGTGTACTCGACGATCTCCGCCGTCCGGACCGCTGGCGGAGAGTATTCGCCACCGGCGACCGCGGTCCCGGCCACGAGCGCTCCGACCGCCGCCGAAACGATCGCCAGGAAGACCCAGACCGGGTCCGGGCCGCCCGGTCCGGGAATCGTCGCGAGCGCGGCGACGATCGCCGCGACACCCGACCCGGCGACCAGGATCGCCGATTGCAAGCGGTCGGCGTGTGTCCGCCCACGAGCGGAGAGCGCGATCAGCAGACACCCGCAGTACGCGAGCACGACCGCGGAGCCGTCGGCCCACGCGGCCAGAGCGACGACCGCCGCACCCGTCGAGAGGGTGGCGCCCGCGATCGCCCCGGTCAGCAGAGACGCGCTGACGGCCGCTCGCCGGGCGAGAGAGTCGAGGTCGCCGAGCGCCAGAGCGGCGATCGCGTCGATCGGATCACGACTGGTCAGATTGATCGCGTCCACGCCGTCGACGGTCCCCGGGTCGACGTCGTCCGGCGGCGGGGCGGTGTGCGGTACGGACGGCAGCGGCAGTCGGCCCGCGGCGATGGCCAGCCGCGGGGCGAGGAGCACCTCGCCGACCCCGACGATCGCCACCACTGCCGCGACCTCCGTCGCTGCCGGCGACCACACAGCGATCAGCACGCCCGCGACCGCGGCGGGAAGTGCGACGGCGATGATCGCCGCGTGCAGCGCCGCCGCCTCTCCGGTGCCGCGATACCCGACGACCGCGAAGCCGCCCGCGGCGATCGCCGCCAGTGCCAGTTGCGCGCCGGCCGGTGAGACGGTCAACGAGGCGGCGAGTGCGGCCGGCGCGGTCCCGGCGATGCTCAGGGCCGCCCCGGTGCGCGGGTCCAGGCGCAGCCGTTGCGCACCCAGTGCCGCAGCCGACGCGACGACCGCCGCGGCCACCGCGACAGCGAGCACCACCGGCCGGGCCCCGGACGCCGCGGCCCATCGTCCGGCGGGAACGGCGGCCAGCGCCGCGAGCACGAACATCAGATATCCGGTCCAGCGGGCGGCCTCCGCGGACCAGCCGACGCGGTCCCGCTGCAGTGCCGAGGCCACGCCGTCGGCCACGTCGTCGATCAGCATCGAGCCGCCGTCGGGCCGGTCGGCGCGGATCATGAGCAGATCGCCGTCCAGGACTCCGGCCTGCGCCAGGGTCTGCTCGGGGTGCAGCCGCTCGCCGCCCAGGCGGGTGAGCGTCCACTCGGTGGGCTCGACGCCGTCGTCGTCGACGGGCACTCGCAGCGCGGCGAGCAGCTCCGGAATCAGTGCCACGACGGGTATGTCGGCGGGCAGTCCGACGTCGAGTTGAGTGCTGCCGCCCAGAATCGATGTCCGGATCACGTCCGGCTCAGCGAACACGGTCATTCCGCAAACCTTCCCCCAAGGTTCCTGATACAACCTCATCCATCGCCCGCGAGGCGAGGATGGCGTCGAGGTAACCACGACAATGCCGTCACGGTCGGCGAAACGGGGAAATCGCCCATCGGTCCGCGGACGCGTCTACTGGAGCTGGGGGGCTCGAATGAACAGTGCGACAATCAGTTTCGCTCGGCGACCGCGAATCTCGGTGCCCGCTCCGTCGGACGGCGATGTGGAGCTGACGCCGCCACCGGAACTGTCGCGGGCGGTGCCGCCGAATCTACTGGTCCGTCTGCTGCCGGTGGTGATGGTGGTCGCCGTGGTCGGAATGGTCGCGATGATGATCGTGACGGGCGGCGCCGGTGCGCTGGCGAACCCGATGTTCCTGATGTTCCCGCTGATGATGGTGATGTCGATGGTCGGCATGCTCGCGTCGGGTGGTCGCGGTGGGCCCGAACGGACCGCAGAACTCAACGAGACGCGAAAGGACTACCTCCGCCACCTCGGCCAACTGCGCTCCGACGTGGCCGAGACCGCGGCGCTGCAACGGAAGTCGGCCGAATGGGTGCACCCGTCGCCGGACTCGCTGATCGGCCTGGTCGGCGGCCGCCGGATGTGGGAGCGCCGCTTCGGCGACGACGATTTCGGCCACGTGCGGGTCGGCCGGGGCGCACATCGGCTGGCGACCGCGCTGGTGCCGCCGGAGACGCCGCCGGGCGACGACCTGGAACCCGTCTCGGCGGCGGCGCTGCGCCGATTCTCGGCGGCTCATGCTGCGGTGGACGACTTGCCCACCGCGGTCTCGCTGCGTGGATTCCCCGCGATGAGTCTCCTGGGGGACCCGGCTCAGGTGCGCGCCCTGCTGCGCTCCATGCTGTGTTCGGCGGTTGTGCTGCACGGTCCGGATCACCTGCGAATCGCGGTCGTCGCCGACGACCCCCTTGCCGCGGAATGGGATTGGATCAAATGGCTGCCGCATGCCGGGCATCCGCAGCGCCGCGACGCGCTGGGACCGGTGCGGATGATCTATCCGACGCTTCCAGCGCTGACGGCCGACCTCGCCGACGACCTGGCGGCCCGGGCGGGATTCAGCCGCGCCGCGGAGTCGGTCGCGACTTCGCACTTGGTGATCGTCGTCGACACCGATCGGGTGGACGTCGACGACGAGCTGATCAGCGGTGTCGGACTCGACGGGGTGACCGTGGTGGGACTGGGCAGCGCGGCGAGTCCGTTGGCAGTCCACCGCGGACTGCAGCTGGTGGTGTCCGAAGGACGGGTCGCCGCGCAGACCGCGGCCGGCCTCGAGGAGTTCGCCGTCGTCGACCGACTCGCCCTGGCGGGCGCGGATGCGCTGGCGCGCAGGCTCGCCCGATTCCGGCCGGCGTCGATCGATGCGATGCTCGACGTGGACACGCCGTTCGTCGCGGGCGACCCCGGACTGCCCGCACTGCTGGGCAGATCGGACGCGGCGATGTTCGACCCGGTGAGCATGTGGCGGGGCCGGTCGGGCGTCGATCGGCTGCGCGTGCCGATCGGCTACACCCCCGACGGGGCGCCCGTGCACCTCGACCTCAAGGAGAGTGCGCACGGCGGCATGGGACCGCACGGGCTGTGTATCGGCGCCACGGGCAGCGGCAAGAGCGAGCTGCTGCGGACCCTGGTGCTGGCCTTGATCGCCACCCACTCGCCCGACGAGCTGAACCTGGTTCTCGTCGACTTCAAAGGCGGCGCAACGTTTCTCGGGTTGGAGAGCGCGCATCACACCGCGGCGGTGATCACCAACCTCGAGCAGGAGCTGGCGATGGTGGACCGGATGGGCGACGCGCTGTCCGGGGAACTGAACCGTCGCCAGGAACTGCTGCGGGCGGCGGGCAACTTCGCCAACGTCACCGACTACGAGCAAGCGCGACGGGCCGGTGCGCCGCTGGCCCCGCTGCCCGCGTTGTTCATCGTCGTCGACGAGTTCTCGGAGCTTCTCGCACAGAAGCCGGAGTTCGCCGACCTGTTCGTCGCGATCGGCAGGCTGGGGCGGTCGTTGCACATCCACCTGCTCCTGGCGTCGCAGCGATTGGAGGAGGGGCGGCTGCGCGGACTCGACAGTCACCTCTCCTATCGGATCGGGTTGAAGACCTTCTCCGCCAACGAATCCCGGACGGTACTCGGCGTCCCGGATGCCTATCACCTGCCGAGTTCGCCCGGCGCGGCATACCTCAAGTGCGATTCTTCGGCGCCCACCCGGTTCAACACCTGCTTCGTCTCCGACCGATATCGCCCACCGGCGACGATCGTCGATGCCGGGAGCCGGGGCGTCTCGGGGGTCCGACCGCTGCTGCGGTTCACCAACGCCGAGGTCCCGATCGTCGAGTCGGCCGGCGCCGACGCCGATGAGCAGGCCGACGAGGGACCGTCGTCGACGGTGCTGGAGACGATGGTCGGCGCGCTCGCCGGACACGGCTCGACACCGCACCAGGTGTGGCTGCCGCCGCTGGAGGGTGCCATCGCCCTCGACGCGATCGTCGGCTGCGACGAACCCGGGGCCGGTGGGCTGCGGATCCCGTACGGGGTGGTCGACCTGCCGTTCGAGCAGCGCCGCGACACCGCGTGGCTCCCCTGCCGTTCGAGCAGCGCCGCGACACCGCGTGGCTCGACGTGTCCGGCGCGGCCGGGCACGTCGCGGTGGTCGGCGGCCCGCAGTCGGGGAAGTCGACGACGCTCCGCACCCTGATCTGTGGTGCGGCGCTGACTCATGCGCCCGAGCAGGTGCAGTTCTACTGTCTGGACTTCGGCGGCGGCACGCTGTCGGCACTGGCCGGTCTGCCGCACGTCGGATCGGTGGCGACCAAGACTCAGCCAGACCGGATCCGTCGCACGCTGGCGGAGATCGAGTCGGTGCTCGCCACCAGGGAGACGCTCTTCGCCGACCGCGGCATCGAGTCGATGCGCGAGTACCGTGCGGCTCGGGCCCGCGGCGAGTACGCCGACGATCCGTACGGCGATCTCTTCCTGGTGATCGACGGAGTGGGTGTGCTGCGGGCCGAGTTCGAACTGCTCGAGGAGAAGGTGAACGCACTCGTCTCGACCGGGCTCTCGTACGGCGTCCACGTGGTGGTGACGGCCGCGCGATGGGGCGAGATCCGGCCGGCCATGAAGGACCTGATGGGCGGCCGCGTCGAACTGCGGCTCGGCGACGCGCTGGATTCGGAGATGAGTCGACGCGCCGCGGCAGGCGTGCCGGAGGGTCGGCCCGGTCGCGGCCTGACGGCTCAGGAGAAGCACCTGCTGGTCGCCCTGCCGCGTGTCGACGGGGTCGCCTCTGCGGCCGACGTGTCGGTCGGCACCACGCGGCTCGTCGACCACTGCGTCGAGATCTACGGCGATCGACGGGCGCCGGGCGTCCGAACCCTGGCGCGGGTGATCGGCCGGGACGAGCTGAGTTCGATTGCGGCCGAGCGCCGAACCGAGTTCGGGCCGGGGCGGGTCGCGCTGGGACTGTCGGAGACGGATTTGGGCCCGTGCGTGCTGGACTTCGATCTCCAGCCGCACCTGCTCGTGTTCGCCGACGTCGAATCCGGTAAGACCGAGACACTGCGGACGCTGGTGGAGGGCCTTGTCGCGGGAGGGGAGCCCGACGAGGTCAAGATCGTGCTCGTCGACTACCGCCGCGGACTGCTCGGCGTGGTGCCCGACGAGTATCGCGGCGGGTATGCGAGTTCCGAACGCACGGCGCAGCCGATGATGGCGCAGCTCGCTGAGTACTTCGCGGCCCGTCTGCCGGGCGACGACGTCACGCCGCAGGACCTGCACGACCGCTCGTGGTGGTCGGGCCCGACCGTGTATCTGGTGGTCGACGACTACGACCTGGTCGCGACGGCGTCGGGAAACCCGTTGCTGCCGTTGGTGGAACTGCTCGGTCACGGTCGCGACATCGGGTTCCGGATGATTCTGGCGCGACGTTCCGGAGGACTGGGGCGTGCCCTGTTCGACCCGGTGATCGCGGGCATGCGCGACCTCTCGTGCGACGTCTTCCTGATGAACGGGGACCCCGACGAGGGCTATGTGGTCGGCAGACACCGTCTGCAACGACTGCCGGCGGGCAGGGGAGAGCTGGTGTCGCGCAGCAGGACTCCGGAGATCGTGCAGGTGGCGGTCGGAGACCGCGAATGACGGCGCCGGTGCTGGACCTGGCGTACGGCACGGTGCGCGGACCGGGCGGCGCCGTCGACGTCCTGCCGATGCTGGAGGACATCGACTGCGCCGAACGGCGCGGCGTCGCCCGTCCCGGTCTCGGTGCGGTGGTCCGTCGAGCGACCGAGCGCGAGGCCGTGCTTGTTCCGACAGTCTGGGGCGACGTGCGCACGGCCGCGCTGGTCGGGGAGTTCGCGGCGATCGGCGCAGTGGTGCGCCCGATACCGCGGGCGGTCGCGATCGCGGCGTCGCACGCGGACGCCACGGTCAACCGATGCGCGGTGGTCGAGACGTGTCTGCTGCCCGCCACCGGCGGACATTGGAGCGTGCACGCGGTCAGCCGTGTCGACGGCCGCTGGCTGCTGGGGCGCGGCGCGGTCACGCAGCCCCGGCGGATTCCGGTGGATCCGAGCTGGGCGGCCCTGCTCGAGGACGCCGACGCGGTCTTCGTCGACGGGCCGGACCACGACTCGATTCGACGGGCGCAGCGCTGCATCGCGGAGTCGTTCGGCGTGCGGACCGTGGCCGTCGACCGCGCTGTCCTCGAGCGCCACGGCGGTCGTACCGGGTTGGCGACGGGTGCCGATCTGCTGGCGGGGCTATCGCGTCCGCCGCAGTCCAGGGCTCGGCGGACGGCGCGTGCGCCCGGCGTGGTCGCCGCGGTGCTGTTGATCGCGGTGGCTGTTGCGGCGGGATGGATGCACTGGCCGCGAGCGGCACCGCCGGACCGGCAGACCGTCCAGGTGGGGCGGGCGGAGCTCAGCGTGCCCGGTCGGTGGCATCGCAGTGACCTCACCGATTCCGGGAGCGGAACGCGGGCGGTGTTCGCGGCACCGGACGACGGTCGGCGGCTGATCGTCGTAGTGTCCCGATTACGGACGGGCTCGACGTCCGCGACGGTCGCGGAGAGTCTGCGGAACCGGATCGGTCAGCGTGGCGACGACGTGGTCGCCGGGTTCGCCGCCGACCTGAGTTACGCGGGCCGTCGTGTCATCGGCTACCGCGAGACGCCGGCGTCCGGTGCGCCGATCGCCTGGTACGTCACCGTCGACGCCGGTTCTCAGGTGAGTGTCGGGTGTCAGGGCGGGACGGGGGAGGACTCGGTCGAGGACGCCTGTCGTGCGGCGGTCGGATCGGTGCGGGTCGGGTGAGTGGCGGCCCGCACCGTCCTGCGCCGCTCACGCCAGATCGAACATCCAGCGGGGATTCTCGAGCAGTCCGCGCGGAAGATAGTCCGATTCGACTTCGATCCGCATCCCTTCGTACGAGGCCTTGGCCGTCAGTCCGAGAATCGGCAGGGACGCGAAGCCGACCGGGTCGGCCCGGCGTTCGGCAGTCGCGGACCAGTACGCCCTGTGGCTTTCGAGGGCCCTCTCGAGCTGGGTCGAGAACTCGTCCTGATCGCCGATGGCGGAGAGCATGCCGAATAGATCGAGCGCGAGCAGCGTCGACTCCTCGCGGGTGCTCATCGTCGGATGGTCGATCGATTCCAGTGCGGCACTGACGGACCCGGGCCAGTCGTGGTCGCCGGAGTCGAATCCGCGAAGGGCCTCGAACATCCGGCACCAGTAGTCGTCGAACTGTCCGTCCTCGGCCAGGTCGTCGAGGCGGAACTCGGCGAGCACGTTCTCGGCGACACTGTTGCGCGTGATCTGCGACCACCAGTACGCGTTGAGCCACGCCCGCAGGTGCGTGTACGACGTCGGACCGGTGGTCGGCAGATCGAGGACTCCGGACTCGTAGCCGACGGGTTCCACGGTTCCGGACGCGGTGCCCGCGAGCTGGAACAGCGCGGAGTTCAACTGCGCCGCCAGACGCGCCGTCCGACGCGTCTCGACGCGCTCCGCCTGTGGGTCGTCGACCAGTTGGAATTTCAGCGTCGTCTCCGCCATCGCCACGGCGAACTGCATCGACGATCCCGGATCGGTCTCGATCAGCTCAGGGATCACCGACAGTGTTCCCGTGCTCTCCTCGACCATTCGATCGATGTCCGTTCGGCCGCTGTCGTGCCGAGATACGACTCTCACCGTGTCGCCCTCCTGTCAGTGATGGGATTCAAGAAACCGTAGTCAGTACTGGAACACCTTCACGGTGAAGCCGCCCCATTCGCCCGTCTTGGTCAACACGGCCTGGACCATGCGGTAGTCGAGGGTGCCGTTGTTCAACGCCATCCCGATGCGGGTCGCCAGCGGAAAGTTCGTCTTCAACAGGTCTTGCAGCACGAGTTCCAGATAGCCCCTGGTGCCCTGCTGGTAGTCCTTGCTGTCCCAACCTCGGCGCTGTCCGAGTCCCGCACTCGGACCCTTCGCTTCGTTGATGACGATGCGTTCCGGGCCGCCGGCCTTGGGCTTGACGCTGTAGACCTGGTCGAACGTGCCCTGACCACCGCGTGCATTCGGATTCGTGAGCTCCCGGACGTCGTACTTGGACGACGGGAAGTCGCGGGCGATCGACTGACGTCCGGCGGCTTCGCCCAGCTCCTCGCCGTGGCGGGTCTGGCGTGCATAGGCGTCCCTCAGCTTGTCCGCCGTCGTATTCGAGATCTTCCCGCCGTTGGCGGTCTCGCGTGCCTCGTCGGCCTGGAATCGCTTCACGTCCGCGTTCGCATCCCGCCGCTTCTTCAGCGCCGAGGCCACCGACTGCGTGTCGCGCGGGCTGACGGGTGTCGGACGCTCGACCGACTTGTACTGTGCGGGCTCCACCGGACGGTTCGACGCCAGCTTGAACGTTCCCGGATTGCTCCGGTCCTCGTAGATCCTCGGGATCGGCTCGCCGTTGGCGTCACGCGCACCGGCATTGCGCCGGTACATCACACCGTTCGAGTCCTGGGCCCGATAGTACTTCTGGCGGTATGCCGCGTCCTGGACCTTCTCGTGCATGGGCGCATTGCGCTTCTCGACGTCGAGTTTCGGCGTCTGCGGGACTGCCGGAGTGCTCGGCCTGGGGTTCTGCTGATTCTGGGGCCGCTGCGGGTTCGGCTGACCCGGCTTCTCCATGCTCGGAACGTCCCGGACCTGGTCGCCCGAACCGCACTGCGCTGCCCGTGAGCGCAGAACTCCGGCCCGGGCCTTGAGTGCGCTGCGCTCGCCATCGAGCTGGTCGGCCTCCGCGTTGTACGCATTCACCGCACCGACGTCGCGGGTATTGACCGAGCCCTGGCGTGCATTGTGCGCGCTGATGCGGCTCGCGAGGCTGTTCGCGTCGCCGTTGTACGCCTGGATGTCGCTCTGCAAGGTGGTGCAATCGGCCGGCGCCGCCGAGGCCGGCGACCAGGCGATGACGCCCGACGTGAGGGCCAGTATCGCGGTCATCAAGACCGCGAGAACCGCTATGCGAACTGAGCGCATCAAATCTTCTCCCCAACTCGGCATCCGCCGACGAAGTTCCTGTGTGTGCTGAAAGCGCGCTGAACGTAGCACTGGGGAACTGCCCGGCTCGGGCCACTCGGACCGAGGGGGAAATGCCTATCTACCAGCCGATATGACGAATTCTCCGACTGGCGGCGAGGATGTCTCGACTCGCCGGGATTACGCCGCGTGAATGACGGCTCCCGCCGCGCACTCGGACATAGTTCATCCAGCGAATGGCCGGCACCGTCGTGCGGCGCTACACCTTCGTGCGGTAGGCGAAGCTGCCGACCTGGAGGTACGAGACCCGGTCGGCGAGCGGCGAGCTGACCCGGCCCAGCGCCCGGTAGACGTGTGCGTCCTTGCCGATGACCGACGACGCCCGTCCCTTCATCGTCACCCTGATCATCTTCTTCGCCGCCTTCTCCGGCGACATGGCGAAGGCCTTCGCGACGCCGACTGGGATGCCCATGCTCTCGGCGCTGCCGCGCACGATGTCGGTCCAGATGGTTCCCGGAATCACCGTTGTCGCCGTCACCGCCGGCGACAGTCGTCGAAGGTCCTGCGCCAAGCCGAACCCGAAGTAGGCGACGGCGGCCTTGGAGGCGCCGTACACGGCGGCGCCGGGCACCGGGACGATCGCCGACAGGCTGGAGGTCAGCATGATCCGGCCGCCGTCGGGACGCGCCAGGAGGTGGGGGAGGAAGGCCTGCGTCATCGCGACGGTGCCGCGGAAGTTGACGGTCATCAGCTGATCGATGCGCTCAGGCGTGACATCGAGGGTGGTCTCGACGGGCTGGGCGATGCCGGCGATGTTGAACAGCCCGTCGACCACGCCGTGTGCGTCGAGGACCTCCCGCGGGAAAGCAGCCACCGCGCGGCCGTCGGCGATGTCGAGCACGTGCGTCGTGAGTCGCGACGATGCCGAGTCGGCCGTCCGCTGCAGGCCGGCGGCGTTGATGTCGACGGCGGCAACGGTCGCGCCCTGCGCCACCAGCTCCAGCGCGACCTGCTTGCCGATCCCGTTGCCCGCGCCCGTCACGACGAATACCTTCCCGGCGACGGGCATCGCCGTCCGGGTGCTCCGCCTTCGTGAGATCACTGAGCAACCGTCGCCCGCAGCGCGACGACGACGTCGTCGGCGACCTTCAGCGCGCCCATCATCAGCGAGTACGGCTTCACGCCGAAGTCGGTCTGGGTCACCGTGGACTCGCCGGAGACGGTGGTGCCGTCGGCGGTCACCTCGACGGTGTGCGGCCGTGCGGTGCCGCAGACGGTCAGGCTTCCGGCGAGGCGGTAGCCGCCGTCGACCGCGGTGACCGTGTCCGCAGTGAAGACGATCTCGCCGAACTTCGACGACTTCAGCGATTTGAGCGCGTTGGTGCGAGCGACGAGCCGCTCGGGTGCGGTCATCGGCGTCAGACCGCCCTCACCGGAGCGCACCTGCATCGATTCGACGTCGACCCGCAGTGAGACGGCGACGGGCGTCTCGTCGTCGAACGTCACTTCGCCGTGCCAGTCGTCGAAACCGATCGTCAGAGCATGGCCGGTCCGGGCGGCGCGTCCGGCGACCCCGGTGCGGAGGGTGAGCTCGCCGTCGTCGGGACCGATCCCAATCACACGTGTCATGTGACCGACGATACGGTTCTCGAGGCCGCCGCGTTTTGACCGGGGCCACGGCCCCCGCGTAGCCTAGATCGCTGGTGCCCTGCGTCAACAGAGCTCCCGGGTCCCCACTGGTCGCCGGGAGAGTCCTCTGCAGAAGTGCCTGACCAGCAGTTAACGATCTAGTGAGGACTACTGTGCCTACCTACACCCCGAAGGCCGGTGACATCACCCACGAGTGGTACGTCATCGACGCCACCGACGTGGTGCTCGGCCGCCTCGCCGTTGCGAGCGCCAACCTGCTCCGCGGCAAGGGCAAGCCCACCTTCGCCCCGCATGTCGACGGCGGCGACTACGTCATCATCATCAACGCCGAGAAGGTCGCCGTCAGCGGCAACAAGCTGACCGACAAGCGTCTCTACCGCCACTCGGGTCACCCGGGCGGCCTGAAGTCCCAGAGCATCGGTGAGCTGCTGGCCACCAAGCCGGAGCGCGTCGTCGAGAGCGCCGTCAAGGGCATGCTCCCCAAGAACAAGCTGGGCAACGCCATCGCAGGCAAGCTCAAGGTCTACGCGGGCCCGAACCACCCGCACACCGCGCAGAAGCCGGTCAACTACGACATCAAGCAGGTGGCCCAGTGAGCAACGAGAACGTTAACGACGTCGACGTCGAGGTCATCGAAGAAGAGACCCTGAGCGAGGACGGCAGCTACACCACCGAGTCGGTCGAGGTCGTCGAGACCGAGGCCGTCACCCGCGGCCCGGTCGTGCTCGACCGCCCGATCCAGACCGTCGGCCGCCGCAAGGAGGCCGTCGTCCGCGTCCGCCTGGTTCCCGGCACCGGTGAGTTCACCCTCAACGGCCGCACCCTCGAGGACTACTTCCCGAACAAGGTGCACCAGCAGCTGATCAAGGCTCCGCTGGTCACCGTCGAGCGCACCGACGCCTTCGACATCCACGCTCGCCTGGTCGGCGGCGGCCCGTCGGGTCAGGCAGGCGCCCTGCGTCTGGCCATCGCCCGCGGCCTGATCGAGGTCAGCCCGGAGGACCGTCCGGCCCTCAAGAAGGCAGGCTTCCTGACCCGCGACGCGCGTGCTGTCGAGCGTAAGAAGTACGGCCTGAAGAAGGCCCGCAAGGCTTCGCAGTACAGCAAGCGCTGATCGCTTCGCATACTGTGGCTCGCCTTTTCGGTACCGACGGCGTCCGAGGCCGGGCCAACGACCAGCTCACTGCAGAGCTGGCGTTGGACCTGGCCTCGGCCGCCGTTCGCGTTCTCGGTGCACATGCGAAACTCCGTCCCCGGGTCGTGGTCGGCCGCGACCCGCGTGCCTCCGGCGAACTGCTCGAGGCCGCACTCTGCGCCGGTCTCGCCGCCGCGGGGGCCGACGCGATCCGAGTGGGCGTCGTCCCGACTCCGGCCGTCGCCTTCCTGACCGCCGATTATCGGGCCGACTTCGGCGTGATGATCTCCGCGTCGCACAATCCCATGCCCGACAACGGCATCAAATTCTTCGCAGCGGGCGGTCACAAGCTCCCCGACGACGTCGAGGACGCGATCGAGTCCGCGATGCACGAGGAGCCGGTCCGGCCCATCGGTGCGGCCGTCGGCCGGATCGTGGACGCGACCGACGCCGCGGACCGATACCTCGCGCACCTCGCCGGCGCGGTCTCCGGATCGCTCGACGGGCTGACCCTCGTCGTCGACTGTGCGCACGGCGCCGCATCGCACGTCGGGCCGCGCGCCTACGAGGCCGCGGGTGCCAAGGTGATCGCGATCCACGCCGATCCCGACGGACTCAACATCAACGACGGCTGCGGTTCCACACACATGGACAAGCTGCAGGCGGCGGTGCTGGAGCACGGAGCCGACCTCGGCCTGGCGCACGACGGCGACGCCGACCGCTGCCTCGCGGTCGACTCGACCGGTGCGGTGGTCGACGGCGACATGATCATGGCGATCCTGGCGCTCGCGATGCACGAGTCCGGCGACCTCACCGACGGCGTCCTGGTGGCGACCGTGATGAGCAACCTCGGTCTCCACCTCGCGATGAAGAGCGCGGGAATCGAACTCAAGGTGACCGGCGTCGGTGACCGCTACGTCCTGGAGGAACTGCGGGCCGGCGGCTACGCCCTCGGCGGCGAGCAGTCCGGACACATCGTGGTCCCGGCCGTCGGCACCACCGGTGACGGCGTCCTCACCGGTCTGATGCTGGCCGCACGCGTAGCGCAGACGGGTCGGCGCCTGGCCGACCTGGCCGCCGTGATGACCGTGCTGCCGCAGGAGTTGATCAACGTCCCGGTGTCCGACAAGCACGCCGTCGCGGTGGCCGAGGAGGTCTTGACCGCGGTCAAGGTCGCCGAGTCCGAACTCGACGGTCAGGGCCGGATCCTGCTCCGTCCCTCGGGCACCGAACAGCTCGTCCGGGTGATGGTTGAAGCTCCCACCCCGGAGTCCGCACGCGGCATCGCCGAGCGGGTGGCCGCGGTGGTCGCGGGAGTCTGACGCACGAACCCCGTCGTCCCCCTCCGGAGTTCTCTCCGGCGGGGGACGACGGCGTCTCCGGCCCGTTCGGCGTGTCGTGGAACCGAGCGGCCGGTGCGCGCGTCCAAGAAGCATGGACATTGCACAGCACGAGACGATCCGGCTCGATCTCGACGACCTCGCCCGGCTGACCGTGGCGCAGCGGGAAGTCGTCTCGACCCTCGCCGACTGCGCGTCAGCGCTCGACGACGGCGACCTGTGCGACTGGGGTGATGTCGGACCGCCGCGCCGTGCCGCCGACACGACTCTCGAGTGCCTGCACGATCTGGCCGCGAGGCTGCGCGGCTGCGGAATCGCCGTCGACGCGGTGGCCGCCGACCTCGGTCGCGCCAACCGAGATTTCGAGGAGGCGGAGGCGACGGCGGTCGTCGCGGTGCGCGGACGGTCGCAGTGACCGCGTCGATCCACGCGGAGCCCGAAAGTCGTTCGTGTGCCGAAGGTTTCGTGGGCGTGATCGCCGCCTGTCGAGACCTCGGGCTGACCGGAGTGGTCGACGACGAGGTACGGCGACCACATGCGCCGGTCGACGAGTTCCGCTTGGCGGCCTTGGCCGCGGATGCCACGCGCCTGCGGGGCCTGGCCGAACGACTGGCCATGTCCGGCACCCGTGCGGCACCGGCGTCCGACTGGTCGGGCCGATCCGGCCGCGCCGCGCTCGGAGCGTTGACGGTGGTGACCGGAGACGTGGCGCAACTGCGACGCCGCCTGTCGACGGGGGCGGCGGCGACCTCGCACGCCGCCGAGATCCTCGAGGCAGTGCTGGGTCGGCACGCCGCCGTGCTGCGGACGGTGTCCCGGCCGCGGCTCGGCGGCGTCGATCTCGATGCGGTGCCGGCGGCCCTGAACTCCGGAGCGCTCGACGCCGGCGATCTCCGGGCCGAGCTGCACGCCCGGCTGGACTTCGCGGAGACCGCCGGTGCCGTGGCCGCGGATGCGATCGCCGTTGCACTCGCCGAGGTGGCGTCGGCCTGGTCCGCCGACGCCGAGACCGACGGCGACCTCGCACTGGCGGACCTGCGATGAATGCCCGAGCCGGACGACTGGAGCAGTTGGCAACCGAGTCCGCCGCCCGATTCGACGACGCCGAACGCCGATATCGAGACCGTCTCGCCGCCGGCGGGACGGCCGACCGTCGCGAGCCGACGCGAGTCCGGCGCCTGCGCGCACACCTCGAGGCCGACGCCGATGCCGCGGGGGCGGTACTCGGACGGCTGCTGCTGTCGGCGGGCCTCGACGCCGCGCGGCCGGACGCCCGCAACCGATGATCGCCACACCGCCGATCCGTCGGCGTGTGGTTCCGCAGTCCATCGGATGTCCTAGTGTCGCGTTTCGTTGATTCCTTGGCGATTGCCGCGGCTCGGCGAACATCTGGCTGCGTTGTCGTCGGTCGACATAGCTACCGCTATGCCTCTCTCCTCCGCCCTGCCGGCCGTCCGCCGGACCCACGGCAACACGCTAGGAATTAACGAAACGCGACACTAGGCTGGGATCGTGTCCGGGAACAAGAAAGTCGTGGCCCCGCCGCCCGACAAGCTGATGAAAGAGCTCGCGCGCCGCGGTCCCAACAAGGTCGATCGCGGCGACCTCGGGATCGTCGGCATGACCGGTCAGGTCTTCGCGCCCCGCACCGGGCGCGGACTGCCTGCGGTCGCCTTCGCGCACGGATGGCTGGTCGGGAGCGCCCGGTACCGCGATCTGCTGTTCCATCTGGCGTCGTGGGGGATCGTCGTCGCGGCGCCGGACGGCAGCCGGGGTCCATTCCCCTCCGACATCGATCTCGGCACCGACCTGCGGGCCGCGGCGACGGTGGTCGGGAGCGTGCAGCTCGGTTCTGGCGCGATCAGCGTCGACCGCGACCGCGTCGGACTCGTCGGACACGGATTCGGAGCCGCGGCGGCGGTACGCGCCGCATCGGATGCGGTCCTCCTGGGCCGGCCGCCGATGCCCGTCCGGGCGCTGGCGACCGTTTTTCCGGCCCCGACGACGGCCGACCTCAACACCACGGCCGAGACGGTCGACGCCCCGTCGCTGGTGCTGGCGGGTTCCGAGCACCTGTCGTCGATGACCGGAAATGCGCTCGATCTCGCCGAGAACCTGGGCGGCGATGTGGCATTGCGCACACTGCCCGGAGCCACCTCGCAGGACCTCATCGAGACGCCGTCGATCCGATCGCTGGTCGGCCTCAACGGCGCGAATCGTGCCGTGCACAAAGCGGTCCGGGCACAGCTCACCGGGTTCTTCCTGCACCGGTTGACCGGTGACGAGAAGTACGCGGCCTTCTCCGACCCCGAGGTGACCATGGGGGATGCCCTGGCCGTCGACGTTCCGGCGGTCGAGCGTCCGGAACTGGACCACGTCTCGCAGTTGCTCGGCGCTAAACCGCGCTCCGCCTGACGCTATTCTTGGTACCCATGTGTGGAATCGTGGGATATGTGGGCAAGCGCGACGCGCTGGACATCGTCGTGGACGCCCTCCGCCGGATGGAATACCGCGGCTACGACTCCGCGGGTGTGGCGATTCTGGACGGTGCCGGGCACCTCGCCGTCGAGAAGAAGGCGGGGCGGCTGGAGAACCTCGACAAGCAGATCGCCGAGGTGGGGCCGGAGTCGCTGGCCGGGACCACCGGCATGGGGCACACGCGCTGGGCGACGCACGGTCAGCCGACGGACCGGAACGCGCACCCGCACGTGAGCACCGACCATAAGATCGCCGTCGTCCACAACGGCATCATCGAGAACTACGCGCCGCTGCGCGCCGAGTTGGAGGACTCCGGCATCGAGTTCTCCTCGGACACCGACACCGAGACGGCCGTGCATCTGATGGAGCGCGAGTACGCCTCCGGTGAGCACGCAGGCGACTTCGTGGCATCCGCCTACGCCACCCTGCGCCGACTCGAGGGCGCGTTCACCCTGGTGTTCACGCATGCCGACCATGCGGACACCATTGTCGCGGCGCGGCGCTCCACCCCGCTGGTGGTCGGTGTCGGCGACGGCGAGATGTTCGTCGCGTCGGATGTGACCGCGTTCATCGAGCACACCCGCGACGCCGTCGAGCTCGGTCAGGACGAGGTGGTCGTGATCACCGCCGACAGTTACGCGGTCACCGATTTCGACGGCAACGCGACCGGCGGCAAGCCGTTCCACATCGACTGGGACCTGGCCGCGGCGGAGAAGGGCGGCTACGACTACTTCATGCTCAAGGAGATCGCGGAGCAGCCGGCCGCGCTGTCCGACACGCTCCTCGGGCATCTGCAGAACGGCCGTATCGTGCTCGACGAGCAGCGGCTCACCGACCAGGACCTGCGCGACGTCGACAAGGTCTTCGTCGTCGCCTGCGGCACCGCCTACCACGCGGGCATGATCGCCAAGTACGCGATCGAGCACTGGACGCGGCTGCCCGTCGAAGTGGAGCTCGCGAGCGAGTTCCGCTACCGCGACCCGGTGCTCGACCGCTCAACGCTGGTGGTCGCCATCAGCCAGTCGGGCGAGACCGCGGACACCCTGGAGGCGGTCCGGCACGCCAAGGACCAGAAGGCCAGGGTCCTCGCGATCTGCAACACCAACGGCGCGCAGATCCCGCGCGAGTCGGACGCCGTGCTCTACACGCATGCCGGACCCGAGATCGGCGTCGCGTCCACCAAGTGCTTCCTCGCGCAGATCGCTGCGGCCTACATGGTCGGACTCGCGCTCGCGCAGGCCGTCGGCACCAAGTACGCCGACGAGGTGACCCGCGAGTTCGAGGCCCTCGAGCGGATTCCCGCCGCGGTCGAAGAGGTCCTCGAGCAGATGGAGCCCGTCCGGGAACTCGCGCGCGGTCTCGCCTCGGCCGACACGATCCTCTTCCTCGGCCGTCACGTCGGATACCCGGTGGCACTCGAGGGCGCTCTCAAGCTCAAGGAACTCGCGTACATCCACGCCGAGGGCTTCGCCGCCGGTGAGCTCAAGCACGGCCCGATCGCGCTGATCGAAGACGGACTCCCGGTGATCATCGTGATGCCGTCGCCCGAGGGTCGCGCGCTGCTGCACTCCAAGATGATCAGCAACATCCGCGAGATCCAGGCGCGCGGTGCGCGGACCATCGTCATCGCCGAGGCGACCGACTCGGCGGCGGCCGAGGTCGCCGACCACCTGATCCCGATTCCGCACACGGCGACGCTGCTGCAGCCCCTGGTCTCGACGATTCCGCTGCAGGTGTTCGCGGCGACGGTCGCGCAGGCCCGCGGCTACGACGTCGACAAGCCGCGCAACCTCGCGAAGTCCGTCACCGTCGAGTAGCGGGGCGGCACCGTGACCGGCTACTACACCGCCGCCCAGATCCGGGCCGCCGAGGAGGCGACCGGTGACCTGCTGAGCGGCGGCGTGCTCATGGTGCGGGCGGCGAATGCCGTGGCGGGCACGGTGCTGGCACGACTGCGGCGGCGCGGCGCGGGCGTCTACGGTCGGCGCGTGCTGCTGGTGGTCGGCGCGGGCAACAACGGCGGCGACGCCCTGTTCGCCGGGGCGACGCTGGTTCGCCGGGGCGTGCGCGTCGAGGCGCTGCTGCTCGATCCGGACCGCGCGCACCGCGCCGGTCTGAGTGCTTTCCGACGGGTGGGCGGCCGGGTCACCGACGGCGTCCCGCAGACACTCGACGTGGCGGTCGACGCGGTGGTCGGACTCGGGGGCCGCGGCCCGCTGCGGCCGCAGGCGGCCGCGGTATTCGATGTGATCGCGCAGACCGGGGCGACAGTCGTCGCGGTGGATCTCCCGTCCGGCATCGACCCGGACACCGGCGTCGTTCATCAGCCATCGGTGCGTGCCGACGTCAGCGTCACGTTCGGCGCACCCCGCCTCGCTCATCTGCTGGCCGGTCCGCAGTGCGGGGAGGTGGTCGTCGCCGACATCGGCATCGACCTCCCGGAGTCGTCGGTGGACAGTCCGTCGAACACCGAGGTGGCGCAGTGGTGGCCGCTGCCCGGACCGCACGACGACAAGTACTCGCAGGGAGTGGTCGGGATCGTGGCCGGATCCGCGACGTACCCCGGTGCGGCCGTGCTCTCGACCGCAGCGGCGGTCGCGGCCACCTCCGGCATGACCCGATACATCGGGCCCGCGGCCGAGCAGGTTCTCGCCGTCTGTCCCGAGGTCGTCACCGCTGCCGGCGTCGGGGCCGCCGGTCGCGTGCAGGCGTGGGCGATCGGACCCGGAATCGGGACAGGTGACCAAGCGCACGAACTGCTGGCAGATGTGCTCGCCGCCGACCTGCCGACGTTGATCGACGCCGACGGACTGACTGTGCTGGCCCGCGATCCGGGACTGCTCGCCGGCCGCGCCGCACCGACGCTGCTGACTCCGCACGCGGGGGAGTTCGCCAGACTCGCGGGTGCCGATCCCACACCGGACCGATTGACCGCCGTGCGCGCGCTGGCGGAGCGGATGAATGCGACGGTGCTGCTCAAGGGGCGGATCACGCTGGTCGCCGACCCCGACGGGCGGGTCAGCGGGAACGACGCCGGGTCGTCGTGGGCCGCGACCGCCGGCGCCGGAGATGTGCTCACCGGTATCGCCGGTGCACTGCTGTCGGCGGGGCTGCCCGCGCGCGCGGCGGGAGTCGCCGCAGCGCGCGTCCACGGGCTGGCCGCCGCCCGCGCGAGTGGCGGAGCCCCGATCGGAGCCTCCGCGTTGCGCGCCGCGGTCGCTCCGGCGCTGCGCGAGCTTTCGGATTTGCGAGAATAGAAGCGATGGATTCGCACGCAAACCTCTATGCCACCGTCGATCTCGGCGCGATCGCCCACAACGTGGGTGTGCTGCGCGATCGCTCGGGTGCCGATGTGATCGCGGTGGTCAAGGCCGACGGCTACGCCCACGGCGCGGTCCCGGTCGGCCGCACCGCCCTGCGCGCGGGGGCGATCGCGCTCGGCGTCGCTCAGATCCGGGAGGCGCGCGCACTTCGCGCCGCAGGTCTCGACGGCCATCTGATCGCCTGGCTGCACACCACCGACGCCGATTTCGCGGGCGCGATCACCGACGGCATCGATATCGCGGTCTCCTCGCCGCGCCAGCTGGCCGCCGTCGTGCAGGCCGCGCGGGGGCTCGGTCGCACAGCGACCGTGTCGGTCAAACTCGACACCGGACTGGCACGCAGCGGCGTCGCCCCCGACGAATGGGATGCGACGGCCGAGGCGATAGCCGCGGCGTCGGCGGAGGGTGCGATCAGCTTGCACGGCGCGATGTGCCACCTCGCGTTCGGCGACGTCCCGGAGCATCCGCTGAACTCGCTGCAGGGGGAGCGGCTGGACGAGGCGGTCGCCGATCTGACACGTCGCGGGGTGACGCCCGAGCTGGTCCACATCGCGAACTCGCCCGCGGCGTTGACCCGGCCCGATCTGGCGCGCGACGCCGTCCGACCCGGACTGTCGGTGTACGGGTACTCCCCGGTGCCCGAGATCGGCGACTTCGGACTGATCCCGGCGATGACGCTGGAGACCCGGATCTCACTGATCAAGAGGATCCCCGCCGGTCAGGGCGTCTCGTACAACCACACGTGGGTCGCCCCCCGCAACACCTTCCTCGGCGTCGTTCCGGCGGGCTACGCCGACGGCGTCCCCCGAGGACTGTCGGGCAGGCTCGGCGTGCACGTGAACGGGCGCGTCTTTCCGAGCGTCGGCCGGATCTGCATGGACCAGCTGGTGATCGACCTCGGGCCCGACGGCGGCGGCGTCGCCGAGGGCGACCGCGCGATCCTCTTCGGTCCCGCATGTGCGTCGGCGGGCGAGCCGGTGCCGACGGCGACAGACTGGGCGGACGCGACGGGCACCATCGACTACGAGATCATCTCGCGAGTCGGGTCTCGTGCCGTCCGCCGATACGTGAACGATCCGGCGGGGGAATCGGATGAGTGATCGGAAGCGTGAACGCGACAGAGATCGTCGGCGTAAGCCTGCCTGGCGCTCGGGGTTGTCGGAGGCGGGTTCCCTCGGCGCGGTGACGGCGGGCGGAGCCTTCCGCCGCCGCCGTCACCGCAAGGTCGAAGGCCGCGTCGACCCGCACGTCGGTGTCGACTTCAAGGCGATCTACGACGACGACATGGCCACGGTGACTGCGGACGACGGCGTCTCGTTGGCGGTTCGCACCGTGACCACCGGCGCTCCCGGCGACGACGGCCGGCGCAAGTGGGGCCGCACAGCGACACCCGAACTGACCGTCGTCTTCGTCCATGGCTTCACACTCCGCATGGCGTCCTGGCATTTCCAGCGGTTCGCCTTGGCGGAGCGGTGGGCGGATCGTCACATCAAGATGGTCTTCTACGACCAGCGCGGTCACGGAGCCAGCGATCCGGCGTCGGCCGAGAGTTCGACGATGGACCAGCTCGGTGACGACCTCGCGGCGGTCATCCGGACGATGGCGCCCACCGGACCGGTGGTGCTGGTGGGGCATTCGATGGGCGGCATGTCGATCATGTCTCTGGCACGCAGGCACTCGCGCCTCTTCTCGCACAGTGGCCGCATCGCCGGGGTCGCACTGGTCTCGACGGCCGCGCGCGGCATCACCGAGGCCGGTCTCGGCGAGGGGCTCAACAATCCGATCGTGGACGCCCTTCGGCTGTCGGTGAGATACGTCCCGCGCGCCGTCCAGGCCGGACGCGGGATCACCCGCCGCGCCGTGGAACCGGTCTTGGTCGCGGCGAGCTTCGGGCACGACTTCTACAGTCCGAGTGCGGGGCACGCGGTGGAGTCGATGATTCAGAACACGTCGATCGCGACGATGGTGAACTTCCTGCACGTGCTCGAGAGCCACGACGAGGCGACAGCGCTGCCCGTGATCGCCCAGGTGCCGACCGTCGTCGCGTGCGGCGATGAGGACCGACTGACTCCGCTGCCGAACTCGCTCAACATGTACGGCCGACTCGGCAGGGACTCTCGAATGATCATTGCGGAAGGCTGTGGACACATGCTGCCGATGGAGGAGCCCGATCTGGTGACCGATGCGATCGACGACCTGGTGTCCCGATCCCGGCTCGCCCTGGGGCGCCCGGTGATGCCGTGGAGGCGGGCCGGTGGCTGACCGACAGCGCAACGCAGGAAGTCGCGACCTGCCGGAGGTGGCCGACACCGAAGACCTCGGCCGAGAACTCGCCGCAACGCTGGGCCCGGGTGATCTGGTGATCCTCGACGGCCCGCTCGGCGCGGGTAAGACGGCGTTGACGCGGGGCCTCGCCGCGGGGCTCGGTGTCGCGGGCCGCGTGTCGTCGCCCACGTTCATCATCGCGCGGCAGCACGCGCCCGGGACCGCGGGTGGGACCGGCCTGATCCACGTCGACGCCTACCGACTCGGTGGGCTCGACGACCTCGACGCCCTCGACCTCGACACCGACCTCGAGGACAGCGTCGTCGTGGTCGAATGGGGTGAGGGCGTGGTGGAACGCCTGGTCGACGAATACTTGATCGTGCGGCTCCGTCGAGACGACGACTCGGAGACCCGGCACGCGAGCTGGGAGTGGGTGAACCGATGACCGCGCAGACGCCGATTCGAGTGCTGGCGGTGGACACGGCGACCTCCGCCGTCGTCACCGGGGTGGTGGAGCTGAATGCGGACGGCGGTGTCACGACGCTCGCCGAGCGGGTGGTGACCGATCAGCGCAGGCATGCGGAGGTACTCACCTCGCTGATGCGCGACGTGCTCGCCGAGGCCGGGATCGCCGGCGCCGACCTGGACGCCGTCGTCGTCGGCTGCGGACCCGGTCCGTTCACCGGACTGCGGGTCGGCATGGCGACCGGAGCCGCGTACGCCGACGCGCTCGGCGTCCCCGCGTACGGGGTGTGCACCCTCGACGCGATCGACGGCACTGTCCCCGCCCCCGACACGGGTGCTCGCCTGGTCTTGACCGACGCGCGCCGCCGCGAGGTCTACTGGGCGATCTACGACGCGGGGGTCCGGGTGTCGGGCCCCGGCGTCGACGCCCCCGACAGCCTGGTGGCGCAGGTGGCCGATCGCGGGCTCAGCGACGTGCTGGGGGAGTCCCGGTTCACCGAGCGATTCGGGTTCGCCGGTGCCGATCTGGTGACGCCGACCGCGGCGTCGCTGACTGCGGTGGCCGCCGCGGATGTGCTGGCGAAGGCACCCGCCGAGCCGCTCGCGCCGTTGTACCTGCGGCGTCCCGACGCCGTCGAACTCAAGGATCAGAAGCGCAAGTCGCTGCTGCCGGCGGCGACCGATGACTGAGCCGGGCGCGCCCGTCGTCGATCCACTGACGCCGGCCGACCTCGTCCGCTGCGCCGAGATCGAGCAGGAACTGTTCGCGGCGGACTCACCGTGGCCGCTCAGCGGGTTCGTCTCCGAGCTGAACGCCGCGCACACCACCTACTTCGCGGTTCGGACCGTCGCGGGGGCACCTGTCGCCGGTTACGCCGGGATCAGTGTTCTCGGGCGGCCCGGCGACCACGAGTGCGAGGTCCACACGATCGCCGTCGCCTCGGAGTATCAGGGGCGCGGCTACGGCCGCGTGTTGATGGACGCCCTGCTGCGGGTTGCCGACGCGTCCGAGGCGCCGGTATTCCTGGAGGTGCGCACCGATAACGATCCCGCCGTCGGGCTGTACAAGAGCAACGGATTCGAGGTCACCGGGATTCGGCGGAACTACTATCAGCCGTCCGGCGCGGACGCTTTCACGATGGTGCGCGCGGCGCGCACCGAATTTGCGGAAGGGCACACGAACTCATGATCGTGATGGGCATCGAGAGTTCCTGCGACGAGACCGGCGTCGGCATCGTCGAATGGGACGGTGCGACGGCGACGTTGTTGGCCGACGAGGTCGCGTCCAGCGTCGACGAGCACGCCCGCTACGGCGGCGTGGTCCCCGAGGTCGCCTCGCGCGCGCACCTGCAGGCGATCGTGCCGACCATGCGGCGCGCACGCGAGGCCGCGGGCATCGATCGGCCCGACGCCATCGCCGTCACCATCGGGCCCGGACTGGCCGGAGCCCTCCTGGTGGGCGTCGCCGCGGCGAAGGCGTACGCGCTGGCCTGGGACGTCCCGCTGTTCGCGGTGAACCACCTCGGCGGACACGTCGCCGTCGACACTCTGGAGCACGGACCCATGCCGCCCGCCGTCGCCCTGCTCGTCTCGGGCGGGCACACGCACCTGCTCGGCGTGCAGGACCTGTCGCAGCCGATCGTCGAACTCGGCACCACCGTCGACGACGCGGCGGGTGAGGCCTTCGACAAGGTCGCGCGGCTGCTCGACCTCGGTTACCCGGGCGGGCCGGCCCTCGACGCCGCCGCTCGAGGCGGCGATCCCGAGGCGATCGCGTTCCCCCGTGGCATGACGGGCCCGCGCGACGCCCCCTACGACTTCTCCTTCAGCGGACTCAAGACCGCCGTCGCGCGATACGTGGAGGGCCGCGTGCGGTCGGGACAGTCGGTCTCGGTGCCCGATGTCGCCGCCTCGTTCCAGGAGGCGGTCGCCGACGTGCTCACCGCCAAGGCCATCCGGGCCTGCCGTGATCGCGGGGTCGAGACGCTGGTGCTCGGCGGCGGCGCCACCGCGAACTCCCGGATTCGATCGCTCGCCGCGGAACGCACCGAGGCGGCCGGAATCGAGCTGCGAGTGCCGAAGCCGCGGCTGTGCACGGACAACGGCGTGATGATTGCGACGCTGGGTGCGCACGTGATCGGTGGCGGTGCGCAGCCGTCGCCGCTGACCGTGGCCACCGACCCCGGAATGAGCGTGCAGATCAGTAAGCTCTGAGCGATCACCGACGCGGTTCGTGACGGTCCTCTTGAGAGCTGGCACTCCCATGGGTAGAGTGCTAGTTGGCTCCGAAACGCAGCGCCGCGGCACCCGCGACGACGTGGTTCTGCAAACCGGTGCCGCGAACTTTCAATCAGTTACATGAAGAGAAGGACTGACATCGTGGCAGGCGTGAACATCAAGCCGCTTGAGGACAAGATCCTCGTTCAGGCCGTCGAGGCTGAGACCACCACCGCCTCCGGCCTGGTCATCCCGGACTCGGCCAAGGAGAAGCCCCAGGAGGGCAAGGTCATCGCCGTGGGCGAAGGCCGCGTCACCGACCAGGGCACCCGCATCCCGGTCGACGTCAAGGAAGGCGACGTCGTCGTGTACAGCAAGTACGGCGGCACCGAGATCAAGTACGCAGGTCAGGAATACCTGATCCTGTCGGCACGCGACATCCTCGCAGTGGTCGGCTGACACCGGTCGGCAGACAGACACGAAACAGCCCCGGCCTGAGATTCAGGCCGGGGCTGTTTCGTGTTCGCCGGACGCCGGCCGTGTCGGGAGGTGTCGCGACACGGCCGACGGCCGTCAGGCCAGGCGCCGCGAGCCGCGTCGCCGCATGAGATTGCGCTCGGACTCGGTGAGTCCGCCCCAGATCCCGTACGGCTCGTCGACCGCCAGTGCGTGCGATCGGCACTGCATCAGCACCGGGCACTCGGCGCACACCTGTTTGGCGCGTCGCTCACGCTGCATGCGTGCCTGACCGCGCTCACCCTCGGGGTGAAAGAAGACCGCCGATTCGAGTCCTCGGCATCTGCCTTCCATCTGCCAGTCCCAGAAGTCTGAATTGGGGCCGGGAAGTCTGTCGATCGTGGTGGTCAAATCTCGCTCCTGAATGAGAAACGCTCTTACCTACGACGCTCACGGTATGTGTGCCTGGAAAAGCGAGTCAAACTCGTCGTGGTGTCTGAATCACCGGAATTTAAACGGTGACAGATGAACGAAAGGTGTCGTGATCGGGACCACTTCGGTCTGTCTGATTCGTTGCCACTTCGCCTCGAATATGGTCTCTGAACTGCGAAGAGTCGGAGCTTCCTTGATGGTCCGGGCTGATTCTCGGCGGCCGAGAGTGCGGTGCGATGATGTATGGCGATCGTACGAAGGTTACGGCGGCGCTAACGGGAGTTGTCGGATGTGGCAATTCTGGTTCCGCTTGATCATCGTTTGTTAGTCGAAATGAAATGTCTCATTCCGCGGCGGAGCGGAGTGCGGAAAGGTGTGTTGCGAGTGTCGGGACCGTGGGAGGACGCATTCGGGGTGGCGGCACCGCCGTCGGCACCGACGGGAGCACGACGGTGGGCGCAGGCGGTCGATCTGGGAGCGCGGGGTCGGGCGGCTGCCGCACGCACGATCATCGATGAACTCGTGAACGACCGCCGCACGGCGGTGTCGGTGGTGTCGCTGGCGCTGGCGACCCGGGCGTCTCTGACCCGTCAGGCGGGGCGGCATGCGTCCGCGCGCGTCGACGACGGTGCCGCACTGTCGGTGCTCGCACGCTGCGCGCACGACGAATGGACCACTGCGGCTCGCGTCGATGCATTGATCGGCCTCGCTGCGGACGCACTCGGGATCGGCGACTTCGGGGGCTCGCGTCGCCTGCTCGACCGGGCCGAGGCGGAACTGCGCCGCCGGGGGACGGGCCGGGGCGGCGCCGACCGCCCGCAATGGGTCGTCGACGGACGGCTCGGGCTCCGTGAGGCGTGGGTCCGGACGGAACTGGCGCTCTATTCGGGCGACGCCACCGCCGGCGGACTCGCCGCGGAAGCCGCCGAACGTGCGGAGTCCGCGCCGTCGTCGCGCCACCGCACCAAGACGTCGTTGATCGTGGCCGCCGCCACCGCGGCGTCCGGCGACGGCGAAGTCGCTGCCGTCGAGGCAGCACGGATCGCGGGCACCTGCGAGGCCGCGGGACTGCTGCCGCTGGAATGGGCCGCGCGGACAATGCTGGCCGGTCTGCGCGACGATCCGGAGGAGAGCGGGAAAGTAGCCGATCTCCAGGCGAAACTTGCTTCCCGGGGCATGGCCTTCGTGCCCTTGACAGGCTCGACGACATCGGATCGGTACGCTTGACCAATGGCTGATCTAGGCGAACCGCACGGCGCACCGCGGTCAGTTCTTTCACAGATGCGTAACACTCAGGCACCCAAGCGGCGATGAAACTTACAGGTGAGGCGTTGGGCCAGGCGGTCCGTTCGGCAGCTGATGGCGACCGTGCTGCGCTGACCTCAGTGCTCGAAAGCGTGCGGGAACCAGTCCTGCGCTACTGCCGAGGGCGAATCGGATCTGGAGAACGACACTTGTTCTCCGCGGACGACGTGGCTCAGGAGGTGTTGATGGCGGTTATGACGGCTTTGCCCCGGTATGAAGACCAGGGGCGTCCCTTCATGGCATTCGTCTACGGCATCGCCTCCCACAAGGTCGCCGACGCGATGCGCTCGGCCGCTCGCGTCAAATCTGACCCGGTCGAGGACGTTCCGGACTCGCTCGACTTCGGGAACGGGCCGGAGCAGGCTGCGCTCGAATCGGACGCCTCGCGTCAGATGCGCGATCTGCTCAGCACGCTTCCGGAGAAGCAGCGCGAGATCCTCGTCCTGCGCCTGGTCGTCGGACTGTCCGCGGAGGAGACGGCCGAGATGGTCGGCAGCAGCCCGGGTGCGGTCCGAGTGGCACAGCACAGAGCTCTCACCAAGCTCAAGAAACTCATGATCCCAGGAGGTGAACGTCGATGAGCGAAGACGGAATGTCGACCGGTCCCATCGACGTGGGCGCGGTACGCCGCGACGACGCATTCATCGATGATCTGGCCGCCGGTCGTGCGGCCGACGTCGGTGACGCCGCCGAGTACCAACTCGCCGGCCTGCTGGCGCAGTGGCGCACCGAGTCGCTGTCGGGGCCCGTGCCCGAGACGCCGACGATCGCCGACATCGAGACGGCGATCGTGCGCGCCAACGAGCGCGAGCGCCGCGGCGGACTGTCGCGCAGGCTCCGGATCGTGTCCGGTGCGGCCGCGATCCTGGCCGTCGTCGGCGCCGGTGTCCTGGTGCTCTCCGAGGGGTCGAACCCGGGCGATCCGCTCTGGTCGGTGAAGCAGGTCGTGTTCGCCGACCAGGCTCAGCAGACGCAGTCGCGACTGAACGCGCAGGAGAACATCGCCGAGGCGAAGAAGGCGCTCGCCGCGGGCGACACCGTCAAGGCGCGTGAACTCATCGCCAAGGCGGAGAAGGACATCGGTCCGATCCGCGACAAGAACGAGGTCGATCAACTCCGCGGGCTGATCGATGAGATCCGGAAGCAGGATCCCAGCCGGCTGATCCCGTCGCTGCCGTCGTTGCCGAACCCTTCCGAGTCGACGACCCCGCCCGTCACGTCCGACACGCCGAACCCGACGGTGTTGATGGAGACCCCGCCGTCGTCCACGACGACGCCGAGCAAGACTCCTCCGTCGACCACCAAGTCGACGCCGTCGACCACGAAGTCAGAGACCGAGAAGCCTTCGTCGTCGACGGCATCGGCGACGACGACCGCGTCGCCCTCGTCGTCGACCGTGCGCTGACGCCGGCCCGGCTGTCGGGCTGCCGCGGGTTGGTCGAGTGTCCTCGGCGAACAGCGCTGCCGCCTATCGTGGCTGACCGTATATACGACGAAGGGACCGTGATCGCTGATCACGGTCCCTTCGTCGTTGCCCGGTGCGGCGTCGAGATGCCGTTCAGTACCGCTCGTGGTAGCGCAGCGACGCGTCGGCGTAACCGCGGCAGTAGTCCCAGGTGACGTAGTCGTCGGGCTCGGGATCGACCGCGGGCTCGTGCGGTCGGACGCTTCCGTCGACCAGCAGTTGGCGCAGGTTGGAGCGCAGCATGTCCCAGTCATGGTAGTGATCTTCACGACAGTCCTCGCACATCACCACGAGGCCGCGGACCCCGCGAGGGGCCAGCAGGCGTTCGTACACGTCGAGGTCGGCCAGATCCTCCTCCACGGCGGTGCGTTCTCCCTCGTCAAGGGGGATTCCCGGGTCGAGCGCGTCCAGTGCCGACGCGGGGTCGTTCGGGTCATCGGCGAAGGGGTCCGGCGGGAGCCCGGGGAAGTGGTCATGCACGTGTTCCACCGTAGCCGATAACCGGCCTCGGAGGCCTACTCCGCGCACAGCGGATACGATGTGCAGATGACGCAGGTTCGCACTGGTGGAGATGATCCAAACAAGGTCGCAATGCTCGGCCTCACCTTCGACGACGTACTGCTGCTGCCGGCGGCTTCCGACGTCGTCCCCAACGCCGTGGACACGTCGTCCAGACTGACCCGTGAGATCTCCCTCCGAGTGCCCCTTGTGAGTTCGGCGATGGACACGGTCACCGAAGCCCGCATGGCCATCGCGATGGCGCGCGCCGGCGGCATGGGTGTGCTCCACCGCAACCTCTCGATCGAGGCCCAGGCGGCCGCCGTCGAGACGGTGAAGCGCTCCGAGGCCGGCATGGTCACCAATCCGGTCACCTGTCTGCCGACCAACACCCTCGCCGAGGTCGACGCGATGTGCGCGCGTTACCGGATCTCCGGACTGCCGGTGGTGGACGCCGCAGGCGATCTGGTCGGCATCATCACCAACCGCGACATGCGCTTCGAGCACGACCAGAGCCGGCCGGTCTCCGAGGTGATGACCCCGGCTCCGCTGATCACCGCGTCGGAGGGCGTCTCCGCCGACGCCGCGCTCGGCCTGCTCCGCCGGCACAAGATCGAGAAGCTGCCGATCGTCGACGGCAACGGCAGGCTCACCGGCCTGATCACCGTCAAGGACTTCGTCAAGACCGAGCAGCACCCGCTCGCCACCAAGGACGCCGACGGCCGTCTCCTCGTCGGTGCGGCGGTCGGCGCAGGCGATGAGGCGTGGAGCCGTGCGCTCGCACTGGCCGAGGTGGGCGTCGACGTGCTCGTCGTCGACAGCGCGCACGGCCATTCTCGCGGCGTCCTCGAGATGATCGCGAAGCTCAAGGCGGAGATCGGCGACCGTGTGCAGCTGATCGGCGGAAACGTCGCCACGCGATCGGGTGCCCAGGCGCTGATCGACGCAGGTGTCGACGCGGTCAAGGTCGGCGTCGGACCGGGCTCCATCTGCACCACCCGGGTGGTCGCCGGTGTCGGCGCGCCGCAGATCACCGCGATCCTGGAAGCCGTGGCGGCGTGCAAGGCCGCCGACGTCCCGGTGGTCGCCGACGGCGGACTGCAGTACTCGGGCGACGTCGCCAAGGCGCTGGCCGCCGGTGCGTCGACCGCGATGCTCGGATCGTTGCTCGCAGGCACCGCGGAATCGCCCGGCGAGTTGATCCTGGTGAACGGAAAGCAGTTCAAGAGCTACCGCGGCATGGGCTCGCTCGGTGCGATGCAGGGCCGTGGCCAGGGCAAGTCCTACTCGAAGGACCGCTACTTCCAGGACGACGTGCTCGCCGAGGACAAGCTGGTTCCCGAGGGCATCGAGGGACGGGTGCCGTTCCGCGGACCGCTCGCTCAGGTGATCCATCAGCTCACCGGTGGCCTCCGCGCGGCGATGGGCTACACCGGGTCGCAGACGATCGCCGACCTCCAGAACGCGCAGTTCGTTCAGATCACCGCGGCCGGTCTGAAGGAGTCGCACCCGCACGACATCACGCTCACCGCCGAGGCGCCCAACTACTATGCACGCTGAGCAGGTTTGCGGCGCGTTCGCCGCGGCCCGTTCATCGGAGAGTCCACTAGAAAGGCGCAATGGTGCGTGACCTCGTCGAATTCGGCATGGGCCGGACGGCCCGCCGAACGTACGAACTGGAAGACATCTCGATCATCCCGTCCCGTCGGACGCGGTCGTCGAAGAATGTGTCGACCGCCTGGCAGATCGATGCGTACCGCTTCGAATCGCCGATCCTGAACCACCCGACCGATGCGCTCGGCTCGCCCGAGTCGGCCATCGCCATGGGCAGGCTGGGTGCGCTCGGCGTGCTGAACGGTGAAGGTTTATGGGCCCGCCACGAACAGGTCGAGGACAAGATCGCCGAACTGGTGGAGATCGCCGAGAACAATCCGGATCCGTCGGCGGCGATCCGCCGACTGCAGGAACTGCACCGCGCGCCGATCAACATCGACCTGCTCTCGCAGGCGGTCGCGAAGGTCCGCGAGGCCGGTGTGACGACTGCGGTCCGCGTGAGCCCGCAGCACGCTCCGGAGTTGACGCCCGCGCTGATCAAGGCGGGTGCCGAGATCCTCGTGGTGCACGGCACCATCATCTCGGCCGAGCACGTGGTCCTGGTCGACCGAGGCACGGACGACGGGCTGGTGGCCGAGCCGCTGAACCTGAAGACCTTCATCTCCGACCTCGACATCCCGGTGATCGCGGGTGGCGTGCACGATCATCGCACCGCGCTGCACCTGATGCGCACCGGCGCGGCGGGCGTCATCGTGGGCTACGGCTCCACCGAGGGCTCCACCACGACCGGTGAGGTGCTCGGGATCGGCGTGCCGATGGCGACCGCGATCGCCGATGCCGCCGCGGCCCGTCGCGACTACCTCGATGAGACCGGCGGTCGATACGTGCACGTCATCGCCGACGGCGACATCCACACCTCGGGTGATCTGGCGAAGGCCATCGCCTGCGGCGCCGACGCCGCTGTGCTCGGCACGCCGCTGGCTGCCGCCGACACCGCGCCCGGCCACGGCTGGTTCTGGCCGTCGGCCGCGGCTCATCCCGACACCCCGCGCGGCACCATGCTGCAAGTGGCGCTCGACGAGGGGCGTCCCTCGCTGGAGACCGTCCTCAACGGGCCGTCGGACGACCCGGACGGTCTGCTGAACATCGTCGGCGGACTCCGTCGGTCGATGGCGAAGGCCGGATACTCCGACCTCAAGGAGTTTCAGAAGGTCGGACTCTCGGTCCGCGCCTGACATAGAACGCAGAAGAGGAGGACCCGGCGGAAGCCGGGTCCTCCTCTTCGTCGTCGGGTCGGCCGGCCTCGACTGCCTCGGCCCGCCTGTGCCGGGCACGTCCGGGCCAGCATCTCGCCGTTGACAATATCTGGTATCTGTCTCATAGTCGTGACATGATGGAAACTATGTCACCTGAGTTCACCCTTCGGTCCGGCTCGACGTGGCGGGACCCGTTCGGTATGTACGCACAGCTGCGGGCATACGATCCGGTGCATCACGTGGTACCGGAACGCGATCCCAGCTCCGACTACTACGTCCTCAGTCGCCACGCCGACGTCATGGCGGCGGCGCGCGACTGGGAGACGTTCTCGTCCGCGCAGGGATTGACCGTCGCGTACGGCGAACTGGAGAAGATCGGTCTGCAAGCCAATCCGCCGATGGTCATGCAGGATCCGCCGGCGCACACCGACTTCCGGCGGCTGGTCGCCCGCGGGTTCACGCCGCGTCAGGTGACGACTCTGGAGCCGAAGGTCCGGCAGTTCGTGGTCGAGCGACTCGAGGACCTCGTTGCGCGCGGCAGCGGCGACATCGCGGCGGAGCTGTTCAAACCACTGCCGAGCATGGTGGTCGCGCACTATCTCGGTGTACCCGACTCGGACCGCAGCCAGTTCGACGGATGGACCGACGCGATCGTCGCCGCGAATCCGGGCGCCGATCTGTCCGCGGCCGCGACGACCGCCGCCGACGCCGTGGTCGGACTGATGGCGTACTTCTCGGAGCTCATCGAGTACCGGCGACGGAATCCGGGCGACGACACCGTCTCGCATCTGGTGGCGGCCGGTGTGGCCGACGATCCGGAGGGGAACCCCGGCGGTGTGCTCTCGGTGCTGGCGTTCGCGTTCACGATGGTCGCCGGCGGCAACGACACGACCACCGGCATGCTCGGCGGGTCGTCGGCCCTGCTGACCGTCGAACGTGATCAGCGCGAGATCCTGCTGCGTGAACCCGAGCTGCTGGCCGTCGCCGTCAACGAACTGCTGCGACTGACCTCGCCGGTCCAGGGGCTCACGCGCACCACCACGCGCGACGTCGAGATCGAGGGGGTGACGGTTCCGGCGGGCCGGAAGGTGCTGCTCTGCTATGCCTCCGCCAATCGTGACGAGCGGATGTACGGCGAGGACGCCGACCGATTGGACGTGCGACGCGATCCGGCGAACATCCTCACCTTCAGTCATGGCTCGCACCACTGTCTTGGCGCGGCGGCGGCACGGATGCAGGCGCGCGTGGCGCTCGAAGAGTTGCTCGCACGGTGTCCCGGTTTCGAGGTCGACGTCGACGGAATCGAATGGGCTACCGGGAACTACGTGCGGCGGCCGGTCTCGGTACCGTTCTCCGTATGACCGGATGCGACCGATGACGGAGAACGGCGGCGTCGCACAGCGTGCGGACTGGATGCGCGACACCCGACGGTCGGCGGTCCAGGATCGGATCGTCGAGATCGCCGGCGACGTGTTCGCCGAGCGCGGTGCGGACGCATCGATGGCCGACATCGCCGCGGCGGTCGGTTGCTCGCGGGCGACGCTGTATCGCTACTTCGACGGTCGCCGGACACTGCAGCTGGAGTACATCGGCCGGGTCGCGCGGCGCATCGGGGCGGCGGTCGAGGCCGCCGTCGCGGGTGAGGCCGACCCGGCGGTCCGGTTGACCGAGGCAGTCGTAGTGGCGCTGGATCAGGTTCGACGTGAGCCGGCGCTCGCCGCGTGGTTCACCCCGGGCGGTGCGGGGTCCACCAGTGAACTCGCGTTGTCGTCGGAGTTCGTCGAGACTGCGGCTACGACCTTCCTGAGCGTCGGCGGGCGGCCTGGGCAGGACGCGGCGCGATGGGTGATCCGGGTGATCGTCTCACTGCTCGTGGTGCCGGGAGGATCGCCTGCGGACGAGCGCGCGATGATCGCGACCTTCGTCACGCCGAGTGTGCTGGCGAGCCTGACGACAACTTAGCCTGTGCTTACTTTCACCAATGAGACAATGATCATTAGTATGATCCGCTATGGCGCAGACTGACTTCGACGTCCTCATCATCGGTTCCGGTTTCGGTGGCAGCGTCAGCGCGCTCCGCCTCGTCGAGAAGGGGTACCGGGTCGGGGTGATCGAAGCCGGCCGGCGTTTCGAGGACGATCAGTTCGCCAAGACCAGCTGGCGTCTCAACAAGTTCGTCTGGGCACCGAAGTTCGGCCTGATGGGCATCCAGCGCGTGCACATGCTCAAGGACGTGATGGTGCTGGCCGGCGCCGGCGTCGGTGGTGGCTCACTGAACTACGCGAACACGCTGTACAAGCCGCCGACTCCGTTCTTCACCGATCCCCAGTGGAACCACATCACCGACTGGGAGGCCGAGCTCACGCCGCACTACGAGCAGGCTCGCCGCATGCTGGGCGTCGTCACGAACCCGACCTTCACCAACTCCGACCGGATCATGAAGGAGGTCGCCGACGAGATGGGTGTCGGCGACACCTTCACCTCGACTCCGGTCGGCGTCTTCTTCGGTGCCAAGACCGGCGGCCAGGGCGCACCCGGCGAGAAGGTCGCCGACCCGTTCTTCGGTGGTGCGGGTCCCGAGCGGACGGCGTGCACCGAGTGTGGCGCGTGCATGACCGGCTGCCGGGTGGGTGCGAAGAACACGCTGATGAAGAACTACCTCGGTCTGGCCGAGCGCAACGGCGCGACCATCGTCGACCGCACCACCGTCGACCGTCTGGAGCAGCGCGGCGACGGCTCGTGGCTGGTGTCGACGCACGGCTCGTTGTCGTGGGGCCCGTTCGGCGCCCGCCGCCGTCAGTTCACCGCGGACCAGGTGATCGTCGCCGCAGGCACCTTCAACACACAGAAGATCATGCACCGCGCCAAGGGTTCGACGCTGCCGAAGGTGTCCGACGCGATGGGCGTCCTGACTCGTACCAACTCCGAGTCGATCCTCGGTGCGCAGGCGCGGTCGTACGACCCGAGCAGCGACTTCACCGAGGGTGTCGCGATCACCTCGTCGTTCCATCCGACGTCGAACACCCATATCGAGCCCGTCCGGTACGGCAAGGGCAGCAACGCCATGGCGTACCTGCAGACCCTGCTGACCGACGGCGGCAGCGTCGCGAATCGCTTCGGTCAATTCCTGAAGCAGGTGCTCAAGAACCCGTTCATGCTCGTTCGGCTGCTGCTCGTTCGCAAGTGGAGCGAGCGGACGGTGATCGCGCTCGTGATGCAGAACAACAACAATTCGCTGACCACGTTCGTCCGCAAGCGCGGACCACTCAAGTACATCACCAGCAAGCAGGGCATCGGTGAGCCCAACCCGACGTGGATCCCGGAGGGCAACGAGGCGACCCGCCGGATCGCGGCCAAGCTCCCCGGCGGGCTGTCGGGCGGTACCTGGGGCGACGTCTTCAACATGCCGCTCACCGCGCACTACCTCGGCGGATGCGTCATCTCCGATGATCCGGCGACCGGTGTCATCGACCCCTACCACCGCGTGTGGAACTACCCGACGCTGCACATCACCGACGGTGCCGCGATCACCGCGAACCTCGGCGTCAATCCGTCGCTGTCGATCTCGGCGCAGGCCGAGCGGGCGATCTCGCTGTGGCCCAACAAGGGTGAGAACGACATGCGACCGGCGCAGGGGCAGTCGTACCAGCGGTTGTCGCCGGTGGCGCCGAATGCGCCGGTCGTTCCTGCGGACGCGCCCGGTGCACTGCGGCTGTCGATCACGCCGGTGACGAAGGTCGACGACGCCTCCTGACCGAACCGCAACACGGACTCATGCCGTTCTCCGCGACCCGAATCGGGTAACGGAGAACGGCATGAGTCGTCGGCGCTAGGCTCGTATGACCATTCACTCGCCTCGAGACGGAGCCATGACGAAGCCGATCGCCCGACGTCCGAAGGACCGGAAGGCACAGATTCTCGACGCCGCACGGACGCTTGTGGTGTCGGACGGCTACGCGAACGTGTCGATGGCGCAGATCGCGGACGAGGTCGGCATCACCGCGGGGGCGCTCTACCGGCACTTCGCGAACAAGGCGGTGCTTCTCGCTGCGGTGATCGGCACCAGCTTCGACGACGTCATGCCCGTGGATCAGGACGACGACCGACTGAGGGACGTGGTCGAGGCGGCGTGCCGGAGCGTAGTGGCGCGGCCGGATGTCGGCGTGTTGTGGTGGCGCGAGTCGCGCAGCCTGCCCGACGACCTGCGTGCCGAACTCGCCGCACGACTGCGCGAGGTGAACCAGCGATATGCGCGCTTGATCCGGGTGGAGCGCGGCGACGTCGATGACAGAGCCTCGCGCGAATTGGCCTGGGGTGTCCAGGCGATTCTGGCGTCGCCGGGCTTCCATGCGACCCGGCTGCCTCCGGCCGACTACGTCGACCTGCTCACGAGTGCCTGCCTGCGAGTCTGTGCGGTCACGCCGGGGCCTGCCGACGCGTCGAGACGAAGGCGGGGCGGCGGACTCACGCCGGTGTCCAAGCGCGAGGCGATGCTCGGGCATGCGATCGAACTGTTCGCGCGCAACGGCTACGACGCGACCTCGCTCAGCGACATCGGTGCGGCCGCCGGAGTGTCCGGACCGAACACCTACAGCTACTTCGCGAGCAAGTCCGAGCTCATGGAGGTGTGCTTGGACCGGGGCACCACCGCACTGTGGCTGACGTTGCATGACGTGCTCGCCGAGAACGACGAGCCGCGGCGTGCGCTGGCCGCCGTGGTGCGAAGCTATGCCCGGCTGGCCGTGGACAAGACCATTCTGACGCCGGTGCTCGGAACCGACGTCGTCGGTCACAGTGACTCGGTGCGGGCGCGGCAGCGGGAGTACGTCGCCGAATGGACGGGTCTGGTGGTTGCGTCCAGGCCCGAACTCACGGAGATCGGTGCGCGGCTCCGGGTGCACACGGCGCTCGGCCTGATCAACATCCTCACGCGGATCGACCACCTCGCGGAGAGCGGTTCGTTCGAATCCGATCTCGCAGCCATGGCGATCGCGGTGCTGCTTCACGCCTGACCTGCGGCTACGGCTCGGTCCGGCTGACCCCTTCCCAAAGAAGTAAATATCAATTAAGGTGATCGGCATCACCAAGAGTTGGAGGGCGAAGATGCCGAACAATGTTCATGTCGCCGGTGTGGGAATGATTCCCTTCACGAAGCCGGGAAAAAGCGCAAGTTATTCTGAGATGGGGGAGCAGGCGGCACGCGCGGCCCTCACCGATGCGGGCATCGATTACTCGCTGGTGCAGCAGGCCTACGTCGGCTATGTATACGGAGATTCAACCTCGGGTCAGGCAGCCCTGTACGGACTGGGACAGACCGGAATCCCGGTGATCAACGTCAACAACAACTGCTCCACGGGTTCGTCGGCGTTGTGGTTGGCACGGCAGGCGGTACAGGCCGGAATCGTCGACTGCGCACTGGCACTCGGTTTCGAACAGATGGTGCCGGGCGCTCTGAGCTCGGTCTACACCGATCGCCCCGGGCCGATGGCACGTCAGGAGGCCGCGCGCGACGCGATCCTCGGAGCCGATGACCAGTCGCCGATGGCCGCGCAGTTCTTCGGAGGTGCGGGCCAGGCGTATGTCGACGAGTTCGGCATCGACCCGGCGGTCTTCGCCGAGATCTCGGTGAAGGCACGCAAGCACGCGGCGAACAACCCGAACGCGGTGTTCCGCGACCTGGTGACCGCCGAGCAGGTGCTCGCGTCGCCGACCATCTACGGCCCATTGACCCGGCTCCAGTGCTGTCCGCCCACCTGCGGTGCGGCGGCCGCGGTCGTGTGCTCGCCGGCGTTCGCCCGGAAGCACGGCCTGTCGACGGAGATCGTCATCCGCGCCCAGAGCCTCGTCACCGACACCCCGGCCACCTTCGAGTCCGGTGATCTGCGGAAGGTCGTCGGCTACGACATGGCGGTGAACGCCGCGAACGCGGTCTATGAGGCCGCGGGCATCGGGCCCGAGGATGTTCCGGTGGTCGAATTGCACGACTGCTTCACCACCAACGAGTTCCTCACCTATGAAGCACTCGGCCTCACACCCACCGGCACCGCCGAGAAGTTCATCAAGGACGGGGACAACACCTATGGCGGACGGGTGGTGACGAACCCGTCGGGCGGACTGCTCTCCAAGGGACACCCGCTCGGCGCGACCGGCCTGGCCCAGTGCGCCGAACTGGTGTGGCAGCTTCGCGGACAGGCGGGCGCACGCCAGGCGGAGGGCGCGACGCTCGGACTCCAGCACAACCTCGGTCTCGGCGGGGCGTGCGTCGTCACCCTGTTCCAGAAAGTGGACGCCCGATGAGCATCGACCGAACGGTCATCGGCTCGCACACCCCTCCGCAGACCCTGCTCATCACTCGCAGCAGGTTGCGCGCGTTCGCGAAGGCCACCGGTCAGCGCGACCCGGAGTATCTGGACGTCGCGGCCGCGAACGCGGCGGGCCACCCCGATCTGCCGGTGCCGCCGACCTTCCTGTTCGGCATCGAATTGGAGGCCCCGGACCCGTTCGCCTACCTCGCCGAGCTCGGCGTCGACCTGCGGCGAGTGCTGCACGGTGAGCAGAGCTTCGAGTACCACCGGATGGCGTTCGCGGGAGAGGAACTCACCGCCCGGAGCACCATCGTCGACGTCTACGACAAGAAGGGCGGGCTGCTCGACTTCATCGTCCGGGAGACCGAGGTCTCCGACGCCGACGGCGCGAGGGTCGCCACCTTGCGAAGCTCCATCGTCGTCCAGAATCCGGTCGCCGAGGGCCGGAGAGAGCAGGCCGCGTCATGACCTCGATCCACACCTTCGAGCCGGAAGTCGGCGCCACACTGCCACCGCCGGCGATCGATCCGATCTCCCGGACCACGCTCGCCCTGTTCGCCGGAGCCTCCGGCGACCACAATCCGATCCACGTCGACCTCGACGTCGCGCGCGGTGCCGGACTCGACGACGTCTTCGCCCACGGCATGCTCTCGATGGCCTACCTCGGGAGACTGCTGACCGACGCCGTCCCGCAAGACGCCATCCGCTCGTACCGGGTGCGGTTCGCGGCGATCACTCCGGTCCACGGCCGTCCGACATGCACCGGAACGGTCACCGCGATCGACGACGTCGACGGCGAACGCCGGGCGACCGTCGAACTTGCCGTCGCGCTCGACGACGGCACCGTGACCCTGCTCGGCGACGCCGTGCTGGCGATCGACTAGCTCGCAACACAGCCCAGCTCACTTCACAGACAGGACCTGAATACATGGGAAAGCTCGAAGGCAAGTCCGCGATCGTCAGCGGGTCGGGACGCGGCATCGGTCGGTCCATCGCACTCAAGCTCGCCGCCGAAGGCGCTCGAGTGGTGGTGAACGATCTCGACCCCGAGCCGGCGAAAGCCGTGGTCGATGAGATCGTCGCCGCGGGCGGCACGGCGGTCGGCTGCCCGGGGAACGTCACCGACGCGGACTTCGGCGAACGGTTCGTCGGCACCGCGGTCGACGAGTTCGGTGGACTCGACATCATCATCAACAACGCCGGATACACCTGGGACTCGGTGATTCAGAAGATGGGCGACGACCAGTGGGACGCGATCCTCGACGTTCATCTCAAGGCGCCGTTCCACATCCTCCGGGCCGCGCAGCCGGTGATCAGCAGGGCGGCCAAGGCCGAACGAGCGGCGGGGACGCCGGTCCACCGAAAGGTCGTGAACATCTCGTCGGTCGCGGGGATCTACGGCAATGCCGGACAGGTGAACTACTCCTCGGCGAAGGCGGGCATCGTCGGAATGACGCGCACCCTGGCCAAGGAGTGGGGCCGGTACAACGTCAACGTGAACGCGGTGGCCTTCGGCTTCATCGAGACGCGGCTGACGACGGCGGCGGCCGACGGTGACGCGACCATCGACATCGAGGGCCGCGAGATCAAGGTCGGCGTCAACCCGCAGCTGCTCGAGGCGATGAAGATGATGATTCCGCTCGGCCGGCCGGGTACTCCGGACGAGGCCGCGGGATCGGTGGTGATGCTGACGTATCCCGAGGCGGACTACGTCAGCGGCCAGATGATGATCACCGGCGGCGGGTTCGTGGGGTAGTGGGATGACGTCGACAGCGGAGGCAGCCGCCACGGCCGAGCGAGTCGCGGTCGTCCGATGCGGTGATCAGATTCGGACACACGACGAGGTCAGAGCGCGTGCGGCACGGCTCGCCGGCGGTCTCGCCGCCGTCGGGCTCGAGCACGGCGATCGGTACGGGATCGTCATGCGGAACGAGATCGGGTTCATCGAGGCCACGCTCGCGGGATCGATCCTCGGCGCGGTCCCGGTAGCGGTCAACTGGCATTGGACCGGCGACGACCTGGCACACCTGCTCATCGACAGCGCGGCGACCGCGGTCATCGTTCACTCGGATCTGCTCTCCGCAGTCGAGGCGGTCGTGCCCGACGGCGTCGCCGTGATCGAGGCACCGGTACCGTCGGCCGTCGCCGGCGCGTACGGATTCGCGGTCCCGGACCTGACCGGGAGGTATCCCGACACCGAGAGCCTGATCGCGTCGTCGACGCCGCCGTCCCCCTCGGCCACACCGCCGTTGAGCGTCATCTACACATCGGGGACCACGGGTCTGCCGAAGGGAATTCTCCGCAGTCCGCTGACGCCGGAGCAGAGCGCGGAGTTGTTCCGCGTCGGGGCGATCGGGCTCGGGCTCGGGGCCGCCAGGTCGACGATGATCCCGGCGCCGCTGTATCACACGGCGCCGAACACCCACGCGGTGTTCGCGATCGGTCTCGGACTGGACCTCGAGATCATGCCGCGGTTCGACGAGGAGGAGTTCCTTCGTCTCATCCAGGACCGACGCATCGAGCACATCCAGGCGGTGCCGACGATGTTCCTGCGTGTGCTGCGCCTTCCCGAGGAAAAGCTGCGCGCGTACGACCTGTCGTCGCTGCGAGCGATAGTTCATGCCGCGGCGCCGTGCCCGGTGGACACCAAACGTCGCGCGATCGAACTCTTCGGACCGATCGTCGAGGAGTACTACGGCGGTTCGGAGACGGGCATGGCGGTGTACTGCACCGCTCTGGAGTGGTTGGACCATCCAGGGACCGTCGGCAGACCGTTCGCCGACGCCGAAGTCAGGATCCTCGGGCCCGACGATGAGGAACTGCCCGCGGGGGAGACGGGCGACGTCTATCTCAAACCGTTCTCGGCGTGGCCGGACTTCACCTACATCGGAAACGACGCCAAGCGCCGCGATATGGAGAGGGACGGTTTCGTCACCGTCGGCGACATCGGCCACCTCGACGAGGACGGCTTCCTCTTCCTCAGCGACCGTCGCAACGACATGGTCATCTCCGGCGGAGTGAACATCTATCCGGCCGAGATCGAGGCCTGTCTCCTGGCGATGCCGGGCATTCTCGACGCCGCAGTGTTCGGCATCCCGGACGCTGAGTTCGGCGAGGCGCTGGCGGCGCATCTGGAGGCGGACGAGGGCATTCAGCCCACCCCGGACGAGGTCCGCGACTGGGTGAGGTCGCACCTGGCCGCATACAAGGTGCCACGCGTGGTGGTCTTCGAGGAGAAGCTGCCACGAGAGGAGACCGGCAAGCTGTTCAAGCGTCGCCTGAAGGAGCCGTATTGGATGCAGGCCGATGCCTGAGGCGCTCGCCGAGATCGGGTCGGACGGAGTCGGCGTCCTGACTCTCAACCGGCCGGACCGACTCAACGCCGTGACGGCGAGCGCCGTCAAAGAGCTCACCGCGCGAGTTCGCGAACTGGGTGACGATCCGAACTGCCGCGCGGTGGTGCTGACCGGCGCCGGACGGGCGTTCTGCGCGGGCCTGGACTTGCGCGACGGTCTCGGCGTCGTTGACGCGGACCCGGTTCGCGGCGCGTACACCGGGATGCGTCAGGTGGTCGACGCGGTGATCGCGCTCCGGGAGATCCCGCAGCCGGTGATCGCCGCCGTTCGCGGTGCGGCGGGCGGGGCGGGCTTCGCGCTCGCCGCGGCATCGGACTTCCGATACTGCTCGCCGGATGCCCGATTCGGTGCGCCGTTCGTCGCACTCGGCGTCAGTGCGGGAGACCTCGGACTCAGCTGGATGCTGCCGCGTCTCATCGGGTCCGGGGACGCCGCGGAACTGCTCTACACCGCCGGCGAGCTCGACGCCGACGACGCCATGGCCCACGGTCTCGTGCAGAAGATCGCCGATGATCCGCTGGCGGCGGCCCGGGCACGGGCCGCGGAGATCGCGGCGCAACCGGCGCTCGCGGTGCAGCTCACCAAGAAACTGCTCGACGCCTCGGTTCGCGGCACCGGTTACCGCGAACACCTCGAATCCGAGCTGCGCGCCCAGGTCATCGGGTTGTCGTCAGCCGATCACTTGACCGCTGTCGACGGATTCAGTCGGCGCTAGCCGCTCGCCGGCCGAGTCCGGAAGGGACATCATGTATCTCACTCAGGCATTGCATCGGAACGTTCAGGCACAGCCGGATCAGATCGCCACGATCTGCGGGGATCGCACCAGGACGCACAATCAGACGATCAATCGGATCGCCCGGTTCGCGGCTGCGCTCGGTGCCCTCGGCGTCCGGCCGGACGACCGCGTCGCGATTCTGGCCCTCAACTCCGACAGATACTTCGAGGTCCTCATGGCGACGGCGTGGGCCGACGCCGTGATGGTGCCGGTCAACACCCGCTGGAGCGTCGCCGAGATAGCCTTCTCCCTCGCCGATGCGGAGGCCGGCGTCCTGGTCGTCGACGACGCGTTCAGCGGAATGGTCGATGACCTCCGGTCCGCGTGTCCCGGTGTCCGAAGCGTGATTCACGCCGGCGACCAGGCGTCGCCCGCGGGGCTGGAGGAGTACGAGGACCTGATCGCGCGCACCGAGCCGGTTCCGGATGCGCATCGGCGTGGCGACGCCCTCGCGGGCATCTTCTACACCGGTGGCACCACCGGCACCCCGAAGGGCGTGATGCTCAGCCATCGGAATCTGCTGACGTCGGCATTGGGGTCTGCGGCGGCGGGAATATGGGGTGTGCGCGGCCGGATGCTGCACGTCGCTCCGATGTTCCACCTCGCCGACCTCGCGTCGGTCGTCGGTTGCATGCTGCTCGGCGGATCTCATGTGATGCTGCCGACCTTCGACCCCGAGACGGTGTGCCGAACCATCGGCGAGCACCAGGTCACAGACGCATTGCTCGTGCCGACGATGATGCAGATCCTCGTCGATGATCCGCACGTCAAGGACTATCCGACGGACTGTCTCGCGAACATCATGTACGGCGCATCGCCGATCTCCGAAGCACTGCTCGCGAGAACGCGCGCCGCGTTTCCCAGCGCGGCTCTGAACCAGGCCTACGGGATGACGGAGCTGTCGCCGGTGGCGACGCTGCTGCGCGACGAGGACCACGACCATCCGGTGCGACGGCGGTCGGCCGGACAAGCGGCGCCTCATGCCCTGGTCCGCGTCGTCGACCCGGACGGTGCGGATCTGCCGACCGGCTCGGTCGGCGAGATCGTGTGCGCCGGAGACCACGTGATGCTGGGTTATTGGAATCGTCCGGAGGAGACGGCGGCCGCGCTGCGCGACGGGTGGATGCACACCGGCGACGGCGGGTACCTGGACGAGGACGGCTACGTCTACGTCGTGGACCGGATCAAGGACATGATCATCACCGGTGGCGAGAACGTGTACTCGGTGGAGGTCGAGAACGCGATCGCGAAGCACCCGGCGGTCGCACAGTGCGCGGTGATCGGGATTCCGGACGACCGCTGGGGCGAACGGGTGCACGCCGTCGTCGGCCTGATGCCCGGTCAGACGTTGACGCTCGACGAACTGGCCGATCATGTCCGCGAGCACATCGCGGGATACAAGGTGCCGCGGTCGATGTCCGTCGTCGAGCAGTTCCCGATGTCCGGTGCGGGAAAGATCCTGAAGCGGGAGCTTCGGATCCAGTTCGCGTCGGCCGAGTGAGACGTCGAACGGAGGGGATCCCCGCTCAGGCTCGGCACCGCCGCTGAGGGCGATGACGGCGATTGAGCGGGGAATCCCGTCCGATGATTCAGATGTAGATCGCCGGGTCGGCGTAGGGGTCGTGGGCCACGACGTTGCCGGGCCGCGTCGCGGCGGCGACGCCGACGGCCACGTAACCGGCCGGAACGTCATGCACCACAACGGCATTGGCCCCGACCTTGGCGTCGTCACCGAGAGTGATGGGGCCGAGTACCTTGGCGCCTGCGCCGATCAGCACGCGGTCGCCGACGGTGGGATGACGCTTGCCCTTCGACATGCTGACGCCGCCGAGGGTGGAGCCGTGGAACATCACGACATCCTCGCCGATCTCCGCGGTCTCGCCGATCACCACGCCCATGCCGTGGTCGATGAACATCCGGCGTCCGATCACCGCACCGGGATGGATCTCGATGCCGGTCAGGAACCTGGCGAATTGCGAGAGCAGCCGCGCAGGCATCCTGGTCAGTCCACCGCGGGTCCACATCTGGTGCGAGACACGGTGGATCCACAGCGCGTGAACGCCGGGGTACGCGAGCGCGACCTCGAACATCGACCGCGCCGCCGGATCCCGCTCCTGCGCCGCCCGCAGGTCTTCGCGCAGCACGCGCAGGAGAGGAGCCGAATCGGACATCAGTCGACCAGGCCCTCGAACAGCGGCGTCGACAGGTAGCGCTCTCCGAAGTCGGGGAGCACGACGACGATCGTCTTGCCCTTCGACTCCGGACGAGCCGCGATCTGGACCGCGGCGGCCAGCGCCGCACCGGACGAGATGCCGACCAGCAGGCCCTCCTCGGTGGCGGCGCGACGGGCCCACTTCACCGCGGTCTCCGCGTTGACGTCGATGACCTCGTCGTAGACGGTGGTGTCGAGCACTTCGGGGACGAAGTTCGCGCCGAGGCCCTGGATCTTGTGGGGGCCGGGTGCTCCGCCGTTGAGGATGGCCGACTCCTCGGGCTCCACCGCGAAGATCTTCACCTCGGGCTTGCGCTCCTTGAGCACCTGGCCGACGCCGGTGATCGTGCCGCCGGTGCCGATGCCCGCGACCACGGCGTCCACGGCGCCGTCGGTGTCGGCCCAGATCTCCTCGGCCGTGGTGCGACGGTGGATCTCCGCGTTGGCCTGGTTGGCGAACTGCCGGGCCAGCACCGAGCCGCGGCGCTCCGAGGCGATCTTCTCCGCGGCGTTGACCGCACCGGCCATGCCCTCGGCGGCCGGCGTGAGGACGAGTTCGGCACCGAAGGCGCGGAGCAGCGCGCGGCGCTCCTTCGACATCGACTCCGGCATCGTCAGCACGACGTTGTAGCCGCGCGCCGCGCCGACCATCGCGAGGGCGATGCCGGTGTTGCCGCTGGTGGCCTCGATGATGGTGCCGCCCGCGGGCAGATCGCCCGACGCCTCGGCGGCGTCGACGATCGCGACGCCGATGCGGTCCTTCACCGAGTTGGTCGGGTTGTAGTACTCCAGCTTGGCGAGAACGGTGGCCTCGGCGCCGTCGGTGATCCGGTTGAGGCGGACCAGCGGGGTGCGGCCCATCAGGGCGGTGACGTCGTCGAAAATGGTGGGAGACATGGGCTTTCCTTTGCGAAATGGGTCCGTGAAGGGTCCGGAAGAAGAGACCGGTGGTGCTGATTGATGCCGGCTGCACCGATCCCGAAGGCGGGACGGCACGATGCGATGAGCCCTACTGACAGTGATCGGTGAGGAAGTACACCGAGTGGGCGAAGAGGGCACGCGACAGGTGCGGGAAGGGGTCCACCGCATCCTCCTAGAAGTCGTCAAGCCGTCTGTGATGAAGGCTAACAGACCGTCGCGTCGGACGATCCGGGGAACTCCCGCCCGGCTCAGTCCATCCCTCGCGCCGCGAGCGTCTCGGCGAAACCGTCGGCGGTCTGGAGCGCCGCGAGGACGGTCGGGGCCAGCAGGACTCGCGGTCCGGCGCGGAGGCCGCGGGCGCGCCGGGCCTGGTCCACCTGGGCGAGGACTTCGGCGATCAGTGGAATGCTGCGGATGGTGAGCGCGAAGGCCATCGCGATGAGATCTGTGCGGACACCGAGGCGCTTCAGCGGGCTCAGTCCGGTGATGATCGCGTCGAGCATGTCGGCGGTCCGGGTGGTCAGGGTGACGACGGCGGCGAGTCCGACCGAGGCCAGCAGGACGGCGCAGACCACGAAGGCGCGCGCGGCGTCGGTGATGATCCATTGAAAGACGAACAGTGCGGCCAATACCCACACGACGCCCTTCACCTGCGACCAGGCGTTGCGCGGTGGAATCCAGGCCAGCGCGAAGGTCGCTGCGGTCGCGGCCAGCGCGACGCCCGCCGCCAGCGGGGATCGGACCACCACGGCGACGGTGATGATCGACGCCATCAGCGCGACGATCTTGAACCCGGCGGGCAGGCGATGCAGCAGTGAGTGGCCCGGGACGTAGACGCCGATCATCGGCTCATCAGGTTCCGGTAGAACGCGATCGCCGGGGCCGGTTCGTCGTCGGCGACAACGCGGCCGTCGTCGAGCACGATGACGCGGTCGAAGTCGTCGAGCATCGGCAGGTCGTGCGTGAGCACCACCAGTTGTTCGTCGAGCCCGGCGAACACGCGACGGAGCATGAGGGCGTTGCGGAGATCGAGCATCGTGGTGGGTTCGTCGGCCACCAGGATGCTCGGTCCGACGACCATCACCGCGGCCAGTGCGAGCAACTGCTTCTGTCCGCCGGACAGTTGATGTGCCGGTTGATCGGCGTGGCCGTCGAGCCCGAAGTCCGCGAGTACCTCGCGAGCCCGGGCCCGACGCTGTGCCTTGTCGGAGACGATGCGCGACAACGACAGCTCGATGTCCTCGGCGACCGTCGGCATGATGATCTGCCGGTCGGGGTCGGAGAAGATGAAGCCGACGTCGCGGCGCACCTTGCGCTTGTTCTTGCGGACGTCGAGCCCGTTGACGGTCACCGTGCCGCCGGCGGGGAGGACCAGGCCGTTGATCATCCGCGCGAGCGTCGACTTGCCGCTGCCGTTCGCGCCGATGACGCCCACTCGGCGCTCGGGGATCTCGAGGGTGATTCCGCGCAACACGACGCGGTCGCCGAAGGCGTGCTCGACGCCGTCGAAGACGATCGCGGGTGGCGCGGACTCAGGCACGACGGCGGGCGCCCGGACGAAGCGGAGCGATGAGGCCGGGACGGCCGCGGTGGACCGGCGCGGCGACCAGCGCGGCCACCACCGCCTTGATCACGTCGCCCGCCACGAATGGGCCGTTGGTGGTGATCGCCGCGGTCAGGGACATGTCGGTGCGGAGCAGCAGGCCGATGACACCGCAGGTGTAGATGATGAGCACGCCGCCGAGCAGGTTGATGACGATGCCGAGGATGATGTTGTACTTCGGCATCATCAGCGCGGTCAGCAGACCGATGACGATCACCGCGGGGAGGAACCCGACGAAGTAGCCCGCGGTCGGTGAGTTCAGGGCGACCATGCCCGTTCGCCCGCCCGCCAGAATCGGCAGGCCGGCGATGGCCAGCACCATGAAGATGAGGACCGCGAGCGTCCCCTTCTTCGGTCCGAGAACCGCGCCCGCCAGCATGACGCCGAGCGTCTGCAGGGTGATCGGCACGCCGGCCGCGAGGTTGATCTGTCCGGGCAGTCCGAGGACCGCGATCAGGGCCGCGAAGACGGCCGCCTGTGCGAGGTCGGACAGGTCGAGCGACCATGGGGACCGGCGCTCACCGGTGTCGGAGGAAACGTTCGTCACAGTTGCAAGGGTATTTGGCGGGAGGCACGGAACAGAAGTCGGCGTGCGAGACGCTGGTGACCTGCGCGTCCCCGTCATCGCATCTGATGGACGTATAGTCCACGCACAGTCCTCACGGGGACGCGCAGGTCACCGGCGCCGATCACGACGCGCGGGATCAGGGCCTTCCGCTCAGCACCACGCATCGGCTGCTGTCTGCGCTGGTCTCCGCGGACTTCCTGGAGAAGGATGCGGTCTCGGGCCGCTATCGGCTCGGCGGTGCGCTCGCCCGGTACGGGCAGATCGCATACCGCCAGCATCGGATCTACCTGACCGAGCCGCACCTCGAAAGGCTCGCGGTCACCACCGGCGCGTCGGCCTCGGTGGCGAAGCGGTACGGCAACGAGGTGGTGCTGCTCGGCACCAGCCGCTGGCGCGAGACCGACGGCGAGGTGCTGCAGGGGATGCGGCTGCCACTGCACGCGTCGGCCCTCGGCAAGGTGCTGCTCGCGTACTCCGATGCCGGCATCGACGAGCTCGCCCGCCTGTCATACGAGGCGGGCACCGACCGCGCCGTCGCCGACGCCGAGGCCCTGGAGAAGGAACTGGCCCTCACTCGCGAGCGCGGCTACGGCTTCAACGACGAGGAATTGATGCCCGATTTCCGGACCGTCGGCCTGCCGATCTTCGCCGACGACGGTCGGGTCACGTTCGCGCTCGGCATCCGGGGGAGCACCGAACTGATGATCCCGGAGCGGATCCCGTTCCTCGTGGATCTCGGCCGGGCGACGGCGCGCGAGATCGCGGACGCACTGGCGTAGCCCGCGATCCGGCGCACGATTCTAGAGCGCCGAAGCGACCTGCCATGCGCTGTGGATCGCGCCCTGGATGTAGTCGACGCTGCCTGCGTCGCCCACCACGTGCACTTCCGGAACCAGACCGTCCAACCGCTGCGCGAGCGGGGCGGCCGCCGACACGCCTGCTGCCATGATGACCATCGACGCCGGGACGCTCGACGACTTCGTGTCGACGACCTGACCGCGTTTGTCGGTGATCGCCTCCTTGAACTCGACGGAGCTCGCGGTGATCCGGACCGGGCGTGCGTGGCGATGGATCGTCACACCGGCCTCCTTGGCGCGGCGGACCGCCGTCCACCGTCGGGGCAGTGCCATCGGCAGTCCGAGCTGCTGGTTGTCGTGCAGGAGCGTCACATTCCGGCCGCGTTCGGCGAGGAACTCGGCCAGTTCGAGCCCGACCAGGGATCCGCCGATCACGACGACGTCCTTGCCGACCGGCAGGATCTTGCGGGTCAGCGCGGCGATGCGCGCCGGTGTCTTGGTGAGACCGGTCAGCTTGCCGAGTCGTCCGGCCACGCGCAGATACCAGGTCTGACCGGCGGTGTCTCCGACGCCGGTCATCAACGCGCGCATGGTGTCGCCGGTGTGCACGTGCGGCAGGTCCCCGCCGGGGATGGCCGGGCGATCGCGCACCGCGCCGGTGGCGACGATGACCGCGTCCGGTGCGAGCTCGGCGATCGCCGCCGGCGTCGCCTCCGTGTTCAACCGGATCTCGACCCCGAGCCGAGCGGTCTCGGTGCGCAGCCAGTCGAGCAGCGGGTAGTTCGCCGGTGTGGTCAGCGCGGAGAACCACAGGGTGCCGCCGAGCCGATCGGACTTGTCGAGCACGGTGACGCGGTGTCCGCGCTGGGCGGCGATGCGCGCGGTCTCCAGGCCGGCCGGGCCTGCGCCCACCACGACGACCTTCTTCGACTCGGGGGCCTTCGTGAGGGTCAGCGGTGCGGCCCCGTCGTTTCCGAGTGCCGGGTTGACCGCGCAGACCGGGACGTCGTCCCAGAAGTTCTCCTGGACGCAGACGTAGCAGTTGATGCACGGTCGGACCCGCTCCGGAGTGCCCGCACGCAGCTTGTTGACCAGGTCCGGATCGGCGAGCAGCTGTCGGCCCATCGCGACGAAGTCGGCTTTGCCATCGGCGATCGCCGCGGCGCCGACCTCCGGCAGCACCCGCCCGACGGTGATCACCGGGATCGACACCGACTCCTTGACCACGGCCGCGAGGTCGACGAACGCACCCAGACGGTCCGGCAGCGGCCCGTCGGTGAAGTTGCTGAACGGGTTACGGCCCCAGCCGGTCACGTCGATCGCGTCGGCACCCGCCGACTCGAACATCCGCGCCGCCCGCGCCGCCTCGTCGGTCGAGAGACCGCCTGCCTCGCCGAACTCCCGGCCCGATACACGCACCAGGACGGCCAGATCGTCGCCGACGGCGCCCTTCACCGCAGCGATCACCTCGCAGGCGAAGCGAGCACGGTTCTCCAGCGAGCCGCCGTACTCGTCGGTGCGGCGGTTGTCGGCGCGCGACAGGAACCCGCTCAGGAGATATCCGTGCGCGCAGTGGATTTCCACGGCGTCGGCTCCCGCCTCACGGACCCGGCGCGCCGCGGCGACGTACTGCCGCGTGATCTCGGCGATGTCGTCGAGCGTCACCTCGTGGTACGTCGGCGTCTTGCCGCCGGTGACCGCCCCCATCCTGCCGAGTTCGGCCGGGGTGTTGTCGGCGAGTGCGCTCATGTCATAGGAACTCTGCGGCGCCGAGGCCACCTGCAGCGGGCGGTCGGAGACGGTGTCGATGCGGGCGACCTTGCCATGGTGGACCATTTGCACGCACAGTTTCGACCCGGCGTCGTGCACGCCGTCCGCGAGCGCTCTGAGGCCGGGGATGAAGTGGTCGGACGAGAGCCCGGGTTCCTTGGTGCTGGTGCTGCCCGCCGGATAGCCGACCGAACAGCATCCGGTGATGATCATGCCGGTGCCGCCCGCCGCGCGGGAGACGAAGTGTTCGACGTCCTCCGCCTCGATTACGCCGTCGACGGAGAGATTCATGTCCATGGCCGACATCAGGACTCGATTGTCCAGCCGCACCGGACCGATGCGGCCGGGTGCGAGGAGCGGAGTCAGGTCGGCGGTGCGCTGTGCCATGGCCGTCACGTTACGACCGGCAAGTGGAACGTGTTTCAGTCTGTCCCGTCGGGTGGGAGGTTGGGTGTCATTCGTCGTACGCCCAGTCGTGGAAACTCCAGAACTTGTGGGGCAGGTCGTTCTCGACGATGAACCCTTCCACCGACCGGTACGACCGCCCGAAGCGGTCGGCCACAGCTTCGAGGAAGTGGTCGTCGAGGGGAAGGCCGAGGACTTCGCTCAGCTGACGAGTGCCGGCCACGTCGAAGGTTCGGCCCCATTCGTATTCGCTACCGCCGCTGAAGCTCTGGCCGATGAGTCCGAACGCGTCGTCCGTCAGCGTGATTCGGACGTAGGCGGATCGGGAGTCTTCGAGATAGTAGACCTCGGGAGTGTTCACGCTGCCCATGAACGACATCGCAGCCTCGCTTTCTCCGCCGCGCGGTTCGGTCAATCCATGATTCGGACTCTACGACCGCCCTCTGACAAGTCCGACTGACCAGCGGCGACTCGACGTCTGCGGGACGTTAGAATGCATCCGTGACGGAAACTTCCCCCGACCACCCGCGTCCCGTACTCGTCGTCGACTTCGGAGCCCAGTACGCGCAGCTGATCGCTCGCCGCGTTCGCGAGGCTCGTATCTACTCGGAAGTGGTCGCGCACGACGCGACCATCGAGGAGATCAAGGCCAAGAACCCGGCAGCGCTGATCCTGTCCGGCGGACCGGCGTCGGTGTACGCCGACGACGCGCCGGCCGTCGACGAGGGCATCTTCGACCTGGGGATTCCGGTGTTCGGCATCTGCTATGGATTCCAGAAGATGACCACGGCGCTCGGCGGCACGGTCGCCAACACCGGCGGACGCGAGTTCGGTCGCACCACGCTGACCCCGAACGGCGAGGGCTCGCTGCACCGCGGCTTGCCCGACACCCAGCCGGTCTGGATGAGCCACAACGACGCCGTGCAGGTCGCGCCCGAGGGCTTCACGGTCACCGCGTCGACGCCGGGCGCACCGGTCGCCGCCTTCGAGTGCGTCGAGCGCGGCATGGCCGGCGTTCAGTACCACCCCGAGGTGCTGCACAGCCCGCACGGCCAAGAAGTGCTGACCCGCTTCCTGTACGAGATCGCGAACCTCAAGCCCACGTGGACCGCGGCGAACATCGCCGAGGCGCTGATCGCCGACGTCCGGGCCCAGGTCGGCGACGACGGCCTGGCGATCTGCGGATTGTCCGGCGGCGTCGATTCGGCGGTCGCGGCCGCCCTGGTCCAGCGGGCGATCGGCGATCGTCTGACCTGCGTGTTCGTCGACCACGGGCTGCTGCGTGCGGGTGAGCGCGAGCAGGTGCAGACCGACTTCGTCGCGGCGACCGGCGCGCGACTGGTGACCGTCGACGCCGAGGACGTGTTCCTCGGTCATCTCGACGGCGTGTCGGATCCGGAGACCAAGCGCAAGATCATCGGCCGCGAGTTCATCCGGTCGTTCGAGGGCGCGGTGTCCGAGGTACTGGGCGACCAGGCCGCCGCGGGCAAGAAGGTCGACTTCCTCGTCCAGGGCACTCTGTACCCGGACGTGGTCGAGTCGGGCGGCGGCAGCGGCACGGCGAACATCAAGAGCCATCACAACGTCGGCGGGCTGCCTGAGGACCTCGAGTTCAAGCTCGTCGAGCCGCTCCGGCTGCTGTTCAAGGACGAGGTTCGCGCCGTCGGACGTGAACTCGGTCTGCCCGAGGAGATCGTCGCACGACAGCCGTTCCCCGGGCCCGGCCTCGCGATTCGCATCGTCGGAGCGGTGAACAAGGAACGCCTGGAGCTGCTGCGCAAAGCCGACCTGATCGCGCGCGAGGAGCTGACGTCGGCCGGACTCGACGGCCAGATCTGGCAGTGCCCGGTGGTGCTGCTGGCCGACGTCCGCAGCGTCGGCGTCCAGGGCGACGGTCGTACCTACGGTCACCCGATCGTGCTGCGTCCGGTCTCGAGCGAAGACGCCATGACCGCGGACTGGACCCGGGTGCCCTACGAGGTCCTGGAGACCATCTCGACGCGCATCACCAACGAGGTGGAGGACGTGAACCGCGTGGTGCTCGACGTGACGAGCAAGCCGCCGGGGACCATCGAATGGGAGTGATCTCCCGCTGACTCACACGCAGTGCCGCCCGCAGTCGATGCGGGCGGCACTGCGTGTATTCGCCGGCGATCAGGGATTGGACGATCAGCCTGGTAGGGGCGCACGATCAGTACTGAGCGGCGGCCGGGCGGACCCGAACGGTCGGTCGATGTCGGTGGCGGGTGGGATGATTCGAAGGTGAGCAGACAACTCGTCACGGCGATCTACCTGCTGGTCATGATCGCGCTGATCGTCGGCGTCGATTTCGCGTTCCTCCGCGACCAGACCGGGCTGCGGTTGATCGTGAACGTTGCGATCGTGCTCGTCTTCCTCGGCGGGTACTTCCTGTTTCTGCGGCCGAGGTAGGCGAGGCGAGTCGTGTTGGGCCTGAGTGGATCTCGACACGACTCGTCGCTCGCAAGCTCGCGGTGCGTCTACTCGATCGACCTGACGCCCTACTTTCGGCGGAAGCCGCTCGCGATGAGGCCGACGCCGACCACGATGCCGACGGCGAGGAGCGCCCACGGCAGGTACGACGTGTCGAGCAGGAAGGGGCCGTCGGCCAGGCACCACGCCGCGACCAGCAGCGTGACGACGGCCGAGAGTCCCATCATGAAGGAGCGGTGGCGTTCGGGCTCGGCGGTTCCGGCCTGGTCGGGGGTCTCGTCGATCATTGCTTCATCTCCACGGTTCCGAGGTTGACGTTCGCCTTCACCGTCAGGGTCGGTGTCTTGGCGTCGGGGTTGACGATTCCTTCGGGGCAGGTCTGGTCGCCGACGACGGTGCTGCACTCGGTCTTGACGCGGACGTCGTCGGGCAGCCAGATCGTCATGTCGCCGATACCCTGGCGGATCTCGACAGTGCGGTCGTGGTCGAGTGGTCCGACGTCGCGCAGGTCGAGGGTCGTCGTGCCGACACTCAGCTGATAGGTGTCGCTGAGCTGCGAGACGCTCTGCGGATGCCACGACCGGTCGCCGATGCCACCGGAGGCGAATGAGGGCCGGTCTCCGGAGAAGATGGTCGAGACCACGGCGACGACCCCGACGATCATGGCGAGCGGCACCAGACCCGAGGCCCGAGTGTTGGTCTGTCGTCGTTGCAGGGCGTCGATCAGCATGCCGACGCCGAGGACCGCGAGGGCCAGTCCGGCGATCCGGCCGGTGGTGAACCAGTCGACGCCGCCGAGCACGCGCGCCGCGATGCCGATGGTGGCGGCGATGAGTGCCAGCCCGGCGAAGACGGGCGTCAACGGTGACCGCGGCGGCTTCACGACCGGAGGCTGCGGTGGGGGCGTCGGCTCGGGGAGGTCCCACGCGAAGCGAGCGGTGCCGAGCGGGTCCCAGGCCGGCGGCGCATCGGGGTCGGCGGGCGGAGCCGGAGGCTCATTCGCCGCCATCGGGATCGTCTGGGCGTCGGGACCGGCGGTCGTGCTGGAGGGAACGACGTCTCCGGTCACCACGGTCGCTGCGGGCATCGAGACCGTTGACGCCCCCACGACCGGCGGGGCGTACGACGGCTGATCGCCGGGGCGCAGCTGGTCTGCGCTGGTGCCTGCGGGAGCCTCCGGCGTCCGCTGGTACAGCAGCCACCACGCTCCCAGCATGAGAATCAGTCCGAGGAGTCCGCTGGTGCCCCAGAACGGTGAGGAGGAGCCCATGTTCCCGAGAATGATGACCGCGATGACGGCGACGACGATCCAGTACCACGGCATGTCGTGCCGGATCCGGCGATGCGACCGATGCGGCAAGTGGATCCGGCGGGGCGCGGTCTCGTCTTCGGCGGGAAACGCGACGAGAGCCGCGATGTACAGCAGGATTCCGCTGCCACCGAACAACGCTGCGACGACGAACGCCACCTTCACCAGGGTCGGATCGATCCGATACCGCATGCCGATGCCGGTACAGACGCCGCCGATGGATTTACCGGACCGGCGGCGGACCGGCCGGGTGTTCCAGAGGTCGATCAGAGTCTTGGTGTCCATGCGTTCAATGATTGTCGGGCCGGCCACGGTGTGAATCGGGTTAAACCCTGAGATGCGCCCTGATCTCGCGGAGTTCGGGACGGTCGGACACCAGAGTGTCTGCGGACGCACGCACAGCATTGACCGTTTCCGCTCGAAACGGTCGAGAATCGAGGTCGGGACGACTGAGTGGTCAATGCTGTGCGCAGGGCGGCGGCGACCGCTGCCCGGAAACCAGGAAAGTCCCTGATGTGTGCGTCCGGCAGACGTGCCACTATCGAATCAATGACTCATGTGACCGACCCTCCGCGACTCGACCGTGTGCGCCGCCGCAACGGTGGCAAGGTGCTGGGCGGGGTGTGCGGCGGGATCGCCGACCATTTGGGCGTCGACGTGTTCCGGGTGCGCGTGGTCTTCGTGGTGCTGGCGGCGCTGGCGGGGGCCGGGGTGGCGGCGTACGGCCTGCTCTGGTTCTTCTGCCCGACCGGGACGGACGTCGAACGGCCGGCTCCGCGCGAACGACGGCAGGCACAGGGCCTGATGGTGATCGGCGTGGTCGCGTTGCTGCTCAACGGAATCGCGGCGTCGAGCGCACCGGCCTCGACGCTGCTGGCGCTGGTGGTGGTGCTCGGCGGAGCGGCGCTGGTGTGGCGCGAGGTCGACGTCACGGGGGTCTCGGCGCGCGGCGGGGTGGTCACCTGGCTCCGGTTGGCCGCGGGCGCGTTCCTCGTGGTCGGCGGGCTGGTGGTGCTGGTCGCGGCACCGGATACCGCACTCGCCGGGATGAATCCGACGCTTCTCGCCGTACTCGGCACGCTCTTCGGGGTACTGCTGCTGACGATCCCGCTGTGGATGCGGATGTGGCGGACGCTGAACGCCGAGCGTGCGGCCCGCATCCGGAACCAGGAGCGGGAGGAGATCGCCTCCCATCTGCACGACTCGGTGCTGCAGACGCTCGCGCTGATTCAGAAGCGGGCCGACCAGCCCGACACCGTCGCCCAGCTGGCCCGGCGTCAGGAACGTGAGCTGCGACAGTGGCTCTTCGGCGACCAGGCGCGACGGCGAGAGTCGTTGGCGGCGGCGGTGTCCGCGGTGTCCGCCGAGGTGGAGGACACGTACGGCGTCGAGATCGAGACCGTCACGGTCGGCGACATCGCGCCGGACGAACTTCGCGACGAAGCGGTGGCGAACAGTCTGCAGGCGGTGGTCGCCGCAGCGCGCGAAGCACTGGTCAACGCGGCCAAGCACTCCGGAGCGGACAAGGTCGACGTCTACTGCGAGGTGGACGACGAGCACGTGGAGGTGTTCGTCCGCGATCGGGGGAAGGGCTTCGACCCCGACTCCGTGGACCAGGACCGGCAGGGTATCGCGAAGTCGATCCGGGCGCGGATGGAGCGGGTCGGCGGTTCGGTGCGGATCACTTCGACGCCCGGCCGGGGAACCAACGTCGCGCTCATGCTGCCGCGCGGACGGGGCCACGGATCGTCGCCGGTACTCGACTCGCAATCACAACAGACACAGGAGTTCTCATAATGTCCGACAAGACCTACCGGGTGTTCCTGGTCGACGACCACGGCGTGTTCCGCTCCGGCGTGCGCGCCGAGCTCGCCGGTGAGGCGGGACTCGAGGTGGTCGGTGATGCGGGCAACGTGCCGGAGTCGGTGGCGGGGATCGTCGAACTGCGGCCCGACGTGGTGCTGCTCGACGTGCACATGCCTGGCGGGGGCGGGGTGGCGGTGCTGCGCGGTGTCACCGACGCGCTCGGCTCGGACGCGCCGGTGTTCCTGGCGCTGAGCGTCTCCGACGCGGCGACCGACGTGATCGCGACCATCCGAGCCGGCGCCCGCGGGTACGTGACCAAGACCATCGACGGCGGCGAGCTCGCCGATGCGGTGCGGCGGGTCGCGGAGGGCGATGCGGTCTTCAGCCCGCGGCTGGCGGGCTTCGTCCTCGATTCGTTCACCGGCCGGTCGCCGGTGCCGGAGCCGCAGCTCGACCCGGAGCTCGATTCCCTGACCCGCCGGGAGATGGAGGTGCTGCGGCTGCTGGCCCGCGGCTACACCTATCGGGAGATCGCCGAGGAATTGTTCATCTCGGTGAAGACCGTGGAGACGCACGCGTCGAACGTGCTCCGCAAGACGCAGCAGTCCAACCGCAACGCGCTCACGCGGTGGGCGGTGAATCGCCAGATCGGCTGATCGGCGTCACATCACCAGGATGATGACGCCGGCGATGATCGCGGTCAGCAGGGCGAAGACGGCGAAGATCGCCGCGGCGAGTCCGGCGTGACTGTCGGACCCGCGCTGCTGTTGCTGCTGCTGGTAGTAGGTCGGCGGCGGGGTGTACTGTCCGGGCGCCGAAGAGTAGTCGGTCGGGTTGTAGGGGATCGGTGTGGGCGTGGTCCGCGGGGCGTAGTGGCCGGACGCGACCTGCGTCGGCTGGTGCGGGTGCGACGGTTCGTTCAAAGCGGAGGTTCTCGGGGCCGGGCTCGTTCCGGGACCCGAGGCACCCGGCTGCCCGGCGGGCGGCAGAGTGGTTGCGCGGTTCTGTTCGGCGAGAGGTCTGGTGCTGACCAGCCCGGTGAGCACGTTGTCCGTGGTCCCCAGCGTGTCGGCGGCGAACTGGGTGAGCTGATCACGCGCCTGCGCCATGGTCGGCCGATTGGCCGGGTTCGGCTCCAGCAGCTTCAAGAGGATCGACGACAGCCCGCCCGCTCGGGTGATCGGGTTGATCTGCCCGAGTGCCACGCGGTGCAGGGTCGCGATGTAGTTGTCCTCGTTGCCGAACGGCGGGCGGCCCTCGATCATCGTGTACAGCGTCGAGCCCAGGGAGTACACGTCCGACGCCTCGCCGGGTTCCTCGCCGCGCGCGACCTCGGGCGCGAAGTAGGCGGGCGTGCCGGTCACCACGCCGGTCTGGGTGATGGTGACGTCGTCCTTCGCGCGGGAGATCCCGAAGTCGGTGATCTTCACCAGGCCGACATTGCGGCCGGTGTTCGCGATCAGGATGTTGGCCGGCTTGATGTCCCGATGAATGATGCCGGAGGCGTGCGCCTCGGTGATCGCGTCGGCCACCTGGGCGCAGATCTGGGCGGCCTCCACCGGTTCGATGGTGCCGTTCTGCTGGAGCACGTCGGCGACGCTGTGACTCGGCAGGAACTCCATCACCAGCCATGGCTCGTCACGGTCGAGGGCGACGTCGTGCATCGCGATGGCGTTGCGGTGCGAGAGTCGGGCGGCCAATCGGCCTTCCCGCAGGGCGCGGGCGCGCGAGGTCTCGGCGACGGAGTCGTCCATTCCGCTGGTCGTGAGCACCTGCTTGACCGCGACCTCACGGTCCAGGAGCTGGTCGTGGGCGAGCCACACCGCGCCCATTCCGCCGTGTCCGATCCGGCGGATCAGGCGGTAGCGGCCGGCGACCAGATACGAGGGGCCTGGTGCGTCGGCGGGAGATGTCATGGCCCGATGATAACTGTCCCCGTTCCGGACCGGCGCACCCCTTGACGAGCGTATCGCACGTATGTTCGGATGGGTGGCATGGCAGCGCTGACCGAACTGGTGTGCGGTGACCTCATGAGGTCGATCATGATCCCGGAGGCGCCGGGAGTTCGAGTGCACGAGGTATTGGCGCGCACCGTGCTGGAGTCGGTCACCAGTGATCGGAGCCATCGGCATGCGTTCGCCGCCTCCACCTTTCGGCGGTCGGGCGAGGTGCTCGAAGTGAAGATGAACGCTGCTGCGGTGCTGCGTCGTGAAGTGCGCAGACGGTCGTGGCGCCGTGAGACGGTGGCACTCGGGACGTCGGAGGACCCGTATCACCCGGCGGAGGAGCACTATCGGCTGATGCCACAGGTGCTGTCGGTCCTGTCGGAGTCGCAGACACCGATCGCGCTGTACACCTCGTCCACGCTGCTGCTTCGGGATCTGTCGCTGTTGCGCCTCATCGGACGCAGTGTGCCGGTGACCGTCTCGGTCTCACTGGCGACCCTCGATCCGGGGCTGTCGGCGCGCGTCGACCCGGCGGCGTCGTCGCCGCGGGCCAGGTTGGAAATGGTCGAGCGGCTGGCCGACGCAGGCCTCGCGCCGCACATCCGGATCGCGCCGTTGCCGCCGCTGCTGGCAGACGGCACCTCGCAGCTCGACGAACTGCTCTCGGCGCTGTCGGCGGCGGGTGCTGCGCGGGTATCGGTGTCGCCGTTGCAACTCGGGGGCGACGACGGCGCCGACTTCCTCGGCTGGCTGGGCAGCGAGCATCCGGCATTGGTCCGTCGGTACCGGTCGCTCTACGGGCGCCGCAGTTTCGTGTCCGCGGAGTACTCGCTCGGGTTGCGCTCGAGGATGGCTCCATTGGTGGCGAAGTACGGACTGGGCAGCGAGTCGGCCGCGGACGACGATTCGCATGCCGACCAATCCGTGCTGCCGCCTGCGTCCTGCGGAAATGTCTCGCCGCCTGCGCTGACGCTGTTCTGACCCGAGGCCGAGTGCTTCCATTGGTGCATGCCCCACGTGCACGCGCCGGTGAACACGCTCGTCGGCGTGCTGCTGCTGGCGGTGCTGGCGACCGGCGTGCTGTGGGCGTACGGGGTGCCCCAGCGGTGGGCGCCGATCGGAGCGGTGGCGCGCGGGTTGGTGCAGCTGACGGTGCTCAGCGTGATCTTGAGCGGGGTGATTCGGCACGGCGCCCTCGTCGCGCTCTTCGTGACGGTCATGTTCGGGGTCGCGGTGTTCACCGCCACGCGCAGGCTCGCCGCCGACGGCAGGTCGCTGTGGCCGGTACTCGGAACCGTCGCACTCGGTATGGGGGCTGGCGTGGGTGCCGTGCTGGTGATCGTCTTCGCCTCCGGGGCACTGGAGTTGACGGCTCGCTACGCACTCGCCCTCGCGGGCATCGTGATCGGGAACGCGATGACCTCGGCGACCCTGACCGGACGCCGGTTGACTGAGGCGATCGTCGACCGGTGGACCGAGGTGGAGGGCTGGTTGGCGCTGGGTGCGACGCCGCGCCAGGCGACCGTGTCGATGGCGCGGCAGGCGGTTCACAACGCCATGATTCCCGCGACGGACCAGGCGAAGACCACCGGCTTGGTGACCTTGCCGGGCGCTTTCGTCGGTGCGATCTTCGGCGGTCTCTCGCCGATTGAGGCCGGACGCTTTCAGATCATCGTGCTGGCGTCGATCCTGGCCGCCGGTGCGGTGACGTCGGTGGTGATCGCGCATGTCATGTCGCCGGTGCGGACCAAGCCGGTGCCGGTGTCGTAAGGCCGGCTAGGCGTCGTCGAGCAACTCCTGCTCGCTGCGATCGATGAAGAGGGCGGTGCACAGCGCGGCCAGGATCAGCATGATCACGATCAGCGCGATGAGAATGGCGGTGCTGACCCCGATGTCCGCGGAGCTCAGGCCGAGGCCGTCGAGGAAGTCGCCGAAGTACCAGGACGGCCAGATCCAGATGGCGATGGGGACGAACGCGGCAGCCGTGGCGCCGACTGCGGCGACAGCGGCCATCACTCGGGCGACGGGGCGTGCCTTGGGCGACGGCATCAGGGCGGCGAGTCCGGCGAGGCCGGCGAGGGCGCAGGCGGCCACGATCAGCCACCCTCGGCCGGACGGGGCGATGCCGAGATCGTTCGCGTCGACGGTGCCCATGCCGAGGCCGTTCCATGAGGCGTCGAGGCCGACCGAGTGCAGGTTGAACCAGGGCAGCGCGGTGACCGCGATCCCGGTGACGGCGGTGATGACGACGGCGAACGGGAGTGTGCGGGACTGCATGAACCGAATGGTAGAGCATGGTTCGCCACGGCCTCCGGTTGCGACTGGAGAGTCGAGAGAATGCCCGTGGGGCGGGTGATTCCTACTCCGTTGACGATTGTCAGAGGGTGGTCCTAGCATCGAACTCAAGTTCGAACGAAGGCATCTTCCCTGCCGCTTCGGACGAGGTGGAAGGCGCTGGATGTGAGTCCGGCAGAACGATGGGAAGAGCATTGGTTCCGAGTGTGTGCCCTCGAAGACCTGGGCGTGGGTACAGATTGGCCGGGCGAGAGGGCCTGCGACGCCGGCTGAGTCGGTTGTCGGGGGAGACCGGAGCGCTGGCGGGGACGGCGTCGGGTGTGCTGTCGTCGGGTGTGGTGGCGGTGCCGGAGCCGATGGCTGCATTGTTGCCGAAGCGAGGTCTGCCGCGAGGTGCGGTGGCCGCGATGTCCGGGGCTTCGGTGTTGCCGATGTCGATCATCGCCGAGGCGAGCCGGTCCGGATCGACGGTGGCTCTGGTGGGGCTGCCGCGTCTCAATCTGGCCGCGGCGGTGGAGATGGGGGCGGATCTGAGTCGGATCGCGGTGGTCTCCGAGCCCGGCGTCGATCGCCTGGAGGTGGCCGGCGTGTTGCTCGACGGGATCGACCTGGTGGTGCTGGGTTTCGAGGACCGGCTCGGGCCGACGGGCGCGTCGGTGACGCCGGCGCGAGCGAGGGTGCTCGGCGGTCGGGCGCGGAAGCAGTCGTCGACGTTGATGGTGCTCGGCGACTGGCCGGGGACGGCTACTCGGGTCAACGGCGAAGTACGGGAGTACCGGCATCTGCCGATACGGCGGAGTGGGTACGGCCGGATCGGCGGATTCCGGGTGGAGGTTCAGGTGACGGCACCCGGTGCTCGGCCGGTGAGCGATGTGTTCGACCTGGTGGCGCCGGGGTTGGGCGAGTCGGGGGTGATGCGGCTGGTGAAACCCGAGGTCGTGGCGGAGGCGGCGGGAACGCGTCCATCGCTGGCGGTGGCGAATTGACCGCGGTCGTGCCCGGACGGGACCGCGACGAAGCGGTGCCGTCGGGCAAGCGTGTGCTGGCGCTCTGGTGCCCGGACTGGCCGACGACCGCGGCGGCCGCCGAGGCCGGGCGGTCTCCGCACGATCCGGTGGCGGTGTTGCGCGCGGGTCGAGTGGAGGCGTGCTCACATGCCGCCCGTGCCGGCGGCGTTCGCCGGGGGATGCGCAAGCGGCAGTCGCAGTCGTTGTGCCCGGAACTGACGGTGTACGAGGCGGATTCGGCGCGGGACGGGAGGTTGTTCGAGCCGGTGGTCGCGGCGGTGACCGAGGTGGTTCCGATGACGGAAGTGCTGAGGCCGGGGTTGCTGGTGATGGCGGCGGATCGGGCGGCGCGGTTCTTCGGAGGCGAGGAACTGCTGGCCGAGCGGCTGGCGGACGTCGTCGCAGGTGTGGGTCGAGGAGAGGAGGCCGACGGACGCGGTCGGGCGGTGATCGGTGGCGTCACCGCTCGTGTCGGAGTGGCCGACGAACTGTTCACCGCAGTTCTCGCCGCGCGGTCGGGGCAGACGGTGTCTCCCGGGTCGGACGCCGCCTATCTGTCGACGAGGCCGGTCGCCGACCTGGTGGTGGAACCGGCGCTGAGCGGACCGGGGCGGGAGGATCTGGTGAACCTGTTGTGGCGCTTGGGGATACGACGGCTCGGCGCGTTCGCCGAGATGGACGCCGCGGACGTCGCTTCGCGGTTCTCCAGTGACGCGGTCACGGCGCACCGGCTGGCTCGCGGTCTGCCGGGGAGGCGTCCCAGCCGGGCGCCGATCCCTCCGGGGCTGGAGGTGGAGCACGTCTGCGATCCGCCGATCGACCGGATCGACGCGGCCGCATTCCTGGGAAGGCGGATGGCGCAGGAGTTGCATGAGCGATTGTCGTCGGCCGCGCTGGCCTGCATGCGACTGACCATTCACGCCTTCACCGAACGCGGGCAACGGCATTCGCGCACTTGGCGATGCGTGGAGCCGCTGACCCCGGAGGCCACGGCCGACCGGGTCCGCTGGCAACTGGAGGGATGGCTGACGGGTCGGGCGGGCAGCGTCGACGCGCCGGACTCACCCGTCGTGCGGCTGGTGCTGGAGCCGGTGGAAGTGGTGAATCCCAGCGGGCTGCAGTATGCGCTGTCGGGCGCGGGACTGCCGGGCGAGGTCGGGGGCGGGCTCGGTGACCAGGCGCGTCGTGCGCTGGTGCGGGTGCAAGGGCTCCTCGGAGGCGAGGCGGTTCGAGTCCCGGTGCGCAGCGGCGGTCGTGGGCCGGACGAGCAGGTGACCTTGGTGGCGTTCGGTGACGAGCTCCGACCTCCGCGCGACCCGACTGCGACGTGGCCGGACCGACTGGCCCGGCCCGCGCCGTCGTTGCTGGTGCAGGCCGGGGCAGAGGTACGCGACGCCGCCGACCGTCCGGTGACGGTGAATCCGCGCGGCGCGTTCAGTGCGGAGCCGGTGACGGTGCGGTTGGGGGCGCGGTCGTACCGCCTGCGCTGGTGGGCGGGGCCGTGGCCGTTCGGTCCGGGGACGGCGCGGGCGCAGATGCTGCTGGCGGACGGTCGTGCGGTGCTGCTCTGCTGTCGTGAAGCGGAGTGGGCGGTCGAAGGGATCTATGAGTAAGAATCTCGTATTTGAATCCCCGATTCGGCCTCGATCGGCGATTTCAGCGAAGACTTCGGCCTATACGGGATTCAAATACGAGATCAGCTGTTCGCGCCTCGCGCGATGACTTGCCAGGTCTCCAAATCGCCGTCGGGTGCGGTGCCCGCGTACAGATCGTCGACCAGGTTGACGGCGTTGCAGACGTGGTTGGGGATCACGCGGACCACGTCGCCGAGTGTGGGAATCGCTGTGCCAGGAGGGAATTCGACGACGGCGTGGTGCTCGGACAGTGAGACGATGCGCGCGTCGAGATGGTCGGCGAGACGGCCGAACCCCGTGGTCCAGGCGGGTCGGTCGGCGCCGAGGACCTTGCTGCCCGCGTCGAGCACGATCCGCGGGCCGGCCGCGCTGACGACCGTGGAGATCGCGGCGAGGGCGACGTCGTCGATGCCGCAGCTCCCGAGCTCCAACTGCTGAGCGTCGTAGAACGGGTACACCCCGGGCCGCAGTTCGGTCACCACTCCGGGATCGGCGAACTGCACTGTCGGAGTCGAGCCGCCGCTCACCACGGTGATATCGAAACCGTTGGCGCGCAATGCCTCCGCCGCCGAGCCGAGAGCCTGAGCCTCCTGGGCGGCCGCGTCCGACCGCGCGCTGCCGGGCCCGTAACCGTGCCCGGGGAAGGTGAAGACCCCGGCGACGGTGAGCCCACTGTCGCGGGCGGCGGTCGCAACCTCCACGACGTTCCCAGCCGGGAGCCCGCTGCGATGCATGCCGGAATCGACCTCGATGAGCACCGTGGCGGTGGTGTCCCCGATCGCGTCGGCGAGACGGCGCACGCCCGCCACCGAATCGGCTCCGACCGCCAGCTGCACTCGGCCGGCCAGCGCGCGGAGCCGCCGGGCCTTGTTCTCCGACAGCCACAGCGGATAGGCGATGAACAGATCGTCGACCCCGAGCTCGGCGAAGATCTCCGCCTCGCCGATGGTCGCCACGGACAGGCCGACCGCGCCGGCCTCGAGCTGCCGCCGCGCGATCTCCGCGCATTTGTGAGTCTTGGCGTGGGGACGGAGGCGAATGCCGTGCCGCTCGGCCCAGTCGGCCATCGCGGTCAGATTGCGGTCCAGGCGGTCGACGTCGACGAACAGGAACGGAGTGTCGGGCATACCTGATCGTGGCACGACAGCCCGCGCCGCGCGTCAGCCGGTGCGTCCGAGCGAGGCGTCGGACTCGTCGTTCATCAGGAAGTCCTGATGCAGCAGCCGGTTGGTGAGGCGTGGCGCCGCGTGATGGCCGAAGTCGATCAGGTCCCCGAGCAGGGTGTTGACGCGCTTGGGTCGCTCGACGATCGCGTGCAGCACCCGATGGGCGGCCTTGTCGACGCTCCAGATGCCGCGCACGCTGTCGTAGGCGTTGGTCGGCACGATCATCCGGGTCCTGGTCAGCGGAATCCGGACATTGCTGAACGTGACGTGGTCGGACAGGGTCTCGGCGCCGGTGGCGTCGCTGAACGCTTCCAGTGCGGCCTTCGACGCCGCGTATGCGCCGAATCGCGGCGCTCGGCTCTGCACTTCGATCGACGACACGTTGACGATATGCCCCGACTGTCGCTCGGTCATGTGCGGCAACAGGGCCAGGGTCAGGTAGACGGCGCCGAAGTAGTTGACGGCCATCATCCGGTGGTAGTCGTGCGAGCGGGTGACGGCGTTGGCGGTGGCGCGGCGGATGGAACGACCGGCGTTGTTGACCAGCACGTCCACGTGGCCGTGCTCGCAGATCACCGACTTCACCAGCGTCTGCACCGCCGCCTCGTCGCTGATGTCGGCGGGGTAGGCGTAGGCGCGGCCGACGGGCAGTCCCGGCTTCGGGACCTCGGCGTCCAGTTCGGCGGCGGTCTCGGTGAGACGATCGGCGTCGCGGGCGACGAGTACGACGTTGGCGCCGCGCCGGACGCACATGCGCGCGGTCGCTCGGCCGATGCCGGACGACGCCCCGGTGATCAGGATGTTCTTGCCGACCAGCGGGCCACGGGGGTCGTGGCGGCGGTGCCGCGCCGGGTCGAGATGGTCGTACCAGTACTGCCAGAGTCGGGGTGCGTACTCGTCCAGATCGGGCGGATGCAGCCCGAGCCGGGCCAGTTCGGCGGCGGTGGTCTCGCTGCGGAAGACGACGGGAAGCGAGGCGGCGTCGAGCACCGCGGGCGGGATGCCTGCCTGCTCGGCGACGAGGTCGCGGCCGGGGCGGAGCGGCCCGAGTCCGCTCACCGCGAGCATCGGCCGCACCACGCCTGCCGGGAGGGCGGTGAAGCCGCGCGGCCCGTCGAAGGCCCGGGCGACGGCGTTGAACAGGTCGGTGATCGATCGCTGACCGGGGTCGCCGAGGTGGAACACCTGTCCGCTGCGGCGGTCCTGCGTATCGAGCAGTGCGACGATCGCGTCGGCGACGAAGTCGACCGGGACCAGGTTGAGCTGTCCGAGGTCCGGCAGGGGCAGTCGCAGGAACGACGGCAGGCTGCCGAGGGCGGCGAGGTGCGAGAAGAAGTAGTAGGGGCCGTCGGCCTTGTCGGTCTCGCCGGTCGCCGAGTCTCCGACCACCGCCGCCGGCCGGTACACGCGCCAGGAGAGGCCCTCGGTGTCGCGGACGATCCGTTCGGCGTCGAACTTGGTGCGGTGACAGCTGGTGGGGAAGCTCTGGCCCAGATCGAAGTCGGATTCGGTGAAGTCGCCGTCGTGATCGCCTGCGACGGCGATCGACGAGACGTGATGCAGCATGGCGTCGTGGGCGAGTGCGAACTCGGCGATCCGCCGGGTGCCTTCGACGTTCACGGCCTGCTGCAGTGCCGCGTCGGCGGTGATGTCGTGCACCGCCGCCAGGTGGACGACGTGGTCGATCCGGCCGATCTCGGGTCCGTGCAGGCCGAGGTCGTCGGCGGTCAGGTCGCCGACGACGGTGGTCACGCGGTCGGCGCCGTCGACCTTCTCCATTGCGGCGGCGAAGCGGTGCAGGGATCCGGACCGGACCAATGCGTAAATCTGTGCCTGTGGGTTGCTGATCAACAGTCGTTGCAGTACCCGACGGCCGATGAAACCGCTTCCGCCCGTCACGAAATAGCTCGTCACGGGGCCTAGAGTCTCACAGATCAGTACACATGTGAATGTTTGCCGGAAGTTTGCGGGTGTCGCGGGCGAGGTCTGGCGCAATTGCGTGCGGGGGAGCGGGTGTCACTGGAGGGCCGGCGTTGGCGGGTATTCACCGCGCAGCGTCGGGCGCCGTACTTCCGCCCGCCACCACAACTCGAACATACGTTCTATAATCAGACGGTGGGCTGGAACAACGGGCCTCCGACCTGGTCGGAGATGGAGCGGGTGCTGTCGGGGCGCGCGCGGTCTCGCGGCGATCGGCCCGGAGAGACCTTTCCGCCGACCTTCAACGGCGCCGGACCGCCGGGCGACGGCGGGGATTCGCCGGCATGGTCGCGCAAGCGCGGGCCGTACGAGGCCGCCGACATCGAGTTCGGCACCTCGACCGTGCCGTACGCGGAGTTGCACGCGCACAGCGCCTACAGCTTTCTCGACGGCGCGTCGATGCCGGAGGCGATGGTCGAGGAAGCGCAACGGCTGGGGCTGCGCGGTCTGGCGCTGACCGACCATGACGGCTTCTACGGCGTGGTCCGGTTCGCCGAGGCGGCCCGCGAGTTCGGCATGCCGACGGTTTTCGGGGCCGAACTGTCACTGGAACGCGACAGCGCCCGGGCCGGTGCGGTGGACCCGCCGGGTGAGCATCTACAGGTCTTGGCGCGTCGAGCCGAGGGATACCGGCGGCTCTCGCGGGTGATCGCCGACGCTCACATGACCGGCGGCGAGAAGGGGCTGCTGCGGTACGACGCCGCCGCGATCACCGAGCACGCCGCCGCGGGCGACTGGCTGATCCTCACCGGATGCCGCAAGGGCGCGGTGCGCCGCGCGCTCGACCGCGGCGGCAAGCGGGCCGCGGGGGCGGCACTCGGTGAGATGATCGACCGCTTCGGGATCGGGAACGTCGCCGTCGAGCTGAGTCCCGGCCCGGGCTCGGACGACGACGAGCGCAACGCGATCCTGGCGTCGCTGGCCGCACAGCACCGGGTGCCGACCGTCGCGACCACCGGAGCGCACTTCGCGGCGCCCGAGAACGGGCGCCTCGCGACGGCGATGGCGGCGATCCGGGCGCGGACCGACATCACGACCATCGACGGGTGGATGCCCGGGGTCGGCGGCGCTCATCTGCGTAACGGCGACGAGATGCTCCGGCTGATGCCCGCGCATCGGGAAGCCATCGACAACGCCGTCGCGTTCGCGGACGAGTGTGCGTTCTCCCTGAAGCTGATCGCGCCGAGTCTGCCGCCGTTCGACGTGCCCGACGGTCACAGTGAGAGCACCTGGCTGCGCGAGCTCACCGAACGGGGCGCGCGCGGTCGTTACGGCACCCGGGAACAGCGGCCGGACGCCTACCGGCAGATCGACCACGAACTCGCGATCATCGAGGCGCTCACCTTTCCCGGCTACTTCCTGGTGGTCCACGACATCGTCTCGTTCTGCAAGGAGAACGACATCCTGTGCCAGGGACGGGGCAGCGCCGCGAACTCGGCGGTCTGTTACGCCCTCGGGATCACGAACGTCGATCCGGTCGCCAATCACCTGCTCTTCGAACGCTTCCTCTCGCCCGAGCGGGACGGTCCGCCGGACATCGACGTCGACATCGAGTCCGACCGCCGCGAGGAGGCGATCCAGCACGTCTACGCCAAGCACGGCCGGAGCCACAGCGCTCAGGTGGCGAACGTGATCACCTATCGGGGGCGCTCGGCGGTCCGCGACACGGCGCGGGCGCTCGGCTACGCACCGGGGCAGCAGGACGCGTGGAGCAAGATCCCCGACTCGGCGCCCGACGACGTGCGCGAGATGGCCGCGCAGATCTCGTCGTTGCCAAGGCATCTCGGGATCCATTCGGGTGGCATGGTGATCTGCGACAGGCCGATCGCCGACGTCTGCCCGACGGAGTGGGCCCGGATGGCCGGCCGCAGCGTCCTGCAGTGGGACAAGGACGATTGCGCGGCGATCGGTCTGGTGAAGTTCGATCTTCTCGGACTCGGCATGCTGTCGGCGCTGCACTACATGATCGATCTCGTCGACGAGCACAAGGGCGTGACGGTCGATCTGGCTCGGCTCGATCTGACCGAGGAGGCCGTCTACGACATGCTGTGCCGCGCCGACTCGGTCGGCGTCTTCCAGGTGGAGTCGCGGGCGCAGATGGCGACGCTCCCGCGCCTCAAACCGCGCACCTTCTACGACCTCGTCGTCGAGGTGGCGCTGATCCGCCCGGGTCCCATCCAGGGCGGCTCGGTGCACCCGTACATCCGGCGGCGCAACGGTCTGGAGGCTCCGAACTGCGACCATCCGTCGATGGAGGACGCGCTCGGCCGCACTCTCGGCATTCCGCTGTTCCAGGAACAGCTGATGCAGGTGGCGCGTGACGTCGCGGGATTCGGTGCGGCGGAGGCGGACCAGCTGCGCCGTGCGATGGGGTCCAAGCGGTCGCCGGAGAAGATGCAGCGACTCCGACAGCGGTTCTACGACGGCATGCGCGAGACCAACGGCATCACCGGCGACCTCGCCGACCGCATCTACGAGAAGATGGCGGCCTTCGCCAATTTCGGTTTCCCGGAGAGCCATTCGCAGAGCTTCGCGTCGCTGGTCTTCTACTCCGCGTGGTTCAAGCTGCATCATCCGGCGGCGTTCTGCGCCGCGCTGCTGCGGGCGCAGCCGATGGGCTTCTACTCGCCGCAGTCGCTGGTCGCGGACGCCCGCAGGCACGGTGTGCAGGTGCATCGCCCGGACGTGAACCTGTCGCTCTCGTATGCCGGTCTGGAGAACGGTGGACTCGACGTGCGGATCGGTCTGGGCGCGATCCGCGGGCTGTCCGACGAGGTCGCCACCCGAATCGTCGAAGAACGCAGCGCCGGAGGCCCTTTCGTCTCGGTAGCGGATCTGTCCCGGCGGGTGGAGGCGACCACCGCCCAGCTCGAGGCGATCGCGACCGCCGGCGCGTTCGAGAGCCTCGGCCGGGATCGTCGTGCGGCCCTCTGGGAGGCGGGGGCGGCGGCCGGACTCCGCAACGATCAGCTGGACGTGACCTCACCGCGCGGAGCGCCGACACTGCCCGGCATGTCCGAGGTGGAGCTCACCACCGTCGACGCGCTGTCGACCGGCGTCTCGCCGCGCGCGTACCCGACCGAGTACCTGCGCCCCCGGCTCGACGCGATGGGCGTGGTCCCGGCCGACCGGCTGCTGTCGGTGGCCGACGGCAGCCGCGTGCTGGTCGGGGGAGCGGTCACGCACCGGCAACGACCGGCCACCGCGTCCGGCGTCACCTTCGTCAATCTCGAGGACGAGACCGGGATGGTGAACGTCGTGTGCTCGGTGGGGCTGTGGGCGCGCTACCGGACGCTCGCGCAGACGGCGTCGGCGCTGCTCATCCGTGGCCGCGTGCAGAACGCGGAGGGCGCGGTGACCGTCGTCGCCGACCGATTGCAGAAGCTGGATCTGAAGGTCGGGACGCGGTCACGTGACTGGTGCTGACGAGTCGCCTGCCGACGCGCGGTATCCGGGATAATCTCGCGGTGACGACCGCCTCGGACGGGTGTCGTCGGCAGCACTCCTCATCGCGGACGAGAAGGCAGGGAACGCATGGAGGTCGTGATCGTTGATCGCCCCGAGCAGGTGATGGCCGACATCATCGCCGAGGCCGTGTCCGGCGGCGCGTCGACGCTGGGCCTGGCGACGGGGTCGTCGCCGCTGGCCACCTACACCGAACTGATCCGCAGGCACCGCGAGGAGGGACTCTCCTTCGCCGGGGTGAACGCGGTGCTGCTCGACGAGTACGTCGGCCTGCCGCCGACACACCCGGAGTCGTACGCGCGGTTCATCCGCGACAACTTCACCGACCACATCGACATCGGCGAGGTCCACTCACCGGACGGGATGGCGCCTGACAGCAAGGTCGCCGCCGAGGCCTACGACGCTCTCATCGCACAGGTGGGTCCGGTCGACGTGCAGATCCTCGGCATCGGCAGCAACGGCCACATCGGGTTCAACGAGCCGTCGTCGTCGCTGACCTCGCGCACCCGGATCAAGACCCTGACCGAGAAGACCAGGCAGGACAACGCCCGCTTCTTCGACTCGTTCGACGAGGTGCCCATGCACGTCATCACCCAGGGCCTCGGCACCATCTGCGACGCCAAACGGCTCGCGCTCGTCGCGACGGGGGAGGGCAAGGCGGACGCGATCGCCGCCGCGGTCGAGGGACCGCTGGCGGCGTCGTGCCCGGCGTCGATCCTGCAGTGGCACCGCCACGCGACCGTCGTGATCGACCCCGCCGCGGCGAGCAAGCTGGCCGACGCCGAGTACTACAAGTACGTGTACGCGCACAAGCCTTAGCGGTCGTATGGAAGCAGCCCGGTCGAATCGACCGGGCTGCTTCTGTATTCGGCGTTGGGATCAGCTCAGCGCCTTGGCCTTGATTCGATCGAACTCCTCAGCCGTGATGGCTCCGGAGTCGAGGAGCTGTTTGGCTTCGTTGATCTGCTGCGTCGGGGTCGGGTGCGCTCCGCCGGCGACGGACCGGATGTACTCGTCCGTCTGTGTCTTCGCTTCGCTGACGGCCTGCTTCTCCCGTTCGGCCATGCCCTTGCCGTGCGCGATGAGGTAGACGATCGCGGTCAGATAGGGCAGCAGGATCAGCAGGATCATCCAGACGGCCTTCGACCAGCCGGACGCGGCCTTATTGCGGAAGAGATCGCCGATGATGTACCAGAGGGCGATCAGATACGCGACGAAGGCGAAGATGACGATCGTGTACCAGATGAAGTCCCAGAATGAGTCCCACACGTGACGGTCTCCTTGATTGTGTATGCCGGTGCCTCAGGGAGGCGTGGGGCCATTCTCGTTCACCCGCGGGTCGGCCGCGTCATTCTCCGCGGATGAGATTCAGCGGTCGAATGCTCCTCGCCGCGGCTCCGGCCCCACATACCGCGCGACCGGCCGGATGATCTTCCGCTCGGCCGCCTGCTCCAGGACGTTCGCGGTCCAGCCGACGATCCTGGCGACGCCGAAGGTCGGCGTGAACATCGACGGCGGCAAGCCGACCTCGCTCATCAGCACCCCCGCATAGAACTCGACGTTCGCGTACAACCGACGGCCCGGCTTGAGTTCGTTGATCGCGGCCTCGATCTCCGCCTCTACCGCGGTGGCCCGTCGGACCAGCGACGAGTCGTACCGGGCGGTGACGACCTCCTTCAGCAACTCGGCCCGCGGGTCGTGGGTGCGGTAGACGGCGTGGCCGAAGCCCATGATGATCTCGCCCGCGGCGATCCGTCCGCGCACCCAGTCACGAGTGTTCGCGGGATCGCCGATCTCGTCGAGGGCGGCCAGCGCCCGACCCGGTGCGCCGCCGTGCAGCGGACCCAGGAAGGCGCCGAGCGCACCGAGGATCGACGAGGTCATGTCCGACCCGGACGACGCCACCACCCGGCCGGCGAAGGTGGAGGCGTTGAAGCCGTGATCGATCGTGGTGATCAGGTACGTCTGTAGCGCGCTGACCGCGTCGTCGTCCGCGCTCACGGTGGACATCCGCAGGTAGTCGGACACGTGCCCGGCCGTCGGGTCGGCGTCGATGACGTCCAGACCCTGCGACAGGCGATGCGCGGCCGCCACCACAGTCGGCGCGATCGCCGCGTACCGGAGAGCGGCGTCGGTCCGCTCGCCCTCCGTGAGATCGAACAGCGGTCGCTCCAGAATCCCCTCGGACGCCAGGGCCAGACGAAGCGCTGCCAGGGGCTCGACCTCCGGGGTGACGACTTTGCGAAGCAGGTCGACGGTGGCCGGGGAGAGCAGGCGCAGCTCGCCGATGCGCCGTGCGAACGCCGCCGACTCGGCGTCGTCGGGCAGGGTGCCGTGAATCATCAGGTGCCACACGTCTTCGAAGCGCGAGGTTCGCGCGAGCTCCGTCGCGTCGTACTGGCGGTAGTGGTAGAAGCCCTCCTCGCCGCGGACGTCGCCGATCGTGGTGTCGGTGACGACGACGTTCTTCAATCCACGAGGAACGGTGATGGGTTCGCTTGCTGGACTCATACGGCCGAGTCTGCGCCCGTTGATCAACATCTGCAATGTTGATTGAATCAATGAGTGGAGCAGTGGATCACCACGTCGGAGGCGGCCGCGCGGCTCGGCGTCAAACGGGGGACGCTCTATTCGTACGTCAGCCGAGGAGTGCTGACCTCGCGGCGGATGCCCGGCCAGAACGAGTCGCTGTTCGACCGCACGCAGATCGACTCGCTCGCCGCGGCGAAGCACGACGGCCGGCGGTCCGGCGATCGGCTGCTCCGGTTCCGTGCCGTCGCCAGCGGCGTGTCGGCGATTCGGGACGACCGCCTCTATCTGCGCGGCAGGGACATCGAAGAGCTTTGCGCCGACATGGATTTCGCCGACGTGGCGCAGCTGGTGCTCGACTCCTCCGAGGCCAGGCCGGTGCCGGACGTTGACACAACGGTCGTCCACGGCGTGTCGATCGAGCGACGCATCCCGTTGACGGTGGCGCTGGTCGCGGCCGCCGACCCGCTGCGCGCGGACCTGTCCGACGTCGGCGCACGCGTTCTCGGCCTGCTCCCGCATCTCGCCGCCGCAGTCCCCGAGATCGATTTCGCCCACCGGTGGGTCGACCTGCTCGCGACCGTCCTCATCGACAACGGCCTCGCCGCATCGACGACCGCGGCTCGGGTCGCGGCGTCCGCGCGGGCCGGGATCTTCGACGCCCTGCTCGCCGGCTACGCGGCGCTGGCGGGACCGCTGCACGGCGGCGCGCCGGCGACGGCGCGAGCGCTGCTCGACGCGGTGGTCGGTGGTGCCGCGGTCGACCGCGCGCTCGCGGACGCGGTGGTCGGCGGGCTGGTTCCGGGTTTCGGCCACGTCATCTACTCGGGGCCGGACCCGCGAGCGCAGATCGTCCTCGACCGGGTTCGCGCAGAGCGACCGAGGTCGTCTGCCCTCGCTGCCGCCGAGGCCGTCGAGCAGCGCGTGGGGCGGCCGATGAACATCGACTTCGCAGGCGCGGTCGTGACCCACGAACTGGGCCTACCGGCCAGGTCCGGAGAGGTGCTCTTCGTGGGCTCTCGTCGAGCGTTCCGGGAGCCCCCGCCGGCAGCGTCCTCTCTCTGCGGCGGAGGAGTACGGCGAGGCCCCGCTGCGCTGGCGCGGCAGTCGGACGGGCTGAGCTGTTCGGCGGCAGCGGTCCGAACTCTGTCGAGTCGTCGATCGCCACGAACGACAACTCGACACTTGATTGGTGGCGCGTCGGGTGCATTCACTGTTGGGCCTCGCAGCCGCGCGCAGGCGGCACACTCCGTGTGCTGGGTGCGCGCCGATGACGACAAGTCTGGTCGCACCGTCCTCCCCGCGGCAGAACGGGAGGATGTGATCGAGCCGGGGATGCGGTCGCCGTTCCGCTTCGACCAGCACCGAGTGCATCGGGCGGTCGGCGCCGTCGTGGGATTGCTCGGCGCGGCCGCCGGTGACGATGCCGGTGACGATGCCGGGAGCCTGCGGACTGCACCAGAGCTCGACGGCGCGCTCGTCGCGGTCATCGACCCGGTGGACGCCGATGACCTCGCACAAGCGCTGATCAGGGAGTTCGCCTCTCCGCCGTCGTCAGAACGCCTCACCGCATTCATCGCCGCGATTCCGGCGGCGCCGCGTGTCCGTTGGCCGGAGCCGAGAACGTCCGCGCCGAGATTCGACGTCCGGCAAGTCGCCGATGTCGAAGCGCTGGCGCACTGGCTGAACTTGGACCTGGGAGAACTGGAGTGGTTCGCCGCGCGCGGCCGATGGTCGCGCCGGACCGCGGAGCCGCTCCGTCACTATCGGGTGAAACGAATCGTGAAGCGCGACGGTGGGTTCCGGATCATCGAGGCGCCCAAGGAACGCCTCGCGACGGTGCAGCGCAAGGTCCTGGACGAGATTCTGGTCCATGTTCCGCCACACCCGTCGGCGCACGGTTTCATGCGTGGGCGGTCGGTCGAGTCGTTCGGTTCCCGGCATGCGCTCCACGACGTCGTGGTGCGGGTCGACCTGCGGCGTTGCTTCGAGCATGTGACCTATCCGCGTGTGAAGGCGGTGTTCTCCGCGATCGGGTACGCGCCCGCCGTCGCCTCGTACCTCGCCTGCCTGTGCACCACGAGTCGGGCGATCGAAGACCGGCACCGCGTGGACTTCGACCATGCCGTGCTGCTTCGCGAGCGGCATCTCCCGCAGGGAGCGCCGACCTCGCCCGCGTTGCTGAACTTGGTACTGCGGCGCCTCGACTACCGGGTCGCGGGTTACGCCGCCCGGCACGGTGTCACCTACACCCGATACGGCGACGACCTCGCCTTCTCCGGCGACGACGTCGACGTCGGCGGGCTGCTCTGGTTCATCGAGCGGGTCGTGAAAGCCGAGGGATTCGCCGTCCATCGCGACAAGGTGCGCGTGATGCGCGACCACCAGCGGCAGCAGCTCGGCGGCCTCGTCGTCAACCGCGGGCCACGGTCCTGTCGCTCTGACTATGACGCACTGAAAGCGTTGCTGCACAATGCGATCCGCGACGGCGCAGAATCGCAGAACCGGGATGACCGACCGGACTTCCGTTCTTACGTGTACGGCCGGATCGGTTGGGTGTCCACCGGATCGGCACGACGCGGAGAGAAACTACGCACGATGGCCGCGCAGGTCGACTGGCACCGGTGACGCCAGGTGTGCCGAGAAGTGTCGAGTCGTTGCTCGCCACGAACGACAACTCGACACTTTTCCGGGCAGTCGTCACACGGCGCCGTCGAATCCGTTCTGCCGCCAGGCCTCGTACAGGGCGACGCTGGTCGCGTTCGCGAGATTCATCGACCGTCGGCCCTCGAGCATCGGAATCCGCAACTGGTCGGTGACGTGCGGATCGGCGAGCACCTCGTCGGGCAGGCCGGTCGGCTCGGGGCCGAAGAGCAGGACGTCGCCGGGTTCGTACGAGACGTCGGTGTAGAACCGCGTCGCGTGAGCGGTGAATGCGAACACCCTGGTCGGCGCGAGCTTCTCCCACGCCGTCGCCAGATCGGGATGAACCGTGACGTTGGCCATCTCGTGGTAGTCGAGGCCCGCGCGGCGCACCTGTGCATCGGTCATGGTGAAGCCCAGCGGCTCGATCAGGTGCAGTTCGCAGCCGGTGTTGGCCGCGATCCGGATCGCGTTGCCGGTGTTGGGTGGGATGCAGGGCTGAAAGTAGACGATCCGGAACACACGGCGATTGTATGCTTGTGGTGAGGCGGGCTCATCCGGCACCTCCCGCGAACGTACTTGACGCCAGTCGACCAATCGTGCGACTATGTTGTGCCCGCAAGACATTGGCGTCGATCATCTCACGGTCCGCCGCGAACCTCTTGCGAATCTCCTGAGGACCTCTGGGTCTGGGATCGCGCGCCGAACGGCGCAGGCGAGCCACGAGAACCTCACGCAGTCCGTCACTGGGCCGACATCGGAGCCCGAGACCCGCACATACTCCGCAGCGGCGCGAGCCGCTGCCACCTACGCATGCCTAGGAGGCATAACCATGAACACCCATATCGATACCCACACCGACCGACTCGACCCGAAGCAGACGGTCTGGTTCCAGATCGACGACGCCACCGGCTTCTATGTGACGGTCGAGGAGTTCCTCGCCGTCGCCCGCTCGCAGATGGTGGCCGCTTGATCTGATTGTCCGGTCAACGTCACGCTGCGACAAGACCGTCGTTCGGTGTCACCTGGTGGCACCGAACGACGGTCTTGTGCGCGACAGCGTCACGCGGCCGCCGCGAGCGGGCGCGTAGGCGACGCCGCGCGAGTGCCAGCGTTCGTCTTTCGCCGTCGTGGGCTGCACGGTGAACGACCGGAACAGTTCGCGCAGAACGACATCCATCTCCATGTGGGCGAAGGCGGAGCCGATGCAGCGGCGGGTGCCGCCGCCGAACGGCAGCCAGGCCTGTCCGGGTCTGGCGCCGACGAACCGCTCCGGGTCGAACCGTTCGGGGTCGGCGAACTCGCGGCTGTCGTCGTGCAGCAGGGAGATGCCGACGATCACGTTGTAGCCCTTGGGGATTCGGTACGGTCCGAGCTCGAGCGAGTCGGCGATCACGTGGCGGCCGAACAGGTCGATCACCGGACGGCTCCGCTGCACCTCGTGGATCGTCGCGATCCGAAGGGTGTTCTCGTCGGAATCGGCCTCGGCCGCGAGGTCGGCGAGGATCGCCGGGTGCCTGCTGAGCCGCTCCATCGCCCACGCGAGGGTGGTGGCGGTGGTCTCATGACCTGCGGCCAGCAGTGTCAGCAGCTCGTCGCTGATCTCGGCGTCCGTCATCGAGCTGCCGTCGTCGTATGAGCTCTGCACCATGAGGGCGAGGATGTCCGCCCGATCCGCGAGCTGTGGGTCGGCGCGGGCCTCCCGGATCAGCGGCACGACCACCGCGTCGTATGCGGCGCGCTCGGCGGCGAATCGATTGCGGGGGTTGAACGATCCACCGATGCCGGGGAGATCGGGCAGCGTCGTCAATCTCGATCCGTGCGTCACCAGCGGCGGCATCAGCTCGCGGAGCGCGTCCAACCGCATGCCGTCGGCGCCGAACACGGCGCGCAGAATCACGTTGAGCGTGATGCGCATCATCGGTTCCAGCGTCGGGAACGGCCGGCCGATCGGCCAGGTCGCGGACTCGGCGGCGAACTCCTCGGCGACGATCTCCTCGTAGGCTTTGATCCGCTTGCCGTGCAGCGGAGGGGTCAGCAGCTTGCGGCGTCGACGATGGTCGTCGGCGTCGAGCGCGAACATCGAACCCCCACCCAAGATCCGACCGAGATTGGGCCGGACGTTCGCGACCACGTCGGACTTCGCCATGCACAGTTGCTTGGCCATCGCGGGATCGCTGATCAGGACGGCGTCGCCGAATGCGGGCAGGGCGAGCGTGACGGCGTCGCCGTAGCGACGCGCCAGTCGTTGCAGCGCACGGCGTCGGCCTACCAAGAACTCCGCGCCCTGGACGGCACGCGGTCGGTGAGGGCCGGGAGGCAGATGGTCCGCGAGGGCCGGGCTTGAGAGATCGACGTTCATGAGTAGGTCCTTTCTCGGCCGGGTGACGGCCCATGCCGTTCGCTCAGCCACTCTGGTACCGCTTGGTACCAACGGTACGATGAAGTACCAGACTTGCCAAGGGCCGGCGACGAAAAGCCCCCAGAACTGTGAGGTGCATGCAATGGCGTCGACGACCGCGCTGGACGGCACCACGGTGCGCGGACGGCTTCTCGAGGCGATGCTCGTCTGCCTGGACGAGCGCGGCTACCGAGCGACGACCATCGCCGACATCGTGCGGGCCGCGAGGACGTCGAAGCGGTCGTTCTATGAACAGTTCACCGACAAGCAGGAGTGCTACCTGGAACTGCTGGGTTCGGTGAACCACGAACTCCTGGCTGCGATCGAGGCGGCCGTCGATCAGGGTGCGCCGTGGCGAGAGCAGGTCCGTCAGGCGGTCCATGCGTACATCGCGGTGTGCGAGTCGCACCCGTCGATCACCCGCAGCTGGATCCGGGAACTGCCCGCGCTCGGCGACGTGGCGCGAGCGGTCCAGCTCGCGTCGCTTGAGTCGTTCACCGAATTGATGGCGCGATTGACGAGCACCGAGCAGTTCCGCGCGGCGCGCATCGAGCCGATCGCGCGCGAGACGGCGGTGATCATCTGGGGCGGCATTCGGGAGCTCGCCGCGTCGACCCTGGAGGACGGTCGTCCGCTGCGAACCCTCGAGGAGTCGGCGGTCGCGGCGTGTCTGGCGCTGACCGCTGCCGGGAGATCGACGTGATCTCCATCGGCGGATACACGCGACCGGCACCGGAAGTGGAACAATAGGGAGCCGTGACGGCGATTCGACTGGACGGCAAACTCACCCGCGACGAGATCTTCACCGATCTGAGCGCCCGCGTGGCGCGGCTCAACGCGGCCGGGATCACTCCCGGCCTCGGAACCGTGCTGGTCGGCGACGACCCGGGCTCGCACTCGTACGTCAAGGGCAAGCACTCCGACTGCGCCAAGGTCGGGATCGCCTCGATCCGCAAGGACCTTCCGGCGGATGCGACGACCGAGCAGCTGAATGCGGCGATCGACGAGCTCAACGCGGACCCCGCCTGCACCGGCTACATCGTGCAGCTGCCGCTGCCGAAGCACCTCGACGAGAACGCGGCGCTCGAGCGCATCGCGCCGGAGAAGGACGCCGACGGCCTGCACCCGATCAACCTCGGACGGCTGGTGCTCGGCAAGGAGTCGACGCTGCCGTGCACCCCGCGCGGCGTGATCCACCTGCTCCGCCGCTACGACATCCCGCTCGACGGAGCCCGGGTCACCGTGGTCGGCCGCGGCGTGACCATCGGCCGCCCGATCGGCCTACTGCTGACTCGTCGCAGCGAGAACGCGACGGTCACCCTGTGCCACACCGGAACTCGGGATCTCGCCGCCGAGGTCAGTCGTGCTGACATCGTCGTCGCGGCCGCGGGCGTGCCGCATCTGATCACGCCCGACATGGTGAAGCCGGGCGCGGCCGTCATCGACGTCGGCGTCAGTCGCACCGAGGCGGGCCTCACCGGTGACGTGCATCCGGACGTCTGGGAGGTCGCGGGCGCGGTGTCGCCGAACCCCGGCGGCGTCGGTCCGCTGACGCGCGCCTTCCTGCTGGCGAATGTCGTCGAGCGGGCCGAGGCGCAGCTGGCGGCCGCCGAGGGCGAATGATGGCGGACGGCGTCGAGGACACTTCGGGGGGCGCGGCGCACGCCGACGCGGACCGAGTCGAGTCGATCCGTCGTGCTCGAAAGGTCTACGGGTTCATCGTCGACCTTCCGTACTACATCGTCCTGGCCGTGATCGCCGTCGCCGCGCTGCTCGTGCTGATCGACCGGTGGCGGCGCGGTGCGTTCGTGTTCGGTGCCGCGATGCTGCTCGGTGCGGTGTTCCGGGCGTTCCTGCCGGCGAATCGGACCGGACTGCTCCAGGTGCGCAGCCGGGCATTCGACATCTCGGCGATGGCGGTGCTCGGCGGCAGTGTGCTCTGGCTGGCCACCTCGATCGACTCCCTCGGCACCGCGTAGGACGCGAACCTCCACGACCTCGCCGAGCCGATGTGCCACGGTGGGAGCATGAGTGATTCGACCGACGATGCCCGCGAGCTCTATCGCCGCTGGATCGACGAGCTGTGGAACGGTCCGGCGGATCGGGAGACGCTGAAAGCCGTCGCTCAGGAACTGGTCAGCGACGACTTCCTCGGTCACTGGCCGAGTGCGGAAGTGTCCGGGCCGGGCAAGCTCGCCGCACTGATCGATGCGACCAAGTCGACGTACCGCGACCTCGTCTTCGAGGTGGAGGTCGGACCGTTCGCCGCGGACGGCTACGTCGCCGGCCGGTGGGCGGGCCAGGGGACGATGCCCGACGGTCAGATCGCGTATCTGTCCGGCAACGACATCCTGACCGTCCGCGACGGCGTCTTCACCGAGTACTGGGTGGCGTCGTCGGAGATGTGAGAGGTCGGCGTCAGCGCTGCTTCCGCGCCAGCTCCATGGTTTCGACGAGCAGCCGTCGGATCGGCTCGAACTCCGTGAGGAAGCCGTCGTGCCCGGCGTCCGAATGGATCACGTGCAGGCCGCCGACACAGTTGCCCAACTCGCGAGCGAGCTCTTCCTGCTGGTAGAGCGGATAGAGGCGGTCTGAGTCGATGCCGCCGACGATCGTCGGGACGGGGCACGCGTTCAATGCCGCAGTCACGCCGCCGCGACCGCGGCCGACGTCGTGGTTGTTCAACACGTCCGACAGCACGACGTAGCTGCCCGGATCGAAGCGCCGTTTGAGCTTCTCGGCCTGATGCTCCAGGTAACTGGCCACCGAATAGCGCCCGTCGACGAGCGGATCCTCCTCGCCCTGGGCCGAGTTCTCGAATCGCTCGTCGAGTTCTCGGTCGTTGCGATAGCTCAGATGGGCGATCCGGCGAGCGATCCCCATCCCGGTGCTCGGCGACGATCCGCTGCCGTAGTAGTCGCCGCCCCGCCACGCCGGATCGGCCTTGATGGCTTCGATCTGCGTGGTCTGGGTGCCGATCTGATCGGCGCTCGCCCGTGCACCGACGGCCAGCACCAGCGCGGCGCCGACACTGTCGGGGTAGGTGACGGCCCATTCGAGTGCGCGGGCACCGCCCATCGAGCCGCCGGCCACCGCGGCGAATCGTGTGATGCCCAGCGATCGGAACGCGATCTCCTCCGACCGCGTCAGGTCCCGCACGGTCAGCCGGGGGAATCGCGACCCCCACGGTTCACCGTCCGGCGCGACCGACCCTGGGCCGGTGGAGCCGTAGCATCCGCCGATCGAATTGGGAGCGAGCACGCACCATTCATCGGTGTCGACGGCGCAGCCGGGGCCGATCAGCCCGTCCCACCATCCTGTCATCGAGAACCGGTCGTCGGCCGGGCCGGTGACGTGTGAATTGCCGGTCAGCGCATGCAGCGCGAGGACGATGTTGTCCTTCGCGGCGTTCGGCGTTCCCCACTTCTGGAAGGTGACGGTGACGTCGGCGAGCTCGGCACCCGAATCGAGTGCCAAGTCGCCGATCGAGACGCTGATCTGCGAACCGTCGGGGCGCTGGGCCCATTCCGGATCGCTCACCGTCGTGGCCGGGTCGATGCTCACCGACACCCGACCTCTCCCTTCCGTGGACGAAGCACTGTCTACTTGACTCCCGCGGCTGCGGCGAAGCCCGAGGTCAGGTCGGCGAGGATGTCGTCGATGCCCTCGATGCCGACGGCGAGGCGCACCAGTCCGGGAGTGACACCCGCGGCGAGCTGCTCTTCCGGCGACAGCTGGCTGTGCGTCGTCGAAGCCGGGTGGATGACCAGCGAGCGGACGTCGCCGATGTTCGCGACGTGACTGTGCAGAGTCAGCGCGTTCACGAACGCCTTGCCCGCCTCGACGCCGCCCTCGATCTCGAAGCCGATGATGGCGCCCGCGCCCTTCGGCAACAGCTGCTGGGCCCGCTCGTAGTACGGCGACGACTTCAGGCCGGCGTACGAGACCGAGGTGACCTGGTCGTTCGCTTCGAGGAACTCGGCGACCTTCTGCGCGTTCGCCACGTGGCGCTCCACGCGGAGGCTCAAGGTCTCGATGCCCTGGGCCAGCAGGAAGGCGTTGAACGGCGAGATGGCCGAGCCGGTGTCGCGGAGCAGCTGGGTTCGGGCCTTGAGCGCGTACGCCGGCGCGCCGAGGTCGGCGAACACGACGCCGTTGTAGCTCGGGTCGGGCGTGGTGAAGCCGGGGAACAGGTCCTGGCCGTCACGCTGGACGCGCCAGTCGAAGGTGCCGCCGTCGATGATCACGCCGCCGATCGCCGTGCCGTGACCGCCGATGTACTTGGTCGCGGAATGGACGACGACATCGGCGCCGTGCTCGATCGGATTCAGCAGATACGGTGTCGCGACGGTGTTGTCGACGATCAGCGGAAGACCGTTGCCGTGGGCGATCTCCGCCAGACCCGCGATGTCGAGGATCTGGTTGTGCGGATTCGAGATGGTCTCGGCGAACACCGCGCGGGTGTTCGGCTTGATCGCGGACTTCCACGACTCGAGGTCGTCGGGGTCCTCGACGAAGGACACCTCGATGCCGAACTTCGGGAGCGTGTAACGGAACAGGTTGTACGTGCCGCCGTAGATGCGCGGGCTCGAGACGACGTGACCGCCGGCCTCGACGATGTTCTGGATCGCGTACGTGGTCGCGGCCTGTCCGGACGCGACGAGCAGGGCGGCGACGCCGCCGCCGAGCGCTGCCAGGCGCTGCTCGACGGTGTCCTGAGTCGGGTTCATGATGCGCGTGTAGATGTTGCCCGGTTCGGCCAGAGCGAACAGGTTCGCGGCGTGATCGGTGTTGTCGAAAACGTACGACGTGGTCTGGTAGATCGGCAGTGCGCGTGCTTTCGTCGTCTCGTCGACCACCTGCCCGGCGTGCACCTGGGTGGTCTCGAAGCTCCAATTCGCGGCGTCAGACATGGACGTCAATCACTTTCTTCGGTCGGTGACCCGTAACGGGCCCTGTTGTTGGGTCCGACCATCGGACCCGCGCTTGCTGCGGCGACTTCCGTCGCAGCCAGGTCATCACCCGGAGCACCCCACCGCGGATGGAGGGTTGCCGATCAGCAAGCCGGGGCTGTGCGCTGATGCTCATGACCTGTTGCTGAGGATATATCAACCCGCGTCGGCGGCTGAAACGGCTCGACCGCCGGTGCATTTAACTCTGTTGCGTCGTTGGACGGTGTGGTAACCGCCGTTTCGCCGGGGTCGCGGCACGCGTCATCGACGGACTACACCGCCGATATCGATCCGCCAAGACTATCGGTGATGGCCGTTCGATTAAGCGTTTCCATCGGAAAGACCTCCGTTACCAACTGCCGGTTCACATTCGGCGAACACTGAGGGATATGTGATCTGGGTCGCTGGTCCGGCGAACGGGCGTCCCAACAATTTCCTTCCGTGATCAAGTATTCGGCCCTCAGGGCGTCGGCGGTCGGTGGTGCTGCCCAACTCTCCTTGCTTCCAACAGTTCTCGCCTCAGCTGTGGTTCTCGGTGCCGCTTTGACCGGCATGGCCGCGTCGGCCGGCGGTGCGTCCGCAGACGGCTGCGGTCGGGGTGGCGCGGTGGTCGTCGCGGGTACCCAGGCGCCACGCGATTCTGACGGAGCTCGCAGCGGTGGCGTGGCGGGTGTGGGCAACCGCTACGCCGCGCAGGGGTATCGGGTGACCTATGTGGAGTATCCGACGAACCTGTGGCCGTTGGGGCCGATCAGTTACAACGACGATGTCGCGGTCGGGAAGGCCGCGACCGAGCGGGCGATCATCGACTATCAGTCGCGGTGCCCGGGCCGTCCCGTGGTGGTGGCCGGGTACTCGCAGGGCGCGCGGGTGGCCGGCGATGTGCTGTCGGACGCGGCCAACGGGCGGTCGAAGCCGATGCGGGTGAACGGCCGGATGCGGACGGTGCGGACGGCGGGACTGTCGGGGGAGTTGTACTCGGATCCGCGGCGGGACGGTCGTGGTCGTTCGGCGGGTGTGGAGAACACGCTGATCGGGTTGATCCCCGGGATCCTGATGTCGGGACCGCGGGACGGCGGATTCGGTTCGGTGCCGGTGACCCAGGTGTGCGTCCGCGGCGACGGCGTCTGCGACGTTCCCGATCCCCTCGCCGATCCGATCGGCGCGGTCGACGGACTGGCTGGATACTGGGTCAAGCACGGTTACTACCCGGCGCGGATGGGTCGCGCGCCGTCGACGTGGGGTCAGACGCGTTGCGTGCAGCAGGGGACGACGCGTGACTGCGTCGTCGAGCAGCGCTCGTCGCTGGGAACTTTGACGGGCCGGATTCCCCAGGTGGGTGCGGCGGTCGGGCCGGTGGTGACTCGGGTGGTGGACCGACGGGTGGTCGCGGATCTGCCGGAGCATGTGCGGCTGTCGACGTTGCGGCCGCTGGTGGGCGCCGGCCCGGATTCGTCGAGCGGGGATCTGGGGGTAGAGGTCCGCGTGGGCCGTCCCGATCTGCTGCACGCGGAGCTGTCCCAGCGGGTGGGATCGGAGAACCGCATCGAGGCCGGCCTCGGTGCGGGCCCGGTGGGAGTGTCGGTCGGTGGCCCGACGATCGACGCCCGGCGCGCGGGAGACGTGGTGCTGAATCCGTCGAACCTGATGGGCCGGGGCGCGCCGGACAATGCGGTGCTGCGTCAGCAGACACCGACCGAGCAGCCGACCGTCGAGGTCCGCCGGGCCGCGGAGGCAGGCGGCCCGGTGCGGACGGTGTAGGCGCCGCGGCCGAAACGGGCCCTCGCGCGGCGCGCTCGCCCGGTTCGGCCGCGGCGATGGGATATGCTCGGTTAAACAGTACGGGCGTTCTGTTTGAGGCCTGTCGGTGTCGGGTGGGCGACCGTACTACGTTTGACTCGAACGGGTGCTGAGCACGCCGTTCGCTGCGATCGGACAGCCGAGGAGGGCGCTGAACCGCATGGGGAAGATCAAAGTCGAAGGCACCGTCGTGGAACTGGACGGCGACGAGATGACCCGCATCATCTGGCAGTTCATCAAAGAGAAGCTGATCCATCCCTATCTCGACATCGACCTCGAGTACTACGACCTCGGCATCGAGCACCGAGACGCCACCGACGACCAGGTGACCGTCGACGCGGCGCACGCGATCCAGCGCCACGGCGTGGGCGTCAAGTGCGCGACGATCACCCCGGACGAGGCCCGCGTCGAAGAGTTCGGCCTGAAGAAGATGTGGCGATCGCCCAACGGCACGATTCGGAACATCCTCGGCGGGACCATTTTCCGGGCACCGATCCTGATCTCCAACGTGCCGCGACTGGTCCCGGGCTGGACGAAACCGGTGGTCGTCGGTCGTCATGCCTTCGGTGACCAGTACCGCGCCACGGACTTCAAGGTCCCCGGTGCGGGAACGGTGACCATCACGTACACCCCCGCCGACGGCAGTGCGCCGATCGAGCACGAAGTGGTGCAGATGGACGACGCCGGCGGCGTCGTGATGGGCATGTACAACTTCAACAAGTCCATCGAGGACTTCGCGCGGGCGTCGTTCAACTACGGACTCCAGCGGAACTATCCGGTGTACCTGTCGACCAAGAACACGATCCTCAAGGCGTACGACGGCGCGTTCAAGGACATCTTCGCCGACGTCTTCGAGCGCGAGTTCAAGACCGAGTTCGACGCGGCCGGCCTGCACTACGAGCATCGTCTGATCGACGACATGGTCGCCTCCTCCCTGAAGTGGGAAGGCGGTTACGTCTGGGCCTGCAAGAACTACGACGGCGACGTTCAGTCCGACACCGTCGCCCAGGGCTACGGTTCGCTCGGGCTGATGACGTCGGTCCTGATGACCCCGGACGGCCGCACATGCGAGGCCGAGGCCGCGCACGGCACGGTGACGCGCCACTACCGACAGCATCAGCAGGGCAAGCCCACGTCGACGAATCCGATCGCCTCGATCTTCGCCTGGACGCGCGGCCTCGACCACCGGGGGAAACTCGACAACACCCCGGAGGTCCGGGAGTTCGCCGAGCGGCTCGAGGACGTGGTCATCAAGACCGTGGAGGCGGGGAAGATGACGAAGGATCTCGCGCTCCTGGTCGGCGGCGATCAGGCGTATCTGACCACCGAGGAGTTCCTCGGCGCGCTCGACGAGAACCTGCAGGCGGCGCTGCGGTAGCGGCGCGTCTCCCGTCAGATCATGTCGCGCCCGTCCTTCCGCGCGGCGCGCCACTCCTTGTAGAAGGCGCGGATGATCACCCCGAGGGTGCCCGCGGTCAGCACCGGCCAGATCAGTACGTAGACGGTCATCCAGAACGTGGTCATCAGTCGTCCTTTCCAGAGACTGCGGCGGCGGAAAGCGGTTCGTCGCCGCGGGAGTCGGCCGGCGACGGTTCGGCGGCCTCGGGCAGCGCTGCGTCGCCCCTGTCGTCGAAATCGCCGGTGGTGTGGGCGATCTCGGCGAAATCGAACCGTCGCCTGCGGTTCAGCATCGTCAGGGCGACGCAGACGATGGTGCTCACCGAGTAGGAGACCAGCGATCCGGACAGGACCGCGTAGTCGTGCAGCAGCCCGATGCTCCACGGGGCGGCGGCCAGGGTCGAGACCACACCCACGACGACGGCGACTCGCAGGCCGAAGAAGCCGAAGGCCATCAGCGCGAAGACGACGCCGATGCCGACGGTCGCGAGCACGTCGAAGGTGACGCCGACCGCGCCGCTCATGTCGATCCACGAGAAGCGGACCGGTAGGAACAGGGCGAGCGCGGCGACCACCGCGACGCTGAAGGCGACGTTCGTGACCCGGTCCCAGTAGAAACTGGCGATCACGGGGAACACCAGGGCGCCCCACAGTGCGCCGACGAACACCAGTAGATCGAGGATGTTGAGGTCCGACCCCGCGAAGTACAGCGCCGCGCTGATCGCGACGATCATGGTGATGCGGCCGATGAGGACCATCTTGGCCGGGTCCGCCTTGGTCCGGCCGACCTGCTGGCCGTAGACGTCGGCCATCACGATCGATGCGAGTGCGGTCAGATCGGCGTCGGCCGTCGAGGACAGCGAGCCGATGATCATGATGAAGAACAGACACAGCAGAGCCGGACTCAGGTACGTCGCGGCCATCTGCGGAATCAGATTGTTGACGTCGTCGTCCAGCGGGGTCACGCCCGCGTACAGCGCGATGACTCCGAGCATTCCGATGCCGATGATGGTGGACCCGTAGCCGAATGTCGCGGTGACGAAGGTCTTCTTGATCAGGTCCTCGCGGACCGCGAAAAGGCGCTGCGCAATCGTCTGATTACCGATCGCATACGCGAGAACTGCGGCGATGTACGGGGCGCCCTGATTGAAGAAGGCCTCCGACGAGAAGAAATTCGACTGCTCGTTCGTCAGATTCGCCGCCCCGGTGGTGAACATCTCCGGGCCGCCCGCACTGAAGAATACGACGGGAATGATGATGACGACCGCGCCGAGCATGAAGACGACCTGCACGAAATCGGTCAGGACCGACGCTCGGAACCCCGACCACAGGGTGTACAGCAAGATTCCGCCTGCGATGGCGACGATGCCCTGGGTGAAGCTGAACGGGGACAGCATGTCGATCAGCGCGCCGCCCGCGATCAGATTCGCGGTGAGGCTGATGATGCTGCCGAGGATGTTCGAGCCGGCGAGCAGCAACTGGCTCGACCGTCCGTGCCGGGCGAACATCACCTCGGCGATGGTGTGCGCGCGGGGTGCGACCTGCCGGATCCGGCGGCCGAACGGGTAGATGAGGAGGATCATGAGGGCACCCCACAATCCGTAGTGGATCGGGCCGGAGATCCCGTAGGTGAAACCGGAGGTCGCGGACGCGTACATCGACGCGGCCCAGATCCAGGTCGCGGTCATCGACGCCGACGAGATGCCGAAGCCGATGTTGCCGCCCGCGGTCATGTAGCTGTCGGCGTTCTCGCTCTTCTTGCTGATTCGCATGGCGATGACCAGGCTGGTTCCGAAGAACGCGATGAACAGGCCGACGACGATCGGCCCGGACAATTGTTGAATATCCATTTGGAGGCGAATTCACTTTCTCAGTCGCCGAATACCGTTGCCGGCATCCGATTTTCGAGGTAGCGAGACGATCTCCTACTTGTCGGGTGGCTCCAGAACGGCCGGGGCGAAGAGTGCTTCGACGGCGGTGATCAGAGGCAGGCCAGACCGACTGGCGGAATTCAACGCGGGACTCCTTTTCCGGGAAATCAGATGACAACGTGTTCTACCTCATTTGTCGGCGATGAAGCCAATTCGCCGAATCCGCCGTGGGATCGCCCGCCGGGGCGGCGTGGTGGATGTCACCGGCACCGGGCGGAATGGTCGACGGCCCGTCGGTGTTGCGCCACGGGTGAGCTCTGATCTGAACGACGCCGTCGACCAGCCCGCCGCCGAGACCCGTTCGCGGCGCGTCGGGTGGGTGATCCTCGCCCTCGCGCTCGGTGGCTTCGGAATCGGGACCACCGAGTTCGTCGCGATGGGCCTGTTGCCGAACATCGCCTCCGACCTGGGCATCACCGAGCCGACCGCAGGACACCTGATCTCCGCGTATGCGCTCGGTGTGGTGGTCGGCGCACCCCTCATCGCGGTGCTGGCCGCGCGCGTGTCACGCCGCACGCTACTGATCGGATTGATGATCGCGTTCACCGTGGGCAATGCGCTCAGCCTGGTGGCGCAGTCGTACCCGATGCTCATGGCGACTCGGTTCATCGCCGGTCTGCCGCACGGCGCGTACTTCGGCGTCGCCTCGCTGGTCGCTGCTCATCTGGCCGGTCCCGGCAAGCGCGCGCAGGCCGTCGGACAGGTGATGATGGGCCTCTCGGTGGCGAACGTCCTCGGCGTCCCCGTCGCCACGTGGCTCGGCCAGTCGCTCGGCTGGCGGGTCGCGCTCGGTCTGGTGGTGGTGATCGGGGCGGTCACCGTGGTAGCGCTGTGGCGCGTGGTGCCCGACCTCCGGTCGATGCGCACCACGGATCCGCGGACCGAGCTCGGCGGGCTCCGGCACAGCCAGATCTGGCTGACGTTGCTGGTCGGCACGATCGGCTTCGGCGGGTTCTTCGCTTTCTACACCTACTTGAACACGGCGCTGACCTCGCTCGGCGGATTGTCGGAGAGCGCGGTCCCGATCGCGCTCATGCTGTTCGGCGCCGGCATGGTCGCGGGCAACTTCCTCGGCGGGCGGCTCGCCGATCGGATGGGCGACCGCGCCATCGGCATCGGCATGGCGGGCGCCGCGGTGACGCTGGTGCTCTTCGCGCTGCTCGTCTCCACGGGATGGCCCGCGGTGATCGTGACCTTCTTCGTCGGCTGTGCGGGGTCGACCGCGATCCCCGGCCTGCAGACCCGCTTGATGGACGTCGCGCACGATGCTCAGACGATCGCCGCGGCGCTCAATCACTCCGCGCTGAACGTGGCGAACGCCCTCGGTGCGTGGCTGGGCGGCCTGGTGATCGCGCAGGGGCTCGGGTACCGCGCTCCGTCGTTGGTTGGAGCGGGCCTCGCGCTGTGCGGCGTCGTGGTGCTGGGCATCGCGGTGCTGGCCGCGCGCAGGTCGGGTGCGACTCCACCGCAGCGCGAGGACCTGGTCGACCTCCCGTGCTGATCGAGCCGACGACCGCCGTGGTCGTCGAGCGGCCGGGCTGTCGGAGGCGGCCGATAGGGTGTGGTCTGTGAGTACCTCCGCCTTCTCCGTCACCACGATCAACGTCAACGGCATCCGTGCCGCAGTGAAGCACCGTTCGGAAGAGAACCTCGGCATGCTGCCGTGGCTCGAGACCGCCGCACCGGACGTCGTGCTGATGCAGGAGGTCAGGGCGAGCGACGCACTGGCGCGCAAGGCATTGCAGCCCGCGCTCGACGCGGGGTGGCACTTCGTGCACACCGAGTCGGAGGCGAAGGGCCGCGCAGGCGTCGGCATTCTGTCGCGGCAGCAGCCGTCAGCGGTCCGCATCGGGTTCGGCAGTGAGGAGTTCGACGTCGCCGGCCGATACATCGAGGCGGATTTCGATATCGACGGCGACACCGTGACGGCGGCCAGCCTGTATCTACCGACCGGGGCCGCCCTGACCGAGAACGAGAAGGACGTCGAGAAGTATGAGGAGAAGCTGCGTTTCCTGACCGCTTTCGGACCCCATCTCGACAAACTGCTCGGGTCGGGTGGGCTGGCGGTGGTCGCAGGCGACTGGAACATCGCGCCCGACGAGCGGGACATCAAGAACTGGAAGGGCAACGTCAAGAACGCCGGCTTCCTCCCACATGAGCGGGAGTGGGTCGCCGGGCTTCTCGAGGCCGGCTGGGTCGACCTGGCCCGGGCGCACCACGGCGACGTCGCCGGTCCGTACGCGTGGTGGTCGTGGCGCGGGAAGGCGTTCGACAACGACGCGGGCTGGCGCATCGACTACCACCTGGCGACGCCGGCGCTCGCCGAGCGTGCGCAGCGGACATGGGTCGACCGCGCCGACGCCTACCACCTGCGGTGGTCGGACCATGCGCCCGTGACGGCGGTGTTCGGCTGAGGCCGCACCGGCGCCACGGGCCGATCCCTAGCTTCCGGCGCCGGACAGGATCCCGCTCACGACGCCGCTGACCACGTCGCTGATGATGCTATGGGTGGAACCGGAGCTCGACAGGTCGTCGCCGATGCTGCCGATCGCCTCACCCGGCGTCATCACTCGCGTGAGGAAGCACGCTTTCAGGTCGGGAAGACTTGCGCCGACGCCGACTGTTCCGGTGACGGTGATTCCGCCGCTGGTCACGGGGAGTCCGGGAATGCTGGAGAGCGGCATGTCGTAGGTGAACGAGGCCTTCACCGGGTTGCTCGAGTTCACGAACCACCCGGAGTTCGCGACTTTCCATCCGGTGCCGTCGGCCACCACGGGAACGGTCTCCTCTTTGAGTCCGCCGGCGAGGTGGAACGCGGTCACCTTCGCCGTCGGCTTGCCGAAGCCACTCGGCGGCGTGTCGGTGATCGAGTGAACATACGGATTCCCGATCCCCGAAGTCCCGATATCGATCTGGTACGTCACTTTGGCGAGCGCGCCTGCTGTCTCCTTGACCGCCTTCGAGTAGCTGTGGGTGACGCCTGCGGGCGCGCTCTTGGTGGCACGGGAGGCGGGGTCGCAGCTCGCGGCGTTCGCTGCGCCGATCGTCTGCGGAGCGACGGCGGCCGCGCCGGACGCGATGAGCGCGGATACGGTCGCGGCGAGGACGAGGCGGGTGGCGGCGGAACGGGACATGGGATCTCTGTTTCTGTTCGCGGTGTGGGTTTCTGGTCGCGCACGACGACCCGCCGCCCCGGAATCGGGACAGCGGGTCGTGGAGTGAGCTGGTCGGGGTATCAGCCGCCGATGGCGCCGCCGATGATGGCGGGCACCAGGTCAGCGAGCGATCCGGTGCTGGACAGCTGTCCTTCGGACGAGCCCAGGCCGGCCGAGTCGAGGCTGCCGGTGATGGCCTCGCCTGCGTTCGGCGCGCGGACCGTGGTGCACGCGGTCAGATTCGGGAACTCCAAGTAGCCCAGAGGCGGCTTAGGGGTCGCCTGGAAGGCGGCGCCTCCGCTCTGAAGCTGCTTCCCGGCCATAATGCTGGCCGGGAGCTTGTAGGAGAACTCCGCCGTGAGGGCCTGGCCCGAGTAGACCGCCCAGCCGGTGTGGTTGATCTTCCAGCTGCGGCCGTCCTGCTTAACGTTCGCCGGGTCGATGACCTGCTCGTTGATGAGCTTGTCGAACGCTCCGCCGCCGCCGAGGATTCCGCCGATCAGAGTGAAGGCCTTGACCTTGACGGTCGGCTTCACGTCCTTGAGTTCGGTCGGCGGAATGTCCCAAATTCCTTGGACGTACGGATTGCCGATGCTGCTGGTGCTCACGGAGAGCGAGTAGGTGGCTGTTCCGCTCTGAGCGGTCTGAGGTGCGACCGCCTTCTGGAAGCCGTAGTCGACGATCAGGGTCTTCTTGACAGTCGATGACGACGTGCAGGTGGCCGCAGCGGCATCGCCGGCGAGTGCCGACGGGATGGCGACCAGGCCGGCGCCGGCGACGGCGACGGCCGCGGCAGCGACGATGCTGCGTCGAAGGAGATTGAGGCGCATGGTGTCGAGGCTCCGTTCGGGAGGGAAGGAGGGAGCCGGCCGGAGCCGGACGAAGCCTGAAACTAACAACCAACGCGGGCGATCGGCCATCTGATAATCGTTCATGTCACAAATACCGGCACGAAAACGCCGAATCGTCGTCCGATCGACGGTCATCGTCACCGCCCGCGGCGGTGCGCGACGGCTGTCGAAAACCCGGTTGGCTCGGTCTGAAACAATTGCACGCATGACATCGCCTGAACCGCGCCGCCGCGTCCTGTCCGGAATCCAGCCGACCAGCGACTCGTTCCACCTCGGGAACTACCTCGGCGCGGTCCGTCAGTGGGTGCAGCTCCAGGACGAGTTCGACGCCTTCTACTTCATCCCGGACATGCATGCGATCACGGTGCCGCAGGATCCCAAGGTGCTGCGTGAGCGCACTCGTCGCAGTGTGGCGCAGCTGCTCGCGGTCGGCGTGGACCCGGAGCGGGCGACGATCTACGTGCAGTCGCACGTTCCGGAGATCGCGCAGCTGACGTGGGTCCTGACCTGCCTGACGGGATTCGGTGAAGCGAGCCGCATGACGCAGTTCAAGGACAAGTCCGCCAAGTCGGGAACCGATGCGGCCGGCGTCGGCCTGTTCACCTACCCGATTCTGATGGCCGCCGACATCCTCGCCTTCCAGGTCGACAGCGTGCCGGTGGGCGAGGACCAGCGCCAGCATCTCGAGCTCACCCGCGACCTCGCGCAGCGCTTCAACAAGCGCTACGGCAAGGCGCTGACCGTGCCGAAGCCGTACATCGTCGAGGAGTTCGCCAAGATCTACGACCTGCAGAATCCGACCGCCAAGATGAGCAAGTCGGCGGACTCGGATGCCGGTCTCATCAACCTGCTCGACGAGCCGAAGCGCTCGGCGAAGAAGATCAGGTCCGCCGTCACCGACAACGACCGGGAGATCGTCTTCGACCGCACGGCCAAGCCGGGCGTCTCGAACCTGCTGACCATTCAGGCAGCGCTGACCGGGCGTGCGATGGACGAGATCGTCGCGTCCTACCAGGGCAAGGGCTACGGCGACCTGAAGGTCGAGACCGCCGACATCCTGACCGAGTTCGTCACGCCGCTGCGCGGACGCGTCGACGAGCTGCTCGCGGACACCGCCCACCTCGACGCGATCCTCGCCGACGGCGCCGCACGGGCCCGGGAGATCGCGGCGACGACCGTCGCCGACGTCTACGAGAAAGTCGGCTTCCTGCTCCCACAGCGGTGAACCGGCGGCGATGACGGGGTAGGGTCCGAGCCATCGGCGCTGTCCGGGGGACAGGGCAGCTGGGACGAAGGGGAGCATGGACCGCATCAAGGCGATCGTCGCCCGACTGAAGGCATGGTACGAGGATCTGGTCGCCCGCTGGGGGCTGCTGGCGCACGTGATCGCGACGCTCGACAGATACAACCATCGCCGCGGGAACGCCTACGCCGCGGCGATCAGTTTCATCGGAATCCTCTCGCTGGTGCCGGTGATGATGGTGTCGTTCGCGATCGCCGCGTTCGTTCTGGTGTGGAATCCGACGCTCCTGACCGACATCACCGACGCGATCGTCGAGCACGTCCCGGGGGCACTCGGGGAGCAGCTGAATTCGGTGATCGATTCCGCGATTGCTTCGCGTAGGACGGTCGGAGTCATCGGTTTGATTTCCGCGGCCCTGGCCGGAATCGGATGGATGACGTTGATGCGAAACGGTCTCACCGAGATGTGGGGCGGGCGGGTGAAGCGTAACGCGGTCCTGGCGAAGGTGTACGACCTCGGCACGTTCGCGGTGCTCGGACTGCTCTTCCTCACGACGATCGCGATGAACATCGTCTCCACCGGACCGCTCGGCCGGCAGATCCTGGAGTTCGTCGGGATCCCGGATAGCGGCGTCACGTCGTTCCTGTTGAAGGCGTCGTCGGTGATCATCGCGGTCTCGGCGACCTGGGTGCTGTTCATCGTGGTCCTCGCGTGGATGCCGAGGTGCGCGGTGTCGGTCCGGGCGATCGTGTGGCCAGCGCTCGGCACAGCGGTGATCTTCGAGATCCTCAAATCGGTGAGCAGCCTGTATCTGCAGAGTGTCCTGGGAAGCCCGGCGGGCACCGCGTTCGGTCCGATCATCGGCGTGATGGTGTTCGCCTACCTAGCCTCGCGGATCGTTCTCTACGCGGCCGCGTGGAGCGCCGCGGATCCGCGCAACGAGCAGTATCTGATCGTCGACGAGGTGGAGCCGCCCGCCGAGCCAGAACCGCAGACGGTCGTGCTGGCGCCGGTCTATGAAGCCGAGCCGGCGAAGCAGGCGCGCCGCTTGATGGCCGCAGCGGGCATCGGAGCCGCGGTCGCCGGCATCCTCGGTCGACGGCGCCGCGGGGATCGCTGACTCAGCGCGGCGACCGCCTTCGCCAGAGCACCGCGGCGGATGTCAGACAGACGGCGGCGAAGGCGATCAGGCCGATCGCCCACACGGACAGCGGCGAGGCGTCGTCGTGCTCCAGGACCGCCTCGACATCGGAGTCGTGTTCCTCATGCGCTGACACCGCCAGCGTGCCCGCATCGACCGACTCGGGGGCGGCGAATCCGTAGTCGAACATGCGCTCGGCCTGCTGCGCGTACATGTTGTCCGCCTCGTTCAGGCCGTACATTTGGGTGATCACGATCCGCCGGCCGTTCCGTTCGGCCGCGCCGACGAACGTCTTCAGCGCGTCGTCGGTGTACCCGGTCTTGCCGCCGAGCATGCCGGGCCAGTCGTCGCGGAGCAGCGGATTCGACGTGCCCATGGTCCAGGCGGGGTGGTCGACGTCGTCGGGCACGTCCGGTCGCTTCGGGTAGCCGGGGAAGGTGTAGTTCTTCATCGAGATCAACTGCCGGAACGTCGCGTTGCCCATCGCCTCCCGGAACAGAAGGGCGAGGTCGTAGGGCGAGGTCGACATGCCCGGTGCGTCGAGGCCGGACGGACTGGTCGCACGTGTGTCCCGGGCGCCGAGCTCGGCGGCTTTCGCGTTCATCTTGGCCAGCGCCGCGTCGTGCCCGCCGAGCTGTCCGGCGAGAGCATTGGCGCAGTCGTTGCCGGAGACCACCACGAGACCGGACAGCAGATCGCGGACGGTGTAGTGCCCGCCCGGCCCCATGCCGCACGAGTCGCCCTCCATCGACCAGTCCTCGGGTGTCGCCTCCACCTGCTTGTCGAGGGGGAGTTCGTCGAGGGCGACGAGTGCGAGGAGCACTTTGATGGTGGACGCCGGCCGGTAGCGGCCGTGCGGGTCCTTCGCGGCGATCACGCGGCCCGAGTCGAGGTCGGCGATCAGCCAGCCCGCAGAGTTGAGACGCTCGGGGAGCGGGCCGGCCCCCGGATCGGCGACGACGCCGCATCCGCCGAGCCGGTCACCGCCCACGGGGCGGTCGGGCACGGGCAGGGGAGCGGGGGCGGTGGCGCCCGGCGCGACGGCCTCGGACTCGTCGACCGCAGGCGGTGTACCCGTCCGGTGCGGACAGGCATCGGTGTTCGGCGTCGTCAGCGGTGCGACGGGCGGAGTGACGGCGACCGCCGGGTCGGCGGATGCGGGTGCTGCGGACAACGCGACGATCACGCCGAGTGCGGCGAACACCGCCGCGGTGCGCTTGAAGACGGACATGCTCATGACGAGGGTCACCCTACCGGTGCCACCGTCGGGGGTTGCGTGCCCGTCCGGGTGGCTGGTGGTTTCGACTCGCTCCGCTCGCTCAACCCGCGGAGAGCGCTCGCTCTACCAGCGGAGATCGCACCCTTACCCGCTGGTTGAGCGAGCGGAGCGAGTCGAAACCGAGGCGACCGGGCAGCGAGGCGGGACAGACGACGAGGCCCCCGGAAGAATCCGGGGGCCTCGTCGGGGCTGCAGAGAAAGGTCTGCTGATCTAGCGGGCGAACATCAGGGCGCGCTTGACTTCCTGAATCGCCTGGGTCACCTGGATGCCGCGGGGGCATGCGTCGGTGCAGTTGAACGTGGTGCGGCAGCGCCACACGCCGTCGACGTCGTTGAGGATGTCGAGACGCTCGGCGGCACCCTCGTCACGGCTGTCGAAGATGAAGCGGTGCGCGTTCACGATCGCGGCCGGGCCGAAGTACGAGCCCTCGTTCCAGAACACCGGGCAGCTGGTGGTGCAGCATGCGCACAGGATGCACTTGGTGGTGTCGTCGAAGCGAGCGCGGTCGGCCTGGCTCTGGATGCGCTCGTACGTCGGCTCGTTGCCAGAGGTGATCAGGAACGGCTTGATCGCGCGGTACGCGTCGAAGAACGGCTCCATGTCGACCACGAGATCCTTCTCCACCGGGAGACCCTTGATGGGCTCGATGGTGATGGTGATCTCCTTGGACGAGTCCTTCGGCAGCAGGTCCTTCATCAGGAGCTTGCACGCCAGCCGGTTGGTGCCGTTGATCCGCATCGCGTCCGAGCCGCACACACCGTGGGCGCAGCTGCGACGGAAGGTCAGCGAGCCGTCCAGGTAGCCCTTCACGTACAGGAGCAGGTTGAGCAGACGGTCGGTCGGCAGCGCCGGCACGCGGAAGCTCTCGAAGCCCTGTGCGTCGGGATCCTCCGGGTTGAACCGGTAGATCTTGAGCGTGACCATCGTCGCCTCGGCCGGAACCGGAGGCAGCGGGGGCTCGTTGGTCGCCGGGGTGGATTCGAGTGTGGCAGTCATCAGTACTTACGCTCCATCGGCTCGTAGCGGGTCTGGACGACGGGCTTGTAGTCGAGCTCGATGTCGGCGAGCAGGCCTTCGCCCTTCTTGTACGCCATGGTGTGCACCAGGTAGTCGGCGTCGTTCCGCTTCGGGAAGTCCTCGCGCGCGTGGCCGCCGCGCGACTCCTTGCGGTTGAGCGCACCGGCGACGGTGACCTCGGCCAGCTCGAGCAGGAAGCCCAGCTCGACGGCCTCGAGCAGGTCGCTGTTGAAGCGCTTGCCCTTGTCGTGCACGCGGATGTGGTTGTACCGCTCCTTCAGCGCACGGACGTCGGAGAGTGCCCGGTTCAGGGTCTCGTCGGTACGGAACACCGAGGCGTTGTTGTCCATGGTCTGCTGCAGTTCGGTGCGGATGTCGGCCACGCGCTCGTTGCCGTGCTCCGACAGCAGGCCGGCCAGCCAGCCGTCGACCATCTCGGTCGGGTTCTCGACAGGCTCGGTGAACTGCGTCTCGTTGGCGTACTCGGCCGCCGCGATGCCCGCACGACGTCCGAAGACGTTGATGTCGAGCAGCGAGTTGGTGCCGAGGCGGTTGGCGCCGTGGACCGACACGCAGGCGCACTCGCCGGCCGCGAACAGGCCGTGGACGATCTGCTCGTTGTTGGCGAGCACCTGGCCGCGGACGTTGGTCGGGATGCCGCCCATCACGTAGTGGCAGGTCGGGTACACCGGGACCAGCTCGGTGACCGGGTCGACGCCCAGGTAGGTGCGCGCGAACTCGGTGATGTCCGGGAGCTTCTCGTTGAGGACGTCCTCGCCGAGGTGGCGCACGTCGATGTAGACGTAGTCCTTGTTCGGTCCGGCGCCGCGGCCCTCGAGCACCTCGAGCACCATCGACCGGGCGACGATGTCACGCGGAGCGAGGTCCTTGATGGTGGGGGCGTAGCGCTCCATGAAGCGCTCGCCGTCGGCGTTGCGGAGGATGCCGCCCTCGCCTCGGACCGCCTCGGAGATCAGGATGCCCAGGCCCGCGAGGCCTGTCGGATGGAACTGGTGGAACTCCATGTCCTCCAGCGGCAGACCCTTGCGGAAGATGATGCCCATGCCGTCACCGGTGAGGGTGTGCGCGTTGGACGTCGTCTTGTACATGCGGCCCGACCCGCCGGTGGCGAACACGATCGACTTCGCGTGGAAGACGTGGATCTCGCCGGTGGCCAGCTCGTAGGCGACGACACCGTTGGCGACGGGCTCGCCGTTCTCGTCGGTCGTCATGTTGACGTCGAGTGCGTAGAACTCGTTGAAGAACTCGACGTTGTGCTTGACACAGTTCTGGTAGAGCGTCTGAAGGATCATGTGACCGGTGCGGTCGGCGGCGTAGCAGGCGCGGCGGACCGGGGCCTTGCCGTGGTCACGGGTGTGACCGCCGAAGCGACGCTGGTCGATGCGGCCTTCCGGGGTGCGGTTGAACGGCAGACCCATCTTCTCCAGGTCCAGCACCGCGTCGATGGCCTCCTTGGCCATGATCTCCGCGGCGTCCTGGTCGACGATGTAGTCGCCGCCCTTGACCGTGTCGAAGGTGTGCCACTCCCAGTTGTCCTCTTCGACGTTCGCGAGGGCGGCGCACATGCCGCCCTGGGCTGCGCCGGTGTGGGAGCGGGTGGGGTAGAGCTTGGTCAGGACTGCGGTGCGGGCCTTGGGCGCGGCTTCGATGGCAGCGCGCATACCGGCGCCGCCGGCGCCGATGATGACCACGTCATAGCGGTGTTCCTGCATGGGTTTCTAGTACTCCTTAGCTGGCGCTGCCGAAGGTGAGGATCGCGTAGGTGCCCAGCACGAGGATGAGGATCATCGACAGGGCGAGCAAGGTGTTCAGCCAGAAGCGGGTGGAGTCCTTGCGCGAGTAGTCGGCGATGACCGTGCGGACGCCGTTGCCGCCGTGCAGCTGCGCGAGCCAGAGCATGGTGAGGTCCCAGACCTGCCAGAAGGGCGACTTCCAGCGGTCGGCGACGAACGAGGCGTCGATGCGGTGCACGCCGCTGTCCCACATGAGCATGATGAACATGTGGCCGAACGTCAGGACGATGAGGGCCAGGCCGGAGAAGCGCATGAACATCCATGCGTTCTTCTCGAAGTTGCCGCGGCTGCGGATGCGCGGCGCGTTCGGCGCGTCCAGGCTGGCCGGGCGGTCGTAGGCGGTGCCGAGGGTCTTTGCTTCAGTCATTGTCTCTCAGCTCCCTTAGAACGCGTGCGTGATCAGGATCTGCAGCATGCGCACGGCGGCTGCGATGAACACGATCGCGAAGACGGTGAGGATGGTCCACAGCATCTGGCGCTGGTACTTGGCACCCTTGCCCCAGAAGTCGACGAGGATGACGCGGAGGCCGTTCAGTGCGTGGTAGAGCACGCAGAAGACGAGGCCGATCTCCATCAGGCCGATCAGCGGCGTCTTGTAGGTCTCGATGATCTCGGTGTACGAGTTCTCGTTCACCCGGATCACCGCGGTGTCGAGCACGTGCACGAAGAGGAAGAAGAAGATGGAGACGCCGGTGATGCGGTGCAACACCCACGACCACATTCCTGGGTCACCTCTATAGAGAGAGCGCTTGCGCACCGGTGCCGGTGCAACCTCTGTGGGGGTGCTCATCGCGAAACTACGCCTCCGTTGTCGTCGACTTGGTACAGGGGCCGCAAGCGACGCGAAGGTCGCCGCAGACCCAATGCACCTGACTTTAAACCTAAGCTGAGTCTTGTCGTAAATTGCCGGAGCAATGTGATCAAGCTCCACCGATTAAATTAGGTGTGCCTTACCTACTCGGATATCTGGGAATAGAGGACGAATTGGCCGACGAAATCGACTTCGATGCCATCCGTGACGCTGCAAAACTGGTGATGACCAGGGCATATGCACCCTACTCGAACTTCCCGGTCGGTGCGGCGGGAATCACACAGTCCGGCGCGGTCGTCGTCGGATGCAATGTGGAAAATGTCTCATACGGTCTCGGTATCTGTGCCGAGGTTTCGATGGTGGCGACAGGGTTCTCTCAGGGTCTATTCGGCGACGGAGAACGGGCTTCCGGAGAGCGGTTGGTGGCCGTCAGCGTCTGTGACGCCGAAGGCACGGTCCTGACTCCGTGCGGGCGGTGCAGGCAGATCCTGCTCGAGGTCGGTGGGCCGGACCTTCTCGTCGACTCGGCGGCGGGCCCGCGCACCCTCGGCTCGTTGCTGCCCGACGCCTTCGGGCCCGGCCATCTCGAGTCGGTTCGGTGAGCGCGGGGTTCGACCCCGTCGGGGTGATTCTCGCGAAGAAAGAAGGTCGCGACCTCTCGCGCGAGCAGATCCGCGAGGTCGTCGCAGGCTTCACCGACGGCCGGGTGGCACCCGAGCAGATGTCGGCATTGCTGATGGCGATCGTGTTCCGCGGCATGTCGCGGCGGGAGACCGCAGACTGGACGACGGCGATGATCGACTCCGGCGTGCGGATGGACTTCTCCGACCTCGTCCGGGACGGCCGCCCGTTGCGGACGGCGGACAAGCATTCGACGGGCGGCGTCGGCGACAAGATCACCCTGCCGCTCACCCCGCTGGTGGCGTCGTACGGTGTGGCGGTTCCGCAACTGTCGGGACGCGGACTCGGCCACACCGGCGGAACCCTCGACAAATTGGAGTCCATCCCGGGTTGGCGTGCCGATCTGACGGCCGCCGAAATGCGGCGGTCGTTGACGGAGGTCGGTGCCGTGGTCTGCGCAGCCACCGCCGATCTGGCACCGGCAGACCGCAAGCTTTACGCCCTGCGTGACGTGACCGGGACGGTCGCCTCGATACCGCTGATCGCGAGCAGCATCATGAGCAAGAAGATCGCCGAGGGAACCGCGTCGCTCGTCCTCGACGTGAAGGTCGGATCGGGCGCGTTCATGAAGGAGATCAGCGAGGCGAGGGAACTCGCCGAGACCATGGTCGCACTGGGCGGGGACGCCGGAGTCGACACCACCGCGCTCCTGACCGACATGTCGACTCCGCTCGGGCGGAGCGCCGGCAACGCCGTGGAGGTGGCAGAGTCGCTCGAGGTCCTCGGCGGCGGTGGACCGGGCGACGTCGTCGAACTGACTCTCGCGCTGGCGCGGGAGATGCTCGACGCGGCGGGCAGGCCCGACGTCGATCCGGCGGACAACCTCCGTAACGGACGTGCGATGGACTCGTGGCGGGCGATGATCGCGGCGCAGGGCGGTGACCCGGATGCGCCACTGCCGACTCCTCTTCACACGCACGAGATCCGTGCGGACGCGGACGGGTACCTCACCGGGCTGGACGCGCTGGCGGTCGGACAGGCGGCATGGCTGCTCGGCGCCGGACGGTCGCGCCCGGGCGACCGGGTATCGGCGACCGCCGGTGTCGTGTGGCACGCGGTCGTCGGCGATCGGGTCCGACGCGGCCGGCCATTGTTGACCCTGCACACCGACGACGAGTCGACGATCGAGCGGGCGGCGGCCGCGGCCGTCGGCGCCGTCGAACTCGGCGCGGACCCGGGGTCGGCCGGACGGTCGCGGATCCTCGAGCGGGTCAGGTCAACGACAGGTCCATCTCGCCGGTGAATCCGCGGTAGTAGTTGACCAGGATCAGCGCGGCGAGCGGCAGGGTGAAGATCAGGCCGATCAGGAATGCGATCAACCCCAGGATCATCAGGATCAGCATCAGCACGACCACCATGATCGTCGTACCCGGCCGCGCGAGCGTGAGGCGGACCGAGTCTCCGATGGCGTCGAGGGGGCCGCGGCCGCCGCCGACCGCGAACACCTGCGTCCACACGAACATCAGACTGAGGAGAAGCGAGACCACGAGGCTCAGCACCCACTGAACGAACGACCCGGTGCCGATCAGCAACGTCACCACGGCCGTGACGAGGCTGATGACGAGGTTCGCTATCAGGACCGGCACCAAAGCGGTGGGCCGGAAGAAGTCGGCGAACTCGGCATGGCCGGTGCGTGCGATCCGGAAGAAGCCGGTCAGCACGCACGACAGCACCAGGGCCAGGAACAGTCCGTCGAGGATCGCGGAGATCGCGGCGCCGGTGGGAGAGGGATCGTCCCTCCAGGAGCCGGACCCGTTGGTCACGCCGCCGATGACGAACCCGACGATCATCGAGACGACTCCCCAGACGAATGTCGCCCCGACGGTCGCTCCGAGGTTGCCGGTCAGCTGTTTCAGGGATGTCCCGAAGACAGCCGAGAGGGACGGTGTCGGTACATGTGGCGAAGTCATCGGGTCTCCTCGGGATCCGGGGCGCTGGGCCGCTCCGCCCTTGAGCCTAGTGCCCGGGGAGTGCGAACGCCCGGTGGTGTCGGGCGCCGACCGCTACCTTGGATCGCATGGTCGACAAGCGGATTCGCATCGGATACCAGATTCCCAACTTCAGCTACCCCGATCCACTGGACCCGGCGATCACCGGGCCGGACTCGAACATCTTTCCGACAGTCGCGGCGCAGGTGCGGGAGGCTGAGGCGGCCGGTTTCGACACCGTGTTCGTGATGGACCACTTCTATCAACTGCCCGGGATCGGTGCACCGAGTGAGCCGATGCTGGAGTCGTACACGACGCTCCTCGCCGCCACGCGACGCCTACCGAGCTCGTGCGAGTTCGTGCCGGGAGGACCAGCGGCTGCTCTGGTCACCGGCAACACCTACCGCAACCCCGCGATGCTCGCGAAGACGGTGACCACCCTCGACGTCGTCAGCGGCGGCCGGGCGGTGCTTGCGATCGGTGCCGGGTGGTTCCAACTCGAGCATGATCAGATGGGATTCGAGTTCGGCACTTTCACCGACCGCTTCGAGCGGCTGTCGGAGGCGCTCGAGATCATCTCACCGATGCTGCGCGGCGGGCGGCCCGAACTCGACGGCAAATGGTATCGGGCGCACGGCACCCTGAATCGGCCACGACTGCGCGACGATCTGCCGATCATGCTCGGCGGCGGTGGAGAGAAGAAGACGTTCGGTCTGGCCGCGCGGTACGCCGACCATCTCAACGTGATCTGCAATGCGTCGGAGCTGCCGCGCAAACTCGATGCGCTCGCCGCGCGGTGCGAAGAGACCGGTCGCGACCGCGACACGCTGGAGACGAGCTTCCTGTCGTTCGTGATGATGGACACCGACGGCGACCGGGCGCGGTCGCTCGCACATGACTACCTGCGCAAATCGGGAGTTGATCCCGACACGCTCGACGACGAGACGTACGCCAGGGCCACCGACCGGATGTTCATCGGCACCCCCGACGATGTCGCGGAGCAACTGCAGCGGCGAGTGCTGGATCCCGGAATCGACGGCATCGTCGTCAACATGGTCGCGAACGGTCATGTGCCCGGCCAGGTCACGGAGGCCGGGACCATGCTGAGGGCGCTGCTGAACTGACGCGGCGACGCCGACGACGTGGACCCGCTTGTCGCGCGTTCGCGTCGGATCGGCGCTACCGTCGGGGCATGGCCAGCCCCGTCACGATCACCGCCGACGAGTGCCGATTGGCACCGAAAGTGCTGTTGCACGACCATCTCGACGGTGGCCTGCGACCGTCCACCGTCCTCGACCTGGCCCGGCGGCAGGGGTACGACGCCCTGCCCGCCGACACGGCCGACGACCTGGCCGAGTGGTTTGCGACCGCGGCGGACAGCGGGTCGCTGGAACGCTATCTCGAGACCTTCGCGCACACCGTCGCCGTGATGCAGAGCGCGGGCGCGCTGGAGCGTGTCGCCCGGGAATGCGTCGAGGACCTGCACGCCGACGGCGTGGTCTACGCCGAGGTCCGCTTCGCGCCCGAGCTGCATCTGGAGGCGGGCCTCTCGCTGGACGAGGTGGTCGTCGCGGTGCTCCGGGGATTCGCCTCCGGTGAGGAAGCCGCGGCGGCGTCCGGCCGGCCGATCATCGTCCGCTGCCTCGTGACGGCGATGCGGCATGCGGCACGATCGCGGGAGATCGCGGAACTGGCCGTCCGATTCCGCGGCCGCGGTGTCGTCGGCTTCGACATCGCGGGCGCAGAGGCCGGAAACCCGCCGAGCAGGCACCTCGATGCGTTCGAATACCTCCGTGGCGAGTGCTCGCATTTCACCATTCACGCGGGTGAGGCGTTCGGCCTGCCGTCGATCCATGAAGCCGTCGCCTTCTGCGGCACCGATCGCCTCGGGCATGGCGTGCGCGTGATCGACGACATCGTGCTTCCGGCGGGCGCCGCGCCGACCGATCCGTCGTTCGGCGGCGCGAAGCTGGGCCGGGTGGCCGACTACGTGCGTGACAAGCGGATTCCGCTGGAACTGTGCCCGAGCAGCAACGTGCAGACCGGAGCGGTCGCCTCACTGGCCGACCACCCGTTCAACATCCTCGCGAAACTGCGGTTCCGCGTCACCGTGAACACCGACAACCGGCTGATGAGCAACACGACCATGAGCCGCGAGTTCATGGTTCTGCACCAGCAGTTCGGATACGGCTGGGCCGACTTCGAGCGATTCACCGTCAACGCGATGAAATCGGCGTTCCTCCCGTTCGATGAGCGCCTCCGGCTGATCGACGAGGTGATCAAACCGGGCTTCGCCGTGCTCATGGGGTGATCGGCGGTCTGTCAAGCAGGTCCCGTATTTCCGCAGGTCAGGCGAGAACGAAGCGACTGACGAGATCAAGGCTGTCGTTTGGTGTCTCCTGGTGGCACCAAACGACAGCTTTAGTCCGTCAGTGTGTGGATCTCGTTACGCCGCCGAGGCTACTCGACCACCCGGGGCCCGACGGGTGGCTACCCGCGCTTGACCAGGCGGTCCTCGAAGTCGTGGACCAGCGCGCGCCAGACCTCGGCTTCGTTGTCGAAGGGGCCGGAGGGTGCGAGGCGCTTGGGGTCGGGGTTGACGGCGTAGTCGACGAACCAGCCGAGCGGGGTGGTGGTCGCCAACGCCTCGTTGACGGTGTCGATGCCCGCATAGTCGGCGGCGTCGGTCAGGAGCTCCACGGCGAGATCGAGCTGGTGGCTGTCGACACGGCGGGGTCCGTCGAGGATGTCCTCGCCGATGCCCTGGAGGGCGTAGACGTTCTCCGAGAGGACGTCGAACTCGATCTCGTTCGTGTCGGCGGCGGACTGGACCTCGCTGAACGTCGACAGCTTCGCCAGATCGTGGTCGTCGTTGTCCGCGAGGAATCGGGTCAGCGCACGCTCGGAACCGAAGCCGTACACGGTGCCCTTCTTACCGAGGAACACTGGATCGTCCCCGAGGTAGCACCGCAGCGTCAGGAACTCGCCGCCGTCGGTGTAGATGCGGATCGGGTCGATGCCGACGCCGGCCCAGAAGTCGTCCTCGTCGATCTCGTCCTCGACGTCGTCGTCCTCCTCCGCATCGTCGTCCTCGTCCTCCAGAGGATCGACCGAATCGAACTCCGGCTCGTCCTCGTCCTCGGCCGAGGCGGCGGCTGCCAACTCGTCCTCGGCGACGGTGACCGCGTCGGCGTCGACCTTCGGCACCGTGATGACGTCGTCCAGGGCGTCGATGACGTCGTCCCAGTGCTTGGCGATCAGGCGACCGATGCGCACCCACAGGTCGACGCCGTCGCGACCGGTGAAGTTGTTGGTTCCGACGGTGACGGCGCCGAGGATCGGATTGCCGTTGAAGAACTTGGTGACGGCGGCGAGCTCGCACACCTCACCGATGATGCGGACGATCTCGAGGGCGTCCTCCAGCTCGGCGAGGACCTCGGGACGAGGATCCTCCGCGGCCAGTTCGGGCACACCGATGAGGTCGTAGCTGTGCTTGTCGTCGGGCACCAGCTCGGACGCCTGCAGCTTCTTGATCGTCTCCCACGCGGGGTGGTCGACGAGGTCGTTGTCGTCGTCGGTGCGGACGAACGCCGTCAGTTCGGCGACGCCGGGAAGGGCGTAGAGGTCGTCGTCGAGACCGAGGAACGCTTCCCACTCGTCATCGCCCTCGCGCCACCGCGGAGCCCACAGTGTGAAGAGGTTGCCTTCGGTCAGTCCGAGTTCGATGGGAACGATGTCACCGGCCATGGTCACAGAGCCTAATCAAGTTCGTCCGAGCCTGCTGCACGGGGCCGGGGATCGAGTGTCGCCCGGTCCGCGCAGCCGGCCCGACGAACCGTCAGCGGCCGGTCATCGCATCGGTCGGCCCGGTCATCGCGTCACTGGTCGGAGAGCCCGTCATTCCGCTGTTCGGCGGAGTCATGTCCGGGTTCTTCATGTCGGATGAGTGAGGCGTCATCATGTCCGGGTTCTTCATGTCGGATGAGTGAGGCGCCATCATGTCCGAGCTCTGCATGACAGACGAGTGCGGCGCTTCCGGCTTCGGGTCGCCGCATGCGGACAGGAGCACGGTCAGCGCTCCGGCTGCGACGATGGCGGCGGCAGCGGTGCGCCGGGTGGTCAGCGAAATCATGGGATCCCCTTCGTCAGATGTGACCACGCCTTCGGTGGCCCTCACTGAACGGTTCGGAGCAGCGGCCCGTGTGGATGGGTTCGATCCGTTCCCGGCCGAACCTCACTGGCACGCTCGGCGGAGACCAATCCGTGACGCGCGCGGTGTCGAATGGTTGGTGTGGACATGACGAATCAGCGGGTGGCGGTCGACTCGGCGGTGTCGCTCGACGATCTGCTCGTGGCGGTCGGCGGCGGTGATCGTGACGCGTTCGGCGCGCTCTTCGACGAACTCGGCCCGCGGACCCTGGCACTGGCGCATCGGGTGGTCGGCAGCAGGGCCCGCGGCGAGGAGGTCCTGCAGGAGGCGTGGCTGCAGGTGTGGCGCACCGCGGCCGCCTATGACCGTGATCGCGGCAGCGCGCGCGCCTGGATCACCACGCTCGTGCACCGCCGGGCGGTCGACACAGTCCGTCACGATGTCGCCGAACACCGCCGCGACCAGCGATTCGAGTCTGCCCGGGAGCCGGATTTCGACTCGGTCAGCGATGACGTCGTCGCCCGCGACGAGCACTTGCGGGTGCGCGGCTGTCTGAACACGCTGACCGACAAACAGCGAGAGGCGATCGACCGCGCCTATTTCGGGGGGCTGACCTATGCGGAGGTCGCGTCGGTGCTCGCCGTGAATCCGGCGACGGTGAAGACCCGGATCCGCGACGGACTGCAGCGGCTCCGCGCGTGCATGGGAGGCAAGTGAGATGACAGAGACACGTCACCGTTCCGACGAGCACGTCGACGATCTGCTGCCGCTCTATGCCCTCGATGCCTTGGACGAGATCCAATCACGGCGGGTCCGCGAGCACCTGCTCGTCTGCATCGGCTGCGCCGGGGAATATGCGGTCTGGGCGGAGCGCGCCGCTGATCTGAACACATCCGCCGAGCCGGTACCCGACAGCGTTCGCGCGCGGCTGATGGACGCCGTCGACCGGGAGTCCGGGGATCAGCGAGGCCCGCGGCGGTGGACGCGATGGGCGGCTGCGGCGTGCATCGTGATGGCGGCGGGGGCGGGGGGAGCCGTGGCGTGGCATGTGGTGACCGGTCACGCACAGACCGTCGAACAGAGCGCCGACGGGGCGATGCGCGACGTCCTGGCGGCACCGGACATGCAGAAGTCGACGGGCACGTTGGGCGCGGGGAATGTCGCCGCGATGTATTCGCCCTCGCAGCGGGCGACCGTCGTCACCGTCGAGGATCTGCCGCCGACGGAGCAGGCGATGGGATATCAGGTGTGGATCTCCGTCGACGGCCGGATGAAGTCCGCGGGGGTGGTCCCCGCCGATGATCGGTCGAGCGTGGTGATGACCGACATGGGTCGGCCCGCGGGCGTGTCGCTCTCGGTGGAGCCGATGAGTGGATCGCCGGAACCGACGTCGCCGATGGTCGTTCAGGTGCCCATGCCGTAGGTCGGAGCACGGTCCGGTCAGGATCTGCGATTCGTCGACGGCCCCGGCAATCCGGAGCGCAGCCGGCGCCGAATCACGGATGAGGGCCGGGAAGACGGTCCACGGACGACAGGGAGCCCGGCGATGCTGACGATGATTCTGGTGGGACTGGCCGGTGGTCTGGTGACCGGGGTGTCCCCGTGCGTGCTGCCGATGATCCCGGTCATCTTCATCACCGGCGGCTCGTCGGCCGACGAGGGACGGGTGCGGCCGGGCTATGGCCGGGCGCTCGCGATCATCGTCGGCATCGTGGTCAGCTTCAGCCTCATCACTCTGCTCGGCACGCTGGTGCTCGCGGCGCTGGGCCTGCCCAGCGGCCTGTTGCGGTGGACCGGCATCGTGCTGCTGGTCCTCATCGGACTCGGGATGCTGATCCCGTCGGTGGCTCATGCGCTGGAACGGCCGTTCGCGCGGCTGCCGGGATGGACGCCGAACGGCAAGGGCGGGCGATTCGGACCGTTTCTGCTGGGGCTGGGCCTCGGCACGCTCTATGTTCCGTGTGCCGGTCCGGTGCTCGCGGCGATCTCGGTGGCGGGTGCGACCGGTGACATCGGCTGGCGCACCGTGGTCCTCACCGTGTCGTTCGCGATCGGCGCGGCGATTCCGCTGCTGGTATTCGCCGTTGCCGGAGCCTCGCTCACCAGGAGGCTGGCCGCCTACCGCGACCGGCAGCGCACCATTCGCGCGGTCGGCGGGGTGATCCTGATCGGTCTCGCGGTGGCCCTCGTGTTCGACGCGCCGGCGCGACTGCAGGCCGCCATTCCGTCGTACACGGCGTCGGTGGACCGGGCTCTCGCGCAATCGGACACGGTCAATCGCGCGCTCGGCCGGTCCGTCGGAGGGGCAGCGGCGTGCACGGGAGGCGGGGGTCTCGCCGACTGCGGGCCCGCGCCGGACCTCACCGGGGGCGGGCGCTGGTTCAACACGCCCGGTGACGCCCCGCTCACCGTCACGGGCCTCCGCGGCCATGTCGTCCTGGTCGACTTCTGGACGTACTCGTGCATCAACTGCCTGCGCGACGGGCCGCACGTCCGCGCGTGGTGGAACACCTATCGGGGTTCCGGGCTGGAGGTGGTCGGCGTCCACACCCCGGAGTTCGCGTTCGAGAAGGACGCGGGCAACGTCGCCGCCGCCATCGGTGACGAACGCATCTCGTACCCCGTGGTCCAGGACAACGACTACGCCGTCTGGAACGCCTTCGGAAATCGCTATTGGCCGGCGAAGTATCTGATCGACGCGCACGGTGTGATCCGGGCCGTGTCGTACGGGGAAGGCGGATACGCCGAGATGGAGCAGCGGATCCGGACGCTCCTGCACGAATCCGCGCCCGACGCGGCATTGCCCGCACCGACCAGCGGCGCCGCAGACGCCCCGACCGCCGCCGGACCCATCTCGCCGGAGATGTACCTGTCGGCATCGCGCTCGGCAGGCGCGTACAGCGGCGGCACGTTGACAGCGGGTACGCATGACTACTCGTTCGCCCCCGATCAACAGGCCGACACGTATGCCCTCGCCGGCCGGTTCGACGTCACCGACGAGTCGGTACGGGCCGAGGACGGTGCGCGGATTCGGCTCGACAGCACGGCGTCGTCGGTGAATGCCGTGCTCGGCGGGAACGGACGCGCGGTGGTGCACGTCGACGGCCTGCCCGACCGAGTCGTCGACGTGTCCGGACCGCCGCGGCTTCACAACCTCGCCGCGGGCGACTACCGGCATCGCGTGGTGACGCTCGAGCTCAGCGCGGGCGTCGACGCGTACACCTTCACATTCGGGTGATCCGCGCGCCTCGACGGCCGTGATCGCACCGTCAGCGCGGCCGGTAGAAACCTTCGAACGTCTGGTCGGCGTTGGTCGTGCGCAGCGGGGTGACGCCGACCGGATCTCCTCCGGTCTCCACCAGTTGGCCGTTTCCGATGTACATCGCGACGTGACCGGACCAGACCGCGAGGTCTCCGGGCTGAAGGTCGGCCTGCGCCACCTCGAATCCGGCCGTGTCCTGCTCCTGCGCCAGACGGGGCAGCTCCAACCCGGCCTGGCGGTAGGCCCATTGAGTGAACCCGCTGCAATCGAAGCCGTCGGTGGTGGTGCCGCCCCACACATACGGCGTGCCCTGCACGCTGAGTGCGGCACGGACAGCCTTCGCCGCACGCTCGTTGGGTGCATAGCTCACCGATCCGTCCGGCAGAGTCACCGGGATGCGCCCGCCCGTCGGGCCCGTCGGACCCGACGACGGGCCGCCCGCGGGCAACGCGGCCTCGGCGTCGGCCTCGTGTCGGCCGAGCTCCTCGGCGTCGCCGGACAGTGCGGTCTGCGCACGCTGGACCACCTGCACTCCGCGAGCCAGGTGGTCCAGCGCGAGGGGGACCAGGACCGCCAGGCCCGCCGGGGAGGCCACCGCCGGGATCGTGGCCGCGGCGGCGGCGAAGGACTCGATGAGTCCGTTGAGTTCGCCGTTGGCGGCTTTGACCCGGCCGGCCGCGGTCTCCACGATCGCCGCGATCTCGGTCCCCGACGTGGCGACCGAGTCGTCGGCCGCCGACAGCTGCCGCGCGGTCTCCGACGCTTGATCGCCGCCGGCGCCGTGCCACCCCGCCGTCGCTGCCTGCACGCTCTGTCGGGACAGAGTTGACGCGTGATCGAGTGACGCCTGGGTGTCGGTGTAGACGGTGGTCGTGCCCGGCGGGAGCACGCCGGTCCCGAGGGTGGCCACCAGCGCCTTGAGCGGAGCGACCAGCATGGCCGCGCTCATGCGGGCACTCCGGTGAGCTCGCATGCACCGGTCGCGTCGCAGCAGTCGTACGAGTTGCTCGCGCTGCGGGTGCGGTCGGCGGTGCCCGCGTGCTGTTCGGCCAAGGTGTCCAGTCGATTCGCTCGGGCCGACTCCAACCGATTCAGCGCGCCGAGGAACTCGGCGCCGATGAGGCCGAACGTCGGCGCCAGCGCCGACGTGTCGATCCGTTCGGCGGTCGACCGGGCGGCGACCGATCGGGCCGCGGCGGCCTGAGTTGCGGCGACGGCGTGCGTCGCACCGGAATCGATGGTGACCGGTCTGCCGGATTGCGCGTTCATACCAGTTTGGACGCAGGGGATCGCTGATCGGTTCCGTCGACGTCGGCCCGGCGTGTCGGGGCGGTCGTCCGGCGATGAGCAGCGAATCGGGCGAGCACTGTCCGAGGTCGACCGTACGATGATTCCATGACCGACACCGCCACGTCCGGCCTGCAGATCCGCGTCGTCGACCATCCGCTCACGCGTGCCTGGCTCGCGGTGCTCCGGGACGAGTCCACGCCGAATTCGGCGTTCCGCGATGCGCTCGCGCGGCTGGCCCAGATGCTGGTCTACGAGGCGTTCGCTGCGGCCCCCGAGCGGGCGATCGAGGTGCGAACACCCGTCGGTCTGGCACCGTGCGCGACCCTGGCTCAGCCCCCGTTGTTCGTGCCGGTGCTCCGCGCCGGACTGGGGATGCTCGACGCCGCCATCGCGAGCGTGCCCGACGCCGCCATCGGATTCGTCGGAGTGGCGCGAGACGAGCGGACCGCGCGGCCGAGCGAGTACCTCGCGTCGTTGCCGGACGATCTGACCGGTCGGCCCGTCTGCGTCCTCGATCCGATGCTGGCGACCGGCGGGTCACTGGTGCACACCCTGGACCTGCTGACCGCTCGCGGCGCCACCGACATCACTGCGATCTGCGTGGTCGGCGCGCCGGAGGGTCTCGAGGCACTCCGTGCGTGGGGGCGCCCGCTGCGCCTGGTGATCGGCGCCGTCGACGACCACCTGAACGACGCGAAGTTCATCGTCCCCGGACTCGGCGACGCGGGCGATCGGCAGTTCGGGCCGCGCTGACCGCCCGTCGTCGGGGCGATCGGCTTGACATGAAGTGCACTTGATGAAGTCAACTCGACGACATGAGAACTGTTGCAGCCGAAGCCACCGACGGGGGTGATCGCCAGTGAGCATGGAATCGGTGGCGTGGGATGTCATGTACAAGTCGATGCACGCATCGGATGCGCAGGCGATGCGCGCCGATCGTCGCGCGACCCTCCGCCGCATCGGAGGATTCGCGCGCCCGCACCGTCGGCGAATCATCATCTTCCTGGTCCTGTCCATCATCACCGCGGTCCTGACCGTCGTCACCCCGCTGCTCGCGGGGCGGGTGGTGAACCTGATCAACTCGGAGAGCCCGTCGGCCGGACGGGAGATCGTGGTCCTCGCGCTGCTGATCGCGTTGATCGCGGTCGCCGAGGCGGCCGCGTCGATCGGCACGCGCTGGCTGTCGTCGAACATCGGTGAGGGGCTGATCTTCGACCTGCGCCGCGCGGTCTTCGATCACGTGCAGCGGATGCCGGTCGCGTTCTTCACCAGGACCCGGACGGGCGCTCTGGTGAGTCGACTGAACAACGATGTGATCGGCGCGCAACGCGCGTTCAGCGACACGCTGTCGGGCGTGGTCTCCAATGTCGTGACGCTGGTGCTGACCCTCGGCGTCATGTTCGCCATCAGTTGGCAGATCACGATCCTGGCGCTGATCCTGCTGCCCGTGTTCGTGATTCCCGCACGGCGCATGGGCCGGCGGATGGCCGGGCTGGCACGGGAGAGCGCCGACCACAACGCCCGGATGTCGACCCAGATGACGGAGCGGTTCTCCGCCCCGGGCGCCACCTTGGTGAAGCTCTTCGGTCGTCCCGCCATCGAATCGAAGGAGTTCGGCGACCGCGCGGATGCGGTTCGGGACATCGGCGTTCGTCAGGCGATGCTGCAGAGCTACTTCTACACCGCGCTCATGCTCGTCTCCGCGCTCGCGCTGGCGCTGGTGTACGGGCTCGGCGGCTGGCTGGCGGTGCACCAGCACCTGTCGGCCGGTGCCGTGGTCTCGCTGGCGTTGCTGCTGACTCGGATGTACGCCCCGCTGACCGCCCTCGCCAACGCCCGGGTCGAGGTGATGAGCGCGCTGGTCAGCTTCGAGCGAGTCTTCGAGGTGCTCGATCTGCCGCCGCTGATCGTCGACCGGCCCGACGCACGGGAGGTCCCGAATATCGGCACGGGCGTCGCCGTCCGCTTCGACGACGTGTCCTTCGCGTATCCGGCGGCCGACAAGGTGTCGTTGGCCTCGCTGGAGGAGGTGGCGCAGCTCGACTCGCGCGAGAGCGGCGCCGTCCTGCACGGCGTGGACCTCGACGTCCCGGCCGGGTCGATGGTCGCGCTCGTCGGCAGTTCCGGCGCGGGCAAGTCGACGATCGCGTCCTTGGCGACCCGCCTGTACGACGTCGACGAGGGCAGCGTCTCGCTCAACGGCGTCGATGTCCGTGACCTGACGGCCGAATCGATGCATCGGACGGTCGGACTCGTGACGCAGGACGGGCACCTCTTCCACGACACCGTCGCCGCCAATCTGCGCCTCGCGCGACCGGACGCCGCCGACGAGGATCTGTGGGCGGCGTTGCGACGGGCGCGTCTGGAGGACCTGATCCGCTCACTGCCCAACGGTCTCGACACCGTCGTGGGCGAGCGGGGATACCGGCTGTCGGGCGGCGAGCGTCAGCGGCTGACGATCGCCCGGCTGCTGCTGGCGCGCCCGTCCGTGGTGATTCTCGACGAGGCGACCGCTCACCTCGACTCGACGTCGGAGGCCGCGGTGTCCGAGGCCCTGGCCGAGGCGCTCGCCGGGCGGACGTCGCTGGTCATCGCACATCGCCTGTCCACGGTGCGGGCCGCCGACGAGATCGTCGTGCTGGAAGCCGGACGAGTGGTGGAGCGAGGCGACCATCAGACTCTCTTGGCGTCGGGCGGTCGATACGCCGAGCTCTACCGGACTCAGTTCGCCGGACCTGCGCCCGCAGGGGCGCCGGACGTCGTCGCATGACGCGGGTCAGCCCACCCAGCTCGCGATCATCGGCTCGACGGTCACCGTGGCGCCGCCCTGCCGGATGGTCAGCGAACTCGGTGTGACGACGTAGTCGACGTCGGCGTTGGTCGCGACGAAGGTGTCGCCGCTGCGCGTCGGGTAGCCGACCTCGACGGTGTTCCCGTCCGCCTCGCCCTTGTAGTAGTAGCGGCCGGTCTGCGAACCGACCTGGCAGATCACCACCTGTGAGCGATCCGTGTAACCGACGAACACCGCATCGTCCTCGGCGGCGTTGCAGCGCGGCCCGTTCAGGAAGCCCTGACGATCGGCCCCCGGCACGGTGACCGGACCCGATCCGGAGCCGGTGGTCGTCGTCGGGGCCGCAGTGGTGGGCTGCACCGTGACGGTCGCCGGCGGCGCGCCCGTCTGCGTCTGGGTGACGGTCGCCGGAGGCGGGCTGGGCGCGGCGGTCGTGGACGCGGTGTCGTTCTTCCGGTTCTGCGAGTACACGATCGCCACCGTGACCCCGGCGATCAGCACGATCACACCGGCGATGAGGGCGATGAGCACGGCGGGCGACGACCACGGCGACGGACGCTTGGGCGGCTGCGGCCCCGACGGCTGATACCCCGGATCGGGGTACTGCTGGTAGCTCATCGACCGCACTCCTCCCCGCGCGGTCCTGACGGCAATTCCGCCAGGACCTCGGCCAGCAACTGCGACAACCGATGCCGCACGGTGCTGACGCTACCCGCCGCCGGTGGTGCGCTCACCTGTCCGTAGAACTTCAGCTTGGGCTCGGTGCCGCTCGGCCGCACGAACACCCGGACGGCGACACCGTCGGCGCCGGACCCGGTCAACTCGACGCCGTCGGTCCGCAGCCCGTCGGTCCGGGCGGCGTAGTCGACCGCGGTCACCGGAATCCCGCCGAGCGTGCGCGGCGGCGATGACCGCAGATCCGCCATGATCGCCGCGATGTCCGCGGGATCGTCGAGGCGGAGCGATCGGGGTGCGGTGAGGTGCACCCCGCATTCTCGATGCAGGGCGTCGAGAGCTGCGACGAGACCGCCCCGGTCCGACCACCGCGAGGCGAGGAATGCGCACGCGATCGCCGCACTGACCCCGTCCTTGTCGCGGACGGCGTGCGGGTCGACGCAGTGTCCGAGCGCCTCCTCGTAGGCGTAGACGAGTGGTTCGCCCGCGCGGACGAGCCACTTGAATCCGGTCAGGGTGCGGCGGGCGTCCGCACCGCGGCGCAGTGCGGCCGCGTGCAGCAATGTCCCGGACACGATGGAGCTCGCGATCACCGTGGGCGGGCCTCCCGGGCCGACTCGGTCGAGCACCCCGACACCCAGCAGTGCGCCGGTCTCATCGCCGGTCAGCATCCGCCAGCCGTCGACGTCGCGGACGCCGACGGCGCACCGGTCGGCGTCGGGGTCGAGTGCCACGGCTAGATCGGCGTCGGTCCGGTCGGCGAGTGCGAGCAGCCGGTCCGTCGCGCCCGGCTCCTCCGGGTTCGGGAACGCGACCGTGGGGAAGTCGGGATCTGGACGGAACTGCTCGTCGACCACCCGGACGTCGTCGAATCCGCACCGGGAGAACGCCCGGAGCGCGAGGTCGCCGCCGACACCGTGCATCGGGGTGAGGGCGATCCGCAACGGGTGGGCCGCGTCGCCCGCGAACCGCTCGGTCAACCGCGACAGGTATCCGTCGGCGACTGCGGCGGCGCGCGGATCGGGCTCCACCTCCAGCCGTGGGACGGTCGCGGCCGGACCAACTGCAGTGATGGCGGCCTCGATCTCGCGGTCGGCGGGGCTCACGAGCTGTGCACCCGCCGCGGCGTCCCGACCGTCTCGGGCGCCGCCCAGGTACACCTTGTATCCGTTGTCGCGCGCCGGGTTGTGCGATGCGGTGATCATCACGCCGGCCGCGGCCCGCAGATGCCGCGTCGCGAAGGCGACGAGCGGGGTCGGACCCGGATCCGGGAGTGCGATCACATCGAATCCCTTCGCCGCCAACACTTCTCGCGTCGCGGCGGCGAAGTCCTCGGATCCGTGCCGGGCGTCCCGCCCGACGACGATCGGCGCCCCCGTGGCGCCCTCGGTGATCAGCCAGTCGGCGAGACCCGCTGTTGCGCGGGTGACCGTCTCCACGTTCATCCCGTCCGGACCGGGCTGGACGGGTCCGCGGAGACCGGCCGTCCCGAACGTCAGCACCGGATCACCGGGTGGGGACGGCCGCGATGAGCGAGGCGAGCAGCCCACCCATCCGTGCGGCGGATTCGCGTCCGACCGCCAGGACCTCGGCGTGATCGAGTGGCGCCCCGGTGATGCCCGCGGCCAGATTCGTGACGAGCGAGAGCCCGAGCACGTCGACGCCGGCAGCTCGGGCGGCGATGGTCTCGTGCACCGTCGACATGCCGACGAGATCGGCACCCATCGTCGCGAGCATGCGGATCTCGGCCGGTGTCTCGTACTGCGGACCCGGTAGACCCGCGTACACCCCTTCGGCGAGATCGGGATCCACCCGGCGAGCGGCCGCACGGAGTGCGGGACTGTACGCGTCGACCATGTTGACGAAGTGCGCGCCGTCGAGAGGGGAGCGGCCCGTGAGATTGAGCTGATCGGCGATCAGGACGGGCTGCCCCACCTCGAAACCGGGCCGGATCCCGCCCGCGGCGTTGGTCAGCACGATCGTGCGGGCGCCGGCCGCCGCGGCGGTCCGGACGGGGTGCACCACGCGGGCGAGCGGGTGGCCCTCGTACGCGTGGATCCGACCGAGCAGCACGAGGACCCGGGTGTCTCCGAGCCGGATCGACTGCACGGTCCCGGCGTGCCCCTGCGCGGACGGCGTGCCGAATCCCGGGACGTCGGCCATCGACAGCTCGGCCAGCGGGTCGCCGAGTGCGGCAGCGGCCGGTGCCCAACCCGAACCCAGGATCACCGCGACATCGTGCCGGGCACAGTCGGTCTCGGCGGCGATGGTGGCAGCGGCGGCAGCGGCCGCGGCGTGGTGATCGACAGTGGGATCCATGAACCAACCCTAAATCGGATCACCCTTGCCTGCTCCTCGGGTGGTGCGCGGCGATAAGGTTTCTGCCATGCCGTACTTGACTGTTACCGAAGACGCCGCCGAGCTCTACCTGGGCACCGAGGGCATGGAGCTCGACGAAGCGAACCCGGAGAATCGTTTCGGGCGCGAGTGGATCGCCCGGGTCGCCGAGCTGACCGAGGAGGCGGTGGCGGCGAAGAAGCCGCTGATCATCAGTGCCACCGGCAAGTTCTTCAGCAACGGTCTGGACACCGACTACCTGTTCTCGGGGGCGGAGCCGCTCCCCAGTTACCTCGACGCCGTGCACGCGCTGTACGCCACGGTGGTGTCCGCGGCGACGCCGACCATCGCGGCGATCAACGGACACGCGTTCGGCGCGGGCGCGATGCTCGCCCTGTGTGCGGACCATCGGATCATGCGCTCGGATCGTGGGTTCTGGTCGCTTCCCGAAGCGGCCCTGAACATGCCGTTCCCACGTGGCATGGCCGGGCTGCTCCGCACCCGGATTCCCGACGCCACCCTCACCGAGGCGATGCTGACCTCACGCCGCTACGGTGCCGCCGACGCCGTCTCCGGCGGAATCATCGAGGAAGCGGTCGAGGCCGATCGTCTGCTCGACCGCGCGCGCGAAGTCGCCCGCGAACGTGCCGGCTTCGCCGGTGACAACCTCGGGGCCATCAAGCGGGCCCTGCGGTTGCCGCTGCTCGAGGATCTGAACGCACCGACGCCCGCGACGTTGCTGTGAGTTCGCCCGTGATCGACGCCTGGCTGGCCGCCAATCTGGGACGCGTGGTCGCCTGGCGGCGCGAGATCCACGCGGAGCCGGAGCTCTCGATGGCCGAGTTCGCCACCACCGCCAAGGTGGTGCAGATCCTGAGTGACGCGGGACTCGCTCCGAAGGTGCTGCCGAAGGGGACCGGCGTGGTCTGCGACCTCGGCCCCGCCGACAAACCGCGGATCGGGCTGCGTGCCGACCTCGACGGTCTGCCGATCCCGGAGCAGACCGGGCTGCCGTTCACCTCGCGAGTCGAGGGCGTGTCGCACTCGTGCGGCCACGACGCCCACGCGGCGATCCTGCTCGGCACCGGTCTGCTGCTGTCGGAGTACGAGAACGCGGGCCACGACCTCCCGTTCGGGGTGCGACTGCTGTTCCAGGCGGCCGAGGAGGTGATGCCCGGCGGCGCGCTGGATGCGATCGACGCCGGTGTCACCGACGGTCTGACCCGGATGTTCGCGCTGCACTGCGATCCGCATCTCGCCGCGGGCACCGTCGGTCTGCGGGCGGGAGCCCTGACTTCGGCCGCAGACCGGGTCGAGGTCCATCTGCGCGGCCCCGGCGGTCACACCTCGCGGCCGCATCTGACCGCGGACCTCGTGTATGCGATGGGCACCGTGATCACCGGGCTTCCGGGGTTTCTGTCCCGTCGGGTCGACCCGCGGTCGGGCACCGTGATGGCATGGGGCGCGGCGCATTCGGGTGACGCGCCGAATGCGATTCCGCAGGAGGGGCGTCTGCGCGGGACGGTCCGAACCGGTGATCGCGACGTCTGGCAGGACCTGGAGCCGCTGGTCCGGAGCATCATCGGGGAACTGGTGGCGCCGCTCGGCGTGACCTACGACCTCACGTATGTCCGCGGTGTCCCGCCGGTCGTCAACGACGCCGACAGCGTCTCGATGCTGCGTCGATCGGTGGAGGCGATCGGTCCGGCCGCGGCCGTCGACACTCCGCAGTCGCCCGGCGGCGAGGATTTCGCGTGGTACCTCGAGTCCGTTCCCGGCGCGATGGCGCGACTCGGCGTCTGGACCGGCGCGGGGCAGCAGTGCGACCTCCACCAGCCGAACTTCGACATCGACGAACGTGCGCTCGGGATCGGCATCGCGACGCTCGCGGGCGTGGTGCTCGGCGGCGAGTTGGACTGAGCCCGGGCGCGGGGGAGCTCAGCCCTCGTTGTCCATCGGTTCCTCGGGGCCGGGACCCACATTGCGCGCCTCGTGGAGACGCAGCCGCTCAACGTACTCCGACGGCGCGCCCGCGACCTCCGCCGCGTCGGCCATCACGCCGAGGTAGCGCGCCGACGGCAGTCCGCCCTCGAACCCGTCGATCACGTACAGCCAGGCCAGCACCGGCCCGTCAGCGGTGTCGACGCGTGCACGGACCTTGCGGTGGACGCCGAGTTCGGTGCCCTCCCAGCGGTCCAGATTCTTCTCGTCCTCGGGCGTGACATCGTACAGCACGACGAACACCCGGGCGTCCGGGTCGCGTCGATCCTCGGTGACGGTGGCCAGGGATCCCTCCCAGCCGATGTCGTCCCCGGCGAAGGTGAGGCGCCAGCCTGTCAGCCAGCCGGTCGACGACATCGGGGAGTGCGGCGCCCGCTCCAGCATCTGGGCGGGGTCCATGTTCGACGCGTAGGCGGCATAGATCGGCACGTCGCCAGCCTATTCGCTCGGCACCCGATGAGGAACACCGGTCCGTCGGCAGGGCATGAGCGCCGGACACGGGATAGGTTTGTTCAGGGAGTGGATTCATGCGGGTGAAGGAGTGTGCACAGTGGCGAAGATCGTGATCATCGGTGGTGGCCCGGCGGGCTACGAGGCGGCGCTGACCGGCGCGGCCTACGGCGCGGACATCACGGTGATCGATTCCGACGGAATCGGCGGTGCCTGTGTGCTCTGGGACTGCGTTCCGTCGAAGACCTTCATCGCATCCACCGGGATTCGCACCGAGGTCCGGCGTGCCGTCGACCTCGGTGTGAACATCTCCACCGACCAGGCGATGGTGACGCTGCCGCAGATTCACCAGCGGGTGAAGGACCTCGCCTTCGCGCAGTCGGCGGACATCCGGTCGCGACTGATCAGCGAGGGCGTCCGAATCATCAGTGGAACTGCGCAGTTGGGGGAGACGCAGCCGGGCATCGGGGCGCATGAGGTGATCGCGACGCTCGCCGACGGCAGCACCGAGATGTTTGAGAGCGACGTCGTGCTGATCGCGACCGGCGCTTCGCCGCGCATCCTGCCGACGGCACAGCCCGACGGTGAGCGCATCCTCAACTGGCGCCAGCTGTACGACCTCACGGAGCTCCCCGAGCACCTGGTGATCGTGGGTTCGGGCGTCACCGGCGCCGAGTTCGCTCACGCCTACACCGAGCTCGGGGTGAAGGTGACGCTGGTGTCGAGTCGCGACCGCGTGCTGCCGCATGAGGACGAGGACGCCGCCCGCGTGCTGGAGGAGGCGTTCTCCGAGCGAGGCGTCACGCTGATCAAGTACGCGCGCGCCGACCGCGTGACCCGCGACGAGACGTCCGCGACGGTCCATCTGGCCGACGGCAAGGAGGTGACCGGGTCTCACGTGCTGATGACCGTCGGCTCGGTCCCGAACACGGACTCGCTCGGCCTCGACGCCGCGGGCGTCGCGACCGATCGCGGCGGGTACATCACCGTCGATCGCGTCTCCCGGACCTCGGTTCCCGGCGTCTACGCGGCCGGAGACTGCACAGGTGTGCTGCCGCTGGCCTCCGTCGCCGCGATGCAGGGTCGGATCGCGATGTATCACGCGCTCGGTGAGGGAGTGAGTCCCATCCGGCTCAAGACGGTCGCGTCGGCCATCTTCACGCGGCCGGAGATCGCGAACGTCGGCGTATCCCAGAAAGCGATCGACGCGGGCGAGTATCCGGCGCGCACCGTGATGCTGCCGCTGTCGACCAACCCGCGCGCCAAGATGAGCGGGCTCCGCCGCGGTTTCGTGAAGATCTTCTGCCGTCCGGCGACCGGCGTCGTGATCGGTGGCGTGGTGGTCGCACCGAACGCGTCGGAGCTGATCCTGCCGATTGCGATCGCGGTGGAGAACAAGCTTCAGGTCTCCGAGATCGCGCACACCTTCTCGGTGTACCCGTCGCTGTCGGGCTCGATCACCGAGGCCGCACGGCAGCTGGTCCGGCACGACGATCTGGATTGAGCGTTCGGCGGGCCGCCGGCCTGAGGCGAGCGGCAGCTACGACGACGTGAGGTTCGACCGATGAGCACCTGGCGCGAGCTTCTGGGCCGCGAGCACCGGGCACCGATGATCGTGATGGCCGGCGGTGTCGCGTTGTTCGCCATCAACGTCTACCTCACCACGTCGCTGCTGCCGAGCGCCGTCGCCGACATCGGCGGCGAAGACCTGTACGCGTGGACGATGACGGTCTTCCTCGTGGTGTCGGTGATCTCGTCGATGCTGGTCAGCCGGTGGCTGTCGCGTTTCGGGGCACGGCGGTCGTATGTGTTCGCGTTCGCCCTGTTCGCCGCGGGAACGGTAGTCGCGGGCGCGTCGCCGACGATGACCGTGATGCTGGTCGGCAGGGCGCTTCAAGGGTTCGGTGCGGGACTTCTCGGCGGCCTCGGGTTCTCGGTGATCCGCCTGGTGCTGCCGCCGAGTCTGTGGCAGCGGTCGATCGCGTTGATGTCGGCGATGTGGGGCGTCGGGAACTTCGTCGGTCCGGTGGTCGGTGGATTCTTCGCCCAGATCCACTTCTGGCGCGGTGCGTTCGGGCTGCTCGCGCTGTTCGCCGCCGGTCTCATCGCACTGACGCTCCGCGCCCTCCCCGCGCGCGGCACCTCGACGGAGCCGGCAGGCCCGGTGCCGTGGGTGTCGTTGACTCTGTTGACGGTCGCCGTCGGGGCGGTCAGCGTCGCATCGCTGGTGCACGGTGGCGTCACGTGGATCCTGATGTCGGTCGCGGCCATCGGCGGTGCGGCGTTCATCGTCTGGGAGCGCCGCGCGTCGTCCCGGGTGCTCCCGGAGATGACGTACCGCGGCCGGTCGCCGCTGCGGTGGATCTATCTCGCCATCGTGGTGCTCGCGGCGGTCTCGACGATCGAGACCTTCCTGCCGCTGTTCGGTCAGCGGATCGGCGGACTCGGACCGCTCGCCGCAGGGTTCCTGGGCGCGGCCATCTCGTGGGGGTGGACGGTCGCATCCATCTCCGCGAGCGGCATCGACGGCGAGCGCGGACGTCGCGCGGTCAGGCTCGCCGGACCGCTGGTGCTCGGGATCGGACTGATCCTCTACGGCGTCCTGCAGATGCGCGATCCGTCCGTCGGTGTGATCGTCGCCTGGTATGGCGTGCTGTTCTTCGGCGGTTGCGGCATCGGTATGGCGATGGCGCACTGGTTCACCGCAGGACTGCGAGTCACCGATGACGAGGTCCAGGCCGCGCAGGCGTCGGCCGGACTGAACACCAGCCAGCTGATCGCGAACGCGAGCGGGTCGGCGCTCGCGGGTCTGTTGGTCTCGCTCGGCGGCCCGGACATCGTCGGATCCGCACGCACGCTCAGCTTCGGATTCGCGGCGCTCGCCTTCTGCGGCATCGCCGTGGCGCTGCGGGAGTTCACCGTCGCACGACGGTGGCGTGCCGCGGCGGCAGAGCACGGATGAGAGTCCCCGCTCAGCGGCGGCCTGCTCCGGTGGAGCGGTGCCTGTGCTGAGCGGGGAACCCTATCCGCGGATCACGCGGCGAGCAGCTCGTCGATCTGGTTGATTGCGGCGGTCGAGCCCTCGACCACACCCATCTCGAGCACCTTCTGCAGGCCCTCGGCGCTCTCGAAGACGCCGGTGTAGACCGCGCGGGTGCCGCCGTCGATCGGCTCGAAGCGGTAGTTGTTCTTCGACACCGGCATGTCGTCGACCGGGTTGAGATCGGCATCGGCGAAGCCGTCCTGGAAGGTGAACGACGTGGTCGGATCGATCGCCTCGAAGCGCCACCAGCCGCCGAACTTCTCCCCTTCGGGGCTGGTCATGTAGTACTTCGAATGGCCGCCGACGACGAAGTCGTGCTGGACGAAGGTCGCCGGGAACTGCGGCGGGCCCCACACCTTCTCGAGCTGGCGCGGGTTCGCGTAGACCTCCCAGACGCGCTCCACCGGGGCGCTGAACTCGGCGGTGATGGTCAGGGTGAGGGCGTCGGTGTCAGTGGTGACGTCGATGACAGGCATGTCGGTTCCTTTCGGGGGCTGAGCCGCGGCGCGGCACAGGGTCGGGGTGGTGGTCGGTCATTCGGTATCGGGATCGGCGAGCAGGTCGTCGACCCGGGCGATCCGCCCGCGCCAGATCTGCTCGATGTCCGCGAGCATTGCGGTCACCGATCGGACTGCCGTCACGTCGCCGGACGCCAGTTGTTGTCGGCCCGACCGTCGTTTGACGAGCAGGCCGGCGCGCTCGAGCACTGCCACATGCTTCTGCACAGCGGCGAAGCTCATGTCGTAGTTCTCTGCCAGCGCGGTGACCGAGTGCTCGCCGGCGAGCACTCGACGCAGGATGTCGCGACGGGTGCGATCGGAGAGGGCGTGGAACAGTGCGTCTGCCCGGTCCTCGTCGATGTCGGTCACATTTCAAACATACAACCACTTGGTTGTATGTCAATGGTCTCGGAGAGAAATCTGGCCGCTCCCGTGTCGGGAGCGGCCAGTCGGATCTGGGGTACGGGCGTCAGGCGAGGTCGAAACTGTGGGTGACGGCGCGATTCCAGCCGTCGAACAGTCGGGAGCGTTCGGCCTCCGGCATCTGCGGTTCCCACTGGCCGCCATGCGCCCAGTTCGCGCGGATCTCGTCGGTGCCGGACCAGTATCCGACCGCCAGGCCGGCCGCGTACGCCGCGCCGAGCGCGGTCGTCTCGTTGACGACGGGTCGGACCACCGGGACGTCGAGGATGTCGGATTGGAACTGCATGAGCAGGTCGTTGACGACCATTCCGCCGTCGACCTTCAAGGTCTGCAGCGAGACCCCGGAATCGGCCTGCATCGCCTCGATGACCTCGCGGGTCTGATAGGCGCTCGCCTCCAGGACGGCCCGCGAGATGTGCGTCCGGTCGGCGAAGCGGGTCAGTCCGACGATCACGCCCCGAGCGTCCGGACGCCACCGCGGCGCGAACAGCCCGGAGAAGGCGGGCACGAAGTACACGCCGCCGTTGTCGTCTGCCTGGCGTGCCAGTTCCTCGACCTGCGGTGCGGAGTCGATGATCCCGAGGTTGTCGCGCAGCCATTGCACCAGCGACCCGGTGACCGCGATCGAGCCCTCGAGGGCGTATCGGGCGGGTTCGTCGCCCAGGCGGTAACAGACGGTCGTGAGCAGTCCGTGCTTGCTCAGAACCGGCTCGGTTCCGGTGTTGAGGAGCAGGAAGTTGCCGGTCCCGTAGGTGTTCTTCGCTTCGCCGGGTTCGAGGCACGCCTGCCCGAACATCGCGGCCTGCTGATCGCCGAGAATGCCGCCGAGCGGCACGTCCGGCAGCGATCCGACCGTCCGCAGCTGACCGATCACCTCGGAACTGGAGTGAATCGTCGGCAGCATCGACTCGGGGATGCCGAACTCCGCGCAGATCTCCGAATCCCATTGCAGCGTATGGAGGTTCATCAGCATGGTGCGCGACGCGTTGGTCACGTCGGTGACGTGCAGACCGCCGTCGACCCCGCCGGTCATGTGCCAGGCCAGCCAGCTGTCCATGGTGCCGAACAGCAGATCGCCCGCCTCGGCGCGGGCCCGCACGCCCTGGACGTTGTCGAGGATCCAGCGGATCTTGGGACCGGCGAAATACGTCGAGAGGGGGAGCCCGGTGCGCTCGCGGTATCGGTCGACGCCGGCGTCGCCCGCCAACTCCCGGCACAGCTCGTCAGTCCTGGTGTCCTGCCAGACGATCGCGTTGTACACCGGTTCGCCGGTGTGCCGGTCCCACACGACCGTGGTCTCGCGCTGATTGGTGATGCCGCATGCGGCGATGCCGTCGGGGCCGACCTGGGCCCCGGCCAGCGCGGCGGCCGCCACCCTGCGGGTGTTGCGCCAGATCTCCATCGGGTCGTGCTCCACCCAACCGGCGCGAGGGAAGATCTGCTGGTGCTCAAGCTGTTCGCTGTTGACGACCGAGCCGTCGCGGTCGAAGATCATCGCCCTGGTGGACGTGGTTCCCTGATCGATGGCGGCGACGTACTGAGCATCCGGATTCACGCCGTCAAGTCTGGCATGATGGCCGGTTACTCTCGGGTAGTCTTGCGAAATATGGAGAGCGTGTTCAATCCGGATCGACCCGCTGATCTCAGTCCCGCCTACCGCAACGAGGCGTGGCGCCGACTCGGCAGCGAACAGTTCGACATCGTCGTCGTCGGCGGCGGTGTGGTCGGCGTAGGCGCGGCGCTCGACGCCGCGACGCGCGGCCTTCGAGTGGCTCTCGTCGAGGCGCGCGACATCGCGTCCGGAACGTCGAGCCGGTCGTCGAAGATGTTCCACGGCGGACTCCGCTACCTTGAGCAGTTCGAATTCGGGCTGGTGCGTGAGGCGCTGCGTGAACGCGAACTCTCGCTGCGACTGCTCGCGCCGCACCTGGTGAAGCCGCTGCCCTTCCTCGCGCCGCTGACGAAGCGCGTCTGGGAGCGTCCGTACATGGCCGCCGGGCTGTTCCTCTACGACCGGATGGGCGGCGCCAAATCGGTGCCGGGGCAGCGACACGTCTCCCGGGCCGGCGCGCTGCGGGTGGCTCCCAGCCTCAAGCGGGAGTCGCTGATCGGCGGAATCCGGTACTACGACACCGTCGTCGACGACGCACGCCACAGCCTCACTCTGGCACGGACCGCCTCGCAGTACGGCGCGGTGATCCGCACGTCGACCCAGGCGATCGGCTTCCTCACCGAGGCCGACCGGGTGATGGGCGTCAAGGTCCGCGACTCGGAGACCGGCGAGACCACTCAGATTCGCGGGCACTGCGTCATCAATGCGGCCGGTGTGTGGACCGACGAGGTCCAGGCGCTCTCCAAGCAGCGCGGGCACTTCAAGGTGCGCGCCTCCAAGGGCGTGCACATCGTCGTCCCGCGCGACCGGATCGTCTCGGAGACCGCGATCATCCTGCGCACGGCCAATTCGGTGCTGTTCGTGATCCCGTGGGAGACGCACTGGATCATCGGCACCACCGACACCGACTGGAATCTCGACCTCGCCCATCCGGCGGCGACGCGCAAGGACATCGACTACATCCTCGACCGCGTCAACCAGGAGCTCGTCACCAAGCTGACCCACGACGACATCGAAGGCGTGTACGCCGGTCTGCGACCGCTGCTGGCCGGCGAGGACGACCAGACGTCGTCGCTGTCACGGGAACACGCGGTCGCGGTGGTCGCGCCGGGGCTGGTGTCGATCGCCGGCGGCAAGTACACCACGTACCGGGTGATGGGCGCCGACGCAGTCGAGGCCTGCAACGACTACATCCCGACCCGGGTCGCGCCGTCGATCACCGAGCGGGTTCCGCTGGTCGGCGCGGACGGCTACTTCGCGCTGATCAACCAGTGTGAGCACCTGGGCGAGCGATTCGGCTTGCACCCGTACCGAATCCGACGCCTGCTCAACCGCTACGGATCGCTGATCGACGACGTGCTGTACTACGCGGACGACGACGAGTCGCTGCTGGAACCGCTCGCCGCGGCGCCACAGTACCTGCGCGCGGAGATCGTTTACGCCGTGCTGGTCGAGGGCGCCCTGCACCTCGAGGACGTGCTGGCGCGGCGCACCCGGATCGCGATCGAGTACAGCCACCGCGGCGTCGAATGCGCGCAGGAGGTCGCCGACCTGATCGCACCGATCCTCGGGTGGGACGCGGAGAAGTCGGCCTGGGAGGTCGACAACTACACCGCCCGCGTGGAGGCCGAGATCGCTTCGCAGCGCCAACCAGACGACGAGTCGGCGGATGCCCTGCGCGCCGCCGCACCGGAGGCTCGCCGCGAGATCCTGGAGCCGGTGCCGATCCCGGACTAGGCCGTCGTCCGGCTCACAGACCAATTCCTCTGTGCGGGTGGGCCGATGTCGGCGACACTGGGGCCATGAGTGCACAGCCGGTGGAGAACCTCAGTGAAGAGCAGTCGTGGGAGTTGCTGGGAGGCAGCGTTCTCGGACGACTGGCGGTCTGCGTCGACGGGCAGCCCGACGTCTTCCCGATCAACATCTACGTCGCGAACGAGAAGATCCTGTTCCGCACCGCGGAGGGGACCAAGCTCGCCGAACTGGCGGTCAACGACCGCGCAGTGATCGAGGTGGACGCGTTCACCAGCCGTATCGGCTGGAGCGTGGTCGCCAAGGGCCGAGCGCGGACGCTGGTCGACTCGGCGGAGATCGAAGCCGCCGACCGGACCCCGCTCAACCCGTGGATCCCCGCCGTACGCACCACGTACGTCGAGATCGCGGTCGATGAGATCACCGGCCGGCGGTTCGTCTTCGGGCCCGAGCCCGATCACGAGATCCGCTGAGCGGCCCTATCGCGAGGACGCCACCGCCGCCGCGAGCTCCTTGAGAAAGACCCGGACCTCGTCGGTGGGGGCGTCGGGGAGGCCGAACACGACCTCGGAGACGCCGATCGACTTCCAATGTGCGAGGCGATCGGGATCCGGGGTGTCGGCCAGCACGATCACGCGCGGAGCACCGGAGCGTCCGGCCTCGTTCCACAGTTCCGTGAGTCGGACGATGCCCTCGTCGATCGCCTCCTCGATGGGTGTGGTGATCCAGCCGTCACCTGAGGCGGCGATCCACTTGAAGTTGGTCTCGGTCCCGCCGGCGCCCAGCAGGATGTCGGGGCGGGGCTGCTGAATCGGCTTCGGCCACGCCCAGCTCGGTCCGAACTTCACGAACGGGCCGTCGTGCTCGGCCTCCTCCTGCGTCCAGAGCGCCTGCATCGCGGTGAGGTAGTCGCGCAGGACGGTGCGGCGCTTGTTGGTCGGCACGCCGTGGTCGGCGAGCTCCTCCATGTTCCACCCGAGGCCGACACCGAACGTGACCCGACCTCCGGAGAGGTGATCCAACGTCGCGACGGTCTTGGCGAGGGTGATCGGATCGTGCTCCAGCGGCAGCGCGACCGAGGTGCCGAGGCCGATCCGCTCGGTGACCGACGCCGCGGTTCCGAGCGCCACCCATGGGTCGAGAGTCCGCAGATAGCGGTCGTCCGGGAGGGTCTCGTCGCCGGTCGCCGGGTGATTGGAGCTGCGGACCACCGGGATGTGGGTGTGCTCGGGGACGTAGATGGTGTCGAAGCCGTTGTCCTCGGCCGCGCGCGCCGCGTCGGCGGGCGTGATGCCGCGGTCGCAGGTGAACAGGGAGACGCCGAACTTCATCGGGCCGCCTCCACGTCCGCGAAAGCGCCTTCGGAGATCACGGCGCCGGGGTCGAGCGGCCGGGTCACCGACCAGGTCTCGGTGAAGACGCACTTGGACGTCTTCCACTCGCCGTTCTCGATCACGTACTCGTCGTTGTACTCGCCGGTCGAGTTCAACTCGGTCCGGTCGAGCATGTTGATCTGCCGGAACCGCAGCGTCCAGCGTCCGGTGGCGGTGCCCTCGCCGGTCAGCCGGATCTCGGGGTGCATGCCGTGGTGCATGTCGAAGATGACGTGGGCGCCGTCGACCTTGTGCAGAGCCACCTGGGTGAAGATCTGCGCCATCGGTTCGATGTCGTCGAAGGCGCCGAGACGTCCGTAGTCGATCTCGGCGCCCTTGGCGATGAACGCGTCGCGGAAGCCCTGCGGGTCCTTGGCGTCGCAGGCCCGCCAGTACCGGTACTTGAGCTCCTTGATCGCTTCGATGTGTTCGAGTGCCGTCACCCGCTGCTCGATGTCCATGCTGCCTCCTCGTGTCGCGGTTGCGGAGAACCGGTTGGCCCGACGATATGACGTCGAGTGAGACCTGGGACACAATCGCTTCCGCTGGCCGGGAAAGACCACTTCGACAAGGCGGGACGACGACCATACTGACTCCTCGGACGCGGCCCGTCGCCGCCCGGTGAGCGGAGGAGAGATCATGGCTGATGCCGGCCCGCCGATCCCGTCGGGGGCGCTGGAGCGCACCGAACTGATTCTCGAGGCCCTCGAGACCATCGGCCCGATGAACCTGACCGAGGTCGCGGCGCGCACCGGACTGCCCATCTCGACGGCGCATCGGCTGCTGGAGCGGCTGGTCCGCATGCGATGGCTGGCACGCAACGATCGGGGCTACGAACTCGGCGTGCGGCTGTTCGAGCTCGGGTCGCAGACCGTCCGCGGACACTGGTTCCACCGGGCCGCGCTCCCGATCCTTCGCGAACTGCACCGGCGCACCGGCCTGGTGGTGCACCTGGGGTTCCTCGACGGCGCCGACACCGTCTACTGGGAGCGCATCGCCGGCGCGGTGGGCGCTCGCGTGCCGACGACGGTCGGCGGTCGGTTCCCAGCTCATCGCTCCGCCGTCGGGAAGGCCATGCTCAGCGTGCTGCCGTCGGATGTGCTCGACACGGCGCCGTTCGGGGTGCCGGGGCTCGCACCCGGAATGCGGATCGACGACGGGCTGCGCCACGAGCTGGCGACGGCGTTCGCCGATCGGGTGGCCTTCGATCGGTCCGAGTCGATCTCCGGACTCGGCTGTGTCGCGACCGCCGTCGACTACGACGTCCCCGCTCCGGCTGCGGTGTCGGTCTGCGGACCGGCGAGTCGTGTGCTGTCCGACCGGCGACTGATTCTCGCGGTGCAGGAGGCGGCCGCCGACATCGCGGACAGCGCACGACGTCTCGATCCAGCACTCCATTCCTGACTGCTGTCGTGGGCCTTCGCTGTTCCGGTGACCGGAAGCAGGGCTGGTCGACCGGCCCCGGAGTCTGGTGACATCGGAGACGACTGCGCGACCCTCGACGCACGGAACACCGAAGCACGGAGGTTTGCCCGATGAGCGACATCAACGGGAAGGTCGCGGTCGTCACCGGCGCGTCGCGCGGAGCGGGCAAGGGCATCGCACTCGCGCTCGCCGACGCGGGGGCCATGGTGTACGTGACCGGCCGGACCCCGCGCGGAGGTTCCAGCGAGGACGGCCTGTCCGGCAGCATCCACGCGACCGTGGACGAGATCGCTGAACGCGGCGGACGCGCGGTCGCGGTCCCGGTCGACCACCGCGACGACCGGCAGGTCGCGGACCTGTTCGCCACCGTCGAGCGCGAACACGGCGGCCTCGACATCCTCGTCAACAACGCGATCGCCCTGCCGGCCATGCCGGACAGCCCGACGCAGGGCTTCTGGGAGCGATCGCTCGACAGCGAACTCGCACTTCTGGACGTCGGGCTGCGGTCGCATTACGTGGCCGCACACTTCGCGGCGCCGTTGCTGATCAAGAACCGCGGCCTGCTGGTCCAGATCTCGTCGCCCGGCGCGCGCACCTATCTGCCCGGCGTGCACGGGCCGACGTACGGCGCGGGCAAGGCGGGCGGCGACAAGATGACCTACGACATGGCGCAGGAGTTGCGGCCCCACGGGGTGACGGTGATGTCACTGTGGCCGGGCATTCTCGCCACCGAGCGGGTGCTGGCGAACGTCGAGGCCGACCCGGATCTGGTCGGCAAGGTCTTCCCGTCCCTGGAGACGCCGGAATTCACCGGACGCGTGATCGCGGCGCTCGCGGCGGACGACGAGGTCATCGCACGGACCGGGCAGATCTGCTACGGATCCGAGCTCGGTCTGGAGTACGGCGTGGTCGACGTCGACGGGACCAGCCCCGCGTCGTACCGCGGGTGGCTGGGCGCGCCGTCGAGCTTCACCGAGGTGGCGCCGACCTACGGGATCTACATGGCGAGTCAGCGCGGCTGACACCGCGGGCACAGATAGACGCTCCGCGCGGTGGGCGGAGCGCCGAGCATCTCGCGCATCACCGCCGTGCCGCATCGGCGGCACGGACGACGATCCCGGCCGTAGACCCAGAGTTCCCGGCCGCGGGCGGTGACGCCGGTGGTCGAGCGGACGGCGCGCAGGCGGTTGTCGACGAGCAGTCGGTGCGCGAGGTCGACCGTCTTCGGCAGGTCGACGTCGCCGACCGGCGTGGCCGGATGGATCCGGCGGAGGAAGCAGAGCTCGCTCCGGTACACGTTGCCGATGCCCGCGAGGTTGCGCTGGTCGAGGACCGCGACGCCGATCGGCACCTCGGGCTCGGCGGACAGCCGAGCGACCGCCCGAGCCGGATCCCAATCGTCGCCGAGCAGATCCGGCCCGAGGTGCGCGACGGCGGCCGCGGGGTCGGTGAGCAGTTCGACGACCGCGAGATCGAACCCGACGGCCTCCACCTCTCCGCTTCGCAAAACGATGCGCGCGGTGTGAGCCGGCCGGCGCCAGCGACTTCCCGTCCGGTACACCTCCCAGACACCCTCCATCATCAGATGCGTGTGGAGCGAGATCTCGTCGCCGCCGGGTCGTTCGAAGTCGATGAACAGGTGCTTGCCGACAGATCGCACCGCGGCCGCTCGGGAGCCGGACAGATCGGCGGTTGCGTAGCGGGGCACGCGGAAGTCGGTGCGGTCCAACGTTCTTCCGGCCAACGCGCGCCGCAGCCGATGCGCGGTCCGATAGACGGTGTCGCCCTCCGGCACCCTCGATCACCGTCCCCGCGGGTCGTAGTTCATTCGGAGTCCGCGCGGGGTGGTCGCGAAGCCCGCCGAGACCAGCGCTTCGCCGAACGGAGTCCGGCGGACCGGCTCCCCGTCGACCTGGTCGATGTGGATCCGCGGGACCGATCCGTCCACGACCGCCCGATACACCGCACCGGCCGCGGAGGCGAGCACCTCTCGGTCGTCGGTGAAGGTCAGCACCGTCTTTCCGCCGCGTTCGATGAACACCGCGGCACGTCCGCCCACCAGCACGACGACCGCGCCGGGCTTCCGTCCCGGACGATGACCGGATTCGACGGTCCGCTCCGGCCAGTCGAGTGCGGCCCCGTACGGGTTGGCGGGGTCGGTCGCGGCGAGCACCGCGGCGTCGGTCCGCTGCTCGCGGGAGGCGACGGCGAACTCGCGCAGCAGGTCCACGGTGTGGCCTGAGGCGAACTGCGCGCCGCCGAGCCCGTCGATGTAGTAGCCGCGCCGAACCTGCCCGTTGTCCTCGAAGACGCCGAGTGCCTTGTAGATCCGTGCGAATCCGCCCTCGATCGCCTCCGCGGCGACCGATCCCTTGGTGACGACGCCGTAGCGGTCGAGCAGGACCTCGCAGGTCGCGGCCGTCGACGTGGTCGCATCGACCTCGACGCGATGAACGGCGGACCATCGGCCGCCGACGTTCGGCGGTGTGGCGATCGGTCCGCCCGCACCCGCGAGGTAGTGCGACGACAGCCGCGCCGCGCGCAGACGGGGCGCGCGGCCACGGGTCCGATGCGCGGTGGTCGACGTGCGTGCGGCGCGCGGCGGATCGAGCGCGGCCCGCACCACGGAGAACGAGTCATTGGTGATCCGGCCCGCCCACACCAGATCCCACAGCAGGTCTGGGAGGTCGCCGTCGGCGATCGGATGTCCCGTTTCGGCGAGGGCCGCAGACACCTCGCGGAAGCGCAGCGCACCCGAAACGCCGAGTGCCTCGAGGATCGCCAGATGGGCTTCGCTCAGCTCGGACGACTCCGGCGCGCGGAGCGTCAGCGCCGCCGCGTCGGCGAGATGGAGTGCCACCCAGCCGTCCGCACCACCGATGCCGCCGTGCCCGGACCAGATCACCTCGCCCGACGCCATCAGCTCGTCGAGCATCGGGGGACGGTAGTCCTGGACGCGAGACGGCAGGACCAGCGTCTCCCACGCCGACGCCGGAATCGGCTGCCCGGCCAGTTGCTCGACGGCCGCCGCGACTCCGGCGGGGCCGCGGAGTCGGGACTTGCCGGTCACGTGCTGCCAGTCGAGCAGGAACCTGGTGTAGGCGTCCGGTGCCACCGGCTCCACTTCGGCTCGCCCGGCGGCGAGCGAACCGCGACGCAACTGCGTGAGGACGTCGGAGTGACACCACTGGCGTCGGTCGGAGTCGCCGGATTCGACCGGCAGGAACTCGCCCTCGATGACGATGCGCCGGCCGGCGAGCTCATCGAGGGTCCGTGTAACCACCGCGGGAGCCATGCCGAGAGCGGTCGCGACGTCGTCGGCGGTGAACGGGCCGTGCGTTCGGGCGTATCGGTGGACCAGGTCGGTGACCGGGTCGGCGACCGGAGTCAAGTACGCGGCCGGGACCCCGAGCGGCATCGGGACGCCGAGCCCGTCGCGCAGGCGGGCGGCGTCGTCGACCGAGGCCAGCGCCGCCGCGCCGCGCATGCTGATGTCGATGACCTGCCCGCCGCGAACCAGTCGGTCGAGCATGGCGGTCAGGTCCTCGTCGCCGCGATAGCGCTCGGCGATCTCCGCGGGGGTGCACGGACCGAGCCAGCGCAGCAGATCCACGACGTCCTCTTCGTCCCGTGCACGGCGGTCGGGCGCCGTCCGCTGCAGGCGGGCGATCACGTCCGCGATCACCACCGGGTCGAGCAGTTCCCGAAGGTCGACGCGGCCGAGAAGCTGGGCGAGCAGGGCGGTGTCGAGCGAGAGCGCGGTGGCGCGACGCTCGGCCAGCGGCGCGTCGTCGTCGTAGATGAACGAGCCGACGTACCCGAGCAGCATCGACGCCGCGAACGGCGACGGCGTCGACGTCTCGACCTCGGCGACGCGGATCTTGCGCTGCGCGATCCGGGTCAGCACGTCGGTCAAGGCGGGCAGGTCGTAGACGTCGGCGAGACATTCGCGGACGGTTTCGAGGATGATCGGGAAATCCGGGAACCGCGAAGCGACCGCCAGCAGTTGCGCGCTGCGCTGCCGCTGCTGCCACAGCGGTGCCCGCTTGCCGGGGTCTCGCCGGGGGAGCAGCAGCGCGCGTCCGGCGCATTCGCGGAACCGCGATGCGAACAGCGAGGAGTCGGCCAGCGCCCGCGTGACGTCGGCTTCGATGTGGTCCGGGTCGAGAACGAACACGTCCGCTCCCGGCGGATCGTCGTCGGTGTCCGGCAGTCGCACGATGATGCCGTCGTCGGTCGCGGTGGTCGCACCGTCGAGGCCGAGCCGCGCCGACAACTGGAGGGCGATCGCGCTCGCCCACGGCGCATGGACCCGAAGTCCGTACGGCGAATGCAGCACCAGCCGCCAGTCGCCGAGCTCGTCGCGGAAGCGTTCCAGGACGAGGGCGCGATCAGTCGGCAGGGTGCCGGTGGCGTCGCGCTGCTCGGCGATCAGTGCGCCGAGGTTGCGGTGCGCGTTCGGACTCAGACCGAGGTCGGCGGCCAAGGTGGCGAGGCGTTCGTCGTCGCCCGCCACCCCGACGAACTTGCCGATCGCCGCCCCGAGTTCCGCGGGGCGGCCGACGGCGTCGCCGATCCAGAACGGCAGTCGGCCCGGCATGCCGAACGCCGGGGAGACGAGCACGCGGTCGTGGGTGATCTCCTCGATCCGCCAGCTCGACGCGCCGAGGGCGAAGACATCGCCGACCCGCGACTCGTACACCATCTCCTCGTCGAGCTCGCCGACGCGGCGGGGCTGCCCCGAGTCGTCGCCCGAACCGACGAGGAAGACGCCGAACAGTCCCCGGTCGGGGATGGTGCCGCCGGAGGTGACGGCCAGTCGCAGGGTGCCGCGCCGAGCGGTGATCGTGCCGGTGCTGCGGTCGTAGTCGACGCGCGGTCGGAGTTCGGCGAACTCGTCCGACGGATATCGACCGGAGATCAGATCGAGAACGGCGTCGTAGACGTCCCTGGTGAGCGTTCGATACGGCATCGAGCGGCGGACGGTCGCGTACCACTCGTCGACGTCCAGGTCGTCGACGGCGGCGGCCGCGATGGTCTGCTGCGCGAGGATGTCGAGCGGATTGGCGGGCACGGACAGTGCCTCGATCTGTCCGGCCAGCATCCGCTGGGTCACGACCGTGCAGTGGATCAGATCGGTGCGGTGCTTGGGAAACAGCACACCCTGGCTCACCTCGCCGACCTGATGCCCGGCTCGGCCGATCCGCTGGAGACCGGCCGCGACCGACGGCGGTGCCTCGACCTGGATCACCAGGTCCACCGCGCCCATGTCGATGCCCAGTTCCAGCGAGCTGGTCGCCACTACGCACCGCAGCCTGCCCGACTTGAGGTCGTCCTCGATCTCGGCGCGTTGCTCCTTGCTCACCGAACCGTGGTGCGCGCGGGCGAGGACCGGTGGTGCGCCACCGGTGTCGCCGCTGGCCGATACATAGGACGGCATGCCGCCGGGAACGTTCGGGTTCGGCCGATCGGCGTCGAGGTCGATGCCCGCGCGCTGTGCGGCGATCTCGTTGAGGCGGGCGGTCAGTCGCTCGGCGAGTCGCCGGGAGTTCGCGAAGACGATCGTGGACCGATTCACCTCGATCCGGTCGACGATCGCGGCCTCGACGTGCGGCCACAGTGAACCGGCGGTCGGGGAGAAGGCATCGTCGAGATCCTCGATGCCGGTCTCGGGCGGCGGGATGTTCACCATGTCCTCGACCGGGACGTCGACTGACAGGTCGAACGTTTTGATCGCCTGTGGTTTGACCACGGTGCACGGCGCGGATCCGGCGAGGAATTCGCCGACCACCGTCTCCGGCCGGACGGTCGCCGACAGCCCGATGCGCTGGGCGGGGGACTCCAGCAGCGCATCGAGACGTTCGAGCGACAGCGCCAGGTGCGTCCCGCGTTTGGTGCCCGCGACGGCATGCACCTCGTCGACGATCACTGTCGTCACGGTCGCGAGCGTCTCGCGGACCGATGAGGTGAGCATCAGATACAGGGATTCGGGCGTGGTGATCAGGATGTCGGGCGGATGGGTCTGCAGCCGTCGGCGATCCGCGGCCGGGGTGTCACCGGAGCGGATGCCGACGGTGATCGACGGCGCGTCGACGCCCAACGTCGCTGCCGCGTGCGCAATTCCCACCAGCGGAGCCGAGAGATTCCGCTGGACGTCGACCGCCAGCGCTTTGAGGGGCGAGACGTAGAGGATGCGGACGCCGACCGGTGTGTCCGCCGGTGTCTCGAGACGCTCGCGATGAAGTGAGTCGATGGCCCAGAGAAAGGCGGCGAGCGTCTTCCCCGAGCCCGTCGGCGCGACGACGAGGGTGTTCTCGCCGCGGGCGACGGCCGCCCACGCACCGGACTGGGCTCGAGTCGGTGCGCCGAAGGCATCCGTGAACCACCGCTGCGTGGCCGGGTGCATGCTCCGCAGAATCGTCGACCCCTGTGCCACAGGTCCATTCAAGCGCATGCCACCGACAATCCCGGCCGGACTGGGACCGGTGTGCCCGGGCACGCGTGAACCCCCGGACGATCCGCGGAGGGGGAGGCGGATCGTCCGGGGGTTCGCCGGGAGAGCGATCAGGCGGCGGACTTGCCGTCCCACTCGATCAGCTTCCAGCCCTTCTCGGGGCTGCCCTTGACCACGACGTGGCCGGTGTTGTTCAGCGGATCCGACTTCATCAGACCGAGGTTCGGGTTCGACACCGCAGCCATGACCCACACCATGATGGCGCCGCCGTGCGAGAAGACCACCGGGCGCTTGCTGCCGCGGTTCTGGATGTCCTTGATGGCCGCGTTCATCCGGTTCATGAACTCGTAGCCGTCGATGGAGCCGGGGATGCGGGGCGCGAAGTTGCGCTGCATCCACTGCAGCGGTGCCTGGAAGTAGGTCGCCAGCGCGTCCTTCTCCGGCGTGCCCTCGTAGTCGCCGGCCTCGATCTCGCGGACGCCGGGCTCGACCACGACCGGAAGATGGCGCAGCGCCGAGGTCGGGGCCGCGGTCTCCTGGGTGCGGATCATCGTCGAGGCGTAGACGCCGTCGAACTTGCGGTCGGCGAGAAGCTGCGCGACGGCGGCGGCCTGAGCTTGGCCCTTCGCGGTCAGATGCGGTCCGGGGACCGAGCTGTCGACGAGTCCGGAGGCGTTGCCCGCCGACTCGCCGTGGCGGACGAAGGTCAGGAACATCTCGCCGGTCTGCGGCGCGGCGACGGCGGTGCCGCCTCCGACCACGATCATCGAGATCGCGGCGACGATCGCTGCGATGGTCGCCATGAGGCGGGTTTTCAGAAGTCGCACGTGACGCCTTTCGAAAGTAACGGGGAGGGTTCGGTCACCGGCGGGGAGCCGAGTGACCACGTTCACAAGTACGCGAGGCGCTCGGGCGGTTGAGACACCCGTCTCACTCAGCGGGAGATCACGGTGCCGGACCGGGCCCCGAGTGTCACCGGCTAGGCTGCTGGAACAACCGATGCGATTAACCCGGTGAGAGTCCGGGGCGGTCGCGCCACTGTCAGCGTCTTCGAGCCGATTTTCTCGACGACGTGAGCCAGACAATCGCACCGGTGGTGAAACAACCCCTACCCGGACGCGAGATCTGGGAGAACAGGATGTCTACGACATGACCGCATCAACCGTCACCGCACCGCGCACCCGCGCCCTCGCCGTGCCGGACGTCTCCGCCGCCAGTGCCGCCCTGTGGCTCACAGCCACGGTGCTCGTCGCCGCTCTGGCCTACTACTTCCTCGGCTACGACCAGGGCGCCGTGTCGGTCTTCGGCAGCGACACCCACGTGCACGAGTTCGTCCACGACGCTGCGTGCGCGCCGACGGCAAGCGTGGGAGGCCGTGAGGTCCGTGAGTCGAGGCTCGGCGCAGGAGACAACAGCACAATGGAACGCAAGTTCACCGGCGCAGGCGTCCTCGCGGGCCTGATCGCCGGCCTCGTCGCCTTCGTCTACGCCCGGATCTTCATCGAACCGCAGGTCGCCGCGGCCATCGAATATGAGGACGAGCGCTCGCACGCCGAATCCCTCGTCACCGGACAACACGCGCACGAGCACGAGATCTACACCCGAACCGTTCAGGAGAACATCGGCGCAGGTGTCGGGACCGTGGTCTTCGCGGTCGCGATGGGTGCGCTCTTCGCCGTCGCCTTCACCGTCCTCTGGGCGTATATCGGCCGACGGTGGCCCTCGGCCGACCCGCGGATCGTGGCCGTCGCGCTCGGGGCCGTGTCGTTCGTCGCGGTGGTCGGAGTGCCGTTCTTCGTCTACCCGCCCAACCCACCCGCAGTGGGCGAGGAGGACACGATCGGTGCGCGCTCAGGTGCGTACTTGACCCTGACCCTCGTCTCGCTCGGACTCATGATCGCCGCGGTGGTGCTCGGTTTCCGGCTGGCCGGTCGAATCGGCGGGCTGTGGTCCGGCGTCGTCGCGGCCGCGGCCTACCTGGTCGGGGTCACGATCACGGCGTCTCTGCTGCCGGAGTTCAAGGAGATCCCGGGTCCGGTCATGAACGGCGACACGATCGTCGGAGCCGGATTCCCGGGACAGGTGGTCGCGGACTTCCGCGTGTACGCGATCGCCGATCAGGTCTTGCTCTGGACTGTTCTGACGGTTGTCTTCGTCGCACTGCTCGGGGTCATGATGCGGCGGTCGAAGCCTGCTGAGCCGGCCCTGGAAGTGGTCGGAGCCTGACGGCTCTGACGGTCGTGGTCGCCGCGCGGACCGCGCCGAACAGGTCGGTGCGGTTCGGCGGCGAGCACGACGGCCTCGACGATCGGGGACGACGTGACGCCGCCGAACTGGCGTCGGCGATCGGTGCCGGCCACCGGAGGGCAGTCGTGGGGCCGGAGACGTCGGTGATCGAGACCGCGCGCTCGGCGCGCGTCTCCTACACCGTCGATTCCGGGCTCGCGTCGCTCGACGTCGGTCAGTGGTGCGGTCGGTCGCCCGAGCAGATCGATCCGGACGATCTGGGTCGATGGTTCACGGACCCGGCATGGACGGGGCACGGCGGCGAGTCCGTCGATGCCTTCGTCGCGCGAATCCGTACCGCGGTGCGCCGACGTGCCTGCGCGAGTCCGATGATCGTCGTCGCAGGCCCCGTCGCTCAAGCTCTGCTGTGCGACGGCTCGGCCGCGTTCTTCACCGTTGCGGTCCGGCCGGCGAGCACCCACATCGTGACGATCTGACTGCGTGACGGTGACTCCACCGGAAATGTCCGAGGCCTGTGCCACCATCACGGCATGGACGACAGGTGGTGCGCGGAGGGGGCGGATGCCCGGCTGGTGATTCCGGCGGAGTGCGTCGAGTGGTGCCACCGTCAGCCGTATGCCGAGACGGTGCTCGAGGATGTAGTCGAGGTCGATCTCGACTGGTGGAACGAACGGTTCGCGGACGCGGCGATACCCGCTCAGCTGACGGCGCGAGACCCGGACGGCCGTCAGGTGTGGAAGGGCGTCGGACATCTGCGCCGAGGCGATCTCGAACCGGGCGTTGCCGGACTCGAGTTCGGGGACGAGCCGGAGTACGACCGGCTGTACATGTGCGCGGCGTGGCTGGCCGAGCATCCGTTCCGCGGTGGCGGGATGCGTCGATTCGTCGACATCAGGTCGACCGGCGATCCGCGGCGCAGATTCGAGGCGATCGATCGGGCGCTGATCGCCTGCCGCAGCGCGCCGGCGCTCATCGACGCGGCCGCCTACCGTGACTGGTCCGGATGGCCGACGGCGCCGGGTGTCGGCCATGCACTGATGTCGTTGTACTGCTGGGCGATTCACGACGGTGCGCCCGATCGGCCACAGCTGCTCGACGGTGCGACGGCGGGCAGCCTCACCTGGAACGGGTGGATGGTCGCGGCGTCCGTATCCCAGTACTCGGTACGGCGGTACGTCAGGTACAACTCGCTGATCCATCGATGGGCGTCGCAGGCGGCTGTCGCGCCGGAGTTGGTGGAGATGTGGCTCAACAGACAGTGGCACCGACGGTTGGGTGCGATGACGCTCGGCCGCGACGGCTCCGCGATTTAGGCCTCGATCCGAGCCCAGGCCGGCGACCGCCCGCCGATTTCGTCTCACCATGCGCTACCGTCAGACATTAAGTGGAACGTGTTTCAGTTTTGGAGGCTTGATGTTCGAGTGGTCTGACGAAGATGTGATGGTCCGTGACGCGGTGCGCGGCTTCATCGACAAGGAGGTTCGTCCCAACCTCGAGGGTCTGGAGTCGGGTGCGCTGCCGCCGTACGACATCCTGCGCAAGATGCTGGCGACGTTCGGCATGGACGCGATGAACACCGAGAACCTGGAGAAGGAACTCGCCGCGGAGGAGGCGGGCGAGGAGCGCGCGTCGGGCGGCGGTTCGAACAACCTCGCGAACTCGATGTTCCTCATCCTCAACATGGAGATGGCGGGCGTCAGTCTCGGGCTCATCGCTTCGATGGGCGTGTCGATGGGGTTGACCGTTTCCACGATCCGCAGCCGCGGCACGCTGGCGCAGAAGAAGCGGTGGTTGCCGGAGCTCGTCACGATGGAGAAGGTGGGCGCGTGGGCGATCACCGAACCCGACAGTGGTTCCGATGCCCTCGGCGGCATGAAGACCACCGTCCGCCGCGACGGCGACGACTACATCCTGAAGGGCAACAAGACCTTCATCACCAATGGCCCGTACGCCGACACGATGGTGGTGTTCGCCAAGCTCGATGAGGGCGACGGCACCCCGATGCGTGACCGCAAGGTGCTCACCTTCGTCCTTGACAAGGGGATGGAGGGCCTGAGCCAGGGCAAGGCGTTCAAGAAGATGGGCATGATGAGTTCGCCGACCGGCGAGCTCTTCTTCGACAACGTCCGGGTGAGCAAGGACCGTCTGCTCGGCGAGTCCGAGGACACCGGCTCCGACAAGCGGGGCGGCGACAGCGCGAAGGCCGGGTTCACCGCCGAACGCATCGGCATCGCGGCCCTGTCGCTCGGCATCATCAATGAGTGCCAGCGCCTGTCGATCGACTACGCGAAGACCCGCACGCTCTGGGGGCAGGAGATCGCGAAGTTCCAGCTCATCCAGTTGAAGCTCGCCGAGATGGAGATCGCGCGACTCAACGTCCAGAACATGTTGTTCGTCGCGATGGAGGCGTCCAAGGCGGGCAAGCCGCCGACCCTCGCTCAGGCGTCGGCGATGAAGCTGTACTCTTCGCGCGCCGCCACCGAGGTCGCGATGGAAGCCGTGCAGTTGTTCGGCGGCAACGGGTACATGGCCGAGTACCGGGTCGAGCAGCTCGCGCGCGATGCGAAGTCGCTCATGATCTATGCCGGATCCAATGAGATCCAGGTGACGCATGTGGCGAAGGGACTGCTCGCCGAGTAGTCCCCCCGTCGATTCGAGGGCCCGCGGGACATGCTCCCGCGGGCCCTTCTCGTCTCCCTCCAGCGTGCGCGGATTTCTGACATGACCTGTAGCCTGATCGGCTGATCTGTGGCGACTTTTGTGCTGTGAACACGGAAATCGGGACGTCTCGCCAAGCCGATGAAGCGTTCTGATCCGTTGGATCCATACATTGAGCGAACGCTATCGCGACGCCCTCCCACCTCATCCTGCGTCGCGACAACGAGGAGGATGTCTTGAATACGAAGGTCGTGCTGCGCAGGCTCGCAGCAGCAGGGGCGATCGCCGCACTGGGTGCGGTCGGTGTGATGGCCGGTGTCGGCGCGGCGGCCGCCGACACCGTCGGCCCGGCGAAGGGAAGCAGTAGCGCCGTCGACTTCTCGCGAGAGGTCAGCGGTTTCAAGCTGGTCAACGGCAAGGTGCCCAACGGGGAGACCATCACGATCACGAACCGGGTGAACCGCAAGCTGGCCTGGCTCATCTATTACGTCAAGGACACGCACCCGTCGTGCATGCAGGCCGTCCCCAACACCTCGGTGTGGACCGTCAGCGGTAAGACGTACACCAACGATCCGAACCACGCCGGCACCCAGCGCCCGAGCGAGGTGACGTCCGGGCTCGGGTGGACTCAGATCAAGCCTCCGGGCGCGAACTCGTGGGAGAGCGTGACCTGGACCCAGGACTATCTCCTGATGTGTGACGTCGGAGCGCTGAACACCGGCGGCCTCCAGTACTCCACCACCTGGGTCGGCGATCAGGGCAGCCATCCGAACGTCGGACCTACTGTCGACGTCACGCCGGGCGTTCCCGGAATCTCGGTGAACCCGAAGGACGCGATCGTCAACAACGACGTCCAGATCACGATCAAGAATCCGGATGGGCGACCGGGCGACAAGGTGGTCCTGACCTCCGACGGTAAGACTCTCGACGGCTGCGGAAACCTCGAACTCGACGGTAACCGTCGCGTCACCTGCACGTGGGTGCCGAAGAAGGCAGGGAAGTACCCGCTCAAAGCAGTGATTTCGAGCGAGGAGCCGGTCACGGTGACCGACACGGTCCACATCGCGGAGAACCCAGCCAGCGGAAGTGTCGGCATGGACACCGGAAGCATCTACACCGGCAGTCTCGGCGACCTGGTCGGCTGACCGGTCCGCACGACGACTTCGAGAAAGCAGTTGAGTATGTTTGCAGCGAAACGAACAGTGGCCATTCTGGGAGGCTGTGCAGCCGTCGCTATGGCGGGAGTCGGTGCCGGCACCGCCCACGCCGACAGCGTCGGGCCCGCGACCGGCGGCAATGACACAGTCAGCTTCCAGCGTTCGGTCGAGTCCGCGGCCCTCGCCGACGGGAAGATCCGAGTCGGAGAGACGATCACCGTCACCAATCGGATCGATCGCAAGCTGGCCTGGTTGGTGTACAGCGTGCGAGACAACCATCCGTCGTGCCTGGAAGCGGTGCCGAACACCTCGGTGTGGACCGTGAGTGGCAAAACCTACACCAACAATCCGGACGGCAGCGGGACGAAGAAGCCGAACGAGGTGACGTCGGGCGAAGGCTGGGTCAAGATCGCCGCGAGTGGCGGCGGTTCCTGGCAGGCCACCCCCTTGGTATGGACGCAGGACTACGTCGTGAACTGCTCGCCGGGTGAACTGAACACGGGCGGTGTGCAGTGGTCGACCACGAACGCATTCGAGAAGAACAACAACAAGGCGAACGTCGGGCCGATCATCACCGTGGAGCGGGCTCCGTCGCCAGGCACCGGTGGCGGTTCCGGCTCGGGCGATCCGGGTACCGGCGGCGATGGTCAGGACGATTCCGGCAGCGGCAGCAGTGGCAGCTTGGGATCCGGCAGCCTCGCAAACCTTTTCGGCTGACTCAGGAGGAGACAGATGAGCAGATTCAATAGGCCGGCAGCGCTCGCGCTGCTCACCACGGGAGCCGCGATCGTCGCCGGAGCATCGGGCATCGGCACAGCGGCAGCCGACACGATGACCCCGGTGACCGGCAGTAACGACACCGTTAGCTTCTCTCGAACAGTGGGCGGTGCCGCTGTGAACAACGGCACGGTCACAGTCGGCGATCGGATCACGGTGACCAATCGGATCGATCGGAAAATGGCATGGCTGGTGTACAGCGTGCGCGACAACCATCCGACCTGCCTCGAAGCAGTGCCGAACACCTCGGTGTGGACTGTGTCGGGTGGCACGTACACGAATGACCCGGATGGCACGGGGACTAAGAAGCCCAATGAGGTCACGTCCGGCGACGGCTGGGTGAAGATCGCCGCGAGCGGCGGCGGGTCGTGGCAGGCGACGCCGCTGATCTGGAGGCAGGACTACACCGTCACGTGCGCGCCGGGGGCGTTGAACACCGGCGGTCTGCAGTGGTCGACGACTAATGCGTTCGAGAAGAACAACAACAGGGCGAACGTCGGTCCGTCTATCACCGTGGTGGCACCCGCACCAAAGGCGACGTCATCGACTGCGGTGTCGGTGACACCGGCGCCGAAGGCTGGCGAGACTTCGACCGTCAAGGCTGTCGTCAACGTTGACGGCAGCGGGGCGACGGGCGGTACCGTCGAGTTCTTCAATAACGGGACGTCACTCGGCACTGCCACGGTCGCCACCGGCGTTGCGACCGTGACCTGGAAGCCCAGTGCAGGCGGTGCGTACTCGCTGAAGGCGGTGTACTCGGGGACTCCGACGACCAACGGCTCAACCGGAACGATCTCCGGCACTGTGGCCGCCGCTGACCCGTTGCCGGAGCCGGGTGCTCCGGTGCTCACCGTGACCGGATCTCCCAAGGTCGGCGTCGCGACGACGATCACGGTGACATCCGACGCTGAGCAAGGCAGCGCGGTCGCGCTCACGGCGAACGGGGCCGCCATCTGTTCCGGACTGGCGATCGGTGCAGGTGGAAAGGCGACGTGCCAGTGGACTCCATCGTCCGCGGGGGCTGTCGAACTGAAGGCAGTGGTCGCCGGCAAATCGTCGATCAGGAACGTCGTAGCCGAGGAGGCCGGCGGTGAAGAGCCGGGCGATCCGGGGAATCCGGGGAATCCCGATCCCGAAACGCCTGGTGACAACGGCAGCAGCGGCAGCCTCGGCGGACTGTTCGGTGGTCTGACCGACGTGTTCGGCAGCTGATCCGGCCGTCTCCCGAACCGAACGAGCCCCGGACCGTTGATCGGTCCGGGGCTCGTCGTCAGCGGCTACCCGAGTGGCGTGAGCAGAACTACGCGTCGACCTTCTCGACCACGCGGCGGTAGGTCAGGTACTGGTCGTCGACTTCGCCCTTGCGGAGCTGCTTCACGTCGGCGGAGACGGCCATGGTCATCGTCCACGGTGCCTGCGTGCCCTGCTTGGGCAGGCGGTCGAGGGAGCGCTTGACGTAGCCGGCCCCGAAGTCGAGCAGGGGTCGCGTGTCCATCGTCGGGTCGGCGACGGCCTCCACCGAGGTGTAGCCGGCGAGATCCATGTGGGTCAGGACGCGGCAGAAGTACTCGCACAGCAGGCCGATCTTGAGGGTCCACGACGAGTTGGTGTAACCGATCGCCAGCATCCAGTTGGGCACGCCCGAGAGCATCGCACCGCGGTAGGCGACGGTGTTCGCGAGATCGACCGACTCGCCGTTGCGGCTCAGTTCCATCCCGCCGAAGAGCTGCAGATTCAGACCGGTGGCCGTGACGATGACGTCGGCCTCGATGACCTGGCCGGTCTCCAGTTCGATGCCGCCCGCGACGAACCGCTTGATCCGGCCGGTCTCGATCGACGCGGTGCCCTTCTTGACGGCCTTGAACAGGTCACCGTCGGGAACGACGCACAGACGCTGATCCCAGGGGTTGTACGGCGGATTGAAGTGGGTGTCGAGGTCGAAGTCACGCGGCAGGAGTGCGGCGTTCGTCGCGCGGATCACCTTGCGGGCCGTGCGCGGGAAACGCTGGCAGAACTGGTAGAAGAACTTCTGCTGCCAGATGTTCTTGTGCCGGCTCAGCTTGTAGCCGCGGTCGGCGCCGAGTGTCTTCTTCATGGCGTTGGAGATCGCGTCCTCACGGGGCAGCGGGATCACGTACGTCGGCGTGCGCTGAAGCATGGTCACGTGACCGGCCTCGCCGGCCATCGACGGAACCAGGGTCACGGCGGTCGCGCCCGAGCCGATGACGACGACCTTCTTGCCCCGGTAGTCGAGGTCCTCGGGCCAGTGCTGCGGGTGCACGATCTGGCCCTGGAAGTCGTCCCTGCCTGCGAAGTCCGGGGTGAAGCCCTCGGCGTAGTTGTAGTAGCCGGTTCCGGCGAACACCCAGCGGGTCTTCACCAGCGAGGTCTGGTCGCTGTCGTTGTGCCGGACGGTCAGCGTCCAGAGCTGCTCGGCGTCCGACCAGTCCGCGGAAACCGCGCGACGGTTGAGGACGATCTTCGATTCGAGGTGATCCTCGTCGACGGCTTCGCGCAGGTAGTCGAGGATGCGCGGGGCATCGGCGATGGCCTGCGGGTCGCGCCACGGCTTGAACTCGTATCCGAAGGTGTTCAGGTCGGAGTCCGAGCGGATACCGGGGTAGCGGAAGAGGTCCCATGTGCCGCCGATCGACTCGCGGGACTCGAGGATGGCGAAGCGCTTGCCGGGGTGCTCGGTGGTCAGGTAGTGGGCGGCACCGATGCCGGAGATGCCCGCACCGAGGATGACGACGTCGAGCGGTTGATCGCTCAGGATCTGCTCGGTGGCGTTGACGTCCGTGGTCATTCGTGTTCCTACTCGTCCAGAGGGCTGATGACTTCGATACCAATGATCGTTGTAAGAGTCCGTGAATTGCAAGGTTGAATCGCACCAGAATGTGGGGAGACCGAGTGCATAATCGACCATATGGGGTCTGACCTGGAGCAACTTCGTGAGCCGAGCGCTGCCGTCGCCGCTCTGATCCGCGCCGGTGTCGAGGTCGTTCTGAACGCGCCGGAGGCATGGATCGCGGACATGAACGACGCCGCGATGCATCCGGCGGGCATGGAGCGCGTGGTGGTCGACCTCGATCTCCGCGAAGTGGCGCTCCGCATCAACCAGGGCAACCTCAATCACTGGGCGCAGAGCAACCTGGAGCGTCCCGGCGCGCGGGTCACGGTCAACCTCACCGAGGAGACCGTCGGCTTCATCCGGGACCTGGTTCGACGAGGGTTCGACGCCGGCGCGCTCGACTCGTTCCGGACGGCGCAGAACACAGCGTGGCGGCTGTGGATGCAGATCTGTTTCGGACTCACGCACGATCCCGAAGCGTTGCGTGAACTGCTCGAGGTGACGTCGGTGTCGATCGCGACGTTCATCGACGACACGGTGGGCGAACTCGCCCGGCAGATCGACGTGGCGCGCGCCGAACTCGCGGGCGACACGCACGCCCAGCGGCGAGCGGTGGTAGCGCTGATCCTGGAAGGTGCCCCGGTCGCGCCGGCACGAGCCGAATTGCAGCTTCGGTACTCGGTCGAGGGTCCGCAGTCGGCCATGGTGATCTCGGGCGACGCCGGCGTCGCCCCCGACGACCTCGAAGCCGCGTGCGAGGCGATCATGGTCGCCTCGGGTGTCACTCGTCGTCTCACTGTGCTGGCCGGTGCGTCGGAGCTGTGGGTCTGGTTGCCGACGGAGCGGCTGACAGTCGAATCGGCGCTCGCCGACCATCCCCATGTCCGGATCGCCGCGGGGTCTGCGGGGCACGGGCGGGAAGGCTTCCGGCGCAGTCATTTCGAAGCGCTCGAGGGAAAACAGCTGCTGAATCGTCTCGGTTCAGCGACCCGGTTCGCCGCCTACGACGACCTCGCGCTGCTGGCGGCGATGACGAGTGATCTGACCCGGCTCGACGACTTCATCGCGCACACGCTCGGCGACCTCGCCCTCGCCGATCGGGGACTGCACGACTCGATGCGGGCCTGGTTCGCTGCCCAGTGCAACGCGAGTGCGGCCGCCGCGCACCTGTACACCCACCGCAACACCGTCGTCCGGCACGTGGCCAGGGCGCAGGAACTACTGCCCCGACCGCTGGACGCGAACGCCGTCGCGGTCGCGGCGGCTCTCGAGGCATTACGGTGGCGTCAGTGAGTCAGGCGTTCGCGAACTCGTCCGGCGTCGGCTCCACGTAGGGCGCCTTGGAGCGGCTGAGCTCGACCGCGCGGGTGAACTCCTCGTCGATCACCGGGTTCTCCCGGAAGGTGAACAGGCTGACGACGACCGTGACGATCATGCTGGCGGCGAAGCCGGGGATGATCTCGTAGAGGTCGTCGCTGAGTCCGGTCTGACCCCAGACATATGCGACCAACGCGCCTGCGACGATGCCGGACAGCACGCCGGCGGTGCTCACGCGGCGCCAGTACAGGCACAGGATGATCGCGGGTCCGAACGCGGAGCCGAAACCGGCCCACGCGAAGGCGACGAGGTCGAGGATGCTGTTCGAGGGCGAGAGCGCGAGCAGCGCCGCGATGACCGCGATCGCGAGCACGCCGAGCCGGCCCAGTTGCACGTACGTCTTGTCACTGAGGTCCCGGCCGCGGCCGGTCTTCTCGGCGACCAGCTTGTACAGGTCTTCCACCAGTGCGGACGAGCAGACGACCAACTGCGACGAGATCGTCGACATGATCGCCGCCAGGACCGCGGCCAGCACCAGTCCGGCGATGAACGGGTGGAACAGCAGCTGCGACAGCGACAGGAAGACGGTCTCCGCGTCCTTCGGCGCCTGTTCGTTGTGCTGGGCGAAGTACGCGATGCCGACCAGCGCGGTGCCGACGGCGCCGAGCGCGCACAGGAACATCCAGCCGATGCCGATCCGTCGCGCCACACCCGCCTCGGACGGCGTGCGCAGAGCCATGAACCGCACGATGATGTGCGGTTGGCCGAAGTATCCGAGTCCCCACGCGGCGGACGAGATGATGCCGATCACGGTGCTGCCCGCGAAGAAGCTCAAGCCGTTGTCCTTGGCCGCGGTGACGCCGTCGATGGTGGCCCCGATGCCGCCGAGCTCGATGATGCCGATGATCGGCACGGCGAGCAGCGCGACGACGACGAGCAGGCCCTGCGCGACGTCGGTCAGGGAGGCGCCGAGGAAGCCGCCGAACAGGGTGTACAGCATGGTGATGCCCGCGACGATCAGCATGCCCGCGGTGTAGTCGACGCCGAAGGAGCTGTCGAAGAACTTGCCCGAGGCCACCATGCCGCTGGAGACGTAGAAGGTGAAGAACACCAGGATGATCACGCCGCAGGTGATCCGCAGGATGCGAGAGGTGTCGCGCAGGCGTGACTCGAAGAAGCTCGGAATGGTGATCGAGTCACCGGCCACCTCGGTGTAGGCGCGCAGACGCGGTGCCACCGTCTTCCAGTTCGTCCAGGCGCCGATCAGCAGACCGATCATGATCCACGACGCCGACAGTCCGGACAGGTACATCGCTCCGGGCAGGCCCATCAGCAGCCAGCCGGACATGTCCGAGGCACCCGCGCTCAGTGCGGCGACCCAGGGTTTGAGTCCGCGCCCGGCGAGCATGTAGCCGTCCAAGTCGTTGCGTGTGCGTCGGTACGCGTACCAGCCGATGCCGAGCATGGCGGCGAAGTACAGCGCGACCGCGACCAATTGGATGGACTTCTCGTCGGGCGCGACGGTCATCTATTCATCTCCTCGGGGGTGTGTTCGGCCGGAGCCTGCGCGTCAAATGTGACACAAGTCTCTGGTTCAGGAAGATTCTTCCTGCTCGAACCCCGCTGGCTCATGTGGGGGCGTACAGGATGCATGCCTCCACCTTGTCATTCTTCACGAAGACTTGAGGTCGGCCGCCAACTCGATGAACGCACGGTCGGGATTCCCGAACCGGTGCAGGGTCATCGAGACCGCCTGCTCGGACAGCCAGTAGCGCAGTTCGACTCGACCCGACGCGGTGACCGCGTCGTCGAGTAGGGCGAGGTCCGGGCGGGTCACCACGAGTCGACGGAGCTCCGGCCCGGCGGGAGCCGCGGTGCGGATCCGGGTGATCCCTCGCTCGGTGAGCCGCGCGACGAAGTCCTCGTCGTCGCGGACGGCGTCGACGGTCAGCCCGAGGCTCGTCGCCGTGGTGTCGAGGACGGAGCGGAGTCCGCCGTCGATGCCCGGTGCCGGGACGACGACGACCCGGGCACCGCTGCGACGGGCGGCGGCCAGCAGCCGGGCGACACGCACGGGTGCGGCGTCCGCGGTGACACGCACCGCGACGTCGGCGGGCCGGTACCGGAAGATGTTCGCCTCGCTCGCGAGGCCGGTCTCGTCGCGCGGCGTCCCGAACTCGGCAGCCCACGCCGCGTCGTCGTCGGCGAGCGCCGCGTGCAGCCACGCGGCGTCGTCGGAGGTGAGCTTGTGCGCCACGGTGTCGTAGAAGTCGGCGACCTCGGGAGTCTCCGGTGCCGTGCGGACCGACGGCCGCTTGCGATCGGCCCAGGTGCCCAGCAGCATCAGGTAGTTGGGGCCGCCGGCCTTGGAGCCCAGCCCCACCGACGAGCGCTTCCATCCGCCGAACGGCTGCCTGCGGACGATCGCGCCGGTGATCCCGCGGTTGACGTAGACATTCCCGGCCTGGACGCGATCGAGCCAGGTGCGGACCTCGCGGACCTCCAGCGAGTGCAGGCCCGCGGTCAGGCCGAAGTCGGTGGCGTTCTGCAGTTCGATCGCCTCGTCGACGGTGTCCGCCCGCATCAGGCCGAGCACCGGTCCGAAGCACTCGGTGCGATGGAAGAACGAGCCGGGGGCGACACCGTCCTTGATGCCCGGCGACCACAGCCTGCCCGACGAGTCCAACTGCCGGGGCTTCAGGAGCCAGCTCTCGCCCGGCTCCAGCGTGGTGAGCGCTCGCCTCAGCTTCTCCGACGGGTCCTCGGTGAGTGGACCGACGGTCGCGGACGGGTTCGACGGCCAGTCGACGACCAGCGACGACGCCGCGTCGACCAGTTGGCGGCGGAAGCGCTCCGAGCTGTAGACGCTTCCGACGAGGATGCCGAGTGAGGCGGCCGAGCACTTCTGGCCCGCGTGGCCGAAGGCGCTGTGGACGAGGTCGGCGATCGCGAGGTCCCGATCCGCGGAGGGGGTGACGATCAGGCCGTTCTTGCCCGAGGTCTCGGCGTTGATGCGGAGTTCGGGCCGCCACGATGCGAACAGGGCGGCGGTGTCGGAGGCGCCGGTGAGCACCACTCGGTCGACGTCCGGATGGCTGATGAGCCGGCGTCCCGCGGGTCCCTCGTCGGGGAAGACGCCCTGACACACGTCGCGGGGGACGCCGGCCTCCCAGAGTGCTTCGAGGATCGCCATGGAGCAGTGCGGAGTCGGCTTCGACGGCTTGTGGATGACCGCCGCGCCGGCGGCGAGCGCGGCGAACGTGCCGCCCGCGGGGATGGCGATCGGGAAGTTCCACGGCGGTGTCACGACCACCACGCGGTCCGGCGTGAACTCGGCGCCGCTGACCTGGTCCAGTTCGAGCGCGCGGTGCGCGTAGTACCTGGCGAAGTCGATCGCTTCGGAGATCTCCGGATCGGACTGGGCGACGGCCTTGCCCGCCTCGGCCGCGGCCAGCGACACCAGGTGACCGCGGCGGGCCGACAGGATTTCGGCCGTGCGGTAGAGGATCGTCGCGCGCTCGGTGGCCGGGCGCGCGGCCCACTGGGTTGCGGCGTCCCGGGCCCGACCGACCAGCGCGTCGATCTGGTCCTCCGCCACGGTCGGCGGAACAGGCTGAGCGGCAAGCCATTCCGGAGTCGCCGTGGCCAGAGCGGCGCGCGCCCAGGCCTGGTTCGCGGGCAGGGCGGGGTTGGTGTCGGGCTCGTTCGCGAAACCGGGAAGAGGAAGCGATTCGTCGAACCGGGAGCCCTCGGTCTGCTCGGCACCACGGTCCTGCCGGTGATTCGGGTGCGGCGCTCGATAGCCGTCAGCGGTGAGGATGCGGCCCAGCGCGTCGACTGCGGCGTGGAACCGTCCCGCTTCCCTCACGAAGGTTTCGCTGCCCGGGGCGAGATCGAAGACCCCGGACATGAAGTTCTCGGGTGACGCGTTCTCCTCCAGGCGTCGTACCAGGTAGGAGATTGCGACGTCGAACTCCTTCGGCTTCACGGTCGGGACGTAGAGGAGGAGCTGCCCGACGTCGGCGCTGAGCACCTCGGCCTGCTCGGTCGCCATACCCTGCAGCATCTCGAACTCGACCCGGTCGGAGACGCCGCGCCGATCGGCGAGGAGATGAGCGAAGGCGATGTCGAACAGATTGTGGCCGGCGACCCCTACGCGAAGACCCCGCATGCGCTCGGCCGTCAGCAGCCAGTGCAGCACCAGTTTGTAGTTCGCGTCCGTGGCGGTCTTCGACGAGCAGGTGACCTTCGGCCAGCCCGCGACGTCGGCGTGGACCGTCTCCATCGCGAGGTTGGCGCCCTTGACCAGCCGGACTTTGATTCCGGCTCCGCCGTCGGCCACCCGCTGCGCCGCGAACTCCGAGAGCCGCTTCATCGCACCGAGCGCGTCGGGCAGGTAGGCCTGCAGGACGATTCCGGCCTCGAAGTCCTTCAACTCGGGACGGCTGAGCAGACGGGTGAAGACCTCGATCGTGAGCTCCAGATCGCGGTACTCCTCCATGTCCAGATTGATGAACTTGGTACCGGCCGGCGCAGCCGCAGCCTCGAGATACATGGGGGTCAGCCGATCCAGAACGTAGTCGACCGTCTCGTCGAACGCCCACATCGAGATCTGCGACGCGACCGACGAGACCTTGATCGACACGTAGTCGACGTCGTCGCGACGCAGGAGTGCGCGGGCGTCGGCGAGATGCTTGTCGGCCTCGGAGTCGCCGAGCACGGCTTCGCCGAGGGGATTGAGATTGAGTCGATGACCGCCTCGCCGCAGACGCGCCACCGCTTTGCCGAACGGGCGGTCGCGGGCGTCGACGATCATGTGACCCACCATCGACCGCATGCGGGCGCGGGCCACCGGAATCACCACGTCGGGCAGCTTCTCGGCGACGGCTCCGCCCGCCTTGATCTGGAGGCGGTCGAGGGCGCCGAGCGTCGCCGGGGTGTCGGCGGCGATCTCACTGAGGGCCTCGGCCGCGGCCTTGGTGTCCTCGGTGCCGATCACGCGATCGACGAAGCCGACGGTGAAGTCGAGTCCGCGCGGATCGGAGAGGACGGCGGCGAGCCGGCGGGCGGCCGGGTGCGGCTCGGTCTCGGTGGTCGCCGCGGCGTTCAGCCAGCGGGTCACCAGGCTTTCGGCGTCGGCGGCGATCCCCGTCAGCTCGGCGGTCACGGTGGCGGGCGCCGGATGGGAGTCGGCGGCGTGTGCGGTGGTCATGGAGTCAGTAGACGTCTCGACGGGCGCGAAGGTCCTCGTCAGGTCGTACGAAGTGAACGGCGTGATCTTGTGCGTTCCTCCAGCCGGGCATGGCAGACTTCGGGACATGCCCATGCAACCGTCGGTCCCGGTGGTCGACGTCGTCGCGGCGCTCGACACGGCCGTCTCGAACGTCCCGGTTCCGCCTGATCCGGCGATGCGGATCGGCTCGGTCTCGATGGTCGAATCCGACGATCTGATGGGTGGATCCGAGCCGGCGACGAATGCCGTGCTGGTGGTGGGTGCGAGTGCGACGGACCTGGTGCGCTGGCTGCGGAGGTCGGCCGATCCCGGGGCCGTCGGCCGTCGGCCGGTCGCCGTGCTGACGAAGGTCGACGCACCCGAACTCGGCTCGGCGGCACGGGAGACGGGTGTGGCGGTGGTCGTGCTGGACCCACGTGCGCGGTGGGACCGCGTTCTGGTCACCGTGCAGGCGTGTCTGGACCGAGTGCGCGATGACGGTGAGGCCGGGGTGCTGGCCCCGGCGGTCGACGTCGATCTGTACGGACTCGTCGGCCTCATCGCGGGCGGGACCGGGGGACTGGTGTCGATCGAGGACGCCACGAGTGCCCGCGTCCTGGCGTACTCGCCGTCGAAGGGCGAGGCGGACGACCTACGGGTGCAGACGATCCTCGGTCGAGCGGGACCACCCGCATACCTCGACTTGCTGCGGAAGTGGGGCGTCTTCGACGCGATTCGCCGTGGCGGCGAGGTGGTGGACGTGCCGGAGCATCCTGAGCAGGCGATGCGGCGCAGGCTGGTGATCGGCGTGCATTCGCGGTCGGGCAGGCATCTCGGATCGATCTGGGTGCAGGAGGGCACGAAGCCGCTGGCCGACGATTCGGCCGAGGTGCTGCGGGGCGCGGCGGCGATCGCCGCGCGAGTGCTGACCAGGGAGATGCAGGCGCCCTCGACCGAGGGGCAACTGGTTCAGCGGCTGTTCGGCGCGCACGGCGGAATCGACGCCTCCTCGGCCGGTGCATACCTGCGGTGGCCGGTCGACGAGGCGGTCACGGTGATCGGCGTGGCACCGGTCGGCGGGGACCGGGCCGCACACGCCGACTCGATGATCGCGGTCGGCGGTGCGATCCGGCTGCACGCCAGCGCCTTCGCCTCGGTCGCCGTCACCACCGTTCTCGACGGTCGGGCCTACATCCTTCTGCCCGCGGCCGGCAGCGGCGCGGTGATGCGCTGGGCCGGTGGTCTGGTCGCGCGGTTCGACGGCGACCCGGCCCTGGCGGGGGCGGTGCTGCGCGCGGCGGTCGTGACACCGCTCGCGGGCCTCGCTCAGGTCCCCGCCGGCCGCACCGAGGTCGACCGGGTGCTGTCGGCGACCGCGACGGTCGGCGGCGCGCGCGTCACCAGCCTCGCGGAGTCGCGCACCGCGGTGCTGCTCGGCGAGATCCTCGACGCGATCTCCGGACGCGACGACCTCGTCGATCCGCGGGTGACGGTGCTGGTCGCGTACGACGATAAGCACGACGCCGGACTCGTCGCGACGGTCTCCGCGTATCTGGAGGCGCACGGCAACGTCCGCGACGCCGCCGCGCGCGTCGGCATCCACGCCAACACGTTGCGCTATCGGATCGACCGCGCACAGCAACTGTCGGGTCTGCGCTTCGACGACCCCGACGATCGTCTCCTCACCGCCGTTCAGCTGGCGATGCGCGACCACGTGGGCTGAGTCGCGGCCGCGTCCGGGCCGGGCGAGGGACCGGGTCAGGCAAGGGAGAGGAAGAGCTTCTCCATCTTCGCCTGATCCACGTTGTCGGGACCCTCGGTGCTGATGCAGTGGATCAGTCCGGTCGAGACCAGGGCGTAGCCGCTGCGCGCGAGGGCCTTCTCTACGGCGGCCAACTGCGTGAGCGCATCTTCGCACTCCGCGCCCTCGTCGAGCATTCGGATCACGGTTGCCAGGTGGCCGTGTGCCCGGCGGAGTCGGGTGAGGACCGGCTTCAGCTTGTCTTCGGGGAGTTGCATCTCAAGTCCTTTCGTCTCACCCAGTATTGCACAACCCCCTGGGGGGATGTACGGTCTGTGCGGTAACCCCCCGGGGGGATGACGACAGGAGGACTGGTGACAACTGAGACGACAACCGGTGCGAAGACGCACCGCGACGGGGCGAGTTCGCCCCGACCCGGCCCGCTGGGCCGACTCGGCATCTGGGTGACCGCGCACGGTCGTGTGGTCGCAGGCGCCTGGATCCTGATCATCATCGGCCTGGGCGTCTTCGCGCCCTCGGTGGAGAAGAGCCTGTCCGGCGCCGGATGGCAGGCTCAGGGCTCAGACTCGGTCGCGGCCCGGGAACTCGCCGTCGAACACTTCGGCGGCAACGCCTCGTCGGCGATTCAAGTGGTCGTGAAGGGCGACCAGCGGCTCACCGGCGAGCCCGGGGCGAAGGTGCTCTCGCAGGTCCACGACGTCCTGGCATCCGATCCACGGATCAGTCAGGTGCTCGATCCGACGCCCGGTGCCACCCTGTCGCCGGACGGATCCACGGCGATCGTCATCGGCGGCGCGGGCGCGGACACCAACGAGATGGTGCGCGTCGCGACCGACCTGTCACCGAAGCTGAAGGCCCTGTCGGTCGACGGTGTCGACGTCGCGCCGACCGGGGCGTCGGTCATGTGGTCGGACTTCAACAAGGCCAACCTCGAGGCGATGATGACCTCGGAGATGATCTCCTTCCCGGTCACGCTGTTCATCCTGGTGCTCGCGTTCGGCGCGCTGGTCGCAGCGGGGCTTCCGCTTCTGCTGACCATCGCCGGGCTGGTCGCGTCGGCAGGCGTTCTGGTCCTGGTCAACATGGTCGTGCCGGTCTCGATCTGGGCGATGAACTTCGCGATGATGTTCTCCCTGGCGCTGGGTATCGACTACGCGCTGTTCCTGGTCGTCCGATTCCGCGCGGCCCGGATGGGGCAGCGGTCGTCGATGAACGCGGCGATCGCGCAGACCATGGACACCGCGGGCAAGGCGGTCCTGCTCTCGGGCGGCACGGTCCTTGTCTCGCTCTCGGCGGTCATGCTCGTTCCGTCGCCGTCGTTCCGTTCGATGGCCGGCGGCATCATGATCTCGGTCGTGTTCATTCTGGCGGCCACCCTGACTCTGTTGCCGCTGGTGCTGTCGAAGCTCGACCATCGGATCGACAAGCTCCCGTTGCCGTGGGTCAATGTCGGTGAGCATCGATCGCCGCGCTTCGAGGCGTGGGCTCAGAGACTCTGGAAGCACCCGCTGCGCTGGGGTGCTGCCGCGCTGACGATCCTGATCGCCCTCTCGATTCCGCTGTTCGGATTGACCACGGCGATGCCGTCGATCAAGGTTCTGCCCGAGGACGCCAGTGCACGGGTCGGTTACGACCGTGTCCAGGAGGCCTTCGGTCCGGGCGCGCCCGGAATGTTGACGATCGTGGCGCCGACGGCTTCGGCGGGCACCACGCGGGAGGTGCTCGCGCACGACCCGGGCATCGCCGCGGCCATGCCTCCCGCGATGCCGACGGACGGCGCCGACTACCGGATGATCCAGGCGATGCCGACAGTCGATCCATCGGATCCGGCGCTCGGGGCGACCGTCGATCGTCTGCGGGCGGATCTGCCCGACGGCGTCCTGGTGGGCGGCGCGGCGGTCGAGAACCTCGACCTGAAGGCGCAACTCGATCGCAGCACGCCGATCGTGATCGCCGTCGTCCTGGCACTCGGGTTCCTCCTGTTGTTGTTCGCGCTGCAGGCACCGCTCATCTCGTTCCTCGGGACATTGGTCAGTCTGCTGTCGACGGCGGCGGCCTTCGGCGTGGCGCGTCTCGTCTTCCAGGAGGGCATCGGGGCCGGTCTGTTCGGCTTCGAGCCTCAGGGGTTCCTCGACGCGTGGGCTCCGGTGTTCTTCTTCGCGATGATCTTCGCGATCGCGATGGACTACACGGTCTTCCTGCTCGCCTCGGCGAAGGAGCACTGGGAGCGCGACGGCGACCCGAAGTCGGCGATGGTCGGCGCGGTGGCGCACTCGGGCCGGGTCATCTTCGCGGCCGGCGGTGTCATGGTCGCGGTGTTCTTCACCTTCGCGTTGTCGGGTCCGCTGCCCCCGAAGGAGATGGGTGTGATCCTCGGCGTCGCGGTTCTGCTGGACGCCTTCCTGATCCGCCTCGTCCTGCTCCCGGTTCTGCTTCGGCTGACCGGACAGGCGGCGTGGGCCTCACCCGCCTGGCTGCGGAAGGCGCTGCCGAAGGTGAGCTTCGCTCACGAGTGAGGCGTCGACTCCGTCCCGTATCGTTCACGACGGACGGTACGGGACGGAGTCGCTCACTCTCTCGTCGATGTGAATTCCTTTGCCGAGCATTGGGAACGCGCGTTGGGCGCATGTCGGACGAGGGCAGACTTTGCATCCAGCACCGATCGGCACGACGGTGCGCTGCTCCGCGAGATCGATTCCGGTGGCGTAGACCAGTTCGTCGGCGTGCGCGAGATCGCATCCGAGACCGATCGCGAAGTCAGACGGGGGTGCGAGGTGTCCACTGGTTCTGGAGTCGATGGTGCGCGCCAGCCAGAAGTAGCTGCGTCCGTCAGGCATCTCGGAGACCTGTGTGCGGATGCGTCCGGGGGTACTGAACGCATCGTGGACTACCCACAGCGGACAGCTACCACCGACGCGGGAGAAATGAAATGCCGTGGCGGACTGTCGCTTCGAGATGTTTCCCGCTTTGTCGACGCGCACGAAGATGAAGGGGACTCCGCGATCGCCCGGCCGCTGCAACGTCGACAGCCGGTGACACACTGTCTCGAAGCCGACCTCGAACCGTCGGCTCAACAGGTCGATGTCGTACCGCATCTCGCGCGCTGCAGAAGCGAACTGGGTGTAGGGCAGGACCAACGCACCCGCGAAGTAGTTCGCGAGGCCGACGCGGGCCACTGGGATCGAAGCCGCGTTCAGACCGTCTGCGGCCGCGACGAGCCGATCGATCTCGAGACGTTGCGACGCTAGCGCGAGCTGTGTCGCGAGTTGGAACGCGCGTTGGCCCGCGGACAGGTGACGGGCCAGCGTCACCGTCGCTGAGCCCTCGTCATAGACGCGTTTGGGCCCGCTGTGGTGCGCCGCAGGCGCGATCCGTACTCGGATCCCGAAGTTCTCGGCCAAGACATCGGCCAACTGCAGATCGAGTCCGCCGACTGAGAGGCCGGCATCGACGAACAGACGTTCGGCTGCCAGATCGAGTTCCGCGATGTGATTGCGACGGTCGTAGAAGTAGTCGCGCACCTGCTCGAACGGCGTCACGTGTGGGTCGGACGCATCCCCGCCGGATAGGTGCCGCAGTGTTTCGAGCTCGTCGGTCGCCGCGGCGAGTCTGCGATGTAGCCCGACCAGCGCGTTACCGACGGCGGGCATTCGCGCCACGAGTTCCGACACCTCTGCGCGGGTGACCTTCTCGCCTTGCTCGAGGATCACGTCGGCCAGATCCGCAGTGAGCCTCGCATCGCCGGACACGGAGAAGAAGTCGGGTGCCAGGTCGAATGTGGCGGTGATGGTGAGCAGTACCGGGACGGTGATCGGCCGACGATCGTTCTCCAACTGGTTCACATAGGTCGTAGACAAATCCAGACGTCGCGCGAGCTCAGCCTGTGACAGGCCGAGCTCTTCGCGCAATCGGCGTAGACGAGGTCCGATGTACGTTTTCGCCACGCGTTCGACTGTATCGGAATCACCATCCGCAACATTCGCAGTAGCGACTGACACTATTCGCAAAAATACGCATCTGCCTGGACTGTTACAGAGTCTATTGGCGTGCGTACGGTGCAAACATGATCAACCACGAAGTCGGTTCCCGGCGCAGCGCCGAAGTATTTCCCATCGAAGAACACCTGGCCTACAAGATCGCGCAGGTCGCGGCCGACCCGGTCGCGGTGCCGGATGACACCGCGGAGATGATCGTGAATCGAATCATCGACAATGCAGCCGTGAGCGCCGCGTCGGTGACGCGACGCTCAGTCACCAACGCCCGCCTCCAGGCGCAGTCCCGTCCCTTGCCAGGTGGATCCACGGTGTTCGGCGTCGATGGCTCGTACGCTCCGGAATGGGCGACGTGGGCGAATGGTGTCGCCGTGAGGGAACTGGACTTTCACGACACGTTCCTGGCCGCCGAGTATTCGCATCCGGGCGACAACATCCCCGCCCTGATCGCGGTCGGCCAGCGCGTCGGGGCCACTGGCGCGGACCTGCTCCGTGGTCTGGCGACCGCGTACGAGATCCAGATCGATCTGGTCCGAGGAATGTGTCTGCACGAGCACAAGATCGATCACGTGGCGCACCTCGGTCCGTCGGTCGCGGCCGGACTCGGCACCATGCTCGGTCTCGATGTCTCAACGATCTACCAGGCAGTCGGTCAGGCCTTGCACCTGACGACCGCGACTCGTCAATCGCGCAAGGGACAGATCTCGAGTTGGAAGGCGTATGCCCCGGCACACGCGGGAAAGATCGCGGTGGAGGCCGTCGACCGCGCCATGCGAGGCGAGGGCGCGCCGTCGCCGATCTGGGAGGGCGAAGACGGTGTCATCGCTTGGATGCTCGGTGGTCCAGATGCGCGCTACACGGTGCCGCTGCCCGCGCGCGGAGAACCGAAAAGGGCCATTCTGGACAGCTACACCAAGGAGCATTCGGCCGAGTATCAGAGTCAGGCCCCCATTGACCTGGCTCGGCGCATGCGTGGGCGAATCGTCGATCTGAGCCAGATCGCGTCGATCGTGTTGCACACCAGCCACCACACGCACTACGTGATCGGCACCGGCTCGAACGATCCGCAGAAGTTCGACCCGAAGGCCAGTCGCGAGACCCTGGACCATTCCGTCATGTACATCTTCGCGGTGGCTCTGCAAGACGGCGAATGGGACCACGAGCGGTCGTATGCTCCCGAGCGCGCCTCGCGTCCCGACACGATTGAGCTCTGGAACAAGATCTCGACCGTCGAGGACCCCGAGTGGACTAGCCGGTACCACGCGATCGACCCGAACGAGAAGGCCTTCGGCGCGCGCGCTGTCGTGACACTGACCAGCGGCGAAGTCATCGAGGACGAGCTCGCCGTCGCCGATGCGCATCCGCTGGGTGCGCGGCCCTTCGCCCGCGAGCAGTATCTGGCGAAGTTCACGCGGATGGCCGACGGCGTGGTCGCCCCGGCCGAGCGAAGCCGATTCATCGAGGCAGCGACCGGGCTCGCCGAACTGCCGTCAGGCACACTCACGTCGCTCAACGTCCGTGTGCTCGCCGACGTGCTCGCTGGGGTACCGGAGACCGGAAAGGGCCTGCTCTGACATGGACGACACCACTGGAAGTGTCTTCACCTCAGCCGTCAGCGATGCTGACAAACGCAGCGGCTTGCGCGACGCGCTGAACTCCGGGGAACTGCAGCGTTGGCCGGGCGCCTTCTCCCCATTGGTCGCCAAGATGATCTCGGATGCGGGCTTCGAAGGTGTCTACGTGTCGGGTGCCGCGTTGGCAGCCGATCTCGGACTGCCGGACATCGGTCTCACCACACAGACCGAGGTCGTCCAGCGCGGCGGCGCCATCGCGCGGGCGACCGACCTGCCAACTCTCGTCGACGCGGACACCGGCTTCGGTGAACCGATGAGCGCCGCCCGGACCGTTGCGGCGCTGGAGGGTGCGGGCCTGGCCGGCTGCCATCTGGAGGACCAGGTGAACCCGAAGCGTTGCGGTCATCTCGATGGCAAGGACGTGGTGCCTGTCGACGACATGCTGCGTCGTCTCGGCGCGGCCGTTCGGGCTCGACGAGACGAGAACTTCGTGATCTGCGCACGTACCGATGCGAGAACTGTGGAGGGCCTCGACGCGGCGATCGACCGGGCGAAGGCCTACGCCGATGCGGGTGCCGATCTCATCTTCACCGAGGCCCTCGCGACGGAATCCGAGTTCGAGCGCTTCCGCGCCGCGGTGGACGTCCCGTTGTTGGCGAATATGACCGAGTTCGGCAAGTCTGAGCTCCTCACCGCTGCGCAGCTCAGCGATCTCGGGTACAACGCGGTGATCTATCCGGTCACCACCCTTCGCCTCGCAATGGGCGCCGTTGAGGCCGGTCTCAGCGAGATCGCCGAGACGGGAACCCAACGGGGGCTCCTCGACGGCATGCAGCACCGCTCCAGGCTCTACGAGGTCCTGCGCTACGCCGCCTACAACGCATTCGACGACACCATCTTCACGTACATCCGACCTGGGGAGCCGAAATGACCGGAACGACTGGCAATGCGCGCCGCACTGCCGTGCAGAACAACGCGGGTGCCGTCCACAAGGGACTGGCCGGAGTCATCGTCGACACCACCGCCGTCTCCAAGGTGGTGCCGGAGACCAATTCCCCGACGTACCGCGGTTACCCGGTCCAGGAACTCGCCGAGAAGTGTTCGATGGAGCAGGTCGCCTACCTGCTCTGGTACGGCGAGCTGCCCTCTGACGCACAACTGCAGCAGTTCACGCAGCGGGAGCGCGCGGCGCGGCGCCTCGACCGTTCCGCGCGTGCGGTCCTGGCCCGCACACCGGAGAACTGTCACCCGATGGACGTCGTCAGAACCATGATCAGCTATCTCGGGACCGAGGATCCGGACGAGGATCTCGCCACGCCCGCGTCACTGCTGGACAAGGCGCAGCGCATGTTCGCGGTGCTGCCGACCATCGTGGCGGCGGACTTGCGGAGGCGCCGAGGACTCGAGCCGGTCCCTCCACACCACGGCTTGGGGTACGCGGAGAACTTCCTGAACATGTGCTTCGGTGAAGTCCCGGATCCAGTGGTGGTCAAGGCGTTCGAGCAGTCGATGATTCTTTACGCCGAGCACAGCTTCAACGCGTCGACGTTCGCGGCGCGGGTCGTGACGTCCACGGGATCGGACGTGTACAGCGCGGTCACGGCCGCGATAGGCGCACTCAAGGGTCCGCTTCACGGCGGTGCCAACGAGGCGGTCATGCACGACATGATCGAGATCGACCGACCCGAACGGGCACGCGCCTGGCTCGACGCCAAGCTCGCTGCCGAGCAGAAGGTGATGGGTTTCGGTCGTCGTGTCTACAAGCGAGGGGATTCGCGGGTGCCGACGATGTATCGCGCTCTGCGCGAGATGTCTGCGCACCTCGGGCGGACCAAGTGGTTGACGATCTACGCAGAACTCGAGGAGGAGATGCTGTTGCGGACCGGGATCCGCCCGAACCTCGACTTCCCGACCGGACCCGCCTATTTCCTGATGGGTTTCGACATCCCGATGTTCACGCCACTGTTCGTGATGAGCCGGATCACTGGGTGGACTGCGCACATCATCGAGCAGACCGAGTCGAATGCCCTGATCCGTCCGCTCTCCGCGTACTCGGGCGCGCAGCAGAGGTCCGTGCCGGCGTGAACATGGCGAAGATTCTGGTGGCCAATCGCGGCGAGATCGCGGTCCGGGCATTCCGCGCGGCGCGAGATCTCGACGTCGGAACCGTGGCCGTATTCCCCTTCGAGGACCGTGGCAGCATTCACCGATTCAAGGCAGATGAGTCGTACCAGATCGGACTTCGGGGTCACCCGGTCAAGGCCTATCTGTCGGTCGATGAGGTCATCGGGGCGGCGCTGCGCTCCGGGGCGGATGCGATCTACCCCGGCTACGGATTCCTGTCGGAGAACCCTGAGTTGGCGCGGGCATGCGAGGACAACGGGCTCGTCTTCATCGGTCCGTCGGCGGCGGTCCTGGACTTGGCCGGAGATAAGAGGCGGTCGGTCCAGGCTGCGAGGGAGGCCGGGTTGCCGGTGCTCACGGGTTCGGCTCCGTCCGCGGACCCGAGCGAGCTCGTGCGCGCGGCGGAGGAGATGACCTTCCCCGTCTTCGTCAAGGCGATCGCGGGCGGCGGCGGCCGCGGCATGCGGCGAGTCGAGCGGATCGACGAACTCGCTGCCGCGGTGAGCGCGGCGAGCCGCGAAGCCGACTCGGCCTTCGGAGACCCGACGGTGTTCCTCGAACAGGCGGTCGTCGAACCTCGGCACATCGAAGTGCAGATCCTCGCGGACGCGAGCGGCGACGTCGTGCATCTCTACGAGCGTGATTGCAGTCTCCAGCGGCGCCATCAGAAGGTGGTCGAGATCGCGCCCGCCGTCGGCCTGGACTCTTCGGTTCGGGATCGGATCTGTCGGGACGCGGTGGCGTTCGCTCGCCACATCGGCTACACGTGTGCGGGCACCGTCGAATTCCTGCTCGATCAGCGAGGCGAGCACTACTTCATCGAGATGAATCCGCGGATTCAGGTGGAGCATACGGTTACCGAAGAGGTGGTCGACGTCGATCTGGTGTCGGCGCAGTTGCGCATCGCGGGAGGCGCGACACTCGCGGACCTGGGGCTGCATCAGGACGCGATCGAGCCGCGCGGTGCCGCGCTTCAGTGCCGGATCACCAGCGAGGACCCAGCCGACGGCTTCCGACCTCAGACCGGCCGAATCCGCGACTACCGCGCTCCTGGCGGCGCGGGCGTGCGGCTCGACGGCGCCGCCGCTCTCGGCAGCGAGGTGACGGGCCACTTCGACTCCATGCTGGTGAAGCTCACGTGCCGCGGTCGGGACTTCCCGACAGCGGCCGCGCGTGCCCGACGCGCGCTCGCCGAATTCTCGATCAGAGGCGTCACGACCAACATCGGCTTTCTACGGGCAGTGCTCGAGGATCCGGACTTCCTCGTCGGTGGCACCACCACGTCGTTCATCGACGAGCATCCGGAACTGCTCACCGGTTCTGCTCCGGGCGACGACGTCGGCAGGCTGCTGTCCTACCTGGCTGACGTGACCGTGAACCGGCCGTACGGTGAATCGCCGCCCACAGTCCGGCCCGTGTCCAAGCTTCCCGAGGTGGCCTCACATCGCCTGGCGCGGCCGCCCTCGGGATCACGGCAGCGGCTGCAGGAACTCGGTCCGACGGCGTTCTCGAAGGAGTTGCGCGATCAGTCCGCCGTCGCGATCACCGACACCACATTCCGTGACGCGCATCAGTCACTGCTCGCCACGCGCCTGCGCACGAGTGCACTCGAAGCGGTCGCACCTCACGTGGCAGCACTGACCCCGCAACTCTGGTCGGTCGAGTGCTGGGGCGGTGCCACCTACGACGTGGCGCTCCGATTCCTCAAAGAGGACCCGTGGGAGAGGCTTTCCAGGCTTCGTGACACACTGCCGAACATCTGCCTCCAGATGCTGCTGCGCGGGGCAAACACGGTCGGCTACACGCCCTATCCAGATGAAGTCTGCCGCGGTTTCGTCGCCGAGGCGGCCGCCACGGGCGTCGACGTCTTCCGGATCTTCGACGCGCTGAACAGCGTCGATGCCATGCGGCCGGCGATAGATGCCGTGCGCGAAACAGGGACGGCGGTCGCCGAAGTGGCGTTGAGTTACAGCGGAGACCTGTCGGATCCTCGGGAAGACCTGTACACCCTCGACTACTACCTCCGCCTCGCCGAGCGGGTCGTGGATGCCGGCGCTCACGTGCTGGCGATCAAGGACATGGCGGGACTCCTGCGACCGCGCGCGGCTACGGCCCTGGTCGGCGCGCTCCACCGCGAGTTCGACCTGCCGATTCACGTTCACACGCATGACACCGCGGGTGGCCAGGTGGCGACCTACCTGTCAGCGATCGCCGCCGGCGCGGACGCGGTGGACGCGGCGAGCGCCCCGCTGTCGGGGACGACGAGTCAACCGTCGCTGTCCGCCGTCGTTGCGGCGTTGGAGAACGGTGAGCGCGACACCGGACTGAACCTGCGCGACGTGTGCGCTTTGGAGCCGTACTGGGAGGCTGTGCGACGGGTGTACGCGCCGTTCGAGTCCGGAGTCGGAGCGGCGACCGGCCGAGTCTACGAACACGAGATCCCGGGCGGTCAGCTCTCGAACCTGCGTCAGCAGGCGATCTCGCTGGGCGTGGGGCACCGATTCGAGGAGGTGGAGCAGGCTTATGCCGACGCGGATGCATTGCTGGGGCGGCCGATCAAAGTGACGCCGTCATCGAAGGTGGTCGGAGACTTGGCGTTGTCACTGGTGGCGCAGCAGATCACCGCGTCCGACTTCGCCGACGACCCGTCGGCGCATGACGTCCCGGACTCGGTGATCGGCTTCCTGTCCGGTGAACTCGGGGAACCCGCCGCGGGATGGCCTGAGCCGCTGCGGTCGCGGATCCTGCGTGGGCGCGTGCACACGTATTCCCGCGCGGAACTGTCCGACGCAGACCGTGCAATCCTGTCGCAGCCCGGGGCTGGTCGCCGGCGAACCCTCGACAGACTTCTGTTTCCTGGGCCGACGGAAGAGTTCATCGCTCATCGGACCGCGTACGGAGACACCTCTCGGCTCTCGGCGACGGCCTTCTTCTACGGATTGCGGCCCGGTGAGGAGCACCGCGTCAGGCTCGGTCCGGGAATCGAAATGCTGGTCGGTCTCGAAGCCGTAGGAGAGCCCGATGAACTCGGTCACCGTACGGTGTTGTTCACCGTGAACGGCACGCTGCGGCCGATAGTCGCCGTCGACCGGGCTGTCGAGCCCGTGACGGTCGTCGCCGAGCGCGCCGATCGGGCCGACCCTCGCCAGGTCGGAGCACCGTTCGCCGGTGTCGTGACGGTCACTGTCCGGGAGGGTGACCAGGTGTCGGCGGGGACAGCGGTCGGCACCATCGAGGCGATGAAGATGGAGGCGGCGATCACCGCACCGGTCGACGGCGTCGTCAAACGCCTGGTGGTGGCAGGGATTGCAGAAGTAGCGCCCGGCGATCTGCTCATCGAGATCGGGTGAAGGCACACGATGCCGCCGGGAGGGGCCCTCTGTTCCTTCACGCCGAAGCACTGCCGGACCGTTGTCGGAACGGCGCGGTGGCCGCGCGAGCAGCGGCCACCGGGTACAGATGGATGCATGGAGATCACGCGCGCGGCGGCTGAGGAGCGAGTCCGGAACTGGGCGCGGAGAGAGGTCGACGATCCTGACGGGACCCTCAAGCGCTCGGCGGTCGCCATCACGGTGGTACGGCGGCACGACTCGTACGGGATCTGGATCGCTCGACGTCCCGCGACGTTGCGTAACCATGCACGACAGTTCGCCTTGCCTGGCGGCCGCCTGGATCCGGGGGAGACCGCGACCCAGGCCGCGCTGCGCGAGCTCCGCGAGGAGATCGGCATCGATCTCGGCGCCGACGCCGTGCTCGGCCTGCTCGACGACTACGAGACCCGATCGGGCTATCTGATGACACCGGTGGTCTGCTGGACCGACGACGACCCGCCGGTGACGCCCAGCCCCGACGAGGTGGACCAGCTGTTCTTCGTGACCTTCGACGAATTGCGCAGGCCCGCGCAGTTCAGCCGGATTCCGGAGTCGCCGCGCACCCTGGTCTCGCTGAACATCGCGGGCGCGCGAGTGCACGCGCCGACGGCGGCCGTCATCTACCAGTTCGCCGAGGTGGTCCTCGCCGGCCGCGACACCCGTGTGCACGACTTGGAACAGCCGGTGTTCGCCTGGCGCTGACCGCCGACCGGGCCTGTATCTCCTGATCGACGGCTGCGCGTGCCGCCCCAGTGCCCCGCACAGCCACTTCTGTCAAAGGTGATCCATATCATAGTCAGTGCAAGATCGGAGCTGGCCGTGAAGGTCGTCTCGGGTTGTTTGAGAACTTCATAGCGCGTCGCAGCACAAGGCGACACGGACTGCTTCCAGGGCACGGGCGCTGAAGGTGTGGTCGGTGGGTGCTGAGACGGCACGGGCGTGGTGAGGTCGCCGGCCGGGCCCGGCGACTCACACCGCCAGATGGTGGCTGGTGCTCCCGTGCGTCGGCGGTCGTCGGGACGGGTCGGGTACGTGGGCGCTCGTGAGCACGAAGGCCTCGGCACTCGAAAACTGCCAGTCCTCTCGCCATGACTCCGGCGGGTGTGTCAGCAGTTCGCCCGGCGAGAGCCACTCGTAGATCTCGGCATAGGACTTCGACGTGCTGGGGCCGATGGTGCGCATCAACATCGACGGATGCAGATCGTCGAAGCTGCGCAGGCCCATCGACGCCACGAACTGCTTGGCGTTGTCGACGACGTGCCGCTGCAGGTTGTACACGCGCTCGGTCTTGTCGACCACGTCGAGCGCGCGGGCACGCCGCGGATCCTGAGTCGCGACACCGACGGGGCAGGTGTTGGTGTGGCATTTCTGGGCCTGGATGCAGCCGACGGCCATCATCATCGCGCGTGCGGCGAGGGTGAAGTCCGCACCCTGGATCACGCGTTTGACGATGTCGATGCCGTTGGTGATCTTGCCCGACGCGCCGATCCGGACCTGGTCCCGCAGTCCAGTCCCGACCAACGCGTTGTGCACGGTCATCAGCCCCTGGGTGAGGGGCATGCCCACGTTGTCCTCGAACTCGATAGGCGCCGCACCGGTGCCGCCCTCCGCCCCGTCGACGATGATGAAGTCGGGTGCGATCCCGGTCTCCCGGATGGCTTTGCAGATCCCGAGGAGTTCGCTGCGCGAGCCGACGCACAGTTTGAATCCGACGGGCTTGCCTCCGGAGAGCTCGCGGAGTGTGCCGATGAACCGGCACAGCCCGATCGGGGTGTGGAAGGCGTTGTGCGACGGCGGCGACACCACCGACTCGCCGACGGGAACGTTCCGCATCTCGGCGATCTCCGCGGTCACCTTGGCACCGGGCATCACACCGCCGAGTCCGGGCTTGGCGCCCTGCGACAGCTTGATCGAGATGCACTTGATCGCCGGCGTCGCCGCCTTCTCCCGGAAGGCGTCGGCGTCGAAGTGCCCGTCGGGCGTGCGACACCCGAAGTAGCCGGTGCCGATCTCCCAGATCAGGTCGCCGCCCGGCTCCAGGTGGTACTTGCTGAGTCCGCCCTCACCGGTGTCGTGGGCGAATCCGCCTCGGGCGGCGCCACCGTTGAGCGCCAGAATCGCGTTCGCGGAGAGCGCGCCGAAGCTCATGGCGGAGACGTTGTACATCGCGATGTCGTACGGTTGGGTGCAGTCCGGGCCGCCGATCCGGACCGTGGGAGTGTCGGCAGCGGCGGGCTGGGCGACGATCGAATGCTGGACGTATTCGTAGCCGATCGCGTTCGGATCCCGTTGGGTGCCGAACGGGTCGACGTCCTTCACGTTCTTGGCGCGCTCGTAGATCGTCGTGCGGGTGACGCGGTCGAACGGCGTGCCGTCGGTGTTGCGCTCGATGAAGTACTGCTGCAGTTCCGGCCGGATCGCCTCGAGCAGGAATCGGAAGTGGCCGAGAACCGGATAGTTCCGCAAGATGCTGTGCCTGCGCTGCGCGAGGTCGTGCGTGCCGACCGCCGCGATGAACAGCAGCGCACCGGTGAGGAACAACCACCACGAAGACACCAGGAGCACCAGCAGCAGGGACAGAGCGGTGAGTGCCCAGGTCGCGAGGACCGCCAGCCATCGGAGCATTGCGTCGACCTCCGTCGCAAGGGAATCGGGTTGACGCTCACTGTAGTTCGGACCTGCGCTCCGACTGCGCGGATCCACCGGTACCGAGACGGATACCGGTGGACCCCGGCTTGGTTCTCGACGGCGTCAGCCGATGGGCGCGGCCACCTCGTCACGCGCCCGGTGCGCCGCGGCGACCAGGTTCGTGAGTGCCTGGACGACCTCGTCGTTGCTCCGCGTCTTGAGTCCGCAGTCCGGATTCACCCACAGTCGATCAGCCGGGACCGCTGCCAATGCTTCGCGCAGGGACGCGGTCATCTCGTCGACGGTCGGCACACGCGGTGAATGGATGTCGTAGACGCCCGGTCCGACCTGTGCGGCGAATCCCGCGGAGTTCAAGTCGTCGAGGACCTCCATGTGCGAGCGTGCGGCCTCGATCGAGGTGACGTCTGCATCGAGGGCGGCGATAGCGCCGATCACGTCGCCGAACTCCGAGTAGCACAGGTGAGTGTGGATCTGCGTCGCGTCGGCAACCCCTCCGGTCGAGATGCGGAATGCGGTAACGGCCCAGTCGAGATACGCCTCGCGATCGGCCGCGCGCAAGGGAAGGAGTTCGCGCAGCGCGGGCTCATCGACCTGGATGATCGGTACGCCGGCGCGTTCCAGGCCGATCGTCTCGTCCCGGATGGCCAGGGCCACCTGGCCGGCGGTGTCCGCGAGCGGCTGATCGTCCCGAACGAACGACCATGCGAGGATCGTCACCGGTCCGGTCAGCATGCCTTTGACCGGTCGGTCGGTCAGTGACTGCGCATAGGTGATCCAGCCGACCGTCATCGGGTTCGGCCGCGTCACGTCGCCGAACAGGATCGGCGGACGCACGCACCGCGACCCGTACGACTGCACCCAGCCGTTCGCGGTCGCGAAGAACCCGTCGAGTTGCTCGGCGAAGTACTGCACCATGTCATTGCGCTCGGGTTCACCGTGCACGAGGACGTCGAGCCCCACACGCTCCTGCAGTGCGATCACTTCGGCGATCTCGCGCTGCATCCGCGTCCGATACGCGGTGTCGTCGATGGCGCCGTTGCGCAGCGCGAGTCGTGCTCTGCGGATCTCGACGGTCTGCGGGTAAGAACCGATCGTCGTCGTCGGCAGGACGGGCAGGCTCGCAGCGGCGTCCTGGGCTTCTCTGCGGACGCCGGCCGCGGTCCGTGTCCAATCGGTGGGCTCCAGTCCGGCCAGACGCTCGCGGATGGCGGACACGCGCAGCCGGGGGTCGGATTCGCGCGTGGCGAGGGCGGCCCTGGATGCGCGGAACTGCTCCGCCTGGTCGGTGATGCCGTGGGTGAGTGCCCGCGAGAGCGCCGCGACCTCCGCGAACTTCTCCTCGGCGAAGGCGAGCCAGCCGTGCAGTGCGGCGTCGAGATCGTACTCACCGCGCAGGGTGTAGGGCACGTGCAGGGTGGAGCACGATGTCGAGACTGCCAGCGCTCCGACGTGGCCGTGGAGCGAGTCGAGAGCGGCCAACGCCTCGTCGAGATCGGTGCGCCAGACGTTTCGGCCATCCACCACACCGGCGACGACGAGCTTGTCGGTCAAGCCGGCCGAGACTACGCCGTCCGAGGTGCCGGCGACGAGGTCGACGCCGACGCCTTCGACGTCCGTCCGTCCGAGAGCGGCGAGCCGGTCGGCGGCGTCGCCGAAGTAGGTCTGCACCAGGATCCGCGGTCGATCGGCGACCGCGGAGAGCGCGGCGTACACCCGCTCGGCCAGATCTGCCAGATCATGGGAGCCGGAACCCTCATCGGTGACCAGAACCGGCTCGTCGATCTGCACCCAGTGGACGCCCGCCCGGTGCAGTTCTCCGAGCAACTCGGCATAGAGCGGAACCAGGTCGTCGATCCGCGAGAGCGGTTCTGCGGCGCCGCCGACCGCCTTCGACAGTGCGAGGAAGGTGATCGGGCCGATCACTACCGGTCGGGCGGGAACACCCTCCGCCAGGGATTCGGCGACCTCGTCCCGGATCTTGGCCGGGTCGAGTGCGAACGCGGTGTCCGGACCGATCTCGGGCACCAGATAGTGGTAGTTGGTGTCGAACCACTTGGTCATCTCGAGCGGAGCGATGTCCGCGGTGCCGCGGGCGGCGGCGAAGTAGCGATCCAGCGGGTCGGCGACGGAAGCCACTCGCGGGGGGAGCGCGCCGAGCAGCACCGATGTGTCGAGCATCTGGTCATAGAACGAGAAGGTGTTGACCGGAATCGAGTCGAATCCCGCGGCAATCAGCCGCTGTCGGTTGTCGCGCCGGATCCCGGCGGCGACTCGTTCCAGCGCGGTTGCGTCGATCCGCCCGGCCCAGTAGGCCTCGACCGCGCGCTTGAGTTCTCGGTTGACACCGATGCGTGCGACACCCGGAACGGTGGCGCGGAACGTCGTCGGTGTGGTGTGTGCCGTGTCGTCAGACATGACTGATTCTTCTCTCCTGCATGAGTAGTTCGAGCCGTCGCCATGCAGGGCGCTGCGAGCCAAGGGTTCGTCAGTCGCCCATTCCTCGAGGCGGACAGCCATCGGGCACGGGTGTGCCCGATACATCCGGCAGGTCTTCGGGCTCGTCGGCGTGCGACTCGATGAGGGAGCCGCGTCTACTGGCCGTCGCTTCCCAGGCGCCGCTGCCTCGGCAGGGCCTTCCCAGTGCTTGATACGGCGTTCGTTCCGACATACCGCTGCGGGTCAGCTCCGGAGTCTCACCGGATTCCCTCTTCGCGGGCGGACGCCACCGCGAGGTGGTGTTCGCGCGTCGACGCCCGGAGACGAGAAGCAGGGGCTCCATAGTGATCTCGTCCGGGCGAACCAGTTGCAAGAGTCGATGGTAGATGAACGCGTAGAATCGAGCATCATGGAATCCGGCGGTGATTTTAACTCCTCCGGACCGGTGCGCCCGGTCGGCGGAATCGTCGTCGTCGCCCGTGGCGACGAGCGCCTGCCCGCTCGTGAAGGCGACATCCCGAAGCTGGAGCGATTGCTGGCGTGCGTGGCGAGTCTCGGAGCGGGCGGATGCGACGAGGTCTACATCGCCCTGGGCGCTCGGGTGGTGCCCGCGCCGGACACCACGTCCACGATGCTCTATCTGCCGGATTGGTATGACAGCCTCGACGCTTGTGCGGCCGCGGCCCTCGACTTCGCCGATCAGCACTCGTCCTGGGGCGGAGCGGTGTTCCAGACGCTCGACAGTCCCGACGCCGGTTCGATCGCGGTGTCGCGGGTGATCGAAGCCGCAGACGGGTGCCCGGACTCGCTGTGCCGCGCGTCGTACGCCGGCCGGCCGGCCCAGCCCTTCTACCTCGGCGCGCATCGCATTCGCGAGGCGATCGCCGAGATGGGCGCGGGCCTGCCCGCGTTCCGCTATCTCATCGAGCACCGCGACGACGTCGTGCTCGTGGACTGCACGGATCTCGGCAATCCGGCGGATTCGCTCCTGTAACGCTCCACACGTCCTGTCCGCCGCGAAGGCCAGATTCTCGCCGCCAGGCGATAAAGTGGTTGCCCGTGACCGAATTCGCTCAGCACCTGACCCGCGGGCTCACCGCACGCCATATCAGGTTCATCGCGCTCGGCTCGGCGATCGGCACGGGCCTGTTCTACGGGTCCGCCGAAGCGATTCACAAGGCGGGGCCGTCGGTTCTACTGGCCTATCTCATCGGTGGGGCGATCATCTACATGGTTCTCCGCGCCCTCGGCGAACTGTCCGTTCGGAATCCCGTGGCGGGCTCGTTCGGCGAGTTCGCGTCCGAGCACCTCGGTCCGCTGGCCGGCTTCATGACCGGGTGGACCTTCATCTTCGAGATGATCGTGGTCTGTCTGGCGGACGTGACCGCGTTCGGCGTGTACATGAGCTTCTGGTTCCCGGATGTGCCGCGCTGGACGTGGGTACTGGCGGTGGTGTTCTTCATCGGCGCGGTGAACCTGCTGCACGTGCGAGTCTTCGGCGAGATGGAGTTCTGGTTCACGATGGTCAAGATCGTCGCGATCATCGCCATGATCGGCGGTGGCGTCGCGATCCTGATCTTCGGGTTCGGCGTGCACGACACGAGCCTCGGCGTCTCGAACCTGTGGACCGACGGCGGCTTCATGCCCAACGGCATCGGCGGGTTCCTGTCCAGCTTCGCGGTGGTCATGTTCGCCTTCGGCGGCAGCGAGATCATCGGCATCACGGCGGGCGAGGCCGAGAATCCGCGCACCACGATCCCGAAGGCGGTCAACACCGTTCCGATCCGGATCCTGCTCTTCTACATCTGCACGCTCGCGGTGATCATGTCGATCATCCCGTGGAGCGAGATCACCGGCGAGAGCAGTCCGTTCGTGCAGATCTTCGAAGCGCTGGGCGTGGCGCCCGCGGCCACCGTGCTGAACGTCGTGGTCATCACCGCGGCCTTGTCGGCGATCAACAGCGACGTCTTCGGCGCCGGTCGGATGATGTACGGACTCGCCCAGCGGGGGCAGGCTCCCGCTGCGATGAAGCGGGTCTCGCGGAACGGCGTGCCGTGGTTGACGGTCGTGATCATGGTGGTGGCGCTGCTGCTGGCGGTGGTGCTGAACTGGGCGATCCCGGAGCGGGCCTTCCTGATCATCGCGTCCATCGCCACCTTCGCGACGATGTTCGTCTGGATGATGATCCTGCTGTCGCAGTACCGTTCGCGGCGGCGGATGACGCCGGAAGAGCAGAGCCGGGTCGAGTTCGGCGTGCCGTTCTGGCCGTACGGTCAGTTGATCGCGATCGCCTTCCTGGCCTTCGTCGGCGGCGTCGTGGCCTTCGACCCGGACACCCGCGTGGCGTTCGTCGTCGGCGCGGTCTGGCTGGTACTGCTGACCGCGGTCTTCTACGCCGCGCGGAACCGCATGCGCGAGGATCCGGTCGAGGCGTCCACCGACTGAGCCCGTAGATCCGGAGTCAGCGGCCGGGGAGTGCTGTGCGCAGCGGTGAGGGAACGACGTCCAGCAGCGCGGCGGCGCAGCGGGACGCGGGGTCCACTGCGGCCACCAGGGCGTCGTCGAACTGATCACGACTGACGCCGGACAGGGTCCCCGATGCGTCGACTCCGATGACCGCCGCCAGCTCTCCGGTGGTCGGAACGCAGACCGCCCAGGTGAGGCCGGACTCGTCGGCCCAGCCGGCGTCGGCGGCGCGGATGTAGCCGACCGGGTCGGTGACGCCGAGCAACTCCAGAGCTGGCACGTCTGAGAGCCGGTCGTCGTGCCGCAGCGCACGCAGATACCAGGCCCCGGCGTTTACTTCGACGGCTTCCATTCCCCGCCTCACTCCTCCCCTGAAACGACTTGTGCCGTGTTCCGGGACCCATCGGGTCACGGAACACGGCACAAGCTTACGTGCGCTGCGAGCTACTTGATCTCGAGCAGGACGGTGCCCTGGGTGACGGCGGCGCCGGCCTCAGCGGACAGACCGGTGATGGTGCCCGCCTTGTGCGCGGTGACCGGGTTCTCCATCTTCATCGCCTCGAGGACCACGACCAGGTCGCCCTCGGCGACCTCGTCGCCCTCACCGACGGCGACCTTCACGACGGTGCCCTGCATCGGAGCGGTCACGGCATCGCCCGAAGCCGCGGCTCCGCCGCCCTTCTTGCGGGTGCGCGACTTCGGCTTACGGCGGACGGCGCCGTTGGTGCCGCCACCGCCACCGAGGTTGAGATCGCCCGGCAACGAGACCTCGACGCGTCGACCGCCGACCTCGACGACCACCTTCTGGCGCGGAGCGTCGTCCTCGTCGTCGAGCGGCTGGCCGCCGGTGAACGGCTCGATCGGGTTCTCCCAATCGGTCTCGATCCACTTGGTGTAGATCTCGAAGCTCTCGACGCCGTTCTCATCGGTGCTGCCGATGAACGCGGGGTTCGAGACGATGTGGCGGTGGAACGGGATCACGGTCGCCAGACCGTCGACCTCGAACTCGGCCAGGGCACGACGCGCGCGCTCCAGGGCCTGGGTGCGGTTCTCGCCGGTGACGATCAGCTTGGCGAGCATCGAGTCGAACTGGCCGCCGATGACGTCGCCCTGGCGGACACCCGAGTCGACGCGGACGCCGGGGCCCGACGGCTCGCGGTAGACGCTGATGGGGCCCGGTGCGGGCAGGAAGCCGCGACCGGCGTCCTCACCGTTGATGCGGAACTCGAACGAGTGGCCGCGCGGCGCCGGATCCTCGGTGAACTCGAGGACCTTGCCCTCGGCGATGCGGAACTGCTGGCGCACCAGGTCGATGCCCGCGGTCTCCTCGGTGATCGGGTGCTCGACCTGCAGTCGGGTGTTGACCTCGAGGAACGAGATGGTGTCGCCCTGGACCAGGTACTCGACGGTGCCCGCACCGTAGTAGCCGGCCTCCTTGCAGATGGCCTTGGCGGAGCTGTGGATGCGTGCGCGCTGGTCGTCGGTCAGGAACGGCGCGGGGGCCTCCTCGACGAGCTTCTGGAAGCGGCGCTGCAGCGAGCAGTCGCGGGTGCCTGCCACGATCACGTTGCCGTGCTGGTCGGCGATGACCTGAGCCTCGACGTGGCGGGCCTTGTCGAGGTACTGCTCGACGAAGCACTCACCGCGGCCGAAGGCTGCGACGGCCTCGCGGGTCGCCGACTCGAAGAGCTCGGGGATCTCCTCGACGGTGTGTGCGACCTTCATGCCGCGACCGCCGCCGCCGAAGGCCGCCTTGATGGCCACCGGCACGCCGTACTCCTTGGCGAACTCGACGACCTCGTCGGCGCCCTTGACCGGGTCCTTGGTGCCTGCGGCCATCGGCGCCTTGGCGCGCTCGGCGATGTGGCGAGCGGTCACCTTGTCGCCCAGGTCGCGGATCGCGGCCGGGGGCGGGCCGATCCAGGTCAGCCCGGCGTCCATCACGGCCTGCGCGAACTCGGCGTTCTCGGAGAGGAAGCCGTAGCCGGGGTGGATGGCGTCGGCGCCCGACTTGGCAGCGGCGTCGAGGACCTTGTCGAACACCAGGTACGACTCGGCCGAGGTCTGGCCGCCGAGAGCGAAGGCTTCATCGGCCAACTGGACGAACAGTGCGTCGGCGTCCGGCTCTGCGTACACGGCGACGCTGGCGATGCCTGCATCCTTCGCGGCGCGAATGACACGGACGGCGATCTCACCGCGGTTGGCGATGAGGACCTTCCTGATGGTCGTCTGACTGATCTCAGCGGAACTGGTCACTGGCACTCCTGTGGCGCCGCCGGGGGCGGGCCGTTGTCGGGGACGGTTTGTCACCATCCGGGGTCGACGGGCTGCGTCTCGCGCGGGAGTCTCCCGCTCGTGGCGTCCGACACGTGGCTCGCATTCCACGGGCCAACGTGATTTCCGCGACTCAGATTAACGCACCGAACAAATGCTCGGTGCGGGGCGTCTCGCGCAAGTCCAGAAAATGGTCTACCCGTCTTTGGCCGTACGCGCGAGTAGGTCGGCGAAGCGGTCGAGGAAAACAGACACCTCCTCCGCGCCGTGCGCTGGATATCGCGCATGCATCCGGATTCCCCCCGGCGTGCGATTCACCCATACGTAGACCTCGTCATCGGCGTAGGAATGGCTGCGTAGAACGCGTGCGCCCCCCTCGTCGCCTGCGGCGGCCCGGGGCGTGGCCCGGGTATCCATGTACGACACCACCATGGTCGGCGAACCCGCCAGTCCGATGAGATCCGCCACACGAAGGAACGGGAGCTCGCTGCCGTGGCGGGTCGCGGTCAGGGCCTCGGTACTGCGCCGAGCGGCTTCGGCCAACGGCGGATCGTCGGAGACGTCGACGACCAGCGGTGCGAGGCCGACGAACCACCCCAGAGAATGTGACCAAGATCGCTCGGTGCGGGTGTGTCGCGGCATGATGATCGCGAAGTCGTCGGCCCCGGTGGTCGCCCGGAAGGCGACCGCCAGAGCGCCGAGCAGTCCGCCGACGAGCGACGCCCCCGACGCGGCGCAGTAGTCCTCGTATCGGAGTGCGGCAGCGTCGTCGAGCAGCAGCCGAGTGCGGGCGGGCTGCACGGGCGTGACGGGCGCGGGCTCGTTGGCCTCCGAGGCGCCTATGGGACGGGTCGGCGACGATGCCAGCGGGGTGAGGAGCGGATTCGGCGGCATCGTGCCTCCGTAGCGTCCGATGAACTCCGCCCAGGTGCGTGCGGCCCGATGGTCGGTGTCCGCGGCGTCGGCGGCCCGGCGTTGGGCGTCGGAGAAGTCGAGGTAACTGCCGACCGGCTCGAGCATCGGCGGGCGCCCCTCGCGCGCGGCGCGGTAGAGCTCCGTCAGCTCGTGATGGGCGGTCACCAGGGAGTAGCCGTCGACGAGAGAGTGGTCGGCGGCGAAGAGAAGCGTGAAACTCCGTGGGCGGGCGACGGTGGCGAACCGGTAGGCCGGCCAGTGCAGGGGAGCGGTCGCGCGGTCGAACGACCCGGCGATCTGCTCGAGCAGCAGCGGCGTCTCGGTGTACCAGCCGATCCGCGCCACCTTCACGTGCACCGTGTCCGTCTGAGTGGTGTAACGCTCGGTGCGATAGTGAGCTTGGCGGTCGGCCTTCAACACGACATGGGTGCGCAGCACCTCGTGGCGGTTGATGTACGCGACGATCGCCGTGCGAACCGCGGGCACGGACATCGGCTCGTCGAACTCGATGGACAGACCGAGCCAGGATTCGCGACCGCCTTCACGATGCGTCAGCGCACGGTATTCGAAGGCAGACCGCAGATGCTGCTCGTGATTGTGGGACGTCTCGCGGACGTCGCGGCGCCAACTGCCGAGACCGCCCGGCACCGCCGGTATCCACTCGACCAGGCCTCCGGGTTCGATCGGAGCGTCGAGAATCTGCTGGAAATCCATTGCCTGGGCGAGAGTCTCAGCTCGCGGTCTGCTCGGAGACCTGCCGTTTGATACGAGTCAGCATGCCCGCCATGCCGTTCAACCGGAGCGGGCTGATGACCGACGACAGCCCCAGATCGTGGAAGAAGTCGTTGGGCACCGCGGCGATCTCGTCGGCGGTCGCGCCGTCGAGGCCCTCGTGCAGAATCGACGCGAACCCGCGGGTCGTCGGCGCCTCCGGCGGCGCGCTGAAGAACAGCCGCACCGCCGAGGCGTCGGACGCGTCGACCGACAGGAAGATCGGGGACTGGCACTCCGGCACCGGCTCCATCGCCTCCGGCTTCAGTGATTCCGGCAGGTCCGGGAGCTCACGCGAGAACTCCAGGAGCAGGGTGACCTTGTCGGAGTCGGCCAATTCGGCGAAGTCCGACACGATCTCGGCGAGGGGAGCGGGCAATGTCATGCGAATCTTCCGGAGATCAGTTGCCTGCGACCGCGCCGGGCTCGTCGCCCATCACGATCGGGACGCGAACGCGGTTACCCCACTCGGTCCACGAGCCGTCGTAGTTCCGGACGTTCTCGAAGCCGAGCAGGTGGGTCAGCACGAACCAGGTGTGGCTGGAGCGCTCGCCGATGCGGCAGTACGCGATGGTCGGGTTCTTCGGATCGAATCCGGCGTAGACCTCTTGGAGCTCGGGAAGCGTGCGGAACCGGCTGTCCGGCGCGGCGGCCTTGGCCCACGGGATCGACACGGCCGTCGGGATGTGACCGCCGCGCAGCGCGCCCTCCTGCGGGTAGTCGGGCATGTGGGTGCGCTCGCCGGTGTACTCCTGCGGCGACCGGACGTCGATCAGCGGCGTGGAACCCAGCTCGGCGAGCACGTCCTCGGCGAAGGCGCGGATCTTGGTGTCGTCGCGCTCGACGACCGGGTAGTCGGTCTCGCGGTACACGGGGACGTCGAAGGAGGTCTCGCGCTGCTCATCCATCCACGCGTCACGGCCGCCGTCGAGCAGTCGGACGTCCTCGTGACCGAAGAGCGTGAAGACCCAGAGGGCGTACGCCGCCCACCAGTTGCTCTTGTCGCCGTAGATCACGACCGTGTCGTCGCGGGCGATGCCCTTCTCGCTCATCAACTTCGCGAACTGCTCGCCGTTGATGTAGTCGCGGGTCACCGGATCGTTCAGGTGGAGGTGCCAGTCGACCTTCTGAGCGGTCGGAATGTGGCCGATGTCGTAGAGGAGCACATCCTCGTCCGACTCGATGATCTTCAGGCCGGGCGCGCCGAGATGCGCCGACAGCCACTCGGTCGTCACCAAGCGCTCCGGATGTGCGAACTTGGCGAAAGCCGGATTCGGATCGAATTCCACAGTCACTGAGGGTCTCCCGCCTCTGCTGGTTGGGACGCGGCCGAAACCGGCCACCGCTATCAGCATACGGACGCCGACCCCGATGTGTTGCGGCGGATCGCTCTGGCGGATCGCGGCGATCAGGCGCCCGGCCTGCGCGATCGACCGAATGACACCTCGCGCGACCATCGGTCGGGTCGGTGTTAGCGTTCCGTGCATGTCGAGTCGGGGAACATGGCGGGGGCGCCGGGCGCTGGTCCTGCCGGTGGTGGCGGTCGTGGCGATGCTCGGCCTGGTCGGATGCGGGGTCGACGGCACGCCGCAACGAGCCACGCCCAAGGAGCCGATCCACTGCTCGGCCACCGAATGTCCCGAGCTTCCGGTGTTCTCGGCCAAACGGCTGGCTCCGTCGGGAGTGAACGATGCCAATGAGTCGACTGCGGTGCCCGCGTACCTGACAGCGGTACTCGACGACCTGGACGTGGTCTGGCAGGACTGGTTCGCACAGCTCAACATCGAGGAGGCGAGCGCCGGGCGTGTGCTCATCGCACCGGGTCAGGCCTTCCACAGCGACTGCCTCGGGTCGGGCGAACTGCCCGACGGTATTCCGAGTGACTTCCCGAACGCCTTCTTCTGCCCCCGCGACAATCAGCCGGACGGCAGCGGAACCAATCGCCAGGGTTCGGTGATCCTGCCCGTGCAGACGTTCACCGACATCTGGAACGGCAAGCTGATGGGATCGTCCGGGATCATGCTGGGCGACTTCACCGCCGCCACGATCATCGCCCACGAGTACGGGCACAACGTCGTGTACCGCCTGGGCAAGGCCTATGGGGTGAGCGAGACCGGCGGGCCGTCCGGTGATGACAAGGAATTGATCGCGGACTGTTTCGCCGGCAACTGGGCGGCTACCGTGTTCGAGCGCAAGGACCTCTCGTTCACATCGATCCTGCAGGCGGCGGCGCTGATCGTCAGCGTCGGCGACGCCGCCCCCGGGCAGGGACACGGCACCTCGGTCGCGCGCGCGGAGGCCCTCTGGCGGGGCTTCAGCGACAACCTCAAGCGTCAGGGCCAGCCCGGCGACTGCCTGAAGCGCTACTGGCCCGCAGTCTTGAAGAGCTGAGCGAGAGCTCGTCGCGCGGTCGACGCGTGTCCACCCCGGGAAGGCCGCGGCGGACGTTCGCGCAGACCAGTCGGGCGCAGCCCCGCCGCGGCTACTCGACGACCCAGAGGTCCGTCACATCGACGCCGACGTCGGCGAGGAGGCGGCGGACCAGGGGGAGGCTGATGCCGATGACCGACGACGGATCGCCGTCGATGCCGTCGATCAGCCAGCCGCCGAGGCCGTCGAGGGTGAACGCGCCGGCGACCTCGAGCGGCTCGCCGGTGGCGGCGTAGCGGGCGAGGATGTCGTCGGAGACGTCGGAGAAGAAGATCGCGGTCGACTGACTGTGCGCCGCAGATGCGACGACCGCCCCGTCACGCAGCCGCCGGACGCAGTGCCCGGTGATGAGGTGGCCCGTGGTCCCGCGCATCTGCTGCCAGCGGTTGACAGCGGCCTCGACGGTGTGCGGTTTGCCTGCCAGGACGCCGCCGGTGAGCAGCATCGAGTCACAGGTCAGCACGACCCCGTCGGCGACTGCTCCCGCGGCTTCGGGGGCGTCTCCGCCGAGCACTGCGGCGACCACCGCGTCGGCCTTCGCCTCGGCGAGACGGGTGACGATCTGGGCGTGCGGTGCGCCCGCCAGCTCGTCGAGCAGGGCGTCCTCGTCCACATCAGAGACGACGACCGCCGGCCGCAGACCGGCGTCGCGCAGCACGCGCAGGCGTGCGGGCGATGCCGACCCGAGGACGACGGTCGTCGAGGTGGAACTGTGCGGCGCTGTCACCAGCCGCCGCGGTTGGTGAAGCTGGCGGGCTGGCCCCAGCTCTCGCGGAACATGTCGACGGGACGACCCCAGTCATTGCGGAGCTGCGGTCCGGCATCGGCCGAGCCGCCGCCCGCTGCGGCGAAGACGCCGACCAGCGCGGCCAGCTCCTCGTCGGTCGGGTTGCCGTCGACGATGGTCAGGAACGGACGGGCCGGCTTCTCATCGCCGCTCGTGCCGTCGACGTCTGCACTGTGAATGTCTGCAGTCATGTGCGAGTCGCCTTTCTCGATCGGTGAGCGGTTTACAGCGGGATGTTGCCGTGCTTCTTCGGCGGCAACTGCACCATCTTGCGCTCGAGCAGCTTGAGGGCGTTCGCGATCTGACCGCGGGTGTGGCTCGGCGGGATGACGGCGTCGACGTATCCGCGCTCGGCGGCGACGTACGGGTTCACCAGGGTGTCCTCGTACTCCTGCTGCAGCTCGAGGCGCAGGGCGTCGACGTCCTCGCCGTTCGCCTCGGCCTCCTTGAGGCGGCTGCGGTAGACGAAGCCCACCGCGCCCGAGGCGCCCATGACCGCGATCTGCGCGGTCGGCCACGCGAGGTTCACGTCGGCGCCCATGTGCTTGGAGCCCATGACGTCGTACGCGCCGCCGTAGGCCTTGCGGGTGATGACGGTGATCTTGCCGACCGTCGCCTCGCCGTAGGCGTAGAGCAGCTTGGCGCCGCGGCGGATGATGCCGTTGTACTCCTGCTCGGTGCCGGGCAGGAAGCCCGGGACGTCGACCAGGGTGACGATCGGGACGTTGAAGGCGTCGCAGGTGCGGACGAAGCGCGCGGCCTTCTCCGAGGCGTCGATGTCGAGGCAGCCGGCGAACTGGGTCGGCTGGTTCGCGACGATGCCGACGCTGCGGCCGTCCACCCGACCGAAGCCGACGATGACGTTCATCGCGCGCTCGGCCTGGACCTCCAGGAACTCCTCGTCGTCGAGGATGTTCCGGATGACGTTGTGCATGTCGTACGGCTGGTTCGGGGAGTCCGGGATGATCGTGTCGAGCGCGATGTCGTCCTCGGTGAGGTTGTCCTCGATGGCGCCGACGCGCTCGGGCGCGGGCATCCGCGGGGCCTCGGCGCGGCAGTTGCTCGGGAGGTAGCCCAGCAGCTCCTTGACGTAGTCCAGGGCGTCTTCCTCGTCCTGGCCGACGTAGTGGGCGACGCCCGACTTGGTCATGTGGGTGTGCGCGCCGCCCAGGTCCTCCTGGGTCACGTCCTCGCCGGTGACGGTCTTGATGACGTCGGGGCCGGTGACGAACATCTGGCTGGTCTGGTCGACCATCACCACGAAGTCGGTCAGCGCGGGGGAGTACACGTGGCCGCCGGCGTTCGGGCCCATGATCAGCGAGATCTGCGGGATGACGCCGGAGGCGCGGACGTTGCGGCCGAAGATCTCGCCGTAGAGGGCCAGGGAGACCACGCCCTCCTGGATGCGGGCGCCTGCGCCCTCGTTGATGCCGATCAGCGGGCGGCCGGTCTTGATCGCCAGGTCCATGACCTTGACGATCTTCTCGCCGTAGACCTCGCCGAGGCTGCCGCCGAACACCGCGGCGTCCTGGCTGAAGACGCAGACCTCGCGGCCGTCGACGGTGCCGTACCCGGTGACGACGCCGTCGCCCATCGGGCGGCGCTCGGCGAGACCGAAGTTGGTGGAGCGGTGACGCGCCAGGGCGTCGAGTTCGACGAACGAGCCCTCGTCGAGCAAGTGGGTGATGCGCTCGCGGGCGGTGAGCTTGCCCTTGGCGTGAACCTTCTCAGCAGCGGCTTCGCCGACTGGGAACTCGGCCTCGGCGAGGCGATTGCGCAGATCGGCGAGCTTGCCCGCCGTGGTGTGGATGTCCGGCGCGGCGCCGTCGTCGCGTGAAGCAGTCGTCATGGGATCCGATGCTAACGAGCCGCACCCAGGTCAGGTCAACCGCGGCGAGAATGTGAGAATATCCTCACATTAGAAATCACTCGGACGGGAGTGCTGTGAGTGTATTCACTCGTGGCCCGTAGAGTGCAGGTTCATGAGAATCGACGTCCCTGACCGGCGAGTCCTGACGAGCGATCTGGCGGGTACTCGATGGCACGCGATCGAGGTGGTCGCGGAGACCGGCTCGACGAATGCCGATCTGATCGCGCGCATCGACGCCGGCGAGGACCTCGGCGGCACAGTGCTGATCTCGGCACGGCAGACGTCGGGCCGTGGCCGGCACGCGAGAGTCTGGGAGACCCCGCCCGGGCAGCTCGCGATCTCGGCGGCGGTGGCCGTCGACCCGTCCGCGATCAATCATCTGGGCTGGCTGTCGTTGCTGACCGGACTCGCGGTCCACGACGCGGTGACCGAGCTGACCGGGACGGGCCTGGAACTCAAGTGGCCCAACGACGTGCTCGCCCCGGGCGGCCGCAAGATCTCCGGCATCCTGTCGGAGTTCCGGCTCACGCCGGGCGGTGGCGGGGTCGCGGTGATCGGCACCGGACTGAATTTGGATCTGCCCGTGGGGTCGGCACCGGACACCGCTGCGTCGATCAGCGGACTCACCGACGGTCCGGTGGATCAGACGCGGGTCGCGGGCGCGTATCTGCGAGCGTTGTCGGTGCGGCTGGATTCCTGGCCCGACGACATCGCCGCGCTCGCCGAGAACTACCGCGCGGTCAGCGCGACGCTCGGTTCGAGAGTCCGGTTGATCCTCCCCGGCGACGCCGAGGTGATCGGACGCGCCGTCGACATCGATGACGAGGGACGGGTCGTGGTCGACGGGCCCGACGGTCGAGTCACCGCGTCGGCGGGCGATGTGACCCACCTGCGGCCGGCACCCGGCTCGTAAGCCGTCAGCTCCGGTTGCGGTTGCTGCTGGCGTGTCCCATGGTCGGGATCAGTGTGAGCACGGGCAGCCCGATGATCAGATGCAGGACGGCCGTGCCGATCCCCGACGAGATCTGATCCGACAGCAGCAGCGGCAGGATCACGGCGGCCGCGATCAGCAGTCCGACGATCCAGCGGTAGAACTGATTCGGTGCCGGGGTGCCCACCTGAAGCAGGTACCAGAGGGCGCCACCGAGGATCGCGCACACGAAGCCGGCGACCGCGAACCAGACTTCGTCCTGGGCGAGGGGATTCCAGATGCCGAACTGGCCGGACTCGTTGATCTTCTGCGTGATCGCGCGGATCACCCAGGCGGCCAGCCACGCGGCGAGACCGGTGACCACGCCGGTCATCAGGACGCCGCCGCAGAACATCAACGGGTCGATGTCCGGGCCGCGCCGCGGCGGCTTGCTCGGGGCGGGCTGCTGCGCATACGACGGGTCGTATGCGCTCCGGCTGTAGTCGGCGGCGTTGGCGTCCGGGTACTGCGGGTAGTCGCCGGGCTGGCTGTAGGCGCGGGTCGGCGGCGGCTGTTGGTGGTAGCCCGGGTCATGCGGATCGTTGTACGTCATGGTCCTTGCCTGTTGTCACTGCCTGTTGTCACTGTTTGCGATCGCGGGGCGGGGACCCCGATGCGGCCAGTGTAGACCCGATATCAGCCCCTCCTAAGAATCCGGCACTAAGGTGAAATCTCATGGGTTACCCGCGCGAGAACCTTGCGCCCGGCGAAGTCGTCGTCATCCACCGGCATCCGCATTGGAAGAGCCTGTTGCTGCCGGTGCTCACGTTCTGGATGTTCACCGGCGCCGCGGGAGTGGCGATCGGCTACACGAGGGCGTCGTCGATGGCCGATGATGTGAAGTTCTGGTTCACCGTGGTGATCGGCGTGCTCTGGCTGCTCGCGGCCGCGTGGTTCCTCGCTCGGCCGCTGCTGTCGTGGAAGACGACGCACTTCGTCGTCACCGACCGGCGGGTGATCTACCGCAACGGCATCCTCACCCGATCCGGCATCGACATTCCGATCCGCCGGATCAACACGGTGGAGTTCCGGCACGGACTCGTCGACCGGATGCTCCGCACGGGGACGCTGGTGATCGAGTCGGCGTCCGACGAGCCGCTGTCGTTCCATGACATTCCGCAGGTGGAAGCCGTGCACGCGCAGCTGTACCAGGAGTTGCTCGACGAGGACGACGAGCCGGACACGCGGTCAGGTGAGTTCCGGTACGACGATCGGGAGTGGCGCCGATGACCGGGTCGCGTGCGGTGCTCCTCGCCGAGGACGACACGGCGATCGCCGAGCCGCTCGCGCGTGCGCTGACTCGCGAGGGCAACGACTGCGACATCGCCGGGACCGGCCCCGACGCCCTGAAGATGGTCATGACCGGCGACTACGGCCTGCTGATCCTCGATCTCGGACTGCCGGGCATGGACGGGCTCGAGGTCTGTCGCCGAGTCCGGAGCGAACTGCCGCAGCTGCCGGTGCTGATGCTGACGGCCCGCACCGACGAGGTCGACTTCGTGGTCGGTCTGGACGCGGGCGCCGACGACTATGTCGGCAAGCCCTTCCGGCTCGCCGAACTCTTGGCGCGCGTCCGTGCGCTCATGCGGCGCAGCGTCGCCGCCGTCGACGAGGAGGAGGTCCTCGACATCGGCGGCATCCGACTCGACTCGCGCGCCCGCCGGGTGGTGGTGGACGGAGAGGACCTGACGCTGGCGAACCGGGAGTTCGACCTGCTGCGGTTCCTGATGGAGCGCGCCGGCGAGGTGGTCTCGCGCGACGACATCATGACAGCGGTGTGGGGGTCGACCGACCTGCGTTCGTCCAAGACTCTCGACATGCACATCTCGTGGATCCGGCGGAAGATCGGCGACGACCGGCCGAAGGAGCGCAGGCACATCGTGACGGTTCGCGGTGTCGGCTTCCGCTTCGATCCGTAGGCAGGCATGCGGCACCGAATACTGAAGATGATGATCGCGTCGCTCGTCGCGATGGGCGTGATGTTCGGCGTCCCGATGACGATCATCACCTGGGACTGGTTCGCCACGTCCGCACACCAGGACCTCTCGCAGCGGCTCAAGCGGATGAGCGAGCACGTGCTCGCCGAGGAGGCGGCCGGTCGTGCGGTGCAGCCGCACGACCTCGACCTCGAGCAGTTCCGGTTGCTGGTGCCGTCGAACGGACGGCTGACGCTGACCTATCGGGTGCCCGATCCGACCGCGCCTGGCGGCTACGACCGCGGCACGCGGCAGCTCGGGTACGTCTTCGACGGTGCCGCGGTGTCCGAGTCGGTCAACCTCGGGCCGAACGCCGATCTCACGCTGGCGATCCCGCAGGAGGACGTGCGGCCCACCCAGCTGCTCGCCGTGCTGACCATGCTGCTCGCGATCCTGGTCGCGGTGGTCGGCGGCGCCATGGTGGCGGTGGTGACCGCGCGGCGGCTGTCCGAACCGCTGTCCGATGTCGCCAGACGCGCGGCGGCCATGGCCCACGGCGACTTCTCGTCGGACTGGCCGACGTACGGGATCGACGAGCTGGACCGGGTGTCGGCGGCGCTGGCCGACGCGAACGACGAGATCGCCCTGCGACTGGAGCGCGAGGGGGAGATCATCGGCGACGTCTCGCATCAACTGCGCAGCAGGCTCACCGCGATCCACCTTCGGCTCGACGAGCTGACCCTCCACGAGGACCCGGCAGTGGTGGCCGAGGCCGAGGCGGGGATGGAGCAGGTGGAGCGGCTCGCCGACGAACTCGACGAGATGATCGCCGCCTCCCGTGCGGACTCGAAGGCGCGCGCGGCGATCGACGTGGCAGCGGTGGTCGAGACCCTCGTCCACGACTTCGAGCCCGCGTACCGCGCGGCGGGCCGGTCGCTGCGCATGGTGATCGACGAGCCGGATCAGGCGACCTACGGGCGGCCGGGCAGGCTTCGGGAGGCACTGAGCGTGCTGGTCGACAACGCTCTGGTCCACGGTGCCGGCGACTGCGTGGTCCGTGTCGGGGCCGTGCAGACCAACGAGATGGTGCGGATCACGGTGTCCGACGAGGGCGACGGCGTCGCGGACGACCTGGTGCCCGGCATCTTCCGCCGAGGCGTCTCGGGTGGCGGCCGCAGTGGGCTGGGACTGTCGTTGGCGCGGGCGCTGGTGGAGGCGGACGGCGGTCGCCTCGACTTGGTGTCGCGCCGGCCCGCGGTGTTCTCGGTGGTGGCGCCGATGCATTCGGCGACGGGCGGACTCGATGCGGGTGAGGAGTCAGGCGGCGCCGACGGCGCAGGCCCCGACGTCACGCGTGTCCGAGTTCCTCATCGCTGAGCTCGTCCGAGTTGGGATGGATGTCGGTGGATCCGCCCTCACCGCCACGCGGCTGCTCGTCGGGGAAGGCGAACCGGCGGAGCGCCCAGAAGCGGAACCCCATGCCGAGCAGGTTGCCGATGATGAAGCCCAGGATGAAGTCGACGATCGCGAGTTCGACGCCCTGGATGTTCTCGCGCATGTTGAACACGTTGTTGCCCAGCCAGAGCGGAGCAGCGGCCAGGAGCACGCCGATTCCGCTGATGCCGAAGAACAGCATGGCCTCGTGATGCTTCTCGCGTCCGCCGCGGTTCTTGAACGCCCATTCGCGGTTCAGGACGTAGCTGAGGATCACCGCGACCACGCCCGAGATGATCCTTGCGATCACCGGTTTCGCTTCGAGCACGCTGAACACCAGTGCGTAGTAGACGGCCATGTCGACGACGAAAGTGGTGCCGCCGACGATTGCGAATTTGATCAGTTCGCTGTGCTTGAGCACCAGACGTCGCACGGGCTCCGGCAGGCTCTTCACTGCCCCGTCAATAGTCGGCACAAGGTTCGAGTGTACGTACTACGCCTCGTCGAATCGTCATCGACCGGCGGTGGTGCGCGTCTCGCCGCCTCGGCATGACACCATTGACCGGTGACTTCCAGCCCGGACCGGCGCAGCACCGGCATGCCCACCGTCACCATGATCGGCGGCGGCCAGCTCGCACGAATGACCCACCAGTCGGCCATCGCACTCGGCCAGTGCCTGCGGGTGCTCGCCGGCGGCGCCGACGATCCCGCCGCGCAGGTGAGCGCGAACGTCGTTCTCGGATCGCACGACGATCTCGAGGCCTTGCGTGCGGCGGCGGAAGGCTCAGTGGCCGTGACCTTCGATCACGAGGGGGTGCCGCTGGCCCATCTGCAGGCGCTCGAAGCCGAAGGCGTCCAGGTACGACCGCCGTCGAAGGCGCTGCATTTCGCCCAGGACAAGCTCGCGATGCGGACCAAGCTCGCCGCACTCGGTCTGCCCGTGCCCGACTTCGCCGATCTCTCGGGGAACGTCGCCGCCGCGCGCGAGGTGCTGACGGCGTTCGGCGAGACCCACGACTGGCAGGTCGTCATCAAGGCGGTCCGCGGCGGATACGACGGCCGCGGCGTGTGGTTGACCGACTCCCGCGAGGAGGCGCTGGCCGTGTTCGATGCACAGGCCGGCGGCGACACCGTGCTGATGGTGGAGCAGAAGGTCGCGATGGCCCGCGAGCTGTCGGCGATGATCGCGCGCTCGCCGTACGGGCAGGGCGCCGCCTGGCCGGTGGTCGAGACCGTCCAGCGGCACGGGCAATGCGCCGTCGTACTGGCACCGGCGCCCGGACTGAGCGACGACGCGGCGCAGCGCGCTCAGCAGATGTCGCTGAAATTGGCCGACGAGCTCGGCGTCGTCGGCGCCATGGCGATGGAGTTGTTCGAGACGGTCGACGGCGAGCTCATCGTCAACGAACTCGCCATGCGTCCGCACAACAGCGGCCACTGGACGATGGACGGCGCGGTCACCTCGCAGTTCGAACAGCATCTGCGCGCGGTGCTCGACTATCCGCTCGGCGACACCTCGGCGCGCTCGGACGTCGTGGTGATGGCGAACATCCTCGGCGCCGACACCGCGCCCGAGATGTCGATGGATGAGCGGCTGCACCATCTGTTCGCGCGGATGCCCGAGGCGAAGGTGCACCTGTACGGGAAGTCCGAACGCCCCGAACGCAAGATCGGCCACGTGAACATCGTCGGGCAGCCGGGCGAGTCCGTCGAGGACGTTCGGGAGCGAGCCGAGCGGGCCGCCCAGTGGATGAGCACGGCTCGGTGGACCGACGGCTGGGATCCGCACGGCGAGTGAGGACGACGACTCCGGGGCAGTAGCCTCAGACACCATCCGCACCGATCGACTGGAGACATCTATGACCGCACCGAACACCCCGCCCGCACCCCGCGTCGGACTGATCATGGGCAGCGACTCCGACTGGCCGACCATGCAGGCCGCGGCCGAGGCGCTCGCCGAGTTCGGCGTGCCCTTCGAGGTCGGTGTCGTGTCGGCTCACCGCACACCGCAGCGAATGCTCGACTACGCCGAGAACGCCGCGGCGCGCGGCATCCAGGTGATCATCGCCGGTGCGGGCGGCGCCGCCCATCTGCCGGGCATGGTGGCTTCGGCGACGCCGTTGCCCGTGATCGGCGTCCCGGTGCCGCTCAAGTACCTCGACGGGATGGACTCGCTGCTGTCGATCGTGCAGATGCCCGCGGGCGTCCCGGTCGCGACGGTCTCCATCGGCGGTGCCCGGAACGCGGGTCTGCTGGCGGCCCGCATCCTCGGAGCCTCGGATCCGGCACTGCAGGCGGCCATGGCGAAGTTCCAGGCGGGCCTGGAGGAGATGGTGCTGGAGAAGGACGAGAAGCTGCGCCGGAGCCTGTTCGAGGACTGACCCCGCTCGGGTCTCCTACGGTCGCAGCGCGGCGACGACCTCCGCCGCGGGAATCGCCTGCGCGGCGCGGAACCCGGTGCCCGCCCAGAGGTTGATCACCTCGGGGTCGGCGGAGCCCGCCCGCCGGATCCCGCCGGTCAGGGTGTTGATCTGCGGGTAGACCGGGGGCGCCGCCGCAGTGTGCGCAGCGATGAAATCGTTGACCAGTCCGCGCGCGAGCCGCCCGGAGTAGGCGCGGGTGGTCGCCGTCTCGGCGAACCTCGGGTCGACCAGCGCATCGCGATGCGCCTGCTTGGTACCCGCCTCCGGGCAGCGCAGGAGCAGCGTTCCGATCTGTACGGCGGTCGCCCCCGCGTCGATCAACGCGACGACGTCCGCGCGCGAGCCGACGCCGCCCGCGGCGACCACCGGGAGTCCGGTGGCGTCGACGACGGCGGTGAGCAGCGTCAGGGTGTCGAACCCGGGATCGTCGTCGAGGATCCGGAAGGTCCCGCGATGACCGCCCGCCGACACGCCCTGCGCGCAGAGGGCGTCGACGCCGGCCTCGCGTGCGAGGAGTGCCTCGTCGACGCACGTCACCGTGCCGGCGACGAACACATCCGCGGCGTGCAGCCGGTCGATCGTCGCCGCGTCGGGGCAACCGAAGGTGAACGAGGCGACCGGCACTCGCTCATCGATGAGGACCTGGACCTTGGCGTCGAAGTCGTCGTCGGTGAACGCGACGTTCTCGGGCAGTGGCGCATCGAGGCGCTCGGCGAGCGGGACGAGCCGGTCGCGGTACGTCGTGAAGGCCTGCTCATCGAAGGGAATCTCCTCGGGGACGAACAGATTCACTCCGAACGGGGCGTCGGTCAGCGTGCGGATCTCGTTGATCGTCGCCCGCAGTCGTTCGGGCGTGAGGTAGGCACCTCCGTAGAATCCGAGGCCCCCGGCATTCGAGACGGCCGCGGTGAGCGCGGACGTCGAGGCGCCGCCGGCCATCGGGGCTCCGGCGATCGGGACGGTCAGGCGGTCGAAGCTGAACACGGTCCTATTCTCCTCTCGGAACCCGGAGGATCTCCAGGCTGACGTCGCTGCGCAGGACGAAGCCCATCGCCTCGTACAGCCCTCGCGCGGGATTGTCCGCGGTGGTGTGGAGGAACGGGGTGTCGCCGCCGTCGACGATCAGCTGCGCGACCGCCGCGACCAGCCGTCGGGCGAATCCCCGGCCGCGCGCGTCCGGGTGAGTGCACACGGCGCTGATCTCGACCCATCCCGGCAGGCGCAGTCGCTGTCCGGCCATCGCCAGCAGCCTGCCGTCGACGTCGCGGAGGCCGAGGTACGCGCCCATCTCGACGGTGCGCGGAAGGAACGGGCCGGGACGGGTCAGCTCGACCAGTGCGGTCATCTCGGCGACGTCCTCGCGGCCGAGCACCACCGCCTCGGGATCGGCGCGCGGCGTGACGTTCTCACCCGAGTACTGGACCAGGTCGAAGGTCTCGATGTGCGTCCATCCGGCGGGAACCGGGGTGCGACGGTCGCGGAGCCCGACGGTGTGCCCGGGGCCGGCGAGCGCCGCCAGATCGGCCCAGTCGGCGTCGGTCATCTCGCGGGGATGCCCGTAGAACACCGAGACCTCGGGATCGAAGGCCGTGATCCGTCCCCGGGCCCGCGCGAAGTGCGACTGCCTGCCGGTGAGCGCGCCGGTGAACGGATCGTCCAGCGGCGTCAGATCGACGGCGCTGGTCATCCGACCGACAGCTTGTCGCGGAAGAAGTCGATGATGGCGTCGAGGGCGTCCCGGGTGGGCTCGCCGGGCTCGTCGATCAGATGCTCCGTGACCACCGAGTGCGGCGGAAGGAGTCCGGCGGGGTTGGCCGACTCATCGGGGAGGTCGACGCCGATGAACGCCTCGCCCAACTGCTCGCGGAGGAACTCGAACCGGCTTCCGGGGACCAGCACGTCGCCCTCGAATCGGGCACCCATCACTTGAAGTCCCTTGGCGCACCGGGCTTTCACCGTCGACAGGTCGTCGGGCGAGATGTCGATGTTTCGTCGGCGGGACGGGCTGATGCCGAGCGGCATCGACGGCTGCGACAGCACCGGTGCCAGCATCGTCTCATCGGCCGCCATGGCCAGAGCGAATCCGCCGGTGACGCACATGCCGATGGCGCCGACGCCCGGACCGCCGCATTCGGCGTGCGCGTGGCGGGCGAGGGCGCGCAGCCAGTCGACGACGGGTGAGGACTTGCCGGTGGCGAAGACGGTGAACTCCCGGCTCACGCACACCGTGGTGAGCGACCGCGCCATCAACGCACCGGTGCGCGGGAGCCCGCGCAGGCCGTTCGGATTCGGATCGGCCCCGTCGACGCCGAAGAGCGACGGGACGAACACGGTGAGTCCCGCGTTCGAGACCCGGCGTGCGAAATCGGCGACCTTCGGCGTGATGCCGGGGATCTCCGGGATCACGACCACCGCGGGACCAGCGCCACGACGGTAGTAGCGGTGGGTGACGCCGTCGGCCGTGAACTCGTCGCGGGCGAAGTCCTCGAGGCGGTCGCTCATGCGTCGACGACTCGGCCGTAGAGGACTGAGTCGGCGAGCATCGCCGGGATCCGCGCCGACTTCACGACATCGGGGGAGTCGGACGGCAGGATCCGCGCGCCGGCGATCGCGAGGGGCTTGCCCTCGCGAATCAGGGTGAACTCGCCTGCCGCGAGGACGTTCTTGACCCAGTCGGACTCGGTGCCGTAGTTCAGAGCGATGCTGATGCGGCCGTCGTCGACGAAGGCGAGGACTGGAGTTCGGTACTGCCGGTTGGACTTCCGGCCGATGTGTTCCACCACCGCCCACGGTGCGAGGCGATCGGCCCAGAGGCCCTGGATCGGATTGGTGACGTACTTGTTGATGCGCGCGACGACATGCGGGACCTTCATGGGTCCAGCTTGCCCCATCGACTCCGGTTCGGCGAGGTCGCGGCCTGCCGGGGCGCGATCTGCGGAATAATGACGGTCATGGCGACGACCGATCAGGTGCACACCGATCCCGCGGAGTTCCGCATGCACGTCGTCGCCGAGTCGATTCGTCTGTTCTCTGAACGCGGCTACGAGTCGACGCCGGTCGACGAGGTCGCGGCGGCTGCGGGTGTCTCGCGCCGGACCCTGTTTCGGCAGTTCCGGTCCAAGGAGGATCTGATCTTCGCCGACCACGAGTCGCTGCTCGAACAGGTCGGCGACCAGCTCCGCGCCGACGAGGAGGCCGACGCCGATCCGTGGTGGTCGGTGTGCGCCGCCGCGGAACTGGTCTTCGCGCACTTCGCGACCGTCCGCGATCTCGCGGTCCGTCGCTATCGGGTGGTCGCACAGGTGCCGGCGCTCCGCGACCGGGAGCTCGTCACGACATATCGGTATCAGCGCACGTTCGAGGACTTCCTGCGTCGCCGTCGGCCGGACGTGCCGCGCGTGCGGATCATCGCGTTCGCCGCGGCCGTCACCGGCGCGCACAACTACCTGCTCCGCTCGATGATCAGGGGCGACGAGAACGCGACCGCGGCCACCCTGCACGCCGAACTGCTGGCCATCCACGGCGCGGTCGGCGCGTATGCGGACGCCGAACGTCCGGGGTCCCAGCAGGTGGCGGTGGTGAGTTTTCCAGCGGGAACGTCGCCAGATGACGTCGCTGACGAGGTGCGGAGACAATTGACGCGGCACTGAGTGCCGTGGTGAACTTGAAGAGAAGAATATGACGGCACTCGGTGACACGCTTGGTGCGACATCAAAGGAGAACTGATGGGCAAGTTCGGGAACCCCGATTTCGACCTCTTCCAGCTTCCGGAGGAGCACCAGGCGCTGCGCGAGGCCATCCGCGCGCTCGCCGAGAAGGAGATCGCGCCGCACGCCAAGGACGTGGACGAGAACGCCCGCTTCCCGGAGGAGGCCCGCGCCGCGCTGGTCGCCAACGGTTTCAACGCCGTGCACGTGCCGGAGCAGTTCGACGGTCAGGGCGCCGACTCGGTGGCCGCCTGCATCGTGATCGAAGAGGTCGCGCGAGTCGACGTCTCGGCCTCCCTGATCCCCGCCGTCAACAAGCTCGGCACCATGGGCCTGATCCTGTCCGGTTCGGACGAGCTCAAGGCCAAGGTGCTGCCGTCGATCGCGTCGGGTGAGGCGATGGCCTCCTACGCGCTCTCCGAGCGCGAGGCGGGCTCGGACGCCGCGTCGATGAAGACCCGCGCCCGCAAGGACGGCGACAGCTGGGTCCTCAACGGCTCCAAGTGCTGGATCACCAACGGCGGCAAGTCCACCTGGTACACCGTCATGGCAGTCACCGACCCGGAGAAGGGCGCCAACGGCATCTCCGCGTTCATGGTCCACAAGGACGACCCGGGCTTCACCGTCGGCCCGCTGGAGCACAAGCTCGGCATCAAGGGCAGCCCCACCGCCGAACTGTACTTCGAGAACTGCACCATTCCCGAGGACCGGGTCATCGGCGACGAGGGCACCGGCTTCAAGACCGCCCTCGCGACGCTCGACCACACTCGTCCGACGATCGGCGCACAGGCCGTCGGCGTCGCCCAGGGCGCGCTCGACGCCGCCATCGCCTACGTCAAGGACCGCAAGCAGTTCGGCAAGAGCATCAGCCAGTTCCAGGGCGTCGAGTTCATGATCGCCGACATGGCGATGAAGGTCGAGGCCGCACGCCTGATGGTCTACACCGCGGCCGCCCGCGCCGAGCGCGGCGAGGGCAACCTCGGCTTCATCAGCTCGGCCTCGAAGTGCCTGGCCTCCGATGTGGCCATGGAGGTCACCACCGACGCCGTCCAGCTGTTCGGCGGCGCGGGTTACACGACCGACTTCCCGGTCGAGCGCATGATGCGCGACGCCAAGATCACGCAGATCTACGAGGGCACCAACCAGATCCAGCGCGTCGTCATGAGCCGCGCCCTGCTGCGCGGCTGATCGGCTGACCGGTCCGCAACGATCAACAGTGTTCCCCGTTACCACCCGGTGGTAACGGGGAACACTGCTGTCAGGTGCGGGTGGAGCCGGTCTTCTCCGTCGCGGCGATCTTCGACAGCCGGACGTCGTCGGCGTCGCCGCCGACGTACACCAGCGACGCGCCGGCGAGCAGCGGGGCCGCGAAGTTCGCGACGACGTCCTCAGCCGTGCGCCAACCGCGAGTCGTCAGCACTCGGTCGCCCGGAGCGAGGTCGGGGTCCACCGCGGCGAGCACCTGCTCGACGGTGATCGCGTCGACGGCGTCGGTGCCCGCGCCGCCGGCGACGAAACGATCGCCGTGCGCGCGGACGGCCTCGCCGAAGTCGCTGACGCCGACCGGCAGATCGCGCACGCCCATCGCGAACGGATCGAGCGGCACGACGATCACCTCGTCCTCGTCGTGCGCGTCGAGGCGGTCATGGGAGACGAAGGCGGCACGACCGTCCGCGGCGTCGTCGGCCACGTCGACGGCGACGCCCGCCCACCACGCGCCCAGCAGTACCGCCGCGGTCTGCCAGTGCTCGGGGAGATCGACGCGCACGCGGTCGCCCGCCGCCAGGCCGAGCTCGTCGCGCAGGTAGTTGCCGATCTTGGCGGCCCAGTTGCCGAGTGTCGCGGCGGAGAGCTCGGTCCGCTCGCCCGTCGACTCGTTGTAGTAGGTCAGCAGCGGACGAGCGTGGTCGGGGACTGCGGCGAGAATCGCGCCGGTGACAGTGGATCGGCTCATCGGAACCCTTCGAGTGAGTGCTAGTTGACGCAGACGGGGCCGTCGGTGTCGGCCTTGATGACCGGTCCGGCCTGCGGTTTCGACGACGTGGTCGCGCTCGATTCCGACGTGCTCTCCTCGCCCGTGCCGGAGAGCGCGCCGAGTCCGAAGTTATAGGTGTTCGTCAGGACCAGGCGGAGTTTGTTCTCGGGGAGCGACGAGTCCTCGCGGATCTCGATCTCTCCGGCCTTCAGGTCCTTCACCAGCTGCTTCGCGCCCTCGTTGTCGGCGGAGCCGGCGAAGATGAGCGAATCGAACTCGTTCATCGGCTTGCTGGACGTGGCGCCCTGCCCGTAGCCGAGTCCGACGAGGAGGCGCTGGACGTTCGAGGCCAGGCCGTCGACTGTCCCCGCGTTCACCACGTCGACGGTGTAGTCGCTGCGGGGATTGGACGACTTCGCCTGCGAGCTACGGCCGAGCTGGCTGTCGACGAAGGTGTGGACCGCTTGCGGATCGACCTTCAGCACCGACTGCGTGCCGTCGTCGCTCCACGCCTGGTCATCCTCGATCGGGATGGTGGCGAACTTGACGTTTCCGCCGGTGAGGTCCTTGAGGTTCTCGACGAAGGACAGGATGTCCCATCCGCTGTCGATCATCACCGACCGCGAGACCGCGTCCTGCAGCTCCTGCAGTTTCCCGGTGTTGGTCAGCGTCTGTGTCGAGAGGATCTTCTGGGCCAGCGACGCCATGTAGACCTGCTGACGGGTGATCCGGTCGAGGTCGCCGCGAGGGAGGTCGTGGCGCTGACGGACGAAGCTCAGTGCCTTCGGCCCGTTCAGCGTCTGCCGTCCGGCGCGGAACCTGGCTCCGGAGAACGGTTCGTTCACCGCGTTCTTGAGGCAGACGTCCACGCCGCCGACCGCGTCGGTCAGCAACGCGAACCCCAGCAGACCGACTTCCGCGTAGTGGTCGACGGTGATGCCCGTGAGATTCGCGACGCTGTCGATCAGCGCCTTGCGGCCGGCCTTGGTCCCGTCCTTCTCCGCCTGAGCCTCGGCTGTGCCCTGTTCCACCTCGGTGGTCCGGACGCTCTCCTTGGTCGCGCCGTACGCGGCGTTGATCTTGCTCATGCCGATGCCCGGCACGTCGACGTACGTATCGCGCGGAATCGAGATCGCGGTGGCCTTGGAACCGTCTTCCGGGATGCGCACGAGCACGATGGTGTCGGTGCTGGTGCTGACGTCGCCGCCGACGCGGAGCCACTTCAGCTCGTCCTCCGGCAGCGGGTCGCCCTTCGCGTCGACGCGCGAGTCGGTGCCGACGAGCAGGATGTCGACGGCTCCGTCGTCGCCGCCACCCAGGCCCAGATCGCTGAGGAGGGTCACCGCGCCGTTGAGGCTGCGGACCTTGGCCCAGCCGAGTCCGGTGACGACGAGGATCATCACCGTCGCCAGCGCGACGACGGCGCGGCCGATGTTCTTGGGCGCGACGCCCGCGATCGGCCGCGTGGCCCACAGTCGCAGCGCGGCGCGCAGACTGCCGGGCGGCGGGCCCGCGGGCGGCGCCGTCTGAGTGTGTTCGGCACGCGGTCGACGACGGCTGGTGTGGATCTCCTCCGACGCTCGACGGGAGCGTGCGCCCGCCCCGGTCCGAGTGGGCGTCGAACGCCGCGATGCGGAACCGCCGGTGCGGCCGCGTCGCGGGCGCTCGGTGTCCCTGCCCTCGGGCTCCGTCGAGCCTTCGCGTCCTGACTCCACCTGTCGCGTCGTCCCTTCCCTCGTCTGCGGCGCTGATCTCTCGCAAGAATACTGATGCCGCGCCGGGTTGCCGGGGAGGCGCAGCCGGGGGAGACCACGGTGATCTGCAGCACGGGCCGCGCCGGTCGGGGCGCGCGGACGACGCGAATGGGCCAGGATGGTGACCCATGAGTTCGCAGCAGGTGTTCATCGTCGGTGCCGCCGGGCAGGTGGGGCGCGCGCTCCTGGCGTCCCGGCCGGACCGTGACGTCGTGCCCCTGACCTCGGACGACATCGACATCCGAAGCGATGACTCGGTTCGCGAGGCGTTGGCGGGCATCGCACCCGGCGACGTCGTCATCAACGCCGCGGGTTACACGGCGGTGGACGCCGCCGAATCGGACCGCGAGGCCGCGTGGGCCGTCAACGCCGACGGGCCGGCGAATCTGGCTGCGGTGACGGGCGCGTCGGGGGCCCGGCTGATCCACCTCTCGACGGACTACGCCTACGCCACGACCGCGCTCGGCGACGACGGGGCGCCGCGGCCGTTCGAACCGGCCGACGAGACGGTCGAACCGGCGACGGTCTACGGCGCGAGCAAGCTCGAGGGCGATCGCGCCGCGCAGCGCGCGGATCCCGCGACGGTGGTCGTGCGGACCGCGTGGGTGTTCACCGGCGGACGCGGCGACGCCGACTTCGTTGCGACGATGGTGCGGCTGGAGACCGAACGCGACGTCGTTCGGGTGGTCGACGACCAGGTCGGCTCGCCGACCTATGCGCCGGACCTGGCGAAGGCCCTCTGGGAGCTGGTCGACCGGCTCGATTCGCCGGCTCTCGCGGCTGGGGCGGTCGTGCATGCGACCAATGCGGGGGCGACGTCGTGGTGGGAGCTCGCGCGAACCGTGTTCGCCGAAGTCGGAGCCGATCCCGAGCGCGTGCAGCCGTGCACGACCGACGAGTTCCCCCGCCCGGCGCCGCGCCCGTCGTACTCGGTGCTCTCCGGGGCGAGCTGGGCGGCCGCCGGACTGTCGCCGCTGCGGAGCTGGCGTGACGCGGTCCACGATTCGCTTACCGCCCGGTCAGATGACCACGGCCTGCTCGGTTAGTCTGAGCCGGTGACTGCCAGCTTCGCCGTCGTGACCGTGACGTACTCATCGGGCGACTACCTGCACAATTTCCTCCGCACCCTCACCGCCGCGTCGAGTCAGACCGCGCAGGTGATCATCGCCGACAACGGATCCACCGACGGTGCGCCGGAGCAGGCGGAGGCCGCGTACGACAACGTGACGCTCGTGCGGACCGGCGGCAACATCGGATACGGGGGCGCGGTGAACCGCGGCGTCGCCGAGGTGGACGACGACGTGGAGTTCATCGTGGTCGCCAACCCGGACGTCGAATGGTCGGCGGGTGCGATCGATGAACTGCTCGACGCGGCCCGCCGGTGGCCGCGCGCCGCCAGCCTCGGTCCGCTGATCACCGAGCCGGACGGATCGGTGTACCCGTCGGCACGCCGGGTGCCGGACCTGGTCTCGGGTACCGGCCACGCCGTGCTCGGCGCCGTCTGGAAGTCGAACCCGTGGACCGCCGCGTACCGCGACGACGACGCGGACCTCACCGAACGCCCGGTCGGCTGGCTCTCGGGTTCGTGCCTGCTGCTGCGGCGGGCGGCCTTCGACAACATCGGCGGCTTCGACTCCCGCTACTTCATGTTCATGGAGGACGTCGACCTCGGCGATCGTCTCGGGAAGTCGGGCTGGCTGAACGTCTTCGTGCCGACCTCGTCGGTGATGCACGCGAAGAGCCACTCAGTGAGCAAACACCCCGAGAAGATGATCCCCGCGCATCACGCGAGCGCCTACCGATTCAACGCCGACCGCCATCCGGGACCGCTGCGCGCGCCGCTGCGTCTCGCGCTCCGGGCCGGCCTCGCGGTCCGGTCGAAGATCGCCGTCGCGGCCGCGCTGCGCGAGCAGCGACGCGAGAGCGGGCAGGCGTGACCAGCAACCACGTGACCGTGGACAAGGAAGGAACCTCTGTGACCTCTTCAGTTCAGGCGCTGATCCTCGTCGGAGGCAAGGGCACCAGGCTGCGGCCGCTGACGCTGTCGGCGCCCAAGCCGATGCTGCCGACGGCGGGGACGCCGTTCCTCACGCCTCTGCGCCGTTCCTCACGCATCTGCTGTCGCGGATCCGCGAGGCCGGGATCACCGACGTCGTGCTGGGCACGTCGTATCAGGCGCACGTCTTCTCCGACCATTACGGCGACGGATCCGACCTCGGCCTCGATCTCACCTACGTGACCGAGAGCGAACCGCTCGGCACCGGCGGCGGTATCCGCAACGTGTACGACGAGCTCACGGCCGACACCGTGCTGGTGTTCAACGGCGACGTGCTCGGCGGCACCGATATCCGCGACGTCCTGTCGACCCACGAGTCGTCCGGTGCCGAGGTGACGCTGCACCTGGTGCGCGTCGGCGACCCCCGCGCGTTCGGCTGCGTGCCCACCGATGCCGACGGGCGGGTGACGGCGTTTCTGGAGAAGACGCAGGATCCGCCGACCAACCAGATCAACGCGGGCACCTACGTCTTCGACCGCAAGGTGATCGGGGAGATCCCGGCCGGCCGGCCGGTGTCGGTGGAACGCGAGGTGTTCCCCTCCCTGCTCGCGCAGGGCAGGCACATTCAGGCGCACGTCGATGACGCCTACTGGCGCGACATGGGCACACCGGAGGACTTCGTGCGCGGATCGGCCGACCTGGTGCGAGGCATCGCGCCCTCGCCCGCGGTGCAGAAGCCGTGCGGTGAGTCGCTCGCGCTCGACGGCGCCGACGTGGCGCGCGACGCAGTCCTGATCGGCGGCACGGTCGTCGGGCGCGGCGCGCGCGTCGGAGCGGGGGCCCGGCTGGACGGCGCCGTGGTCTTCGACGGCGCGACGGTCGAGGCCGGCGCGGTGGTCGAGCGCAGCATCGTCGGTTTCGGCGCGACGGTCGGCGCCCACGCACTCGTCCGCGACACCGTCATCGGCGACGGCGCGCAGGTCGGCGCACGGTGCGAACTCCTGCGCGGCGCCCGCGTATGGCCGGGCGTCCAGATCCCGGAGAACGGCATCAGGTTCTCGACCGACGTCTGATCCCCGGCGGTCGCCTCAGAGTTTCGCCGCGGCCAGCAGCCCGGTCCCGACGGGGATCACGGCCGGCAGCAGGCGGTCGTCCTCGGCGATGATCGACGCGGCCTCGCGTGCGGCGAGGGTGCGCGGATCGTTCGCCTCGCGATCGGCGATGGTGCCGTCGGCGGAGGCGTTGTTCACGACCACGAGGCCGCCGGGTCGCAGGATCCGGATCGCCTCGGTCACGAAGAGCGGGTAGCTGAGGGGCGCGCCGTCGACGAACACGAGATCGTAGGCGTCGTCGGCGAGCCTGGTCAGCACATCGGTGGGTGCACCGTTGATCAGCCGGGTGCGACCCGGTGCGATGCCGGCGTCGCCGAACGTCTCGCGAGCCGCACGGTGATGCTCGGGTTCCGGATCGATCGTGGTCAGCACGGCGTTCTCCGGCATTCCGGCGAGCAGCCACAGTCCGCTGATCCCGACGCCGGTGCCGATCTCCACCACGTGCTTCGAACCCGCGACGCGGGCCAGCAACGACAGGAGTGCCCCGGTGGCGGGCGAGATCGCGGACGCGCCGAGCTCCTCGGCGCGCAGTCGTGCCTCGACCAGCGCGTCGTCTTCGATGATGGCGCCTTCTGCGTAATCGCTCAGGGTCTGGGCTGCGGCCGCGGTGTCACTCATGACATCGAGGGTGCCATACGTCGCTGACCTGGGATTGCGGGCACGCCGGTCGGGCGGTCGTCCATCCTTATCAAACACTCAGGCCAGGTACAGGAGGCCCTCATTCGGGTGGGGAAAGGTAGACCGCAATGGTCCGGAATACCGATGGCTCCGAATGCGTTGTTCATGAAGAATCGCGCCGGTGCGTCCGGCAGGCGAAGAGAGGAACTGGCACCTACACGATGACCGTCCCGATGATTGGCCAAGCAGACGACAGCTCGGCGGCAGCGTTCCGTGGCACCGCCGGATTCGACGCGACCGGCGATCGGAACCTCATGCCCAGCTGGGACGAACTCGTGTCAGAGCACGCCGATCGCGTATACCGCCTCGCGTACCGCCTCTCCGGAAATCAGCACGATGCGGAGGACCTGACGCAGGAGACCTTCATTCGTGTGTTCCGGTCGTTGACGAACTACAAGCCGGGCACGTTCGAGGGCTGGCTGCACCGCATCACGACGAACCTGTTCCTCGACATGGTCCGTCGGCGCGGCAAGATCCGCATGGAGGCGCTCGAGCAGGACTACGACCGCATCCCGACGGATACGCCCGATCCGCAGCAGGCGTTCGCCGACGCCAATCTCGATCCGGATCTTCAGGACGCCCTGGATTCGCTGGCTCCGGAATTTCGTGCGGCGGTCGTGCTGTGCGATATCGAAGGGCTGTCGTACGAGGAGGTCGGAACCACGCTCGGCGTCAAGATGGGCACCGTCCGGAGTCGTATCCACCGTGGCCGCCAGGGCATCCGCCAGTACCTCGCAGCGCGCGGTTACACCGACAGCCGCTCGGTCGCGGCGGCGGAGTGACCTCCACGACCCTCCCGGCTTTCGTCGGCTACCCTGGGCGGTGGCGTTAGAGTGAGCTGGAAGTGCATGCGATGAGAGGGGCGACGCCGGTGGGTCTGGGTCAGGCAGGACGTTCACGCGGGAGCCGGTGGCTGCCTGCCGCGTCGTCGATCACGCCGAATCCCGGGTACCGACGTCCGACGGGTTTCGCGTCCACCCAGCATCTGAATCCGGAAGCCGTCGTCGCGTACGTCGACAACGAACTGACCGCACAGGCGGCCGCGCGCGCGGACGCGCACCTGGCGATGTGCCCGGACTGCGCCCGTGAGGTGACCGCGCAGGCTCGCGCGCGGTCGATGCTTCAGACCTGCCAGAACGACCTGAGCGTGCCGGACTCGCTCCGCGCACAACTGAGCCAGATCCCGACGCAGGAGATCGATCTCCGGAGCGACCGGCGCACCAACCGCTGGGGCCGCTGACCCGTGACCGATAGCTCTCCCTCGTCCGATAATCGGCCGACCGACCCGATGCTGCCCGCGCACGATCCGGTCTCCGACGCCGCGTCGGTGTCCGAGGCCGCCGCGACCTTCGGCCGACCGGCGGGCGTCGAGGGGTCGTTCGCGCCCGACGCGGTGCCCGCCGATCGGCCGCAGCCGCAGATCGCACCGCCCGACGCCGTCCTCGCCGAGGCATTCCGGCAGCCGGCGGGGGAGACCGAGACCCTGCAGCGCGATCCGTACGCGCAACCCGAGCCGGACGAGACTCCGGAACCGGATCCGTGGCGCGACCCCGACAGTGCGGTCGGCATGTCGGCACCCGCGGTCGGCGCCGACCCGTCGACCGGCCCGACGCTCTCGGGTCCCAAGATGGGGATCCGCGACGTGCTCTTCGGCGGACGCGTCCACTGGTGGGCGCTCGCCACCCTCGGTCTGCTGGCGCTGTTCGTCGGTCTGTTCGGTGGACTCGTCGGTCGCTGGACCGCCGAGGTCGTCACCCCGCTGCACGCGAACACGGTGCATCTGGAAGGCGAGAGTCCCGATTCGGACGGTGCTACGACCAATGTCGAGCGGGTGGCGAAGGCCGCGGCGAACTCGGTCGTCACGATCGAGGTCCGGACGGCTGTGGACGGCGGCTCCGGATCCGGCTTCATCGTCGACAAGGCCGGTTACATCGTCACCAACAACCATGTGATCTCGAAGGCCGCCAACGATTCGAAGGCGAAGCTGGAAGTCGTCTTCTCCGACCGCCAGCGGGTCCCGGCCCGCTTGGTCGGTCGTGACGTGAAGACCGACCTCGCGGTGATCAAGGTCGACGACGTCGCGAATCTGACCGTCGCGAAGCTCGGCGACTCGGACAAGCTGCAGATCGGTCAAGAGGTGATCGCTTTCGGCTCGCCGCTCGGCCTGGACAAGACCGTCACGAGCGGTATCGTCAGCGCGCTCGACCGCCCGGTGCCGCTGCGTCCGGATGCGGACTCCGACACCGACGCCGTGATCAACGCCATTCAGACGGACGCCTCGATCAATCCCGGTAATTCGGGTGGACCGTTGCTCAACGACGACGGTCAGGTGATCGGCGTCAACACGGCCGGGGCGATGACCGGCGGCGGCTCCATCGGTCTCGGTTTCGCGATACCGATCAACGAGGTCATCCCGATCGCGAACACCCTGATCAAGGACGGAAAGGTCAAGCATCCGTCGGTCGGCATCACCGCCGCGACGGTGCGGAACGACCGGATCTTCGGCGCGGAGGTCAAGGACGTCGCGCCCGGCAGCCCGGCCGCGCAGGCCGGTCTCCGCGAAGGCGATGTGATCACCAAGTTCAACGGTCGCTCCATCGAGGGCGCGGACGAATTGACGGTTGCCGTTCGGACGTCGAAAATCGGAGAGCCGGTGAAGTTCACCTACTGGCGTGACGGTCGATACTTCGACGGCGAGCTCACACCGGTCAGCGACTAGGCCGGCGGTCGGACGGGTTCAGAGAGCGGCGAGGAAACATGTTCAGCAGTGTCGGATGGGGTGAACTCCTCATTCTGTTGGCGGCCGCCCTGATCATCCTCGGTCCAGAACGTCTGCCCGGTGCGGTCACCTGGGCGATGGGCTCGCTGCGCAAGGTCCGCGACTACGCCACCGGTGCGTCATCACAGCTCCGCGACGAGATGGGGCCGGAGTTCGACCAGTTGCGCGAGCCGTTGAGCCAGCTCAACGAGCTCCGGCAGATGAGCCCGAAGAGCATCGTCACCAAGCACATCTTCGACGGCGACTCCTCACCGATCGACGACATGAGCAAGTCGGTCCGCGACACCCTCGACATCAGCCGTACGGTGCCCAAGCAGCAGCCGTCGACCCCCGCAGTCGCCCCGAAGGAGCCGGACACGCCCCGCAAGCACGACGTGACCGACTGGGACGCGACCTAGCGACACCAGACCGGCATCGGAGCGGACTTCGCGTCGAGCGGCCGGCGGACCTTCGCTGCGCTCAGTGACGCGTGGTGTCGATGCCGAGGCTCATGCCCGCCAGTCCGCGACGGCGGACGGCCAGCTTGTCGGCGATGGCACGCAGAGCGGACCCCGAGCCGGATTCCGGCGCCGACAGCACGACCGGGGTGCCTGCGTCGCCGCCCTCGCGGAGATCCTGCTCCAGCGGGACCTGGCCGAGGAGTTCGACGGGGGACCCGACCGCACGCGTGAGGCGCTCGGCCACCATCTGACCGCCGCCCGATCCGAACGGCTCCATCCGTGACCCGTCGGGCAGGTCCATCCACGACATGTTCTCGACGACGCCGAGGATCTTCTGCCGGGTCTGCAGGGCGATGGCGCCCGCGCGCTCGGCGACCTCCGCGGCGGCCTGCTGCGGGGTCGTCACCACGAGGATCTCGGCGCCCGGGATGAGCTGGGCGATCGAGATCGCGACGTCGCCGGTGCCGGGCGGGAGGTCGAGCAGCAGGACGTCGAGGTCGCCCCAGTAGACGTCGGCGAGGAACTGCTGCAATGCGCGGTGCAGCATCGGTCCGCGCCAGGTGACGGGGGTGTTGCCGTCGGTGAACTGACCGATCGAGATGAACTTCACGCCGTGACTCTGCGGCGGCATGATCATCGACTCGACCTGGGTCGGTTTCGCGTCACTGCCGAGCATGCGCGGCACGCTGTGTCCGTAGATGTCGGCGTCGAGCACGCCGACGGAGAGGCCGCGGTCGGCGAGGGCGGTGGCGAGATTGACCGTGACACTGGACTTTCCGACGCCGCCCTTGCCCGACGCGATCGCGTAGACGCGGGTCAGGTTGCCGGGCTTGGCGAACGGGATCTCCGGCTCGGCGCGATCCCCGCGCAGCTTCTTGCGGAGCTCGGTGCGCTGCTCGTCGTCCATCACGTCGAGCTCCACGCGGACGGCGCCGACGCCGGGGACATCGGCGACGGCGGTCTCGACGCTCTCCGAGATCTTGGTCCGCATCGGACACCCCGCAGTGGTCAGATACACGCCGACGTCGACACCGCCGTCGGGGCCGACGGCGACGGACTTGACCATGCCGAGGTCGGTGATCGGCTTGCCGATCTCCGGGTCCATCACCTTGCTGAGTGCGGACCGGACGGCGGATTCAGTGGGAGTGGCGGGGGTGGTCACGCCTCAACCATATCGCTGCCGAGACGGAACCGGACTTCCGGCTCAGCGGTTCGCGGGCTTGGACGTTCCAGTGGGCGCGGGCGACGACTTCTTCGGCTTCGGATCGGGCTGCGGCACGGGCCCGATCCCCGGGGGCAGGCAGATGACGCCCAGGCACGCCTGCGGGGGCTTCGCCGGCGAGGTCTTGCTCGGAGGTGTCGAGGACTTCGGCGACGACGGCGTCGACGTGCCGTCGGGCTTCTTGCCGTCCTTCTTGTCCTTGTCCTTCTTCTTGTCCTTGTCGTCCGGCGCCGCCGACATCTCCGGGATCGGCGTCGTCGGCATGACTCCGGCCGCATACGCGGCGGCCCAGCCCAGCACGTTGTTCACGTACGGCATCGAATGGTTGTAGCGCAGTACGGCGTTGACCTTGTTCTGCCCGGCCATGATGTCGGTGAAGCCCGCGCACAGGTACCGTCCGGCGGAATAGGTGGCGTCGAAGACGTTGTCCGGGTCGGCTTTTCCGTCGCCGTTGCCGTCGCCGCCCCAGGCCGCCCAGGTGCTCGGGATGAACTGCATCGGACCCATGGCGCGGTCGTGCCCGGCGTCGCCGTCGAGGCGGCCGCCGTCGGAGTCGTGGATGACGGCATTGCCTGCGAGCGAGCCGTCGAGCACCGGGCCGCGGATCTTGGTGCGGGTGTTGCCGTAGGCGTCGACGTTGCCGTTGCCCGCGTGCCCGGACTCGATGCGCCCGATGCCGGCCAGCAGGTACCACGGCAGCTTGCACTGCGGCGACTCGGCGGCGACGCGGGTCGCGGCGAGCTTGTATGCCTTCAAGACGACGCCGGGAATGCCGAGCGGACCTGCCGGCAGGTCAGCGGCCAGCCGGAACTGGGCGTCGCCGTCACCGGCGACCGCAGCCGGGTCGGCGGGCGGTGCGAATCCGACCAGCGGAGTGTCGCCCGCGGGGACCGTGTCGGCGACCGCCCGAGCGGCCAGCACGGTCTGATCGCCGGCGAGATCGACGCTGGACTGGGTGGCGAGTGTGGAGGCGGGGTCGGCGGCGACGCTCGAGACCGTGCCGCCCAGGACCAGGACGCCGAGGGCCGCGGCAGTGGTGCCGACGGCGAGCCCGCGGCGCGGCACGTGCACCCGGTTCGGGTGGCTGCGCCAGAACGTCATCCCCATCGGTTCTCACTTCACTCGCGTGTCGTTCACATCGAAATCGGGGGAAGTCTGCGATCATCCCCCCGACGACTGTGAGCCAGCATACATGCACGATTTCCGTCGGTCATGTCGGATCCGTTTCTTCGGCTTCGGCCGTCTTCGCGACGATCCGATCGACGAGTTCGTCGACCAGGTCGTCGAGCTCGCGGCGCAGATAGTCGCGGGTGACGGTGTCGCCCACGGCCAGTCGCACGGCGGCGAGTTCACGGGCGAGGAACTCGGTGTCGTCCTTGGTCTGGGCGGCGCGCGCACGATCCTCTTCGAGCGAGACGCGGTCGCGGTTCTCCTGCCGGTTCTGCGCCAGCAGGATGAGGGGAGCGGCGTACGCGGCCTGTGTGGAGAACGCCAGATTGAGCAGGATGAACGGATACGGATCCCACTCGAAGGCGAAGATGCCGATGTTCAGCAGGATCCAGACCACCACGATGACCGTCTGGATGAGCAGATAGCGGCCGGTGCCGAGGAACCGGGCGATTCGCTCGCTGTAGACGCCGACGACGTCGGAGTCGAGGTTGAAGTTGAACCGGCCGCGGCGCGGGCTCGGCGTGTCGAGATGGCGTCCGGCAGGACTCATGGAGCGGTCCCTTCGGGGTCGGTCTCGCGCCAGTCACGCGGGAGGAGAGCGTCGAGGAGGTCGTCGACGACGACGGCGCCCAGGAGGTGGTCGGCTTCGTCGATCACCGGAGCGCACACCAGATTGTAGGTGGCGAAGAAGCGGGTCATCTTCTCCAGCGAGTCGTCGGCCATCAGACGCGGCATCTCGGTGTCCAGGATGCCGCCGACCAGGTTGGCCGGCGGTTCGCGCAGCAACGCCTGCGTGTGGACCGCACCGAGGAACTTGCCGGTCGGCGTGTTGGTCGGCGGCCGGACGACGAACACCATGCTCGCCGACGCCGAGTTCACGTCCGGGTCGCGGACGCGGGCGAGCGCCTCCGAGACGGTGGCGTTCGCCGTGACGATGAGCGGTTCCGGAGTCATGACGCCGCCGGCGGTGTCGGGGGAGTGCAGCAGCAGTCGGCGGACGGACTCCGAGTCCTCGGGGTCCATGCGGGACAGGAAGGCCTCCGCCTCGGCCTGCGGAAGCTCGCCCATCAGGTCGGCCACATCGTCGGGGTCCATCGCCTCCAGCACGTCGGCGGCGCGGTCGGGCTCCATGCTGCCCAGGATGGCCGTCTGATCGTCGGTCGGCATCTCCTGGAGGACGTCGGCCAGCCGCTCGTTGTCGAGGGCGCCGGCGATCTCGTTCCGGCGCTTGACCGGCAGCTCGCGGAGTGCGTTCGCGACGTCCGGCGCGCGCATGTCCTCGAACTGGGCCAGGGCCATCTCGACGCCCTGTCCGGGCCGCGACAGTTCGAGCCGGTTCATGCCGAGCACATGTCGCCATTGCACGACGATGGTCTCGCCGCGCCTGCGCAGTCCCTTGCGCGTGGTGCGCAGCGCGACGCGGCTGACCATCCAGTCGCGCGTCCGGTTCTGTTCGATCGCCAGGTCGACGACGGTCAGGTCGACGTCGTGCAACTCGGGGTAGTCGGGGTCGTCGATCCGCACCCGCGTGTCGAGGATCTGGCCCACCGCGAGCGCCTCGTTCGGCCGGACCCGCAGTTTGCGCAGGTTCACGTGGCCGGTGGTCAGCGTCACTGCATCCGGCTCGATGCTGGTCACGCGCAGCATCGGCACGAAGATCCGCCTGCGGGTGGTCAACTCGACTGCGAGACCGAGAGCGCGAGGCTGCTTGCCCGGCATGTGCATCGACACGACGACGTCGCGGACCCGGCCGATCGATTCACCGTCGGGGCCGAGGACGGCGAGGCCGACTAGTCTGGCGACAAAGACCTTGAGGGCGGGCGTCATGCGTCAAGCCTAAAGTGATCCGAGCTCAGGAGCCGAAGTGACGAACCCAATGCGACCGATGCCGGGCTTGCCGACGCCCCCGAAGGGCTGGCCGGTCGGGTCCTACGACACCTACGCGCAGGCGCAGCGCGCCGTGGACTACCTGTCCGACAACGAGTTCCAGGTCGACAATCTGACGATCGTCGGCGTCGACCTGATGCAGGTCGAGAAGGTGCTCGGCAGGCTCACCTGGGGCAAGGTGGTCGCAGGCGGCATCGGCTCGGGCGCCTGGCTCGGCCTGTTCTTCGGCGCGCTGGTCTCGCTGGTCGTCGGCACCTCCTGGACGCCGATCCTGTTCGGCGTCATCGCCGGCATGGTGTTCGGCCTGATCAGTGCGGCGATCCCGTACGCCGCCACGCGCGGTCAGCGTGACTTCACCTCGACCATGCAGCTCGTCGCCGGCCGGTACGACGTCCTCTGTGATCCGCGCACTGCGGAACAGGCGCGAGACATGCTGGCCAAACTGGCCCTGTAGACCTCGCGGACCCGCGGCGAAGTCGGTCGCGGTGCGAACTCTGGCGCGCCGTGGGGTCATCGTGTGCGCTATGTCACCTGTCGTGGGATAACCTAAGCCCCGCATCGGCTTTCACAGCTGATTCTTAGACGAGGCCGACAGGCAGGAGGCTGGCAGCGAGATGAGCAAGGGTAGATCCGCGCCGAGGACACGATCGCTCGTCCGGCGGCTGTCGGCGGCGGCGTTGGCGGCGGCGGTCGTCGCGCCGATGCTGGCCAGCTGTTCGAACGGCTACGAGCAGGGCGTTCTGAACATCTATGCGCCGGCGGACGGCTTCGACTACATCAAGCAGTTCGCACAGACATGCAGCGACGAGTCCGGCGGCCGATACAAGCTGCAGGCCAACGTGCTGCCGAAGGGGGCGGACGACCAGCGTCTGCAGTTGGCGCGGCGGCTCGCCGGCAACGATCACACGCTCGACCTCATGGCCATGGACGTGGTCTGGACCGCGGAGTTCGCCAACGCGGGCTGGATGGTCCCGGTTCCGGAGGACACCGCCGCGGAGATCGAGAGGACGAACCTCGCGGGTCCGGTGGCCAGCGCCATGTGGCAGCGGCCCGACGACCCGTCCAAGCGGCTGTACGCGACGCCGCTGTGGACCAACACGCAGTTGCTCTGGTACCGCCCCGACCTGTCGAAGGAGATGCTCGGCACGCGGAAGGCGCCCACCACGTGGGACCGCATGCTGGCCGAGACGCAGATCATCAGGAAGCAGGGCGGACCCAGCTGGATCATGGTCCAGGCCAAGCAGTATGAGGGTCTGATGGTGTGGTTCAACTCGCTGCTGGCGAGTGCGGGCGGCTCGGTGCTGGACCCGAACGATCCGTCGAAGGTGACCCTCAACGACACTCCGGCGCACCGTGCGTCCACACTCAAGGCGCTGCAGGTGATGAAGGCCGTCGCGACCGCTCCCGGCCACGATCCGTCCATCACGCAGTCGGACGAGGGCACGGCGCGACTCGGCATGGAGACCGGCAAGGCCGCGTTCGAGATCAACTGGCCGTTCGTGTGGGCATCGGCCCGCACCAACGGAGCCACCGGCGACGTCGCCTTCCTTCAGGACGTTCTGGCGCCCTACAAGGACATGCTCACCGACGAGGAGAACCCGCCGACCGACGCGCAGCTGGCGCCGATCAACGTCAAGATGCGCAAGCGATTCGACTTCGCACTCTTCCCCGGCGTGTTCCCGGACAAGCCGGCGAAATCGACACTCGGCGGGCTCAACCTCGCCGTCGCGTCCACCTCGCAGCAGCCGGAGCTGGCTGCGGAGGCGGCGAAGTGCATGACCGGTGAGCAGGCGCAGAAGGTCTATGCGATCTCCGGCGGCACCCCGCCGACCATCGAGGCGATCTACGACGACAAGGACTTCAAGCTGGCCTATCCGATGGGCGACGACATCCGCACCCAGCTGGAGGCGGATCATGCGGCGATCCGGCCCGCGTCGCCGCAGTACCAGGCGATCTCGACGCTGGTGACCGCCACACTGGCACCGGTCGGCGCCTGGGACCCGGCACAGATGGTCGACGATCTGGCCGACCAGGTGCAGAAGGCGATCGACGGCGAGGGGATCATCCCGTGACCGACGGTAAGAACGACGACGGCATGAACGACGACGGCATGAACGACGACCAGAGCCCGCCGGAGTCCGGTGCCGGTTGGGGGCTGAATCCCAACTCGCCGATGCCGGACAGCACTCCGGGCAAGCACATGCGACCCGAGGACAACGCGGCTGCGGAGTCCGACGACGTCCCGGCCTCCGACGGCGCGCCCTCGGTGCATTCGGACGTCTGGGTCGCGCCCCCGACACCCGTGACCGGCCCGCCCGTCGAGCCGGCACGGCCGACGGAACCGATGACTCAGCAGCCGCCGGTGCCCGTGGGCGCCGCGTCGGCCGCCGCCTCGCAGTCCGCACCTCGCAGCGACCACGGAGGTCCGATGACCGAGATCCTCGACACCGGTCCCACACCCGCCCAGGCGGACGGACCCGGACGCAAGGCCACCGGCCGCAAGTCGTCGGAGCGCAAGCTGGCGTACTGGCTGATCGCGCCCGCCGCGATCGTGATGGCCCTGGTGACCGGTTACCCGATCGTCTACGCGTTCTGGCTGTCGCTGAACAAGGCGACGCTTACCGCTCCGGACGACCAGCAGTTCATCTGGTTCTCGAATTACGCCACCGTGCTCAGCGACGGGTACTGGTGGTCGGCGCTGGGCGTGACGGTGTTCATCACCCTGGTCTCGGTGCTCATCGAACTCGTGCTCGGCATGGCCATCGCCCTGGTGATGCATCGGACGATCTTCGGTCGGGGAACCGTTCGCACCGTGGTGCTGATTCCCTACGGCATCGTGACCGTGGCCGCGGCGTTCTCCTGGTACTACGCGTGGACACCCGGCACCGGCTACCTGGCGAACCTCCTGCCGGACGGATCGGCACCGCTGACCCAGCAGTGGCCGTCGTTGTTCATCATCATCCTCGCCGAAGTCTGGAAGACGACGCCGTTCATGGCGCTGCTGCTGCTCGCCGGTCTCGCGCTGGTGCCCGACGACCTGCTGAAGGCCGCGCAGCTCGACGGAGCCGGTGCGTGGACGCGGCTGTTCCGGATCATCCTGCCGCTGATGAAGCCCGCCATCCTGGTGGCCCTGCTGTTCCGTACGCTCGACGCGTTCCGGATCTTCGACAACATCTACGTCCTGACCGCGGGCTCCAACGGGACGGGGTCGGTGTCGATGCTCGGCTACGACAACCTGTTCAAGGCGTTCAACCTCGGTGTCGGATCGGCGATCAGCATTCTGATCTTCGTGTGCGTCGCGATCATCGCGTTCGTGTTCATCAAGGGGTTCGGCGCCGCGGCGCCCGGCTCCGACGACGAGGGGAGGTGACCACTGATGAACGCGAACCTTCGTCGTAAAGTCGGGTGGACCGTCGCCAATGTCCTGGTGGTGCTCTATGCGATCATCCCGCTCTGGTGGATCATCAGCCTGTCGTTCAAGCCGCCCGGGAGCGTCACCGACGGCAGCTTCATCCCGAAGCAGTGGACCTTCGAGAACTACAAGGGCATCTTCGACACGAGCCTGTTCACGTCCGCGCTGATCAACTCGATCGGCATCGGGCTCATCACCACGGTGATCGCCGTGGTCCTTGGCACGATGGCCGCCTACGCGGTCGCGCGCCTCGAATTCCGCGGCAAGAAGGTGCTGATCGGCGCCGCGCTGCTGATCGCGATGTTCCCGCAGATCTCGCTCGTCACCCCGCTGTTCAACATCGAGCGACGCCTCGGTCTGTTCGACACCTGGCTCGGGCTGATCCTGCCGTACGTGGCCTTCGCGCTGCCGCTGGCGATCTACACGCTGTCCGCGTTCTTCCGGGAGATCCCGTGGGATCTGGAGAAGGCGGCGCAGATGGACGGCGCTACCCCGTCGCAGGCGTTCCGGCGGGTGATCGTGCCGCTGGCCGCGCCGGGCGTGGTGACCGCGGCGATCCTGGTGTTCATCTTCGCCTGGAACGACCTGCTGCTGGCGTTGTCACTGACGTCGACCGAGAACGCGGAGACCGCGCCCGTCGCGATCTCGCAGTTCACCGGTAGCAGTCAGTTCGAGGAACCCACCGGTGCGATCGCGGCAGCGGCCGTCGTCATCACCATTCCGATCATCATCTTCGTGCTCTTCTTCCAACGTCGTATCGTGGCCGGTCTGACCTCCGGCGCGGTGAAGGGATAACCCATGGCCGACATCGTTCTGGAGAACGTCTCCAAGCAGTACCCGGACGGCTCGATGGCCGTGCACGAGGTGAACCTGAGTATCGCCGAGGGCGAGTTCGTCATTCTGGTCGGCCCGTCCGGCTGCGGAAAGTCGACGACGCTCAACATGATCGCGGGTCTGGAGGACATCACTTCGGGCGAGCTGCGCATCGGCGGCACGCGGATGAACGAGGTGGCTCCGAAGGACCGCGACATCGCGATGGTCTTTCAGAGCTACGCGCTGTACCCGCACATGTCCGTGCGGCAGAACATCGCGTTCCCGCTGACCCTGGCGAAGGTCGACAAGGCCGAGATCGAGCGGCGCGTGAACGACGCGGCCAAGATGCTCGATCTCACCGAGTACCTCGATCGCAAGCCGGCGAACCTGTCGGGCGGTCAGCGGCAGCGCGTCGCGATGGGCCGCGCGATCGTGCGGACGCCGAACGCCTTCCTGATGGACGAGCCGCTGTCGAACCTGGACGCGAAACTCCGCGTCCAGATGCGAACCGAGATCGCATCGCTGCAGGCGCGACTGGGCACGACCACCGTGTACGTGACGCACGACCAGACCGAGGCGATGACCCTCGGCGACCGCGTCGTCGTGATGCGGTCCGGCTACGTCCAGCAGGTGGGTGCGCCACAGGAGCTGTACGACCGTCCGGCGAACCTCTTCGTCGCGGGCTTCATCGGCTCTCCGTCGATGAACTTCATCCCGGGCAGGCTCACCGCGAGCGGTGTGGACACGTCGATCGGGCACATCGATTTCGCCGACTACAACGACATCACCGGCCGGGCGCGGGCCGCGGGCTGCAACGGCGAGGTGCTGCTCGGCATCCGTCCCGAGCACCTGGTGGACGCCGCGCTGACCCATGAGGCCGAGCTGGCGGGCTTCCTGTCGTTCCCGATCACCGTCGACCTGGTCGAGTCGATGGGTTCCGATAAGTACGTCTATTTCGGCTGGGATGCGCCCGATGCGGCGAACCGGGTGCTGTCGGAGCTCGCCGAGGATCTCGGCTCGACGACCGCGGGTGGTCAGAAGGTCGCGCGTCTGGCGCCGTACACGCAGGCGCGACGCGGCGAGCGTCTCACCCTCGCGCTGAATCCGGATCGCCTGCACGTCTTCGACACCGCGAGTGGCGTCTCGCTGCGCTAGTACGCCGGCAGACAGTCACGACGACAGCACTGTCGTTCGGTGCCACCGGGTGACACCGAACGACAGTGCTGTCTTGTGCTTGACTGGTCCGATGAGCTCAGTCGGCGACAAGGTGGTCGCGCATGTGTCCGCGGCGGTCGGAACGCAGCCGCAGCGCGCGTCGGTGACGTTCCTCGGCGTCGAGCCGATCGACGTGCTTCGCTTCGCCGACGGTGACGACGTGGTGTACGCGACGGTCGGATGCGCCCGTCACCCGATGCACGATCCGTCCGACTTCGCGCCCGATCCGGTTCGCGGTCCGCGCGCCGAGGTCACCATGACGATGCGTGCGACGATGCCGTTGCCGGGACTGCACAAGTCGCTGGCGATGCTGGCCGCGGCGCCGGCGGTCGAAGGGCTGATCCTCGCAGAGGACTCCCTGGTCGATCTGCAGGAGCCGCTGTGGGCCGGTGCCATCTGCTCGGCGTTCCTGCTGACCGCCGACGACCGCTTCACCGATCTGCCGCTCGACGACCCCGCCGATCCCGTCCGCTTCCTGCGCGCCGTGCCGATCACCGCGAACGAGGCCGCCTGGGTCCGGCTCAAGGGCGCGGACGAACTGCGCGCCGCATGGACCGAAGCCGGCACGGACGTCACCGACCCGCGTCGCGCGGCGGTCGCGCCGTAGTCGGCCGGGGCAGAGTTCTTCCACCGGATTAGCGGGCGCGGCCCCATCGTTGGTTACACGCCCCATTAGCGAGCGGAGCGAGTCGAAACCTGTGTCACGCGGGCTGGGTGTCCCGGGTTCGGATCGATTCTCGCCATGGTTTCGACCGATTCTCGGCCTTCGGCCTCGTGAATCGGCTCAACCCGCGACTCCGCCGCGCGGCTCAACCCGCGACTCCGCCGCGCGGCTCAACCCGCGGCTCCGCCGCGCGGCTCAACCCGCGGCTCCGCCGCGCGCTCACAGCCAGTTGTACCGGTGGAAGATGCGCCAGAGAAGGAAGCAGACGGACAGCAGGATCAGCAGCAGGACCGGGTAGCTCCATTTGTTGTGGAGTTCGGGCATGTAGTCGAAGTTCATGCCGTAGATGCCCGCGACCGCGGTCGGGACCGCGGCGATGCCCGCCCAGGCGGAGATCTTTCGCATGTCGGTGTTCATCTGGGTGCTCACCTTGGTGGCCGCCGCGTTCAGCAGCGTGGTCAGGCGCTCGTCGTACTCGACGACCATCTCGTTCACCGCGGTCAGGTGGTCGGCGACGTCGCGGAAGTGCTTGCGGATCTCTTTGCCGTTGGGTGTCAGCGCGGCGGCTTCCAGGGTGCCGTTGGTGCCGGACAGCAGCGACAGCGGCGATCCGAGCGGATGGACCGCGCGGCGCAACTGGAGCACCTCGCGTTTGAACAGGTAGACGATGTCGATGTCGAGATCACGTGACGAGGCGGCGAACACGCGCTCCTCGAGATCGTCGACGTCGGACTCCATGTCGTCGACGACGTCGACGTACGAGTCGACCACCCGGTCGGCGACGGCGTGCACGACCGTCGCGGGACCGAGGCGCAGGTGATCGGGCTCGGCCTCCAGCCTGCTCCGGACTCCGGCGAGGTGGGTGTGATCACCGTGCCGGACGGTGATGACGAAGTCGCGGCCGGCAAGGACCATGATCTCGCCGGTCTCGACGATGTCGTTAGCGACCTCGTCGTCGTCGTGATCGATGTACTTGACGGTCCGCAGCACCAGGAACATCGTGTCGTCGTACAGCTCGAGCTTCGGGCGCTGGTGGGCGTGGACCGCGTCTTCGACCATCAGCGGGTGGAGGCCGAAAGCCGCGGCGACGTCGTTCATCTGCCGCTCGTCGGGCTGGTGCAGCCCGAGCCAGACGAAACCGCTGCCCGTCGCGCGGACGAACGCGAGCGCAGCACGGAAGTCCGGCGGCGTCGGCTGCCGGACGCCGTCGACGTAGACACCACAGTCCACCACGGCGCGAGCCACCGGCACCGGCGGCGGGGAGACGGCCGCCGCCTTCCCCTGGCCGCGGTTTCCGGGCTGCAGCATTCTCGGCATGGACGGCACACGTCGACCTTAGCGAGCCGCCGCGGCCCACGCTTACACTCAGTCCGTGCCATTCGACGTCTCCGTATACACGACGACGGCCATCACGCTGATCGTCATCATGGACCCGCCGGGACAGGTGCCGGTGTTCCTGTCGCTCGTCGGCCGCAGGTCGCCGGAGTATCGCCGCAAGGCCGCATGGCAGGCGCCGCTGGTCTCGCTGTTCGTGATCAGCCTGTTCGCGGTCGGCGGTCGGGCCATTCTGGCGTACCTGCACATCGGCATTCCGGCACTCCAGGGCGCAGGCGGACTGCTGTTGCTGCTGGTGGCGCTGCAGTTGTTGACTGGGCTGGGCGCGTCGAGCGCCGACAAGGTCGACGACGACGTGAACGTGGCGCTGGTGCCGCTCGGAACGCCCCTGCTGGCCGGGCCCGGCGCGATCGCCGCGGTCATCGTGGCGGTCAGTCAGGTGCACGGCGACATCAGCGGGTACACGGCCATCGCGGCGGGGATCCTCACCGCGCACGCCGTCGTCGCGCTGGCACTGATGTTCTCGACGAGCATCATCAAGGTGCTCCGCGTCAGTGGGATCACCCTTCTCGCAAAGATCGCCGGCCTGCTGCTCGCGGCGATCGCGGTGCAGTTGATCGCGACGTCGGTGATCGGCTTCGCCGCGACGGCGTGAGCGTCGACTAACGTTGGCGGCGATGTCTACTCGACGATTTCCCCGCCGCCTGGCCGGAGCCGTGGTCGCGGCCGGCGCCCTGTTCGCATTGGTGACGGCCTGCGGATCCGATGATCCGGTGCCGCTGCGCGTGAGCAGCGACGGCACGCCCGCGATGCGCGTCGCCGCCCAGATCTACGGCGGGGCACTGGCCCGGACCGGTGTGCCGATCGACGTGCTCGATTCAGCGGCCGGAGACCGTCGCCTGCTCGACGCGGCGGCCCAGGGCGACGTCGACTTGTTCCCGGCGTTCACCGGCGACCTGCTGACCTCGCTGACACCGAATCCCGAGGCTCGGTCGAGTGAGGACGTGGAGAACGCGGTCAACCGCGCGCTGCCGCAGGGGGTGACCATCGGTGATCCGGCGGGGGTGAGCGATCGCAGGCAGTTGGTGGTGGCGCAGGCATTGGTCGACGCGCATCAGCTCACCGATCTGTCGCAGTGCGCCGCCTTGCCGCCGGGACTGCCGTTGGTCACGACGGGGGTCCTGACAGCGGAGGAACGCCAGTCGTTCGACGTCTGCCGCTTCGGTGCGATCGAGGACCGCCGGACGCCGTCCGAGGTGGCCGACCGAGTCCGCGACGGCCGGGCACTGGGGACTTTGACCGGACTGGAGGCGGCCACCGCCCTCACCGGTCGCGACGATGTGACGGCGCTGCGTTCGCAGGACGCCGGTCCGATGGCCCAGGACCTGGTTCCGGTCTATCGCGCCGGACAGATCGGGAAGTCGCAGATGAAGGCGCTGAGCCGGGTCGCCGGAGAGCTGACCACCGCGGATCTGGCGGAGCTCGCCGCGCGGGTCGAGGCCGGCGCTGCCCCGGGAGCCGTCGCGAATGAGTGGATCAGCACCCACGGGGTCTGATCGGGGCAGACAGCGAAGAGCCGCCGCGACGGTCTGTCGCGGCGGCTCTTCCCGTTCGGGGGCGTGCTACTTGGTGCGGTTCAGCGCCCACCCGGTGATCCGGGCACCGATGCCCTGGTAGCCGGAGGCGACCAACCGCACACAGACATCGAGCACCTTCGCGTCGGCACCGACGAGGACGCGGGCGCGGTCGCGCTCCACGGCCTTGATGATGATGTCGGCTGCCTTCTCCGAGCTGGTGTTCGCCAGGTACTTGTCGAACAGTTCCGCGGTCTTCGCCTGGTCGTGATCGCCCGAGGTGGTGGCGTTGCGGGCGATCGCCGTCTTGATGCCGCCCGGGTGCACGCAGGTCACCTTGACCGGGTGCTTGGCGATGATCATCTCCTGGTTGAGCGCCTCGGTGAAGCCGCGCACTGCGAACTTGGCCGAGTTGTAGGCGGCCTGGCCCGGCTCGGCGAGCAGACCGAACAGCGACGAGGTGTTGACGACATGACCGTCGCCCGAGGCGATCAGGTACGGCAGGAAGGCCTTGGTGCCGTTGACGACACCCCAGTAGTCGATGTCCATGACACGCTCGATGTCCTTGAACTCCATCGTCTCGACCTCGCCGTGGTGTGCGATGCCCGCATTGTTGAAGATGGCGTTCACGGTGCCGAAATGTCCGGCGACGGTGTCGGCGTACTCGAGCACGGCTTCGCGTTCGGCGACGTTGAGGAGCTGGCTGTGCACCTGGGCGCCGGTTGCGGCGACGAGGCGCTCGGTCTCGGCCAGTCCGTCGGGGTTCACGTCCGAGATGGCGATCTTGGCGCCGCGCTTGGCGAGCTTGACGGCCAGGTCGCGGCCCATGCCCGATCCTGCTCCGGTGATGACGATGACCTTGTTGTTGAAGTCCTTCATGGATTCTCCTGGAAGTTCGGTGAACTGAACGGTTGGTGTTGGAGTCAGGCGTCGACGGTGACGGCGTCGTCGGCGGGCGCCGCGTCGTCAGGCGTCGTGGTGGTCACGGCATCGGCCGTCAGGGTCTGGTAGGCGTCGAGGTCGAACGACCGCGTCTGATTGCGGAAGTTGAAGGTGAATCCCGGCCACAGGACGGTGATGTTGCCGTTCGCGTCCTTGTACCAGGAGGCGCAGCCGCCGTTGATCCACACGCTGTTGCGGAGGGTGTGCTGGATGTCGGCGTTGAACCGGTCTTGCGCCGCCTTGGTGACCTCGGTCCGCACGATGCCCCGCGCACGCGTCTTGCGGACGTAGTCGACCAGGTAGTTCAACTGCGACTCGATCATGTAGACCATCGAGGTGTGGCCGAGACCGGTCGAGGGGCCGATCAGCAGCATCAAGTTCGGGAACCCGTTGATGAACGAGCCCTTGTAGGCCTGCATGCCCTCGACCGCCCACACGTCGGCGAGGCTCTTGCCGTCGGTGCCGACGATGGTGTCGAACACCGGGGAGTCGGTGACGTGGAAACCGGTCGCGACGACGATCACGTCGACGTCGCGGGCGGTGCCGTCGGAGGTGACGATCCCGGTCTCGGTGACGCGGGCGATGCCGTCGGTCACCAGCTCGACGTTGTCCTGGTCGAGCGTCGGGTACCACTCGTTCGACTTCAGGATCCGCTTGCAGCCGACGGCGAATTTCGGCGTCACGGCCTTGCGGAGCTCGGGGTCGCGGATGCCGCGGAAGATGTTGGCCCGGCTCAGTGCCTCAACCGGCTTGAGAGCCTTCGGAGCGTACGTCATGCCCGCCGCGACGACCTCGTTGAACGAGTAGATTCCGCCGCGGATGGCCGCCTGCAGGCCGGGGATATTCTTGAACGCCCAGTTCTCGACGCTCAGGTAGGGGCGCTCGTTGCGGGGGATGATCCACGGTGCGGTGCGCTGGTAGACGTCCATGTGGCCGACGACCTTGCCAAGCTGCGGAACGATCTGGATGGCCGAGGCGCCGGTGCCGATGACGGCGACGCGCTTGCCGGTGAAGTCGTAGTCGGTGTCCCATCGGGCGGAGTGGACGATCTTGCCCCGGTAGTCGTCGAATCCGTCGATGTCGGGGAGGTTCGGCTCACAGAGCGGGCCCACGCCGCCGACCAGGGTGCGTGCGGTCAGCGACAGCTTCTCGCCGTCGCGCTCGTAGTCGATGCGCCAGCGGCTGGTCGCCTCGTCCCACTCCGCGTGGGTGACGTCGGAGCCGAACAGTGCGTGGTCGCCGATCTGGTGCTCGTCGGCGACGGCGTTGATGTAGCGGTGGATCTCCGGCTGGTGCGAGTACGACCGCGACCACTCCGGGTTGAGAGCGAAGGAGTACGAGTACAGGTGCGAGGGGACGTCGCACGCGGCGCCGGGGTAGACGTTGTCGCGCCAGGTGCCGCCGAAGTCGTGGCCGCGGTCGAGGAGGACGTAGTCGTCGACGCCTTCCTGGGCGAGCTTGATGGCTGCGCCGAGGCCGGAGAACCCGGCGCCGATGATCGCGATCTCTACATCATGCGTTGTCATGGTGCCAACCATAAGCGCGTGTTGACTGCGAGTCAATAGGCAATTGAATTCGAGTCAATAAGCGCTTACGGTTGGTGCATGACCTCCGCCAGAACTCGTCTGAGTCCGGCCGCGCGCCGGCGTCAACTCATCGACCTCGGCGTCGAACTGGCCCGCGATCGGCCCCTGGAACTGGTCACGATGGAGGCGGTCGCGGAGGCTGCGGGAGTGTCGAAGGGCCTGATCTTCCACTATTTCGAGTCCAAGGCCGACTTCCACCTGTGCGTGATCACCGAGCAGGCGGAGGAGATGCTGGCTCGTACCGCGCCGCGTGACGACATCGGCGACACCATCGAGATGCTCCAGGCGTCGATCACCGCATACGTCGACTACGTCGCCGACAACGGCCGCGGGTTCGTCGGCGTCATCCGCGGCGCGGCGAGTGCCGATGCGGCGATCCGCGCCGTCGCCGACCGGACGCGCGCGGCGATGACCGAACGCATCCTGTCGCGCGCGCCGTCCATCGGGATCGAGCGGACACCCGCGATCGAACTGGCCGTCGCCGGCTGGATCGCCTTCGTCGAGGAATCGCTCGTCAGGTGGATCGACGACCCGGTGGTCACCCGTGATCAGTTGGTGCAGATCTTCGTCGGGGCCCTGCCGACGCTGGCCGGTCTGGTCGGCGCGGTGGTCGCGACGGACTGACGACGAGCGGGCGGGCGCGTCCCGCTCCCGTCGTCGACAGCCGCTCCCCGAACCTGCATCCGCGCACGTCGGGGGTGCCGCGGATGCAGGTTCGGGGAGCGGATGCGCCGGTCAGTAGCGGATACCGAGCTTGTCGTAATGCCGCTCAAGCCTGGGAACCAGGCGCCGGGCGCGGAGGTCGTCCCAGATCCATCTCGCGACGTCGAGACCGAGGTCGCGGAGTTCGTCCTCGCGGAGCTTCTCCCGGATCACGACCTCCTCGGGTTCCTCGCCGCCGCGCATGTCGCGACGGTATTTGATCAGTCCGTCGAACTCGCCGACGAACCTGTCGTCGACGCCGAAGTCGCAGAACGCCCGACGACCGGACGCGAGTCGGTACTCGACCTGCAGTCTCGGCAATGGCAGCCGCGCCTCGATCATCTGCGCGCGGCTCCACGACTCCCCGGGCGAGGCCGAATCCCCGTCGGCGAACGACAACGCGTGGCGAGCGAAACCGCAGTTCCGGCGACCGGTGTGGAAGCGCGGCTCGATCTCGTGGACGAGCAGTCCTGCTCGGAGTCCCGAATCCAATGCCGTGAGAGCCTGCGGAAGTCGGGTGGTCGACAACGCGATGTCGGCGACGGTCCGTGCCGCGCTGGTGACCCGGACTCCGTCCAGTTCGACCACATCGTCGTCGGCGAGAAGTCCATTGTGGATGACGCGGCGTGGCCGCCGGGAACCTCCCGAGAGACGGCCGTTGGTGACGTGGACTCGAGACCGGTCGGGATACAGCAGGTCGATGCCGTGCACGGCCGCTGCCGAATCGTGGCTGAGGACGGGCCTGCCCGGGCCCAGGGCCGCGGCGATGCATCGCTGCCGGTAGACGTGGGCTTCGGAGTCGTCTCGGCCGACGAGCACCGCGGCTGGAAGATACGTTCCGCGCACGGCGACGATCAGTTCGCCCGTTCGTACCGCCGCGGCGATCCGTCGGTCCGAGATCCCGTTCTGGAGCGCGTCGTCTCGATGGACGAGTCCGTGTCTGTCTGTCGGCCACATGGACCGAGTACACGCCGGAACTGCCGAACCCGCACCCGCGCCGTCCACAGGTACGACCATCTGCCGCATCCGCTCCCCGAACCTGCATCCGCGGCACCCCCGACGTGCGCGGATGCAGGTTCGGGGAGCGGACGCCGGGGAGTGACGCGGACAGACGAAGGCCGCCTCACCGAAACGGTGAGGCGGCCTTCGTCAGCGGGATTCAGATCAGCTGAACGCGCCGTCGACGATCTCCTGCTGTTCCACGGCGTGGACCTTGCTGGAGCCGGACGACGGGGCCGACATCGCGCGACGCGAGATCCGGCGGAGCCCGCCGAGCAGCTCGGGGAGCATCTCCGGGAGCCAGAGGCCGAGGAACGGCCACGGGCCCTGGTTCGCGGGCTCTTCCTGGACCCAGACGAAGTCGTTCGCGTTCGGGTACTGCTCGAGAGTGCGAGCGAGCCGGCGGTAGGGAACCGGGTACAACTGCTCGACGCGGACGATCGCGACGTCGTCGCGGCCCTCCTTCTCCTGCTTCGCCGCCAGCTCGTAGTAGAGCTTGCCGCTGACGAGGAGCACACGCTGCACCTTGTCGCGGTCGCCGCCCTGCTTCGCGAACTTCGGATCGTCGATCACCGACAGGAACTTGCCGTCGGTGAAGTCCTCGACCGGCGAGACCGCAGCCTTGTTCCGCAGCATCGACTTCGGGGTGAAGACCACCAGCGGACGGCTGATGCCGTCGTGTACGTGGCGACGCAGCAGGTGGAAGTAGCTGGCCGGGGTCGACGGCAGTGCGACGGTCATCGAGCCCTCGGCACAGAGCTGCAGGAAGCGCTCGATACGACCCGAGGAATGATCGGGACCCTGGCCTTCGTGGCCGTGCGGCAGCAGCAGGACGACGTCGCTGCGCTGGCCCCACTTGGCCTCGCCCGAGCTGATGAACTCGTCGATGATCGACTGGGCGCCGTTGACGAAGTCACCGAACTGCGCCTCCCAGAGCACGAGGGCCTCGGGATCGGCGAGTGCGTATCCGTACTCGAAGCCGAGGACGCCGTATTCGCTGAGCGGCGAGTCGTACACCAGGAAGCGGCCGGTGGCGTCGGGCAGATGGTTGAGCGGCGTGTACTCCGAGCCGTTCTCCCGGTCGATCAGCACCGAGTGACGCTGGGTGAACGTGCCGCGACGCGAGTCCTGACCCGACAGTCGGACCGTCCGGCCCTCCTGCACAAGGGTGCCGAACGCCAGGATCTCGGCGAACGCCCAGTCGACGTCGCCCTTGACCGGCATGTCGTGACGGCGCTTGATGACCGGGCGCACGCGCGGGTGCTCGTTGAAGCCCTCCGGCAGGTTGCCGAAGGCGTCGCCGATCTGCGCGAGCTTCTCCTGCGGGACCGCCGTGACGAGCTTGGTCAGCAGCGTCTGCTCGCCCTCGACGGACGGTGACGCCTCGGGCGTGAACCGCTCGAGTTCCTTGACCTCGACGAAGACGCGCTCGAGTTGACCCTGGTAGTCGCGCAGGGCGTCCTCGGCCTCCTTGGTCGAGATGTCGCCGCGGCCGATCAGGGCTTCGGTGTAGCTCTTGCGGACGCTGCGCAGGTTGTTGATCACGTCGTACATCGCGGGCTGCGTCATCGACGGATCGTCGCCCTCGTTGTGGCCCAGGCGGCGGTAGCAGACCAGGTCGATGACCACGTCGCGGTTGAACGCCTCGCGGTAGTCGACGGCCAGCTTGGCGGCCCAGACACAGGCCTCCGGGTCGTCGCCGTTCACGTGGAAGACCGGTGCGCCGATCATCTTCGCGACGTCGGTGCAGTACTGCGTCGACCGCGAGTGCTCGGGTGCGGTCGTGAAGCCGACCTGGTTGTTCACGACGATGTGGACGGTGCCGCCGGTGCGGTAGCCGTTCAGCATCGACATGTTGAGGACCTCGGCCACGATGCCCTGGCCGGCGAACGCGGCGTCACCGTGCAGCATCAGCGGCAGAACGGCGAACTCGCGCGCCTCACCCATGCTGTCCTGCTTGGCGCGGACGATGCCCTCGAGCACGGGGTCCACGGCCTCGAGGTGGCTGGGATTCGCGGTGAGCGAGACGGTGATCTCGTTGTCGCCGAACATCTGGTAGTACTTGCCCTCGGCGCCGAGGTGGTACTTCACGTCGCCGGAACCGTGTGCGTCAGCGGGGCCGAGGTTGCCCTCGAACTCGGTGAAGATCTTCGAGTACGGCTTGCCGACGATGTTCGCCAGGACGTTCAGACGGCCGCGGTGCGGCATGCCGATGACGACCTCTTCGACGTTGTGCTCGGCGCTCTGGTCGAGGACGGCGTCCATCATCGGGATCACGGCTTCGGCGCCCTCGAGGGAGAAGCGCTTCTGGCCGACGTACTTGGTCGCGAGGAAGGTCTCGAAGGCCTCGGCGGCGTTGAGCTTGCTCAGGATGTACTTCTGCTCGGCCACCGGGGGCTTGCTGTGCTGGATCTCCACGCGATCCTGGAGCCAGCGCTGCTGCTCGGGATCGAGGATGTGGGTGTACTCCACACCGACGTGACGGCAGTAGGCGTCGCGCAGGATCGACAGGACGTCGCGCAGCTTCATGTCGGTCTGGCCGTGGAAGCCGCCGACCTTGAACGACCGGTCGAGGTCCCACAGGGTGAGACCGTAGGTCAGGACGTCCAGGTCCGGATGCGAGGTCTTGGCCGCGGTGTCCATCATCAGCGGATCCGTGTCGGCCATCAGGTGCCCGCGGCTGCGGTACGCCGCGATCAGCTCGAGGACGCGAGTGTTCTTGTCGACCAGTCCGGCCGGGATGTCGCGCCGCCAGCGGACCGGCTCGTACGGGATCTGGAGCGAGGTGAACAGCTCGTCCCAGAAGCCGTCGTCGAGCAGCAGGTTGTGGACCTTGCGCAGGAAGTCGCCCGACTCCGCGCCCTGGATGATGCGGTGGTCGTACGTGGAGGTCAGCGTCATCAACTTGCCGACGCCCATCTCGGCGATCTGCTCGTCGCTGGCGCCCTGGAACTCCGCGGGGTACTCCATCGCGCCGGCGCCGATGATCGCGCCCTGTCCCTGCATCAGACGCGGGACCGAGTGGACGGTGCCGATGGTGCCGGGGTTGGTCAGCGAGATGGTGACGCCCGCGAAGTCCTCCGCGCCGAGCTTGCCGTCGCGCGCGCGGCGCACGATGTCCTCGTACGCGGCGACGAAGGCGGAGAAGCTCATCGACTCGCAGCCCTTGATGGCCGCGACGACCAGGGTGCGGTTGCCGTTCTTGCCGGGCAGGTCGATGGCGAGGCCGAGGTTGGTATGCGCCGGGGTGACGACGTTCGGCTTGCCGTCGATCACGGCGAAGTGGCGGTTCATGTTCGGGAACGACTTGATCGCTTGGACCAGTGCGTAGCCGAGGATGTGGGTGAAGCTGACCTTGCCGCCTCGGGTGCGGGCCAGGTGATTGTTGATGACGACGCGGTTGTCGATCATCAGCTTCGCCGGGATGGCGCGCACGCTGGTCGCCGTCGGCACCTCGAGCGAGGCGGACATGTTGCGGACGATGGCCGCCGCCGGTCCGCGCAGGATTTGGTTGGAGTCGGTGCCTGCGTCGGCGGCGGGCTTCGCGGCGGCCGCGGTGCGACTGGTGCCCGAGGCGGCCTTGGTAGCCGCCGACTCACGGGCGGGAGCGGGGGTGCGAGCGGCGGCGGGCGCGGCCTTGGTCGGCTCGGTGTCGAGCGTCACGGCCTGCTTCGGTGCCACGCGTGCGGCCGGAGCTGCCGGGGCCGCAGCTGTCGCGGGGGCGGCCGGCGCTGAGCCGTTGGCCGATGGAGCGGATGCAGTCGTGCCCGGGCGATAGTTCTTGAGAAGCTCGTGCCAGCTCGGATCGACTGATTCGGGGTTGGTCTGGAATCGCTGGTACATCTCCTCGACCAGCCATTCGTTTTGTCCGAAGTCTGATTCGGAAATCGAACTGCTCACAGCGTTGTCTCGCCTCAATTCACCCAGGTGTTCTTAGATCACTTGGCGGACGGTCCGCTGGGTCTTGTGAACCGGGGCCGACCTGCCATCAATCGATGGTACGCGGACGATTGGCGGCCGGGGCACGGAGTGGCCCACAGACCAGGACACACCGCGTTAAGTGGTGAAAATCACCCGCATCGCGGCATGTGACCGTCGGATTTGTCCCGGTCGATGGGATGTTGTGACGTTGGATCGAGAGATTGAGAGCTGCTGAGTATCGAACTGTCGCGTGTCATCCCGCGGCGGCCCGCCCCGCGTCTTCAACGCCCGCCGCGCAGGCCTCCTCGCAGTCGTCGGGCGAGACGCCCGCATCCCACAGCCGCCGGTACTCGCCACCCGCGGCGAACAATTCCTCGTGCGTGCCGATCTCGACGATCCGGCCGCCTTCGACCACCGCGATCACATCGGCGCGAGCCGCGGTCGCCAGCCGATGGGCGACGATCACACTCGTCCGCCGGTGCGAGAGCGCCTCGCCCGCCGCCAGCACCTGCGCCTCGGTCGCCTGATCGAGGGTGGCGGTGGCCTCGTCGAGCAGGATCAGATCGGGCTCGACCAGCTCTGCTCGCGCGAGGGCGATGAGCTGACGCTGCCCGGAGGACAACCCGCGCCCGCGCTCGGAGACGCCGAACTCCATGCCGCCAGGCAGGTCGGCGATCATCTGCGCGGCGCCGACACGGCGTGAGGCCTCGGCGATCTTCTCGTGCGAGGCACCGGGGCGGCCGTACGCGATGTTGTCGGCGACGGTCCCGGCGAACAGATGCGGCTCCTGGGGAACGACGCCGAGCCGACTGCGATAGCGGTGCAGATCGATCTCGCGGAGATCGGTGCCGTCCATTCGCACCGCGCCGGTGGTCGGGTCGTAGAACCGGGCGAGCAGCTTGACGATCGTCGATTTGCCCGCGCCCGTGGTTCCCACCAGCGCGAGCGACGTGCCCTGCGGAATGTGCAGGTCCACGTCGCTGAGGGCATTGTGCTCGGCTCCCGCGTATCGGAAGTCGACGCCATCGAGTCGGACCTCGCCGTCGAAGTCCGGTGCGGCGAGCACCGCGGCCGAGGCCTCGGCGTCGGCCGCAGGCGCGTCGACCAGCGAACTCGGGGCGAGCAGCAGGTCGCGGATCCGGCGCAGGCCGACCGCTGCCTGCTGATAGGAGTCGAACACGGTGGTCAACTGCTGCACCGGACCGAACAGCATCGCGAGGTAGAGCACGAAGGCGATCAGGGTGCCCGACGACATCGCGCCCGCCGCCACCTGATGGGCACCGAAGCCGAGGACGACGGCGGTCGCCGCGTCGGAGCAGAAGGTGATGAACGGGAAGTACACCGAGATCGCGCGCTGCGAATCCATCCGCGCGGCGACCCACTCGTCGCTCCGCCTGCCGAACTCGGCCTGAGCCGCCGGGATGTGACGGTACACCCGGGTGGTCGCCAGGCCGGAGATGTTCTCCTGGAAGTCGGCGTTGACCGCTGAGACCAGCTCCCGCGTGCGGGTGTAGGCGCGTGAGCTGATTCGCCGGAAGAAGATCGTCGCGACGATCAGGACGGGGAACACCGGCGCGATCACCAGGCCGAGCTCCCAATCCGTGGCCAGCAGCGCACCGAACACGCCGACCAGCGTCAGCACCGCGACGACCGCCGACGACAGACCGTTCTGAACGAACCCCGACAAGGCGTCGACGTCGGTGGTCATCCGCGTCATGATCCGCCCCGACAACTCGCGTTCGTAATAGTCGAGGCCGAGTCGTTGCAGGTGCGCGTAGCTCCGAACGCGGAGGCTGTAGAGCACCCGTTCGCCGGCCCGGGCCGCGGCGACGACGTTGACCGCACCCTCCGCCCAGGCTGCGGCGACCAGCGCGACGCCCGCAAGCGTGGCCAGTCCGATCAGCGTCGCGTCCGCCCGGGCCCCGGCATCGAGCACGGTGCGGGCGAGCGTCGGGAAGGCCAGCCCGATCACCGTGTCCGCCGCGATGGTCGCCAAGACCACCGCGAGCAGCCACCGGACCGGACGGAGGATCTGCCGAAGGCTGAAGTCGGACCGTTCGGCGCGAGCCGCCGCCACGTCGACTCGCGGGTCGTCGTCGGCGGGGGGGAGCGCGTCGACCGCGGCGCGGATCTCGTCGGTCGCAGGCATGGCGCCGAGCACACCGGCACGACCACCGCTGCCCGGGCCGAAGCGGACCGGCGGCGCGGCCTCCCGTCGAGCGGTCGGCGCCGGTCCGTCCACGCCGCCCGGCCAGAGCGCGTCGACGCCGATGCGGTTCTGTGCACGAACCCCGGCCGCGGCCGCCGCACGCTGTTCGAGGGTGTCGGTGGGCGACATCAGCGCCCGGAAGCGCGCGCTGCGCTCGGTGAGTTCGGCGACCGTCCCGATGTCGGAGACGACGCCGTCGTCGAGCACGGCCACGCGATCGGCGATGGCGAGGGTCGAGTCCCGATGCGCGAGCACCAGCATCGTCGTTCCCAGTGCCCGGAAGTGCGCGAAGATCCGGGCTTCGGTGGCGGCGTCGACCGCGGAGGTGGCGTCGTCCAGGACCAGGACGCGACTGTGCTGGTAGAGAGCACGCGCGAGCGCGACGCGTTGGCGCTGCCCGCCGGACAGGGTGAGGCCGCGTTCGCCGACTTCGCTGTCGAAGCCGTCGGGCAGATCGGCGGCGAAGTCCGCGGCCGCGGCCCGTGCCGCCGAGATGATCGCGTCGTCGGAGCCGCGCGGCGCGGCGACCGGCCCGAGCCCGATGTTCGCGGCGATGCTCGCCGAATAGAGGAAGGGATCGTCGAAGGCGAACGCCACCGCGCCGTACAGTTCATCGGTGGACAGGCTGCCGATGTCGCAGACATCGGCTCCGGAGACCAAGGCGACGCTGCCGTGCTCGGGCCGGTAGGCGCCGGTCAGGAGCTCGGCGAGGGTCGACTTGCCGGAGCCGGGACCGCCGACCACGGCGACGCACTCACCGGGCGCCACGGTGAGGTCGAGGCCGCGCAGCACCTGGCGCTCGCCGTATCCGAGTTCGACGCCGGTGAACGAGATTCCGAGAGGACCCGCGGGAACGGTCCCGGTCTGGTCGAATGCGTCGTCGCGGGGGTGATCGATGACCTCGTAGACGCGGGTGACCGCCGACGCGGCGAGCTGCGCGTTCACCACCAGATTCGTCAGAATGCGGGCGAGCCCGGTCATCGTCGCCAGGTAGGTGGAGAAGGCGAGGAAGGTGCCCGGGGTGATCTCGCCGAGGTACACCAGGTACCCGCCGAGTCCGATCACGGCGACCATGCCGAGCTGGGGAATGGACGCCATCGTCGGGGTGAAGCGTGCGCTGATGTTCGCCGCACGCAGCTTGAATCGGTACAGGCGGTCGCCGAGCGCGGCGAGCTCGTCGGTGGCGCGGTGCTCCTGGCCGAAGCCCTTGACCACGCGCACGCCGGTCACGGTCTCCTCGACATGTCCCGCCACCTCGGCAGAGGCCTGCTGAGCGGCCCACGTCGCGGCGAAGAGTCGTTTGCGACTGCGGTAGACGATCAGTGCGATGAGCGGCACGATGCAGACGGCGACCAGCGTCAGCAGGGGCGACAGCCACGCCATCACGCCCAGCGACAACACGACTTGGACCGCACCGCCCAGCGACAGTGGGGCCATGGCGAGGAGCGACTGGACCACCTGGAGGTCCGAGATCGACCGTGAGACCACCTGGCCGGTGCGGATGGTGTCGCGCGACGGCCCGTCGACGTGATGCAGGGTGTCGAGCAGCCGTCGTCGAAGGTCGTCCTGGACGGTGATCGACATTCGGCCGGCGGTCATGCGGCGTCCGAACTGACAGGCGTAGCGGAGGAGCGCGCCGAACAGCAGGATCCCGATCAACACCGGGAGTCCCACCCGGGCGACCGCCTGCCCGGTCGCGGAGTCGATCGCGGCCTTGGTGATCAACGGTGTCACCAGATCGACGGCGACGGCTCCCAGGGTCACCGCCGTCATCAGGATCGCCAGTCGGCGGTGTCGCCCGCATTCGCTGAGGAGCCTCCGGATCCAGCCCGGTGCGGACGCCGCCGCGGCGTCGCTCAACCCGCCTCGATCGCTCGGCGCGGGGCGATCACCTCTCCGTCGACGTCCCAGAAGTGGGGCGGGGGACCGAAGGCCTCGCGGGAATTGCGGATCACGCGCGAACCGAGGGCACGGTTGCCGACGCCGCCGATCACCGCGCCGATGCCGCCCGGGACCAGCTTGCCCATCACGACCGGCGCCTTGCCGATGGTGAACTTCTTGATGAACTTGTTGCCCAGGGCGCGATTGATGGTGTTGAGGTTCGCGCCGGGGATCCCGGGCACGCCGAGTTTGGCGATGGCGTCGCTGCTGCGGGCGCCGAGCGCCTTGCCGACGACCGTCGCACCCTCTTCACCGAGAGCGACCGCGAGCACGAGCGCCTTGCGCCGCTCACCGTCGGTGGGTGCGATTCCGTGCACCTCGGCGATCGCGAGCGCGAGCAGCGCCGACGCCTCGATGAACAGCGCTGACTCGGCGGTGATCGCACTGACCGCCGTGAGGGTGCCGACCCCGGGGACGGCCGCGGTCGCGCCGACCGCGCCGCCGGACGCGGTCACGGTGCGCAGATAGTGCTTCTCAAGTCGCCGGATCACCTGCTCCGGGCCCTCGTCGGGGTACTTCCGCCGGATTCGGCGAACATACTTCGCGACGGCAGGCTGCTGGAGTCGCTGGGCCTTGTCGATCAGACCGGTCAGGACCAGCAGAGACGACTTACCTGATTTCTGCGGATCCACGGCGGTGGTGGACGGCACCGATGAGGGCGCCGGCTCGTCGGCGCGGCGGTCCTGGCGTGCGACGGACTTCGATCTACGCATGTCGGTTCTCCCTCTCTGGCTCCGGCTCGATGGTGCGAACAGCGGTAGTCGGGCGACGTCTCCACAATATGCGCGACCGCTGACAGACGCGGTCGGCCGGCGGTCGGCGTCGGCGGCTCGGGACCCGCGGACGACGCGGTGAACCACCTTCGTACAAGCCACGAAGGGTGCGGAATATTCCGGAGTCGGCATCGCCTGCGTCACACTGCTCGAAGGCGGTCGGGCCAGGGGGAATCGAGTTGATCGACGGTCGGTGATCGGTGTTAACCTAATGCCCTCATTCGGCACCAGACGGGTGTCTCAGCTCGAAAGGGGACTCGAGTGACATCGACTCCGCAGACTCCGGCGTTCAAGTCGGTCACGGACCGTCCATGGGCGGCGCTGATGGCCCTGTGTCTCGGCTTCTTCATGATCCTCGTCGACATGACGATCGTCGCGGTCGCCCAGCCCCAGATCATGGAGGCGCTGGACGCCGACGTGAACGGCATCGTGTGGGTCACCAGTGCGTACCTGCTCACGTACGCGGTGCCGCTGCTGGTGGCGGGTCGACTCGGCGACAAGATCGGTCCCAAACGCGTCTACCAGGCCGGACTGCTGCTGTTCACGGCGGCGAGTGTGTGGTGCGGGCTCTCCGGGAGCATCGGTGAACTCATCGCGGCGCGAAGTGTCCAGGGCCTCGGCGCCGCGCTGATCACGCCGCAGACGATGGCGCTGATCACCCGCATCTTCCCGCCGGAGAGGCGCGGTGCGGCGATGGGCGTGTGGGGCACCGTGGCCGGCGTCGCGACCCTGGTCGGTCCGCTGCTCGGCGGCATCCTGACCGACTCGTTCGGCTGGGAGTGGATCTTCTTCGTGAACCTCCCGGTCGGCCTCGCCGGCCTGGTGCTCGCGCAGGTGCTGGTCCCGAACGTCGAGACCCACGACCACAAGTTCGACTGGATCGGCGTCGCCCTGTCCGCCGTCGGTCTGTCGGCACTGGTGTTCGGTATCCAGGAAGGCGAGTCGTACGACTGGGCCGGCTGGATCTGGGCGCTCATCGGTTCCGGAGCCGTCGTGATGGGACTCTTCTTCCTGTGGGAGAGCCGGACGAAGGGTGAGCCGCTGGTTCCGCTGTCGCTGTTCCGTGACCGGAACTTCAGCGTGTCCAACGTCGGCATCGCCACCATGGGTTTCGCCGTGTCGGGCTCGATGATCCCGATCATGTTCTTCCTGCAGCTCGTCGGTGGCATGACGCCGCTGCGTTCGGCGCTGGTCCTGGTGCCGATGGCGGTGCTGACCGGCATCTTCGCGCCGATCGTCGGCCGGATCCTGGACCGCGTGCACCCGCGCAACGTGGTGGCGCTCGGACTGTTCGGCTATGCGGTCGCCTCGTTCTGGGCGGGCATGGTGTTCCGGCCGGAGACGCCGGTGTGGATGCTGGTCGCACCGACCCTGCTGATGGGCCTGTCGAGTGCCGGCGTCTGGGCCCCGCTCGCGGCGACCGCGACACGTAACCTGCCGTGGCATCAGGCGGGCGCGGGAGCCGGCGTCTACAACACCACCCGCGTGATCGGCTCGGTGATCGGCTCGGCCGGCATCGGCGCGCTGATGATGTCGCGGCTGGCCGCGAATCTGCCGGGCGTCGACACCGCGAGTCACAGCGGCTCGGTGCAGCAGTTGCCGGAGTTCCTCCGGGAAGGCTTTGCGCGCGCGATGGGTCAGTCGATCTACCTCGGGGCCGCGGTCCTGCTGATCGGCGCGATCGCGACGCTGTTCCTGGTCCGGACCGGGGCTCCGGGCGCGCCGACCGGAGCGTCGAGTCCCGCGAGTGGCGTTGACGCCGCCGAGACCGGTGCCGCCCGACCCTGATCCATCGGCCCGTCACAGAGGAACCTGCATGCACTCACGCATGGTCCGCGGCGCGGCGGCGCTCACCGCCGCCGCAGCGTTCGCTTCGCTCACCGTCGGACCCGCGGCCGCGGTGCCCGCGCCGTCGCCGCTGCCGGTGCTGCCGAACGTGATCTTCTACCCGACCTCCACCATGGCGCCGTCGGCGCATCCCGTCGCTCTGCCGCGCATCCCGGGCCGCGTGTCGGCGACCTATCCCTATCAGGGCCGCCTGCGCTCCTTCGACGACTATCTGCGACGTACCTCTGCGCGTGGACTCGTCGTCCTGTCCGGCGGCGAGATCGTCGACGAGCGGTACTTCGGGGGCTACACGGCGGCCAGCCACTTCAACTCGTGGTCGGTCGGCAAGTCCATCACTTCGACCGCGGTGGGCATCGCGCTCGGCGAGGGTCGGATCAGGTCGATCGACGACCCGATCACCCGGTACCTGCCGGAGCTGAAGCGGTCCGGATACAACGGCGTGGCGATCAAGGACCTGCTCCGCATGACGTCCGGCCAGCGGTACGACGAGTCGAACGTCGCGAACGTCACGGCGGGGTCCACCGGCACGACCATCCGGATGGTCCTCGGCGAGCCGCTGAAGGCGCAGGCCGAACAATCGGTGCGCGAACGCGAGCCGGGATCGACGTTCAACTACGCGTCGATGAACACGATCGTCCTCGGCTGGCTGGTCGCGAAGGTCACCGGCCGTTCGCTCGCCGATTACGTCCAGGACAAGATCTGGCGGCCCGCGGGGATGGCCTCACCGACACCGGTGGGCCAGGATTACTCGGGTACCGCTCTGGCGTTTGCGTCCTACCATGCGACTACCCGCGACCTGGCACGTTTCGGCTTGCTGTTCGCGCGCGGGGGCATGGCGAACGGACGCCGGGTGGTGCCCGCTTCCTGGGTCCGCGATGCCACGACTCCCTCGGCCGCGGTGGTGATGCCGGGCCGGGCGCGGCCCGGGTCGGTGTACGGATACGGCTATCAGTGGTGGCTCGGCGACGGCGACCGCGGAGACTTCCTCGCCGTCGGCGTCCTCGGCCAGTACATCTACGTGTCGCCGCGCGATCACGTCGTCATCGCGCAGAACAGTGAGGACCTCGAAGCCGACACGAACGTGGAAGAGGCGATCGTCGCCTTCCGCGCCGTCGCGGAGAAGGTCCGCGGCCGCGTCTGACCGGAATTGTCGGAGCTCCCTCGTACCATCGTCTCGACGGGTTGAACGGATCCCACAGACTTCGGGGAGGGAACAGAGAATGTCACGGCCGGCCTACGACGACTCGGCGCTCGACAGCACCACGTGCGTGACGGAGCCGTTGTTCGACCTCGAACCGCTCGCCTTGTTCTCGGTGCCCAGTCATCCGATCGAGACGACGCGGGCGTCGGCCCCCGGGCCGGCGCCGGCGCTCGGCCGCACCGTGACGTTCCTGCACACAGCGGACTGGCAGCTCGGGATGACGCGGCACTTCCTGGCGGGCGAAGCGCAGTCGACTTATAACGCGGCGCGTGAGGACGCGATCGTCCGTATCGGAGAGGTCGCACGTTCGACCGGCGCCGAGTTCGTCGTGGTCTGCGGCGACGTGTTCGACGACCCCCGTGTGTCGACCCGGATCATCCGGCGCACCCTCGACGCCCTCGGCGACTATCCGGTTCCGGTGTATCTGCTTCCCGGCAATCACGACCCGCTGGACGCGACCAGCGTATATCGGTCGCGCGAGTTCGTCGCGGCCTGCCCGGACAATGTGACCGTCCTGGACAAGCCCGGCGTCGTCGCCGTGCGAGAGGGCATCAGCCTGGTCGCCGCGCCATGGACCACCAAGCGGCCGCTCGTCGACCTGGTTAACGACCAGATCGCACAGCTCGCGGCCTCCGACGACATCCGGATCGTGGTCGGGCACGGCGGGGTCGACTCGCTGAGCCCGAACGACGATCCGTCGATCGTCGGCGGGGCGACCCTCGACGTCGCGATCGCCGCAGAGCTGGTGGACTACGTGGCGCTGGGCGATCGGCACTCGGTCACCTCGGTCGGGGATTCGGGTCGGGTCTGGTATTCGGGCGCACCCGAGGTCACCGCCTTCGACCATGTCGAAACCGAGCCCGGTCACGTCCTCGAGGTCCGGCTGAGCCGAGAGGGTGAGCGGTCGGTCGACGTGACACGGCACCGCGTGGGGCAGTGGGCCTTCCGGACGCTCCGGGACGACATCAACGGAGCCGACGACATCGTGAGGCTCCGCGAGCAGCTGTCGTCGATTCCCGACAAGTCGCGGACCGTGGTGCAGCTGTCGCTGACCGGAACGATCGGGGTGGCGGACGACGTCGCGCTCAGCGGTCTGCTCGACGAGTTCGGTGACCGATTCGCGGCACTGAAGATCTGGGAACGTCATCACGACCTCACCGTCGTCTCGGACCCGTCCGACGTCGACGCACTCGATCTGCAGGGCTACGCCGCGCTCGCGGCAGCCGAACTGGCAGAGCGCGCGGCATCGGACGATGGCAACGACGCGGACGCCGCTCGCTCGGCTCTCGGACTCCTGCACCGGCTGATCGGAGCGGGACGATGAGGCTGCATCGGTTGCGGGTCGAGAACTTCCGCGGGGTCGCGGCGCGAGAGGTCGCGTTCGCGGAGTCCGGCGTCACCGTCATCGAGGGCGACAACGAGGCGGGGAAGTCGTCGATGATGGAGGCGTTCGACCTCCTGTTGACGACGCAATCCAGCAGTAAGTCGAAGAATGTTCGTGCGGTGCAGCCGTCGGGTCGGGACGTCGGCACCGAGGTCTCCGCTGAGATCTCTTGCGGGCCCTGGCGATTCGAGTACTTCAAGCGCTTCAACCGGCAGCCGGAGACAGCACTGACGATCATCGAGCCGGTGCGCGAACAACTCGCCGGACGGGAAGCCCACGAACGGGTGGAGCAGATTCTCGCCGACTCCCTCGACAAGACGCTGTTCGGGGCGCTGCGACTGCTGCAGTCCGCAGATCCGCGGCTGGGTGATCTCGCGAACAGCTCGGCCCTGTCGCAGGCACTCGATCGAGCCGCGGGGGAGGCGGAGTCCGACGGCGGCGAGTCGGCGCAGACCCAGGAGTTGGTCGCCGCGGTGACCGCTGAGTACAAGAAGTACTTCACGATCGCGCAAGGCCGGCCGACCGGCGAACTGGCCGCAGCGCGCGAGGCCGCGAGTCGGTCGGCGTCCGCAGTCGCCGAGCGCCGGGAGATCCTCGCTCGCGCGCAGGATGCGGCCGACCGGCTGCCGCGAGTCGCCGAGGCGATCCGCCAGTTGCTGGCCGATGAGCAGACGGGCAACGTCGAAGTGCAGACGACGACGGCGGCGCTCGCCGAGGCGGAGGCCGTCCGGGAGCAGACGACAGCGGCATGCGCGGTGGCAGACAACAGGCAGCTGGTTCATCAGGTGGCGGTCGACGCTGTCCGAATGCGCGAACGGAGCCGTGCGCAACTGCAGGCGCTGCGCGAGTCCACGAAGCGGAACGAGCACGCGGTGGCCGAGGCGCGCGGTCGTGCACGCAGTGCCGCCGACCGCGCGGCCGAGATGGCCCCGCAGATCGCGGAGGCGGTGAAACGACATCACGACCTGCGCGAGGCGCTGCGCGCCGCGGAGGCTGCGGCGGTCGTGGCCTCAGATCGCGCACGATTGGCCCGGTTGGAGACGTCATTGAGCGAGATCGCCCGCCTGCAGCGGGAACTCGCGGCTGCACGGAGTGCCGCCGAACAGATCTCGGTGACCGGTGACGACGTCCGCGCCGCGTCGACGCTCGACCGGGACATCACCGCTGCCTGCGCGAGGCTCGACGCCGTGGCAGCCACGGTGGCGGTCAGCCGATCGGGCACAGGGGAGGTGCTGGTCGGCGGTGACCCGGTCGATGGCGAGGTCGAGGTGGCGGCCGCGGCGCTGACCGTCGTCGAGGTTCCGGGCGCAGCGCGGATCGAGATCCGGCCGGGCGCCGACTCCGAGGCATTGGCGGGTGAACTCGCCGCGCTCCGGGAACGGGAGACCGATCTGTTGCGCCGCTGCGAGGTCGAGCGGTTGTCGGACGTCGCTCCCGCGGCCGCACGCCGCGCCGAGGCCTTGCGTCAGGTGCAGGAACTGGAGCGGAGCCTGAGCCGGGAGCTCGGCGGGGCGGGCGCCGACGATTTGGAGCGTCAGCGCCTCGACCTCGTCGGACGGCTCCCGGAGGAGCTTCCGGATGCCGGCGAGCGTGTGGATCCGGCGGAGCTGCGCACCGACGAGCGGCGGGCGTCCGACCGGGTGACCGAGCTCGAGCGGATGCGCGACGCGCTGCTTGCGGCAGTGAACGAACAGGAGTTGCGGGCCACGACACTCGAAGAGTCCGGGGCCCGGATCGCGGCAGATCTGCGGACCCTGGATCTGGAGCTGTCGGAGGCGGCCGCTGCGGCATCGGACGAGGTGCTGGCGGGGCGAGTCGACTCGGCGGCGAGCGAGCTCGACGCCGCGCGTTCCTCGCTCGCGAAGCTCGTCCAGCGTCTCGAGCAACTCGACCTGACCGGACTTCGCGAGAAGGCGGCCCAGGCCGAAGCCGCACAGGATCGGCTTCGCGCCCGGCTGGCCGAGGAGAAGCGGCTGCAGACCGAGCTGTCCACCAAGCTCGAGGTGTGCCGCAGCGACGGGCGTCTCGACGAGCTCGCCGAATCGGTCGCGGAGGACGACGCCGCGCAGGCCCGACTGCGCCGCGTGTCGGAACGTGCGGCGGGCGCCCGTGCGCTGTACGAGACGCTCCAGCGCAAGCGGAACGAGAGTCGCGCACGGTACGTCGATCCCTTCACCCGTCGCCTCGAAGAGCTCGCGGCCCCAGTGTTCGGCGACGACGTGAGCTTCCACATCGACGACGACTTCGTCATCACGACGCGCACCCTGGACGGTGTCACGGTCGACGTCGACGCCCTCTCCGGCGGCGCGAAGGAACAGCTGGGCCTTCTCGCCCGGCTCGCCTGCGCGACGCTGGTGGACGCTGCGGACGGCGTCCCGCTGATCCTCGACGACGCGCTCGGCTATACCGACCCCACTCGACTGGCTTCGATGGCGCAGGTGCTCGGCACGTCCGGCGGCGACGCGCAGATCATCGTGCTGACCTGCACTCCTGACCGCTATCGAGAAGTGGCCGGCGCCAAGCTGATCGCCGTCTGACCTTCGCAACACGGACGAATCACACTACGGCCTAGTCGTAGACGAATCGATCGGCGGTGCCCGAACTGCCGTTTCGTTCGCGTTGCCGCCGGATCAGGTAGCGGCCCGGTGCCATGCCCGTCGCGCCGTGCTCGGGATGGATGAGATACGCGCTCACCTGGGTCTCGAGGAAGCCGAGCGACAGTCGAATCAGATCGTTCACGCTGGGGTACCAGAAGCACGTGCCCGGATCTGAGACGAGTGTGTGGGGATTGCCGCCGGACTCGCTGCGAAGCAACTCGATGCCGCTGCCTGCGACATTGAGTCGGATGGATTGCGAGTACGGCCGAACCTGGGGAACGAGATCCTCGGGGATGACGATCAGATCGCCCTGCGCTTGGAGGCCGGCGATGACCGGTACGCGGACTTGGGTGTCGAGGTGGTCGAGAACGTCGACACCGGAGCGGTCGGCGAGATCGGCGAGAGTGGGAGCATGTCCGTGATTCATGGGATTCACCTGTCGGTTCGAAGGAATGGGGATGCGCGCGCCGACGATCACGTGCGGCGGGCCAGCTGCGCATACGCGGGGCCTGGCAGCCCGTACGTCCACCCGGCGGCGTCCAGGGCGCTCTCGGCCCACGCGGGGACGTTGAGGCCGTAGCGGCGCCGTGTCCCGTCGCGCTCGACGGATCCGTTGACGGCGAGCAGGATTCGGCTGCGTGGACACCAATCGTCTGGCGTCGCATACAGTTCGAGGAGCGCGCCGGGGTTTCCGGGATCGGGGACCCGGTCGAGCAGTTCGAGCTCGGCCCGTGCGATGAACGTCTCCCATCCGAGTCGTTCGATCGCCGATCGCCGGACTTCGATGTTCGGCTCCGACGCGATGCGGTCGATCGTGGGCTCGCGTATCACCCATTCCGGAACGACGGTGCCGTGCAGTGCGAAAAGTGTTGTGTCGTCGGCGAATCGAATCGCGGGATCATCACGGTGATGCAGACGGCGCTCGCCGGACGAGGCTCCGGGCGCGGGTTCCAGATGCAGAGCCACGGGACGATGCGAGACCACGCACACGTCGTCGAACGCCCACCACCAGCCGCACACCCGGGCCAGTGCGATCTGCAGGTCGAGCAGCGAGTCGTCAGCATCTGCGTACCGCACCAGCCCGAGCCGGCGCACGATGTCGAAGTACGCGATCCGATAGGCCTCGTGCTGCCCGTACCACGTGATGACGCCGGTCGGCGGTGGGCGCATTCGACGGATCGGTGCGACGACGCCGTCGAGCAGCGTGGTCCGCATCGAGTCCCACACCGCCGATCGCAGAACGGTGAAGACGTCGGACTCGGCCGGCACCGAGTCGGCCGGGAGGAAGTACGGGTCGAACGGGTGGTAGGGCGTCTGCTTCGGGAACGGATCGTAGGACGCTCGGCGTCGGATCCGGGCTTTCATCCCCTTGTGCGATCCGGTGATGAGTTCGGCGACCAGTGCGGGCACACGCGCACGCTCGGACGACTTGAGCGGATCGGCTCCGACGAGTCCGAGGTCGGCGACGACGTCGACGGCCGCACCGGGAGAGGGAGCCCAGACGAACTCCGGTCGACCGCGGCCGACGAGCCGATACAGGTCGGTGATCGCGGATTCGGCTGCGGCGACGTCGGCCGGAGCCGTCGACAATGCGGACTGGAGCCAGTCGCCGCGCAGTTGTTCAGAAGAGCGGAGGAGGGGTTCGATCGATCGATGCTCGATCACCCGACTCGCTGCGCGACGCCGAGCGGCGCCACGCGCGCTCATGCGATGTAGGCGGTGGCCGCCTTTCCACTGGAGATCATGGTAGGAGAGAGTGGCACGATCCGGGTGAATGCGCAATGGCTGAATCGGGTCTGCGGAGCGGGCTGACGCTCGACACCGACCCCGGTGTTGGGCCGTCGAGAGGGAGTGCGCTAATGTTGCTCTCGCCCGATGAGCCCCCCTAGCTCAGGGGATAGAGCGTCTGCCTCCGGAGCAGAAGGTCGTAGGTTCGAATCCTACGGGGGGCACTCTTATGCCGCTTGACTAGACCAGGTCAAGCGGCATTTTCATGCGTTCGCACCGCCGTCGTGCCTCTCGGTCCGCAGTCGGTCCCACTCCGACATCCGCCGTCCGACGGTCGACTCGTAGCCGTTCTCGGTCGGTCGATACAGGCGATGCCTGCCGATACCTTCCGGGAAGTAGTCGGCGCCGGAGAAGCCGTCCTCGGTGTCCGGATCGTACTGGTAGCCACTGCCGTAGCCGAGCTCGCGCATCAGCCCGGTGGGTGCGTTGAGAATGTGCGCGGGCGGCATCAGAGACCCCGTGCGTTTCGCGAGCTTCCGGGCCGCGCCGAAGCCGCGGTACACCGCGATCGACTTCGGTGCGGTGGCGAGGTACACGACGATCTGTGCGATGGCGAGTTCCCCTTCGGGAGAACCGAGCCGCTCGTACGCGTCCCACGCGGCGAGCGCATGACGCACGGCATCGGGGTCGGCGATCCCCACGTCCTCACTCGCGAACCGCACCAGTCTGCGCGCCACGTAGAGCGGGTCCTCCCCGCCGTCCAGCATCCTGGCCAGCCAGTACAGAGCGGCGTCGGGATCTGATCCGCGCATCGACTTGTGCAGCGCTGAGATCAGGTTGTAGTGGCCTTCCTGGGACTTGTCGTACAGCGGGGCGCGTCGCTGTACGAGATCGACCAGGCCGTCCACGTCGAGCGTGCCGCTGACGTGCTGCAACTGTTCGACGAGATTCAGCAGATAGCGACCGTCGCCGTCGGCCATGGCGATCAGTGCCTGACGGCCGTCTTCGGACAGTGGCAGCGCACGCCTCAGCAGCGACTCGGCACGCCCGATGAGCGTGGTGAGTGCGGCCTCGTCGAGTCGTTTCAGCACGAACACCTGGCAGCGCGAGAGGAGTGCGGCGTTCAGTTCGAAGCTCGGGTTCTCCGTGGTGGCGCCGACGAGGACGATGGTGCCGTCCTCGACGTACGGCAGGAACGAATCCTGCTGGGCGCGATTGAAACGGTGGACCTCGTCGACGAACAGCAACGTGCCCTGGCCGACCTCGCGCCGCTTCTGCGCAGCCAGGAAGACCTTGCGCAAGTCGGCGACACCGGAGAAGGTCGCAGACAGCGGCTCGAAGGCCAGATCGGTCTGTTCGGCGAGCAGCCGCGCGATAGTGGTCTTGCCGCAGCCAGGCGGCCCCCACAGGATCATCGACGCGAGACGATGCTCGGTCACCATTCGGCCGATGGCGCCGTCTGGACCCAGGACGTGCTCCTGCCCGACCACCGCTGCCAACGACTGCGGTCGTAGGCGGTCGGCGAGCGGACGGCCTGCATCGTCGGGCTCGAAGAGTGACGGCTGCGGCACGGTGTCCCTCCTCCGGTGAGCGAACCTTCAGCGAATGCCCTCAGTGTAGGTTCGCCCACCGACAGTCCGCTGTCGTCAGCTCACGCTGTCGGCAGTGGTCTGCGCGTCGAGGTAGCGCTCGCGGGAGTCGTCGAGCTCATCGATCCACCGGGTGTGGTGGACGACGGCCATCGTCCCGGTCATCACCGACCGATAAGCCTGATCCCGGTAGGTGAGGATGTTCTGCTTCTTGTCGGCTTTCCACTCGAGGAAGATCCGGACCACTTCGTCGAGGTCGAACATCGGGTAGTCGGTCTGCTCGATCAGGTCGCGGATGTAGTCGGCCTGGAATCGGACCGCGGCAGCGTCGTCGGCGACCGCCTGATAGCGGTCGGACCACTGCCTCATGTGCGACGCGCGCGCGTCTGCATCCGGCAGCTCGACACGGCCGAGGATCAGATCGCGGACGAACCAGGCCTGAGCGTCGAACATGTTGAACGTGAACCATTGATCCTGTGCGCCCAGGTAATGCAGCTGGGGGTTCGCGTTCCACGTCACGCCGCGGTACAGGTCGTTCGGGTAGAGGTTGTTGGGCGAACGCAGGTGCAGGCTGTCGGGCAGGAACGGATAGTGGTGCAGGTACCCGGTGCACAGGACGACGGCGTCGAACTCACCCGACGATCCGTCGACGAAGGTCGCGACGCTGCCGTCGATCCGCTCGATCTGCGGCTTCTCGTCCACTCCGTCCGGCCAGGCGAAGCCCTGCGGCCCGGACCGATAGCTCATCGTCACGTGCCGCGCGCCCATCTTGTGGGACTGGATACCGATGTCCTCCGCAGAGTACGAACCGCCCACGAGCAGCAGGCGCTGACCGGCGAAGCGTTCGGCGCCCCGGAACTCGTGGGCGTGGATCACCTCTCCCGGGAAGCTCTCGATTCCGGTGATGTCGGGCACGTTGGGGAAGGAGAAATGCCCGGTCGAGACGATCACCTGGTCGAAGACGCGGACCTCGGTGACGTGATTTCGCAGATCGTCGACGGTGACGGTGAATTTCCGCCTCTGATCGTCGAATTCCACACGGCGGACCACATGGGCGAAACGGACGAGATCTTTCACTTCCGACTGCTGTGCGCGGCCGTTGATGTAGTCCCACAGGACTTCTCGAGGCGGATACGAAGAGATCGGCCGATTGAAGTGCTCGTCGAATGTGTACTCGGCGAATTCGAGCGCCTCTTTCGGCCCATTCGACCACAGGTTTCGATACATGCTCGAATGGACGGGCTCGCCGTATCCGTCGGTTCCGGTGCGCCAGGTGAAGTTCCATTGGCCGCCCCAGTCGTCCTGCTTCTCGAAGCAGACCACGTCGGGAATCTCGGCGCCGGAGTTCTCCGCAGACTTGAATGCGCGCAGGGCGGCCATTCCGCTCGGCCCCGCGCCGATGATCGCGACTGAATTCTCGCTATTCAAAATGTTTACCTTTCAAACCGGAAATCACTCCGGGATGTCGCCGTAAAAGCAAAAGGCCGTCGCCCATCGGACCAGTAGTTGTCAGTCCGATCGGCGGACAACCCAAAGGTCACCATGATGAATCCGGTTGCCGATGTCAAACTCGGCGAGCAGTGATTTCCCGGCGTGATAGGGTGAACATCTTTATAGATAGGGCTGCGTGAGCATTTCCAGGAGATGTCCAGACGGGTCCTTGAAGTACACTCGACGACCGTCCTCGGTGGCGATCTCGCCGGGCCGCCGCATCTGCGGATCTGCCCAATGCTCGACCTGTCTCCGCTGGAGCGCCGCGTATCCGCGATCGAACTCCTCGTCGTTCATGAGGAACGCCATGTGTATCGGGTCGTTCACGGGCGCAGGTGCGAACTGGAGGAGTGTCGCGTCGTCGAGCACGATGTTGGTGAACGGTCCCCAGTCGGGAGCGGGGCGGGCGCCGAGCACTTCGCGGTAGAAGTGGGCCGACGCCTGCGGGTCGTGCGCTCCGATGATGGTGTGATTGAAACTGACTGCCATTGAAAGACTTTCGTCTCCGGCACCTCCATGTCTGACGCTGTCCGCCACCGACACGCGATGCTGCGATCGACGTTAAGCGCGTGCAGGCCGGCGGTCAACAGGTTCGTCGGCAACGTCAAGTAAAGCTTGACTAAATAACGGCCTTGTGTCAAAGTGTGCTTGACACTATTGGAGGTTTGGTGATGACTTTGATCGACAGGGCGTGCAGCGTCGACGTGACGGAATCGTCCCGAAGAGTCCTCAACGCCGCGGCGACCGAAGCCGGCAGGTGCGCGGATGAGCTGATCGGTACCGGACCGCTCCCCGGTACCGTCGAGTGGGATGCGGAGCAGGGGACGGAGATACCCGCGCAGCGAATGCTGGCTTGGCAGTTGGTGAGTCTGCGGGTGCAGTTCGGGGCAGGACTCGACTGCATTGAAACGGTGATCGTCCTCCGGACCATGGCAGTCAGCTGGGAGGTCATCGGCCGCGCCGTAGGCATGACTCGCCAGGCGGCCCATGAACGCTGGGGTGCTCGGGTCAAGCTGATTCTGGCCGAGTGATCGGCGGCGACGCAGGAGCGCCGTTACCGTTGACCCATGACCGCCCCGCATTCCCGGACCCTCGACCGTGACACCGTCCTGTGCGTCTCGCTGGCGGCGCGACCGTCGAACATCGGGACGCGGTTTCACAACTATCTCTACAACGAGTTGGGTTTGAACTACGTCTACAAGGCGTTTGCGCCCGCCGACATCGTCGACGCGGTCGCGGGCATTCGTGGCCTGCCCATCCGGGGCGCGGCCGTCTCGATGCCGTACAAGGAGTCGGTGATCGATCTCATCGACGTGATGGAGCCCTCGGCCGCGGCCATCGAATCGGTGAACACCATCGTCAACGACGGCGGAGTGCTGCGTGCGTACAACACCGACTATCAGGCAGTCGCCGACCTCCTCGCCGCGTCCTCGTTCGACCGAACCGCGCCCGTCGCCGTGGCGGGCAGCGGCGGCATGGCGAAAGCCGTGGTCGCCGCCTTGCGCGACACCGAGTTCACCGACGTGACGATCGTCGCCCGCAACCATGCGGCCGGCGGCGCGCTTGCCGCCAAGTACGGCTTCGCGTATGTCCCGGAGTTGGGTGATGCACGTCCGGCGACACTCGTGAACTCGACTCCCATCGGAATGGCGGGCGGCCCTGCGGCCGATTCGCTTCCCTTCGACGACGCGGTCGTCGAAGCGGCGAACGGCTGCCTCGACGTGGTCGCGTTGCCACCGGACACGCCGCTGGTGCGGGCGATGCGCGCACGCGGACTAGAGACGATCAGCGGTGACGCCGTGATCGCCGGACAGGCCGCCGCCCAATTCGCGCTGTACACCGGAGTGACCCCGACACCCGATCAGGTGCGCGAAGCCTCCGAGTACTCACGGTCCTGACGGTCCCGAATGCGACACTGGTGCGGTGACCGCATCAGTTGGCCCGGACTCCGTGAAAGTAATCGCCTTCGACACCTTCGGCACCGTCGCCGACTGGTACACGGGCGTCAGCCACGTTCTGGCGCAGACGTTTCCACAGATCGACTCCTCTCAGCTGGCGCGTGACTGGCGACGCACCTACGGGCCCGTCCTCGCGGAGGTGGAGGCGGGCGATCGTGAATGGACGATGCTCGACGACCTTCATCGCGAAACCCTCGAACGGCTCCTGCGCGAGAGGTACGACGTGTGCGCGACGCCTGCGCAGCTCGACGTCGCAGTGCACGCCTGGCACGTCCTTCCCGGCTGGCCGGACTCGTCGTCGGGGCTCCATCGGCTGAAGGCGAAGTACACGATCTGTGCGCTGAGCAACGGCAATGTCGCGCTCCTGAACGAGATGGCCAAGGCGAGCGACCTTCCGTGGGACTTCGTCGGCGGCTCCGACCTCTGGCGCCGTTACAAACCGGCGAGCGAGGTGTACCTGGGCCTCGCACGACTGATGCAGGTGCACCCGAGCGAGGTGCTGATGGTCGCAACCCACGTGTCCGATCTCGCCGCGGCCCGCAGTTTCGGACTGCGCACGGCCTATGTGGAACGACCGTCCGAGTGGGGGCCGGAACCCAAGGACGAGGCCCCGAACCCGGCCGACGACTTCCATGTTCGCGGGATCGACGAACTGGCGACTCAGTTGGGCTGCTGAGGAGCGCAGGCGCCGCGGACGGTCGTCGCCCGAGACCCCGCTTCGTTCGCCAGCCGCAGGCGCTCGGATTCGGGAAGGTCCCAGGCGGCGGCCAGCGCACCGGTGAAGGCGTCGCCCGCACCTGTCGTGTCGACGACGTCGACCGGAATCCCGGGCACCGTGACGACTCCGTCGCGACCGCGAAGGGACGCGCCCCGACCGCCGCGGGTGGTGACGACGACGTCCACCGAACCGAGGTGATCGGCGAGCGACCGGCCCTCTGCCTCGTTCACGATCGCGGCGTCGACGAGCCCCCAGAGTTCGTCGGGCTGTGCACGCACGGGCGACGGGTTGAGGAGCACGACGGTGCCGTGCGCGTTCGCCGTCCGCGCCGCGTCGAGGACCACGTCAGGCGGGATCTCGAACTGCATCAGCAGCACGTCCGCGGCGGCGATCGCCCGCCGGTCGTCCGCGGTGAGTGCCACGGCCGCGTTCGCCCCGGGTACCACGACGATCGTGTTCTCACCCGTGTCGTCGACTGTGACCACCGCGACGCCGGTCGGGCCTTCGACGGTGGTCACTCGCAACTCGACCTCGGCCTCCGACAGCGGCGGCAGAACCGTCCGGGCGGCGCCGTCGTCGCCGACCGCGCCGATGAATGTGACGTCCGCGCCTGCGAGGGCCGCCGCACGTGCCTGATTGGCGCCCTTGCCGCCCTGCGCGTATCGCGCGGAGGAGCCGGTGACCGTCTCGCCGGGGCGAGGAAACGACGGACAGGCCGTGACGATGTCCAGGTTGATGCTGCCGACGACGATGACGGAGGTCATGGATTCACGCTAGCCGCGCGGAGTCGGACCTGTCGGGGGTCGTGTCTACGCTTGGACCCATGACGAAGATCCGCCCGTTCCTGATGTTCCAGAAAGCCGTCGCGGCCGACGCCGTGGAGCTCTATCTGGCGGCGTTCCCCGGAAGCAGCGTCGTCACGTCGCAGCCGCATGAGGACCCGTCCAAAGGCATCATGCTGGCCGAACTCGACCTGGCCGGACAGCGAGTCCTCGTCAGCGACAGTGCCGTCGACCACGCCTTCGACTTCACGCCGTCGAGCTCGATGTTCGTCGACGTCGCCGACCGGGATGAACTCGAACGGCTGGTCGCGATACTGGGCGATGGCGGGGGTGTGCTGATGCCGCTCGCCGACTACGGCTTCTCGCAGGCTTTCGCATGGGTCAATGATCGGTTCGGCGTTTCCTGGCAGCTGAATCTGCCGTGAGCGCCACCGTCGAGGCGTGATCATCGCCGGGCCGGCCGTCCGGTGCGGCGATCGAGCCTCCGGCTCGTCGACGAGGACCGGCGGTAAGGTCCGATTGTCGCGAACGGCACCTGGGACAATAAGATAGGTTCCCGTGACTCCCACCGAACTCGCCGCTCTGCTTCGCGCTGCGACGCAGAAGGTTTTCCAAGCTCATGACCTCGATACGTCGTTGATTCCGGAGACCGTGGTCGTGGAGCGTCCGCGCAGTCCGGAACACGGTGACTACGCGACCAACATCGCGCTGCAGCTCGGCAAGCGTGCGGGCGTCAATCCGCGCGAACTGGCCACCTGGCTCGCCGACGAGTTCGCAAGTGACCCGGGCATCGACTCCGCGGAGATCGCCGGACCGGGATTCGTGAACCTCCGCCTCGCGGCGGCGGCGCAGAACCAGACGGTCGCCAGCGTTCTCGACCGGGGCGCGGACTACGGACGCGGCGACGAGCTGTCGACCCTGAACGTGAACCTCGAGTTCGTCTCGGCGAACCCCACCGGACCGATCCACCTGGGCGGAACGCGCTGGGCGGCGGTCGGCGACGCGCTCGGTCGCGTCCTGGCCGCGCGAGGTGCGCAGGTCACGCGCGAATACTACTTCAACGACCACGGCGAGCAGATCAACCGCTTCGCGAACTCGCTGATGGCCGCCGCGAAGGGCGAGCCGACGCCGGAAGACGGCTACGCGGGCGAGTACATCGACGACATCGCGGGCACCGTGGTCGCGAAGGTGCCGGGCATTCTCGATCTGCCGGTCGACGACGCTCGCGAGGCCTTCCGGGCCGAGGGCGTCGAGCTGATGTTCGCGCACATCAAGCGGACGCTGCACGAGTTCGGCACCGATTTCGACGTCTACACCCACGAGAACTCGATGTTCGACCGTGGGCTGGTCGATGAGTCCATCGCCGAGCTGAAGGCCAACGGCAATCTGTACGAGGCGGACGGCGCCTGGTGGCTGCGGTCGACGAACTACGGCGACGACAAGGATCGCGTCGTCATCAAGAGCGACGGCAATGCGGCGTACATCGCCGGCGACATCGCCTACCTCAAGGACAAGCACGACCGCGGCGCCAACCACCTGATCTACATGCTCGGTGCCGACCACCACGGGTACGTGGTGCGTCTCAAGGCGGCGGCCGCGGCGCTCGGCTACGACGCCGACGCCGTCGAGGTCCTCATCGGCCAGATGGTGAACCTGGTCAAGGACGGGCAGCCGGTCCGCATGTCCAAGCGCGCGGGCACCGTCATCGCCCTCGACGATCTCGTCGAAGCGGTCGGGGTGGATGCGGCTCGCTACGCGCTGATCCGCTCGTCGATCGACGTCAACATCGACATCGACCTCGATCTGCTCCGCAAGCAGTCGGCGGACAACCCGGTCTACTACGTGCAGTACGCGCACGCACGGCTGTCGGCCCTCGCGCGGCACGCCGCCGAACTCGGCCTGTCGCTGAGCACCGAGCACCTGGAACTGCTCGACGACGAGGCCGAAGGAGACCTGATCCGCACGATCGGCGACTTCTCCGAGGTCGTCGCCACCGCCGCCACGCTGCGTGAACCGCATCGCGTGTCCCGCTACCTCGAGTCGCTGGCCGGGGCGTACCACCGCTTCTACGCACGGTGCCGCGTGCTGCCGCAGGGCGACGAGGAGCCCGGCGACGTTCACGCCGCACGTCTCGCGCTGTGCGCCGCCACCCGCCAAGTCCTCGCCAACGGCCTCGCGCTCGTCGGCGTCTCCGCCCCAGAAAGAATGTGATGGCACATCCTGCAGGCCCTCGCCACGCCGAGATCCTCGCCGCACCGCATCTCGCGGAGCGGCCCAACCGTCCGGAGGAGCTCTCGCGCATCCCGGACAATGTGTACCCGCGCGGCACCGACCGTGACGACGCCGGCGTCGTGACGATCGGTGGCGTCTCCGTCGAACAGCTCGCCGAGGAGTACGGCACTCCGCTGTTCGTGTACGACGAGGCCGACTTCCGTTCGCGATGCGCCGACATGCAGAGCGCGTTCGGGCCGTACGGACGTGTGCACTACGCGTCCAAGGCATTCCTCTCGACGCAGGTCGCCAAGTGGATCGAGTCGGAGGGGCTGTCCCTCGACGTCTGTTCCGGCGGCGAGCTGGCGATCGCGTTGCGCGCGGGCTTCCCGCCCGAGCGCATCGCGCTGCACGGCAACAACAAGGCCGAGAGCGAACTGGCCGCCGCCCTCGACGCGGGTGTGGGTGACATCGTCCTCGACTCGATGGTCGAGATCGAGCGTCTCGATCGGCTGGCCGGTGAGCGCGGTGTGGTCGCCGACGTCCTGGTCCGCGTCACGCCGGGTGTCGAGGCGCACACCCACGAGTTCATCTCCACCGCTCACGAGGACCAGAAGTTCGGCTTCGCGCTCGCGGGCGGTGTCGCCCTCGACGCGGTGCGCGCCGTGTTCGCCGCGGACAACCTGCGCCTGGTGGGGCTGCACAGCCACATCGGATCGCAGATCTTCGAGATCGACGGCTTCGAACTCGCGGCGCGCCGCGTCATCGGTCTGCTGGCTGACGTCGTCGCCGAGTTCGGCGTCGAGAAGACCAAGCAGATCAAGGTGCTCGATCTCGGCGGCGGCCTCGGAATCTCCTACCTGGAGAGCGACGACCCGCCGCCGGTGAGCGTGCTCGCCGAGGCGCTCGTCGAGATCGTCCGACGGGAGTCGGAGTCGCTGAACCTGCCGATGCCGATGATCGCGGTGGAACCGGGCCGAGGCATCGCCGGACCGGCCGGCGTCACGCTGTACCGGGTGGGCACCGTCAAGGACGTCGCGCTCGACGGCAACACCGTACGCCGCTATGTCTCGGTGGACGGCGGCATGAGCGACAACATCCGCACCGTGCTGTACGACGCCGAATACGACGTCCGACTCGCATCGCGTGTCTCCGAGGCGAAGGCGGTCGTTTGCCGGGTGGTGGGCAAGCACTGCGAGAGCGGCGATATCGTTATTCGCGACTGCTGGCTGCCGGAGGACCTGGCCCCGGGCGATCTGCTCGTGGTCGGTGCCACCGGTGCCTACTGCTATTCCATGTCGAGCCGCTACAACATGGTGCCGCGCGCAGCGGTTGCGACAGTCAACGACGGCCGTGCCCGACTCATGCTGAGGCGGGAGACGGTCGAGGACTTCTTGAGCCTGGAGGTGGATCCGGAATGAGCGAATCGACTCGTCCCATCGGCGTTGCCGTGCTGGGCATGGGCAACGTCGGCACCGAGGTGGTGCGGATCCTCACCGACAAGGCCGATGACCTGCAGGCGCGCGTCGGCGCGCCGCTGGTGCTGCGCGGCGTCGCCGTGCGCGACGCGAGCCGGGCACGCGACGGCATCGATCCGTCCCTGCTGACCGAGGATCCGCAGGAACTCGTCGGCCGCGCGGACGTCGACATGGTCGTCGAGCTGATCGGCGGCATCGAACCCGCGCGCACCCTGATCCTCGCCGCGCTGGGCTCCGGCAAGTCCGTCGTCACCGCGAACAAGGCGCTCATCGCGGCCCACTCGGGCGAGCTCGCCAAGACCGCCGAAGACAACCGCGTCGACCTCTACTTCGAGGCGGCGGTCGCCGGAGCGATTCCGGTGATCCGTCCGCTGACCCAGTCGCTCGCGGGTGACTCGGTGAATCGGGTGGCGGGCATCGTCAACGGGACCACCAACTACATCCTCTCGGAGATGGACGAGACCGGCGCCGGCTACGCCAAGGTGCTCGCCGAGGCCGGGCGCCTCGGCTACGCCGAAGCCGATCCGACCGCCGATGTCGAGGGCTACGACGCGGCGTCCAAGGCCGCGATTCTCGCGTCGATCGCCTTCCACTCGCGGGTGACCGCGTCGGACGTCTATCGAGAGGGCATCACGAACATCACCTCGAAGGATCTCGAGGCCGCCAAGAAGTTCGACTGCACGGTGAAGCTGCTCGCGATCTGCGAGCGCATCCAGACCCCGGACGGCGAGAAGATCTCGGCGCGCGTCTACCCGGCGCTGGTCCCGCTCGACCATCCGCTCGCCACCGTCAACGGCGCGTTCAACGCGGTGGCAGTCGAGGCAGAGAACGCCGGCCGCCTGATGTTCTACGGTCAGGGCGCGGGCGGTGCACCGACCGCGTCAGCTGTGCTCGGCGACCTCGTGATGGCCGCGCGCAACCGCGTCTATCACGGTCGTGGACCGCTGGAGTCGACCTACGCGTCGCTGCCGGTCGCCTCGATCGATGAGGTCCCGACCCGCTACTACGTCTCGATGAAGGTCGCCGACCGGCCGGGCGTGCTGCAGCAGGTGGCGGGGGAGTTCTCCAAGCGAGACGTCAGCATCGCCGCCGTTCGCCAAGAGGGCGCGGGCGACAATGCGCGCCTGATCGTCGTCACTCATCGCGCCTCCGACCGCGCACAGTCGGAAACCGTCGCCGCACTCGAAAAGATGGACTCCGTACTCAAGGTGTCCAGCGTGCTCCGTTTGGAGGGAACCAATGACTAACACCGAGTACCAGCCCGTTCACCGCGGTTGGCCCGGACTGATCGAGGCCTACCGCGACCGGATGCCGGTCCGCGACGGCTGGAAGATCGTCACGCTTCTCGAGGGCGCCACCCCGCTGGTCGCGGCACCGGTCCTGTCGGAGATCACCGGCTGCGACGTGTACCTCAAGGTGGAGGGTCTGAACCCCACGGGTTCGTTCAAGGACCGCGGCATGACGATGGCCGTCACCAACGCCGTCAACAACGGCAAGAAGGCCGTCCTGTGCGCGTCGACCGGCAACACGTCGGCCTCCGCCGCCGCGTACGCCACCCGCGCGGGCATCACCTGCGCCGTCCTGATTCCCGAGGGCAAGATCGCGATGGGGAAGCTGGCACAGGCCGTCATGCACGGCGCCAAGGTGATCCAGGTGCAGGGCAACTTCGACGACTGCCTCGAACTGGCCCGCAAGGTCACCGCCGATTACCCCGAGATCGAGCTGGTGAACTCGGTCAACCCGGCTCGCATCGAGGGCCAGAAGACCGCGTCGTTCGAGATCGTCGACGTGCTCGGCAAGGCTCCCGACGTCCACGCCCTGCCGGTGGGCAACGCGGGCAACATCACCGCGTACTGGAAGGGCTACCGCGAGTACCACGCCGACGGCATCATCGATTCGCTGCCGCGGATGCTCGGTGTCCAGGCCGCGGGTGCCGCGCCGCTGGTGAACGGTGCTCCGGTCAGTGACCCCGAGACCATCGCGACCGCGATCCGCATCGGCTCGCCCGCGAGCTGGAACCAGGCCGTCGCCGCCAAGGACGAGTCGGGCGGCATGTTCCGCGCGGCCACCGACGAGAAGATCCTCGAGGCCTACAAGCTGGTCGCCGGACGCGAAGGCGTCTTCGTCGAACCTGCATCGGCCGCGAGCGTCGCGGGTCTGCTGGCCAGCCGCGAAGAGGGCTGGGTCAAGGCGGGCGAGACCGTGGTCTGCACGGTCACCGGCAACGGTCTCAAGGATCCCGACACCGCACTGCTCGGCATGCCGAAGGTCGACGCCATCGAGGTCGACCCGGTGGCGGTCGCGACTGCACTGGGTGTGAACTGACGACGTGGAAACGGCGATGACCACACACTCGACCATCGGCGCGGCTGACGCGGAACTCACTCTGCCCGAAGGACTTTCGGTCCGGGTCCGGGTGCCCGCATCGAGTGCCAACCTCGGGCCGGGCTTCGACTGCCTCGGCCTGGCGCTGTCGATCTACGACGAGGTCGCGGTCACCGTCACCGACGGCGGGATCACGGTCGCCGTGAGCGGCGAGGCCGCAGATCAGGTGCCCCTCGACGAGCGGCACCTCGTCGCGCGCGCCGTGGTCCGCGGCTTCGAGACCGCAGGCGTCGCGGTGCGTGGCTTCCACCTGGAGTGCCGCAATGCGATCCCGCATTCGCGAGGGCTCGGATCGTCCGCGGCGGCGGTCGTGGGCGGACTGGCCGCGGCGTCGGCGCTGGTGGCCCGGGACGGCCGTCGACCCGCGCTCGACGACGCGCAGATGGTGCAGTTGTCCAGCGAGTTCGAAGGTCACCCGGACAACGCCGCCGCGTCGGTGCTCGGCTCGGCGGTGGTGACCTGGACGCACGGCGAGCGCGAGTTCTTCGCGCGTCGGCTCGATCTGCATCCGGCGGTCGTCGCGACGGTGTTCGTGCCCGAGGTCGAGTCCTCGACCGAGGCGACGCGCGGACTGTTGCCGGACGCCGTCCCGCGTACCGACGCCGTCTTCAACGTCAGCCGTGCGGCACTGGGCGTGGTCGCTCTCACCGCAGCCCCGGAGTGCCTGATCGACGCGACACAGGATCGGCTGCATCAGGAATACCGCGCGCAGGCGCTTCCGGAGACGACTCGCCTGGTGGGTTCATTGCGCGAAGGCGGGCACGCGGCTACCGTATCGGGTGCTGGACCGTCGGTGCTCGTGCTGGGAACGAACCCGCTCGGAGCTCAGGAGGCTGAGCTCGCGGCGGACCTCGGATTCACGATGATCCCGGTTGAGGTGGCAGAAGGCGTCGAGGTCGTTTCCTGACGCTGTCGTGACCCGGTGGTACTCTAGAAATGCTTCACCGGGACCCAGGGCGTGTGTGATCTCCACCCGATTGTCCGGCGAACCAACAAATTTTGCTGCTCCGCCCACTCTCTGGACGGGGCCCCCGGCATCTGAAGCCGGGGAACGAAAGGAATTCCGTGACCGAAACGGATGTGCAGGCACCCAAGCGGGCCCGTACCGGACTTTCCGCCATGCTGCTGCCGGAACTGCGCGGCCTCGCGGCTGAGCTGGGCATCAAGGGCACGTCGGGGATGCGCAAGGGCGATCTGATCGATGTGATCCGTGCGCACCAGCACGGAGGTGCGACCGGCTCGTCGAAGAAGGCCGCGGGCGCAGAGAAGTCGTCGACTGAGAAGCCTGCCGCGGCGCCGAAAGCCGCAGCTGAGAAGGTCGTCGCGCAGAGTCCCGCGACCGAGAAGCCTGCGGACAAGCCCGCCGAGACGCGTGCGGCGGACCGGACTGTCCAGGCGACCGCAGTCGAGAAGCCGGACGCCGCGCCCGCGAACAAGGGCGGCGCCGCCAAGTCCGCGGACAACGACCGCGCGGATGAGAACGGCCGAGGCGGCAACAGGAACGCCGACCAGAACCGTGATGAGAAGCCTGCGCAGGCGCGCGGCGACCAGCAGCGTGAACAGAACTCCGAGGGCGACGGTAACCGCCGCAACCGGAACCGGAATCGTGACGGCGGCAACCGTGACGGTGGCAATCGTGACGGCGGCAACCGGAATCAGGGCGAGAAGAGCCAGGACTCCGGCGACAGGTCCGGCCAGGGCAATCAGGGCCAGAAGAACCAGGGCCAGGGCAATCAGGGTCCCCAGAACCAGAACCGCGACAACAACGACGACGACGGCGAGGGCGGCGGTCGCCGCCGCGGCCGCCGGTTCCGTGAGCGTCGTCGCGGACGCGATCGCGACGGCGGCGGCGGCAACGCCGGCGAGCCGCAGGTCAACGAGGGTGACGTGCTCGCTCCCGTGGCGGGCATCCTCGACGTGCTGGACAACTACGCGTTCGTCCGGACGTCGGGATACCTGGCGGGTCCGAACGACGTCTACGTCTCGATGAACATGGTGCGCCGCAACGGGCTCCGCCGAGGCGATGCCATCACCGGCGCGGTCAAGGTGCCGCGCGACGGGGAGAACCCGAACAACCAGCGCCAGAAGTTCAACCCGCTGGTCCGTCTCGACACGGTCAACGGCACCGACATCGAGTCGGCGCGCAAGCGTCCGGACTTCACCAAGCTGACGCCGCTGTACCCGAACCAGCGATTGCGTCTCGAGACCACGCCCGAGCGGCTGTCGACGCGCGTCATCGACCTGATCATGCCGATCGGCAAGGGGCAGCGAGCATTGATCGTCTCGCCGCCGAAGGCCGGTAAGACGACCATTCTGCAGGACATCGCGAACGCGATCACCACCAACAACCCGGAATGCCATCTGATGGTCGTCCTGGTGGACGAGCGTCCCGAGGAAGTCACCGACATGCAGCGTTCGGTGAAGGGCGAGGTCATCGCCTCGACCTTCGACCGTCCGCCGTCGGACCACACCAGCGTCGCCGAGCTCGCGATCGAGCGCGCCAAGCGTCTCGTCGAGAACGGCATGGACGTCGTCGTGCTGCTCGACTCGATCACCCGACTGGGCCGTGCGTACAACAACGCGTCGCCGGCGTCCGGACGCATCCTGTCCGGTGGTGTCGACTCGCAGGCGCTGTACCCGCCGAAGCGATTCCTCGGTGCCGCCCGCAACATCGAGAACGGTGGATCTCTCACGATCATCGCGTCCGCGCTGGTCGAGACCGGATCCACCGGCGACACGGTGATCTTCGAGGAGTTCAAGGGCACCGGCAACGCCGAGCTCAAGCTCGATCGCAAGATCTCCGAGCGGCGCGTGTTCCCGGCGGTCGACGTCAACCTCTCGAGCACCCGCAAGGACGAGCTCCTGCTGTCGCCCGACGAGTTCGCGATCGTGCACAAGCTCCGCCGCCTGCTCGCAGGCCTCGACTCGCAGGCCGCGATCGACCTGCTGGTCGCGCAGCTCAAGAAGACGCGCAGCAACGTCGAATTCCTGATGCAGGTGAGCAAGAACGCCCCCGGCGTGATGAACGACGATTGACGCGGAGCGGCAGACTGAGCCGGAGGCTCAGGTTGAGCCGATTCACGAGGCCGAAGGCCGAGAATCGGTCGAAGCCTAGGTGACGAAGGGCTGGTAGGAGAGAACTCCTACCAGCCTTAGTCGTACCGGTGGGCCTCCGCAGGTAGAGCACCCCCAGTCCGCTGGGTGAGCGCCCCCAGTCCGCTGGTTGAGCGAGCGGAGCGAGTCGAAACCGGTGTCAGCCGGGCTGGGTCTGGCGTGAACCTCACCGTGGTTTCGACCGATTCTCGGCCTTCGGCCTCGTGAATCGGCTCAACCTGACGCTCCGCGTCAGTACACGTCGCGGCGGTATTGACCCGACTCGCGGAGACGCTGGAGCTCGGCACGGGCGCCCTCGTCGTCGAAGTCGCCGTAATCGCGGATGATCGCGACGAGCGTCTCGTCCACATCGTGCGCCATCTGCGTCGCGTCGCCGCACACGTAGAGGACGGCGCCGTCGCGGATCCAGCTGTAGAGCTCCTCGCCCTGACCGCCCATCAGATGCGAGACGTAGATCTTCTCGTCCTGCTCGCGGGAGAACGCGACGTCGAGGCGGAGGCTGCCGTCGGCCTCCATCGCCCACATCTCGTCGCGGTAGAGGAAGTCCTGATCGCGACGGCGCGCACCGTGGAACAGCCAGTTGCGGCCGGAGCCGTCGTCGTTGCGGCGCTCGTGGAGGAAGCCGCGGAACGGGGCGATGCCGGTGCCCGGACCCACCATGATGATGTCGGTGTCGGGCTCCGGCAGATGGAACGACTTGTTCGCGGTCAGGTAGATGCCGACCGTGTCACCCGGTTCCACGCGATCGGCGAGGTACGTGGATGCGGCGCCGCCGCGGTCGCGCCCGTCGCCCCAGACCGGGGTGGCCATGTGCCGGACCGTCGCAGGCGTCAGATGCAGCGTGCCCTCGTGGACGGAGGGAGACGAGGAGATCGAATAGGTCCGGGCTGCGAGCGGGCGCAGTTCGGCGAGGAAGGCTTCGGGAGTCGGGCTCCATGAGGGATCGAGATTCAGTAGATCGAGCACATCGCGCCCGCGCGACCAGGCGTCGAGGCGGGTACGGTCGCCGGCCAGCAGCTCCGCGACCTCGGCGACGCCGCGCGCGTTCGCGAGGTGGTCGAGCAGGTAGGGCGACGTCGAGGTGATCTCGAAGCCGTGGGTGAGCGCATTGGTGAGAGTGCGTTCGCCCTTGCGGTCGGCGATGATCGTCTCCCCGGGCACACCGAGCCGTTCGACGATCGCGGCGACCAGCGCAGGCTCGTTGGTCGGAGTCACGTTCACCGCGTCGCCCGGTCGGTAGTCCAGTCCCGAGTCGGCGATGTCGAGGACGAGATGCCGGACCTCCTTGTCGCTCTCGGGCGCGGTCAGGAGGTCGTTCTGGACGACGGTGGCGTGATAGGGGTTGCGTCGGGACCAGCGAGGCCGTTTCGAGGCGCGGGAGGAAGCGGCATCACTCGTCGGGTTCGCGGTCGTCATGTCTTCTCGGTACTCCAAGCGCTCGGGGCGAATGCGGGGCGAGAGGGCCGTCGACGGTGGCCCGGACGGAGTCGCCGAAACCAGGGTAAACCCGCGCGCGGCGAGTTCCCGAGGTTGCCGATGGCAAAGAGACTGGATTCACTCCGCGGCCGTGGTCGACCTGCCCGCAAGCCCGGCACCTGCACGATTGGTCGACCGGAGGGGCCCTGTGGAATAATTCTCCGGTCAGTCCGGTTCCGGTTCACACCACTGAAAATCAGCGGTGACCCGGCGGCCATGATGAAGGGACATCACATGAAGCAGGGAATCCATCCCGACTACGAGGTGACCACCGTCAACTGCGGTTGCGGCAACGAGTTCACCACCCGCAGCACCGCCAAGGGCGGCCACATCACCGTGGAAGTCTGCTCGAACTGCCACCCGTTCTACACCGGTAAGCAGAAGATCCTCGACACCGGCGGTCGCGTCGCTCGCTTCGAGAAGCGTTACGGCAAGCGCGCCAAGTAGCTCGCCTCAGACGCCCGACTGGAGATCTCCCCGGAGATCTCGGGTCGGGCGTCTGTTGTTTCGCCGACGACGCCCGGCGACGACGTACAGTCGCCGGCGACGACCCCGCAGTGATGACTAAGGAGATCCAGCACGTGAGTACGCAGGAACCGTCCGCGATCGACGACATCCTCGCCGAACACGCCGGACTCCAAGCCCAGCTGTCCGACCCCGCCCTGCACGACGATCCGGCCAACGCACGGCGCGTGGGCAAGCGGTTCGCCGAACTGGCACCGGTGATGACCACGTACACCAAGCTCACCGCCGCTCGCGACGACCTCGAGGCCGCGCGTGAACTGGCGGAGGCCGATGCGGCGTTCGCCGAGGAGATCCCCGCCCTCGAAGCGACCGTCACCGAGCTCGACGCGACGTTGACCGATCTGCTCGCGCCGCGCGACCCGCACGACTCCGACGATGTGGTGCTCGAGGTGAAGTCCGGCGCAGGCGGTGAGGAGTCGGCGCTCTTCGCGTCCGACCTGGTCCGGATGTACCTCAAGTACTGCGAGCGACACGGCTGGAAGGCCACCGTGCTCGGCGCGACCGAGTCAGACCTCGGCGGGTACAAGGAGGCGACGCTGTCGATCAAGGCTCGCGAGACCGTCCGCGACGGCGTCTGGTCGCGACTGAAGTTCGAGGGCGGTGTGCATCGCGTGCAGCGAGTACCGGTCACCGAGTCGCAGGGCCGCATCCATACCTCGGCGGCGGGCGTGCTGATCTATCCCGAACCCGACGAAGTCGAGGAGATTCAGATCGACGAGTCCGATCTCCGCATCGACGTCTACCGCAGCTCCGGCAAGGGCGGCCAGGGCGTCAACACCACCGACTCTGCCGTCCGCATCACGCACCTGCCGACGAACATTGTGGTGACCTGCCAGAACGAGCGGTCGCAGCTGCAGAACAAGGCGCGCGCGATGCAGGTGCTCGCGGCTCGGCTGAAGGCGGCGGCCGAGGAGGAGGCGGAGGCCGAGGCGTCTGCGGGACGTCAGGCGCAGATCCGGACCGTCGACCGGTCCGAGCGCATCCGCACCTACAACTTCCCGGAGAACCGGATCACCGATCACCGCATCGGGTACAAGGCCAACAACCTCGACTCCGTTCTCGGCGGCGAGATGGACGCGCTCCTCGACGCCCTTGTCGAGGCCGACAAGCAGGCACGACTGCAGCAGTGAGCGGACTTCTGCGGCGATCCGCGGACGCCGTGCGACGCGCGGCGGCGCAGCGCCTCACCGAGGCCGGCATCGACTCGGCGGCCGCCGAAGCCGGTGAGCTCGTGGCGCAGGTGCTGGGCGTCGAACCGGGCCGACTGCTGCTGATCGACGACGTCTCCGACGCGGACCGATCGCGCATCGACGATGCGGTGTCGCGTCGGGTTCAACGAGTCCCGTTGCAGCACATCACTTCCCGCGCGCACTTCGCCGGCGTCGAACTCACCGTCGGGCCGGGTGTCTTCGTCCCCCGCCCGGAAACCGAGCTCATCGTCGAATGGGCGGTCGCCGAGATCGCCGAGCTGCGACGAACCGGTATCGCGCCGATCCGGGTCGTCGATCTGTGCTCGGGCAGTGGCGCACTCGCTGTCGCGATCGCGGCCCACGCGCCCGACGTCCAGGTCACCGCCGTCGAATTGGCCGAGACCGCTTCCGAGTACCTGCGCCGCAACGTCCATGATCTCGGCCTGGCGGGCCGGGTGAGCGTGGTCCGCGCAGACGTGACGGACGCGACGGCGATGTCGCCGATCCTGACCGGTGCGCATGTGGTGGTGAGCAATCCGCCGTACGTGCCCGCGCAAGCAGCCGTGTCCCCGGAGGTCGCCCACGACCCGCCCGAGGCGGTGTTCTCCGGCGACAGCGGCATGGAACTGATCGATGCGCTCGTGCCGATCCTCGCCGCGGCGCTGAGCCCCGCAGCCGTCGTCGCGATCGAGCACGACGACACCACCTCGGAGGCGGTGTGCGACGCGCTCGCCCGTGCGGGCGGATTCGCCGATGTGCGGCCCCGTCGCGACCTGGCCGGGCGACCCCGATTCGTCACCGCCGTGCACCGGGCCGTAGACGACCCTGCGCGATCGGCGGGCGACGGCGTGGAAGGATGGAACGCGTGAGCGCGGTGTTCGATTGCAGTGACCCAGACGAGCGAGAAGCAGGCATCCGGGCGGCGGTGGGCGCGGCCCGTGCCGGTCGGCTCGTGGTGATGCCCACCGACACGGTGTACGGCCTCGGCTGCGACGCGTTCGACAGTGAGGCCGTGGCCTCGCTGCTCGCGGCCAAGGGCCGCGGACGCGACATGCCGGTGCCGGTGCTCGTCGGCTCGTGGCACACCGTCGACGGTCTGGTGCGTTCGGTGTCGCCGCAGGCACGGGAACTGGTGCAGGCCTTCTGGCCCGGTGGACTGAGCCTGGTGGTCGAGCAGGCACCGTCGCTGGCCTGGGACCTCGGGGACACCTCGGGGAGCGTGATGATCCGCATGCCGCTGCATCCGGTCGCGATCGAGCTGCTGCGGGAAGTCGGGCCGATGGCGGTCTCGAGCGCGAACATCTCGGGGCATCCGCCGGCCACGACCGCGCCGGAGGCCCGCGACCAGCTTCAGGACAAGGTGTCGGTCTACCTCGACGGCGGCCCGGCCGATCACGCCGTCGCCTCGACCATCGTCGACCTCACCGGTCCGGAGCCCAAGATCTTGCGCGAGGGCGCGATCACCGCGGAGCATCTCGCCGAGGTGCTGGATGTGGATGCCGAGGAACTTCGGAGCCGGTCGTGACCGACCCGATCCTCGACCCGGCCGCGGGCGACCCGCTGGCAGGCGATCCCGAGATCGCCGCGCTGCTCCAGCGCGAGGCCACGCGGCGCCGCGGCAGTCTGCAGATGCTCGCCGCCGAATCCACCGCCACGCCCGCCGTGCGCGCCGCGGTGGGCTCGATCCTGGCGGACAAGTACGCCGAGGGCTACCCCGGGCACCGCTACCACGGCGGCGTCGACGTGGTGGACGACATCGAGGAGCTGGCGATCAGCCGAGCGCACGAACTGTTCGGCGCCGAGTACGTGAACGTCCAGCCGCTGTCATGGGCGCTGGCGAACTTCGCCGTCTACGCGGCTTTCTCTCAACCTGGCGACCAGGTGCTGTCGCTGAGTCTGAAGCACGGCGGGCATCAGTCGCACGGCTCTCGCGCCAATCTGTCCGGCCGCTGGTTCACCGTCCTGAACTACGAGGTCCGCGCCGACACCGAGCAGATCGACTACGATCAGATCCGCGAGCTGGCGCTGATCCATCGACCGCGGATCCTGGTGGCCGGCGGGACCTCGTACTCGCGGTCGTGGGACTTCGCCGCGATGCGCACCATCGCCGACGAGGCCGACTGCATCTTCTGGGCCGACGCCGCGCATCTGGCGGGGCTCGCCGTCGGCGGCGTGCTCGACTCGCCGGTTCCGCACGCGGACGTGGTGACGGTCGCGACCAACAAGGTGATTCGCGGACCGCGCGGCGGACTGCTGCTCGCGCGCGGTGAGCATGCGGATTCGTTGTCGCGCGCCGTGTACCCGTTCATCCAGGGCGCCCCCGCGATGCACTCGATCGCCGCCAAGGCGGTGGCCTTCGCCGAGTGCCTGCGCCCGGGGTACGCGGCGTACGCGCGGAACGTCGCCGACGACGCCGCGGAACTCTCCGCCAGGCTCGCCGAGCGCGGTCTGCGGACCGTCTCGGGCGGAACGGACACTCACATCGCCGTCGTCGAGGTCTCGTCGCTCGGGATCTCGGGTCGCGAGGCGGCCCGGCGACTGGCCGCGTGCCGGATCATCGTCGACAAGGCCGTGACGCCGTTCGACGAGGCCCCGGTGGCCGAGGGTTCGGCGATCCGGTTCGGTTCGGCGGTCATGGCGGCCGACGGTCTGCGGCCCGCCGAGATGTCCACGGTCGCCGATCTGATGATCGACGCGATGCGCACGGACCCGGACGACGTGGCTCGGCAGGCCGCGATCACCGAGGCCGTCGCCGCGGTGGGGGAGAAGTAGACGTGCTCGGATACGCGCTGGAGACCTCCGGCGGCGGGGCGGGCGTGCCGCTTCGCGAGCTCGCCCTCGTCGGTCTCGCGGCGGCGGGCATCACCTACTTCCTCACCTCGCTGGTCCGCGTTCTCGCCGTTCGTTTCGGAGCCGTCGCCGTCCCGCGTCAGCGTGACGTGCACGTGATCCCGACGCCCCGGCTGGGTGGGGTGGGCATGTACATCGGCATCGTCTGCGCGATCGGGCTCGCCGCGCAACTGCCCGCACTCAACCGAGGCTTCTCGTACACCCACGACATGCTGGCCGTCATCACCTCCGGTCTGGTGATCGTCCTCGTCGGCATCATCGACGATCGTTGGGGCCTCGACGCACTCACGAAGTTCGTCGGTCAGCTGACCGCGGCAGGCGTGCTGGTCATCATGGGTGTGAGCTGGTACCTCGTCTACGTGCCGTTCGCCGACATCGGCACCGTCGTGCTCGATCCGCTGCAGGCCGGGCTGCTCACCGTGGCGATCACGGTCACCACGATCAACGCCATCAACTTCGTCGACGGCCTGGACGGATTGGCCGCAGGCATCGGCCTCATCGCGGCCGTCGCGATCTGCCTGTTCTCGCTCGGACTCCTGCACGACCAGGGCGGCGACGTCAGCTACTACCCACCAGCGCTGATCACCGCTGCGCTCGCCGGCGCGTGCCTGGGATTCCTGCCCCACAACTTCTCACCCGCCCGAATCTTCATGGGAGACTCCGGCGCGATGCTGATCGGCCTGATGCTCGCCGCCGCGGCGACGAGTGCGTCGGGGCGCGTCGCTCGCAGCGCGTACGGACCGGCGGACATGTTCACGCTGCTGTCGCCACTGATCCTGGTCGCCGCAGTGATGTTCATCCCGATGCTCGACATGGTGATGGCGGTGATCCGGCGAACCCGAGCGGGCGTCGGCTTCTACACTCCGGACAAGATGCATCTGCATCATCGACTGCTCGAACTGGGTCACTCCCAGCGTCGAGTCGCCCTGCTCATCTACCTGTGGGTCGGTGTCCTGGCGTTCTCCGTGGCGGCCGGGACCCTGCTGCCCGCGTCGGTCGTGATGCCGATCTTCATCGTGGGTTTGATCGTCGCGCTCGCCGCGACGTTCGCACCGCGACTGAGTCGCCGGTTCGCCCGATAGCGTGTCCGCTCGCTAACCTGGTCTCTCGTGTCGACGAATGACGAGAACGAAGCACCAGAACCGACCCCGAGCGGCATCGACTCGGCGGCCCTCGAAGAGGCGACCGACCCGACTGCGCCGCTGAAAGCGGGACTGAAGTACGGCGTCTGCGGCCTCGGCATCCTCATCGTCGCAGGCCTGCTCATCTGGTGGCCCTGGAAGGGCGTGCCGGGACTGTGGGGTGTCCTCATCGGCGCCGCGATCGGAGGCGGGTTCATTCTGATCACCGTCATCACCATCCTGCTGACCGCGAAGGCCTCGCCGACAGTCGTCATGGGTGCGCTGATGGGCGGCTATCTGGTCAAAGTGGTCATCGTCATCGCCGTGACGGCGATTCTCAAGGACATGACCTTCTACAACAAGGGCGCGCTGGTCAGCATGTTGATCGGCGCGATCGTTCTGGTCCTGGGCAGTGAGCTGTGGGGTGTGCTGACCACCCGTCAGACCTACATCGCACCGGAGTCCGACACCAAGGCTTGATTGTGACGAGCTTCACGAAGGGTCGCCTGACCAGCTACTACGACTGATAGTAGAACGATTGCATCGGGACGATATGCAGATATTGTCGCCCCGGATTGGTCGCTGGGCCTTCTGACTTGCTAGTCTGCTTCCCGCGGGACGATGCGGCAATGTGCAGTTCAATGCACTGCGGCACCTCGCACACTGAACGATGGAACCCGCCTACTGAGAAGTTGCGCGGGCCCGAGAACGGGAGAGAACGCTGAGCGCCACCCTCGCAGCCGAGTTCCACGCACCGTCCCTGGATGACTTCTTCCCGCCGATGCTGTTCGGAGAAGGCACCTGGTGGGGAATGGACCGGCTCATGCTGATCCGAGTCGTCGTGGCGGTACTCGTCGCGGCGTTTTTCGCGCTCGCTCTGCGCAGCCCCAAGCTCGTGCCGACCGGCCTGCAGAACATCGGTGAGAGCTTCATCGACTGGGTCCGTATCAACATCGCCGAGGAGATCCTCGGTAAGGACAACGGCCGCAAGTTCCTGCCGATCATCGCCTCCATCTTCTTCGCGACGATCTTCTTGAACCTGACGTCGATCATCCCGTTCTTGAACATCTCCTCGAACGCGCGCATCGGCATGCCGCTGGTGATGGCGCTGGCCGCTTACGTCACCTACTGCTGGGTGGGCATCTCCAAGTTCGGCTTCTTCGGCTTCATCAAGTCGTCGATCGTGCTTCCCGGTGTGCCGCTCCCGGTGCACTTCCTCCTGGTGCCCATCGAGTTCGTCTCGACGTTCATCCTGCGGCCCTTCACGCTGACCGTCCGACTCATGGCCAACATGCTGTCCGGTCACATCATGCTGGCGCTGTTCTTCGCCGCCACGCAGTACTTCATCATCGACCAGAGCGGCATCTGGACGCTTGCCGGTCTGGGATCGCTCGTCGCGGCCATCGGCTTCACGTTCTTCGAGCTCCTGGTCATCGCGCTGCAGGCGTACATCTTCGCTCTGCTGACCGCGGTGTACATCGACCAGTCGATCCACGCCGACTCGCACTGACCGAATAACGACTTCGGGACGGCCAGACGGCCGGACCGGCACAGACTGACTCGCTCGCCCGTCCGGGTGGGGAGCCACCAAGAAAGGGAATCGCAAAGATGAGCTACATCGCCCAGACTCTGGCCGACGAAACCATCACGGGTAAGGGCTTCGGCGCGATCGGCTACGGCCTCGCAGCCATCGGCCCCGGTATCGGCGTCGGCATCGTGGCCGGCAAGGCCATCGAGGGTATCGCCCGTCAGCCCGAGCTGGCCGGTCAGATCCGCACCACCATGTTCCTCGGTATCGCACTCTCTGAGGCCCTGGCGCTGATCGGTATCGTCGCCGGCTTCATCTTCTGATAAGAGACCACGACATGATCAACACCAGTTTGATTCTCGCCGCTGAAGACGAGAGCAAGAACCCACTCCTTCCCGAGTGGTACGACATCACCTGGTCGCTGGTCGCCTTCGCCGTCGTCCTCTTCGTCTTCTGGAAGTTCGTCATCCCGAAGTACCGCAAGGTGCTCGACGAGCGTCACGACACGATCGAGGGCGGTATCGCCCGCGCCGAGGCGGCTCAGGCCGAAGCGGCTCAGCAGCTGGCGGCTTACCGCGAGCAGCTCGCAGGCGCTCGTGAAGAGGCTGCTGCCATCCGTGACGAGGCACGCACCCAGGGTGCGCAGATCGTCTCGGACATGAAGGCTCAGGCCAGCACCGAGAGCGACCGGATCATCGCCAACGGCAACGCCCAGCTCGACGCGCAGCGTCAGCAGGTCGTCTCCGAACTGCGCGGTGACCTCGGCAAGCTGTCGGTCGATCTGGCCGAGAAGCTGGTCGGTGCGTCCCTGTCGGACGACGTCAAGCAGGCTGGAACCGTCGATCGGTTCCTGGCTGAACTGGACGGCGTGTCGAACGAGACCGCCAAGTAATCCGATGGATACACCGATGGTGCGGGCCGGCGAGGGGACCGGAGAGATCTCCGTCCCTCGCTCCGCCACATCCGAGGCAAGCCGACTCCCAGGCGGGATCCGCCTAGACAAGGAATGTAGCTAGATGTACGCAGCGTCAAGCCGCGAAGCCCTCGAAGGGGCCCGCGTTGAGCTGGAGACCATCCTTCGTGGGGCCGCCGCATCGACCGATGCGGTGACCGTCGGCGAGGAACTGCTGTCGGTGTCCGACGCCGTCAGCGGTGACCGTTCGCTGCGCATCGCGCTGGCCGACTCGAGCACCGCACCCGACAACCGGGCCGCGGTCGCCGACAAGGTCCTGACCGGCAAGGTCTCTGACACCACCCGTTCCGTCGTCTCCTCGACCGCGGCACGCACCTGGTCCAGCGACGCCGATCTGGTCGAAGGCCTCCGTCAGCTCGGCCGCGAGGCCCTGCTGCAGGCTGCCAAGGCCGCAGGCAAGTCCGATACCGTCGAAGACGAGCTGTTCCGCCTCGCCCGCGTGATCAAGGGCGACACGGCACTGGAGCAGGCACTGACCGACCGTGCCCGCACCACCGCCGATCGCACCGCGCTGCTGCGCAAGCTGATCGACGGCAAGGTGGAGCCGATCACCGAGCGTCTGGCCGTCAATGCGGTCGCGACGACCGATGAGCTCCCCGGCGATGCGATCGACGAGCTGTCGCAGCTGGCCGCGGCCAGCAACGGCCGCAAGGTCGCCTACGTCGCCAGTGCCGGTGAGCTGTCGAGCGAGCAGCGCAATCAGCTCGCCGCGAAGCTCGCCGAGATCTACTCGGCACCCGTCACCCTGCATGTCGACATCGACCCCGAGCTCCTCGGCGGCGTTGTGATCCGCGTGGGCGACGAGCGCATCGACGGCAGCATCTCGGGCAAGATCGCGACGCTGCGTCGCGGCCTGCGGTAGCACCATCGCACGCCACCACTAACGATTCCCAAGACCAAGAACCAGAAAGCCAGGAAGAGCAGGAACATGGCGGAGTTGACCATCTCCTCCGATGAAATTCGGAGCGCGATCGCAAGTTACACCGAAGACGTGGGCAACCAGGCCTCGCGCGAAGAGATCGGCACCGTCACTGACACCGGTGACGGCATCGCTCACGTCAGCGGCCTTCCGGGTGCCATGGCCAACGAGCTGCTGGAGTTTCCCGGCGGCATCCGCGGTGTCGCACTGAACCTCGACCTGGATGAGGTCGGCGCCGTCATCCTCGGTGACTCGGAGAACATCGAAGAGGGCCAGGAAGTCAAGCGCACCGGCAACGTCCTGTCGGTCCCGGTCGGCGACAAGTTCCTCGGTCGCGTCATCGACCCGCTGGGCGCACCGATCGACGGACTGGGCGCCATCGAGTCCGAGGGCGACCGCGTCCTCGAGCTCCAGGCAGCCTCCGTCCTCGAGCGTCAGCCGGTCGAGGAGTCCCTCGCCACCGGCATCAAGGCCGTCGACGCCATGACCGCGATCGGCCGCGGCCAGCGCCAGCTGGTCATCGGTGACCGCAAGACCGGTAAGACCGCGCTCTGCATCGACGCCATCCTGAACCAGAAGGCCAACTGGGCGACGGGCGATCCGGAGAAGCAGGTCCGCTGCATCTACGTCGCCGTCGGTCAGAAGGGTTCGACCATCGCCGGCGTCAAGTCCGCCCTCGAGGAGGCCGGCGCGATGGAGTACACCACCATCGTCGCCGCACCGGCATCCGATTCGGCCGGCTTCAAGTGGCTGGCTCCGTACACCGGTTCGGCCCTCGGCCAGCACTGGATGTACCAGGGCAAGCACGTCCTCATCGTGTTCGACGACCTGTCGAAGCAGGCCGAGGCCTACCGCGCCATCTCGCTGCTGCTGCGTCGCCCGCCGGGCCGCGAGGCTTACCCGGGTGACGTCTTCTACCTGCACTCGCGTCTGCTGGAGCGTTGCGCGAAGCTGTCCGACGAGCTCGGCGGCGGCTCGATGACCGGTCTGCCGATCATCGAGACCAAGGCCAACGACGTCTCGGCGTTCATCCCGACCAACGTCATCTCGATCACCGACGGTCAGGTCTTCCTGGAGTCGGACCTGTTCAACAAGGGCGTCCGTCCGGCCATCAACGTCGGCATCTCGGTCTCGCGTGTCGGTGGCGCCGCGCAGACCAAGGGCCTCAAGGACGTGTCCGGCTCGCTGCGTCTGGAGCTCGCTCAGTTCCGTGAGCTGGAGGCCTTCTCGGCCTTCGCCTCGGACCTGGACGCCGCATCGAAGGCACAGCTCGAGCGCGGCGCCCGCTGGGTGGAGCTGCTCAAGCAGGACCAGTACAGCCCGGTCGCCGTCGAGGACCAGATCGTGTCGCTCTACCTCTGCGGTGAAGGCTTCATGGACTCGGTTCCGGTCGCGGACGTGCGTCGCTTCGAGGCCGAGCTGCTCGGCGAGCTGCACCACACCGCCTCGGGCGTCTACAGCAACATCGCCGGCGGCAAGAAGCTGACCGCCGACGACAAGGCCGCTCTCGCGACCGCGACGAACAACTTCAAGGCAGGCTTCATCGCCGCCGACGGGAGCCGTGTGGTCGACGTCGACGCCGATCCGCTGGCCGCCGAAGACGTCGAGCCCGAGACGATCCGAGTGACGAAGAAGCAGAAGTAACATGGCAACCATTCGGGAGCTGCGCTCACGGATCAAGTCGATTCAATCGACTAAGAAGATCACGAAGGCGCAAGAGCTGATCGCGACCTCGCGGATCACCAAGGCACAGGCACGGGTGGCTGCCGCCCGTCCCTACGCCCAGGAGATCACCCGGGTCGTCACGACGCTGGCGAACGCCTCGACGTCGCTGGACAGCCCGCTGCTGACCGATCGGGAGAACCCGCGCCGTGCCGCCGTCCTGGTCGTGACCAGCGACAGCGGCCAGTGTGGCGGCTACAACTCGAACGTGCTCAAGGAGACCGAGGAACTTCTCTCGCTCCTGCGCAGCGAGGGCAAAGAGCCGGTCGTGTACGTGATGGGCCGTAAGGGCATCGGGTACTACACCTTCCGCGAGCGTCCTGTCGCCGCGGGCTGGTCGGGCTTCTCTCAGCAGCCGAACTTCTCCGACAGCGCGGCCGCCGTCCACCATCTGGTGGACTCGTTCCTCGCCGGTTCGGGTGAGACGGTGGCGCTGCCGGGCGGTGGAGAGGTCGAGGGCGTCGACGAACTGCACATCGTCTACACGCGTTTCGTGTCGATGCTGACGCAGAAGCCGGTGGTTCGCCGCATGGCGCCGATCGACGTCGAGTTCGAGGTCGAGCATCTGAACATGGGGGAGGACATCCTCGAGGACTCCGCCAACGCCGTCGTCACGGCTGAGGTGGACTTCGAACCCGAGCCCAAGGAACTGCTCGACGCACTGCTGCCCAAGTACGTCGCGTCGCGCATCTTCGCTGCGCTGCTCGAGTCGGCGGCATCGGAGAACGCGGCACGTCGTACCGCCATGAAGGCGGCGACCGACAACGCCACCGAGCTCGAGAAGACCCTGTCCCGTCAGGCCAACGCGGCCCGTCAGGCGCAGATCACCCAGGAAATCAGCGAGATCGTCGGCGGCGTCGAGGCGCTGGCGAACTGATCGCGACAAGAGACACACCTGAAGGAAAGTGAAGTAACAATGACTGCAGCAGTCACTGATACACCGGGGGCCGCTTCCGCGACCGCCGGTCGTGTCGCCCGGGTGATCGGCCCCGTCGTCGATGTCGAGTTCCCGCGCGGCGCCATCCCCGCCCTGTTCAACGCCCTGCACGCGGAGGTCACCCTCCCGGCGGTCGCGAAGACGCTGACGCTCGAGGTCGCACAGCACCTCGGCGACAACGTGGTCCGCACCGTCTCGATGCAGCCGACCGACGGCCTGGTCCGCGGCGCGGCTGTCGTCGACACCGGCAAGCCGATCTCGGTTCCGGTCGGCGACGTCGTCAAGGGCCACGTCTTCAACGCGCTGGGCGACTGCCTGGACGCTCCCGGCACCGGTCGCGACGGCGAGCAGTGGGGCATCCACCGCAAGCCCCCGGCCTTCGACCAGCTCGAGGGCAAGACTGAGATCCTCGAGACCGGCATCAAGGTCATCGACCTGCTGACCCCGTACGTCAAGGGCGGCAAGATCGGTCTGTTCGGCGGCGCAGGCGTCGGCAAGACCGTTCTGATCCAGGAGATGATCACCCGTATCGCTCGCGAGTTCTCGGGCACCTCGGTGTTCGCGGGCGTCGGTGAGCGTACCCGTGAGGGCACCGACCTCCACCTCGAGATGGAGGAGATGGGCGTTCTCCAGGACACCGCCCTGGTGTTCGGTCAGATGGACGAGCCGCCGGGCACGCGTATGCGCGTCGCTCTCTCGGCCCTCACCATGGCCGAGTACTTCCGCGACGTTCAGCACCAGGACGTGCTGCTGTTCATCGACAACATCTTCCGCTTCACGCAGGCCGGTTCCGAGGTCTCGACCCTGCTCGGTCGTATGCCTTCGGCCGTGGGCTACCAGCCCACGCTGGCGGACGAGATGGGCGAGCTGCAGGAGCGCATCACCTCGACCAAGGGTCGTTCGATCACCTCGCTGCAGGCGATCTACGTCCCCGCCGACGACTACACCGACCCGGCGCCGGCGACCACGTTCGCTCACCTCGATGCGACCACCGAGCTCTCGCGTCCGATCTCGCAGCTGGGCATCTACCCGGCCGTGGATCCGCTGACGTCGACCTCGCGCATCCTGGAGGCCTCGATCGTCGGTGACGAGCACTTCCGCGTCGCCAACGAGGTCAAGCGCATCCTGCAGAAGTACAAGGAACTGCAGGACATCATCGCGATCCTCGGTATGGACGAGCTCTCGGAGGAGGACAAGGTCACGGTCGCCCGCGCCCGTCGCCTGCAGAAGTTCCTCGGCCAGAACTTCCTGGTCGCCGAGAAGTTCACCGGTCAGGTCGGTTCGGTCGTGCCGCTGTCGGAGACCATCGACGCCTTCGACCGCGTGTGCAAGGGCGAGTTCGATCACCTGCCCGAGCAGGCGTTCAACAGCTGTGGCGGACTCGACGACGTCGAGGCCGCAGCCAAGAAGATCGCCGGAAAGTAGTCACCCGCCATGGCTGACAAGACTTTCCGACTCTCGGTCGTCTCGCCGGACTCCGAGCTGTACTCCGGCGATGCGACGTTCCTCGTGGCACAGACGACGGTCGGCGAGCTGGGCATCCTCGCGAGCCACGCGCCGATGCTCGCCGAGCTCGCGCCCGGCGGCTTCGTCAAGGTGACCGAGGCCTCCGGCAACCAGACGGCGATCGCCGTGCAGGGCGGGTTCCTGTCCGTGACCGGTGATTCGATCACGGTGCTGGCCGAGGCCGCTCAGTTCGTCTCCGACATCGACGTCGCCGCCGAGCGCGCGGTGCTGGAGTCGGCAGCCGAGGGCAGCGAGGAGTACCTCGCCGCCAGGTCCCGGGTCCGCGCAGTGGAAGCTGTGGCCTGATCCGGAACTGCGACCCGCTTCGCACATGATGTGACATACACGACGACAGCCGTCCTGCACAGCAGGGCGGCTGTCGTCGTCTCAGGAAGGGCTTAACCGTCGTCGTGTATACCTGCATGTGAGGAGGTTGATGGGGTTGGCATTGTGGGTGTGGATCATCATCGGCGTCGTCGTGGCGGGATTCTTCGTCGCCGCAGGCGTCGTCTACCGCTTGGTCGAGGTGAGACGTGCCGGTACGCCGGTGCTGCTCCGCTCGCTGCCCGCCGACGCCGACGAGGGCTGGCGCCACGGATCCGTTCAGTACGGAGACGACAATCTGACCTACTATCGCCTCAGCTCATTGCGTCCCGGCCCCACCGTGAGCATGTCCCGACGACGGATCGAGATCGTCGGCCGCCGACGCCCGGTCGGGACGGAACTCGAGATCATGGATGACGACTTCGGCATAGTCGAACTCGCGATCGGCCGGTCGGGCCGCGGCGGCCGCTACGAACTGGGCATGAGTCCGGCGGTGTCGACGGCGTTTCAGTCGTGGATCGAGGCACGCGCGCCGCAGCGGTCGCGCAGGCGCCGCCCGGCGGCGTGACTCGGCCCTGCTGATCAGCGGTCGCGTTCGCCGCCCGGTACCCACTTCACATCGGCGACGCCCGCGCGCACGTTCGCGACACGGCCGAGGATGAACAGCAGATCCGACAGCCTGTTCAGGTACTTGGCCGGAAGCACCGACGAGTCGTCGGGGTGTTCGCCGATCGCCGCCCACGCCGATCGCTCGGCCCGTCGGGTCACCACCCGTGCCTGGTGCAGGTAGGCCGACAGCGCGGTGCCGCCGGGAAGGATGAACGAGTCCAGTGGTTCGAGCTCGGCGCCGAAGGCGTCGCACCACTTCTCCAGGGCCTCGATGTAGTCGGGTTCGATTCGCAGGGGCGGGTACTTGGGATCCGCCACCACCGGTGTCGACAGATCGGCGCCGGCGTCGAAGAGATCGTTCTGCACCGTCGTCAGCACCGAGGCGATGTCCGCGGGGACCTCGCCGCTGAGGGTCAGGGCCGCGCCGATCGCCGCGTTGGCCTCGTCGCAGTCGGCGTAGGCGACCACGCGAGCGTCCGTCTTCGGGACGCGGGAGAAGTCGGAGAGTCCGGTCGTGCCGTCGTCGCCGGTGCGGGTGTAGATGCGAGTGAGATGGACTGCCATGTCTGTCAACCTACGCGTCCGGCGATAAGCTGTGTGCGTGAGTGATCGCTACTTGGTTACCGGTGGGGCACGACTGGCTGGAGAGGTGACTGTTGGAGGAGCCAAGAACAGCGTTCTGAAGCTGATGGCGGCGGCGCTGCTCGCCGAGGGGAGGACGGTGCTGACGAACGCGCCCGAGATCGCCGACGTGCCGCTGATGGCGGACGTCCTGCGCGGTCTGGGCGCCGAGGTCGTCATCGAGGGGGACGTCGTCACCATCGACGTCCCCGCAGAACCCGAGTATCACGCCGACTTCGACGCGGTGAAGCAGTTCCGCGCCTCGGTGTGCGTCCTCGGCCCGTTGATGGCGCGGAGGCACCGCGCGGTGGTGGCGCTGCCCGGCGGCGACGCCATCGGCTCGCGTCCTCTCGACATGCATCAGGCGGGTCTGCGTGCGCTCGGCGCGCAGAGCGCCATCGAGCACGGGTGCGTGGTCGCCGAAGCGGAGGCCCTGACCGGCGCGGCCGTCGCGCTCGAGTTCCCGTCTGTCGGCGCGACCGAGAACATCCTGATGGCCGCGGTGCTCGCCGACGGGGTCACGACCATCGACAACGCCGCTCGCGAGCCGGAGATCGTCGATCTCTGCGAGATGCTGATCGAGATGGGCGCGCGGATCGACGGCGCGGGTTCGCCCACGCTCACCGTGACCGGGGTCACCTCGTTGACCCCGACCCGCCATCATGTCGTCGGGGACCGGATCGTGGCGGGCACGTGGGGCGTGGCGGCGGCGATGACGCGTGGCGACATCCGGGTGCGCGGGGTGGATCCCGACCACCTGCGGCTCGTGCTGAAGAAGCTCGAGGACGCCGGTGCCGTCGTGGAGCGGTTCGACGACGGATTCCGCGTGGCGCAGGCGACGCGCCCGGTGGCGGTGAACACGGCGACGCTGCCGTATCCGGGCTATCCGACGGACATGCAGCCGATGGCGATCGGCCTCGCGGCGGTCTCCGACGGGATGTCGATGATCACCGAGAACGTCTTCGAGGCGCGGTTCCGGTTCGTCGAGGAGATGGTCCGGCTCGGCGCCGACGCGCGTACCGACGGCCACCACGCGGTCATCCGCGGGGTCGAGGCCCTGTCGAGCGCACCCGTGTGGTCGTCGGACATCCGGGCCGGCGTCGGCCTCGTGCTGGCCGGACTGGTCGCCGACGGGGTCACCGAGGTACACGACGTCGAGCACATCGATCGCGGTTACCCGAACTTCGAGCAGCAGTTGATCGACCTCGGCGGAAAGATCGAGCGCGCGGTGGGCTGACCGAGGGGCGATCGAGCGCGCCGTCGGGCAACCGGCTCCATCACCTGTCCGATCGGACAGGGACACTCCTGCCCTCCCGGGCTGATCTCTCCGGCACCCGGTCAGGTGCTCTTGTCGACGCCATGTGACGTCGAACACGCTGGTGAGGACAGTTCGGCACGGGCCAGTGCCGGGCACTCTCACCGAAGGAGCTGACCCCCATGGCGATCGAGATGAATCAGATCTGGGACTTCCCGATCAAGGAGTTCCACCCGTTCCCGAAGGCGAAGCTGGGCGTCGGCGCCCACGACATGCTCGGCGTCGAGGCCAAGGAACTCGGCATGACCCGAGTGCTGCTGATGACCACCGGGCTGCGCGGTTCGGGCATCATCGAGGAGCTCACGGGAAAGATCGAGTATCAAGGCGTCGACGTGGTGCTGTTCGACGAGGTCCAGTCGAACCCGAAGGACTTCAACGTGATGGACGCGGCGGCGCGCTATCAGTCCGAGAAGTGCGACGGCATCATCTCGGTGGGCGGCGGGTCGAGCCACGACGCCGCGAAGGGCGCACGCATGGTCATTGCGCACGACGGCCGCAACATCAACGAGTTCGAGGGCTTCTCGAAGGCGACGAACAAGGAGAACCCGAAGCACATCGCGGTCTCGACCACCGCGGGCACCGGCTCGGAGACCTCCTGGGCGTATGTCGTGACGGACACCTCCGACATGGCCGATCCGCACAAGTGGGTGGCGTTCGACGACACCTGCCTCGTCGATCTCGCGATGGACGACCCGCTGCTGTACTACTCGTGCCCGGAGCACTTCACCGCCTATTGCGGATTCGACGTGCTCGCGCATGCGAGCGAGCCGTTCGTCTCTCGTCTGGACTTCGCGCCGTCGCTCGGCAACGCGAAGTACTCGATGGAACTGACGGCTCAGCACCTGCGCACCGCCGTGTACGACCCGCACAATCTCCAGGCGCGGACCGGGATGATGCATGCGCAGTACATCGCGGCGCAGGCGTTCAATTCCGGCGGACTCGGCCTGATCCATTCGTTCTCCCACGCGTTCAGCGCCTTCTACGACAGCCATCACGGACTCAACAACGCGATCGCGTTGCCGCGAGTGTGGGAGTACAACCTGCCGTCGCGTTATGAACGGTTCGCGGAGATCGCGCGGCTGATGGGCGTCGACACCAGCCGGATGACCACGGTGCAGGCGGCCGACGCCGCTGTCGAGGAGGCCATCCGGCTGTCGAAGGACCTCGGCATCCCCGACAACTTCGGTTCACTGACCACCGCGAGCTACGACAAGAACCGGATGAACACCGGAAAGTACGAGGGGCGCGGCGATGGAGTCGACACGTCGGAGAAGCAGGCGATCGCCATCGCCGAGCACATGATGGGCGACTGGTGCACGCCGGGCAATCCGCGCGAGTGCACCGTCGAGTCGATGCTGCCGATGGTCCGCCACGCGCTGACCGGCACGTACTGATTCGGCGAGACAGCGGAGAGGCGGCGACGATGATCGGATTCGAGACTGCAGATCAGCTGACCGAGGCGCTCGCCGGCGAGGGGTACCTCGTCGACTCCGAGCTGGCGGTGGTCGTGCACCTGGCGACGTTGCTCGACCGCCCGCTGCTGCTCGAGGGCCCGGCGGGCGTCGGGAAGACGGAACTGGCCAAAGCGCTGGCGGCCGCGTCCGGCCGGGACCTGATCCGGCTGCAGTGCTACGAGGGCCTCGACGACTCCCGTGCGCTGTACGAGTGGGACTACGCGCGCCAACTGCTCCATGTGCAGATGCTGCGGGACCGGATCGGCGACGAGCTGTCGTCGTACGAGAGCCTGTCGGCCGCGTCGGCTGCGCTCGCGGGCACCGACGTCGGGATCTACACCGAGGACTTCCTGGTCGCACGGCCGCTGCTGGCGGCGATCCTGTCGCCGACACCGACCGTGCTGCTCGTCGACGAGATCGATCGCACCGACGAGGCGATGGAGGCGGTGATGCTGGAGGTCCTCGCCGAGCGGCAGGTCACGGTGCCCGAACTCGGGACCTTCGCGGCACGGTCGGCGCCCTGGGTGATCCTGACGTCGAACGACACGCGGGAACTGTCGCCCGCACTCAAGCGGCGATGCCTGCACTTCCAGGTGTCGTACCCGACCGCCGAGCGCGAACAGCGGATCGTCGCGGTACGAGCGCCGGACGTCGAGGAGTCGGTGATCGCCGACGTCGTCGGACTGGCGCGCCGACTGCGCGAGCTGCCGCTGCGCAAGAGTCCGTCGATCGCGGAGGTGATCGATGCCGCGCGGGCGGCGGCGATCCTCGGTCGTGCCGACCAGCCGGTCGACGGTCCGGACCCCGCACTGCTGTCGATGCTGGTGAAGTTCGGCACCGACCTCGACCATGTGCGGAGCGCGATGGCGACGACGGTGGCCACGCAAGGGGAGCGGGTGTCCATCGACGGCACGCTCCCGGTCGGATCGCCCACCGCGCGGGCGTTCGGCGCCGGGCGGGCGCGCAGTGCGGTGCGGAGCTGAGCGGTCGATGACGAAGCTGCGCCAGGACGGCCCGGACACGGTGAGCGACAGGATACTGGACGCGCTGGCGGTTCAGTTCGGCCGCACGCTGCGGTCGTTCGGGATCGGTGCCTCGCCGGCCGAGGTGATCGAGATCCGCCGGACGTTCGCGATCGTCGGCGGCGCGGACCTCGACCGGCTGCGGATCGCACTGCGCAGCGTGACGGTCAAGTACGGGTTCGAGTCGCCGGCGTTCGACGTCGCATTCGCGCTCTTCTTCGCCGGCGCGGACGGCAGCGACGGGACCCGGGCCCCGATGGCGGTTCGCGGCTTGTTCGGCGACCTGCCGCTGGACGTCCAATGGGACGATGAGTTCACGGGTGCCGGTCGGATGATCGGTGCGGATGAGCATTCATTCGAGATCGGCGAGCTGATGGTCGACGATCCGGACGCGCGCGAACGACACGCGCAGAGCGCGCACCGCGAGAACGACGACTTCTCCGTGTCTTCGGGATCGGAGCGACTCGAGGTGGGCACCGAGGAGTCGACGGTCGTCGGCGGGGTGACTTACACCGTCGAGGTCGATCACGCCGACGCGGCGCAGGTCGGCGAGTTGGTCGGTTCCGCAGCGCGCGTGGAGGGGACGGCGCTCAGACTGGCGGACGCGGCGGCGCTGCTGCGGGCACTCGATGCGGCGGACGGTCGGAGCGCGTACGGCGCCGACGGTGCTGAGGGACTCGACGAGGTCCGGCTCCGCGAACTCGAGGCCGCCTTGGAACGGTTCGTCGGCGCCTTGTCTCAGCGCCTGGAGGCGGCCGCCACGGATCTCCCGCCGTCGGCCGCGGTCGACCGGGTGCACCGGGACCAGGCGGACATCGATCGCGCTTGTCATCGACTCGTGCAGCAGATGCGCGGCGCGCCCCGCAGGATTGCGCGCCGGACCGACGTCGGTCGGCTGGATGTCCGTGCCACGATGCGCGCGTCGGTCCGCGCCGACGGCGTTCCGGTCGAACTCTGGCGGCGGTGCGCGGTGCCCGGCCCGGTCCGGATGCTGGTGATGGTCGACGTCTCGATCTCGGTCCGCCCGGTGGCTGGATTCATCCTGCGGCTCGCGCAGACTCTGCATCGGTTCGGTGATCGTTGCGAAGTGATCGCCTTCGTCGACCGACCGGTGCTGGTCACGAGCGCCTTGCGCACGGTGGGCGCTGACGGAGCGCTCACCGCGGTGCTGGCCGCTGACGGGCTCGATCTGGCCGCCACGAGCGATTACGGCCGGATGTGGTCGGAGACGATGGATCGGTTCGGCGACCTGATCACGCGACGGACCAGCCTGTTGATCGTCGGCGACGCCCGGAGCAATGCCTTCGACCCGCGAGTCGAAGTGTTCGAGGAGCTGACCAGGCGGGCCCATCGGACCGCATGGCTGACTCCGGAACCGTCTCGGTACTGGAGTCAGACAGGCTGTGCGCTCAGCGAGTACGCCGACAGCTGCGACGGTGTCGTCGTTGCCCGGGACGGTGCGGAGATCCTCGCTCGCTCCGGCGAACTGGGCGCGGCACTGCGGTGATCGCGGTACCGTTCCGGGCGAGATCGAACCGATCCGAAGTGGACGGATGCGGACCAGGAGGTGACCGGTGATCGCCGACCGAACATCCCGGCGGGCCGCGACCAGCGTCGCGAAGTTCCACACCCCGGAGATCGTGCTCGGTCGTGGGGCATTCGCCGAGGTGGCCGGTGTGGTGGCGGGTCTCGGGGTCCGCCGTCCGCTGGTCGTCTCCGACCGGCGGCTGGCGGAGACGCCGTGGCCGGACCGGCTGGTCGACGAGCTCACTCGGCACGGACCGGTCCCCGCCGTCTATCTGGGAGTGACCCCGAACCCGCGTGCCACCGAGGTCGCGCGGGGATTCGCCGACTACCGCGCGCATGGCGCGGACGGCCTGATCGCTCTCGGCGGCGGTTCGGTGATCGACACCGCGAAGGGCATCGCGGTCCTCGCCTCGAACGGCGGACTCATCCTCGAGTACGAGGGCATCGATCGGGCGGCCCGGCCGCTGCCGCCGCTGGTCGCCGTTCCGACCACCGCGGGCAGTGGCGCGGACGTCTCTCAGTTCTGCATCATCAACGACCTCGACCGTCGCACGAAGGTCACCATCATCGGCCGGACGCTGGTGCCGAACGTGTCGGTCATCGACCCGACACTGCTGACCACGGCGCCGCCGGAGGTCACGGCGCAGGCCGGTATGGACACGCTGACGCACTGCATCGAGGCCTATGTGTCGCTGGCGCACGGGAGGCTGACCGACTCGTTGGCGCTGGAGTCCATGGTCGGCGTCTGGAACCACCTCGAACGACTCGTCGACGATCCGGGTGATGCGGTGGCGGGCGAGGAGATGGCGATGGCCTCCTTGCGTGCGGGGATGGCGTTCACGAACGCGATCCTCGGTGCGGCCCATGCGATGAGTCATCCGGTGGGCGGCTATTGCGATGCGCCCCACGGCACCATCAACTCGGTCCTGCTGCCGCACGTGATCCGCTACAACGCCGTGGTGTGCGCCGACGACTTCGTCCGGCTGGCCGACGCTGTCGGGCTGGCGACGTCGGGCGATCCGCGCAGCGTCGCCGACCGCCTGGCCGACGCGGTGGCCGGACTCGCGGGGCGGGTCGGGATGCCGGAGACGCTGTCGCCGCTGGGCGTCAGGACCGATGACCTCGGCATGTTGACGACGCATGCGCTGGCCGACTCGTGCATGATCACCAATCCGCGCAGACCCGAGGAGACCGCGATCCTCGACCTCTACCGACAGGCGATGTGATCGTGGCCGACCCGGATCCGGACCTGGCCAGCCTGGTCGGCCTGCGCACGGTCAAGGGCGGGCACTACGCCGAGCTCCGGGGAACCGCGGCCCGGCTCAGTCGGGTGATGACGGCGCTGGAAGGCATCTCGAAGGCCCTCGTCCAGACCGCGGAGGGGCCGGAGGCACTGGTGGTCGCGGTGGTGGAGACCGTACGTGACCACCTCGGGGCGGAATGGGTGTTGTTCGCGCTCGCGGACGGGCAGCTCGGTGAGACGACGCCGCGGCACCTGATCGCGTCCGGCGACGGTGCGATCATGGCCTTCGAGGGCGCGCGTACGGCGGTCCAGCCGACGGAGTTGCCGGACCCGGTGCTGAATCGGCTCAACGACGTCCTCCGCGGCGAGCGGGACGTGCTGAACGGGCCGATCGTCTCCGACCATCACATCCACGTTCCGGTCGAACTCGACGGGCGGGTGGTCGGCGGTCTGTCCGCGTGGACGGCGGCCGAGCGGGACGTCGATCCGGCCGACTTGCCGGTGCTGCGCATCCTCGCAGGCCAGGCGACGGTGGCGATGGTGAACGCCGTGCTCTTCGCCGAGGCCAACAGTCGCGCAGCCGAACTCGCCGAGCGCAACGAAGAGCTGCTTCGGACGCAACGGGAGTTGTCGGCGGCGCAGCGGACCGCGCTCCTCGGCCGCGAACGGTCGCGCATCGCGCGCGAACTGCACGACTCGGTCGGTCAGTCGGTCATGTCCGCGGGTCTGCAGATGGAACTGTGCCGGCCCGCGGTGTCCGGACCCGCCGTCGAGCATCTCGACAAGGCCGTTCGGCTCACGCGAGACGCCATGGCGCAGTTGCGGAACGCCATCTACACGCTGGCCGACGCACGCACGCCCGCGCCGAGTATCGCCGAGACGCTCGACGAGCTCTGCGCGCTCCACATGCCGTCGCGCACCCGCACCTCAGTGGCCGTCCGTGGCCGTCCGCGTGAGCTGCCCGGCGAGATCCAGCACGCCGTCCTCCGGATCGCGGGCGAATCGCTGTTCAATGCCGCGGTCCACTCCGATGCGACGCAGGTGACCGTCACCTTCGGATACTCAGGCGATCGGGTCACCCTGCACGTCGACGACGACGGTGGCGGCGACCCGGACGAATTGCGCCGCATGCTCCGCTCGGCCCGTGCCGGGGACCGCGACGCCGCTCAGCACCGAGGGCTGGCGAACATGGCGTCACGGGCCGAGGAACTCGGTGGCTCCTTCCGAATACGCAGGTCGCGCCTGGGCGGCGTCCGGGTCGCCACCGACCTGCCCACCGCCGGTCACCCCGATGCAGAGGAGCGGACACCATGAGCGGAACGATTCGGACTGTTCTCGTCGACGACCACGCGCTGTTGCGCGAGGGTCTTCGATCGCTGCTCGGCCGCGATGCGGACCTGGAGGTGGTCGGGGAGGCCGGGTCCTTCGACGCCGCGCTCGCCGAGATCGCGCACACCGCGCCCGACGTCGTCGTGGTGGACCTCAAGCTCACCGCGGGCACCGAGTACGAGGGGCTGCGACTGATCAGGGAGATCGCCCGCCGCCATCCCGGTGTCGCGAGTCTGGTGCTCACCACCTTCCTCGACGACGACGTCGTGGTTCGCGCGGTACGGGCCGGAGCGAAGGGATATGTCGTCAAGGACGTCGACACCACCGAGCTCATCCGTGCGATCCGCACGGTCTCGAACGGCGGAAGCGCGTTCGATCCGAGGAGTGCCGCGATCGTGCTGCGTACCGTGTCGGGTGAGCAGGAGTCCACGGCGACACTGACAGACCGGGAGCATGAGGTCCTCAAACTGCTGGCGGACGGGAAGTCGAACGCCGAGGTCGGACGCGCACTCTTCATCTCCGAGTCGACGGTGAAGTTCCACATTCGCAATGTGATCCGGAAGCTCGGTGTCACGAAGCGGACCGACGCGGTCTACGTCGCGAGCAAACGGGGTCTGATCTGACTGATGTCCGGCGAGCGAGCACTCCCCGAATGGGCCGCGCCACCGCACGCCCGCCCGATCAGTCGAGATCGATCACCAGCCAGCCGCCGTGCTCGGAGAAGATCGTCGTTCGAAGACCGGGCAGCCGCGTGGCCCAGCCGTCGAGATCCCGTTCGCGGAGGATCGTCCGATGCCCGAAGTGCGGTGAGACCTCGTCTTCGTACGGAACCGCGATCACGACGCGACGGCGGGCGACCCGGCAGCATTCGGCGATCGCGGCATCGACATCCACCGGAGCCAGGTGCTCAAGCAGATGGATCATCGTCACTGTGTCGAAACGATTGTCCGGAAACCGCAGCGACCGAACGTCGCTGAGGGCGGTCTGGACGCCGACTCCGAGATCCCGCGCGGCCTCGTCGAGCAGGTCGAGCGCCCCGGCGCAGATGTCAGTCGCTGTCACATCGAATCCGTCGGAGGCGCACTGCAGGGCGAAGAAGCCGAAGCAGCAGCCGACCTCCAGCACCGATTCGCCGACGAGCAGCCGTCGCGCCCGACGATGGACTGCGCTGAACGGAACCGCTCCGGCGCGCAGTTCCCTGACCGAGTTCGCATAGAACCCCAGCCATCCATCGCGCGGGTTGTCCGCACATCCGCCGACGAACTCCGCCGCGGTCGCCTCGAACTCCTCTTGGCCCGAGATCGCGCCGACCTCGACAAGCGTCGTCAACTCTTCGACCACCACCGCATCGCTGATATCCGCGGGGGAGTACGGGTGCGCGATGCGCAGGAGATTCCGCTCGCGGCTCCAGTGGAGCCGACCGGCGCGGTGGAAACGCCCCAGGTCTGCCGGCGATCGAACGGTTGAGACGAGCAGATCCGGCTCGTCGTCGCACTGCGCCGGCCCGGCGAGAAGGATTGAATCGGTTGTCATGATCCGACGCTATGGCCGGATGCCGGTGGCCGTAACTGACCTGTCGGCTCCTGTCGCTGACCGAAAGGACAGGCCGGAAGCAGTGCTCGGATCAGGGTTCGACCCAGCCATCGGTTCGTTGACCTGGCGATTTGGGAGTCAGCGGCAAGGGTGTGTAACTTATTCCAGGTCAGCGCGTCGGTGCTGGCG
>NZ_AEUD01000001.1 GCF_000192435.1 Gordonia neofelifaecis NRRL B-59395
CGGCCATGTCGCCGAAACAACGTCCCTGGACATCACACCTAGGCCGAGTCGGTCTCGACCCCGGGCGGGCCGGCGCTCGCGGGCCTCAAGAAGGTCCTACTCGACCAGCATGGGGAGACCGGCGAGGCTGGGGCGGACCTTCCTGAACAGACACGAGTGCCCCCGTCCGGATCGGACGGGGGCACTCGCCGGCTCTGTCTACTGAACGCCCGAGAAGATGCGCCATGCTCGTCGATGCATCTTGCCCATGCGGTACGTCGTACGTCATGCGAACGTGAACGCGTCCGTCCAGAGTGCTGCGTCCATATTGGTGTCGCCTTTCTCTAAGGGGGAATTCGAGGCTTACGCGACCACTTTACGCGGTCATCGACTGTACCGTTTCGCAAAGATCCGCAAAGCGTCCAAATACCCTGGTGCGTAGATTGTGGACGGCGCGAAAACAGCGCGCGAGGCGACTCGGAAGTCGTCCCGGTACTCGATCTCGTTGCGCGTGATGCTGTGTGTGGCGTCGTCGAATCGCTTCACAGTCAACAGGTCTGGACGAATCTGGCGGCGGTACACGGACTCGGTCTCGCCGACGTCGACGTTGCGGTCGTCACCGCCGAGCACGAGCAGCAGGGGCACCGAGATCCGGGACAGCGATGCGGTGGCGTCCGCCGCGAAATTGCGTTCCACGAAGCGCCAACGGTCGGCGGTCATCGGCTCGGGATCGACACCCGAACGACGGTAGGTGTCGTAGTCGGCTCCCGACTCGAGCAGCGTGATCTGTCGTGCACGCCGACCCAGCTCCGCAGCCACTTCCTCCATCGGGGCCTCACGCGCGGCCAGTTCGGCGCGGAGGTTGAACTCGCCCTGTCGCAGCCAGTTGACGGCCGGCCCGACGAGGACCGCGAAGCGGATGTCGTTGCGGGCGGCGAGCACCTCGGGCACCACCCAGCCGGCCTGACTGACGCCCCAGACGCCGATCCTGGTGGTGTCGAGATCGGGACGGGTGTACGCCCACGAGATCGCCGCTTCGACCTCCGAGGCGCGGTCGTGCATCGTCTGGTCGAGCCAGTTGCCCGTCGCGCCGTCGACGCCGGGCTTGTCCCAGGACAGACTCGCGAAGCCCGCCTTGGCGTAGGCGTCCCAGAGCGGCTTGTAGGCGTCGTCGCGGCTCGCGTCGGCGGGCCCGTCGCCGTGGACGAAGACGACCAGGCCGTGCGGGCCCGCATTGTCGGTCGGGGTGGCGAGTACGGCGTTCAGTTCCCCGCGTGGGCCCTCGATGGTGACGCGTTCGGTGTGAATCGCGAAATCGTTCGCGACCAGGACCCACACGGTGGTGGCGAGCGCCATCGCCACCACGACGCCCAGCGCCGCCAGTGTCAGTTTCTTGCCGCGGCTCACGCAGGCGAGTTTAGACGCAGTCCTCCGGAACGCCCGAAGGCCCGACCGCCACGTGGGACGGTCGGGCCTCCGGGACGAAGACTAGGCCTGCGGCTCGCCGAGAACGGTGTAATCGCCGTCCGCGTAGTGCTGGCGGACGCGCTTCTTATCGAACTTGCCGACCGAGGTCTTGGGCACCTCGGTGACGAACGACCACCGCTCGGGGATCTGCCAGCGCGGGATGCGCTCCTCGAGATACTTGCGGTGCGCGTCGACGTCCGCGTCCTCCTCGCTGCGGACCACCGCGAGGACGAACGGCCGCTCGTCCCACTTGGCGTCGGGGACGCCGATGACGGTCGCCTCGACCACCGCGGGGTTCGACGCGATGACGTTCTCCAACTCCACCGACGAGATCCATTCGCCGCCGGTCTTGATGATGTCTTTGGCGCGGTCGACGATCGTCATGTAGCCGTCGGGGGTGATGGTCGCGACGTCGCCGGTACGCAGCCAGCCGTCGTCGAACTTGGTGGGATCGGTGACGTTGCCCTCGGGCTGGTAGTACGAGCCGGTGATCCACGGTCCGGACACCTCGAGCTCACCGCGGGCCTCGCCGTCCCACGGCTGCGCCTGGCCGTCGTCGCCGATGATCCGGGCGGCGACCGGCGCCGGGAAACGGCCCTGGGTGACGCGGTACGCGAAGGCGGCGTCCTCGTCGTCCACACCGGCCGGCGGGCGGGCGATGGTGCCGAGCGGTGAGGTCTCGGTCATGCCCCACGCGTGCACGATCTTGACGCCGTAGCCGTCGAACTTGGTGATCATCGACGGCGGCACAGCGGCGCCGCCGACGACGACCTCGCGCAGGTGCGTGATGTCCTGCGGCTTGGCGTCGAGCAGTGCCGAGACCCCCTGCCAGATGGTCGGGACGGCCGCGGCGAGGGTCGGGCGGGTGGCGGCCATCATCGCCAGCAGCGGTTCGGGCTGCAGGAAGCGGTCGGGCATCACGAGGGTGGCGCCGGCCATCATGGCGGCGTAGGGGAGGCCCCACGACATCACGTGGAACATCGGCACGATCGCGAGCATGGTGTCGCGGTTCGACAGCTGCATGCCGGTGGTCGAGGTGCCGAGGAGCGAGTGCAGGTAGATGCTGCGGTGCGAGTAGACGACGCCCTTGGGGTCGCCGGTGGTGCCCGAGGTGTAGCACATGACGGCCGCGTCGGTCTCGTCCATCGCGGGCCACGCGTAGGTGGTCGGCTCGCCGGCGATCAGCTCGTCGTACGCGTGCACGGTGATGCCCTCGGGTGCGGTCAGCGCGTCGACCGGTCCGTTGACGACGACCACGTGCTGCACGTTCGGGGTGCCGGTCAGGTACTGCGAGAGCATCGGCGCCACGGAGGCGTCGACGAAGATCACCTTGTCGTCCGCGTGGTTGATGATGAACACGGCCTGCTCCGGCGACAGCCGCAGGTTCAGCGTGTGGAGCACCGCGCCCATCGACGGGACGCCCGCGTAGAGCGCCTGGTGCTCGGTGTTGTTCCACATGAACGTGGCGACGCGGTCGCCGACGCCGACGCCGAGCTTCGACAGTGCGTTGGCGATCTGCGCACCCTGGTCGCCGATCTCGGCGAACGAGGTCTCGCGGCTGCCCTCTCCGGTCCAGGTGATCACCTTGGCCTCGGGGAACACCCGGCGGCTGTACTCGACCAAGCCCGAGATCAAGAGATCTCCGTGCTGCATCGTCGTCTGGACCATTCTGCTGTCTCCTTCAAGCTGTCGCACACGCGGTGCCACCGGAAAAGTTGCCGAGCTGTGAATCGGTTCACTCTGTCGATCGATAGTTCCCCGAACTACACACGAATTATGCATCATTTGGGTCTAATGGTGCACAAGCGGGAGGTGTCGGGTGATCGATGCGGAAGTCGTCCTCGACGCCGCGCGTGAGGTCTTCATCGCGGACGGCCGGATCGAGGTCGGGGAACTTGCTCAAGCGGTCGGTGTGAACCGCAGCACACTCTACCGTCGATGGGGTGGTCGTGACGGCCTACTCGGCGAGGTCATCTGGTCGATCACCGCGCCGACGATCGACGCCGCCGCCCGCCGCGCACCCGGCGAGGGCGCGGCGAGGATCGCGGCGACGATGGGCGAGTTCGCCGCGATCGCCAATCGAGCGGTTCACTTCACCGAGTTCCTGCGACGGGAACCCGAGCGGGCGCTGCGGGTGATGACGACCCGGGCCGGGGGCGTCCAACCGCGCATCGTCGACAAGGTCGCCGAACTGGTCCAGGCCGAAGTCGATGCGGGCGCGATGACGCTACCGCTGCCCGTCCACGACCTCGCTCTGATCTTGGTGCGCATCACCGAGACCTTCGTCTACGCGAATGTGATCACCGGCGAAGAGCCCGACGCCGCGAAGGTGGCCCAGGCGTGCGCCGCGATGTTGGGCGTCGAACGATCGACTGTCGAGTGGGAGAGGGCGGGCTGATGGACCTATCGCTGAGGGCGGTCTACGACGAGATCGAGAAGCGGGTGACGCCCGTGGTCGAAGACGTCGTCCGATCCGACGAGTTCGCCACCGCCAACACCGTCGCCGGTCAGGTGCGCGGCGCCGTGGTGCACCGGATTCAGGGGGTGGCGGCGTCGGTGCTGCACCTGGTGAACCTGCCGGCGGGCACCGATGTGCGCAAGCTGCGCAGGCAGGTCGGTGAACTCGACTACGAGGTCCGGCAACTCCGGATGGAGGTCGCCGAGCGGGCGCACTCGGCAGTCGAGGCCGACGACGAGGACGGCGAGTAGCTCATGGGACTCATTCCCGACGGCATCGTCGACCGTGTCCGGCAGGAGGTGGAGCGCAATGCGCTGCGCGCCCGCAACGGCATCAAGATGGCGGCGGGCGTCAGCACCGTCAAGACCGGTGTGACACCGCGCGACCTGGTGTGGCGTAACGGTCGTGCCCGGCTGTACCGCTACCGCAACGACGACGTCCGCTACCGCCCGCCCCTGCTGATCGTCTTCAGCGTCGTCTCCCGTGCGTACATCCTGGACCTGACGCCGGGCAACAGCTTCGTCGAACACCTGCTGCGCGGCGGATTCGACGTCTACATGCTCGACTGGGGCGAGCCCGACGAGCGCGATGCGCGCAACGGATTCGAGTACTACGCCGACGCGGTGATCCCGGCCGCGATCCGCGAGGTCTGCAAGCGCTCGGAGGCCGACGAGGTCAGCATCCTGGGCTACTGCTTCGGGGGGAACCTCACCCTGCTGCACGGCGCGCACCACCCGGACGCGCCGATCCGCAGTCACACCGTGATGGCGTGCCCGGTCGACTACACCCGGCTGGAACTGGTCTCATCGCTGGTCGGCAGCGACATGGACGTCGACGGAATCCTCGGCGACGACGGCAACGTTCCCGCCAACGTGGTCTTCTCCGCCTTTCGCTCCCTGCGACCGACCGCGGAGATCACCGGCTACGTGGACCTGCTGGAGAAACTGTGGAACGACGACTACGTCGCCGCCTATCAGGCGATGAACGGGTGGGCGAGCGATCACGTGCCGCTGCCCGGCGAGATCACCCGGCAGATGACCGACATGCTCCTGCGCGACAACGGGTTCGTCGAGGACCGGCTGGTGCTCGGCGGCGACCGCATCAGTCTGAAGTCGATCACGGTCCCGTTCCTCGCGGTGCTCGGCCGCAAGGATCACATCGTCCCGGAGGACGCCGCGTCGCCGATCCTCGATCTGATCGGCTCGGACGTGAAGACCGAGCTCCGGCTCGACGGCGGCCACATCGGCCTGGTGGTGGGACGCACCGCCGCGAAGACCACAGTTCCGACGATCGTCGACTTCCTGCAGAAGCAGAGCGAGGAGTGCTGACCATGGAGATCCGAGATCTCACCCCCGAGGACGCCGGGCGACTGGCCGCCATGTTCGCGCGGCTGTCCGACCTCGACATGACCCTCATCCGCGAGAACGTGCACGACCGTCCGACCGTCGACCGGATGGCGGCCGAATCGTCGCTGCGGTGGATCGCCGTCGACGGTGACCGCGCGGTCGGATGGGCCGCGGTCCACCGCCTGCCCGGGTGGTCCGATCACGTTGGGGAGCTGCGCATCGTCGTCGATCCCGGCGAACGCGGTGCGGGCATCGGGCGGTCGCTCACCCAGCAGGCCCTGCGTGTCGGTTTCGGCGAGGGGCTGACGAAGGTGGTGATCGAGCTGTCGACCGATCAGGAGCCGGTGATCGAGATGTTCGCGAGCCTCGGATTCAACGGTGAGGCACTGCTTCGCGACCACATCCGGGATCGCGAAGGCCGACTGCACGACCTGATCGTCCTGGCACATCACGTCCAGGACGGACTCGGCACCCTCGATGCGATCGGCATCGCCGACGCCCTGGCCTGATCTCGTTCCACCCGCGCATCCGCGCCGAAACTTCTAGGAGTTCCACGAATGTCCGCAATCCTCGACAGCTTCCGCCTCGACGGCAAGGTCGCGCTCGTCACCGGCGCCTCGAGCGGCCTCGGCGTCGGCTTCGCCAAGGCGCTCGCCGACGTCGGCGCCGACGTGGTCCTGGCCGCCCGTCGCGCCGATCGGCTGGAGGAGACGAAGGCCGCGATCGAGTCGATGGGCCGACGTGCGCTGGCGGTGGCGACCGATGTCGCCGACCCCGATCAGTGCACCGCGGCGGTCGACGCGGCGATGGCCGAGTTCGGCCGGGTCGACGTACTCGTCAACAACGCAGGCGTGGCGGCGTCGGTGCCCGCGCTGCGGGAGAAGCCGGACGACTTCCGCTGGGTGATGGATATCAACGTCAACGGGTCGTACTGGATGGCGCAGGCGTGTGCTCGCGTGATGCAGCCGGGCAGTTCGATCGTGAACCTCGCCAGCATTCTCGGCATCACGTCCGTGCTGATGCCACAGGCCGCGTACTCGGCCAGCAAGTCGGCGGTCATCGGCCTCACGCGAGACCTCGCTCAGCAGTGGACGCCGCGCAAGGGGATCCGCGTCAACGCGCTCGCGCCCGGGTATTTCGAATCGGAGATGACCGATGAGTTCGCCGACGGCGTCCTCGAGCAGTACGTGGTGCCACGCACCCTGTTCGGGCGGTTGGGCAATGCGGGTGAGCTCGACTCGGCGCTGGTCTTCCTCGCGTCCGACGCCAGCAGCTACATGTCCGGAATCACCCTGCCGGTCGACGGCGGAATGCTGACGAACTGATGACCGCCGTCGATCCGGACACCGCCCGTCGTGCGGCCAAAGCGCCCCGCGCGATCCTGGCCGGCACCGACCTGGGCCGCGCCGCGTGGGAGTTCGGCGCCTACGCGTGCACCTTTCCGGTGATGAGCACCGCTCCGGTGAGCCCGGACTGCCAGCCGGTGCTCGTGCTGCCGGGCTTCACCACGTCGGACCGCACCACCACGCCGTTGCGGATGACGTTGAAGAACCTGGGCTATCCGACGTACGGCTGGGGGCTGGGCGTCAACGTCGGCCCCAGCGACCGAATCCTCCGGGGCATGCGTCGCAAACTCGACGCGATCGAGCGGCTGCACGGCCAGCCGGTCAGCATCATCGGATGGAGCCTCGGCGGCATCTTCGCGCGAGAACTCGCGCGGCAGACGCCGGAGATGGTGCGGCAGGTCATCACCCTCGGCAGCCCGTTCCGGATGCAGCGGCACGCGCAGAGCAATGCCCGCTTCGCGTACCGCTTGGCGAAGCCCTTGCACGCACGGATGCTCGACTTCCCCCTCGAGGCCGATGCGCCGCCGCTGGAGATGCCGTCGACGGCGCTCTACAGCAGGCTCGACGGCATCGCCGCCTGGCAGGTCTGCCGCGACGACCCGTCGGACTTGAGCGAGAACATCGAGGTGCTGTGCAGCCACCTCGGATTCGGACACAACCTGCCCGCGGTGTGGGCGGTCGCGGACCGGCTGTCGCTGCCCGCCGGGACCCTGGAACCGTTCGTGCCGCCGAAGATGCTCCGGCCGTTCTTCCCGAAGGTGAGCGGCTAGGCCGGATGGCGAACAGTGCTCAGCGCACTCCGCGGTCGGCGAGCGCGGCAACGATCGTCGGCACGTGGCTGCGCGCCGGATCTTTCGCCGAGGTGGCGAGTTCGACATCGCCCGCCTCGCCCAATCGCACCAGTTCGGCGAGGGCGTCGGCCTGGGCGCCGGGCCGGTCCAGCTCGGTGCGATAGCGCACGGTGAACGCGTCGTATTCGTCCGGATGGCCGTGATACCACTTGCGCAGGTCGTTCGACGGCGCCACCTCTTTGAGCCAGCGGCCGACGCGAGGGTCGTCCTTGTGGACTCCGCGCGGCCAGAGTCGGTCGACCAGGACCCGATGGTCGTCGGGGTCGTCGTAGACACGTGCGATGGAAACAGTCATGACCTCCACCTTTCGCCGGTTCGCCTTCGACGCTACCCGCGGCCGGCGGCGAGCGCGTCGGCCACGAACTGCAGGGTGCCGCCCTGCCAGACGCCGAGGTGGTCGAGCATGGGGTGCCCGCCGCCCGGAACGGCGAGATACTCGGCGTCGAGTCCACGCGCGGTCAACTCGGCGATGCCCTTCTCGGTGCGCCGCGCGAGGGTGACTCGGTCGGCGTCGCCGTGGATGGCCCGCACCCGCACGCCGTCGCGGATCTGCCGCCAGTCGGCGAACTGCCACCACGGCGCGAGGGCCAGCACGTCGGTCACGCGCTCGTCGTCGCCGAGGTGTGCCGCGACGCGACCGCCCATCGAGTGCCCGATCACCGCGATCGGCACGCCGGGGTGGTCGGCGGCCAGACGGTCGAGTGCGGCGCGCGCGTACGGCATCGGGCTGGCCTGGCTGCCGTTCCAGCCGTAGACCCGATACTGAGCCTGGCGGACGCGAACCCGCGTGCCGAACCGCGCCTGGATCGACGCGGTGAACGGGTACATCCGCACCGCCGATCCCTGGAGCGGGGAGAACGGCCGGTAGCTGAAATCGGTGCCGCCCGGCAGGACGAGGACCGCCAGTTCCGGGCCGCGGACTGCGGTCTTGACCGGCGCCAACAGTGCGTTCACCATCTGCAGCATTCGATCAGACTAGCCGCAGAAACCGGTGGCAGAATCTACAGGCATGGCACACCCGAGAGCAGGAACGCCCGCGACCGCCGACGATCTCATCGACGTGGGAGCCGTCGAGCGCGCGTACTACGACATCGCCCCGGACCCCGCCGAACCGGGGCAGCGGGTGGTGTTCGGCACCTCCGGGCATCGCGGTTCGAGCCTCGACGGCGCGTTCAACGAGGCGCACGTGCTGGCGATGACCCAGGCGATCGTCGAGCATCGCGCGCGGGCGGGAATCACCGGCCCGCTGTTCATCGGTTTCGACACCCATGCGCTGTCGGTGCCTGCGTGGCGGTCGGCGCTGGAGGTGCTGGTCGCCAACGAGGTCACCGTCTTCACCGCCGACGAGGACCAGTTCACCCCGACCCCGGCGGTGTCGCGGGCGATTCTGCGGTTCAACGGACAGGGGCTGGGCGCGGTAGCCGACGGAATCGTCGTCACCCCGTCGCACAACCCGCCGGCCGACGGAGGCTTCAAGTACAACCCGCCCAGCGGTGGGCCGGCAGACACCGACATCACCTCCGCGATCGCCGCCCGCGCCAACGAACTCCTGGAGACCGGGCTGCGCGACGTCCGGCGCACGCCGTTCGAGTCGGCACGGCGGTCGGAGCTGGTGATCGACTATCCATTCCTCGGCGAGTACGTCACCGCGCTCGGCGACGTCGTCAACATCGACGCCGTCCGAGCCGCCGACGTGCACATCGGCGCCGATCCGCTCGGCGGCGCCTCGGTCGCGTACTGGGGCGAGATCAAGGACTACTACGACCTCGAGTCGATGACGATCGTGAACCCGGAGACCGATCCGGCGTTCGCCTTCATGACTCTGGACACCGACGGCAAGATCCGGATGGACTGCAGTTCCCCGAACGCGATGGCGTCGCTGATCGCCGCGCGGGAGTCGTACGACATCGCCACCGGCAACGACGCAGACGCCGACCGGCACGGCATCGTCACCTCCGACGCCGGGCTGATGAACCCGAACCACTACCTCGCCGTCGCCATCGACTACCTATTCACCCACCGCGAGCAGTGGGGAAGCGGCGCGGCCATCGGCAAGACGCTGGTGTCGTCGTCGCTGATCGACCGGGTCGCCGCGGGGATCGGCCGCACGCTCCTCGAGGTGCCGGTGGGCTTCAAGTACTTCGTCGACGGTCTGCTCGACGGCAGTATCGCGTTCGGCGGCGAGGAGAGCGCGGGGGCGTCGTTCCTGACCTTCGACGGCCGGCCGTGGTCGACCGACAAGGACGGACTCATCATGAATCTGCTCGCTGCCGAGATCCTGGCCGTCACCGGGCAGACTCCGTCGGAGCGCTACCTGGAGCTGGCGGAGCAGTACGGCGAATCCGCCTATGCCCGGATCGACGCGCCCGCCGACCGCGACCAGAAGGCCCGGCTGTCGAAGCTGTCGGCGAGCCAGGTGAGCGCGTCGAGCCTGGCCGGTGAGCCGATCGAGGCGATTCTGACCGAGGCGCCCGGCAACGGCGCCGCGATCGGCGGACTCAAGGTCACCACCGAGAACGCCTGGTTCGCCGCGCGCCCGTCCGGCACCGAGGATGTGTACAAGATCTACGCGGAGTCGTTCCGCGGCGCCGACCACCTCGCCCAGGTACAGGCCGAGGCCCAGGCACTGGTCGATTCGGTGCTCGCGGACTGACCGCGGCAGGGCGACTGCAGGCTGATCGAGTAAGCGGAGGAGCGTAGCGACGGAGCGCATCGAGATCACCGCCCATCGCAACAATCTGTCCGCTCAGGGCGCTCCGAGGGAAGATTGCCCTCGGTGCGCCCTGTATCGACAGACTTCCGCGACACGACGGCGGTCGTGCCTCCTCGTGGCCCCGCTACAGTCGAGACCGTGACCAACGGCAGCAGACCACCTCGCGAGAATCCCGACTACGAGCCGCAGGCGGCGGGACGGTCGTCGTATCTGTTCATCGGCCTGGGCCTACTGGTCGTGGCCGCGCTGGTGATCGGTGGCTTCCTCTGGATGAACAACAAGACGTACCCGCCGGTGGACGACAAGGTGCTCGCCGAGAACGCTTCGTTCATCGTGGGCGAGAAGACCGCGCCCGAGACGATCGACGTCTTCGAGGACTTCCACTGCGAGCACTGCCGCAAGTTCGAGGAGCAGTCCGGCGCCGCGATCCAGCAGAACGTGGTGGACGGCAAGATTCGCGTCCGCTATCACATGCTGAACTTCCTGGATAAGGACTCCGGCTCCGGCGACTACTCCTCACGGTCGGCCGGCGCGATCCTGTGCGTTTCCCGGAACGACGGTCGCGACGTGTTCTGGAAGCTGCACTCGCAGCTGTTCGAGAAGTCCGGTGACGATCTGACCAACCAGCAGATCGCCGACCTCGCCGCGGCCGATGGCGCGAGCGACCAGACCCGCCAGTGCATCGCCTCCGGAGAGCTGGTCGACGAAGCGCGGTCGATGGCCGACGCCTCGAAGCAGCAGCTGAGCAACTCCACCGAGGGGCAGGTCGCGACCCCGACCGTCCTGCTGGCGGGCAAGCAGGTCGAGAACATCATGGACGGCACCGCCTGGCTCGACAAGATCGTCGCGGGCCAGCAGCCCACCGGGTAGCCCAGAGGCCCCGTGCCAGGCGATTTGGTCCCGTCGACGCGCGTACGGTAACTTAGCTAGCGCACTCGGAGAGGCAAACGACCCGGTGCGCACAAGTGAACACGGGGCTATGGCGCAGCTGGTAGCGCACCACACTGGCAGTGTGGGGGTCAGGGGTTCGAGTCCCCTTAGCTCCACCTAAAAGAGCCAGGTCAGAGGGTATAACCTCCGACCTGGCTCTTTTTTGTCTTGGCCAGTGTCCCAAGAATGTCCCAGTGAATCGCGCTCCTACGCCGGTGTCCCGAACATGGCCGCGCCCGCGGTCTTGAGCGAGTCGTCATAGGTCCGCCCGTAGACCGAGACCGTCATCCGTGGGTCATGGCCATGCCAGGCCGCCACGACGGTGGGAGGGACTCCGGCGTCGAGCATGACCGACACCGAGGTATGCCGGACGTTGCGGAGCGTGATCGGCGGGACTCCCGCGGCCGAGGCAAGCCGCCGGAACCTATCGGAGTACGTCCTCGGCAGAGTGGGGGTCCCGTCCGGCTCCACGGCCACCAGGCCGGTCTCCGCGTAGTCACAACCCATCTCGGCGCGCTCGGCGGCCTGGAGGCGACGGAGAGCGGCTAGCGCGTCGATGATCTCCCCGGAGATCGGGAGCGCGCGGCGTCCTCGGGCCGTCTTGGGCTCGGCGGTGTCTATGAACGTCGCGGTGACCTCCACGCGGCCCTGGGTCACGGTGATGGTCCCCGCGTCGAGATCCACGTCCCGCCAGCGGAGCCCGAGCACCTCGGACCGGCGGAGTCCGCAGAGGGTCAGGAGCCAGCACGCGGCCATACGGTCCTCGGCGGTGTGCTTGCGGAACAGGTTGGCCTCCTCCCGTGTCCACACGTCGAGATTCTCGGCGGCCACCCGCTTGGCCTTGGGTGGCTCCACGAACTCGGACGGGTCCCGCGAGATGATCCCCTGGCGGTGCGCGTCCTTGGTGACCTGGCGGAGCACCGCGAGCACCAACCGCGCGGAGTCGGTGGAGTATGGCCGACCGTCGCGCCGGGTGAGCCCGCCGAGAAACTTGTCAATGTGTGCCTTGGTGAGCCGCTGGAGCTCCAGGCCGCCGAGGTCCCGGACGATGGGCTTGGCCGCGTCGGTGTAGTTGCGGAGCGTGTTCGGACGAACGTCACGCTTGCCAGCCAGCCACGCCTCCACGTGTTCGGCCACGGTGACGCGGGAGCGGCCGACGTAGCGGCCCGCGGCCACCTCGGTGGTGATCCGGCGATACTCTGCCTGCGCCTCTTTCTTGGTCGGGTACGTGAACCGGCGACGGTCCCGGCTCCCGTCCGGCTTGACTCCGACATCGGCGCGGAACTCATACGACACGCGGCCGTTCTTGGCCTTCCGCCTGGTGATCGGCTCGGCGCGCCGGGTCCGCTTGTTCTCCTCGGTCATCGCAACTCATCCTCTGCCAGGAGGCCGGTGTCCTTGCACTGGCGTATCCACTTGTCCACGCTCGGCAGTGAGACCCCGAACTCCGCCGCGACGGCGCGGCGCGCCGACTTCCCGGATCGGTTCGCCGCCCGGACCGCGTCCGCGACACGCTGGAAGTGTTCCGGCCCGCGCCGCCCGCGTGAGGTGGAGGCCTCTGGCCGTGTGTCGGCCTCGGAGCGACGCCCGGCAATGGCCGCGGCCCTCTGGTCGTCGGTCATGTCGTCGGCCTCTGGGCCGAGGAATGGGCCGGTGAATATCTGGCCGTCTGCCTCCGAAACATACCGCGCCGCGGCGTAGGCCAGGCGACGAGAAGGTATGGCGCGCAAGACATCCGGTGTAATCGCGGTGTTGTTGTCGGATCGGATCTGGAGATCCACCAGGCGGGGACCTCCGCGGCCGGTGACGATGGCGACCACGTACGTGAACGCGTGGCCGACCAGGCGGATGGCGATCCCGTGGAGGTCGCCAAGGTTTCCAGCGACGCGGTCAATGTCGGCAACGTCGCCGCGCTCGGGTGGTGTCGGTGTTGTAAAGGTCTGCATAAGTCGGAACTATAACACGCTGGACATCAAGTTGTAAGTCCAGCACTGTTGAGCACATGGACAACACAGCAAGCAACACCCCAGACATCAACGAACTCCGCAGCGTCCCAACGGTTTCTGTCGAGGAGGCCGGACGCTACCTCGGCGTCTCCCGAGCGTTCGCCTACTCCATGGTCCGCGCCGGTGATCTGCCGGTGATCCGGCTTGGCACGCGCCGGGTCCGGGTCCCCTCGGCCAAGCTGCTGGCCATGCTCGGCGTGGAGGTCTCGGCATGAGCGCGGCTATCAAGTGCTACCGGTGTCGCCGCCGTCTGCGCCGCGCGGACGGCTGGAACTTTGAGGTTCGCAACGGTGAGGTTGTCGGACACCTCTGCCCGAGGTGCCAGACGCCGGAGGAGAACGCGGAGGCCGAGATCAACGCGGCAACCATCCGCTACGGCTACGACGACTCCGGGCACCTCACGATGACGCCGAAGTTCTGACCGATCTGACGCTCTGCCACCTCACCAACCCGCCGACGCGAGCACGTCAATGGCATTGCGCCCCAAGCATTTACGAACAGGAGGACCACTGTGTCCAAGAACAAGGAAACGGTCCTCGGCACCCAGACCGAGGACCGTCCCCACAACCATCGACCGAGCGAACATCACAACGCTGGCACTTCCACGGTAACCGACCAGGAGGCGCTCTCCGGGACTCTCGGCGCGCCCGTCGTCGTCGTCGGCGTGGAGGTCACGCCCGAGGAGGTCGCGGAGTACGGCGTCACGCTCCAGGTCCCGATGACCTCACCGCGGGAGAAACTGGACTGGTCCCCGCTCACGACGCTTGAACCTCGAGGCGGCGACCGGTCGGAGTGCCAGCAGGGGCGCATGCTGTGGCCGAGCCCGTCCACAGCCAGCTGGACAGGCCGCGGTGCTGTCGGTGCAAGACTTCGTGTTCGAGACCTACCTCGGCCACGAGATCCGCCCGCGCTGGGTGACCGACTACCTCGGCCTGGCCCCGGACGACGACTCGGACGGGACCGGCGGTGTCGCCACGCCGGTCCCGGACCCCGAGCCCGTCCCGCCGACGACGGCCCCGGACCCGGAGGCCGAGGCGTACGCCGCCCGCGGCTGGCTGGACGTGTTCCCGCTCCCGGCCGCGCGTAAGGCTCCGCCGCCCACTGGGCTCACCGGCCGCCGAGCTCCCTGGACCGACACCGAGCGCGCCGCGCTGGTGTTCCCGTCCGGGTGCAACTACGGCATGAGGACCCCGGCCGGTCTGCTAGCCATCGACGTGGACCACTACGACGGTAAGACCGGCGCGGTGACCCTGGCCGACCTGGAGGCCAAGCTCGGTCCGCTCCCGTCCACATGGCGGGTGACCAGCCACGGCGCGGCCAACCCGAGCGGCCAGCGGTGGTACCGCGTCCCGGCCGTCGCGGAGTACGAGAGCGCCGCGGGCAAGGACATCGAGGTCATCCACCGGAACCATCGGTACTCGGTCCTCCCGCCGAGCGTTCACCCCAAGGGCGGCCGGTACGCGTGGATCTCCCCGGACGGGGCGATCACCGAGGATGTCCCGCTGGTCACCAGAATCCCCGAGCTCCCCGCCAAGTGGGTGGACTATCTGACCTCCACCCGGCCGCCGGTACCCGGATCGACCCCGGCGGGAATCGTCCGCGCCACCGCGGAGCTGGACCGTATGCACCGAGATTGGTTGTCGGACACCCCGATTGACGGGACCGTGAACGCCAAGACCAAGGCGTTCATCAGTTACATCCCCGGCGCGTTCGACCGGGGAACCTCCCGTTACGACACCATGGTCCGACTGTTCTGGGAGGCCGCCAAGCGTAACGCCGAGGAGTTCGACGGCGCGCGGGTCCACCAGGGCATGGTGGCCGCGCTGGAGGCCATCGCCCAGACCTACCGCGAGCGTGTCGGTGAGGACCGGCGTCCCGGTGTCGTGGAGGGAGAGATCCACCGCGCCATGGTCGGCGCGTTCGCCAAGGTCGCTCCGTGACCGCGGTCAACGGGGCCGCGGACGTAGCGCTGGTCCGCGAACATGACCGTGCTACCCGTGTGCTCAGTTTCTCGGACGGGGACCGAGAGCAGTACATCCAGGCACGCGTGACCGAGCTTGCACTCAAGGACGAGGCCGCGCGCCGGTACGAGGAGATGACCACGGCGAGTGTTGCGGCCGACATCGGATCTCGGTGGCGGACCAGTACCGAGCTCAAGCTCCAGCCCTCGGCGGACAAGCTCCTCGGCCGGATTCTCTGGAAGAACTCCCTGGTGCTCTTGGCTGGAGATCCGGGGACCTACAAGTCGTTCCTGGCCCTGGACTGGGCGCTGTGCGTCCGTACCGGCCGGAACTGGTCATCGAACACGCGCGGCAAGGTGCATACCTCCGGCCAGGTGGTCTATCTCGCCGGTGAGGGTGACGCGGGTATCCCCAAGCGGATCACGGCATGGGAGAAGACCCACAACGACGGGGCCGACGCCGGTATCGAGGTGTTCCCGTCCGCGGTCGGTCTACGCGCGAGGTCCGCAGAGGCCGCCGCGCTGGTGGAGGACATCGCGGCGCGTGAGCCGGTGCTGGTCGTCATCGACACGTTGGCGCGGTACTCCATCGGTCTGGAGGAGAACTCGGTACGGGACATGAGCGAGTTCATCGCCATTGCGGACCGTATCCGCGAGCAGACCGGCGCGTGTGTCCTCATCGTCCACCACAACGCGCGGGGAACCGGCCGGGAGCGTGGCTCCACGTCGATCCGCGGCGCGATGGACGGCCTGTTCATCCTGGAGAAGATCACCGACAAGGACACCGCGGCCAGAGGTGTCTACCGGGTGGAGCTCACCCTGGACCGGCTCAAGGACGAGTCCAGCGGTGGGGACCCCATCGCGGTGGAACTGTCCACGGTGGACCTCGGAGTGGACCCGGACGACGGTATGCCCATCACGTCGTTGGCGCGTACACCCGACACTGACCCGTTCAGCGTGCCGCTGGTGGTCGAGCCGCTGGCCGTCCCCACGGTGGAGTCCTCGGTCTACACCAAGCTGTTGTGGGAGATCTACCTCTATGCGCCGAGCGACAACGACGGACTCGGCTACACCCGCTCCGAGCTCCGCGCTCACGCGGTGGCCTCCCCGCTGGCGGGCAAGACCAATCTCGGCAAGAAGTGGTCCAAGTTCTGGGCGGACGCCATCGAGAAGAACCACCTCATCAAGCCGGACCCGGACAAGGACACGCGCGCGTACATCGACACCACGTTGGTGGAGAACGAGCTCGGTTGGACCCGTGAGGAGGCCAACGCCGCGCTCCGAGATCGGGGTGAGCAGGTCGATGGATAGGCAGTCCCCGCGTGTCCCCGTTCGAAGGGACGTTCGAATAAATCCGGGGAATCCCCAAAAAGTCCCCGCCTGTCCCCGGGGACCTTGTTTGAGCAGGTCAGAGGAATATCCCCGCGGGGATCTCCGTGGGGAATCCAAAAAGTCCCCGATCCCGTCCCCTGGGGGGTCTATAGGACCCCAGGGATGGGGGACATGGCGAAGAAACAACCAAGTGAACAACGCCCAAGGAGGCGACCAGTGAGAAGCGAACACAAGATCATCCAGACCATCCCCGCTAACGAGATGTCGGTGGTGAACGCACCGGACGGCGAGATGTACCGAGTGGTGGCGTGGGCACATGTCCGCCGCTACCGGATGGAAGAACAGCCCAACATCCTGTCCGCAGACCCGGACGCCACCGTCACCCGCCCGGTTGCTTGGGACACGGTGGAGGCCATGGTGGACCCCGCCGACACCGGCGTCCTGGTCCTGGCGTCGTCGCTGGAGCCCAAGACGGACGACGTGATCGTCCGCGGTGAGGATCTCTCGGAGGAGGACCGCGTGGGGACCGCGCGCCACGTCCCCCACCGGATCAAGGTCCGGCTCCCACGCGAGCGCGCCGAGGTCCTCGGCGTCCCGTACCGGGAGATCGGCAAGTGACCGGCCGCCGGGTCCGGGCCACCGTGGACCACCACGACAGGCTCGGCGGCCCTCGGGTCCAGTCGCGGGAGACCGGCCGCCACCGCCGCGGGGATGTCCTGGCCAGCCAGGTGGCCGCCGATCTCGGGGTCCTCGGCCGCGCCGACCTCACGGCCGAGCTCATCGACACCGAGGAGGGCCGCCGGTGACCGCCGGGACTGGACACCGCGTGGACCGTGAGGGGCCGGTAGCGCTGGCCGCCGAGATTCTGCGCGGAACCGCGGATCTGCGCGGGGCCAAGTGCGTCGAGTACCGAGATGAGTTCGACCCCGACATCCGCGCCGCGGACATCGGTTACGACGACGAGTCCGACCGCTGGGCCATCGTCCAGATGGTCTGTCGGGCATGTCCAGCGCGTGGCGCGTGCTGGGAGTGGTCCTCCGAGCTCAGTCACCACGCCCGCCCGCGGGGTCCGCTGGCCGACGTGTTCATCAATCCGTTCTCGGCGGTCCGCCGCTGGGAGCGTCGGTCCGCTTAGCGCGGAGCCCTCACGGGAGGGGAGGGGGCCGGAATCGCCAGCTCACGGCCCTCTTCCCAGGTCCGCCGGTTGCCTGGCGTACGAAAAACGCCGGACCTCGGTCCGTTTACGCTCCGCAAGCTGACGCCGACCGTCAACACCTACGAACAGATGACAAGGAGGCCCAACCGTGGCCGAACATCGCAAGCAAGACCGACCGCTCTCCACCGCCGCCAGGACCATCCTGGCGCTGGTGGACGACGACACCGACCAGGCCGTCCGCGTGCTGGCCGAGGCGTCCACCTCCGGCGGTCTCGGCGGCCTCCGGGACGTGGCACTGGCCCTCGGGCAGTTCGCCGCCAACCGGACCAGCGCCGAGGACGCGCCCCGCTTGGTGGAGCTGGCCATGGACCAGGAGGCCACCCGATGACCGCCGCCGACATGATCCCGGTCCGGCCGACCGGGGTGGTGGCCTCTCACATGGTCCACGGGGTGGGTCGGTGTGAGCACACCGAGTACACCGACGACGACGGCGCGCGCGTCATCGTCTCCGAGTTCCCCGAGCGCAACAACTACGCGCGGGTGACGTGGTGGACCCCGGACGGCCGCCGCCAGGAGGCCAAGGAGCGGGGGTCTCACCGCTGGCTCCTGGCGGTCGCCGGGTTCGCGCTCCAGGGCTCATGACCCGGTAGTATCGGCGTCGGAGCACGTCGCCAGCACGGCCGCCAGCCACGTCCAGAGGACCGGCCCGCGTAGTCCAGGCCCGCGAACGTATCCGACGCCGAAACTCCCAGCGGGAGAACAACTCCCGGCGTTGTTGACTACTCCATTTCTCATCCCTCAAGGAGGGTTATCCCGTGCATACCAAGCACAAGACCGTCACGATGACGGGTATCAAGACCGCGGGCCTGGACGCCGGTGAGTTCATCGGCTGGGCCTCCACGTTCGGCAACACCGATAGCCAAGGAGACCGCGTCATGCCTGGCGCGTTCGCCAAGTCCATCGACGCCATGGCCTCCGGCCAGGTGACACCGATCCTCTGGGAGCACCAGCGCAAAGACCCCAAGGCGTTCGTCGGGGAGATCAAGTCCGCCCGTGAGACCGCCGAGGGCCTGGAGATCCACGCCAAGCTGGACCTGGACTCTCCCGAAGGCCAGGCCGCCTACCGCCAGGTCAAGGCCCGCCGCGTCGGCGCTCTGTCCATCGGGTACGGCGTCCGGGACGCGGTGAAGGCCGCGGACGGCGTCCAGGAGCTCACCGACCTGGATCTCATGGAGGTCAGTCTGGTGGTCCGGCCGGCCAACGACCGCGCGGTCATCACCGCGTCCAAGTCCGAGCGGCCCGAGCTGCTCATCAAGGCCCGCGCCGCGCTGGCCAAGGAGGCGTCGGGAGACCCCGCCGCCGACGACACCGAGGACCCGGCCGACGACGACACCGCGGAGCAGACCGTGGGTGAGCGTCTCCTGGCCCGTCTCAAGGACGCCATGGACGCGGCCCAGGAGCTCATCGACGCGGCCGAGGACGAGGGCCGCGACCTCACCGAGGCAGAGGGCCAGGAGGTCGCCAAGGCACTCCGGCGCGTCCGCGTCACTCGGCGGGAGCTCCAGAGCTACGCGGACGCCACCCCGGACCAGCGGCGTGGACTCCAGCACCAGGCCGACGTGGTCACCAAGGCAATGAGCTCGGAGGAGTTTGAGGCCCGCTACCCGGACGCCAGCAAGTTCGAGAAGTTCGACGCCACCGAGTACGGCGTGAAGACCAAGACCAAGCACCAGGCCAAGGAGGCCATCACCGTGGACACCACTGACAAGTTCCTCACCCTCGGATCGGGCCGCAAGGCCGCCGCCGCGACCATCGCCGCCAAGATGACCGGCGGAGGCACGTTCCACGACCGTGTCCACGGTCTCGGGGACACCGGAGCCAAGGCACTGGTGAGCTCGGGCCAGGTCACCACGGACATCCCGGTGGCTCCCACCGTGATCCCGACCGGCCGCCCCGCGGTGTCTCTGCTGGACGTTATCCCGACCCAGCGACGGACCGGACCCCAGTACCGCTACATCCGCCAGAACGCGCGCGACCTCAACGCCGCCGCGGTCGCTCCCGGTGCCACCAAGCCCACCAGCACGATGGGTACCGAGACCATCGACGGCCAGGTAAGCGTCATCGCTCACCTCTCGGAGCCGGTGGACAAGTTCGTGCTCTCCGACGCTCCCCAGCTCACCCGGTTCCTCCAGGAGGAACTTGTCTACGGCCTGGACGTGGCCATCCAGGCCCAGCTCCTCACCGGCGACGGCACCGGAGCCAATCAGACCGGAATCCTGGAGACCAGCGGTGTCCAGATTCAGGCGTTCGACACCTCGGCCATCGTCTCCATCCGTAAGGCACTGACCAAGGCAGAGGCCGCCGGGTACGCGCCGAGCGTGGCCGTCCTCCGCCCGGAGGACTGGGAGGCCATCGAACTGACCGCCACCTCGGACGACGCGGTGGCGTTCCGCGGGGTCCCCATCGACCTCTTGGAGCGCAAGCTCTGGGGTCTGCGCGTGGTCCTGTCCACCGAGCTCCCGGCTAAGACCGCCATCGTCCTGGACCCGAGCTCGGTCTCGGTGGACACCCTCGGCGGCCTGGACATCGAGTGGAGCACCGAGTCCGGTGACCTGTTCAGCAAGAACCAGGTTCAGGCCCGCGTGGAGACCCGGATCGGCGTGAGCGTCTACGCGCCCGCGTCCATCTACAAGGTGACCACCGCCGCGGCGTGATCTGACCACCGCACGATGACGACGGCCCCGGATCTCGATGAGGTCCGGGGCCGTCGTCATCGTCGGGCCGAGCCAGCGACCCCGCCAGTGTCCCTAGAGTGTCCCAAGACCCGCACGAACGGCCCGATACAGGCTAGACGTATCGACCACAGAAACAGGCTCCTACCTGGACATATGACGACAGGACGATACGGGCCGATACAGGGCTAGGCACACTGGCAGTGTGGGGGTCAGGGGTTCGAGTCCCCTTAGCTCCACTTCGAGAAACCTCATCTGACATGGTCAGATGGGGTTTCTTCGTCTCTATGATCGACCGCCGGCACGGCACGATGTCCATGTGGCGTCCATGTCCGATTTCAAATCGGGTGTTCGCCGTGCCTGGACTCGAAGTGATTACAACCTCGTCCATTCCTCAGCGGTATCGCGTCACCGGACCCCTAGCGTGGGCTACGCGAAACCGACTCGGAGGGAATCCCGCGCAATGCCGAAGACTCGTGCCCGCATCGTTGCCGCTACCGCCTTGTCCGCTGCCGCCGTCGTAGCGATCAGTGGCTGCTCGTCAGACTCGAATGACGCCTCGTCGACGCCTGCAGAAGGAAACTCCACGGCGACGTCCGCGGTGTCGCCGAACGGACAGAACAAGGACATCAAAGTTGGTGACACGTTCACGGTGTTCAACCCGTACGGCCAAGGCATTCTCGCGAACGTCACATACGAGGGTTCGGAGATCGATCCGCCGACCAACGGAGAGCCGGAGGGGCACGCGCTCGGCGTGCACGTGGTGGTCGACATGACGAACTCGGAGACTCCCAACCTCGTGTCGGACAGCTTCGAGATCAGCGAGGAACTGCCGGGCGGGATGACAGCCACCGAACCGGCCGATTCTAAGCTCGTTGGCTACGGCTTCACAGATGGGCGACCGAAGATCACCGAGGTCAAGCAGGGTCAGAAGCAGGACGGTTGGCTGCTGCTCGACGTCAAGGAACCGTCGGGGACGTTGTTGTGGCCGCTGAACCCGGGAACCGCGCGGCTGCCGTACCCGGCCGGGCATGCGAGTTCGGCGTCACCGGCAGCGACGAGCTAAGCGCTCGCGTGCCGGGGCACGGAGCGTCATCCGCCGATGCTGTGGCCCGATCGTCCATCCGGGATACTGTGCCGACAATTCCGGCAACGGTTAGATTGTGCCGCTACTGTCGCGGTATGGAGATCCGAAGCGAGGAACAACTAAACCCGGTCGCCGACGAGGTATCCGCGATCACAGCGGTAGTCCGACCCATCCTGACGGGCGTGCTGTACGCCCTCAAAGCAGACGTGGTGGCCGAGGTTGGCGGGCGAGAGAACGTGAAGCTGAAGATCCTGCCACGTTTGCATCGAAAGGGCGACGGCGATACGGGGATCTGTTTCGAGTACGCAGTGCATGAGGCCATTACAAGTCGGCACGCTGATGTTTCTGAGCGAGTGGAGGACGCCCTCAGGATCTGCAAGGTCCAAGGAAGTTCGAACTCGATCTTGTTCGGTGCGGAGAAACAAGGGTCGCAGCAGTTGATCGACACGGCCGGCGAGCTACTGACTGACGATTCGTCACTTCTGTCCGGGTCTCGCGGGCGGCCGGTCAAGCTCAAGCGGCATCTGACGTCAGCAGCGGCGGCCTTCCGTCGCCAAGGTGCGCCAAGCGGACTGCCGCAAAGCGTCAGTGGCCTGTGGCGCGCTGACCTGTTTCTTGGATCAGCAGAGTCGGACCGGTGGGTCGGTACGACGGTGAAAATCAACCCAACGAAACTGGCGGGTGCCAAGGGCCTGCGCGTAGGAATTGTTCCCGCTGAGCAAGGAAAATCGGACAAGGTACGGCTCGATGACAAACACAACTTGGTTGTGTGTCCGATTCCCTATGACGGTAGTTTTGTCGAGGCTTTCTACAAGGGCTGGGAGGTTGTGACTGCGTTCTTGGATGCAGACGCCAAACTGCCTCGCGAAGTAGCCTTGCCTCGACCCGCTGCGCGCACAGTGGCCCGGTACTTGGCGGATCGTAGGGAGTTCACCGTGGTGGACGTTATCGATGCATTGGCGTCGCTCGCACAGCCAGAACTTCTGCGGACTCAGACGGAAGGTGCAGACATCGTATTAAGCGGCGGCAAGTCGAATGTTGTCGCGACGAGCGCGGTCGTTGCGCCAAGACCCACTATGGCAACTCTCGACCGGCGTTGAATCAGTGTGCCGAACGCGTGTCGCGCTCGGGTCTGACTGCGGGCCCTGGCCGACATGGTCTAGATCCGAGGACCGGCTGCTCAGACTTGTTCGCCGCCGAACTGTGCCGAGTACGCGTTGAGGGTGTTGATGTAGTCGGCCAGTTTCGGCGTGATCTGTTCGATGAGCGCCGGTGCTTCGGCAGAGGTGTGGCCGCAGCATTCGCTCTCGGCCGCGTCGAGGTCGTTGAACAGCGGCGCGACCTCGTTGGTGGCAGTCTCCAGGTCTTGCAGCGCGAGCGGGCTGTAGCAGCCCCATGAACCGTTCTGCGCCATCGTCAGCCCGACAGTGATCTCGCTGTACAACGTCGAGGACGCGTCTTGGATGGCTTGGTTGTCGTCGGCGGTGACCGCGGTCCGGTAGGTGGCTATGTCGCGGCTGAGCGGTTCGGCCTGGGTGCTGAACTGGTCTTGATAGAACGACGGTTCCGCCGTGTTGGTTCCGCCCTCAGAGCACGGTCGGCCGGTGGTCGGCGGCGAGACGGCTTCCGTCGTCGACGGCCCTGATGCGTTGTCGGCCGCGGGGGAACCGCATCCGGCGAGGGCTGCCGCGGCAGCGAGTGAGACTGCGAGGATGAGGAGCCGCTGGCGCATGGTCGGAATGTAGTCCTCGGACCTTGACTGCGGACTCAAATCCTGGCGATCTCCGCATAGCCGTTACTTCCGCGGCAGGTCAACGGTCGTTGGCTGCCGTCCCGAACACCAGTGCTGCGTCTTTCAGTCGGTCGTCGGTGACGCGTCCGTAGACGGCGGTCGTCATTCGTTCGGTGTGGCCGTGCCAGGACGCGATGACGTCGGCAGGCACGCCCGCGGCCCGCATTCGGGACACGTTGGAGTGCCGCAGGTTGCGGAGCAGGACCGGCGGCAGGCCCGCCATCGTTCGGCGTTTCCTGAACAGTTCGGTGTACTTGCGGACCGGCAGCGGGGTGCCGGTGATCTGCGACATGAGGAGGTCGGTGTCGGCGAGCGGGTTTCCGACGGCGAGGCGTTCGCTGGCGTGCCGGACGCGCATCTTTCTGAGGATCGTGAGCTCGCGTGGCGGGATCGGCAGGTCGCGAACCGACCGGGCCGTTTTGGGTTCGTCGATGATGTCGACGCCGTTGACGTCGACGCGGGCCTGCCGGATGCGGAGTTCGCCACGATCTAGGTCGACGTCGCACCAGCGGAGGCCGCCGACTTCTTCGCGGCGGAGTCCGAGGAGGGTGAGGGCGAAGCATCCGGCGAGCCGGTGATCGAGGACTGAGTCGAGGAACTGGTCCATCTGTTCGGGTGTCCACACGTCGCGGGCGTCGGAGGCGACGACTTCGCGTTGTGCAGGTGCGTCGAGTTCGGCGGACGGGTCGAACGTGATCCACCGCATCCGCATGGCGTGCTTCAAGACTTGCTGGACGCTGCCGATCGCTCGTCGTTTCGTTGACGCCGCGAGCGGTTGTCCGGCGAGGGTGGTGAGCGTCAACGACCAGTCGATCAGTGATGCCGGCGTCAGCCTCTGGACCGGGGTGTCGCCGAACGCGCGGCGCGCGTAGGCGAGGGATTCGCGGTCGGCGCGGACAGTGTTGGCTCGTATGTCGGGGTCGGCGTCGCGGATACTCAGCCAGTGGTCCGCGACCTCCGTGAATGTGCGGTCGGATCGTGCAGCCCACGTCCGGTTGTCCCACTGGCGGCGTTGCTCTTTCACCCAGGCGCGGGCGTCGGTTTTGGTGCCGAACGTCTTGGTCGGGCGGACGAGTCGCCCGGTCTTGGGGTCGACGCCCAAGGTGGGCCGTGCGCGCCACTTCCCGTTGGGGAGTTTCTGAATGGAGTCCTGCGTGTACGCGGCGCGGTTGTCGCGACTCACCGCTGGTTCTCCGCGATGAAGTGCTGCGCTGCGGCGGTGACGTCCTGCATGTCGTCGAGGTGCGTGGCGCGGAGGATGCCGTCGCACGGCAGGCTGTACACGGCCTCCATTCGTGAGGTGATGGTGCCGTCGTCGCAGAGCGTGTCGACGCGGTCGACGTTGACGGTGACGGTGCTGCCGACGATCCGCGCGAGCGTGGTCACGGCGCACGATTCGTTGTCGGTGAGATCGATCTGCTCGGGGCTGGGGGCGGGGCAGATGGTGATGGTGGCGGTCATCGGTTCTGTCCCTTCCCGACGGTGTGGATGTCGGCGACGGTCGCGCCTGCGGCGGTCACGAGTTGGGCTGCGAGGCAGACCGCGGTCGTCGGCGTGAGGTCGAGGACGTCGGCGAGCCCGGACCGGACGGTGACGATCGGCTCGAAGCCGGGCAGGACGTCGTCTTGGCGGATCACCGTCAGTGGGGACCCTGCGCGGGTCACGGTGTCGCACCTGTGGTGGCGGTGGGAGGGGGCGGGTACGGTCACGGTGGATTCCTTCTCGTTCATGGGTTGTGGGTCTGCTGCCCTCGGTGTCGTTCTTGGCGGGATGCGCCGAGGGCGTTTTGCTGTCGTCACCACGGGGTCGCGGTGGCGCCGAGTTCCGGCACGGTGAGGCCGAACGCGGTGCCCAGGTATTCGGCGAGGAGCCGTCGATGGCACCACGCTCCGGGCTTCGCGAGGTTGCAGTGGCACAGCAGGCACACCGGCTGTCCGGCGCTGTGGAAGGCGTCGAGTTCGGCTCGGATGGTGTCGCGGCGAGCGTCGAGCATCGCCATGTACCGGGTCCGGTATTCGGGTTCGTCGAGGGTCCGCACCCACGACCACCGCGGATACGTGGCGGGCCATTCGGTGACGTCGTGCGGGAACCATTTCGCGGCCCCGACCGACGTCCGCACCGGCACACCCATATGCGGCCTGTACTCGCGGAAACTGCACGTCGACACGGTGATCATTCGATGCCTCCCACCGCGCGAAGCAGGGCAGCATCCTGCCCGTTCACGACCTGCCGGACCGTGGACGGATACCAGCGGGCACCACCTGCAGCGGTCGGCACCCTGTCGGTGTTCAAGTCGTCGGCGATCTGGGTGTACGTGGCGCCGCAGTCTCGTGCGTCGAGGATGCGTTGAACGACGTCGAGCGGAAGAACGGAGGGACGCCCGAGCCGCACACCAGCCGCCTTCTTTTCCGCCAACGCCTCCTTGGTGCGTTGACCGATGAGACGCCGCTCGAACTGCGAGAACACGGTCATCAGTCCGGCCTGTGCTTCACCTGCAGGGGTGGTTGTGTCGACTTGCACGTCGCACGTGAACAGCTTCCAGCCGTCTTCTCGGGCGCGTTCGATCAGCGTCGCCGTGTCGAGCATGGAGCGGCTGATGCGGTCGAGTTTCGACGCGACCAGCGTCGACGCTGCGCCTTGTTCGATCGCGCGGAGGGCGGCAGACAGGCCGGGCCTCCGATCGATGCGTTTCCCGCCGCTGATGCCTTCGTCGGCGAACCAGTCGACGACCAGCCAGCCGCGTCGCTCGGCTTCCGCGGTGATCGTGGTGCGTTGGGCTGCGAGTCCGGCACCGCTGGCGGCTTGTTCCGCAGTGGACACGCGGAGGTATGCGATGGCGTGATTGTCGGGCGCGGTCCGGTTCTTGCGGCGTTTCCGGCGGGCCGTTGCGGGCGCGTTCATCGGAGGTCTGCCGTCTCGTGGGGGTGGGCCGGAGACAGCGGCTGAATCCGCTTGTTTCCGCTGGTCAAGTGGGGTTATGTCATACTTATATTTTAATAGAGGATTATCTGTAAAGCCATGTGGCGCAACGGTTTTCGCGCCACACAAGCTGTCTACTGGGCGTGTCTCCGGGTGCACTCCGCGCAGTACCGAATCTGATGCAGAGTGCACCGTTCCGGCACCGTCTGCTCGGGCGTCGAGTCGACGAGCTCACCGTCCACGGTCGCCGGTGTCCGCGTCGTCTCCTGCAGCTGCAGAAACTCGTCCCTCAACTGATCGACATCGGTCGAGCCGGGCGCGGACATCTGCACTTCGACGCGCCGGTCGATCGTCCCTGCCACACGCGCATGGAAGGTGGCAGCTGACAGCCACGCACCAAACACCCGAACCCAGTCGGCGTGCGGGACTCCTTCACGTTCAGCCAACGCGAGACGCGCCTGAGCCCGCGCCACCATCTGATCGGCCCGCGCCAAGTCAATGTCTCGAAGCTCGTCGGACAACTCGGTTCCCACCTGCTGCTGATAGCGGCGCACCAGATGGCGTGCTCCCGACGGATCGCTATAGCCGAGCTCGTCTCCGATCCGTTCCCACGAGAATCCCGCGACCCTCAGCTGGATCGCCTTCTTCGCCTTCTCGATGCTGGAATCCGAGAATCGGCGGGCCTTTCCGTGCGGCCGTCCGGGGATATCCCATGAGAGGACATTTCTCGGCATGACGAGCCTCCTTCGGTGGGTCGTGTGTTCGGCAGGTTTCGTTGCGGTCACGGGGCAGCTGGCGGGTCGGAATCGGTGTGTGCGCATTCGGGGGTGAAGCCGCATCCGCCGGGCGTGGTGTAGGTGCGGTGGCAGCGGGGGCAGCGGTTGGGGTCGTCGTCGCGGTACGCGCATTGGGTCGGGCCGGGCCCGCCGTCGGGTGCGGTGCGCTGATGGAATCGGCATCGGGTTTCGGGGGTGCGGGGTGGGAGTCCGGGGGTGTCCCACGGTTTCGCGTTGGGGTCGCTCATGGCGTCGCCTTCGGGTCGGGGGTGGGTCCTGGGTGGGTGTCGGTGTGATCGTCCGGTGGCGGGGCTGTGGGAGGCGGGAATCGGTGGCCGGGTTCGATGAGCGTGAGTGTTTCGCGGCGGAGGGCGTGGATGACTTCGTGGTCGGGCCATCCGGCGTAGCCGGCAGTGTCGAGGGCCCGTTGGACTGCGGTGGTGACGTCGTCGACCGGCACGTCGTAGTGGTCGGCGATTTCTTGGGCGGGGACGCCGGACACGCGGGCCTGCAGCCACGGGTGCAGCTGGTCGAGCGGCGGCGGCAATGACGGCCAGTCCGGGGTGGAGTTCATCGGTTCTCGCTTTCGTCTACTGGGTTCGCGAAGGGGGCAGGTCTGAGGGAATGCGACTGCGCGTGAGATGTAGGACGTAGGACGCGATGTCCTACTCGGTGTGTGAGTCCGATTCTGTGTTTCCCCAGGTAGGAGAGAGAGAATGTACTCACGTAAGGGCTGATTCTGGCTGATTCACACATGCGTCCTACTGCGTCCTACGTCCTACTGTTCCGATGCCCGGAAGTACCGACCGTCTTCTTTGACCCACCGGGCTGTGTTCACCAGCCACTCCCGGGCGTCGCGGTGGAGGTTCCTGGCCTTGTCTCGTCCGGCGACAGCCCGGTTGATGTCGGTGACGGTCATCCCGGTGGGCGGCATCCGGGCGTCGAGGCGTTCGGCGACTCGCTTCACCGCTGACGTCTCGGCTGCGGCTGCGCGTTCCTCGTCGAGATGCCCGAGATGCTGTACTCGCTGCCGCTCTTCGCGGCTTCTGTCCTTGATGGCTCGTGTGAATGTCGGGTCGTGCAACTCGCTCATCACCCGCCCGGCGAGGTGCCAGGACGCGTCATCAACGATCGGCATGTCGCAGTCGGGCCGGAGCAACGACAGGCCGCTGGCGACCTTTTCCTGCAGCAGCAGCCGATGCCCCGACGCGGGTTCTCCGTGACCTCGGACGACGTTGAGGCGGGCAGCGACGATGCTGTCACGCGCGGCCTCGCACACTTCGACGTGCTGAACCTGACCGAGCTCTTGGGGGTCGTCGAAACGGAAGATGTCGGCGAGCCGGAGCGGCACGATGTCGCCGCCGCCCAACGTGCGGGCGGGCATGGTGGGGTCTTCGGTCGCCATCCACAGGAATCGTTGCGGCAGGCCGTCTTTTGCTCCCGCGAGCAAGGCGTCCGCGTTGGCAGGTTGCACGCCGAGGAATGCGCACAGCCGGTACGAGTGGGGCGGGACGGGAGTGTTGCGGTCCCGGGTTTGAGTGGTGGTGCCGATGCCTTTGCCGGGCCACGCCGACAGTAGGGACGCTAGGAGGGTCGAGCCGTTGCGTTCGGCGCTGGCTCGGAGCGCGAGAACTTCATCCCATGCGAGGTACGCCGTCCTCCGCACGAAACGGACACCGTGCGGGGCGTTCGAGTCAGGGGTCACGAAGGTGCCCGCCAGCTTCTCCCCGGACGCCGGTAGCGGCGTCCATTCGACCCCGGAAGGGCCCAGCAGTTTCGCCGCGACACTGTCCGAGGCTGATCTCCCCGAAGCAGGAGGCCCGTACGCGAGGGTGTAGAAGTTCAGCGACTGTTCGTCACCGATGACCGGCGGCAGCTGAATGTTCGGCGGCACTTCGGCGAGACGTCGTGCGAGGACTGCGCCGAGCACGGCGGCGGGAGCCATCAACCGTGACTGCGCCGCGTCCCGGATGTGTTGGAGTTCAGGCGTCGAGGCCCAGACATCGGGCTGCTCGGCGTCGCGGTCGTCTGGGGCGGCGTTCAACAGCGCTGCGGGAACATCGTTCATGCTGCGTGTTCCTGTCCTGCGTGGTGGCGGAGTTGCTGGACGATGTCGTGCAATCGGCGGAGCGCGCGGCCGTCGCGGACGAAGCCCGTCCAGGCGTCGGTTTCGGCGCCGTTGCGGGCGTGCTCGGCGATCGACTCACCAGCGGCGATCATCCTGTTCCGCAACAGGTCGGCGGCGAGGTTCGCGGCGTACAGCCACAGTGCGGCGGGTTCCGCGCGTGCGGTGACCGCGTCGGCTAGCCGGGTGCGGGCGAGGTCGCCGTGATGTCCGGCGTACACACCACGCCGGAGCGCTTCGCCTTGCACGAGTTCCGGCGCGGGGTCGAGGCCGTCGCCGGCCAGCTCGCGGGCGACGTCGAGGATCACCGCGGTCGGTGCGTCGACACCGTGAACGTCGTCCGGGGTGAGAAGGTCGAGGACCGCCACGGTGTCGCTGGCTGACGCCCGGATGATCGCGGCCAGCAGCAGCACCGCGGACGGCACGAACGCGCCGGTCATCAGCACGCCCGCCCGATACGGTGCTCTTCGTCAGCCTTCCGGTTCGTCGGCTGATTGGGGAGCGCCTCGGTTTCGGGTTGCGTCTCAGGTTCGGGGCGCTCCCCGCTCTCCAATGCTGTGAGCCAGTCGTCGATCGTTTCGGGTCGCCACCACAGGCGTTGCCCGACCCGGATCGCTGGTGGCAGCTTGCCCGCGGTGCGCAGTCGGTAGATCGCCTGGACGTCGACACTGAGCAGCCGTGCGAAGTCGTGCGGAGTGTAGAGGGGACGCGGCTCGGTCATGCCGCACCGTCGCCATCGTGGGGTGGTTCGCCGATCATTTCGAGGACCGTGCGCATGGGGATTCGGATTGTCCGACCCACACGGAGGACGGGCAGGTCGCCACGTCTGATTTTCCGGTAGACCTCTTGCGGTCTGATGCCGAACAGGTCGGCGTACTCGGCCACACTGAATGGTCTTGCGCGGTTGCGCAGCTCGTGGATCGTCGGTGATTGATCCATGTGCTCTCGGTCTCCTCGGGTCGTCCCGAGAGCACAAAAAAGACCCCCGGGTATGGGTGCAGACAGGGACTCAGTTCCCTATTTCCCGGTCGGACTCAATTCCGTGTGGGTCTTTCGATATTCGGTTCTGAACCACGACGATACATGAGGACGATTGGAAGGCCACCCGAGTCCGTTTCGAAGGGCGATGTCACTTGCACCGAACTCCGGTGTCACGCGGCGGCGATACACTCGGCGGCATCGACGTGCTCCGTTGATCGACGGGTCAGCCCCGGGGATACACACCCCGGGGCTGACTGGTTTCCGAGGACGCACCATGCGTGCGTCACGCAAACGTCGGTGGCCTCGACCTGCTGCGACACCGCAAATGCCAGCCTCGGTCAGGGCCCGCGAGAGTGGAGAAGATCGGGCCGTCGAACGTCGAGAGGCCGAGCACGTCAGCGACATCGCGGTGAGTGAGAGTTCCGTGCTCGCACAACAGCTTCGCGACCGGCAGAATCGCCGGACGCCATAGTTCTTCAAGCGCTTCGTTGACGTCACGGGACGGAAGCAACTCGCCCGAAGACTGCGCCGCCTGCAGGTCGTCGAGGTCTTCGGTCCCGGCGAGCGCTGCCATGATCTGACTGCGCCCCGGTGCTCGTCCTGCCCGCCACCGAGCCTCAGCCCATGGCCCCGCGTAGATGATCTCGCGGTCTGGAACCCGCACGTCGTCGCGGATCACGTACTTCGTCCACCCCGGGCGGTCAGCGAACAACTCGTCCCCCACGTGGATTCCGTTGACGCGTGCCCCGAGCAGGACGGCTGCGACGCTGTGGCCGGCCTCGTGCACCGCGATCTCGGCGCGCCGCGCGCCGCGGCTCGTCATCGGGTCAACTCCCGACCGCGGGCCAAGAGACGCTCCACCTGGTCGTCGGTGCTGCCGCCGGTGATGGTGACGGCGACCGAGAAGCACTCGTACGCGACCAGCACAGACCGTTCCACCATCGCGGCCATCGTGTTCGCCAACGCGTCCGGTGTCGCGTGCTCCTCCATCGGCGACGTCCACATCGTCGTCGGGCCGGTCGCAACGAGCGTGTCACCCAGCCCGTCCACGTAGCCGCCGCCGAACGCCCACACCGCACCCAGCGGGGACCGCCAGATCGGGGACCCCGACGCGACCGACTCGGAGACAGCGGGCGCCGCCCACTGCGCTCCCGCGTGAATGACGCCCGCAATGCCTTCGGCCGCGAAAGCGGCCTCCAACACGGAGACCGCCTCCACGAGGTCGCCGACCGTGCCGAGATCGGTGGCGTCGGCGAGGAGACGACCCGCGAACTCTTGCTCCACCAACTGCTGTTCGTGCAGCCGCTGATTCTGGCGGGCACGCGTCAACACCATGTCTTCGGTCTGCGTGATCAGGCTGCATTCGTCGTAGCCCCACACGACGAGCGGCAGAAACGGGGCGAGCGGATCAGCACGATCCCCGTCCTTCCGGGCGTCCGGGTCTGCGTTGTTGAGACACGGGTCCACTTCCCACGTGCCCCAACCGGATGCGCAGTTGATCGGCAACACTTCGATTCCGCCGTACCAGTGCTCCGGCATCGGCAGCGGACCAGCCGACGCCGCATACAAACCGCCGCCGATCGGGTTGAGCAACGGCGACTCGTAGACGACCGGCGGCGTTACGGACACCGCGTCGCTGGTCACGTCGATTTCGGTCATGGCTTTCCTCCCACACTGGAATTACGGTTGGCGGTGGTGATGGACGGCTGTTCCGCCCACGACGCGACACCCAAGTCGCGAAGCACCGAGTTCGCCGTGGCCCGGCGCGGCAACCGGCGGGAGGCGATGCGAGCCTCCGACGCTTCGAGACGATCGAGACGCGCAGTGACAGCCGTCGCCGCCGCATCCAGACCCCGAAACGCGTCCTCGACTGCCCGGGAACGGCGTCCCTCGTCGACGCGACCCGTCACCGGTGAACCGCTCTCCACCCGCGGGGCAGGCAGGCCGAGAAGATCGGACAGCGGGCCCTCCAGGGCGTCACTCGTCGGGGACAGCAGCATCATCCACTCGCACGACGGCAGCATCCCCGCTGTCACGGCAGGAGCGCCGATGCGGGGACGGGTCCGCAACAGAGCCCCGAGCGCCGTCGACCGTTGTTCGATGCTCCTAAGGTGCGCGACCCGCTGCGCCGCCTCCCGCTTCGCGACGATCTCGGCGATCTGATCGAGGGTGGCCGCGGTCTCGGCGACCAGCACGTCGATGTCGCCGAGCATCACTGCCGGGTTGCGGAGCCGCGCCACCCGCTCAGCCACCGGGGACAGGATCGCCATCACCTCGTCGGTCAGCGAGAACGAACCGTCATACGTCACCGGCAACTTCTGCCGACGCTTCGACCGCTGTTCGTCTTGCGTCACCACCGCGGGCGCAGGCTGTGGTGCGCGCCGACGGCGCAGACCGAGGCTCACGACGCCACCTGCCCGCGGTCGGGGACGCGCCGGCACGTGATCGCATCGTGCAACACCGCCTGCACTGTGTCGGTGACGTCGGCACCGAGAAGGTCACGCTGGTCGGACAGGATGCCCATCAGCCGCCAGTATGCGAGGGCACGGCGGCACTGCCGGATGCGGCGGTCGTTGGCCGAGGCACCGCGGGATCGGAGCCAACCGAGCCGTCCGCACCATCGTTCGATCGGCCAGTCCTGTGGGTCTGCGGGTGGGCTTTGTGTTGTCGTCATGGCCGCGACCGTAGAAGCCTGGGGTGCCAGACCCCCTGGGGGCCGACGGGGGCAGAGAAGTGGGGCGCGACCCCCACCCTCAACGAGCTACGAACGTCCGTTCGACGTGTCCATTTGGCGTCCATGTAATAGTCGGGACTGTTCGACACCGTTCGAGACAGCTCGATAGAGAGAAACGGTCGTGAAGTGGACTGTTCGGGACTGGACGAGACAGTCCGACACAGACCGAAGGTGGGAATGCCAGACTGGCAGTGTGGGGGTCAGGGGTTCGAGTCCCCTTAGCTCCACTTCGAGAAACCTCATCTGACATGGTCAGATGGGGTTTCTTCGTCTCTATGATCGACCGCCGGCACGGCACGATGTCCATGCGGCGCCCATGTCCGATTTCAAGCGGGCGTTCGCCGCGTGCTGCCAGGTCCCGCCCCCGTCGTACGACGGTCCCGCGGTTCCTTCGATGGTGTCGTCGTCGACGAATCGACTTGTCGCGCGCTGCCAGACGTCGTCGCCTCGGCGGAGCATCGACCGACCGGAGTCGTCGAGAGCGAGCTCGAAGATGCGGGTCACGCCGCGAACGTCGAAGTGATGCAGACGGTGCTCGCTGAGCACTGCGATCGCATCGGGGACGTGCCCGACCGCCGAACCCGGCAGCACCTCCTTCGCCGCGCTGCGGCCGCTCACCTCAGCAATCTGACCCGGACCAGTCGCCGTCGCGGTGAGCAGACAGCAGGTCTGCCGAGGGCGTGAGGCCGCCAAGCCTCGGTTCAGCATGGTTGGCATCCGCCAGCGTCTATCTAGTAGCCTCGCCGTGTCCTTGCCGTATCCAAAACGTTATCGAAACCTGAATGGACCGAAGACTGTGACTCGACACCGTGCGACCCCTGACCGATTCTTGACTCGTGCCGCGCTCGGCAGCGCCTCGCGGAGCCGCCGGTCCGGCCGCCATCGCGTGGAGACGCCGAGCCGGACGGCTGCGCCGGTGCGTCTCGGCGTCGTTGCCGCCTTCGCCGGCGCGATCGGGCTGGCCGCAGCCACCGCAGGCGAGGCCGCCGCCAAGCCCGCGTCACCGATCGCGCTTCCGAGCGGCGTGCAGCTGCCGAAGAATCTGCAGGTGCCCGACAATCTCCCACCGGCGCTCGACAAGGCGATCGGTGACCTGCTGCCGTCCGGGATCGGTCAGGCACCCGCGGCCAAGCCGGTCAACGGCACCGTCACCTCCACGTACGGGGCCCGTTGGGGCGCCCACCACAACGGCGTCGACATCGCCAACAAGATCGGCACCCCGGTGCGCGCGGTGACCAACGGCGTGGTCCTGGAGGCCGGTCCGGCCTCGGGTTATGGACAGTGGATCCGTGTTCGGCAGGACGACGGCACCACCGGAGTCTTCGGTCACGTCGATCAGATTCTTGTTCACGCCGGCGAGAAGGTGCACGCAGGCCAGAAGATCGGCACCGTGGGCAATCGCGGCAACTCCACCGGACCGCACCTGCACTACGAGGTCTGGAACGCCGCAGGTAACCCGATCAACCCGCATATCTGGTTGGAGAAGCGCGGGGTGCGACTCTGATCGGCGAGGCCGCCTGCGCTACGTCTGCCCGGCGCCGTCATCGAGTGGGAGTATCCGTTCCCACCTCGCCGACGAGACTTGGCTCCACTTGAAGAAACCCGTTCCGACCTGAGTCGGAACGGGTTCTTCGTCTCTGCGTCGGTTCCGACGGCCACGGATCGCTCACCCGGACGGCCGACAGTCGTCCGGGTGAATGTCTCTCGGTCGGCGATCGCGAGACCGGAGAATCGTTGCCGCCATACGGTTCGCGGCTCACAATGACAGATGGCGGGGGCGGCTATCTGCCTCAGGGCGCGAATGGACGACTCATGATGGGTGGATCGAAAGGCGCCTCGCGCGGGGCGCGCAGTGTTGTGCTCCTCGTCGTCGCGGCGCTCTCGGCCGCGCTTCTGGTCGGCTGCGGGACGTCGACCGAGGAGGCCGCCCCGACCGTCTCCGTCAGCCGTCCCGCCGCCCCGACTGGTGCGCTGGCGCCGGCGTTGCAGGCCAAGCTCCGCGCGGCCCTGGACGTGACGATGAAGCAGTACGAGGTCCCCGGTGCAGCGGTCGGCGTCTGGATCCCCGGTCAGGGCTCGTGGACGACAGCGGCGGGTCTGGCCGACGTGACGAAGAAGGTTCCCGTCACCACCTCGATGTCGTGGCCGCTGCGCAGCGTGACGAAGTCGTACACCGTCACGCTCCTGCTGCAGCTCGTCGATCAGGGCGAGGTCGGCCTCGACGACTCGCTCGGCAAGTACGTCCAGGGTGTCACCAACGGTGACGAGATCACCCTGCGTCAGCTCGCGAACATGTCCAGCGGCAACGCGGACTACGTGGGAGAGGCCTTCCTCAAGGAGTTCGGCAAGGACCCCGACAAGATCTTCACCCTCGACGAGTTGAACGCTTTCGTCCTGAATCAACCGGCGCAGTTCGCACCGGGGACGAGGAAGGTCTACACCAACGCGGACACGAACCTGCTCGGCGCCGTGATCGAGCAGGTCACCGGACAGCAGTTCGCCGACGTTCTGAGCGACCGGATCCTGGCGCCGGTGAAGCTCTCCGGAACTCACTACCTCCTCGACGTGACGAAATGGACCGCCCCGCACCCGACGGGTTACATCCAGGGCGACGGGGGACCGGAGGCGCAGCCGGACAACCTGTCGATCTACGGGCCGTCCGGATCCATGGTGTCGACGCTCGACGACGCCCGCGTCTGGGGTACGACCCTCGCCGAGGGGCTGCTCCTCACTCCCGCGACACAGGCGCAACGCGAGCGCGGAGCGCCGCTTCAGGTCGGTCCGCCGTATGACATCTACGCGCTCGGGATGGGTCGGACCGACGGCTGGTGGGGGCACAACGGCGAAGGCCTCGGGTTCACCGCCGCTGTGTTCCACGACCCCGCGTCCGGCGCGACCATCGCCGTCTTCATGAACGTCTCCAACGCTCCTGACAAAGCGCATCCGGCCGATCAGACGTTCCGGCGATTCGCCGAGATCCTGAAGTCGGAGGCGGCGACATGAGGTCGGGCTTCCGGCCGGCGCCGGAAGCCCGATCCGATTCGGTGAGTACCTCCTCACATGATCGTCGCGGCGAGTGCGACGAAGGTGAACGCTGCAACGATCACCGCGACGCGGATGTAATGGAGGTTGTCCCAGCGCTGCTGTTGTTCGCGCCAGTCGGCCGGGTGGCTCTCCGGGGTCCAGGTCAGCGAACGGTTGTTGATCGGAACGAGCAGGGCGATCGACATGACCACGCTGATGAGCAGCAGAGCGGCGGCGGTGACGGCGGCCCACGCCGCGTCGGTGTTCCAGACGGCGACTGCGAGTCCGACTGTCAGGATCAACGAACCGAAGTACCAGAACGGCATCGCGCGTCCGAGCATGCGGGCCCCGTGGGCTCTCGCGGCAATCGACGCGTCGACGGGCAGTGCGAGCGTGATCGGGTTTATGACGAAGGCGACCGAGAATTCGACGCCGACCATGAGGCCGGTGACCGTTGTGGCGAGAACTGCGAGAACGGATGACATGGCGACTCCTTCTAGCGATACTAGAATTTCTAGTCATGCTAGAATAGGGCGCTAGTCGGATGCGCGCAAGGGGATCATTGATTCAAGGAGGACTCATGGTAGGCAAGACTCCGCGACAGCAGCGATACGACGAGCGGCGCCGCGCAATCCTCGACGCGGCTCGTCTCCGCGCCGACACCGACGGCTGGGCGTCGGTGACCACCAGGCATCTCGCCGAGGCGATCGGCTACACGCAGCCGGTGCTTTACGGGCATTTTCCCGGTGGCAAGGGCGAGATCATGCTGGTCATCGCGTTAGAGGGATTTGCGGAGCTGGCAGAGCGATGCCGCAAGGCGCTGTGCCGCACCGACGCGCCGGGTGCCCGGATCGCGGCTGTCGCGACCGCGTATCTGGATTTCGGCAGCGCGCACCCGGCGGTTTATGAGGCGATGTTCCAGCAAGTGATCGACGTGAAGTTCGCGAGCGATGACACGCCCGCAGACCTCCGCGCGGGGTTCGACGTTCTGGCCGACACCATCGAGGACGAGAGTCGCGGGGTCGAGACCGAGGTCTTCTGGGCGGCATTGCACGGCATCAGCCTGTTGGAACGGGCCGGGCGGATGCGTCCCGAGCACCGGGAGATCCGCATCACTGAACTGATTGACCGTTACGCACGCGGCTGAGCGGCCGAACAGCTGACGAACCCGTTGCGGCATGCCATTGTGGGCCGGTGGAGATCCTGGAGTTCCAGACCGGCGCCGACTGGGAGCGGTGGCTCGAGGCCAACCACGCCGTCGAGCCCGAGGCGTGGTTGCGGATCGCGAAGCGCAGCTCGACGCTCCCCGGCATCGTCATTGCCGAGGCGCTCGACGGCGCGCTCTGCTTCGGCTGGATCGACGGGCAGCGGCGGTCGAACGACGACGACTCGTTCCTGCAGCGGTACTCGCCGCGGCGGCCGACGAGCTCGTGGTCGAAGATCAACGTCGAGAAGTTCGAGGCGCTCGCGGCGGCGGGCCGGGTCCGCGCCGCCGGGCATGCGGAGGCTGACGCGGCCCGGGCGGACGGCCGTTGGGACGCGGCGTACGAGTCTCAGCGGACGGCGGAGCCGCCGGCCGATCTGCTTGCGGCGCTGGCATTCCGGCCGCAGGCGGCGCAGGCGTGGGAATCGCTCGGCCGCAGCGATCGGTACGCGGTGATCCTGCAGATCCTCAAGACTCGGGATCCCCGGAGGCGCGCCGAAGCGATCGAGCGTGCGGTCGTGCGGCTCGAGCGAGGCTGACGCTACTTCCGAGTACGGCTGGTGCCTGCGATGCGGGCCTCAGGCAGTCCTCTCAGGTGCGACGACTACCCTTGACAGGCGAAAGACGTTGAATTCAGGTCATCGGTCGACGATGGCCGCGCAGTTTTGGAGTGATTTGTGAATCGGATCGGCGTTATCGGCGGCGGAACCATGGGGGCTGGCATCGCTGAGGTGTGTGCCAAGGCGGGCAGCGACGTGCTGGTGCTCGAGACCAAGCAGGAGTTCGCCGACGCGGCGTCCGCGCGGATCGCCAAGTCGATCAGTCGCGGCGTCGCCAAGGGCAAGATCTCGCAGGAGGACGCCGACGCCGCGATCGCGCGCGTCAAGGTGACCCTGGACATCAGCGAGTTCGGCGACCGCGAGCTGGTCATCGAGGCGGCACCCGAGGTCGAGGCCATCAAGCACGACATCTTCGCCAAGCTCGACGCCGTCGTGAAGCCGGAGGCGATCCTCGCCACCAACACGTCGTCGATCCCGATCATCAAGATCGCTGCGGCCACCAGCTACCCGGAGCGCGTGGTCGGCGTCCACTTCTTCAACCCGGTCCCGGTGATGCCGCTGGTGGAGATCATCTCCGCACTCAGCACCGCACCGGAGACCGCCGAGGCAGTCACCGACTACGCCAAGAACGTCCTCGGCAAGACCACCGTCCAGGCGGGCGACCGGTCGGGCTTCATCGTCAACGCCCTGCTGATCCCGTACCTGTGCCAGGCGATCCGCATGTACGACTCGGGCTACGCCAGCGCCGAGGACATCGACGCCGCGATGAAGGGCGGCTGCGGTTACCCGATGGGTCCGCTCACCCTGTGCGACACCGTCGGCCTCGACATCTGCCTCGCCGCTGCCGAGTCGCTCTACGCCGAGTTCGCCGAACCGCACTTCGCCCCGCCGGCACTGCTCCGCCGCATGGTCGACGCCGGTCGCCTGGGCCGCAAGAGCGGTCGCGGCTTCTACGACTACAGCTAGTCGCCAGATCTTCCGGAGGTCCCGGTCCCGGTCCCGCGTGCAGCGGGACCGGGACCTCCGGCGTTTCGGCGACGACTGCAGCCGCGAGCCGGTCACGCCGGCGCGGTGGCCCGCCACAGGGTCACGCGCCCGATCCGCCTGCTGACCCGATGGTCGATCTCCGCCGCCGTCTCGAATCCGGCCGCGCGCATCGCCACCGGGACCGCATCTCGCAGACTGGTCGCGAGGTGACGATTGGTCAGCGCATGACGCGCCACCCTGCCGTCCGAGGGGTCGACGTGTCCGCCGAAATCGACCACGTCGAGCGTGCCGCCGGGCTTCAGCACCCGCAGTGCGCCGTCGAGCAGGGCGTGCTGTGCCTCGGGCGGCAGGTGGTGGTACGCGAACGCCGAGACGACGCAGTCGAACGATCCGTCGGCGTAGTCGAGTCGATCGCCGTAACCCAGGTCGAAACGGGTGCTGTCGCCGGCACCGCGGCGATGGGCCTTCCTGCGGGCACGGCGGAGGGCGAGGGGATCGGGGTCGACGCCGATCACGTGGACGTCGGGGTGCTCGACGGCGATTCTCAGAGCCAGCTCGCCGGTGCCGGTTCCGATGTCGAGCACTCGGTCGTCGGTCCGGAGGGCCAGTCGATCGACGAGCAATCGGTGCATGCGCCGAATGCCCGCCAGGCGGGTCAGCGGGTCGTAGAGCGGGAGTAGGGCGTCGCGGCCGAAGCCCGGCAGATAGTCGTGCCCGCCGTGCGCGTCCGCGGCGGTGTCGTCGTCTGGCCTACTGATCGAGTTCATCGTTCCTCCTGGTGGTCCGAGTACCGTCGAATCCAGGCTGCTCGGTGCAAGACGTCGGCACTGCGACTATTCGCACCGGTAGTGGGACGATGTTCGCGTCGCCGAGAGGAGCACCATGGTCGGGCCCGCGCGGATCGCGACGCGCCGGACCAGAGTGCCGGTCTACGCCTTTCGCGCTGAGCCCGGCGTGCCACAGGTCTGGGTGATGCGGTTCGACGAGGCCGCGCTGACCGAGGTCGGGGCACACGCCCATGAATTCCCCGGGATCGCGTATTTCGAGGCGGGCGGCGGGGCGCTCCGGCTCGGCGATCGACGTGAGCGGATCGGAGCCGGATGCGGGTACTTGATCCGGCCGGGCGAGGTGATCGCTGCCGAGGATGCCGCTGCGCTCGCCGGGGCCGGCGGCTGGGGTCTGTACTTCACCCCCGAGGTCCTCGGCGCCACGGACCTGGCGGACGGCGGTCCCGCCGATCGTCGACTGCGCTGGCGGATCCATCCCCTGCTGCGGGCGTTCGCGGACGACGGTCCGAGCGGGTTCGTCGTCCCGCGCGAGGATCGGCGGCTGTGGGCGGGATACCTCGGCACGATCGAACGGGAGATGCACGAACGTCCGGCGGGCTATCAGTACTCGGTCCCGGCCGTGCTGGTGCTGCTCTTGGTCGCGGTGAGTCGACTCCGCGCCGCGGCGGCGACGCCGGGCCGGTCGGACAGCCTGGTCGATGCGGTATTGGACGTCATCGAGCAGCGCTACCGAGGGCCGTACTCACTCGTCGACGTGGCAGGCGAGTTGAGCTTCTCGCCCGGCCACCTGACGACGGAGATGCGTGAACGGACCGGGCGGACCGTGCAGGAATGGATCACCGAGCGGCGGCTGATCGACGCCCGACGCCTCCTCGCAGAGACCGATCTACCGGTCGCAGAGATCGGCCGCCGGTGCGGTTATGAGGATCCCGGCTACTTCGCGCGGGTCTTCCGCAAGGTCCACGGCGTGCCGCCTCGCGACTGGCGGGCCGACGCGGGCTGATCCCGTGGGCCGTCGAATCTGGGGGACGTTCTCAGGGAATCGCCGGATGACCGGTGGGCACGGCGGCGGCGATGGTGGACACATGCTGATGCCCACGATTTCAGTGACCGTGATCGGACTCCTCGCAGCGCTGGTGTTCGTGGTTTTCCGCCGTACGGAGAAGGCGTGGGCGGTGCTGCTCGGCGTACTCGGCGCGTGGGCGGGATTCGTCGTCGGCGCGGTCCCGGGGGCGACGGCCGACATCGTGTCGGGCGGCGGATGGGCGTTGCCGACGGTCGGGCACCTGGGTGCCGTGGTCGGGGCGGTCGCGGCGGTCTGGTGGTTCGGCGGGCTGGCGGTCGGTGCGCCCGACGTGCGGCGGTCGGGCGATCGGGTTCAGCGCTGACCGGCCTGCAACCGCAGCCCAGCCAACAACAGGTCCAGGCCCGCGCGGAACTGCTCGGCGTCGTCGTGGACCGCGAACTCGTCGACGATGTAGTGGACGTACGGGTGCTCCTCCGGATCCAGGGCGCGCCACTGATCGGCGAAGCGTTCGATGTACTCGGCGCCGGTCATCGTGCCGTCGACCACTTCTGCGGGGATCTGCTGGCCCAGGTCCGTGGCGGTGCCGATGACGAACCCGAGCACGGCCGAGACGCCGTGAAAGGTGTCGCGCGGGTTCAGCCCGAGTCGCATCACGTGACGTCCGAGCTGCTCGTACACCCGTAATCCGTTGGGCTGGGTCCCGGTGTCGCGCATCAGGTAGCCACCGAGCCACGGGCGGGCGGCGACCGTGTCGAACAGCGCGACGGCGACCGCCCGGAGGTCGGCGATCGGATCGTCGGAGTCCTCGAAGGTGTCGATCTCGGCCATCGCCTCGCCCAGAACGTGATCGGTGGCGCGATCGAGCAGTTCGTCCTTCGACGAGACGTACCAGTAGATGCTCGCGACGCCGCCGCCCAGACGAGCGGCCAGGGCGCGGAAGGTCAGCGCGGCCTCGCCGGATTCGTCGAGGATGGCGACCGCCTCGCTGACCACCGTCTCCATCGAGTGCGACGCACGGCGGCGTCGGCGCGCTTCCGGGCGCCTCTCGTCCTTGTCAACAGTCATGAGTTCCTCCTCCCTTGCATCTTATCGAACGTCGTTCTATTCTATCGAACATGGTTCGATAACCGAACAACGTTCGATATGAAGGAGGTGTCCCATGGCTACCGCCACTGAGACCTCGTCGCGCGGGTCGAAACCGACCCGCACATACAACTCATTGCGAGCGGCGTGGATCCCGCTGTTCGCGCTCTGTCTGGCCTTCTTCGTGGAGATGGTCGACAACACGCTGCTCACCATCGCGCTGCCCACCATCGGCCGCGACCTCGGCAGCGGCACCGTCGCTCTTCAATGGGTGACGGGCGCGTACTCGCTGACCTTCGGCGGATTGCTCCTGACCGCGGGTTCGGCGGCCGATCGATTGGGCCGTCGACGCGTCCTGCTGGTCGGGCTGGCGGCGTTCGGCCTGATCAGCCTGGCTGTTCTAGCCGTGTCGACGACGGGGGAGTTGATCGCTCTGCGCGCGGCCCTCGGCGTCGCCGCAGCGGCGATGGCACCGATCACCAACTCGCTGGTCTTCCGCCTGTTCGACGACGAGCGGCTCCGGATGCGGGCGATGACGCTGATGATCGTCGTCGGCATGAGCGGGTTCATCCTCGGACCGGTGCTCGGCGGCACCGCGCTCGCGCATGTCGGATGGGAATGGCTGCTGCTGGTCAACGCGCCGATCGCCCTCGTCGCCTGGATCGGGGTCCGCCTCGGTGTCCCGGCCGATCGTCGCGAAGACCTCACCCACGACCGCCTCGACCTGCCGGGCGCCGTGCTGAGCATCCTGGCGATCGGCCTCGGGTGCTTCACCCTCACCGCCGGGGTCGAGTACGGATGGGCCTCCCTGCCGGCTCTGGCGTCGGTGGGCGGGGCGATCGTCGCGCTGATCGGCTTCGTGTGGCACGAGAGGCGGACACCGGAACCGATGCTCGACCTCGGTGTCTTCTCCGTCGGGACGGTACGCGGCGCGGCGATCGCTCAGGTCGGCACATCGATCGCGATGGCCGGTGTCATGTTCGGCCTGATCCTGCACTTCCAGTACGCCTACGGCTGGAGTCCCATGCGCGCCGGGCTCGCCAACCTGCCATTGATCCTGACGATGATCTTCGCGACCCCGCTCTCCGAGTTCTTCGCGAGGCGGTTCGGGCACCGGATCGCCTGTCTGATCGGGGCCGGCTTCCTGGCCGCGGCCCTGGCCGGGCTCGCGTGGGGTGTGGAGCACGGCTACCTGGTGATCGCGATCTGCATGGTCCTGCTGACGATCGGACTGCGCACGGTGATGACGATCTGTGCCGTCGCCCTGGTCGGTGCCATGCCGAGCAACCGCACGTCGATCGGCACCGCGCTCAACGACACCGCGCAGGAGGTCGGGTCCAGTATCGGCACCGCGGTCGTCGGCACGTTGATCGCGGCCCTGGTGACGACCACTCTCCCCGCCGGCGCGTGGAGCGCCGACCTGATCGCGTCGTTCTTCCACGGCGAGCGGATCACCTACGCCGTGCTCGCGGTCGTGGTCGGTGTCGTCGCCGGATGGGGTGCGCTCACCCTGACCGATTCGCGCGCGACCGACGAGCACGCCTGAGGCGTCCGCGTCCGGTGCCGGGTGCGACCATGGAGCGATGACAGCAACTCTCGTCGCCAAGGACGTCGCGGGTGGCTACGCCCACCGCGTCCTGTTCGACCGGCTCGATCTGACCGTGGCGCCCGGCGACGTGATCGGCGTGGTCGGCGCCAACGGTGCAGGAAAGTCGACGCTGTTGCGCATCCTCGCCGGCGACCTCGCGCCGCTGGAGGGCACCGTGTCGCGGGCGCCGTCGGACGCCTTCGTCGGGTGGCTGCCACAGGAGCACGAGCGGATCGCCGGCGAGACGGTCGGCCAGTACGTCGCCAGGCGGACGGGGTGCGCGGCGGCGACCGCCGCGATGGACGCCGCGGCCGCCGCGCTCGCCGACGGTGACGACGGTGCCGACGCCTACGCCGCGGCGCTGGACCACTGGCTCGCCACCGGCGCCGCAGACCTGGACGAACGACTGCCCGCAGTCCTGTCCGACGTCGGATTGGACACCGGGCCCGCATCCGCCGAGTCACAGCTGATGACCGGGCTCTCCGGCGGTCAGGCCGCGCGGGTCGGACTCGCCGCACTGCTGTGCTCCCGCTTCGACATCGTCCTGCTCGACGAGCCGACCAACGACCTCGATCTCGACGGGCTGGACCGTCTTGAGGACGTGGTCCGCGGCCTTCGCGGTGGTGTGGTCCTCGTGAGCCACGACCGGGAGTTCTTGGCGCGCAGTGTGACTCGGGTCGTCGAACTGGATCTGGCGCAGCATACGAACACGGTGTTCGGCGGCGGATACGACAGCTATCTCGAGGAGCGTGAGGTCGCGCGGCGGCACCGGCGCGAAGAGTACGAGGAGTACGCGGAGAAGAAAGCCGATCTGGTGGCTCGCGCTCGGGTGCAACGCGAATGGTCGAGTCAGGGCGTCCGCAATGCGATGAAGAAGAACCCCGACAACGACAAGGTGCGGCGCAAGGCGGCCACCGAGTCCAGCGAGAAGCAGGCGCAGAAGGTCCGGCAGATGGAGAGCCGCATCGCGCGTCTGGAGGAGGTGGTCGAGCCGCGCAAGGAGTGGGTCCTCGAGTTCACCATCGGTTCGGCACCGCGGTCGAGCTCGGTGGTCGCGACGCTGAACAATGCGACTCTGACGCAGGGCGAGTTCGAGTTCGGCCCGGTCTCGTTGCAGGTCAATGCAGGGGAGCGGATCGGTATCACCGGTCCCAACGGCGCCGGGAAGTCGACCCTGCTCCGCCTCCTGCTCGGACACGCCGAGCCCCATTCCGGCAGCAGCCGACTCGGAGTGAACGTCGCGGTGGGCGAGATCGATCAGGCGCGTGGACTCTTCTCTGGACCGGAGCTGCTCGCCGACCGGTTCGAGGTGCTGGTGCCGGAGTTCACCACCGAAGAGGTGCGAACTCTGCTCGCCAAGTTCGGTCTTCGCGCCGAGCACGTCGGCCGCCCGGCGATCGACCTCTCGCCAGGGGAGCGCACCCGAGCGGCTCTGGCCCTCCTGCATGCGCGCGGGGTGAACGTCCTCGTCCTCGACGAGCCGACCAACCACCTCGACCTCGCGGCGATCGAGCAGCTCGAGTCGGCGCTTCGGTCGTACGACGGGGCGCTTCTGCTCGTGACGCACGACCGCCGGATGCTGCAGAACGTGACCGTCGACCGCCGCTGGCACGTAGCGGACGGGCGGGTCCGGGAGCTCTGACGGGAGGCGGTCGACAGCATCGACCACGGGTGCGTCGCAGAAAACACCACCCGCGATAGGCGAGGTGGCGTGCCCGTTTTGTCATTAGGCTCCTGGGTGAACGTGTCCAAATATCTGGGAGGAACTCCGTGCCTGCTGAAACGATCTACCCCTTCGACGACACCCAAGACTTCGAGGACGTGCAACGCGGTTTCATCGGGACCATCTCGCCGGGGCAGATCACCAACGCGGCAGGCGACGTCGTCTGGGACTGCAATTCGTACGACTTCATCTCCGGAGACGCCCCCGACACCGTGGACCCCAGCCTGTGGCGGCAGTCGCAGCTGGTGGCCAAGCACGGCCTGTTCGAGGTCACCGACGGCATCTATCAGGTGCGCGGCTTCGACCTCTCGAACATCACATTCGTCGAGACCGACAACGGGATCATCGTCATCGATCCGCTGATCTCGACCGAGACCGCCGCGGCGGCGCTGAAGCTGTACCGGGAACATCGCGGTGACCGGACGGTCGTCGCCGTCATCTACACCCATTGCCACGTCGACCACTTCGGCGGCGTCAAGGGCGTCACCACCGAAGAGGACGTCAAGGCCGGCCGCGTGCAGATCATCGCACCGCAGGGCTTCATGGAGCCGGCGATCGCCGAGAACCTGTACGCGGGCACGGCGATGGGCCGCCGCGCGGGGTACATGTACGGCGCCGCGCTCGACCGCAGCCCCGAGGGCGGCGTCGGAGCGGGACTCGGCCAGACCACGTCGACCGGCACCGTGACGCTGATCGCGCCCACCGTGGACATCACCGAGACCGGTCAGGAACTGACGGTCGACGGCGTTCGCATGGTGTTCCAGTTGGCACCGGGCACCGAGGCACCGGCCGAGATGCACTTCCACTTCCCGGACCGTCGCGCACTCTGCATCGCAGAGAACGCCACGCACACGCTCCACAACATCCTGACGATCCGCGGCGCGGTGGTTCGTGACCCGCACATGTGGGCGCACTACCTCGGTGAGGCGATCGAGATGTTCGGCGACGAGACCGACGTCGTGTTCGCCTCGCACCACTGGCCGACGTGGGACAGCAAGCGGGCGATCGGCTTCCTGCAGGTGCAGCGCGATCTGTACGGCTACCTGCACGATCAGACGCTGCGCATGCTCAACCAGGGCTACACCGGAATCGAGATCGCCGAGCGCATCCAGATGCCGCCCGCGCTCGACAAGGAATGGAGCACGCACGGCTACTACGGCACCGTCAGCCACAACGTGAAGGCCATCTACCAGCGCTACATGGGCTGGTACGACGGCAACCCGGCCCGGCTGTGGCAGCACACCCCGGAGGAGTCGGCCAAGCGATACGTCGAGTTCATGGGTGGCGCCGACGCGGTCGTCGAGAAGGCACGCGGGTCGAAGGAGGCGGGCGATCTGCGCTGGGCGGCGCAGGTCCTCGACCATGTGCTCTTCGCCGAGCCCGATCACGCCGCAGCCAAGGCGTTGCAGGCCGACACCCTCGAACTCCTCGGTTTCGGCAGCGAGAACGGCACCTGGCGCAGCGCGTACCTCTCGGGCGCGATGGAACTGCGTCGTGGCAACTTCGGCACTCCGACGCAGACCGCATCCGCCGACATCATGGCGCGACTGTCACCGGAGATGTTCTTCGACGCGGTCGCCATCACCGTCGACGGACCGCGCGCCTGGGATCTGTCGGTCGAACTGCGGTGGACCTTCCCGGACGCCGGCAAGACCTTCCGAACGCGGCTCGGCAACGGCGTGTTCAGCTACAGCAACGACCGCCCGGGCGATGTCGATGCGACGCTGACGGTTCCCGAAGCCGCGTTGCTGGCACTCGCGACAGGCGATCCGGCGGCCGCTCAGGAAGCCGGTCTGACGATCGATGGTGACGCTTCGGCGTTCCAGACGCTTTTCGGTGTGCTCGATAAGCCGGACCCCGACTTCAACATCGTCCTGCCGTAGACCCTGAGACGAGAGGACCCGCGGGCGAAGGCCTGCGGGTCCTCTGTCGTCATCTCAGCGGTGAACCGACGGCCGGATCAGTTGAACTCCGACCCCGGATGGAATCGCCGAACGCGATGCAGCGTGTTCTGGTCGGTGTGGTGCATCTCGGTACCGGTGGCGACCAGCCGGAGCAGCAGATCCGAGGTGTAGCTGAACGTGTCGTCGTCGATGATCGTGAACGTGCTGGTGAAGTCCTTGATCTCGGCGCGTTCCATCAAATACCTGTTCTGCAGGATCCCGTACGACGGATCTCCGGGCTCGGCGTCGAAGTGGAGCACGGTGTCGTGCGGCTCGGCGGCACTGCCCGCCTGGATCGCGATGCCGCGCCCGAAGACCACGGTTCGCATGATCTGACCGTTGGCCTTGTCCCACAGGAGGAAGCCGATCTCGTCGTGGAACGGATCCATTCCCTCCTCGCCGTGCCGCCAGGCGGTCATCGAGTAGTTGAGGCCCCACAGCTTCTGGTCGCCGTTCTCTTGAACGCCGATCGGCTTGAACGATGCCCGCTCGAAGTACGAGGTGTGGCCGGTCTCGTCATCGTTGTTGTGGTACGAGAGGTCGATGCCGACGTTGCCCTCCCAGACGCCGACCAGCGGGGTCAGCGGACCGAGTTTCTGCGGGCCGCGGATGTCGGTGATCGCGGGGACTTCGGTGGCGGTCATGGGTGCTCCAATCGTGAGGGCTGGGTGATCCGGTCTGCCGTGTCGAGCCAGTACTTGCGCTGACGCGAGCATTGCATGACGCAAGTCTTGCACATCGCAAGACTGGATTTGGTCAAATCACCGATTCCTCGGCTGACCTGTGTCAGCGGCTCACATCGGCAGGTGGAGTCCGAGGTCGTCCGCAGTAGGCGGAACGTCGAGCGGTGCGTGGAGTTCGCGCAACGCACGGGCGCATGCCGCGCGCAGATCGGGATCGAGTAGATCCAGGACGCGGCGGAGTTCCCGTCTACGGTTAGCGGTCACCTGTCCGACCACCGTCCGCCCGGCCTCGGTGAGTTCCAGCATCACGATGCTCCGGTTGCCCGGATCGGCGCCGCGAACGAGGTGCCCGGACGCGTGGAGACGGTCCGCCATTCTGGTGATCGACGATCCGACCACCCCGAGCGCCTGGGCGCACCGGCTCGAACTCGACGGACCCAGTTTCTGAAGGGTCAGCAGCAGGCGGAACTGCGGCAGAGAGACATCGAGGTCGACGACGCTGCGCAAGGCCAGTCCGACGAGGTCCCGCGTCGCGGTCTCGAACGCGTGCACTTCATCGATGGAGGAGGTGGTTGCCGCGCCGTCGTCGCCCATTCGGCGAGTATGTCACGGGGTGCCAGGCGCGTCGGGTCCGAGTGCTCACGGCTCGAGGTGCTGCTCCACCCGTTCGACCTTCTGCGTCAACTGGCCGGTGAAGCCTTCGCGCATATCGGCTTTGAGCACGAGGCTGACGCGCGGACTGGTGGCCGCGACGGCCTCGCACGCGCTCTTGACCACCGCCATGCACTCGTCCCAGTCGCCTTCGATCGTGGTGAACATCGAGGTCGTCTCGTTGGGCAGACCGGAGGCGCGCACCACGCGGACCGCCTCGGCGACGGCTCGGCTGACCGATCCGTCGGGGTCGTCGGTGGTTCCCGGGGCGATGGAGAAGGCGAACAGCATGGTTCCGAGACTACGGGCGCGCTGCGGTCGTGGCTTGGCGAATACCACTGACCGGCGTCATGGACTCGTGGACAATCGGGGCATGAGCTACACGTTGGCGTTCTGGTCGGGTGGGGACTCGGCCGACTGCGGTGACATCTACAACCGGCTGAACGGCGGGGAGTTCGTCGAAGGCGTGGCACCCGTCGACGAGGCGGTGGTCGAAGATCGGCTCGCGACGCTCGACGGCTGGGTCCGGCACGAGAACATGTTGTACCCACCGGGGGCGACGACGGCGGACGGTCCCGCATTCGACACCTTCATCGACAAGCAGTTCGTGGTGTTCACCGGCTACGGCGTCGAGCCGCACGACATCAATGTCGTCATCGACGTCATGCGGGGACTGGATTTCCGGTTGTCCGCCCCGCAGACGCTCGAGCGGTTCGAATGATGGAAGCGCCCGGATCCGGCAGAGGGGAGAGCCGGACCCGGGCGGGTTCTGGGTGGGCGGGATCAGCCCATACGGTCGGTGACGACAGGTCCGGTGGTCCAGCCGCCGTCGACGGCGAGTTCGGCGCCGGTCGTGTAGCTCGCGGCGTCACTGAGCAGGTAGACGACGGCGCCGGCGAGTTCCTCCGGCTTACCGACCCGGCCGAACGGCGCGTCGGGGAATCCGCCTTCGTCGAGGCTGATCCCGGTGGGTGCGGTCATCGGCGTCAGGACCATGCCCGGGTGCACGGAGTTGACCCGGATCTTCTCCGGCGCCATCTCGATCGCGGCCACCTTGCTCATGCCGCGGACGCCCCACTTGGTGGCACCGTAGGAGCCGGTCAGCATGAGTCCGGTGAGACCGGCGGCCGACGAGATGTTGACGATCGAGCCGCCGCCGGCGCGGCGCAGGGCCGGGGTGACGCTCTTCATGCCGAGGAAGACCCCGACCAGGTTGATCTGAACGACGCGCTGGAAGACCTCGAGCGGCTCGTCCACCAGCTTCACACCGGTCGCGACGGTGCCCGCATTGTTGACCAGGCCGTTCACCGCTCCGAATGCGGATTCGGTGGCGGCGACGATCTGCTCCCAGGAGTCCGCGTCGGTGACGTCGAGGTGCATCGACCGTGCAGCCTCGCCCAGGTCGGCGGCGACCGCGGCCGCCTCGTCGGTGAGCAGATCGCCGATCATCACCTTGCCGCCTGCGGCGACGATGGCACGGGCGAACGCCTCGCCGAGCCCGCGGGCTCCGCCGGAGACGATGACGACCTTGTCCTGGAGATCCATTGCTTTTCCTACTCTTCTCGGTTGGCGGCGGCGTCGGCCGGCGTCGCGTGATTCTGCTGTGGGGCGGGTTCTTCGGCCGGCGGGCCGAACATGGCCCGGGCGGCGTCGCGCACCGCTTCGTGCATCGGTGTGCCGTAGCGGACGAGGTGCTCCATCGCCACCACGATCAGCAGTGCGGCTTGGCTGGAGAGGACGGAGATCCGGATGTCGTCGCTCTCGGCGCCGATGAGTGCGGCGACGCTCGGGCGCAGGAGGTGGGCGGCCTCGTAGGAGGCCTGGAGCCAGACGCGGCGGAGTGCCGGGTCGTCGAACACCGTCGCCATCAACGCACGAGTGTGGACGTCGTCCTCGTCGGCGAAGGTCGCCTCCACGGCGCGGGTGATGGCCACGCCGGGGTCGCCGGGGACCGCGAGGTCGGCGAGGGCCGCCGCGTAGCGGCGGATGCCGTCATCGAACAACGGTCGCAGGCAGTCTTCCTTGGTGGGGAAGTAGCGGTAGAACGTACGCTCCGACATCCGGGCGGCGACGGCGAGACGCGGCACGGTCGCGCCTGCACCCCCGGAGGCGATGAAGACCTCGGCGCAGCGTTGCGACACCTCGTACAGGTTCGCGGTGCTCAATGACGGGCGGGCCATGCCTTCGACGATACGCCGATGATGGCAGAAACTGTCACTATGGTGACGCGGCTCACCTTCCGGTACGGGCGCGTCGTCGGACGGCGACGCGGATGTCAGGGAGTCAGGATCGCGCGGCCGCTCACCCGTCCGGCTTCGAGGTCGTCGAAGGCGCGCTGGAAATCGGCCAGCGGGTACAGCGTGTGCTCCACCGTGAGCGCACCGCGCGCGGCGAGTGCGACTACTTCGAGGAGGTCGGCGCGGGTGCCGCCGTACGACTTCCGGATGTCCACGCCCCACGGCAGCGCTGCGGTGTCCGCGTTGGCGCCGTAGTTCAGCAGTCCGCCGCCGAGGCCGACAAGACGCAGGGCGCCTTCGGGGGCGACGACCCCCGCCGCCAGGTCCACCGTCGGCTGTACGCCCGCGAAGTCGAACACCGCGTCGGCGCCGTACCCATCGGATTCGGCGAGGATCGCGGCGGCGGCGTCGCCGTCGGACTTCACCGTCTCGTGGGCGCCGTGGCGTCGGGCGAGGTCGAGTTTGTCGTCGGCCGTGTCGACGGCGATGATCCGGGCCCCGGTGCTGGCGGCGAGGATCTGCACAGCCATGTGGCCGAGCCCGCCGACGCCGATGACGACGGCGGTGGCACCGGGCGTGAGCCACTCGCGGGCCGAGTTGATCGCGCGCATGGGAGTCAGGGCGGCGTCGGCGAGCGGCCCGGCGCCGACCGGGTCGACGTCCCCGAGAGGCAGGACGTGCCGGGCCGGCACGATGATGTAATCGGCCATCGCTCCGTCGGGTCCGAGGCCGGGCGTCGGCGGGTACCGGTAGCGTCCGCCGGTGATGCAGGCGTTGTCGTGCCCGGTCACACACGGGCGGCAGCGGCCGCAGCTCCAGATCAGGTTGATCAGGACCGGGCTGCCGGTCTCGATGTCGGAGACGTCGGGGCCGAGCGCGTCCACCCAGCCCGCCCCCTCGTGTCCGAGCGTCGGGTCGGGTCCGGGCCATGGCGTGGGGAGGTGGAGAACGTGGATGTCCGAATGGCAGAGCCCTGCGCTCGCGACCTTCACCCGGACCTCGCCGGGCCCCGGCTCCGGTGTCGGGACGTCGACGAGCTCGAGGGTTCCGGGGGCCGTCAGCTTGACTGCGCGCACTGTCCTACTCCTTCTCTGGGGTACTGCCAACGCTATGCCGGAACCATCCGACGCACGGCGGATCGGTGATCGCAAACGGATCGGCAACGGTGATCGCGCGGGTTCCGGCGGTTCGGGACGTCGCGGTACGGTTGGGCCGAGGAGTCCGTTCGGACGACATGCCCGTTTGTCGAGGAGGATCATCATCCGTCGCACCGTCTTGGCCGCAGCACTGCCGATCGCTGTCGGAGCGGCCGGGGCCGCCTGTTCGTCGGGCCCGACGGATCCGGTCGCGACTCGGACGGTCACCGAGACCGTCGATTCGTCGGTTGCGTCGTCGACGACCTCGGCGCCGGGCGATTCCGGAATCGTCTGGCCCGCCAAGCGCGGCGAACTCGCCTGTCGAAACGGGCAGTCCGAGGGCTCCGACGTCTGTGTCCTCAAGGGGCAGAAGATTTCCGGTGACGTCGAGTTCACCCGCTTCCGCGTCGTCAAGCTCATCGATTCGCAGATGTCCGGGACGGTGAGGATCACGGGGGTCAAGGAGGCGGTCGTGACCGGCACGCAGATCGACGGCGATCTCGCCGTCTCCTCGGACGGTGGCGCGGTCGTGAAGACGTCCAGGGTCGGCGGATCGCTCGCGATCAGCGGCGGGCAGCACGCGACCGTGGTGAAGAACGCGGTGGGCGGTGACCTGACATGCGATGTTCGGCGCGCGGACGGGGTCGGGAACAGTGTCGGCGGTCAGACCACCGGGGCATGTTCTCGACTGCGCCGCTGACGGGCTGTCGGGGGCTACCGTCGAAGGGGTGAACAGCCCGGCACGCGTTCGGCGTATCCTCCTGATCCGGCACGGCCAGACCGCCTGGTCACTGGCGGGCAGGCACACCGGCCGGACCGACGTCGGGCTGACCGCCGCGGGTGAGGTTCAAGCGCGGGCGCTGTCCGGGCTCCCCGGTCGTCTCGGGCTCGTCGACCCGTATGTGATCGCTTCGCCGCGGGCTCGGGCGCTACGGACCGCGGAGCTCGCAGGCCTGGCGCCCGACGAGATCTCCGAAGGAGTGGCGGAATGGGACTACGGCCGATATGAGGGCATCACCCGCGCGCAGATCCGGGCCGACAGTCAACCCGGCTGGACGATCTGGACGCACGGCGCGCCCGGTGGAGAATCGGTCGACGCGATGAGGGAACGTGTGGACCGCGCCGTCGCCCATGTCGGCGAGGTGCTCGCACAGCGTGACGTGGTGGTCGTATCGCATGGTCACTTCTCGCGGTCGTTCGTGTGCCGGTACCTGGGCTGGCCGATCGAATACGGCGCTTCCGTCGACCTGCCGCCTGCCGGATCGGCACTGCTCGCCGAGATCGACGGCGAGCGGCGATTGGAGCGGCTGGCCGGCACGGAGGGCTGATACGCGCCAAAAACAATCATCTGTGCTTTTTTCTATCGAAATCGAGTACGGTGATCCACGTCACCGCACTGCGGCCTCGCCGCGCGAATCGATGGGAACGGCACATGGACAATGGCATCGGCAACTGGCCCACCCTTCACCGGGTGCGACATCCGCACCGGGTGGCATTGATCGACGGCGTGACCGGTGCCGAGTACACGTTCGAGCAGCTCGACCTTCGCACCAATGCGCTCGCCGCCGCACTGCGGGTCCGGGGCGTCGGCAAAGGAGATCGCGTCGCGCTCGTGACGCTGAACAGTCCCCACATGCTGGAGGTGATGTTCGCCGTCGCCAAGCTCGGAGCCGTCGCGGTGCCGATCAACTGGCGCCTGCAGGCCCCCGAGGTGAACTACATCCTCCGCGACTCCGGGGCACGACTGGCTTTCGTCTCACCCCAGACGGCGGCGCTCGCGCGTGCAGCCGCCGAGGACACCGAAGTGTCCGAACTCATCGAGATCCCGTCGGGTGACCAGCGGGCCGCGGGTGACGCGTCCGAGTACGAGGACCTGATCGCGGCCGCGGACACGGAGCGTGTGGTGGTGGACGTCGACGCCGACGACCTCTCGATGCTGATGTACACCTCGGGCACCACCGGATTCCCCAAGGGCGCGATGCTCACCCACGCGAACCACCACTGGAACGGGATCAACAATCTCACCGCGGGCGACGGCGTGGGCCCGCGGGACGTCAACATCGCCTCGGCGCCGCTGTTCCACATCGGCGCGCTCGGCGTCATCACCCTGCCGCTGCTGTACATCGGCGGCACGACGGTCGTGCTCGAGACGTTCACACCGGATGCGTGGCTGGCGGCCGTCGAAAAGCACGGCGTCACCGTCGCCTTCGCCGTACCCGCGATGTGGGCCGCCATCGACGCGTCGCCCGCCATCGCGACGGCCGACCTGAGCTCTCTGCGGTTCGGCATCTCCGGCGGCGCGCCCTGCCCCGTGGTGCTGATCGAGAGCCTCAACGCGCACGGCGTCCGCTTCTGTGAGGGCTTCGGTCTCACCGAGACGGCCCCGAACGTATGCGTGCTGGCGGTCGAGGAGGCCATCGAATACGCCGGGTCGGTCGGCAAGCCGGTGCTCCACGTCGAGATGAAGGTCGCGGACGACGGCGGTCGCGAAGTGGCGCCGGGCGTGATCGGCGAATTGCTCGTCCGCGGACCGAACGTCTTCGTCGGTTACTGGAACAAGCCGGAGGCCACTGCCGAAGCGCTGAGAGACGGCTGGTTCCACACCGGCGATCTCGCGACGTGCGACGAAGAGGGCTACTACCGGATCGTCGACCGGAAGAAGGACATGATCGTCACCGGCGGGGAGAACGTCTACGCCTCCGAGGTGGAGCAGGCGATGTACCGGCATCCGGCGGTCGCGGAGGTCGCGGTGATCGGCCTGCCCGACGAGAAGTGGGGCGAGTCGGTCACCGCGGTCGTCGCGACGAAGCCGGGTGCCGACGTGTCCGAGGGGGACCTCATCGCCTGGACGCGCGAGCAGATCGCGCACTTCAAGAGCCCGCGCGCCGTCCACTTCGTCGAAGCGCTCCCGCGCACCGCGACGGGCAAGGTGCTCAAGCGCGATCTGCGCCTGCAGTGGACCGGCGACGGGTCGGCGGTGCATCGCTGAGCGTCAGACGTTGAAGGTGATTGACCCGAGCGTCCCCCTGGCGGCGGCTCGTGGTCCATATGCCCAGCAGGTGCTGTGACGGGGACGCTCGGGTCAGGGCGGCGCACTGCACTCCTCGATGTCCGAGTCAGTGGAGGCGTCAGCAGTCGGTGTCGAGGTCCAGCAGGAGGAGTTCGAGGCGCGGGAGGACCATGTCGCCGGGCCGCATCCGAGGTTCGGCAAGCGCGTCCGGTGCACCAGTGATGTCGGTGAACACCTCACTGCCGGACGCGTGGCCGGGCGATTGCCATACCGCGGTGCCGTCGCGGAACGGGAAAGGGCCGAAGCGCGTCTGGAGTTCGAGATCGAATGCCACCAGTTGCATGCCAACTGCTCGCGCACGAGTCACGGCCGGCGCCGACGAACTCGAGCTCAGTCGTCGAGATTCGGTGGGTGCGGTCACGACTCGGGTGGCACCTGAGAGGACGATCGAGGGAGGCGGGTCACCGGTGATCCGGCACGTGATCGAAAAGCCTGGTCCGCGTGCGGTCGCACTACGCACGACGGACTCGTCATCGGGCAGTCGTGACGGGGGACCGATGCCGTGAAGCGTTGCGGGCAGACGCCACGTCGGCCGCAGGGCCGACCACCTGGTTGCGAACGCGTCGTTCCAGAACAGGCCCCAGTCGCCTACTGTCCCGAGCTCTGGCGGAGCGAACGCGCGATAGGCGCTCGCATCGAAGACAGCCGGGATGATCACGACTCCGCTGAAGCCGGCACAGGCTGGGGCGGGAGTTCGTTGGACTCGACTCCATCGGGGTGAGGGGACCGGTGGGCTGCATGCGTCATGCGATGAATATCGCATGGTGTCCGGTGCACGTCATTGAAGCGCGGGACATGTCAGACTGTCCGGATAGTGTGACCGCATGAACGGTGAAGGGGAGATCGCCGATCCGCCGACGACGATCGAGGTGCGCGGCGCGCGGGTGCACAACCTGAAAGACGTGGACGTCGACATCCCGTTGCAGCGTCTGGTCGCGATCGGCGGGGTGTCCGGCTCGGGCAAGTCGTCGTTGGCACTGGGAGTCCTGTACGCGGAGGGGGCCCGCAGGTACATCGAGGCGCTGTCCACCTACACCCGCAGACGGATGGCGCACGCTCCGCGAGCGGCGGTCGACGCGGTGCGGCACGTCCCCGCGGCGCTGGCGCTACGGCAACGACCGGGAACGGCCGGAGTTCGCAGCACGTTCGGGACGTCGACCGAGTTGCTGAACGTGCTGCGACTGATGTTCTCCAGGCTCGCCTCGCACCGCTGCCCGAACGGGCACCGGCTGGATCCGACGATCGACGTCGCCGCCGGACTCGACCTCACCTGTCCGGAGTGCGGTGCGGTGTTCACACCGCCCGGCGCGGAAGCCCTCGCCTTCAACTCGGCCGGCGGATGCCCGACGTGCGAGGGCACCGGGAGCGTGCGGGGAATCGACGACGCGACCCTGGTTCCGGACGTCGACAAGACGATCGCCGACGGAGCCGTACGGCCCTGGTCGATGTTCGGCCTCACCGTGATGCCGCAGGTGGCCGCCGACTTCGGAGTCCGGATCGACGTGCCGTACCGCGAGCTGACCGACGATGAGCGCGCAGTCGTGATGCGCGGTCCCGAGGAGAAGAGGCACATCGCGGTGACATCGAAGAGCGGCAAGCTCTTCGAGTTGAACTTCACCTATCGGAACGCGCGCCGGGCGGTCGAGGAGGCGTTGAACAACGCGACCACCGAGAAGGGCCTGGCCCGAGTCAACCGGTTCATCACGGTCCACGAGTGCCCGGACTGCGACGGTACGCGGCTGAGCGAGGCCGCCCGCGCACCGAGGATCGGGGACGTCGGCTTGGCCGACGCGACCGCGATGACACTCGACGAACTCGCCGACTGGGTCGAGCGGCTGCCCGCGACGATGCCGCCGGACATGGCGGGCATGGCGCAGACCCTGACGACGACGCTCCTCGGCATGGCGGGACGGCTGCGTCAGCTGGGGCTCGGTTATCTGACGCTCGATCGAGCAGCGTCAACGCTCTCGACCGGCGAGCGACAACGAGTGCAGCTGTCGCGTGCGGTCCGCAATGAGACGACGGGCGTGCTCTATGTGCTCGACGAGCCGTCGATCGGTCTCCACCCCGCGAACATCGACGGGCTGATCGGCGTCATGCGTGATCTGCTCGCGGATGGGAACTCGGTGGTGGTCGTCGATCATGACGTCCGGGTGCTGAGGGAGGCCGACTGGCTGATCGAGATCGGCCCCGGCTCAGGAGCCGCGGGAGGTTCGGTGATCGCCACCGCGCCGCCGCGCAGTCTCGGCGGCGTCCCCGGTTCACGGCTCGGCGGCTTCTTCGACGGTACGGAGGCGGTGGTGGTGCGCGACCGGATCCCCGCGGATCGGATCTTCGACGATGGCCGGATCTCGTTGCACACCAAGGAATTCCGCACCGTACGACCGCTGACGGTGGCGGTGCCGAAGCATCGGCTCACCGCGGTCACCGGGGTCTCGGGCTCCGGAAAGACCACCCTGGTACTGGATTCGCTGGTACCGGCGCTGTCGTCAGCTGGCGACCTGCCCGCCCATGTGACCGCGATCGACGGTGCGGGCATCAGCCGTGTCCAAGTGGTCGACGCCGACCCGATCGGGGTCAACGTCCGGTCGACGGTCGCCACGTACAGCGGTGTGATGGACGAGCTGCGCAAGGTCTACGCGGCGACGCCGGACGCGGTGGCTGGGGGACTCGGGTCGGCCGACTTCTCGTACAACACCGGCAGCCTGCGCTGTCCGCGCTGCTCCGGCACGGGCCAGGTGGTCCTCGACGTGCAGTTCCTTCCGGACCTGGACATCGAGTGCCCCGACTGCGCAGGCAGCCGGTACGGACCGCGGGCTCACGAGATCCGACGACCGGTCGACGGCGGCGCGGGCCACGCGCTTCCCGACGTGCTCGCACTGACCGTGACCGCGGCGACGGACGTCGTCGGCGACATTCCGCGGGTCCGCTCGAAGCTGCGGACGCTGATCGATCTCGGGCTCGGCTATCTCACGCTCGGTGAGGCGACGCCGGCACTGTCGGGCGGTGAGGCCCAGCGACTCAAGCTCGCCGCCGAACTGGACCGGGAGCAGTCCGCGACGTTGTTCGTCTTCGACGAGCCGAGCGTCGGACTCCACCCGCTCGACGTCCGAGTGCTGCTCCGGGTGCTTCAGCGGCTCGTCGATCGCGGCGGGACCGTCGTGGTGATCGAGCACGACCTCGATCTCATCGCCAACGCCGACCACATCATCGACATGGGGCCCGGTGGAGGCGCCGACGGTGGCGCGATCGTCGCCGAGGGTGCCCCCGACCGCATCGCCCACGTTCCGGACAGCATCACCGGGCGATATCTGGCACGACACCTGCAGTAGCGCCGCCGCGGGCACCGATCTGATCCACCTTGGTCCACGACAGGTAGCCGACCAGCACGACGATCACGCCGAGGAACACGAGATTCACCATCGTGCTGTCGAGGCCGAAACCGCCCTCGTCCTGCGGCTGAGTCAGCAGGTCGCCGAGCGAGGCGCCGAGCGGGCGGGTCACGATGTAGGCGGCCCAGAACGCGGCGACCGCCGACCGGTGGAAACCGTGATGCAATGCGGTGATCACGCCGATCACGCCGGCGAACAACAGCAACGACAACCAGTAGCCGAGGGCGAGCTTCTCGGCGATCAGATCACCGGCCGCTGTGCCGAGTGCGAAGGTGACGAGAACCGCGAGCCAGTAGAACGCCTCACGACGCCGGGTCCGGATCGAGTGGATCGACAGTGTGCCCTCCACGAGATACCAGGCACCGAAGACGAGAACCAATGCCACGGCGAAGACGGCGGTGGACACCTGGAGCGGCACTCCGATTCCGTCGGTCAGGTTGTCGGTGATCAGCGTTCCGGTGACGCTGACCAGCAGCACCGTCCACCAGTAGAGCGCGGGGATGTACCTGTCGACCCAGAACTGAGCGACGAAGGTCAACGACAGAAGCGCGACCGTCACGACCGTGGTCCCACGGAGGCCGAGCCCGAGATTCATGTTCAGGTAGTCGGCGGCGGTCTCGCCGACCGTCGTCGCCAGGATCTTGATGATCCAGAAGTAGATCGTGACCTCGGGGACCTTGCTCGCCGTCCACCGGAGTGCGGTCCCGGCTTGCGACATGGCATTCGGTGCGTTCATCGTCTCCCCATTCCAGTGCCCTGATCCGTCATCGATGATCAGCCTCTGTCATGACCCCTTGGGATCCGCTGAGTCCGACGACGAGGATGCGTGAATGTCAGACCTGCGCAGTAGTGTCGGGAGTCACAGTGGATGGGTTGTCACAGACCGGAGACGCGCGGTGTCCCATGAACGTCCAGTCGATTACGGAGTTCTTGGGAGGTCGCCATGAGGATCGTCATTGTGGGAGCGGGGTACGCGGGAACGATGGCAGCGAACAGGCTGGCACGACGTGCGCGGGGAGCCGACGTCACCGTGGTCAACCCACGGCCGGAGTTCGTCGAGCGGATTCGGCTCCACCAGGTCATCGCGGGCAGCGGAGACGCCGCACGCCCGCTGACCGACATGCTCGACGACGCCGTGCACCTGCGGGTCACCGCGGTGGAGAAGATCGGGGACGGCAGCGTCGCGCTGAACGACGGCGGCGAGTTGGGTTACGACCGGCTGATCTACGCGACGGGCGGTGCACCCAGCGCTCCCGACGGTGCGATCGATGTCGGAGATCTGGCGTCGGCGCGCAGCGCGGCCGGCCGGGTCGCGGCGCTGAGCGTCGGAGCACGCGTGACGGTCGTCGGAGGAGGACTCACGGGTATCGAGACCGCATCGGAGGTCGCCGCCGCGCGCCCCGATCTGCGGGTGCGTCTGGTCAGTGACGGCGAGATCGGCCGGTCCCTGGGGCCGGCGGCTCGTGAACGGGTCGTCGAGACACTGACCGATGCGGGAGTGGAGATCGAGAATCGCCGGTGGTCCGGCGACGCCGAGGACGACCTCACGCTGTGGGCACTGGCGAACAAGGCGACGGATCTCGCGGTCCGCAGCGGCATCGAGGTCGACCCGAACGGCAGGATCCTCGTCGACGAGTTCCTCCGGAGCACGAGCGATCCGCGGATCCTCGCAGTCGGAGACGGCGCCGCGGTGCCCGGTTCTCGCATGAGCTGCCAGGCCGCGCTGCCGCAGGGATCACACGCCGCCGATGTGATCGCGGCCGAATGGCACGACCGGGCGCCCGAGCCGTATGCGGTGTCGTTCGTCGCTCAATGCGTCTCGCTCGGCAGGCGAAACGGTGTCGTGCAGCACGTGCGGCGCGACGACACACCGACCCGTGTCTGGATGCGCGGCCGCCCCGCTGCGGCGGTGAAGGAGCAGATCTGCCGCGGCACCGTCTATTCGAGCCGAAGTGGGCGATCCACCTGGAAGCCGGGACGACCGTGAATCGCGCCGACGCGGCGAGTGCCGACGAGTTCACCGAGCATCGCGCCCTGCTGTTCTCGATCGCCTACGAGATCCTCGGCTCCGTCGCCGATGCCGAGGACGTGGTGTCCGAGAGTTGGCTGCGCTGGCAGGAGCACGATCGGTCCGACGTCGAGAATCCGCGAGCGTATCTCGCGCGAATCGTCACCCGACAGGCCCTCAACGCCGCGCGTGCGGCAGGCAGGCGACGGGAAACCTACGTCGGCCCGTGGTTGCCGGAGCCGCTCAAGACCGGTGCGGACGATCCCGGCCTGGATCACGTGCTGACCGGTGAGGCCGTGACCACGGCGATGCTGCTGGTCCTGGAATCGCTCAATCCGGACGAACGAGCCGTCTTCGTGCTGCGTGAGGTGTTCGACTTCGCGTACCCCGAGATCGCGGACGCGATCGGGAAGTCGGAGCCGGCCGTTCGACAGATCGCGCATCGCGCGCGGAAGCACGTCACCGCCCGCCGGACCGGCGTGATCGCGGACCCGGCGGACGCACAGGAGGTAGCGGAACGATTCCTGTTCGCCGCGGAGACCGGCGAGGTTCAGACGCTCATGGACGTGCTCGCGCCGGGCGTGATCTACCTCGGTGACGGCGGCGGTGTGGCGGCGGCAGCCCTTCGCCCGATCGAAGGCGCGGACCGGGTGGCGCGGATGATGATGGGGCTCTTCGCCAGAGCGCCGTCGGTCGGCGAGGTCGGACTGCGGATGAGCGTCGTCAACGGGATGCCCGCGATGATCGTGACAGTGGACGGCGACCTCGACAGCGTCTTCTGCATCGAGGTCTCGGGCGGCGTCGTCACCGCGGTGTACGCCGTGCGCAACCCGGAGAAACTCGACGGGCTGCGCTGATCGGTACCTTGGAGAGGGTGCCAGACATCATCGTCATCCTCGTCATCGCGCTGATCGCCGTCGGCGTCTTCGTGATGCTCCGCAATCGATCCAACAACGCAGGCCAGGCCTCGCTCGACGACGCCAAGGCCGATGCTCGGCAGTCCATCGAACGGCTCGGCGGCCAGGTCTACTCGCTTGATCCGGGGGCCGATCCCGCCGCGAAGCAGGCGCTCGCCGACGCCGGCGAGCGGTTCACCGCGGCCGGGTCCCAGATCGAGCAGGCCACCACGCCCGCACAGGCGAAGCTCGCCAAGCAGACCGCGGTCGAAGGGCTCTACTACATCCGCGCGGCCCGCACCGCCCTGCAACTGGATCCGGGCCCGCCCATCCCCGAGCTGGAGGGACAGCGGGCGGCAGGCGCCGTCACCGAGCCGCGGTCGGTGGACTTCGACGGCCGGACGGTGGAGGCTTCGCCGACCCCGTCGACCCAGACGCCGAACTACTACCCGGGTGGCCGAGTGGCCGGACGATCCGTGCCCGCGGGCTGGTACTCGGAGCCCTGGTGGCGCCCCGCGCTGATCGGCGGAGCCTGGGGCATCGGCTCCGCACTACTGTTCAGCTCGCTCTTCTCCGGGATGGCCGGCGTGCCGCACGGCGTGGCCGACGCGGACCTCGCGGGCGGTGACTACGGTGACGTCGGCGGCGATGCCGACTACGGGTCAGGCGACCCCGGGTCCGACGGCGGCGACTTCGACGGCGGAGGTTTCGACGGGGGATTCGACGGCGGCGGCTTCGACGGAGGCGACTTCGGCGACTTCGGCGGCGGCGACTTCTTCTGAGGTCATCGCTCGGCGCTTGACCTTCACACGGTGACAAGGTCTTGACTCCTCAACAGAGGAGGTGGTCACCATGACCGACAATCGGTTGCGCAGACTGCATGCGGCACTCGCCGCTCAGTCCGCACAGACGCGACTGCAGGCGGCGCTCGCGGCGGGCACGAACCCCGACCGATCGCTGACGAGGGCGCTGATCGAGCGGTGCGCCGTCGAACCGGACTTCTACGTCCGAGACATGCTCACCTGGGCGCTCACCCGGCAGGAGCCCGCGCCGACGCTCAGCGCCTTGCGCGCCGAGCTCGGTTCCACGAATGCCCAGGGTCGCAGCCAGGCGCTTCACACGTTGTCGAAGATCGGCGACCGATCCGCGTGGCCGGACGTCACCCACGCCCTGCTCACCGATCCCGACGACGACGTCGCGCGCAGCGCGTGGCGGGCCGCGGTGGACCTCGTTCCTCCCGCCGAGATGTCCGACCTCGCTGCCATACTGGCATCGCAGTTGGGGCGCGGCGATGCGGCGGTGCAACGGAGTCTCAGCCGGGCCTTCGTCGCGCTGGGTGAGGAGGTGGCGCTTCCGGTGCTTCATTCGGCGCAGACCGCCCCGGATCCGGTCACCCGGGGACACGCAACCGCCACCGAGGCGCTCGTGCACGATCCCGATGCGGGGTTCGCGTTCGACGTCGAGGAGGCTCGCCGAATCTCGGCCCTCGGGGAGGCTGCGCTGGGACAGTGAGTCGATGACGAGGAACGGAGCCGCCGATGCGGATCGGTGAAGTCGCGAGACGGTCGGGGGTCAGTGCCCGGATGCTGCGTCACTACGACGCGCTGGGCCTCGTGACGCCGAGCGGTCGGACATCGACGGGCTACCGGGACTACACGGCAACCGACGTCGCACGCATCTTTCACGTCGAGAGTCTCCGATCTCTCGGATTGTCGTTGCGCGAAGTCGGCCAGGCACTCGACGACCCGGAGTTCGCCCCGGCCGAGTTGATCGCCGAGTTGAAGGAGCGCAGCGAGGTCCGGATCGAGCGCGAGCAGGAGCTGCTCGCGCGTCTCGAGCACATCGAGGATGCGGGTTCGGAGGATTGGGACCAGGTTCTCGGAGCCGTGGCGATCCTCGCGGGCCTCGGATCGGCGAAGTCCGATCGGCGTCAGCGAGCTGCGCTGAACGTCGCGGACGGCACCGCACCGGTCGAGGCCCTGGTGGAGTCACTGCTCGACGAGGCGGACCCGAACGTCGCCGGAGCCCTGCGGTGGGCGATCGTGCGCACGGGCACTGCCGCGGTGGCGTCGCTGGCGGCCGCGGCAGCCGACGACGACGTCGAGCGACGACGCCGCGCGGTCTTTGCGCTCATCGACCTGCCCGGCCCGGAGTCCGACGCGGCGCTCGCCGGGCTGCTGCGGGACGACGATCTCCAGGTGCGGTCGCGTGCAGCTCTCGAACTGGCCGCCCGCGGCGACCGATCCACCGTCGAGGTACTGATCGGTCTCGTCGTGGCCGGCGAGCGGGATGTGGACGCCGCCGACGCGCTCGCGCTCCTCGCCGCTGAGACCGGGACGGAGGACGATGTCGCACAGGGGCTTTCGGCGGTCGCGGCGGAGGCCCCGGTGGCGGTTCGGTGCCGCGTCGCCCAAGCCCTCGGTGAGGTCGGCGGCCGCACCGCTGCGTCAGCCCTCGCCGACCTCGCGGGTGACGACGATGAAATGGTGTCCCGAACAGCCGCCTACCTGCTGAGTGTTCGGTCTCCGTGAGGACAACGGAGAACTGCTGCAGAATTTCTTTCGACCGTGTGTCGATCCGCGGCGATCTCGTTCGACGTATTGGTGAGCGGCGCCGAACGGTGCCGCCGAATCCGGCTCAACCAAGGAGAGAACCATGAAGTACATGCTGATCATGCGCGTGACCGACGATGCCGCCGTCGCCGACTACGAGCAGACTCCCTTCGAGGAGATCATCAATAAGATGGGCGCCTACAACGAGGACATGATCAACGCGGGAGTGCTGCTTGCGGGCGAAGGACTCTCGGACGCGGCCGAGGGCTTCGTCGTCGATTTCGCGTCCGACGATCCGATCGTCACCGACGGTCCGTACGGAGAGATCCACGAGCTCTTCAACGGCTTCTGGATCATCGAGGTCGCGAGCCGAGACGAGGCCGTGCACTGGGCTCGTCGCTGCCCACTCGGCAAAGGCGCCAAGCTGGAGGTCCGGCGCTTCACCGACGAGAGCGACTTCGCCGAGTACGCCGACAACGAGTACATCCAGAAGGAGGCCGGATGGCGCGCCGAAGCCGGCCAGTGACGGTTTCGACCCGACGTGTCTGACCGTGCTCCCGCCGATCTGACCGCCACCCTCGACGCGGTGTGGCGGTCGGAGGGCGGCCGCGTGGTCGCCTCGCTCGTCGCGATGACCCGCGACGTCGCGACCGCCGAAGACCTGGCGCAGGAGGCGATCGCCGCTGCCCTGGTCCAGTGGCCGGCAGAGGGCGTTCCGCGGAATCCCGGGGCGTGGCTGACCGCGGTCGCCAAACGTCGTGCGATCGACGGATGGCGCCGTGAGGCCAAGCTCGACGACCATCGGCGCAGCCTGATCGCCGAGGCCGATCGGGACGAACCCGTCGCCGACCCGGCAGCCCTCGTCGTCGATCGGGACCCGATCGACGACGACCTGCTGCGGCTGCTGTTCATCGCGTGTCACCCAGTGCTCGGCCGAGAAGCGCAGATCGCCCTGACCCTGCGCACCGTCGGCGGTCTGTCGAGTGAGGCGATCGCCAGGATGTTCCTGGTCTCGGTCGCCACCATGCAGGCTCGGATCACCAGGGCCAAGAAGGCGCTCACCGCCGCGGGCGTCCCATTCGAGACGCCGTCACCCGACCAGTGGGGGCCGCGCCTCGGGGGCGTGTTGCGAGTGATCTACCTGATCTTCACCGAGGGCTATTCGCCGACCGCCGGTGATGCGGCGATCGCGCCCGCGACAGCCGCGGAAGCGCTGCGCCTCGGCCGCATGCTCGCGGCGCTCGTGCCCGACGAGGCTGAGGTACAGGCGCTGGTGGCACTGATGGAGTTCCAGGTTTCGCGATTCTCGTCCCGCGTCGCTCCCGACGGCGCGGCGGTGCTCCTCGACGACCAGGATCGCGCGCGGTGGGACCGGAGCCAGATCACCCGCGGCAGTGAGCGGCTGGCTCGGGCCGACGCGCTCGGCCGTGGGCGCGGGGCCTATGCGCTGCAGGCGGCGATCGCCCAGCAGCACGCGCTCGCGACGTCGGTCGAAACGACCGACTGGAGGCGGATCGTCGAGCTGTACGACGCTCTCGTCGAACTGACGGGCAGTCCGGTGGTGGAGCTGAATCGCGCGGTCGCGATGTCCATGACCGGAGACCTACGCGGAGCGCTCGACGCGGTCGACCGAGTCGATCGGTCCGGAAGACTGCGGAACTCGCATCTGGTGCCGAGCGTGCGTGGCGAGCTGCTGCAGCGGAGCGGCGACGCGGACGGGGCACGTGTGGCCTTCGAAGAGGCGGCGGCGGTCATGACCAATGACCGTCAGCGCGCGGTCCTCCTCGCCAAGGCCGCGGCATTACGATCGAAGAATGACTGAGGGGATCGCTGGGGCGGACATCCGGCTGGTCGTCGCCGACATGGACGGCACACTGCTCGACGGAGAGGGACGCGTCCCCGACGCCTTCTGGCCGGTGCTCGACGAGCTCACGTCGCGCGGGATCGCCTTCGTCCCGGCCAGCGGCAGGCAGTACTACACCCTCGAGGAGATCTTCTCGAGGCATCCCGGCACCCTCTCATACGTGGCCGAGAACGGCAGCATGGTGGTTCACGAAGGCCGGCTCCTGACGTCGTCGAACATCGACCCGGCGGTGGTGGAGAAGGTGCTGCACACGGTCCGGACCGCGGACCGCCGCGGGCACGACCTCCGCCTCATCGTGCATCGCACGGACGGCGCCTTCATCGAGTCCGACGACGACGAGTTCGTCGGCCATGCGCGTCAGTACTGCGCACGACTCGAGCACGTCGCGGATCAGTCCGCGGTCCCCGGCGACGTCGTCAAGCTCGCGATCTACGACTTCGGTCATGCGGAGACGAGCGCGGCAGAACTGTTCGAGCCGCTGGTCGGGGATCACCAGCTCGCCGTCTCGGGTGAGCACTGGGTCGACATCACCGCGCCGGGCACGCACAAGGCGACCGGGGTGCGGGCGCTCCAAGAGCTGCTCGCGGCCGGCCCCGAACAGACGATGGTCTTCGGCGACTACCTGAACGACCTCGAGATGCTCGACGCGGCGGAGTGGTCGTACGCGATGGACAACGCGCACCCCGAGGTGCTCGCCCGCGCCCGGTTCCGGGCACCGAGCAACACCGACGCCGGCGTGGTGACCGTGCTGCAGCAGATGCTGGGGCGACCGTGAGGTCGGCCCACCGGCGCGAGGTCGGCCTCGCCGTCGGGTTGTCGTGCATCGCCGGCTATCTCGATGCGGTCGGATTCCTCGAGCTGCGCGGTCGGTTCGTGTCGTTCATGAGCGGTAACACCACCGAACTGGCGACCCAGCTGGGCATGGGACGGTTCAGCGGCGCGGGCACGGTCGCCGCACTTCTCGGGATGTTCGTCGTCGGAGCGGTGATCGGTGCCGTGGCCGCGCGGATCGGCGACGGCCGGACCACCGTGCTCGCGGTGACCACGGTGCTGTTGGCGATGACGGCGTTCGCGTCCTTGTTCGTCACGCCGAGCACCGTGATCACGATCGGCCTGCCCGCGGCGATGGGCGCGATGAATTCGACCTTCCTCAGCCGAGGGGAGGTGAGCATCGGTCTGACATACATGACGGGAACGCTCGTCAAGGCCGGACAGCAGTTGGTCGAGGCGTTCGCCGGCGGCCCCCGGTTCCTGTGGCTGCGGAATCTGACGCTCTGGCTCGCCCTCGCAGCCGGCGGTCTGATCGGTGCCCTGAGCCACCGTGCCACCGGTCCGACGACCGCGACCTGGATCGCCGTGGCGGTGATGGTGGTCATCACCGCCACCACCGGGGTGGTGCGTAGGCGCCGCGGACGTCCCGCGATCGGTCATCCGGGCCCGAGCCTGCGTGAGACCCCGGTGATGATCGGCGGATCGGCGGGACCGGAGCCGGTTTCGTAGCATGGTGCCATGCCATCGGACGCCGCAGACCTCGCCGCGCGACTGCTCGACGCCCACGTCGACTACGAACGTCGTCGACTGACCGATCCGGCGGCGTTCGCCGCGCTCGTTCAGGAGGAGATCACCGCGTTCCTGGACGTCGCGGATCAGCTGCCGTTGGAGGAGGCCGTCTCCCGGGACCTGGTCAAGGCCGTCGCGCGCAAGTATGCGATCGCCTTCCCCGTCGACGGGGCGATTCCGGAGCTCGTCGGCACCGTCGCCGCGCGGCTGTACGAGTACTCCATCGCGGACGACACTCGGCTCGGCGACGTTCTCGACCGCCGCAGGTTCGAGGAGCTCGCCTCCGGGGTCGCCGAGCTGGGACTCTCGCGCCGGGTGGTGCAGCGCGTGCTCGACAGCCCCGCCACCGAGGACGCGTGCGTCGAGGCGGTTCAGCGGGCCGTCGACACGACTCGGCTCCCGGAACGCATCGCCCCGGCGGTCGATTCGCTGATCGAGCGCATCGCGCGACGCGGAGCCCGGACGGTGCTGGCCGCCAACAGCGCCGAGGCGGACCATCTGGTGCTGGATGCGGCTCGAGAGGTGTGGCTGGCCGGAGCCGACCAGAGCGTCCGCGACGTGCGCGACGTGATGAGCAGTTCAGACGTCGAAGACGCGGTGGTGCTGGTGTTCGAGTTCTGGCGGACCTTCCGCGAGACCCCGTATTTCGAGTCGCTTCTCGCCGAAGGCGTCGACGAGGTCTTCGACACCTACGGCGGCACCGCGCTCGCCGAACTGCTCGACGAGCTGGGCATCGGCCGGGACGACCTGGTCGAGGAGGCGATGCGCTTCGGCCCGCCCGTCATCGCAAGGGTCGACGCCGACGGCTTCGTCGAAGCCGCGCTGCGCCGTCGCCTCGGACCGTTCTACGCCTCGGCCGAGTTCGCCTCGGTCGTCGACGGTTAGGCGGTAGCACGGCCGCGTCTGCAAGGATCGTCATCTATTTCCCCTTGTCACGCCCCTAGGTTTGTCGAGTAGTGAGGAACGTGGTGACGAGAGCCTCTGGTCACGCTCTTAGGGTTGTCGAGTAGCGAGGAACGCAGTGACGAGAGTATCGAGACAGCGTGCGGGGTCTCGATAACGCCGCGGCGCTAGCGCGCCGTGGCTACTCGACCAGCCTTGTGGGCGAGGCCGGGATGGACCTTCGCATCATCGCGTCAGGCGCGACCCTGAATCTCGGTCAGAGGACCTGCGACAGGAAGGTCTTCAGCCGATCGCTCTGCGCGTCGGTGAAGATCTGTTCCGGTTCGCCGGTCTCGACGACGGAGCCCTCGTCCATGAACACGACGTTGTCGGACACGTCTCGGGCGTACCCCATCTCGTGGGTCACCACGATCATCGTCATGCCCTGCTGTGACAGATCGGTCATCAGGGCGAGTACGCCCTTGACCAGTTCCGGATCGAGCGCGCTGGTGGCCTCGTCGAAGAACATGATCTGCGGATGCATCGCGAGTGCCCGCGCGATCGCCACGCGTTGCTGCTGACCGCCCGAGAGAGTGGACGGCCGGGCGTCTGCCTTGTGGGCGAGGCCGACGGATTCGAGCTGGGCGATCGCCAACGCGTGCGCTTCGTCCTTGCCGAGGCCGAGCAGTTTGCGCGGGCCGAGGGCGACGTTCTGGACGACCGTGCGGTGCGGGAACAGATTGAACTGCTGGAAGACCATGCCGATCCGGCGCCGCAGTTCATCGGGATTGTCCTTGAGGACGCTGCGCCCGTCGATCAGGATGTCGCCCTGCTGCGGTTCGTGGAGGCGGTTGAGCACCCGCAGCAGCGTCGACTTTCCGGATCCGGAAGGGCCGATCACCGTGGTCGTGGTGCCGGCCTCCACATGGATGTCGATACCGCGGAGCACGTGATTGTCGCCGAACGAGAGGTGCAGGTTCTCGCCGGTCAGGGAGACCGCGTCGCCGCGGTCGATGACAGGATGCGAGTTCGTCACGGAGCTCACGCCTTTCCGGTGCGCAGACGATTGTCGATGTAGTTGACCAGATGTGTCAGCGGCACGGTCATCACCAGATAGAGCAGGCCGGCGGCGACGAGCGGCGTGAGGTTGCCGCTGTTGGCGTTGAAGTCCTTGCCGACGGCGAACAGGTCCCGCTGGAGGAGCGTGAGGCCCAGGAAGTAGATCAGCGACGAATCCTTGATGAGCACGATGAATTGATTCACCAGCGCCGGGAGGACGCGTCGGACGCCCTGCGGGATCACGACCAGCCGCATCGAACTGTGGTGCGAGAAGCCCAGCGCACGTGCAGCCTCCATCTGTCCCGACTCGACGCTCTGGATGCCGAATCGGAAGATCTCGCCGATGTACGCGGCGGCCAGCAAGGCCAGCGCCACCGAACCGAGCCAGAACGGATTGCCGCCGGTGAGGTTCTTGACGATCGGCCCGAAGCCCAGTCCGACCATCAGGATCACGACGACGGCGGGCAGGCCGCGGAAGACGTCGGTGTAGACCCGCGCGGGCCAGCGCAACCACCTGGTGCGGGACATTCCCGCCATCGCCAGCAGCATGCCGCCGATGGTTCCGAGGATGCCCGAGGTGAGAGCGATCTTCAGGGTGTTGGGCAGGCCGGTCTTGAACAGCTCGGGCAGCGCCTTGCGGAACTGTTCGCCGTTGAAGAACGTCTCCTGCAGCTGCGCCCACGTGCTCTTCGGGACCGCCGCGGAAGCGTCCTCCTTCGGCTTGTCGGCATTCGCCTTCGCGATCGCCTCGAAGTCGGGGAGCACCGGTTCCGGCGCTGCCTTGGAGCCCGGCTTCCATCCCGCGGGCAGCGGGCGGGGTGCCCACTCGCTGTAAAGCCGCGCCCACGTCCCGTCGGCGATGATCGCGTCGAGTCCGCTGTTCAGCGCGTCGACGAGGGGCTGATTCCCCTTGGCGACGGCCCACGCGGTGAAGTTGTTGATGCTGAAGGTGTTCTCCAGGATCTTGATGCCGTCGGAGGGCTGGACGGTGCCCTCGGCCTGCTGGCTGGGCGCGACCCAGACGTCGATCTGTCCGGACTTCAAGTTCGCGTACGCCGTGGCGTAGTCGGGGAACTTGACGGCGTTGAGCTTCAGGATGTTGGTGACGTAGTCGTCTTGAACCGTGCCCTGGACGACGCCGATGCGGGTCCCGGCGTTGAGGTCGTTGAAGCTCTGGACCTTGCCGTTCGCCGGTCCGACGAGAGCGAAGTACCCGAAGTCGTAGCCGTTGGTGAAGTCGACGGTCTGGCGCCGCTCGTCGGTGGTGGTGATCGACGACGAGCCGACGTCGTAACGGTGCCCGGCGACCTGGGCGAGCAGACCGGAGAACTCGGTGCCGACGAACTCCACCTTCAGGCCGATCTTGGCGGCGATGGCCTTGAGCATCTCGTTGTCCATGCCCGTGTACTGCTGCTGCGAGTTCACGCAGATACTGGGCGGGGCGTCGGAGAGGGTGCCGACGACGATCGTTCCCGGCTTGATCAGGTTCAGCTTCGACGCGTCGATCTGATCGAGCGGGCGCGTGGTCTCGGTCGTGAACCGATCAGGCGCCTGCGCGGCGCTGGCCAGATTGGTCGGCGCCGCCGAGGCGCTGTCGACACCCGGCGGGGAGCAGAGTCCGGAGTCGTCGTCGGTCGACGAACTGGAGCACGCCGCCAGTAGTGCGACCAAGACCGCGACGACCAGCAGCGGGAGCCAGCGACGGCGTGCTGCGGAAAGCAGAGTCATGATTGAAGAGAGTAAACGGCGCGGCGCGTTCATCGGCAATTAAAATCACTTTGCGAGTGTTATCCGCGTCCGCGTACACCCGAGCCGAGGACGGGCGTCACATGAACAGCGCCCCGGGCTGAGTTCGAGGAACTCGGCCCGGGGCGCCGTCTGAGTCGGAGGTGTCAGTTCGCAGCTTCGTATGCGGCGATGATGTCGGCGGGGATGCGCCCGCGGTCGCTGACGGTGTAGCCGTTGTCGGATGCCCACTGGCGCACTGCACGCGTATTCGTGGCGCCGCGTCCGGCGGAAGGAGCGCGACGAGCAGACGCACGGCCGCCGGTGGTTCGCGATGCCGCGATATACGTGGCGACGTGGTTGCGGAACTCCTCGGCGTGCTCGGGAGAGGTGTCGAACTCGTAGCTCTTGCCGTCGAGGCTCCAGTGAACGGTTTCGTACTCGTCGAGTTCGGCGCCGTCGATATCGTCGACGATCTGGATGACGGTCTTCTTGGCCAATGTACGGTCCTCCGGTTCATTCGAGCTCGGACTTCGCCAGTCTGATCACGAGTGAGTAGCAGTGTTATCTGCGATCAGACTACACGTATTCAGCGAGTTGGAACCACCGGTGAGGAATGGGGATTATCGGGCATCGTGGTCTCGGCGTCCGATTCCAATCCCAGAAGTGATTTCGGGGCCCGTTCGTCGGCCCTTATGGAACGGTATCCATTCGATGTTATGGCGAATCCGGTACCGGAACTGGACTCGACGCAGTACAGGTCGTTGGAATCAGTGAGGCAGGCGAAACGGTCCACATTGAACGACGAACCAGACGGCAGCACCCGTGACCGGAACAACACCGGATAGCTGTTCGCACACGCGCCCTCTCGGGGGCCGTTCGCGTCCAGTGTCACGTAGTCGGCCTTCCAGTCGCACCCTGCGGGGGCGTCGGCGGACCGCTTGGCTCCGCTGACCTGCTCACTGACGCAGGCGAGCGCGTCGGCGCCGTTGTTGCCGGTGGAGCACCTGATGCTTCGGTCCGGTGTCGAGAAATGGAACCCCGACACATCAGTGCGCGGACCGTCCGCCGACGTTGCACCGATCTGGAACCCCGAATTGCTCGCGCGCGGAGCCGCTTTGATGACCCTCTCGAAACTCCAGGGCGAGCTCGCCTGGCTGACGCCGGCGGACCGAGTCGCTGAGGTCGGGCGCAGTGACGACGCCGGCGACTCGACGCTCGGCGCATCCGTGCCGGGGATGACGATCTTGCTCGGCGACGCGTCCGTGTTCAGCAGCGAACATGACGTCAGGGACGCCGCGGCCAGGCAGGCCAGGCCGGCGACGACGAGACGGGGTCGGGATCCGTACCCTTGCACTGTGGCGACTCCCAAGATCGTGCTGTTCTATGTCTTCGCTCCGCTCCCGGATCCGGAGGCGATCCGTCTATGGCAACAGAGCGTCTGCGAGTCCGCCGGGCTGCGGGGCAGGATCATCGTGTCACCTCATGGCATCAATGCAACAGTGGGTGGCGATATTCGCGCCGTCAAACGCTATGTCCGTGCGACTCGCAGCTATCCCGCATTCAAAGGCGCCGACATCAAATGGTCGGACGGGACGGGTGCGGACTTTCCGCGATTGAGCGTGAAGGTCCGTCCGGAGATCGTGACCTTCGGAGTGCCCGACGAACTGCGGATCGACGACTCCGGGATCATCGGCGGTGGGACACGGCTGGCTCCCGAGCAAGTCCATGAACTGATGGACGAGCGCGGCGACGAGGTGGTATTCCTCGACGGGCGGAACAAGATCGAAGGTGAGATCGGCCGATTCCGGAACGCGGTGGTTCCGGACATCAATACGACCCGCGATTTCATTCCGCTGATCGAAAGCGGAGCGCTCGATCACCTGAAGGAGCGGCCGGTGGTCACATACTGCACCGGCGGCGTGCGCTGCGAGGTGCTCAGCGCCTTGATGACGGCTCGAGGGTTTCGAGAGGTATACCAATTGGACGGCGGAATTGTCCGATATGGCGAGACGTACGGAGACCGCGGTCTCTGGGAGGGCTCACTGTACGTCTTCGACAAAAGGATGAAAGTCGATTTCAGCTCGGACGCGGCGGTTATCGGAAAGTGCATCCGGTGCGGTTCGCCGACCAGTGATGTGGTCAACTATCCCGACGGCGACGGCCGTGATCTCGCGGTGGTCTGCACCGATTGCCGTAGCGGACTGGAGTCGTGAGTCGGCCCGCATTGCCGGTCGTCGTGCTCGCCGGATTCCTCGGAGCCGGCAAGACGACCCTTCTCAATCATGTGCTGCGTCATGCGGACGGTCGTCGAATCGGTGTTCTCGTCAACGATTTCGGGGCGATCAACATCGATGCACTCCTGGTGTCCGGCGCGTCCGGCGGCACGCTGAATCTTGAGAACGGGTGCATGTGCTGCACCACCGACGCGGGAGATCTCGCGGAGACCTTGGCGACGATGGCTGCGCCGGGCACCGGTCTCGGCGCCGTCCTGATCGAGGCGAGCGGAATCGCCGAGCCCAAGGCGCTGATCCGGATGGTTCTCGCCGCGCGCAGCGAGACGGTCGCCTATGGCGGCCTGGTGTATCTGGTGGACGCCGCCAACTTCGATGAGACGGTGACTGCGCACCCGCAGGTGATCGAGCATCTGGCGATCGCCGACCTGGTGGTCTGCAACAAGATCGACCTGGTGCCTCCGGCAGCGGTCCCCGCGCTGCTCGAGCGCATTCGGGAGCTGAATCCGACGGCGCCGATTCTGCCGGTCGCCGATGCCGCGGTGGATCCGGAACTGTTCTTCGAACCCGCCGATCAGATCGCGTGCGACGACGGTCCTCGCCAACTCACCTTCGACGAGCTGATGGCCGAGGATCACGGCCACCACGACGACCCGGGCGGCGCGCATCTGCATGCGACGTTCGACTCCGAGTCGCTCGAGACCCCGTCGGCCGTGGACCCGCGGCGTCTGGCCCAGTTCCTCGAGCGGCCGCCGTCGGGGGCGTATCGGATCAAGGGGACCGTGTACGTGGACCTCGACGGGCATCGCGAGATCGCGTACGTCGTGCAAGCGGTCGGGGGCTTCATCCGCGTCGAGGCGTCGTCGTGGCGCGGTCGTGCGCCGGGAACGTCGCTCGCGGTGATCGGTGCGGGCCTGGACACGGCTGCCACCAGGTCTGCTCTCGAGGGCGTCGTGGCGCAGGTCGACGGCGACGACGTCAACGGGATCCTGCACCTGACCCGTCATCTGGTCACAGCAACCTAACGATTCGCGACGAGTGTGGGGCCTTGGTTTGCCGTTGAGTCTCAAGCACTGGTTCACTGTTACCAAAGTTGTCTGTGTGACAGATGATGCCGAATTCTGGAAGGAGAGCGGTGTGCGCGGCGTGCTGCGGCGCGGGCACCCAACTCGCTCATGGCTGCTGTACGTGTTCGCCGGCGCACGCTGATCGCGTCGTCCCTGCTCGCCTCCACGACCCTCGTCGGCGGACTGCTGGTCGCCTCGCCGACCGAAGCCGCGCCCAAGACCGGCGATTTGGCAGGCAAGACGGTGTTCCTCGATCCGGGCCATCAGGGGTCGGCCGCCGGGCACGACCTCGCCAAGCAGGTCCCTGACGGACGCGGCGGCAAGAAGGACTGCCAGACGACCGGTGCCACCGCGGTCACCGGCAAGGCCGAACACACCATCAACTGGGACGTCGCGCAGCTCGTCAAGGCCGCACTCGAGAGCAAGGGCGCACGGGTCGTCATGAGCCGAAACGACGACACCGGCTGGGGTGGCTGCGTCGACGAGCGCGCGGAGGCGGCCAGCAGGTCCGGAGCTGCGCTGGCGGTCAGCATCCACGCGGACTCCACGAGCACCGGGGCAGACGCGAGCAAGACCGGCTTCCACATGATCGTGCCGACCCTGCCGATTCCCGACAAGACAGTCGACAGTGTGCAGTCGGGTGAGGGGCGTAAGGCGTCCAACACGCTGCGCGATGCGATGAAGAAGGCCGGTTTCGCACCGGCCAACTACCTCGGCGCGGTCGACGGGATCGTCACGCGTCCGGACATCGCGGCGGTGAACCTGACGCGCGTGCCCGCGGCATTCGTCGAGATGGGCAATCTGTCCGATCCGGCCGAGGCGTCGGTACTGTCGTCGCCGCAGGGTGCCACCAAGTACGCAGTCGCGATCACCGAGGGGATCTCCACCTACCTCGGTGGTCGTGGGTCCGCGGCCAACCCGACCGCCCCGGCACCGGATCCGGGAGCTCAGCCGAGCACTCCGGCTCCCGCCGCACCCAGCGACGGCACCGACCTGTCGGGACTCAGCGGCGTCGAGGCGATCGGTCCGCTCATCGACAAGCTCGCGAAGGCCAAGAGCCCGCAGGAGGCGCAGCGCATCCTGATGACGGACGGGCAGGACGTCTCCGCGGACGTCCTCAAGGCCATTCTGTCGGTCGTCTACGCGGTGTTCGGCGGCAAGCTGCCGATCTGACGGTTCGACTAAGGTCGTGTCATGGGTCTCATGACATCGCTGAAGCTGCCCGACCTGCGGACCGTCCGGGAACTGTTCGTCGTACCGACGCCGGTGCCGTCGTTCCGGGGCCGCAAGGTGCTGATCACCGGCGCCGCCAGCGGCATCGGCCGGGCCACGGCCCTGGCCGCGGCAGCCGAGGGAGCGGAGTTGGTGCTCACCGATCTGCAGGCCGACCGTCTCGACGCGGTCGTCGCCGAGATCCTCGATAGCCGGGGGACTGTGCTCTACCACCGCGCGGGCGATGTCTCCGACTACGAATGGGTCGCCGCCTTCGCGCGTGGCGTCGACGCGGAGGTCGGCGTCATGGACGTCGTCATGAACATCGCCGGCGTCTCCGCGTGGGGCACCGTCGAGCATCTGGAGCATCGGCACTGGAAGAAGATGGTCGACGTCAATCTGATGGGGCCGATCCACATCATCGAGTCGTTCGTGCCGCAGATGGTGCGACGAGGTGAGGGCGGACACCTGGTGAACGTCTCCTCGGCGGCCGGACTCCTCGCGCTGCCATGGCATGCCGCCTACAGCGCCAGCAAGTTCGGTATCCGCGGCGTGTCCGAGGTGCTGCGTTTCGACCTTCGCCGCCATCACATCGGTGTCTCACTGGTCTGCCCGGGCGGTGTCGACACGCCACTGGTGGAGACCGTCGACATCGTCGGACTCGACCGCGAGAACACCGCGATTCAGAAGCAGATCTCGGGATTCCACAAGATCGCGGTCAGTCCGGAGAAGGCTGCGGCGGCGATCCTGCGCGGCGTGAAGCGCAATGCGTTCATGGTCTACACCTCGTTCGACATCCGCTTCGGTTACTGGTGGGCGCGCAAGTTCGCGCTGCCGTACGAGGTCGTCATGCGGATCGCGAACAATCGCTTCGACCAGCTGTCCCGGATCAGTGCGATCGGTGCGGCGGACGGGCCGCACGACCGCCCCGGAACCGCGGCCTCGCGGCGCGTCGAGTGAGCGCGGCAGACGGGGTGCTGGTGGTCTCCGCCACCGGCGCCGAGGCCGCACACGTCCCGCCCGGGGCCGATCTGCTGGTCACTGGGATCGGCAAGGTCCGGGCGGCGAGCGCCGTCGCACGGCGGCTGGCGCTGGGTGACTACCGGCGGGTGATCAACATCGGAACGGCGGGCGCGCTGCGCGACGGTCGAACCGGTCTGTTCACGCCGTCGCGCGTGGTCGAGCACGACATCAGCGCCGCGGAACTGACCGCTATGGGCTACCACCTGGTCGACGAGTGGGACGTCGCGGGCGGTGACGGCAGTGTGCTCGCCACCGGTGACATGTTCGTCACCGATCCGCTGCATCGGGAACGACTCGGTCGGCGGGCCGACCTCGTCGACATGGAAGGCGCTGCGGTCGCGCAGGTGTGCGGGCAGTCGGGCGTGCCGCTCCGTCTGGTGAAAGTGGTCAGCGACAACGCCGACGACTCGGCCTTCGACTGGCCGAGCGTCATCGACCGGGCGGCACGTGAGCTCGGCGATTGGCTCGACGGGACGCGGTTCGGCGAGGTGTAGCGGAGACCGGGGCTGGTCGAGCTCGCGTATCGGCTGCTCGCCAGTTCACTACCGCTCGTCGGCGCCCGCGGTCAGGTCCTCGATCGCGCCCTTGTCGCGCATCTGGCCTGCGGTGCGGCGCGGTCGTGCGTTGGGGTCGCGTGCCGGAATGGTCTGCGGCGCGGCACGACGACGCGGTGCCTCGGTGCTCGCCGCGGCAGGCTGGGCGGGTCGTTGTGGAGCGGGCTGCGCCGGTCGGGTTCGCGGTGCAGGACGCGTGGGTGCGGCAGCGGGAGCTGCGGCTGATCGCGTCGCCGCTGCGGGACGACGCTGCGGGGCGCGGGAGTCCGGAGCCTGCTGCGCAGCGGTCCGGGCTGCGTCCGGGCGCGATGCAGTCCTGGTCGTGTTCGCCGGGGCGGATGCCGGGATCTTCTCGGTCGGCGCGCGCCGGGTGGCCGCCGTTCGCTTCTCGGGTGCGGTTTTCGCGGTCCCGGTCTTCGTCGCAGCGGCGGTGCGAGGCGTGGCACTGGCCGCCGCGGCCTTCTTCGCGCCGGTGCCCTTCGTCGACGCGCCCTTGGTCGATGCGCTCTTGGTGGCCGCAGTCTTAGTTGTAGAGGTCTTGGTAGTCGCAGCGGTCCGCTTGGCAGCGGTCTTGGTCGAAGCGGTCTTGGCCGAAGCGGGCTTCTTCGCGGCGGCCGGTTTCCTGCCGACGGCCTTGCCGAACAGGGCCTGTCCGCTGGGCCGGGCGAAGAACCACCGCGCGATGACCACCGCCAGGGTCATCAGGAACGCGAGCAGAATCCACGGAAAGCTGGTGGCGATGGGCAGGACGACCTTCAGGACGATGTCCCGCATCCCTTTCGCGCCGTCGGATCGCAGGGTGTACAGCGTGACCACGCCGACGATGAAGGCGATGAGCGGCGGCTGCGCCGCCGCAGTGAACAACGCACGCTGGCGGACGAAGAGCGCCGCCAGCAGGCAGCCGATCAGGTAGCAGACCTTGAACGCGCGACCGAGGGACGACGACGAATCGGCGGCGATCAGGGCGCCGATCGTCGTGGCTCCGACAGCGATCAGGACAGCGCCCCACCAGGGCACGCCCCGGACATTGGGCAGGACGGACCGCTCGTCGGCGGGCACGGCTGGGCCGGCTTGCAAGCGCGAAAACACAATTAAACGGTACCGTTAACTCGGTCGATCGCCGTGATCCGAAGCCGTGAGTTTCCTGAAACTATCTGATCGGTGATATTGATCTCACCACCGAGTCGACCGGCTGCAGGCCCTCTGTGACGCGCACCGACCGATCCGCCGGGCCGGACAGTGCTTCGAGGTCGGAGAGCTTGCGCGCGGTCACGCCGAGTCGACTGTCGACAGCACCGACGGTCGCGTTGTACGACTCGACCGCCCGTCGCAGGGACGCACCGGTCTTCTCCAGGTGCCCCAGAACCTGGTCGATGCGCTGGTAGAGCTGGCGGCCCAACGCGTGGATCGTCTCGGCGTCTTCGGCCAGCGCGAACTGTCGCCAGCCCAGCGCCACGGTGCGCAGGAGCGCGATCAAGGTGCTGGGGGTCGCGAGGACGACGTCCCGCGAGAAGGCGTAGTCGAGTAGCCCGGGGTCGCCGCGCAGTGCGGACTCCAGCACCCCGTCGCCGGGTAGGAAGAGCACGACGAACTCCGGCGACACGGGCTGAGCCGACCAATAGGCCTTCGCGGACAGCACGTTGACGTGGGCGCGGACCGCCTGCGAGTGCCGCGCGAGCAGATCGCGATTGTCGGCGGTGCCGCCCGAGGCCGACTCCAGGTACGCCTGGAGGGGCACCTTCGCGTCGACGACGATGCGGCGCCCGCCCGCCAGCTGGACCACCAGGTCGGGACGCACCGCGCGTTCGGCGTCGGACTGGCCCTGCACCTGCGTCGCGAAGTCGCAGTGCCGCGACATTCCGGAGAGCTCGACGACGCGCTCCAGCTGGACCTCGCCCCACCGGCCGCGAACATGCGGCGCATGGAGCGCGCCCGCGAGCTGGCTCGTCTGCTGATGCAGGCGCTGCGACGTCGCGTGCACACCTCGCATCTGCTCGGCGAGCCCGGCGTAGGCGTGCGCGCGCCCCGCCTCGCTCCGGCGCAGTTCCTCGGACAGCCGGCCCAGCGTGTCACGCAGGGGGCCGACCACCAGGTCGACCTCGGCACCGACGGACGGTCCGCGGGAGGCACCTTGCTGGTCCGGCTGACGGGAGGCCGACGCGCCGCGTGCGTACCACCCGAGGATCGCGCCGACGACGAGGCAGATGGGCCCGATGATCGCTGCTGGTGTCATGCCGCCATCATTGCGCGGACCTACGACATTTCCGGGCGATCATCCGGTGGCCTCGAGCGATGACGCTTCGAGGGACCGGGCTTCGCGATCAAGGAGCGCCCGCTTCAGGTCGAGTCCGTAGCGGAAGCCGCCGAGACCGCCATCAGCGCGGATCACGCGATGACAGGGGACGAACAGAGCGGCCGCGTTGCGCACGCAGCAGGCTGCGGCGCCTCGCACGGCAGCCGGACGGCCGGCCCGTTCCGCGAGCCGGCCATAGGTGACGGGCTCTCCCGCGCGCACTCCGCGCAGCGCCGACCAGGACGCTTCGACGAACGGTCCGGCAGCCTGCCGGACCGTGACGGCGGCCGGTGCGTCGAAATCGCCCGCGTAGTACGCGCCCACGGCGTCGGCGAGTGCATCGCACGATTGCCTGTGCAGTTCGTCGCGTCGGAGAGACGGCGCGATGAGGCCGGCGAGATACTCGGGCGAGTCGGTCCAGCCGGAGGCGTAGACGACGGCGTCCTCGTCGAAGAGCATCGTGAACGGCCCGTCGACGGTGGTGACGGTGGTCCAGTTCAGGGCTGGTGCGGGCGTTGCGGTCATCGTGGGCCTCCTGGGCGGCGTCGCGTCGGGACGACGATCCCGGCAGGTCCGGAACCGTCTACTGAGTTGGACGCGCGGGAGTCGAGCCGGGTTCCACGGTTGTCCACAGGTGGGACCCGAACAGTGCCGCTGGATAGGGTGGCGCCGTGGGATTCTTCAGCAGGAAGACCGAGCCGGGGCCCGTCGTCGACCCGACCGGGCCATTCGCGTTCGGAGTGGAGGACGTCTTCTCGATCACCGGCCGGGGACTGATGTTCACCGGATCAGTCGAGTCCGGCGCCGTCGTTCGCGGTGCCGATGCTGAGCTGGTGTTCGGCGACCGTGTCCTTCCGGTGCGGATCGGCCGATTGGAGAGCCGGAAGCGTCGCAAGCCGCAGGCCCTGAACGCCGGGTACGTCGGCGCGATCGGACTCGACGGTCTCGACAAGGATGACCTCCCGAGGAGGTTTCACGGTGAACACGTCATTCTCGACACGGCAGCGTTGCGCGGCGGCGTGATCAGATCGCCGGCCGGTGGCGCGCCGCCCGAAACCGGTTCGGCCTGACTCGAACCGGCACGGAACGCACGTTCGCGGGATGACCCCATCACTCCGCGGTCGCGCTGGACCGACGATCGATGAGGTCGGCGGCGCGGGCGTATCCGCCGCGGATCATCTCGATATACCCGGACTGCTCCGGCGGTGCGTCGTCGAACGCGCCCAAATGGGCGCGACCGAGCTCGAGCTGAGCTGCGGCCTGGTCGAAACGGCGAGCACGTCGATAGCCGTCCGCGACGTTCAGATACAGCGACGGCAGAAAGCTCTCGACCGTGAGTCCGGGCTGGATCGCGGCCAGGGCATCGTCGGTGAGCTGGGCGGACTCGGCGAGCGCGAGCTCATCCCATGCGATTTCGTCGTCGACTGAGGCCTGCTGGTCTGCGGCGTAGTGTGCGACGATGCACCGACCCGCGTGGTCGTCCGCGGGCAGTGCGCTCCACAGGCGATCGAGTGCGGCGGCGCGGCTGCCGGCGGCGAGGCCCAGTGCAGTGGTCAATTCGCTGATCAGATCGGTCATGCGCGCAATCTAGCGCCGAGGTACGACAGTCTGCGGATCACGCGCGCCGTGCGCCGCGAATGTCGCACCCGTGTGTGAAGATTGGCCCGTGAGCGACCATGAGGACGATTCTTCGCAGGGGGCCGACGCCGCGACGATCGGGGGAGATGCCGGTGACAGGGCTGCGGACACCGCCACCACTGACGACGCGTCCGAGGAACGACTGATCGATCCGGTGACGGGCAGGCCGTACCCGACGCGCAGTCGGGTTTTCCTGACCGGACTGCGATCGACCTCGGTCGTGTCGATGCAGATGTTGCTCGTGATGGCGTTCCTGTTCGCGCTGTTCTGGGTGCTGTCCAAATTCTGGGTGATCCTGCTCCCGGTGATTCTCGGCATCGTCGTGGCGACGGTGCTCTGGCCGCCGGTCCGCTGGCTGCTGTCCAAGCGTGTGCCGCCCGCGGCGGCGACCTTCGTCGTGTTGCTGGCGGCGATCGCGGTGATCGGCGGCGTGGTCGCTCTCATCGTCCCGTCGGTCGTCGACCAGGCGCCGCAGTTGGCCGACCGTGCCGTCGACGGCGTGAAACGAGTGCAGGACTGGATTCAGGGGCCGCCGCTCAACGTCGGCGATGACCAGCTGACCTCGCTGGTGAACGAGATCACCAGCAAGCTGCAGAAGAGTGCGAGCACGATCGCGACCGGCGTCTTCAACGGCGTAGGTGTCGCGACCTCGGCGCTGATCACGTTGTTCACCACTGTCGTCTTGCTCTTCTTCTTCCTCAAGGACGGCCCGAAGTTCCTGCCGTGGCTCGACCGCACGATGGGCAAGGAGGGTGCGGTCCACGTCAGCGAGATCCTGCGACGCATGTGGGAGACGCTCGGCGGCTTCATCCGCACTCAGGCCATCGTCAGCTTCGTCGACGCCGCGCTGATCGGTATCGGACTGCTGATCCTGGACGTGCCGTTGGCCGGTGTGCTGATCGTCATCACCTTCATGGGCGGCTTCATCCCGATCGTCGGTGCCTTCGTCGCCGGCGCGCTCGCAGTCCTCATCGCGCTGGTCTCGAACGGGCTCACCTCGGCGCTGATCGTCCTGGGCATCATCCTCGCCGTCCAGCAGTTGGAGGGCAACGTCCTCTCGCCGTGGCTGCAGGCGAAGTCGATGAACCTGCACGCGGTGATCGTGCTGCTGTCGGTGACGTTGGGTGGCAGTCTGTTCGGCATCACCGGCGCCTTCCTCGCGGTCCCCGCGGCTTCCTGCCTGGCGGTCGCGCTGCGGTACATCCTGGAGCAGATCGGGATCGCGGCGGGCGAGGAGATCGAGGCGGAGAACGAGGCCGCGCGAGTGGCACAGGGCGATCGGCGCAAGCGCAGGCGCGGGCCGGGTAGGTCGAGCGCGCAAACGCAGATAGACTGACCACCCGTGAGTCTTACCCTTGGAATCGTCGGTCTGCCCAACGTCGGAAAGTCGACGCTCTTCAACGCTCTGACCCGAAACGACGTGCTCGCAGCGAACTACCCGTTCGCCACCATCGAGCCCAACGTCGGCGTCGTCGAACTGCCCGATGCCCGACTCGACCGGCTCGCCGAGATCTTCGGCAGTGAGCGCATCCTGCCCGCCGTCGTCTCGTTCGTCGACATCGCGGGCATCGTCAAGGGCGCCTCCGAGGGCGAGGGGATGGGCAACCAGTTCCTGGCGAACATCCGCGAGGCCGACGCCATCTGCCAGGTGGTCCGCGTGTTCGCCGACGACGACGTGGTGCACGTCGACGGTCGCGTCGATCCGCGCGCCGACATCGAGGTCATCGAGACCGAGCTGATCCTCGCCGACATGCAGACCCTCGAGAAGGCCATCCCGCGCCTCGAGAAGGAAGCGAAGAAGAACAAGGATCAGGCCGAGATCCTGGACGCCGCGAAGAAGGCGCAGGCCGTGCTCGACAGCGGCAAGACCCTGTTCTCGGCGAAGGACACCTTCGACCTGTCGTCCGTCCGCGAGCTGCATCTGCTGACCGCGAAGCCGTTCCTCTACGTCTTCAACGCCGACGAGTCCGTCCTCACCGACGACGCTCGGAAGCAGGAACTGCGCGACGCCGTCGCTCCCGCCGACAGCGTGTTCCTCGACGCCAAGGTGGAGAGCGAGCTCCTCGAGCTCGACGAGGAGGACGCTCAGGAACTGCTCGACTCGATCGGCCAGGACGAGCCCGGTCTTCGCCAGCTCGCCCGTGCCGGCTTCCACACCCTCGGCCTGCAGACCTACCTCACGGCTGGCCCGAAGGAAGCCCGTGCGTGGACCATCCGCCAGGGCGACACCGCGCCGAAGGCCGCGGGCGTCATCCACACCGACTTCGAGAAGGGCTTCATCAAGGCGGAGATCGTCTCCTTCACCGACCTCGATGAGAACGGATCGATGAACGCGGCCAAGGCCGCGGGCAAGGTCCGCATGGAGGGCAAGGAGTACGTGATGGTGGACGGCGACGTCGTGGAGTTCCGGTTCAATGTCTGACCCGACATCTGGTGTGCAGCAGTAGCTGAGATGGAGTTCTGCGCTGCTTCTGACGGCAGTTTCATTGGCAGGTGGTCTCGTGACGGCGTGGTTGGGGTGCCGTGATCTCTCCATCCGCGGGCGCCTGGAGACCTCGAAGCAGTTTGTGACCTTGTGTGCGACAGCTCACGGCGTCCGGCGGATGGCGTTGGAGCGGATCCCCGGGTGCCCTTCACATCGGGACGTGATCGGCTGATTAGCCGTTTCAAAGATGCGAGCTGCGCGGCATGAGGTGATCGAGTTCCGTTCGGCTCGGCAGTCTCGAACGAGAATGGGAGTCCAGTACGGCGCTCGGAGGAGATCGCGTCACTATCTCACGCCGTCGCCTGACCCAACTCGAACCGCCGGGTACTGAGCGTTGACGGATGATCGCGATCGGACTCACCGGTTCTACGATCACAGAGCGGCCTGCGGTCAACTGTGCCGCGGGATGTGCGACGTCGGCTTGGAGATCGGATCTGTGGGCGTGAACTCAGGGTCGTTCTGCGCGACGCCAAAAAACAATGTTGTCCTGCCAGGCCGCGAAACCGGCATCGCTGAGTGATCTCAGAAGGCCATTCATTGCTTTGTCGCGTTGTGGCCCGTCGGGGTAGGGACCTCCGCTTTCCTCCTGGGGTTCCGGTTCGGTCACGACGAAGCAGTCGTTAATCTGAAGGCGAAGCTCTCGGATTAGTCGGTCGATCAACTCGCCGAGAAGGCCTCGCCGTCGGAACTCGGGCGCGATCCAGACCCGGTCGAGGAGCACGACGTCTTCGATCCAGGAGTCGTCCTGGTCCTTCAGTAATTGGGCCGCGACGTAGCCGATGTGCGACGAGTCGGCGCTGATCTCATCCGCCGCGTCTGCGACGTCTTCGTCAAGCACGCGCCAGCCGATCCATCCGGTGAGTGTGCCCACGGTCTGATCGTCGTCGTAGATGAAGAAGCATGCGTTGAATCGGTTGAGCACGCCAGCGTCGTCCTCAGAGGCGTGGATATGGATGTCCAATCCGAAATCAACGGCTGGATCGACGTACTCAGTCTGCGGATTCATGTCGCCAGGCTAGCGGTACCCTATGACATCTGACTCGCTGCTGCAGTTCCTGCGGTTCCTCGCGTAGCCGTAAAAGGTATCGCTAAGATTCCGTGTTCGGTAGCGTAAATATTCCGTAAACGGTAGCGTAGAACTCGTGGAGTACCTGGACCGGACCGTGGACAGCGAACTGGATGAATTGCTTCCTGTCGCACCCGCGATTGCGCTCGACGGTCCCAAAGGTGTCGGCAAGACTGACACCGCGCGTCGCCGTGCGACTACTGCGCTGTACCTCGACGATCCGGCGCAGCGTGAGGTCGTCGGAGCAGATTTCGCGCTCTCGTCATTGTCGAGCGGCACTGTCCTGATCGATGAGTGGCAGAAGCTCCCTCAGGTCTGGGACTCTGTGAGACGACAGGTCGATGCCGGAGCCCCACCCGGCCGCTTCGTGCTCACAGGTTCCGCGACTCCAAAGGACACTGCGGGTACGCACAGTGGCGCAGGGCGAATCCTCTCGTTGCGGATGCGTCCGATGGGTTTGCACGAGCGCGGAGTTGTGGATCCCACAGTTTCGCTAGTGGGTCTCCTGAATGGGACAGCGGAGGTCGCGGGGCGAACGGAGTTCGCGATCAGCGAGTATGCGGACGCGATTGTCGGTGGCGGCTTTCCGGGGATCATGACTGCGACGCCGAGACTCCGCCGAAGTCTGCTCGACGCCTATCTGCAACGAGTCGTAGACCGCGACCTTCCCGACTTGGGCTTCACTGTTCGCAGGCCCGAGACGCTGCGACGGTGGATGGCAGCGTACGCAGCAGCGTCGTCGACGACGACCGCGTATTCAAGGCTGCTCGACGCCGCGACCGGCGGCGACGGCACTCAGCCGGCAAAGACCACCACGATCGCCTATCGCGACCACCTGAGTCAGCTGTGGTTGCTGGACCCGATCCCGGGGTGGTTGCCGGCGAACAATGCGATCAGCCGACTTCAGCAGGCCCCGAAACATCAGCTCGCCGATCCTGCGCTGGCCGCGCGACTGTTGAGGCTCTCGGCGGACTCGCTGCTAGGGTCAGTCGGGGCGCACATGGCCGGACCGCTCTTCGAATCGCTTGTGGCGCTGGGTGTGCGGGTGATGGCGCAGGCCGCGGAAGCGCGTGTGAGTCATCTTCGCCTCCTCGGAGGCGACCGCGAGGTCGATTTAATCGTCGAAGGCGTTGACGGCCGAATCGTGGGCGTCGAGGTCAAGCTTTCACCCGAAGTGACCGCGCGAGACGTCCGTCATCTCGTGTGGCTGCGCGATCGTTTGCCGGATCGAGTGGCCGATCTCGTCGTGGTGACGACCGGCACTACTGCCTATCGGCGATCCGACGGCGTCGCAGTGGTGCCGCTCGCCCTGTTGGGGCCGTGATCCGGCGGGTGCTGCTTTTCAGATGTGTATCCGCTGCGGAAGGTCGTCGAGTTCCGGTTCAACGTGTGATCATGCAGACGGTGCGACTGCGGGGCGAATGGTTCGGTGAGTCGGCGTTCCATCTCACCATGGGATGGTCCTGCCGGCGTAATCGAGGAACGCCAGGCCGCGAGCGCCGGTCTGCCCTTCGATGACGTCGGCGAGACCCGTGGTGCTCTGCTCGACGGTGAGGGTGGCGTCGGAACCGCCGAGCTCGGTTCGTACCCATCCAGGTGCGAGGAGCAGGAGCGTGTGCAGCGAATCGGGGTGGCGCGTGGCGTAGCTGCGCATCAGCTGGTTCAGTGCCGACTTGCTCGCGCGATACACCTCCCACCCGGTCACGCGGGTGTTGTTCGCGATGCTGCCCTGGCCCGACGAGGTGATCGCGAGGGTTCCGGTCGGCGCGGCCAGGTCCTGGAATCGTTCGATGAAGCGCATCGGACTCAGTGCGTTCGTGATCATCAGGTGCTGGAACGTCTCGGTGCTCACCTCGGCCATCGTCTCCCAGCGATCATGGGTCACGCCGGCGTTGACGAGGATCAGGTCGAAGGCGGCTCGCGCGAGCCTCTCGTGCAGCTCGCTCACCTGATCGTCGATATTTATGTCGACCCGCTCCCGATGCAGGTGTTCATCGAAGCGCTGAGCGAGGTCGGCGAGGCCGCTGTCGTCCGCGCGGCGGCTGGTCGCCGTGACGTGCCACCCGCGCTCGAGCAGCCTCTCGGCCAGCCCCAGACCGATCCCTCGTGAGGCCCCGATGATCAGCGCGCGCCTATCTGTCATGTAGCTCATCGTCTCACCTGTCCGTCATGGGCTGCAGGACCTGCGCTGCGAACTCGCGCAGCGTCGTCGGCGTCGCGTTGTGCGGGGCGCGGACCGCCGCGTTGCGGCGACGTCGTGGAGTTCCGATTTAACGTCTAGCGTTATTAGCGCAGCGCGTTGCACGCTGGTCGTTTGATCAGATCGTTCGGCAGCAAGGAGACCGAACGGCTGTGGCGTCGTGAGCGTGCGGCCGATAGATCCGAGGATCCATCGGGTCGCGGTGCGCAAGCTTCGTCAGGTGGGATCGGCGGAATCCATCGAGGACCTACGAGTCCCGCCAGGTAACCGGCTAGAGGCCCTCAAGGGCGATCGCGCCGGGCAGCACAGCATCAGGATCAACGACCAGTGGCGGATCTGTTTCACTGGACGCCGGAACGGAGGAGATGGAGATCGTTGACTACCACTGACAAGATCGCCCCGATCCACCCGGGAGAGATCCTCATGGAGGATTTCATCGAGGGCTTCGGGATCACGCAGAACAAGCTCACCGTGTCGATCGGGGTACCGCCACGGCGGATCAACGAGATCGTGCACGGTAAGCGGGGGATCACGGCGGACACCGCGCTGCGACTCGCGAAGTACTTCGGTACGTCGGCGGAGTTCTGGCTCAATCTGCAGAGCCACTACGATCTGGACAGGGCTGCTGATCGGGCTGGGGAGCAGATCGCGTCCATCACCCCTTGCAGATCGCGTGACAGACAGTCCGGATCGCTGAGGATCCGGTGCGGACCGCATCGACGCCGTTCACCCAGTCCGGCTTCCGTTTGCGTCCGATGCGGGGTCGCCGTCGGAACGCGGTCCTGACGGTGGAGCGACAACGCGCCCGCATAAACTTGTGCGGGTGAGTGACGATGCACTGCCGCCGTGCCCGGAATGCGGCGAGGCCTACACGTACGAGCAAGGTGCACTGCTGGTGTGCGCGATGTGCGGCCACGAGTGGTCCGGGAGCGACGGGGCCTCGGACGGCCCGGAGGCGGCGGGCGGGATCACGGACGCCGTGGGCAACCTCCTCGCCGACGGCGACACCGTGTCCATCACCAAGACCGTCAAAGTGAAGGGCGGTGGCGGCGGAGTGATCAAGGTGGGGACCAAGGTCCGCGGCATCCGTCTCATCTCCGACGGCGTCGGTGACCACGACATCGACGCCAACGTTCCCGGCTTCGGGCGGATGCAGCTCAAGTCGAGCGTCGTCAAGAAGGTCGCGCCCTGACACCCGAGGGTGCCACGGCAGAGATCGTGCTGAGCGGACGGCTCATCTGTGCTGACGACGAGCAGCTCGCGGTGGTCGAGACGCACCTCGCGCGCCACATCGAGCTGACACGTGCAGAGCCCGGGTGCCTCGAATTCTCTGTGGTGCCGACCGACGACCCCCTGGTGTGGCGGGTCGACGAGCGCTTCGTCGACCCGCGTGCATTCGATGCTCATCAGCGCCGAGTCGAAGAGAGCGAATGGGGCCGGGCGACCGCTGCGATCGAGCGTGACTACACGATCCGACCCGCTGATTGAGCAGTCGTCGTCCTGCTCCGGACCGTCGGTGGATTCCGTCGGGCCCCGCTTCACGGATGCCGACGGCGCCCGACAGAATCGGACCTCGATAGTCGGGCGCATATCCCACGATCGAACCGCCGTTCTCCCTCGCGCGTGGCCGATCCGCTGTGTCTCCGGCTGCGACTCGCGTGCGGCGAACTCCGCTCGCCGCCGGCCGTGGATGACAGGATCGACATCGTGGCTTCGATTCAGACCCTGAGCGACTCGGAACGGCGGACTGTCGCGCGGTGGGCACTGGCCTGTGCGGAGCACGTGCTTCCGCTCTTCTCCGCGGACACGGCAGCCGAGGAGGCGATCAGCGACGCGATCGCGCGGACTCGCGCCTACAGCGCAGGGGAGGGCAGAACCGCGGACGAGATCGCCAAGCGTTTCGTCGCGGGAAAGGCGGCGCGGGCGGCGACCACCCCGGCCGGTGCCGCGGCGGCGCGGTCGGTGGCACAGGCATCGGCAGTGGCCCACATGGGTGCCCACGCGCTGGGTGCGGCCGCGTACGCGGCGAAGGCGGTGTCGTTGGCGCACAAGGATCGTCCGGACCTGGTCGAGAAGGAAGTGCGATGGCAGCTCGACCAACTGACCGAACCCGAGCGCGTCGCACTGCGTCGCCTGCCGCCGCTCGGGAACGACTCGTCCGGTCCGCTCGCGCCTGGGCTCCTCTCGCAGGGGGTGCTGGGTACGACGATCCGCGAGATCCAAGCGCAGCTGTAAGCGGTCGATGACGTGCGGCGCGCGGGCGACGTACGGTTGTGGCACTCGAGCCCGGCAGACGCGCCGGATCGCTGGGAGGACACATGGCTCACCCGCAGAAGAAGATCCGCCGGCTGTTCGAATTGATCGAACCGATCGCCACCGTCAGCTTCTCGGCGGAGGTGGACCGCGCGTTTCGCGAGGTCGGAATGCGCAACTTCTGGGATGCCTACTTCGCGGGACGGGCGGCTGCGCTGGGTACGGCACCGGCCGAGGTCGTGGACGCGGCGTTCTACAACTTCGCCGACGGCGAGGTCGCCCGCCACATTCCGTGGGTGTGGGGTCGGATCAGCCCCGCGGACGCGATCGTGCTGCGCGAGCGAGTGAGCGCGGAAGTATTGCGCGACAAGCTCGACGACTTCGACGACCTCGGCGGCGTCGACCTGCCACGGATCGCGGAACTGGCCACACGCGCAGCGATCAGCGCGCCCACCGATGGACGGGTGCTCTACGCCGGGCTCCGATCGCTGGCCGTGCCCGACGAACCTGTCGCGAAGCTCTGGCACGCCACGACCCTGTTGCGCGAGCACCGGGGAGACGGCCACATCGCCGCACTGATGACGCACGGGATCGGGGGAATCGAGAGTCACGCCCTGTATGCGGCGTCGCTCGGGTCCACTCTCGAACGGTTCGGGCGGACCCATCACCTGCCGAGGCCGCTGCTGGCGTCGGTGACCTCAGGCCTGCAGGACCGGGGTCTGCTCGAGCGGGACGGTCGGCTGACCGAGCTCGGCCGCCGGACCCGACAGCGCGTCGAAGACCTGACCGACGAACTGGCCGCACCTCCGTACGAGGTCCTCGACACCGCCGAACTGGACGAGCTGATCGCCGGGTTGCAGCCGATCTTCGACGCGACGCACGAGGAGATCCCCATCGAGTGAGCGCGCCCCGGGTGAGTGCCGGACCGCCCGCCGTCGGAGGCCCGCTCACCGCTCGGCGTCGCCGTGCTCGGTGACCTGCTCGTGCAGCATGGCCGGCCAGAGCGCCAGTTCAGCCGGCGTCCGCGCGACGGTCAACGTCGCCGACGGCAGCAGGTCGACGAGTGCCTCTGCCGTCGACAACGGATGCCCGGCGTCGTCGACCCAGGCCAGAATCGACGTGGGTACGTCGATCCGCGCGACCTGTTCGGGCGACGGGAAGTCGCTGAGGGCGGCGCCGCGGAGCACGGACGGCAGCAGATCGGCCCGGACATCGGGCTCGGTCTCACGGGCGCCCGCGAGCGCGGGCGGCTGGGGCACGTCGCGCCCGGCGGCGATGAACGCCTCGATGCCATGGTCCTCGACCGCGTCGGCTGCGGTGCGATAGACCTCGGCCATGGCGGGTCGTGTGCCCCACGCGGTCGGCGGGATCACCAGGGTGAGCCCGGCGAAGCGGCCGGGGTCGAGGACGGCCGCGTGCAACAGAGTCCCGGTGCCCATCGACGGTCCGACGCCGTGCACCCGCTCCCCGGGGAACCAGGCGTCGAGCAGCCGGAGCAGGTCGTCGGCGAGCACCGGCCAGCGGTGGTCGTCGGGCAACGGGCGCCCGGTCGACCGCCCGTGCGCGCGAGCATCGTAACGCAGGAGCCGAGTGCCGCTGAGTCCGCGTCCGAGGTCCAGCCCGAGAGTTCGGTCGCGGGACCGGCTCGAGGTCAGACCGTGCAATTGGACCACCGGATGTCCGCGCTCGTCGCTGAACTCGACGTCGAGGTCGGCACCCGGAACGGTGAACGTCGGCATGGCTCTCCTTCGAATTGCGGTCGCCGCGATGAGGGGTAGCGTAGCCGCTCATGCGGCTCACCAACGTCGGCCACCTCCGCCTTCCGTTCGGGCGACTGTACGGGTACGACGTCGCCGTGTCCGCACCGGCCGGTGACCTGCCGGTCTCGTTCGATCAACGCAGGCATGTCGGGGCTGGTGAGCGTCCGGGCTCGTGGATGGCGCTGTCGTTCGAGCTCGCCGAGCCGATACCGCGTGACCGCCTCGCCGAGGCCTGGCTGCGGGTGATCGAGCGGCACGGAACCCTGCGCACGGTGTTCGTCGAGGGCGACGACGGCCCGCGCCTGCATGAGGTCCAGATCGGTGCCGGAGGCTGGATCGAGCATCCGATCGGGACCGGTCAGGCGGTCAACGAGGCTCTCCGGACGGTGCTCGACGCCGACTGCACGCCCTACTCGCGGCCGTCGCATCGGCTGTGCGTGCTCGAGAAGGCCGCCGGTCCTACAGTGGTCGTGGCCGCGGACCACGCGCACGTCGACATGTGGTCGATGCTGGTCGTGGCGCGCGACCTGCTCGCTGCCCTGACCGGTCCGCTCGTCGGCGAGGTGCCCGCCTTCGTCGGGCACACCCGCGCCATGGCCGACCGGCCCGCGGCCCCCGCCGACGTCCGGGCCCGATGGGCGCAGATCCTCGCCGACAGCGGCGGGGTGATGCCGCGCTTCCCGCTGCCACTGGGCGATTCGGAGCCGAGCGCCGAACGCGTCGAGGTCCGCGACGTCTTCGATGTCGACGACAGTGCCGCGTTCTCGGCGCAGGCGCGATCGGACGGCGTCTCGACGCTGTCGGCCGCGGTGTCGGTGATGACCGCGGTGACCGGAGAACTGGCGGATCGTCCGTTGCGCGCGGTGTTCCCGGTCCACAGTCGCTACGACGAGGCGTGGCACGAATCGGTCGGCTGGTTCATCACCAACTCGGTGATCGAGTCGTCGGATCCCGATCCGTCGGCCTGCGCCGACGCGGTCCGGGAGGCGGTCCGGCTCGGATCATGGCCGCTGCGAGCGATTCTCGAGCCGTGGGGCGGCGACATGCCCGAGGCTCCCGGGATGTTCGCGATCTCATGGCTCGACCTCCGCAGGCTGCCGGTGCGGATCGATTCGACGAGCATCGACGCGCAGTACGTCGGCGCCGTGATCCGGACGGACGGGGTGATGCTGTGGTTCATCCTCGACGAGGCCGGCCTGCATCTGCGGTGCCGTTATCCGGACACTCCGGAGGCCCGGGTCAATGTCGGCGGCTGGCTGGACCTGCTGGTCACGCGCTTGCAGGGGAGAGCGCGGTCGTCGGCCGGCGATGTCCTGCATATCGGCGACCGGACGTTCCGCGTCCAGCGGGCACGGCGGTCGGACGTCGCCGCGATCGTAGACCTCCTCTCCGACGACGACATCGGACGCGAACGGGAAGGCGCAGAGCTGGAGCGATACGAGGCGGCCTTCGACGTCGTGGTCCGAGATCGCGCCCACTACCTCGCCGTGGTCCGCGACGAGCAGGACCGGATCGTGGCGACGATGCAGCTCACCGTGATCCCGGGCCTCTCGCGCGGTGGCAGCACCCGGCTGCAGATCGAGGGTCTCCGCGTCGCCGAAGCCGAGCGTTCGCGCGGACTCGGTAGTGCGATGCTCGGCTGGGCGCACGCCCACGGTCGGGCGCACGGTGCCCGACTGGTTCAGGTCGCGACGGATGAGGTCCGCATCCGCGCGCGCGGCTTCTACCTGCGAGCCGGTTACCGGGCCGGACACGTCGGCCTCAAACGGGATCTCTGACCGGCTCTCCGGCATAGCTGCTGAAGGTCCATACGTGGCCTTCGGGGTCCGCGCACGAGTACTCGCGGACACCGGCGAGCGAGTCGTGGATCGGATTCAGTACGACCGCACCGGCGTTCACCGCTTTTCGGCAGTGCTCGTCGAGCTGGTCGTCGGATATCCACACGCACAGGTTCTGCGTCGTTCCGCCTAGTGCCTCGGGGCTCGACAGCCCGTAGCGATCTCCGTCGTGGTGCCTGCTCAGGAAGATCAGCCCGCTTCCGACGCGCAGTTGGGCGTGCTCGATCTCGCCGTCGTCGCCGGCGACGGAGAAGTGCCGGCCGAAGCCGAACGCGTCCTCGAGGAACGCGATCATCGCACCCGGCCGGAGGTACTTGAGCTGCGGGAACACTGTCTGATCGGGGATCTCCTGCTCGGCCATGGGCTGGAGTCTACGCAGAACGGCGGCGAATCAGCGGAGCTCTGCCGGGATCGTCGACGCTCCGACGAGTGGGACCGGCTGAATACGGTCGGGGTTCGGGGCGAGCGAGGCGAACAGGTCGTGCGGCAGCCAGGAGGTCAGGTGCTCGAGCTCCTCTGCGGGTCGAGGATACGGGTCCGCCTCGAAGAGGATTCCGGCGCGCGTCGTCGTGGTCCTGGCTCGCGGGAGCGCGGCGGCGTGATCGTCGAAAGGCCTGCCCAACCAGGTCCACCACATCGGAATCGGCGGAATACCGGTCCAGCCCTCGTGCCGGCGGACGGCGACGACGGCGGGCTCGGTCCGGCCGTCGCTCCACGATGAGCGTCCCGACCAGATATGGCCGCGCGTCACCTGAGCGGTGGCGAAGAACGCCGGCAGGGCGTCGGCGAGGTCGATGAACGTCTCGCGCAGTGCGGCCCGCCATGAGGGATCGTCGAAGACGTGGGCGTGCAGGGCCAGCGACGCCGACCAGAACTTGCTGGGGAACCGATCCGCCGGGCCGGCGCCGAGGTGCCCGCCGATCACCGGGCCGGTGCCCGCGAAGTAGATCGAGCCGGTCGCCCGCTGCCAGGTGTCTCGGAATCCCTCCGCGCCGGCCTGCTCGTACCTGCCCGGGAACGGTTCGTGTTCGCCGAAGCGGCGTGGCAGAGCTTCGGGCAGATGACGCCGGACCGTGTCGAGGTAGATTTCGGGCGTCGAGGGGGCCAGGTCGTCTCGCAGACAGAACCAGTGGAGCCCGATCTCGGAGATCCGCTCGTCCCGAAGGGGCTTGTTCACCGACCGTGATCGAGACCTGCTCCACACCTCACCGGTCTGCTGGTCGACGACGGCACCGTCCAGTTCCCGGGCGAGCAGTCGTCCGCACCGGACCGCATGCGGGATCTCGCCGGACGAGCCGCCCTCGACAAGAATGCGCCACAGGTGGCGGGCGCAGAGGACGTGCTCGGACACGTCGACGGGAACATCCTCCGATTCGACGTCGAACGGACCGTCCACGGTGAACGAGTAGGTGCCGCGCAGTCCGCGGATCACCCGGACGCTCTCCGCGTCGTCCGCAGCGAGCGTCAGTCCGGCGAGCGAGCAGACCAAGTCGGTCAGACGCCGGCGATCACCGGTCTGCCGCGTGTAGACGTCGAGATCGTAGGACATGAGCGGTCCGATTCTCTGTCGTTCGGGTGGGTCAGGTGAGGGCCTGCGCCAGACCCACGAGGATGCCCTCGGGTCCGCGCACGTAGCAGAGGCGGTAGCTGTCTTCGAACCGCACGACCTCGGTGCTGACCAGCTCGGTACCGAGCGGTCGTAGACGGTCCAGCGTCTGGTCGAGATCGTCGACGGCGAACATGGCACGCAGGTAGCCGAGGGCGTTGACCGGAGCCCTTCGGTGATCGGATACGACCTCGGGCTCGAGGAAGCGGGATAGTTCGATCCGTCCGTGGCCGTCGGGCGTGACCATCATCGCGATCTCCACGCGCTGATCGCCGAGGCCGGTCACCCGGCCCGCCCACGGCCCCTCGACGAGGGTCCGGCCGTCGAGTTCGAGTCCGAGCGCGCTGAAGAACTCGATGGCTGCGCTGAGGTCTGCGACGACGATGCCGACGTTGTCCATCCTGACGGTCACCGTCTTATTTTACCGATTCTCCGGCCGTGGACTAGTTGATGATCTCGCCGCGGTCGTCGGCGGCGATCGCCGCCAGCCGGTCCCGCATCCGCTGCAGCGACTCCGGTTCCGGGCGGGTCCAATCGGTGATCTCGCCGACCACGCGCAGCGGCTCCGCACTGCGATAGGAATGCGTCGGGTTCCCCGGAAACTTCTTGTCGGTCACGTTGGGATCGTTCTCGAAGTCGCCAGTCGGTTCGACGACGTAGACCCGCGGAGCGCCGTCGCCGGTGGCGAGTTCGGCCGCCAGCCCGGCGCCGTCGCGCAATGCGGTGAAGTAGATGTGATTCATCACGATCTCGGGCCGGTAATTGGACCGGAAGCCCGCGGTGAGAAGATCGCCGATCCCGAGATCCGCTTTCGTACCGTGGAAGAACGGCCCGTCGTCCAACGCCTGGTGCATGGCGCCAGAGTACTGACCGGACGAACCCGGTCTGACCAACGAGGACCGGCGCGGCGTCAGACACGACATACTTCTTCCGTGATGTCGTTGAAGCGCACTCGTCTCCTGGTCGTCTGGGCAGTTGTGCTCGCGGTCGCCGGACTCCTCGTCGCGGTTCCGGGCCGCAGCGATGCCGCCCCCACCGGCTGGAAGTACACGATGGTCGGGTTCAGCAACGGCAACGACCGTGCCATGGACGTGTACGGATCCAGCGACGGCACGCAGTTCCAGTTGCTGCGGAAGTCGGCGTATCGCCCGCCGACCGGCCGTGTTCGCGACCCGAGCATCTTCCGGAACACCGACGGCTTCTACTACGTCACCTACACCACCGCCAACGGCGCGAACATCGGCTTCGCGCGCAGCCGCGATCGGGTGAACTGGACGCCGATCGGCGACTACCCGGTCCCGTTCTGCTGCGCCCTGCTTCCCGGTACCGGCGACGGCACCGGGTCGATGAACATTCCGGGATCGTCGGGCTCGTCCGCGCTGAAGAGCTTCCCCTCGCTCTCGCCGTTCACGACTAAGGCGTGGGCACCGGAGTGGTTCATCGACGGCGGGCGGGTCAACGTCATCCTGTCGATGTCGACCGGCGGCGGCTTCGTGCCCTACCTGATGACGGCCCTCGAACCGTCGTTGCGCCTGTGGAGCTTCCCGGTGCCGCTCGCGGGCATCGGCGCCGACCACATCGACACTACGATCGTGAAGGTGGGATCGACCTACCACGCGTTCACGAAGAACGAGACGCACAAGTACGTCCAGCACGCGGTCGCGTCGTCGCTCGCGGGCCCGTACCGGTTCGTGACGCCGGGGAACTGGGGAACGTTCGTCGAAGGGCCGGCGGTGATCCAATTGCCGAACGGTGACTGGCGGATCTACCTCGACGCCTACAAGTCCGGAAAGTACCTGTACTCGGACAGCGCCGATGGTATGCGGACGTGGTCGGCGACCAGGGAACTCCCCGGTCTGTCCGGCACTGTCCGGCACTTCGGTGTGATGCGCGAGCGGGGCTGACGTGCCGACCGTCCGGGTGAACGGAGTCGACCTCGGCGTCCAGGAGTTCGGGCGGCGGACCGATGCGCTGATCCTTCTGACAGGCGGGACCACGATGCTGTCGTGGCCGGACTCGCTGTGCGAGCGCCTGGCCGCGGGCGGCCGCCGGGTCGTGCGCTACGACCTCCGGGACTGCGGCGAGTCGACGCTTCGCGACCCCGAGGCTCCGGCCTACGATCTTCGCGACCTCGCAGGCGACGCGGCGGCGCTGGTCGGCGCGCTCGGCGCCGAGTCAGCGCACCTCGGCGGCCTGGGTGTGGGCGGGATGGTCGCACAGGTCGCCGCACTCGACTACCCCGAGGCGTTCTCCGCGCTCACCCTCGTCGGGACGCGGGCGGTCGCGCCCGGCCCGGTCGACGACGATCTGCCCGACCACGACGGGGACGTGATGGCGGCGCTCTTCGCTCGGCCGGAGCCGGACTGGTCCGATCGCGCCGCAGTCGGCGAGCACGCCGCGGGCAGCGCGCGCGTCCTGCACGACGACCCCGATCAGGCGCGCCGCCTCGCCGAACGGATCTGGGACCGAACGCCGTCGGCGGACCCGGCCGTCCACGCGGCGAACCAACACGGAACCGTTTTCGCGCATCTCGATTGCGCGCCGCGCTGGCGTGAACACCTCGGCGAGATCCGGATGCCGACGCTCGTCGTCCACGGCCGGCTCGATCCCTTCTTCCCGGTCGGCAACGGGGAGGCTCTGGCCGCCGAGATTCCCGGTGCCCGCTTGCTGGTCCGCGACGACATGGGGACGGCCCTGCCCGAGTCGGCGAGCGACGGGGTCGCCGACGCGATGCTCGGCCGCTGAGGCGTTAGATCGCTGAGTCTTCGGCGGGTCAGCCCCGGCGCACCAGCCAGTCGATCAGCGGGCGCGTCTGCCGCCAGTCCTTGCGGATTCGATCGACCAGTTCGGGGGTGTGGATCACCTCGTCGAAGCCGTAGTCGCGGCTGACGGTCAGCGACCGGTATCGCAGCAGGTCGATGCGGGGATGGTCGGCGCTCCATCCGCGGGGCGAGGTCTTGACGCGGTCGCCGCCGACCTCCCAGCCCTTCTTGGACAGGGTGGCGATGAGGCGTTCGAGTTCGGCGCCGTGGAGGTCGTCGTCGATCGCGCGGCGGATGTTCGCGAGCCGTTCGGCGTCCGCGTGGTAGAAGCCCGAGCCGACTCGCACGCCCGGCGCCGAGATCTGCACGTAGTAGCCGGTGGCCGGTCCGACGCCGACGAACGCGCCCTGATGAGTCTTATAGGGCGTCTTGTCTTTCGAGAAGCGGACGTCGCGGTACGGCCGGAAGATCTTCGCTGTCCCGAACTCGTCGGCCAGCTCGTCGGTCAGCGCCGTCATCGGCTCGGCGACGCTCTGCTGGTAGACGTCCTTGTGGGCCTCCCAGAACACCTTGCTGTTGTCGACCTCGAGGTCGTCGTAGAAGTCGAGGGCGGCCTCGGGGAAACCGGTGAAGCTCATGCGCCGAAGCCTACCGATCGATCGCGCTCGCTCTCCCGCGGATTGTCGTACCGGCGGCGTAGTCTCCGACCTGCAGACCGATCAAGGGAACTCATCGGAGGAGAACGGGCATGGACGCGGTGAACTTGAGCAAGCAGCATCCCGAGCAGTACAAGCTGTTGGCCGGCCTCGACGCGTCCGTCGCCGCGTCGCTCTCGGCCGCGGATCTGGATCCGCTGCTCGTCGAACTCGTGAAGATCCGGGTCTCCCAGTTGAACGGGTGCGCGTTCTGTCTGCGCATGCACACTCGGGATGCGATCGCGAAGGGCGAGACCACCGATCGGCTCGCGCTCGTCGCGGCGTGGTGGGAGTCCCAGTACTTCAGCGAGCAGGAGCGGGCGGCGCTCGCCCTCGCCGAGGAGGTCACGCAGTTGCCGGTGCCCGAGCGCCGGTCGTGGGAGAACGGGTCGCTGACGGCCGAGCAGGTGTCGGCGATCAGCTGGCTGGCGATCGTGATGAACTCGTGGAACCGTCTGGCGATCCGCAGCCACTATCCGGTCGCGCCCTGAGTTCCGCGGTGAATCGCGGCTTTCGCGAAGTTTCCCGCCCATCGATTGTGACGCCGGTCAAAGATCGTCGTAGATTGTCCCCCGGACTGCAGTGATGTCGTATCCGGCGACGTCGCGCAGTGATGTCGCAAGCAGGGACGCCGGAAGGGGTGACCGAATGACGGTGGCGAGTGAAGAGCGCGCGCCCGACGAGGGATATCAGCGCGGACTGACCGCGAGCACGGTGCAGATGATCGCCATCGGCGGCGCCATCGGCACCGGATTGTTCTACGGTTCCGGCGGAGCCATCGAGAAGGCGGGTCCGGCGCTGCTGCTGGCCTACGCGCTCGCCGGTCTCGCGATCTTCATCGTCATGCGAGCACTCGGCGAACTGCTGATCTACCGGCCCGTCTCAGGCGGCATCAGCGAGTACGCCGACGAGTTCTTGGGTCGGTTCGCCGGCTTCAGCCAGGGCTGGACGTACTGGGCGGTGTGGACCACCACCTGCATGGCCGAGATCACCGTCGCAGGCAAGTACGTCAACTACTGGTGGCCCGCCATCCCGGGCTGGGTCACGGCCCTGACGGTGCTCGTCATCCTGTTCGGCGCGAACCTGATCTCGGTCGGCATGTTCGGCCGCGCCGAGTTCTGGTTCTCGGCGATCAAGGTGACCGCCATCCTCGGCATGATCATCGTCGGCATCGGCGTACTGCTGCCGATCGCCGGCTTCGGGCCGGCCGAGGGCCCGTCGGTGACGAACCTCTGGAACGACGGCGGCTTCTTCGCGACCGGTTTCACCAACGCTCTGCTGAGCCTGCAGATCGTCATGTTCGCGTACGTCGGCGTCGAGCTGGTCGGCGTCACCGCGGGTGAGGCCGAGAACCCGCGGGTCACGCTGCGCAAGGCGATCAACTCGGTGCCGTTCCGCATCGGTGTCTTCTACGTCGGCTCGATCTTCGTGATCCTGTCGGTTCGCGGCTGGCAGAACTTTCACGCGGGGGAGAGCCCGTTCGTCGCGGTGTTCCAGTACATCGGCCTCCCGGGGGCTGCGGGCCTGGTCAACTTCATCCTGCTGACCGCCGCGCTCTCGTCGTGCAACTCCGGTATCTACTCGACCGGCCGGATGCTGCGCTCGCTGGCCCAGCGCGGTGACGCCCCGCGGAACCTCGACCGGTTGTCGAGCCGCAAGGTCCCGGTCGCGGGCATCGTGCTCAGCGCGCTGGTCATGGTCCTGGGCGTCGTCGTCAACGCGGTCGACCCGGATCACGCATTCTCGTACATCACCTCGGTCTCGACCGTCGGCATCATCGTGGTCTGGTCGACCATCCTGATCTGCCAGATGAAGTTCCGCGGCAAGGTGCGGCGCGGCGAGCTGCCGCCGTCGGAGTATCGGGTGCCGGGCGCGCCGTACACGACGTGGGCGGCCCTGGCGTTCCTGGCGCTGGTCTTTGTGCTGCTGTTCTTCACCGACGACGGCCGGATCGCCCTGATGGTCGGCGCGGTCTGGTTCGCCGGAGTGGTGATCGGCTACGTCATCTGGTCGCGTAAGCCGTTGCGGGAGGAAGCGGTCGACACGCCGACCAACGTGCGGGACTGACGAACGACGGCGACGGGACGCACCGCTCGGTGCGTCCCGTCGCCGTCTCGTCGGTCCGGGGGTCAGGCGGCTGAGTGCGGAGCGCCGATTCCCGGGTCGATCCGGGTGGGCCCGTCCTTCCCCGGCGTGACGTCGAAGTCGAAGATCGACGTCGGTATGTAGATGGTCGCGCAGGAGTTCGGGATGTCGACCACACCCGAGAATCGGCCCTCGACCGGCGCGGCGCCGAGCAGCAGGAACGCCTGCTCCGGGCTGTATCCGAACTTGGTCAGGTAATCGATCGCGTGCAGGCAGGCCCGCTGGTACGCCAGATGCGAGTCCAGGTACCGCTGTTCGCCGTCGAGCGTCACGGACGTTCCGGAGAATGCCACGAACTGTTCGTACCGCGGCCCGACGTCGCCGCCCGGCAGGAAGATCGCGTTCTCGCTGACCCCGTACGTCTCCATCCCGCCGTCGATGACGTCGACGTGCAGATCGATGAAGCCGCCCATCTCGATACCGCCGCAGAAGGTGATCTCGCCGTCGCCCTGACTGAAGTGCAGGTCGCCCACGGAGAGATTGGCGCCGTCCACGAACACGGGATAGAACACGCGGGTGCCGCGGGTCAGGTTCTTGATGTCCTGATTGCCGCCGTTCTCCCGCGGCGGGGCGGTCCGCGCGCCCTCGGCCGCCGCTGCCGCGAACGCGTCGCCGGTCAGCGAACCGAGGATCGCGTACTCGGGCTCCGGCGGGAGCGCGAGGGGCGGCACACGGTCCGGGTCGGTGGCGATCAGCGCGGCCTCCCGGGCGTTCCAGGTGCCGAGCAGGTCCTTCGACGGCGCCGTGCCCATCAGTCCCGGGTGGATCATGCCGGTGAAGCTCACGTGCGGCATGTGGCGGGAGGTCGCGGTGTGCCCGTGGAAGTCCCAGACCGCCTTGTACGCGTCGGGGAACTGGTCGGTGAGGAAGCTGCCGCCGTTCTGCTTCGCGAAGATGCCCGTGTAGCCCCAGCCCTGCCCGGCGAGCGGTCCGGTGTCCTCCTGCGGCAGCGGACCCACGTCGACGATGTCGACGATCAGCAGATCACCCGGCTTGGCGCCTTCGACGGCGATCGGTCCAGACAGGGTGTGAACGGTCTTGAGCGGTGCGTTGAGGATGTCGTCGGCGGAGTCGTCGTTGACGATCGCGCCGTCGAACCATTCACGGCAGTGGACGCGGAACGTGTCGCCGGGCCGCACGGTGACGGCCGGCGGGATGGCGTAGTGCCATCGGTTGTGTCCGACCTTCTCCTGATCGGTGAACTTCTTCGACGAGTCCAGCGGGAATACGACCTCGGGCATGGGTGAGTCCTTTCGGGCGTGGGGAGGATCGACCCGGCGGTGAGCCGGACGTCAGGGCCGCGGCAGCTTCGCGTGCAGCGGATTCGCCGGTCGCGGTGCGGTGCGCGAGGCGTTCGGAACGCGGTCGACGACCGCAGGGGCGTCGGCGGTGGCGCGAGTGCGATCGATCAGGCCGATCGCCGCACCGCCGGAGGCGAGCGCGGGAGAGCTGACACCCCGCCGGGCCGACGCTCCGCAGGCACACGTGGCGGCGTCGGGCACATCGGCCATCGAATACGCGGCCTCGAATCGACCGCAATCTGTGCAGATGAACTGGTAGACGGGCATGGAGCTGCGAACCTCTCGTTCGGGACCGAAGCGAAGCGGCTGACTCGTCTCGGACTGTACCTGCGCCGTCCGGTGGGTGTCGGGCGAATCCCGGATGACGAGCGTCTGTCGGAGGGCGGCGTTAGGGTGTGATGCATGGCGAGGTTCAGCCCACTCGAGTGGCCCGTGCTGCGACAGCTGCGCTCGGGCGACGCATTGGGTCGGGGCCCCGCGGTGGAGTCGCCGCGGACGCGCGCAATGACCTCGCGGACCTCGACTGCCGACCGTGTGGTCCAGAGCGTCTGCCCGTTCTGCGCCGTCGGCTGCGGCCAGAAGGTGTATGTCGAGAACGAGCGTGTCACCCAGATCGAGGGCGATCCCGACTCGCCGATCTCCCGTGGCCGACTCTGTCCGAAGGGCGCGTCGAGCGAGCAGCTGGTCAATAATCCGTTGCGGCAGACCACAGTTCGCTATCGGGCCCCGTACGCGTCCGATTGGCAGGACCTGGATCGCGACACCGCCATCGACATGATCGCGGATCGATTCATCGAGGCGCGCCGAGATCACTGGCAGGACGCGGATGCGCACGGACGGTCGCTGCGCCGGACGATGGGTATCGCCTCACTCGGCGGGGCGACGCTGGACAATGAAGAGAACTACCTGATCAAGAAGCTCTTCACCGCCGCGGGCGCGATTCAGATCGAGAACCAGGCGCGCATATGACACTCCGCCACGGTTCCCGGTCTGGGAGCCTCGTTCGGCCGCGGTGGCGCCACCCAGTCCCTGCAGGACATGGCCAATGCGGACTGCATCGTGCTCATGGGCGGCAACATGGCGGAGGCGCACCCCGTCGGTTTCCAGTGGGTCGCTGAAGCCAGAGCCCGTGGCGCGCGGGTGATTCACGTCGACCCGCGGTTCACGCGGACCTCGGCGGTGGTCGATCGGCACATCGCTATCCGGGCCGGGTCGGACATCGTGCTGCTCGGCGGGCTGATCAACTACGCGATCACGCACGACCGCTACTTCCGCGAGTACGTCGTCGCCTATACGAATGCGGCCACGCTGGTCGACGAGGACTTCCGGGACACCGACGACCTCGACGGACTGTTCTCCGGGTTCGACGAGGAATCGGGCACCTACGACCAGAGCACCTGGCAGTACGCGGGCGGCCGCGACGAGACGTTGCAGGATCCGCGGACGGTGTTCCAGATCCTGAAGAAGCACTATGCGCGCTACACACCGCAGATGGTCGCGCAGATGTGCGGTATCGACGAGACCGAGTTCGACTACCTCGCACGAGCGCTCACCGACAACTCCGGACCGGAGCGGACCGGCTGCTTCGCATACGCGACGGGATGGACCCAGCACACCATGGGCGCCCAGGTGATCCGGACCGCGGCCGTCCTCCAACTGCTCCTCGGCAACATCGGTCGCCCGGGTGGCGGCGTGATGGCGCTGCGCGGGCACGCCAGCATTCAAGGGTCCACCGACATCCCGACGCTGTTCAACCTGCTGCCCGGGTACCTGCCGATGCCGTCGGCGGGCAAGCACGACCGCCTCGATCAGTACCTCGACGCGGTTCGTCCCGCGTCGGGCAAGGGCTTCTGGGAGTACGCCGAGGACTACACGGTCAGTCTCCTCAAGGCCTGGTGGGGTGATGCGGCGACCGCAGACAACGACTGGTGCTACGACTATCTGCCGCGCCTCGACGGCCCGGCCGGTACCTATCAGACGGTCGTCGAGATGCTCGAAGGCAACGTCGACGGCTACTTCGTCGTCGGTCAGAACCCGGCGGTCGGCTCGGCGAACAGCCGTCAACAGCGGATGGCGATGGCGCAGCTCAAGTGGCTGGTGGTCCGGGACCTGAACATGATCGAGAGTGCCACCTGGTGGAAGGACGGCCCGGAGATCGCCTCTGGCGAGCTGCGCACCGAGGACATCGGCACCGAGGTCTTCTTCCTGCCCGCCGCGACGCATGTGGAGAAGTCCGGATCGTTCACTCAGACGCAGCGGATGGTGCAATGGCGTCATCAAGCGGTCGCCCCGCCGGGTGACGCACAGAGCGAACTCGACTTCTATTTCGAGCTCGGGGTGCGCATCCGTGAGCGGCTGGCCGGATCGACGGATCCGCGGGATCGTCCCCTGCTGGACCTGACGTGGGACTATCCGGTGAACGCCGCCGGGGACGTCGACCCGGAATCGGTGCTCGCCGAGATCAACGGCCGGTACCTGACGGGCCCGCGGGCGGGGGAGCCGCTCGAGTCGTACACGCAGCTGCGGGCCGACGGTTCCACGATCGCGGGCTGCTGGATCTACACGGGCGTCTACGCCGACGGCGTGAATCAGGCGGCGCGTCGGACGCCGCAGGGCGGTCCGGGGCTGACGCAGTCGGAGTGGGGATGGGTGTGGCCCGCGGACCGGCGGATCCTCTACAACCGTGCCTCGGCGGACCCGCGGGGCCGGCCGTGGAGTGACCGCAAGAAGTACATGTCGTGGGACGCCGACGCCGGTCGCTGGGTGGGGCCGGATGTGCCGGACTTCCCGGTCGATCGAGCGCCGGGCTCGGTCCCGTCGCCGGACGCGACGGGCGCCGACGCGATCGGCGGGGACGACGCGTTCATCATGCAGGCCGACGGCAAGGGATGGCTCTTCGCGCCCACCGGCCTGGTCGACGGTCCGTTGCCCGCGCACTACGAAGCGCAGGAGTCGCCGGTCCGGAACGCGCTGTACATGCAGCAGCAGGCGCCGACCCGGTTGATGATTCCGCGGGAGGACAACCTGGATGCGCCGAGCGCCGGTGAGCCCGGCGTCGACGTCTACCCCTACGTGTTCACCACCTACCGTCTCACCGAGCATCACACCGCGGGCGGGATGAGCCGGTGGTCGCCGTACCTGGCGGAACTCCAGCCGGAGATGTTCTGCGAGGTCTCCCCGGAACTGGCCGCCGAGTGCGGACTGGTCCCGCAGGGGTGGGCGACGATCATCTCGCCGCGCGGTGCGATCGAGGCGCGGGTCCTCGTCACCGACCGGATGCGACCGCTGGAGATCAACGGCCGGGTGGTGCATCAGGTGGGACTGCCGTACCACTGGGGTGCGGGGACCGACGCGGTGGTGACCGGCGACGCCGCCAACGATCTGGTCGGGGTCACGATGGATCCCAACGTGTTCATCCAGGAGTCGAAGGTCGGCTCGTGTGCGGTGATCGCCGGGCGTCGGCCGCGCGGCGCCGCACTCGAGCGGCTCGTGCACGACTACCAGCGGCGTGCCGGATCGACGATGACCACCGACAACATCCGCCTGACCCCGCGAGAGGAGGAGTGATGGGACAGTTCTCCGGACCGAGCGATCCCGGCCCCGACGCTCATTGGCCCGTGCACGAGGAGCGTCGCGGCTTCTTCACGGACACGTCGATCTGCATCGGCTGCAAGGCCTGCGAGGTCGCGTGCAAGGAGTGGAACCATAATCCGCGCGACGGTGATCTGGAGTTCACCGGCATGTCGTACGACAACTCGGTGTCCCTCGGCGCCAGCACCTGGCGGCACGTCGCGTTCGTCGAGCAGGACGCCGAGCGGATCGAAAGGGCGCGGGAGTCGGGCGCCGAGCTCGTCGCCCTCGGCATGCCCGCGGTCCGCACCGAGTCCGGGTCCGAGACGCAGGCTCCCGCACCGGATCTCACGCCGCCCGACACTCCGGAGTTCCGATGGCTGATGTCGTCGGACGTCTGCAAGCACTGCACGCACGCGGGCTGCCTGGACGTGTGCCCGACCGGCGCGATGATGAGGACCGAGTTCGGCACCGTCGTCGTGCAGGCGGACATCTGCAACGGCTGCGGCACCTGCGTGGCGGGCTGTCCGTTCGGCGTGGTGGAGCGGCGCAGCGACGGCACCGTCGCGCCGACCGCTCGGGACGGTGAGCGCAAGGGCGAGCAGCCGGAGGTGCCGAACAAGGGAATCGCCCAGAAATGCACCCTCTGCTACGACCGCCTGCGCGACGGTGAGACGCCCGCGTGCGCGAAGACCTGCCCTACCACGTCGATCTCGTTCGGCGAGCGCACGGAGATGGTTGAGAAGGCACGCGCGCGCGTCGCCGAACTGCACGAGGCGGGGATGACCGAGGCGCGGCTCTACGGAGCCGACGAGAACGACGGCGTCGGCGGCACCGGATCGGTGTTCCTGCTGTTGGACGAGCCGGAGGTCTACGGACTGCCGCCCGATCCCCGGGTGTGCACCGCCGACCTCCCGGACATGTACACCCGGGCAGGCATCGCGGTCGCGGGCATGATCGGTGCGGCGGTCGTCTCCTTCCTCGGCGGGCGGAGGGGCCGACGGTGACCAGTTCCGAGTTCGACCAGTTCCGTCCGCCGCGACCACCGCGGAAGAAGGGGCGACGAGGGGCCGGCGGTCGACGCGGCGACGAGTTGATGGTGCCCGATGCACAGGTGGAGCACCTCGGTGCCGACGGGTACTACGGGCATCCCGTCGTCAAGGCACCGCCGTGGGAGACACCCGTCGGCGCCTATCTGGTTCTCGGCGGTGTGGCGGGCGGTTCCGGCCTGCTGGCCGCCGGAGCGCAGCTGACCGGCCGAAAGGCATTGCGGCGTAACGCGAGACTCGCCGGGCTCACGGCTGCCGGTGCGGGCGCGCTGGCACTGGTCGCCGATCTCGGACGACCGGAACGGTTCCTGCACATGATGCGGACCTTCAAGGTCACCTCGCCGATGAGCGTCGGATCCTGGATTCTGATGGGTTTCAGCGGCGCCGTCGGAGTCGCGGCGGCGAGCGAGGTGGACCGGATGCTCGGTGGCCGCCTACCGCTCGGCGGACTCCGGCCGCTGCTTCGGGCGGTCGAGCCTGCGGCGGGGCTCGGGGCGGGTGCGCTGGGTGCGCCGCTCGCCGCGTACACCGCGGTCTTGCTGGGCGACACGGCCATGCCGACTTGGAACGCAATGCATCGCGACCTGCCGTTCGTGTTCGTCAGTTCGGCGAGTCTCGCCGCCGGCGGGCTGGCGCTGATCACGACGCCGGCCGCGGAGGCGGGACCGGCTCGGAATCTCGCGGTGCTCGGCGTGCTGGGCGACGTGGTGGCGACCCGTGTGATGGAGCACCGGATGGATCCGGTGGCCGCCGAACCGCTCCGCGAGGGTCGACCCGGTGCGCTGATGCGGTGGTCGGAGCGGCTGGCGATCGTCGGTGGCGCGGGGGCGTTGGTGTCCGGCGGCCGGGGCGGGCGGTTCGCGCGCGTGGCGGCTGCGCTGTCCGGCGCCGCGCTGGTGGGAGCATCGGCGTGCACCCGGTTCGGGGTGTTCCACGCCGGTATCGATTCGGCGGCCGACCCGCGTTACACGATCGAACCGCAGAAGCGACGGCTCGCCGAGCGTCGCGCGCGGGGCGTCACAGACGACTCCATCACCGGACTGTGATGCCCGGATCGTCGCTCGCCACGAGGTGCCCGATCACCGGGTGACCGGGGATCTCGCCGGCCACGAGCAGTCCGCCGGAGGTCTGGGCGTCGGCGAGCAGCAGCAGGGTGTCCTCGCCGATGCCGGACGCGGTCGCCACGTGCGGGGCCACCCAGTCGAGGTTCCGTCGCGTGCCGCCGGAGACGTACCCGTCGCGCAGGGCTTCGCGGGCGCCGTCGAGCACCGGCACCGTCGCGCTGTCGAGAACCGCACTCACACTGGAGGCCCGGCACATCTTGTAGAGATGGCCGAGCAGACCGAAACCGGTGACATCGGTGGCCGCGCGTACGCCGGCGGCGAGCGCGGCGTCGGCCGCGTCCCGGTTGAGGGCGGTCATCGAGGCGATCGCGTTGTCGAAGACCTCGCCGGTGCGCTTGTGCCGGTTGTTCAGGAGTCCGACGCCGATCGGCTTGGTCAGGGTGAGCGGCAGACCGGCCGCGGCCGCGTCGTTGCGGAGTAGACGGTCGGGGTCGGCGACACCGGTCACGGCCATGCCGTACTTGGGTTCGGGATCGTCGATCGTGTGACCGCCGATCACCGGACAGCCCGCTCGCGCGCCGACGTCCATGCCGCCGCGCAGCACCTCGGTGAGCAGCTCCATCGGCAGCACGCCCCGCGGCCAGCCGACCAGGTTGATCGCGACCACCGGGCGACCGCCCATCGCATAGATGTCGGACAGGGCGTTCGCCGCGGCGATCGCACCCCAGTCGTAGGCGGAGTCGACCACCGGGGTGAAGAAGTCGGCGGTCGAGAGCACCGCGAGCCCGTCGGCGATCCGTACCGCGGCGGCGTCGTCGCCGTCGTCGAGACCCACGACGACCTCGGGTGATCGTTGCTCGACGAGCCCGCGGACCGCGTCCTCGAGCTCGCCCGCGGGGATCTTGCAGGCACATCCGCCGCCGTGGGCGTAATCGGTCAGTCGCTTCGCCTCGGTCACAAGGGCGAGGGTAGCCCGCTATGTTGGTCAGCGGAGGCGTCTGGGTTCCTGGTGGGCCCCCCGGTCTTCAAAACCGGTGAGGCCGAGCATCTCGGTCTGGCGGGTTCGATTCCCGTCCGTCTCCGCCAACTTCCCCAATGTCGAGTGCGAGGACGAGGCAGTGCATCAGGGTGTCGCACGGGATGATCCGCGGCGGGCGATCCCGCGCACCGATTCGCTGCTGCAGTCGGCCGAGGTGGTCGCCGCACGGGAACGACTGTCCGACCGGGTGATCACGGCCCGGGTACGAGCCGTCGTGGAGCGAGCCCGGCGTGGCGAGCTGGCGCCCGGTGCGGTGGCCGACGCGGTCGCGGCCGACCTCGCCGCCGCACGCCCGTCGACACAGACCCCGGTGCTCAACGCGACGGGCGTCATCGTGCACACCAACCTGGGCCGGGCGCCGCTGAGCCATGCCGCCGTCGACGCGCTGCTGGCCGCCGCCGGATACGTCGATGTCGAGATGGACCTTGCTTCGGGTGCCCGAAGCAAGCGGGGTAGCGGCACACGGGCGGCACTGGTGGGCGCGTGCCCGGCCGCCGAGTCGGCACTCGCGGTGAACAACGGCGCCGCGGCACTGGTACTGGCGACCACCGCACTCGCCGCCGGTCGCGAGGTCATCGTGTCGCGCGGTGAGCTGATCGAGATCGGCGCCGGGTTCCGGCTGCCCGACCTCATCGCCTCCACGGGCGCCCGACTGCGCGAGGTGGGCGCCACCAACCGGACCCACCCGTCCGACTACGCCGAGGCGGCCGGACCGGACACCGGCTGCATGCTCAAAGTCCATCCGAGCAACTTCCGCCTCACCGGCTTCACGTCGGACGTGCCGGTGCGGGAACTGGCGGCGTTGGCGCACGAGCGCGGTCTGCCGCTCGTCGTGGACGTGGGGAGCGGCCTGCTCGCACCAGACCCGCTGCTGCCCGACGAGCCGGACGTCGCCACGGCGCTCGACGACGGCGCGGACCTGGTGATCGCCAGCGGCGACAAGCTGCTCGGCGGTCCCCAGGCCGGGCTGATCTTCGGTCGCGCCGATCTCGTCGAGCGGTTGGCGCGCCATCCGCTGGCCCGGGCCGTCCGCATCGACAAGCTGGCGCTCGCGGCGCTCGAGGCGACCGTCGACGGGCCGAGACCGCCGGTGCCGTCGTATCTGCACGCCGATCGGGACCGCTTGCGCGCCCGCACTTCTCGGCTGGCCGAGGCGGTGGGCGGCAGCCTGGTGGCGCATGACGGCCGCGTCGGCGGCGGGGGCGCGCCCGGAGTCCCGCTGCCCGGGTTCGCGGTTCGGCTGCCGTCGTCGGTCGCCCGTCCGCTGCGGACGGGTTCCCCCGCGGTGCTGCCTCGCGTACACGACGACGCCGCGCTGATCGACCTGCGGTGTGTCCCGGAGGCCGACGACGACCTACTGGAGCAGGCGATTCGCGCCGCCCTGCGGGAGTCGTGACCGGTGTTCGTCGTCGCGACCGCCGGACACGTCGACCACGGCAAGTCGACGCTCGTGAAAGCGCTGACCGGGATGGAGCCGGACCGCTGGGAGGACGAGCGGCGACGCGGGCTCACCATCGACCTCGGATTCGTCTGGACCACGTTGGCGTCGGGTCGCGAGGTCGGATTCGTCGATGTGCCCGGACATGAACGGTTCCTGACCAACATGCTCGCGGGGCTCGGTCCGGCGCCCGTCGTGTGCTTCGTGGTGGCCGCCGACGAGGGTTGGCGGGAGCAGTCGTCGGACCACCGAGACGCCTTGGCGGCGTTGGGGATCGAGCACGGTCTGCTGGTGATCAGCCGCGCCGATCGCGCGACCCCTGACCGGGTGGCGGAGGTGATCGTCCAGGCCCGCGAGGAGCTCGCCGGCACCGGTCTCGCCGACGCACCCGCCGTGGTGGTCTCGGCCCTCCGCGGCGACGGCCTCGACGAGCTGCGCGAACGGCTCGACCGGCTGCTGGAGCGACTGCCGTCGCCGAACGGGGCGCCGGTGCGGTTGTGGGTGGACCGCGCGTTCACCATCACCGGCGCGGGGACCGTGGTCACCGGAACACTGGAGGCCGGATCCTTGACGCCGGGCGACCACGTCGAGGTGGTCGGGCGAGGCGGTCGGCGTGAGGTCGTGATCCGCGGACTGCAGACACACGGTCGTCCCAGCGACGGGGTGCACCCGGTCAGCCGGGTCGCGGTGAACCTGCGCGGAATCGGCCACGACGAGATCGGCCGCGGCGACGCACTGCTCGCCGCGGGATCCTGGCCCGCGACGACAGTCGTCGACGTGCGCCGGGTGTCGGGAACAGCGGACCTTCCGGAATGGCTCACCGCCCACGTCGGGACGGCGGCGGTGCCTGCGCGGGTGCGCCCGCTCGACGACGATCACCTGCGGCTCACCCTGGCCCGGCCGCTGCCGCTGCGCCGCACCGACCGGCTGGTCCTTCGTGATCCAGGGGCGGCCCGGATCGTCGGAGGAGCCGAGGTGCTCGACACGGACCCGCCGTCATTGACTCGCCGAGGCGACGCACGTCGTCGAGCGGCGGCGCTCACGGTGCGTGACGGCGACGCATTGCTGTTCGCCGAGGTGGCGCAGCGTGGCGCCGTGAGGCGGACTCGGCTGCCGGAGCTCGGACTGCCGAGCGGCGTCGTGCCCGACGGCGTCGAGGCGGTGGGCGAGTGGCTGGTGATGCGAGAGACGCTGCACGACTGGCAGATTCGACTCCACGGCCTGGTCACCGATCTGCACGATCGCGATCCGCTGGCCGCCGGGCTGTCGGAGGGAGCGGCCTCGGATTCGCTGGAGTTGCCCGATCGCAGTCTGCTGGCCGCGGTGGTCGCCGGCGCCGGGGTGACCTCGCAGGCCGGCCTCCTCTTCCTGCCGGACCGACTCCGTGACCTCGGTCCGGCGGAGCGGGGCGTCGTCGAACTGGAACGTCGGCTCGCCGCAGCACCGTTCGTCGCTCCCGAGGCCGATGACCTGGCCGCGTTGCGGCTTGGCGTCCGCGAACTGGCCGCGGCGCAGCGGGCCGGACGGCTGCTGCGGCTGTCCGACGCGGTGGTTGTGCTGCCTGCGTCGCCCGCCCTGGCGATGCGCGAACTGGCCCGGCTGCCTCAGCCGTTCACGACGTCGCAGGCGCGGCAGGCACTGGGGACGTCGCGCCGTGTCGCGGTCCCGCTGCTGGAGCACCTCGATTCACGCGGCTGGACCCGGCGACTCGACACCGGCCACCGCGAGGTGGTCCGCAGGGGGAGTTGAGCGACCAGCAGTGTTCGGCGTGACCACCAGGTGGTCACGCCGAACACTGGGGATCGAGATCGTCGTCAGGCGGTCAGATCCGCCGGCACCAGCACGACGTCGACCGGATCCGTGGCGCGGAACTCGTCGTCGCCCATGACCTCCGCGACGGTCACGTAGTCGGCGCCGACGAGTCGCCATGCTGTGATGGCGGGCCGCAGCGGGTCCACGACCCAGTAGTGCGGACACCGGGCACGGGCGAGACGGTCCTTCTTCAGGAGCAGGTCGATGCCGCGAGTCGAGGGCGACAGCACCTCCACAGCCAAGAGCGGAGGTCCGGCCAACTCACGGTCAGTCAGATCGGCGGTCCGCGCCATGAGCAGGTCCGGTTGGATCACAGTGTCGGGGCCCAGGACGACGTCGAACGGCGCGGTCAGTACCTCCGTACCGTCAGGGCATGCGGCGACGAGTGCCACGCACAGACGCACCACCGCGCGTTGGTGTCGCAGGCCCGGGGCCGGGCTCACAATCAGTGCGCCGTCGACGAGTTCATACCGATGCCCGTCGTCGGGCATCGCGTCGAGGTCCGCGCGGGTGAGCGGACGCCCGCGCGGCAGACCCAGGATCTGGGTGGTCATGCTCGTCATCATATCGGTCCTTCCCGTCCATCGGCCCAGGTGAACACGAGTCCCGGACGCAGAACGGCGGTTCGACGACGGTGTGGATCGATCGGCACGTCATCCACAGAATCCGGCGCCCTATCCACAGCAGCGCCCCGTCCACAGAGATGACTGACGCACCCGGGGAGAGGTTCGGGTGCGTCAGTCGGTATTGCGGTCAGCTCTTCCAGGTCTTACTTGACCTCCGACCGCAAGATCCTCCAGATTCCGAGGGTCATCGGGATCCCGATCCAGATCGCGTGGGCGACGAGGAACTGGGCCCACTCGGTGCTGCTCGGCCAGGTCTCCGACATCAGGTGTCCCGCCGCGGTGTTGGGGCTGATCCAGTCGCCGACATTGTGCTTGCTCAGCGCCGGGATCAGTTCCATCACCAGTGCGATCGCGTTCGGCAGGACGAAGTACGCGACGATCGCGGCGGGAGTGTTCAGGAACAGCGCGGCGAAGCCGAAGCCGAGCAGGAGTCCGGCGATCTGAATGATCACGGCCCCGGTCAGGCCCGCGGCCGACAGCGACCACGATCCGGTCGGCGACCCGTAGGCCGCGCCGGCGATCAGGTTGCCGATCGCGCCGACGATCAGCGCCACCGCAACGGCGGCGAGGGCCGCGATCACGGACGCCGCGAGCTTGGCCATCACGACGCGTTCGCGGCGCGGCTCCATCGTGAACGTGGTCAGCGCACCGCGCTGGCTCCATTCGGACGTGACGAGCAGGATCGCCATCACCGGCAGCAGGAAGCCCGTCGGGGTGTTCATGATCCCGAAGAAGTCGGTGAAGCCGGTCGAGTCGTCCGAGCTGTTGCCGATCGTGATCAGCATGATGACCATGATCAGGACCGCGATCAGACCCATCGACGCGATCAGCCAGAAGCCGGCCCGCGTGTCGACGAGCTTGCGCAGTTCGACGCGGATGAGGCGGCTCAGGGGAATCTGTTGGGTCGTCTGATCGACGGCGGCGTACGTGGTGCTCATCGGAAGGCTCCCTGGTTGACGGGCTGCTCGCGCTGGGTCTGTTGCGTGAGCTGCAGGAACATCGCTTCGAGTCCGGTGTTGTCGCCGGGCCGCAACTCCACGAGGTGCACGCGGGCGTCGAGTGCCACGTGTCCGACGACCGCGGGCTCGGCCTCGGCGTGGAAGCCGCCGCCCGCCGCGGGATGCGCGACGATCCGCGCGGCCGCGAGAGCCTGCCCGAGGGCCGCGTCGTCGACCGCCTTGACGCGCGTGCCGCTGCCCGCGAGGAGTTCCTCCTTGGTGCCCTGCGCGACGATCCGGCCCTGTCCGATGACGATCAGGTCGTCGGCGATGATCTCGATCTCATGCAGCAGATGGCTCGACAGCAGGACGGTTCCGCCGCGGTCGGCGTAGTTGCGGAGCAGACCGCGCATCCAGTGAATGCCCGCGGGATCGAGGCCGTTCACCGGCTCGTCGAGCATCAGGATCTGCGGGTTGCCGAGCAGCGCGTTCGCGATGCCGAGCCGCTGGCGCATGCCGAGCGAGTAGTTGCGGACGCGGCGGCCCGCCTCCTCCGGTGTCAGGCTCACCAGGGCGAGGACGTCGTCGATGCGACTGCGGTCCAGCCCCATGGTCATCGCCGACAGGCGAAGGATCTCGGCGCCGGTCCGTCCCGCGTGCTGGGCCGAGGCGTCGAGCAGGACGCCGACCTGGGTCGCGGGATTCGGGATGTGCCGGTAGGGGACGCCCGCTATGGTCGCCGTCCCCGCCGTCGCGGGGGTCAGTCCGGCGATGATGCGCATCGTGGTCGACTTGCCTGCGCCGTTCGGTCCGAGGAAGCCGGTGACGCGACCGGGCTTGCAGGCGAACGAGACGTCGTCCACGGCGGTGTACTCGCCGTATCTCTTCGTGAGGTGCTCGACGGTGATCATGCCTTCGATTCTGCTGAACCGGGACGCCGTGCACATCAGTCCGCCGAATGACCCGGGATCAGCCGAAAGTAGGGGGTCGGGTCCGACCGTCGGACGCGGCGGCACCGGTCTCCGGCGGGATACCGTGGCAGACGTGCAACCCGAGGACTATCAGCCGCCGCTGACCTGGCGCAGTCATCTGTGGCGGCTGGCACTGGTACTGGCGATCTCGGGTGTGGCCTGGGGCACCGACATCGGCTACCAGTGGGAGCACGTGCGCTGGTGGTTCTTCCTCGATCTCGTGCTCGGGATCGCCTCGCTCGTCGCCGTCCACTGGCGGCGGTCGTATCCGGTGGCGGTCGCGGTCGGGACCAACGTCGCCTCGCTGGTCTCGGCGTCGGCGGCGGGGCCGTCGATGCTGGCCCTGGTCTCGCTGGCGACGCGCAGGCGGTGGCGGGAGATCGTGCCGGTCGGATTCGTCGCGGTGCTCTGTGCGATGGGCTCCCAGTTGTGGACGACACCGAATCGCGGAGAGACGAGCGCAGTCGACTACGTGGTGATCGCGGTGACGATGCTGCTGATGATCGCGTGGGGCCTCTACATCGGTTCGCGCCGCGAACTGCTCGCCTCGTGGCGGTCGCGCGCGAAGCTGGCCGAGGCGGAGCAGGAGGCGCGGGTCCAGCACGCCAAGGCGGCCGAACGCGGACGGATCGCGCGCGAGATGCACGACGTGCTGGCGCACCGGATCTCCACGGTCCACATGTACGCGGGCGCGTTGGCGTTCCGCGAGGATCTCTCGGCCGAGCAGGTCCACGACGCCGCCCGGACCATCGAGGAGATGTCGGCCACCGCGCTGACCGAGCTTCGCGAGGTGCTCGGCGTCCTCCGCGACGATCCGGGCGACGCCGCGCCCGAACGGCCCCAGGCCGGCGCCGGGGACGTCGACTGCTTGGTCGAGGAGAGCCGCGACTACGGAATGAACCTCGACTACAGCTGCGACGCGGACCTGACGACGCTGCCGGAGGGCGCCGGACGCACGTTGTACCGCTGCGTGCAGGAGGGCCTGACCAACGCCCGCAAGCACGCACCGGCCACGGCCGTCGTCCTGCGGATCACCGGCACGCCGGGACAGGGCGTCGAACTGTCGGTCAGCAATCCGCTGCCGATCGGCGAACCACGGTCGGTGCTGCCGGAGTCGGGATTCGGGCTGGTCGGTCTGGCCGAGCGTGTGGAACTCGCCGGGGGCAGGCAGTCGGCACACCTGACGGCCGACGAGCGTTTCGTCCTGCGGGTGTGGCTACCGTGGCATGTATGAGCTCCCGGTTGATGATCGTCGACGACGATGCGTTGGTCCGTTCCGGCCTTCGCCTGCTGCTGGGCGGTGATCCCACGCTGGAGGTGGTCGCGGAGGCTGCGAACGGCCGGGAGGCCCTGGACCGTCACGCCGCCGATCCGGTGGACCTGATTCTGATGGACCTCCGCATGCCGGTGATGGACGGCATCGACGCGACGGCGGCGTTCAAGGCGGGCCCGAACCCGCCGGCGGTGATCGTGCTGACGACGTTCGACGCCGATGACTACGTGGTTCGGGCGCTGGCCGTCGGCGCCGACGGCTTCCTCCTCAAGGACACGCCGCCCGCCGAGATCGTCGCGGCGATCGGGCGGGTCCGGAGCGGTGAGCCCGCACTGAGTCCGTCGGTGACCGCGGCGTTGATCAAGCAGGTCGTCGACGGTCGGGACGCCACTCGTGAACCCGCTGGGTGCGATGCGGTGGACATGCTGACCGACCGCGAGCGGGAGGTGGCGGTGTGCCTGGCCCGGGGCGCGTCGAACGCCGAGATCGCCGCGGAGTTGTACATGTCCGTCGCCACGGTGAAGGCGCACATCTCGCACATCTTCACCAAGCTCGACGCGAGCAATCGCGTCCAGGTCGCGATCCGCATGCACGACGCCGGCCTCGCCTGATCCGGGAGTAGGGTTCGTGGCATGAAGATCGGCGACACCGCACCGGATTTCGAGCTCACCGACCAGGACGGTCAGACGCGACGACTGTCGGACCTGCTGACCGACGGTCCCGTCGCGCTCTTCTTCTACCCGGCGGCGTTCACACCGGGCTGCACCAAGGAGGCGTGCCACTTCCGCGATCTGGCCGCCGAGTTCGACGCGGCGGGCGTTCAGCGCATCGGCATCAGCCGTGACGACGTGGCCAAGCAGAAGCGGTGGACCGACGAGCACACGCTCGACTATCCGCTGCTCGCCGACACCGACGGCGCGGTCGCCAGTGCCTACGGCGTGCGTCGCGGTTCGCTGCTCGTCAAGGTGGGGATGCCGACCAAGCGCGTCACCTTCGCGATCGGGACCGACGGCGTGATCGCCGATGTGATCGCGTCGGAGGTCAACATGAACGTGCACGCCGACCGCGTGCTGGCCGCTCTCAAGAAGTAGCGTCTGCCGACGGCTCGGGGACCTCGGTCTTCGGCGCCGAACGCGGGCCGGTGGCCGCCAGGGTGGCGTAGAAGGCGAGCATCGACGACGCCGCGGCGAAGTTCAGCCGGAGGTCCTTGGCGCGGATGTGCGCGCCGACCGCGAGGCAGAAGTACACGGTGAGCATCACGGCAGTGAACCGCGCCAACAACGGGAAGCGGGGTGCCGCGGCCAGTCCGGCGGCCGAGGCCGACTTGATCACCGGGAAGATCCATCGCTGCTCGACGGGAAAGCCCACGTCGTCCAGACATCTGGCGATGTACGGGATGGGGCCGATGCAGGCGATCGCGTCCGCTGACTGCCCCGCGGCAGCGAGACGGTAGACGAGCGGATCTCGGACGAAGTCGGTCGACGCCTTCATGTCAACCGATCGTACGACTGTCGCGGATGGTCGACAATGGTGAGATGACGAACTCCACCGCCGCCTCCGCGACCGTCGACGGCTCGACCGGATTCCTCACGCTCGACGACGCCGATCGCCGGAATCCGCTGTCCTTGACCACCATGCGCGCGGCGACCGGCATCCTCCGCGACTTCGACCGGGACCCCGCGGTGCGGGTGGTCGTGATCAGGGCCCACGGCCCGGCGTTCTCCGCCGGACATGACCTGTCCGAGATGGTGGAGCGGACCGTCGAGGACGAGCGGACGATCTTCTCCGCCTGCACCGACCTGATGACGACGGTCCACGACATCCGGCAGCCGGTGATCGCTCAGGTGCAGGGCATGGCGCTGGCCGCGGGCTGCCAGCTGGTGGCGACGTGCGATCTGGCGATCGCCGCCGACACCGCGAGATTCTCGACGCCCGGCGTGCGCATCGGGCTGTTCTGCTCGACGCCGATGGTCGCGCTGAGCCGGGCCGTCGGACGCAAGCGGGCCATGCAGATGCTCCTCACCGGGGACATGATCGATGCCGCGACCGCCGTCGACTGGGGGCTGATCAACGACAGTGTGCCGGCGGCCGACCTCGAGGCGACGGTCGCAGCGCTCGCGGCGCGGATCGGCGCTTTCAGCGGAGACACACTGGCCATCGGCAAACGTGCCTTCTACGACCAGATCGATCGGACGGAGCCCGACGCGTACGCCGAGATGAGTGAGGTGATGGCGACCAACGCCGTCACCGACGATGCGCAGGAGGGGATGTCGGCGTTTCTGGCGAAGCGTGATCCGGTGTGGCGGTCGTAGCTTCGCGACGCCCCGACCCGGCGTACCAGACAGGGCCGGTCAGCAGCCAGATCGCGGTGATCACGCCGAGCGTCTGGAAGCCGCCGAAGAGATCGTCGCGCTGGGTCGGGTCGGCCACCGTGAAGCCCAGGAGTGCCAGGACGGCGGCCGCGATGCCTGCAGCGGCGACCCATCGGGCGAAGTCCGCCCACTCGTGCCGCATGCGTTCCGGTCCGCGCTTCGGGACCTTGACCGGCGCCGGACCGCCGGCGAACCGATGGGCGAAGCGGACGTCGGCCCATCGGATCAGTCGGGGGCCGAAGACGACGGTGGTGCCGAGGTAGATCGGAGCCACCCGGTGCGCGAAGCCGACCTCGGAACCTCGGCTCAAGTCGATCGCGACGGCCACCAGCAGTACGAGGTCGAGGATCGGCACCGCGGCGAGCACCCAGGTCGACGCGCGTTCGGCTCGCGCGAGATAGCGGAGCACCAGACCGCCGACCACCAGCAGCCAGAAGCCGATCTCGCAGCCGGCGATGGTGAGAAGCACCGGATCGATCATGTCGTTCATGGGCCAAGCGTCCCGCTGCGGCGTGTTCGGCGCATCCGTCGAGCGGCGAAACGGGGTCAGCCTTTCGGCGGACCCCCGACGTCGGCGGATGTGTTGTAGTGGAGGCGATGAAGCGGATGGTCGAGCACGCGCGAGGGTGGTTCTCGTCGACGACGATGTCGGCGCTCGCCACGCTGGTCGTCGGGCTGCTGCTCTGGGCGAGCGGAGCGTTCACCCTCATTCAGGACTGGGGCGGCCACTCGGTTCCGGTCGAAGTCGCGATTCTGGCGGCGGCGTTCGCGCTGCAGCTCACGGCGCCACGGCATCCGGTGGTCGCGATGGTGCTCATCGTCGGACTGGTGATCGTCGATCTGCCGTCCGGAGCGTCCCTTCCATTGTGGATTTCTCTCACCGACATCGTGTTCGCGGTGATGACGACGGGATCGGTGAGGCTTCGCCGGATCGTCGGCATCGGCTGCTTCGCCGTCACCGTGGGGGCCGCGGTGATCGTCGCGGTCGCGGTGGACACCCGTGCCGGCGTGCTGGTCGGGGTGCTGGCGGTGGCCTTCCTGCTCTCGCCGCTCGGGTACGCGCAGTCGGTCAACGCCACCGTGCGGGCGGCGAAGGCCGAGAGCGCGGCCGCGGCGGCGGAGCGGACCGCCGCGCTCGCCGAGGAGCGTCGGCGGGTGTCGAGAGAACTGCACGACACCGTCGCTGGCCATGTCTCGGCGATCGCGATCCTCGCCGAGGCCGCGCGCGAGGCGCCCGATCCGCGGCCGGTGATCGCGTCGATGCGCTCGAACAGTCTGGCGGCGCTCGCCGAACTGCGGGAGATGATCGACGTCCTCGCGGCCGACGGCGACGAGGCGGCCACCGTGCGCTGGTCATCGCTGACCCCGTTCGTGACGGCGGCGCGGGCGGTCGGATCGGAGGTCGCGGTGTCATCGGCCCCCGACGGGCTGCCGGTGGCCGTCGAAACGGTGGTGACCCGGATCGCCGGAGAGGCGCTGGCCAACGCGACCCGGCATGCGCCCGGGGAGCCGGTGTCCGTCGACCTCGTGGCAGACTGCGCGACCGCCGAGGTCGTCGTGCGCAATCGACTGCCGATGGACCGGACGGTCGACTCGGAGACAGGTGGAAACGGGGTGCGCAACATGATCATTCGCGCGGAGAGCATCGGCGGGACGGCGACCGTCGGCGCCGACGGCGACAGCTGGGTGGTCGACGCCCGGGTTCCGGTGGTGCGGTCGTGACGAGGATCCGGGTGGTACTCGCCGACGATCACGGCGCGGTACGAGAAGGCCTGCGCCTGGTACTGGAGGGGTCGGGGGAGATCAGCGTCGTCGGCGAAGCCGCCGACGGAGGCGAGGCGATTCGCGCTGCGCTGCGCCTTCGGCCGGACGTGGTGGTGATGGACGTCCGGATGCCGGAGGTCGACGGGCTCGCGGCCACCGCGGCGGTCGTCGCTCAGACCGACGCCCGGGTACTCGTGCTGACGACCTTCGACATCGACGACTACGTGCTCGGTGCACTCTCGGCGGGTGCGAGCGGTTTCCTTCTCAAGTCGGCGTCCGGCGCGGAGCTGGTCGCCGGCGTGCACCGCGTCGCGGACGGCGACGCGGTGCTCGACGCGGCGGTGACGAGGGTGGTCGTGGACGCGATGAGGGCGCGGCCGGCGGATCCCGGTCCGGACTTGAGCGAGCTCACCGACCGTGAGGTCCAGGTGCTCGGCGGGCTCGGCGCGGGCTTGTCGAACGCACAGATCGCCGGCCGTCTGACCATCGGCGAGGCGACGGTGAAGACTCATGTCTCCCGAGTACTGATGAAGCTGGGCGTGCAGTCGCGGGTGCAGGCGGCGGTGCTCGCCGCCCGGTCCGGCGTCGAGGCGCCTTGAGGCACAACGAAGTTCAGACAGGTCAAGCGACCAGTTTCAGACCGATCACCCCGCCGATGATCGCGATGATGCAGACGACCTTCGCCAGGCTTGCGGCCTCGGCACCCGTCGCCATCCCGTAGAGGACGGTGCCGGTCGCGCCGATGCCCACCCAGATCGCGTACGCGGTCCCGGTCGGGAGGTCGCGCATCGCATAGGCGAGTCCGCCCATGCTGATCAGCAGAGCGACGAAGAAGACGGCCGTGGGGCCGAGTCGATGCAGGCCTTCCGACCGGCCGAGGGCAGTGGCCCACACGGCCTCGAAGACGCCGGAGACGATGAGAACGAGCCAGGACATGATCACTCCTAGACCACCGTCTTGTCGCGGACCGGGTACGGCGGGCTCGTCCGGGCGCCATGTGAGGCGTCACCTGGGAGGGTACCCAGCCGGTGGCGCGGCGGCCAGTGGCCGGGGACGATGGAGACCATGGCCACATCGAACGAATTCGGTCCCGACGACTTCGACCGCTTCGCCCGCGAGGCGGGCGAAGGGCTCCGGAAGCTGCTTCGTCAGGCGCTCGACAATCCGCGGGCGACGGCCACCTGGGCCGACATCGCGGCCTCGGCGACCAGGCCGCGCACATCCCCCGAGCCTGCCCGCGACGTGGAGGTGGTCGACGCCGAACCCGGGGTGTGGGCGATCGTGCGCGACGACGACGGCGGAGCCCGCGTGGAACGTGTCTTCAGCTCCGAACTCGACGCGCTGCGGGCGAATCAGACGAACACCGATCCCTCGCGGACAGTGCAGTTTCTCGAGTTCGGGGTTGAGATCGGCGGGTAGCGTTGCGCCGGCCGGGCGGTGTGCGGCGACGATTGTTCCGTCGCAGTCCTCGCCGCCTCGGCTAGCGCCTCGGTGGCTGCGGAGGGCTCCGGACTCAATCGTCGCCGCACACCGCCCGGCCTCGTTCCGTACCTGTGTGGCGGTCGGCGTGCGGGCTCAGAAGTCCCCGTTGGTTCGCCGCAGCGACCGGATGGCGTCGACCAGGTGACGTGCCTCGTCGGAGGGCATTCCCACGTCGGCGAAGACGCCGTTGTTCAGCACCACCGTCGCCTTCTCGACGAGCTCGCGGCCGTCGGGGGTGATGGAGACGAGCGTGGTCCGACCGTCTGTCGGATGCGGGAGCCGTTCCACCAGGCCGGCGTCGGCGAGGCGGGCGATGGCGTGAGTGGCCGAGGAGACGTGCACCTGCAGTCGATCGCTCGCCTTGGAGATCGGAAGCGACCCGTGGCGGGTGAAGGCCAGCAGGCGGAGGAGTTCGAACCGGGAGAACGTGAGATCGAACGGCTTCAGTTCCTGCTCGACGCGGGCCAGCATGATCTGATGTGCGCGCATCACCGAGGTGACCGCCTCCATGCCGTCGGCGACGTCGCCGCCCCACCCGGCGTCCTCCCAGTTGCGACGGGCCAGGGCGATCGGGTCGCGCTCGCTCGACTCATTCACCCCGGCCACACCACTCCCATCGACGACTGTCGGTCGTTACCGCAAGGTCTCGATTATCGCACTGAAGTCGAGCCCGCCGTGTTCGGCCGCGAACTCGTCGTACAGCTTCGCCGCGTGCGTGCCGAGCGGAGCGGTGGCCCCGGTCGCACCGACCGCGTCCATCGCGAGGTGCAGATCCTTGTTCATCAACGACGTCGCGAATCCCGGCTGGAACTGATTGCCGGACGGTGCGGACTCGACGGGACCGGGCACGGGACAGTTCGCCGAGAGCGCCCAGCAGTTGCCCGTCGCGCCCGTGACGACGTCGTACAGCGCCTGGTCCGACAGCCCCAGCTTCTCGGCGAGCGTGAACGCCTCGCCGACGACGATCTGCTGGACCGCGAGGATCATGTTGTTGCAGAGTTTGGCGGCCTGACCGTTGCCGGATCCGCCGCACGGCACCACCTTGCCGGCCATCGGGGCGAGGATGGGCTGTGCGGCGGCGAGGGCGGCCTCGTCGCCGCCGACCATGAACGCGAGTGTGCCCGCGACCGCGCCCTTCACGCCACCGGACACCGGAGCGTCGAGCTGCATCAAACCGGCGCCGGTCGCCAGGTCGTGCACGGCCCGCGCGTCCTCCACCGAGATCGTCGAGCTGTCGATGAACAGCTGGCCCGGCGTCGCGTGCGGCAGGACGGCGTCGTAGACGGCGCGGACGGCGGCACCGCTGGGCAGCATGGTGATCACCGCGTCGGCGCCGGCGACCGCGTCCTCAGCCGACGCGGCGGCGCGGACTCCGGTGGCGACCGCGGCTTCGAGGAGGTCGGGGACGAGGTCGAAGCCGATCACCTGGTGTCCGCCCTTGACCAGATTGGCGGCCATGGGTCCACCCATGTGTCCCAGGCCGAGGAAAGCGATTGTGCTCATCGGGTGCCCTTTCCGGACGTGACCCGCTGCGCCTCGGCGCGGCCGATCACCATCCGCATGATCTCGTTGGTTCCTTCAAGGATGCGATTCACCCGCAGGTCGCGGACGATCTTCTCGATACCGGTCTCGTGCAGGTAGCCGTAGCCGCCGTGCAGCTGCAGCGCCTGATCGGCCACCGTGAAGCAGTTCTCGGTGACGAAGCGTTTCGCCATGGCGCACAGCTCGACCTTGTCGGGGTCGTCGGCGTCGAGCGCCTCCGCGGCGCGCCACAGCATCAGCCGGGAGGCCTCGAGCGAAGTGGCCATCTCGGCGAGGGTCGCGGCGATGGTCGGCTCGGCGATCAACGGCCCGCCGAAGGCCTCCCGCTCGGTCGCGTACACCAGGGCCTGGTCGTAGGCGGACTGTGCGCCGCCCATCGAGCACGCGGCGATGTTCAGTCGACCGCCGTTCAGCCCGTTCATCGCAATGGAGAAGCCGGTGCCCTGACCGTCCGGGCCGCCGAGCATCGCGTCGGCGGGGACCCGCACGTCGTCGAAGACCACCTGCGCCGTCGGCTGGTTGTGCCACCCCATCTTGGCCTCCGGCGGCCCGAAAGACAGTCCCGGAGTTCCCTTCTCGACCACGAAGGTGGAGATGCCGCGGGCCCCGGCGTCGCCGGTGCGAGCCATCACCACGTAGACGTCCGAGACACCGCCACCCGAGATGAACTGCTTGCTCCCGCGCAGGACGAAGTGGTCGCCGTCGCGTCGCGCAGAGGTCGACAGCGCCGCCGCGTCCGATCCGGCACCCGGTTCGGTGAGGCAGTAGCTGGCGATCGATTCCATCGACGCCATCGCGGGCACCCACCGCTTGCGCTGCTCCGGGGTGCCGTAGGTGTCGACCATCCAGGTGCACATGTTGTGGATGGAGAGGAATGCCGCCGTGACCGGATCGGCCTTGGCGAGCTCCTCGAAGATCCGGACGCCGTCGATCCGGCGCAGACCGGAGCCGCCGACGTCCTCGCTGGTGTAGATCCCGGCCATCCCGAGCGAAGCCGCCTCGCGCATCTCGTCGACCGGGAAGTGCGCTGTCGCATCCCATTCCAGCGAGTACGGAGCGAGTCGCTTGCGGGCGAAGTCGCGGGCCGCTTCGACGACGATCCGGTCGTCGTCCGGCAGTTTCGGGTAGGGCATGTCGTCCTTGTCTCGCGGTGGTCCGGCGGTCAGTGCATCTGCGGCATGGCGAAGTCGGCGCCTTCCTTGATGCCCGACGGCCAGCGCGAGGTGACGGTCTTGGTCTTGGTGTAGAACATGATCGACGCCGGGCCGTGCTGGTTCAGATCACCGAATCCGGAGCGCTTCCAGCCGCCGAACGTGTGGTAGGCCACCGGGACCGGGACGGGGACGTTCACGCCGACCATGCCGACCTCGACGCGCGAGGTGAAGTCACGGGCGGTGTCGCCGTCGCGGGTGAAGATCGAGACACCGTTGCCGTACTCGTGCTCGGTCGGCAGGGCGAGCGCCTCCTCGTAGTCGTGGGCGCGCACGATGGTGACCACCGGGCCGAAGATCTCGTCGGTGTAGATCGACATGTCCTTGGTGACGTGATCGAACAGCGTCGGACCCACGTAGTAGCCGCCGGAGAGGTCCGCGTCCTCGAAGGTCTCGTCCGTCGCGCCCTTGCCGCGGCCGTCGACGACGATCTCGGCGCCTGCCGAGACGCCCTGCTCGATGTAATCGAGGACGCGATCGCGCGCGGCGGAGGTGATCAGCGGACCGTAGTCGGCCTTGGGGTCGTGGCTGTGTCCGACACGGAGTGCTTCGATCCGCTCGACGAGCTTGGCGCGCAACGCGTCCGCGGTGGCGTCGCCGATCGGGACGGCGACGGAGATCGCCATGCAGCGTTCGCCCGCGGCACCGTAGCCCGCGCCGACGAGCGCGTCGGCGGCCTGGTCGAGGTCGGCGTCCGGCGCGATGATCATGTGGTTCTTGGCACCGCCGAAGCACTGGCTCCGCTTGCCGTTCGCCGCCGCGGTCTCGTAGATGTACTGCGCGATGTCGGACGAGCCGACGAAGCCCACGGCCTTGACGTCCGGGTTCGCCAGCAGCGCGTCCACGGCGGTCTTGTCCCCGTGGACCACCTGGAACACACCGTCGGGCAGGCCGGCCTCGGTGAACAACTCGGCGAGGCGGACCGGCACCGAGGGGTCGCGCTCCGACGGCTTCAGAATGAAGGCGTTGCCGCAGGCCAGTGCGGGTCCGGCCTTCCAGAGCGGGATCATCGCGGGGAAGTTGAACGGCGTGATGCCCGCGACCACGCCGAGGGGCTGGCGCATCGAGTACACGTCGATCCCGGCGCCCGCTCCCTCGCTGTACTCGCCCTTGAGCAGATGGGGGATCCCGATCGCGAACTCGATGACCTCGAGGCCGCGCTGGACGTCGCCGCGTGCGTCGGCGAGGGTCTTGCCGTGTTCGCTCGACAGGAGTTCGGCGAGCTCGTCCATGTTCTGGTTCACCAGGTCGACGAACTTCATCAGCACCCGAGCGCGCCGCTGAGGGTTGTACCCGGCCCAGGTCGGCTGTGCTCGTTTGGCGATCGCGACGGCGTCGTCGACCTCCGCGGCGGTCGCGAGCGGCACCGTCGCCTGAACCGTCCCCGTGCTGGGGTCGTAGACGTCGGCGGTGGCGCCGGTCGCGGCGACGTGAGCGCCGTTCAGGTAGTGATCGATGGTCCGCAATGCAGTCATGCGCCGTCCTTCCAGAGACTCCGTGGGTGACGTGAACCACGATATACTTGGATGTCCAAGTAATTCAAGAGTCGGCTGCCCCGACACGGGAGCACTCGCCTCATGCGCACAGGATTGACCGCTCAGCCGCGATCTCCCCGAAATAGGGGATCTCGGAGCTGAGCGGTCAATCCTGTGCGGACGACTCCGTCAGCGGCCCTTCCACTCGGGTTCGCGCTTCTGGGCGAACGCCGTGAGTCCCTCCCGGAAGTCCTCGGACACCAGCACGGTGTCGAGGACGGACATGCTGTCGAGTGTGGCGCGCACGGCGTCGGGCTCCGATTCGGCGGCCGCCATCGCGGACAGGGACGCGCGGACGGCGATCGGCGACCCTGCGAGCAGTTCGCGGGCGACGCCGCGAGCGGTGTCCATCACCTCACCGTGCGCAGCGACCCGCGAGACGAGGCCGTGGGCGGCGGCCTGCGCCGCGTCGAGCCTGCGGCCGGTCAGGATCATGTCGCGTGCCAGCGCCGGCGGCAGCACGCGGGGGAGACGCACCAATCCGCCGGCGGCCGCGGCGAGACCGACCCGCACTTCGGGGAGCCCGAACGAGGCGTGCTCGTCCGCGACGATCAGGTGGCAGGCGAGCGCGACCTCCAGCCCGCCGCCGAGTGCATATCCGTTGACCGCGGCGATCACCGGCTTCGGCAGCTCCCGCCGGGTGGTCAGACCTGCGAATCCGTTGGCGGGCACCGAGAGTCCGCCGGCCGTGGAACCGGCGCCGAGATCGTTGCCCGCGGAGAACGCCTTGTCGCCCGCTCCGGTGAGGATCGCGACCCACAGGTCCGGGTCGGCGAAGTACGCGTCGAAGACGGCGTCGAGCTCGGCGTTCGTGACCGGACTCATCGCATTTCGGGCCTCGGGGCGGTCGATGGTCACTTCGAGGATGTGGCCGTCGCGGCGGACGCGCAGGTGCTCGTACTGCTCGGCGAATCCGACCGCGGGCCGCGGATGGCGGTCGTCCAGTGCGTCTCGTGTGAGTGCGACGTGGTTGCGACCGGCCCCGGACCGGCTGAAGACGGGTGTGCCGATCGGGTCGTCGTCGGCCGACAGCAGCGCCACCAGCTCCGGGTCATCGGCCGTCGCGACGAAGCGGGAGCCGTCGTCGAGTCTGCCGACGACGGTCGCGCCGGGGGCGGCACCGTCGGGGTCGATCACGACGAATGACTCGATGGTCGCGGGGCCGTTCGGATACCGGGTGACTGCGACGGTCGGAGCCGTGTCGAGTTCACGCTGCAGACCGGCAGAGGTCGAGGCACGCCAGGAGACGGGCGACGTCGAGTACACGCCGACGGAGTACTTGCTGAGGACGCCGCCGTTCGCGGCGACCAGTCCGAACGAACCCGGTCGCCGACGGGCGCGGGCGACGATCTCGGCGATCGCGTGCATCGAGTAGTTGTTGCCGGGTCCGCCGAAGTAGGGGAGTCCGCCGGTCACTGTGAGCCCGCGCGGGTCGTCGGGTTCGAGTCCGAGGTCTTCGCACACGTGCGACACCGCGACCGGGAAACAGCTGTACAGGTCGAGGTCCGCGAGGTCGTCGATCCCGATGCGCGCGAGCCGCAGGGCCTCGTGGACCGCAGCCGTCGACGCCGGTCCGCGTGACAGGTCGGGCCGGGACAGCAGGGGGCGTTCGCGGGTGTCGGCGTGGCCGTGGAGGAAGACCCACCGGTCCGCCGGAATGCCCGCAGCGGTGGCCGCGGCTACCGACATCAGCACCACCGCAGCAGCCTGATTGACGTGATCGCGCGCGACCATCCGTCGCGTGTACGGCACCGACACCCGTCGATTCCGCGGGGTGACGACCGCGATGTCCTCGGCGGAGAAGGCCTCGGGCGCAGCCGAATACGGGTTCTCCGCCGCCACCGTGCTCATCGGTGCCAGCCATTCGCCCATCGATCGCGCGTAGTCCTCGGCGGACGCCCCGAGTCGGTGCCTGCGCGCGTTCTCGACGATCGAGTACTGCGAGATCGGAATGACCACACCGTGTTTCACCTCTTCCACCGAGGTGAGACCGCCGATGGAGTATCCGCGGTCCTCCAGCTGACCGCCGATGGATTCGCTGAAATCCGTTGTGGTGCCGTTCTTCTGGGCATGACGCACGGTCGACATGATTTCGGCGCCGAACAGCACGACCGCCTCACACCGGCCGGCGGCGATCTCCGCGCCGAACTCGTTCACCAGATGCTGGGGACTCTGGCCCCCGGTGACCGCCTCGACGGCGCGTCGCGGATCCATGCCGGTACGCGCCGCGACCGCGCGGGGCATGTTGTCCGGCCTGCCGAAGGGGGAGTGCGACGCCGGACTCGACTTCTCGAACGACCGCACGGCCACCGCGACGTCGATGGACGCGGGCGGCGCGCCTGTCTCGGCCCCGGCGTCGGCGAAGGCCGCGGCCACCGCGCGGGCGGCGAGATCGGCTTCTCCGAGGGCCGCGTAGTCGGCGTCGTCGATGCGTTCGGCCGCCTGGCCCACCCCTACGATGACGGGAGTGGAGGGGTCGAGTTCATCGACACGGAGGGTGGGAATCGAGATGCCGGACAAGTCCGCCGCCTTTCCGGCGCCGCGGCCGCGGCGCCTGACACTGCTCCGCATTATGCCCACGTTGCCATCAGCCGATGGCAGGGAGGTCTCATGAGCCCGCTCACGCCGCCGGACGCTGCGATGTACTGGCGGTCCCTGACCGCGGCCACCGATCAGTACCTGCTGTACGCCTTCGCCGCCACAGACGCTCCGGTGTCCGCCCTGGTCGAGCGACTGAGCGCGCGGGCCCGCGGGATCGCCGATCTCAACCTGACGGTGGAGCCGGTGCCGGGTGACCTCGACTATCCGCGGTGGCAGCCGTCGCCCGTCGCCGCCGACCAGTTCCGCACGTACGACGTGACCACCTGGGACGACTGTCTCCGGTCGGTCGCTGACCTGATGGCGACGCCGCGGCGCGCCGCGGACGCGCTGTGGCGGGTCCACATCTTCGGTCAGCTCGTCGGCGTGCCCGAGGCGCGGGGCGGACCCGCGAACGTCGTCGTGCTGCAGATCTCGCATGCGCTGGGCGACGGTCGTCGGGTGTCGGCGATCGCGCGGCGGCTCCTGTCCGACGGAGAGCCCGACCCGCCGCCGCGCGCGGCACGCCTGCCCGCGGCGGTGGTGGCCGGGGTCGGCGCGGCGACCACCCTCCCCAGGCTCGCGGTCGGCACGGCGGCCGGAATGGCCGCATGGCGCAAGCAGTCTCGCCGTCGCGGTCGGATCGATTCGCCGGTCGCACCGATCGAGCCGACGGTGCTGAACCTCCCGGACTCGGGACGGATCGAGCTCCGCACACTCACTCTTCGCCGGGCGGCGGTGCGAGAACTCGGGCCGTCGGTCACGCTCGGGATACTCGTCGCGGTGGCCGAGGTCCTGCCCGCATTCGGCGGAGCGACCCGCGACGGTCGCGTCGTCGTCGAACTCACCGTCGCCCGTGACTCCCGGAATCGGCAGCGCAACGACTTTCACACGGTCCCGATCGACCTCGACGCGGGACTCGGACGGGCCGAACGCGCGGCGTCGATCGGCAGGCAGATCGGCGCGGCCCGACGTCGGGACGACGACCCGGCCAACGTCGCGGCCCGCCGTGCGGCGGCCGCGGCACCGGCAGTCCTCGAGGCACTGGCGGTACGACTGTCCGCGACCGGCCCGATTCCGGACCGCGTGGCGGGGGCGACCGTCGTCTCGTCGGTGAACCGAGGTGCCGGAGACTTGGTCCTGGCGGGTGGGCGAGTGCTGTTCACCGCGGGTTTCCCGGCCCTGTCGACGGTGCACGGGATGACGCACGGTGTGCACGGGATCGGCGACACGGTGACCGTGTCGATCGCCGCGCGGGGTGCTGCCGCGCACCGAATCGACGGCTACCTGGCGGCGTTGCGGGCGGCGTTGGCCTAAGCTCAGGCGACGAATCGGGCGTGCGCGTAGCCTTCAGACATGACTGCTTATGTGACAGAGAACCCATCAACCGGCGCCGTCGAACGCGAGTTCCCGACCATCTCGGACGAGCAGATCGATCCGATCCTGCAGCGCGCTGACGGGGCCTACCGTGACTGGCGGAAGACGCCGATCGAACAGCGGGTGCAGATGCTCCGCGACACCGCCGCCGCCTACCGCGAGCGGGCCGCGGAGCTCGCGTCGATCGTCACCACGGAGATGGGCAAACCGACCAATCAGGGCCTCGGTGAACTGGCGCTCACCGCGATGATCTACGACTGGTACGCCGAGAACGGACCGGGCCTCCTCGAGACCCAGCAGCTGGACCCGCAGGGCGCCGCGGAGTCGATCGTCACGCGCACCCCGATCGGGCCGATCCTCGGCATCATGCCCTGGAACTTCCCGTACTACCAGGTGGCCCGCTTCGTGGCACCGAACCTGTTGCTGGGCAACACGATCATCCTGAAGCACGCGCCCATCTGTGCGGCGTCGTCGGAGGCGATGGCGGAGATCGCCCACGCCGCGGGCGTCCCCGAGGACGCGTACATCAACATCTTCGCCACCAATGAGCAGATCGCCACGATGATCGCCGACCGCCGGGTCCAGGGTGTCTCCCTGACCGGTTCGAGCCGCGCCGGTGCCGCGGTCGCCGAGGTCGCGGCCCGCAACCTGAAGAAGTCCGTTCTCGAGCTCGGCGGCTCCGACCCGTTCATCGTGCTCGACACGCCGGACGTCGCAGCGCTCGCCGCGGGTGCCGCGGCGATGCGCACCATGAACGCCGGTCAGGCCTGTAACTCGCCGAAGCGGTTCATCGTCGACGAGTCGATCTACGACGACTTCGTCACCAACCTGACCGCCGCCATCTCGAACCTGGCCGTCGGCGATCCGGCCGACGCCGGCACCAACGTGGGGCCGCTGTCGTCGGTCACCGCCCGCGACAACGTCGTCAAGCAGGTCGCCGAGGCGGTCGCGCAGGGTGCCACGCTGCACACCGGCGGCGAGGCCCTCGACGGTCCCGGCGCGTTCATGGCGCCCGCCGTCATCACCGACGTGACGCCTGAGATGAACCTCTACCGCGAGGAGATCTTCGGTCCCGTGGCGGTCGTCTACAAGTTCTCGTCCGTCGACGACGCGGTCGAGCTGGCGAACGACGTCGACTACGGCCTGTCCGGATCGGTGTGGAGCGCCGACGTCGACGCCGCGCAGGCCGTCGCCGATCGCCTCGACGTCGGCATGGCGATGGTCAACGAGCACGGCACGACGTTGCCGGGCCTGCCGTTCGGCGGCGTCAAGCAGTCCGGGTACGGACGCGAACTCGGGCAGTGGGGCCTCGGCGAGTTCGCCAACGTCCGGCTGCGCCGCACCGCGAAGTAGCCCGGGCACGAACGGAAGGCGCCGGATCAGCAATGCTGATCCGGCGCCTTCGACGCTGTCGGTGGTGTCAGTCGCGGCCCGGGTAACGGCTGGCGGCGTCGTCGGCCGGGTCGCCGGGCAGCTGGGGCCGAGTGGTCGGCGATGTCCCCCCACCGTTGGCGTATCCGCCGCGGGTGAGGCGCTTGGGCAGCCGGTCGGCGAGGCCGCCGATCGGGGCGACCGATGCGTTGAGCAGTTCCACGACCTCGTTGAGGTGATCGACGGTCTCCTGCATCGCCGCGAGGTTCGGCGGCAGGGAGGCGAGCGTCTCGGACAACTCGGTGAACTTGTCGAGCGGTCCGCCCGGGGCGATCAGCTTCTCGAGCGCACCGTCGGCGCCCAGGAGCTGGTCGAGCAGTCCTTCGTCGCTCGCCGCGCGGTCGAGCACACCGTCGGGCTGGGAGAGCTTCTCGAGCACACCGTCGGGCGCGGTCAGCTTGTCGACGATGCCGCCCTCCGAGGTCAGGCGTTCCAGGATGCCCTCGTTCTCGGTGAACTGGTCGACGACGCCGCCTTCGCGGGTCAGGCGGTCCAGCGGGCCGTCTTTGGCCGCCAGCCGCATCAGAATGCCCTTCTCATCGGTCATCTGATCGAGCAGACCGCCGCGTTCAGTGAGCTTCTCCAGCAGACCGTCGGGCGCGGTGAGCCGGTCGATGACCCCGTCGGGCTGGATCAGCCTGTCGAGCGGCCCGCCGTTGGCGAGGATCCGGCCGAACGGACGGTCCGGGCTCAGCAGATCCGCGACCTGACTCAGAATCGTCAAAGGTGCACGGACGGTGGCGATCTCACTGCCATCCCTGATGCCGAGCATCGAGTTCACTTCACTCTCGACGCTTTCGGCGGTGAGCCGGGCGACGTTGACGACCGACTCGACGGTCGACAGTGCGATCCCCGCTGTCGCGAAGCCGATACGCAGCGGAATCTTGACCGCCGTCCGGACTTCTTTCGCACCATTATTCATGGGTGAAGATTGTAGCCTCAGCTACTTCTTGGCTGCAGCCTTCGCCGCCTTCTTGAAGTCGCGGACGCGTTGCAGGGAGTCGGGATCGGTGACGTCCGCCACCGATCGGTAGCCTGTGCGCCCGTAATCGCCGGTCACCTTCGTCCAGCCGCGCGGCTTGACGTCGAGTTGTTTGGCCAGCAGCGCGACGAAGATCTTCGCCTTCTGCTCGCCGAAGCCGGGCAGGGCACGGACTCGGGCGAACAATTCCTCGCCGGTCCGCGCCGTGGTCCAGATCGCCGCCGTGTCACCGTCGTACTCGTCGACGATCAGGCGGGCCAGTTCCTGGATGCGACCGGCCATCGAGCGACCGTAGCGATGCACTGCGGGAGGAGTCGCACACAGGTCGGCGAACGACTCGGGGTCGGCGTCGGCGATGGCGACGGGATCCAGCGTGCCGAATCGTTCGAGGACCTTCGCCGGGCCGGCGAAGGCGCGCTCCATCGGGAACTGCTGGTCGAGCAGCATTCCGGTGACCAGTGCGAAGGCATCGGTCGACAGCAGTTCGTCGGCGGTCGGATCCTGGGCGATCTGGAGTTTGGCCATGGTGTCCATGCTAAGGGTCGGGGTCCCACCGGCCATCGCCTTCGCCGCACAGCGTGCCGACCGTCCGCGCAGCGCAACGGATCGGCGGCACCCCGAGAGAAGTCCCGCCAGACGCCGCGTGCGGCTGTCACACTCCTTGCATGCGTAGTGAAGACTGCTCTGCGACGAGACCGGGCCGACGAGTGCGACGCAGGAGGGGGGTGCTGGCGACCGGGGCCGCCGTCGCGGTCCTCGCCGCCGGATTCGCTGCCGTCCCGCAGGCCGCGGCCGCGCCCTACGGGGCGCAGTACGTGCGGTCGATCCGGTGCGACAGCCCCAACCCGTGGCCGGGCCCGCGACTGCCGATCATCGTCGACGTCTACACCGGTGGACCGTTCCCGACAGACGGACTGCCGGGTCCGGCCATCAGCTTGTCGGCGAACAATCCCGGCGGCGTGGGCCAGGTGCTCGAGTTGACGTCGCTGATCACGGTGGACTGGCGGAATCTCGACACCGGCCGCACCGGCTCGGTCCGGGTTCCGACACGCTCACACGCCGCGAACTGGGACGTCGTCCTGCATCCGGGACACGGCCGGGTGGCGTTCACCGTCCACCAGAAGATCGGCGCGATGGCGTTCAACCCGATGGTGAACCCACAGTTCTCGTCCTGTCGCGGGACGGCAGTCGCATGACGTCGGCGACGGCGGGGCACAGCGAGGTCCCGTTCCTTCGGGTCCTCGGGGTCTCGTCGGCCGCGGCGGTGGGCGGCTTCCTCTTCGGTTTCGACAGCTCGGTGGTCAACGGGGCGGTCGATGCGATCCAGGGGGAGTTCGGCCTGTCGGACCTGGTGACCGGAGTGGCCGTCGCGATCGCGCTGCTCGGCTGCGCGCTGGGCGCCTGGTTCGCCGGTCGTCTCGCCGACCGGTGGGGTCGCAAGAAGGTCATGCTGCTCGGTTCCGCGCTGTTCATCGCGTCGTCGATCGGAGCCGGGCTGACGCAGACCGTCTGGGATCTGATGCTCTGGCGCCTGATCGGCGGGCTCGGCATCGGCATCGCCTCGGTGATCGCGCCCGCCTACATCGCCGAGATCGCCCCGGCCAAGTTCCGCGGTGCGCTCGGTTCGATGCAGCAGCTCGCGATCACGCTGGGCATCTTCGCTGCACTGCTTTCCGACGCGGTGCTCGCCGACAGTGCCGGCGCGGCCGCGAACACCCTGTGGTTCGGGATGGAGGCATGGCGCTGGATGTTCATCGTCGGCGTCGTGCCGGCTGTCGTGTACGGCGTGCTGTCGTTGACGATCCCGGAGTCGCCGCGCTACCTGGTCGGTCGTGGCCGGGACGCCGAGGCCGCGCAGATCCTCGCCCATGTGACCGGCGAACCCGATCCCGATGGCCGGGTCAAGCAGATCCACGACACCGTGAAGCTCGAATCCGCGGCGTCCATGAAGGACATCGCGGGGCCGGCCTTCGGTCTGCACCCGCTGGTCTGGGTCGGTATCTGGCTTGCGGTTTTTCAGCAGTTCGTCGGTATCAATGCGATCTTCTACTACTCGACGACACTGTGGCAGTCGGTCGGGTTCTCCGAATCGGCGTCGTTCGTGACGTCGGTGATCACGGCGGTGATCAACGTCGTGATGACCTTCGTGGCGATCGGCTTCGTCGACCGGGTCGGCCGTCGCCTGCTGCTTCTGGTCGGATCGGTCGGCATGTTCGTCGGGCTGGTGATGGCCGCGATCGCCTTCACTCAGGTCTACGACGCGGTCGACGACAAGGGGGAGACGGTGTCGATGCTCCCGACCAGCTGGGGTGTCCTGGCGTTGATCGGCGCCAATCTGTTCGTCGTCGCCTTCGCCGCGAGCTGGGGCCCGGTGATGTGGGTGATGCTCGGTGAGATGTTCCCCAACCGGTTCCGGGCCGTGGCCCTCGGCCTGTGCACAGCCGTGAACTGGATCTCGAACTTCATCATCTCGCTGATGTTCCCGGCGGCGATGGGCTGGGTCGGCCCGGCCCTGGTGTACACCTTCTTCGCCGTCTGCGCGGCGCTGTCGTTCTTCTACGTGCGTGCGCGCGTCCCCGAGACCAAGGGGATGGAGCTCGAGGAGATGGGCTGACCGCTGGGAATCGGCCCCAGGTCGGTCGAGGTCGGTCGAGTGAACCCGCAGGTTGGTCGAGTAAGTCGAGGAACGCAGTGACGAGACGCATCGAGACCGGGATTATTGGGGGTCTCGATGCGCGTCGTCACTGCGTTCCTCCGCTTACTCGACCAACCTGGCGGCGCTTACTCGACCGACGTAGGGCGGCGCTTGCTTGACCGACTTGGGGCGGCGCCTACTCGACCTGGGCGGCTCGTTCTCGGCCGATGGGGCGGCGAGACGGTCAGAAGAGGCCGTCGATGAAGGCGTCGACGGCGGACTGCTCCTGCCGCTCGCCGTCGGCCTCGCTGCCGGTCAGATAGGTGCTCATCTTGACCTTGTTGCTGGTCAGCTGCGATTCGGTGATGTACCGAAGTGAGCTGGGGACGACCACGGTCGGGTCGACCAGGCGCTGACTCATCAGGATCGGCCGGTTGAAGCCGTGAGCCGGGATCGCGAGCGACTTGCGAAGCGCCGAGGCCAGTTTGGCGTCGGAGGCGAGCGGCTTGCTGACCAGCTCTGCCAGGGGAGTGTCGCCCACCTCCTTGATCAACGCGCTGGTGCACAGCTTCTGGGCCTTCTGCACCAGCGCGGCCCCGCGCGGCGACAGGATCGGTGCGAGGGCCTCCTGATCCTGGGACGCGAGCGTGTACAGCACGTCCGCGACCACCGCACTCGGCACGGCGGCCGACGATGGGCTGAGGCCGGCGACGACGTCGTCGTAGCCCGCGGGGATGCTGGATGCGGTGGCGCCGCGGAAGTCGAGCCTGCCGGTCTGCCACGACGTCGCGTTGCGGGCGAGCGACGTGGCCGCTGCCGCGCCCTGAGTGTTGCCGACGACGGCCCACTTCGGCGACAGCACCGACTCGCCGACGTCGGCGCCGGCGCGGACGGCGTCGACGATGTTGTGCGCGGTCGCATCGACGTCCGAGTACTGCGGTGATCCCGGTGCGCCGACGGCGGCGTAGTCCGGTGCGATGACCGCGTATCCGCGGCTGAGGAGGTGACTCACCGTGGCGCGGTCGTCGGCGCTGCGCCGGTTCGACGGCGCGCAGGAATCGCTCCAGCCGTCGGAACCGTGAGCCCAGACGACCACCGGCCAGCCTGCGGCCGGCGCGGCTCCCTTGGGCTCCATGAGAACGGCGGTCGACAGGTGCATGCGCTCGTCGGCGCCCTGCGACCAGTAGCTGTACTGCTGTCCGCTCGCCGCGCCGGCCACCAGATTCGGCGTGTCGACGGTTCGATTGGCGAACACCGAGCCCGCGGTCTGCCCGCCCGGTGCGGGGGCGGCGTTCTCGGGCTCGGCGAGCGCACGGGCGCCGGTCACGCCCCCGACGGCGAGCACGGCTGCCGTGGAGGTCACGACGAGGGTGCGGGCGAGCCGCTTCCGGGCGGTGATCATTATTCGGTCCTTTACGACGGGGCCACCGGAGACGGTGGCGAGATCAGGCGCCGACTGAATCGGCGCGGTCGGGGCGTCAGTTGGTCACAGAGCCGAGCGCGGGCAGGAAGAAGCAGGTGCGACCGGCCTTGGTGGTGGTGCCGAAGACTGCGGACAGGACGGTTCCCTTCCCGGTGTCGACGCGTGCGAGGCGCACCCCGTGGAAGTTCTCCGTGTCTGCGAGCAACTGCTTCAGCGGGCCGGCCGATGCGGACTCCGACAGCGGCTTGAGCTCGGCCAGGCCGCCCTTCAAAGTGGACGTGTTGAACCATGCCACCTGAAACTGATCGGAGTCGGGGTTGCTCGGCGGGACGAGGGCGTAGGCGGTCTGGCCGTCGCCGATGGCGGTCAGCAGGTCCTTCCCGCCCCCGGGGAGGAGCGACGAGAGAGCGGTGAGGACGTCGTTCTGCTTGCCTGCGGCGGTCGGCCACGGTCCGGGGACCGCGAGTGCGGGGGCCGTCGACAGTCCGAGCGGGTTGTCGGGGGTGGGGTCGGCGCAGAGTGGCGACACCGCAGGCGTCAGCAGGTTGGTGCCGGTGGCCTTCTGGAGAACCGTGAGGACGTCCGCGGCGGGTGTCTGGGCGGGTTCGGTCGCGGCGGCAGGCGCCGGTGCGGCGGGGCTGGTCAGACCGAGAGCGCTGAGTCCGAGCTTGTCGAGCCCGATACCGTCCAGCACCCCTGCACTGCCGAGGTACTTCGACGGGTCGAGCTGACCGTCTGAGGAGAGGATGGCGGTGATCGCGTCGACGGCCTGCTGGTCGCCGCCGGTCGCCTTCAGTTTGCGGAGGAGGTCGGCCAGCTGGGCGTCGCCGGGGATGGTCGGCAGCGTGGTGGTGCCGTCCGACTGCGGCGTGGTGGATTCGGGCGCCGTCGTTCCGGGGGCGGATTCGGGCGCGGTGGTGGCCGGTGCATCGGTGCCCGGCGTCGTGGTGGCGGGTGCGACCGTCTCGGGGGTCGAGGGTGCGGTCGGTTCGGCACCGGCGACGGCGGGCACGCTGAGTGCGGCCGCGGTGACGACGGAGAGCCCGGCGATGCCGAATCGGATCGATCGGTGCGTGCGTGTGGCCACGGTTTCCTCCCACGAAAGTGCAACTGTCACATGCAGGGGTGACCGATGTGACGGGTGTGACGAAAGTTTCTCATGTTAATAATGAGAATCCGTTGCTGGTTTTCTCAAGGAGCGAGTCCGAGTCGTTACCTGGCCGCGACCGGTCGGAGATGTCGGAGTTGGTGCGGCACTGGGGATTTCGCGTTCGACGCGAGATGGGTCACACAACGCGGACAGGGCCCCGGGCGGATGCCCGGGGCCCTGTCCGTGAAATACGGGGCGATCAGATGATCGCGGTGCCGATAGTCGGGGCGATCATGCACGAGACGGTCTTGCCCTTCGTCTTCGTGGTGACCGTGCCGTAGATGGTCGAGACGACGCGGCCGCGGCCGGTGTTGGCGATGCCGGTGAAGGTGCCCGGTCCCTTGACCGCGTTGATCTTCGGGTTCGGCAGCAGCGCCTGCTGGCCGGTCCGGCCGTTGTCGATGTTCAGCCAGGTGACGAAGAGCTTCTGTCCCGACTTGACCGCGGGGCCGGTGCCGAGGCTGGTGTACACGTAGCCGGCCTGACCGCGCTTCGGGCCCGGGGCCGGTGCGGCCTGCGGACCCGCCGTGGCGAGCGCCATGCCGACGGAGTTGCCGCCGCCCGGCATGCAGCCGAGGCCGATGGTCGGGTACAGGAACTGCTGGATCCGCGGCTTGTTCGGGCCGGTCGGGATGTCCGGGGCGTCGCTCTTCTTCTTCTCGGCGGCCGGGGTGGCGTCCAGCGACAGGGTCTTCGCGGCTTCCTTGGCGCCGGGCTCGCCGAGGAAATCGACCAGCGAGCGCCAGACGTCCTGGGCCTCGACCGGCACTGCTGGGTTGTCAGCGAGCTTGCGGACCTGGGCCAACAGGTCGGTGTTGACCTTGCCGTCGGAGTCGCGAGTCGCCGCCGAGCCGATCAGAGCGGGCGTGAGGGCGCCCAGGGACTCGAGGACCTCGGGCTCGACCTTCGGCGCGTGCGCGGCGTCGGGGATCGGCAACTCCTGCTGCGACGACGGGGCGTCGGCCGCCGGCTCCGCGGACGCGGTGGCGGGCATGAGCAGGGCGGGAGTGATGACTGCTGCCGCAGCGATGACGGCGGCGGTGCGGCGAGAGCGCGCGAGTCGCACAGCTGGATCCTCTTCGATCGACGAAAGGTGGTCTTCGAAGTGGAGTGTAGCCACAAACCCGTGAAACTACTGAGACGCGTGTGACAATTGTGACCTGAGTGATTTGGTTGATCTCGCTCGGCGTCGCGCGAGAATGCGGATACCCGCGCTCAACTGGTTAGATTCCCGTGAGGCGAGAAACCGGCGCGCCGGAGTCGATTCTCCGGGCGTCTCGAATGATGGGACGTGGACTTCGAATATGGGCTTCTTCGGCAGCGGGCGGCGAGTCCGGGCGGCGGTGACAGTGACCCTGGCGCTGACCCTGGTAGCGACATCGGCGTGCTCGTCCGGCTCGGGCGGCTCGGACGAGGTCACGCTCCTGACGCACGACTCCTTCGAGTTGCCGCAGAACCTGATCGACAAGTTCGAGCAGCAGACGGGCACGAAACTGAAGATCGTGCGGTCCGGCGACGCCGGTCAGCTCTCCGCAGTGGTCTCGCTGACCCCGGGCTCACCCAAGGGCGACGCGGTGTTCGGCATCGACAACACGTTCGCGGAGCGGCCGATCGACGCGAAGGCGCTCGAGCCCTATGTCTCGCCGGCCGCCAAGAACGGTGCCGCCGACTACGACATCAAGGACGCCCCCGGCCAGCTGACCGCGGTCGATCGCGGCGACGTCTGCCTGAACGTCGACGACGCCTGGTTCGACAAGCACGGGATCGAGGCACCCACGAAGCTCGAGCAGCTGACCGAACCGCAGTACCGCGACATGTCGGCGCTGCTCGACCCGTCGACGTCGTCGCCCGGCATGGGATTCCTGCTGTCGACCATCGGCCGGTTCGGTGAGCGCGCCGACGACTACTGGCGCGGACTGGTCGACAACGGTGCGCAGATCGTCACCGGGTGGGAGGTCGCCTACAACCAGTTGTTCAGCGCCGGGGCAGGCCACGGCGACAAGCCGATCGTCGTCTCCTACGCGTCGAGTCCCGCGGCGACCCCCGGAACCAGTGCTCTCCTGAACTCCTGTTTCGCCCAGGTGGAGTACATCGGTGTGCTGCGCGGCGCCGCGAACACCGCGGGTGCGAAGAAGCTCGTCGACTTCATGCTGACCCCCGAGGTCCAGGCCGCGCTGCCGACCGCGATGTACGTCTACCCGGTGCAGAAGGACACGCCGTTGCCCGCAGACTGGCGCCAGCGCGCGCCGGTGCCTGCCTGGACGGTCACCATGTCGCCGGAGTACATCAACGCGCATCGGGAAGAGTGGCTGAACGAGTGGCGCGCGACCGTCAAGCGCTGACGTGACGACCCCCGTTCGCCGGAGTTCGGCGACGGCGCGCGCCGCGGTGGTCGTACCCGGAGTGTTCGTCGCCGTCATGTTCGCGTGGCCGTTGGTGGCGCTCGTCCGCCGGGGCCTCGCCGACGACGACGGCACCGGGATCTACGAGCTCATCACGCGCACCGGCGGCTGGCATCTGTTGGCGGTCACCCTCGCCCAGGCCGCCGCGTCGGCGGTGCTCACGGTGATCGTCGCAGCGCCGATCGTCTGGTTGACGGCGACGGTCGACCTGCCCGGCTCCGCGGTGCTGCGCGTGGTGGTGACCGTGCCGTTCGTGCTGCCGACCGTCGTCGTCGGCGTCGCGTTCCGGGCACTGCTCACCGGCCCGCTGGACTTCCTCGGCGTCTCCGACGGGTGGGCGGCGATTCTGCCCGCACACATCTTTCTCAACATCGCGATCGTGGTTCGGGTGGTGACGGCGGCCTGGCGGCAGGTGGATCCGCGGACCGTGGAGGCGGCGAGGTCGCTCGGCGCCGGTCGGATCCGGGCGTTCGTCGACGTCGTCCTGCCGCGGGTCGCGCCCGCGGTCGCAGCCGCGGCGACACTGGTGTTCCTGTTCTGCTCCACCAGCTTCGGGGTAATCGTGATCCTGGGCGGGGGCACCGCCAGGACGCTCGAGACGGAGATCTACCAGCAGGCGATCGGCTACTTCCGGATTCCCGAGGCGGTCGCGCTCTCACTGTTGCAGATCGTGGTGGTGGCGTGTGCGCTGGTCCTGGCTCGTGTGGTCGGCGGTCGTACCGCGAGCGGCGGCAGGCTCGCGCTCGGCCGCGACCACCGCAGCCAGCCGCGGGGCATCGGATGGCTGCCGGTGCTCGCCGTCCTCTGCTGGACGGCGATCTGGCTGCTGTCGCCGCTGGTGACGCTGGCCCTGGCGTCGTTGCGGCCTGCGGGTTCCTGGACGTTGGACGGCTATCGCGGTCTCGCCGCCGACGCCTACGGCGGTTCCGCGCTCGACGCGATGCGGTACTCGGTCACCAGTGCGGTCGCCGCCATGGTGCTGGCGGTCGTCGTCGGGCTGGTCGTCGCGCTGTCGGTGACGCGGGGCGGCGGCTGGCCGGCCCGGGTGACCGCGCTGCTCGCGGTGCTGCCGCTCGGCGTGAGCGCCGTGACGCTCGGCTTCGGCTATCTGCTGGTCGTCGGGACGCTGCCGACGCAGGTCACGCAGTCGCCGCTGGTGATCCCCGCGGTTCAGGCACTGCTGGCGGTACCGGTGGTCGCGGGAATCATGATTCCGGCCCTGATGCAGGTGCCGGCGCGGCTGCGGGATGCCGCGCGGTCCCTCGGGGCCCGGCCGGTCCGGGTGCTGACGTCCGTCGATCTCCGGCTGACCGCGCGGTCGCTGTGTGCGGCCGCCGGGTTCGCGTTCGTCATGGCGATCGGCGAGTTCGGCGCCACCACGTTCCTCGCGCGCGCCGACACCACCACGCTGCCGGTGCTCATCGGTTCCCTCATGACCCGGCCGGGGGAGGCGAACCTCGCGACCGCGATGGCGGCCTCCATGCTCCTGGTAGTGGTGAGCGCCGCGGTGATCGCGGTGATCGAGATCGTCGGCGAGGGCAGCCGACCAGTTCGGTACGAGAGGACCGGCTAGATGCTGATTCTGAACGACGTCGCGGTTCGCTACGGGCGGTTCGAGGCGCTGCGCGGTGTCGACTGGTCTGTCGGCACCGGGCAGTCGACCGTCACCGCGCTGCTCGGTCCGTCGGGATGCGGCAAGTCGACGCTGCTGCGCGCCATCGCCGGGTTCGAGCCACTCGCGGCGGGCACGGTCTCGTGGGACGGGGAGGACCTGTCCGGACGACCGCCGCACCGGCGCGACTTCGGCGTGGTCTTTCAGGACGGGCAGTTGTTCCCGGGCCGGACGGTGGCCCAGAACATCGCGTACGGGCTGGCCCGTCGGGGAGTGCGCGGCGCGGCGGCTGCCGAGCGCGTCGCGACAATGCTCGACCTGGTCCAGCTCGGCGGATTCGAGGATCGTCCGGTCGGCGCTCTCTCCGGCGGTCAGGCGCAGCGCGTGGCGCTGGCTCGGGCCCTGGCGCCCGAGCCTCGGCTGCTGTTGCTCGACGAGCCGCTGGCCGCGATCGATTCACAGTTGCGCGAATCTCTGGCCGAGTCGATCGGAACGATCGTCCGGGCGGCAGGGACGCCGACGGTCCTGGTCACCCACGACCACCGCGAGGCCGCGCTGATGGCCGACACGGTCTCGGTGATGCGCGCCGGGCGCATCGTCCAGACCGATTCGGCGGAGCGGCTCTGGCGGCGGCCGGCGGACGAGGAGACCGCGAGATTCCTCGGGGCGCGCGCCGTTGTCGCAGGGGTCGTGCGTTCCGGTGTGCTCATCACCGAACTCGGCGAAACGGACCTGCGGGGTCGGGTGGGCTTCGACGACCTGGCCGACGGGGACTGCACCGTCGCCCTCCGGCCCGAGGCCGTGATCGTGGAGCCGGACCCGGCGTCGCCCGCGGTCGTCGAGCATGCGGCGGCGCTCGTCGCAGGCCGGCGGGCTCGCGTGCGCGTCGGAGGCGACGTCTTCGAGGGAGTGAGCTCGGTGCCGATCAGTGTCGGCGACCACGTGCGACTGGGGCTGGCGCCGGGAGCCCTGGCAGTGGTGGGTCGATGACCGACGAGGTGCTGGTGGTCGCCGGAGCGGTGCTCGACGGCGGTCGACTGCTGCTCGCGCAGCGCGATCGGCCTGCCGAACTCGCGGGTCTGTGGGAGTTGCCCGGCGGGAAGGTGGAACCGGGTGAGTCGCCCGCGCAGGCACTCGTCCGCGAATTGTGTGAGGAACTCGACGTTTCGGTTTCTGTGGGGGATTCGCTCGCGGGTGTGGTCCGGCCGAAACCGGGTCTGACGCTCGTCGCGATGCGGGCCACGATCGTCTCCGGAACGGTCCGCGCGGTGGAGCATCGTGCTCTCCGATGGGTCGATGCGGACGGTCTCAGCGAGCTGATACAGACGGGCTCAATGGTGCCGAACGACCTTGCGTGGGCACGCGAGTTGATGGGAGAACTGCAGGTCAGGCGGCACGGGCTTTCTTGAGGGCCTTATTCGCGGCCTTCTTCGACAGCTGATCGGCGTCGACTTTCTTCATCCGGTGGATGACGACGGGGCATCGCAGGCAACGGGTCGACTTCTTGCAGCACTTCTTCTTCGGCTTCAGCTGCGCGACCTTCGCCGGATTGGTCTTTCCCATGAGGAGAACTTTAGCGCAGCCTAACCATATGCGCGCAAGCTCTCGTCGCCACTGAGCGGGAGGTTGCCGTACCCTTAACGGGTTGATCTGGACCGGCCGAATCCGGCTGTCGTCCGCAGATCGAGTGACCGGCTCCGCATGGCCGCCGGGTACCGCACGAGAACAGATACGAAAGAGACCTTAGTGAGCGCAGTCACCAACTTCCGCAACGTCGCGATCGTGGCGCACGTCGACCACGGCAAGACCACCCTGGTCGACGCGATGCTGCGTCAGTCCGGAGTGTTCGGAGAGCGCGCCGAACTGGTGGACCGCGTCATGGACTCCGGCGACCTCGAGCGCGAGAAGGGCATCACCATTCTCGCCAAGAACACCGCCGTTCATCGTCGTCAGCCCGACGGCAGCGAGTACGTCATCAACGTCATCGACACCCCCGGCCACGCCGACTTCGGCGGTGAGGTGGAGCGTGCGCTGTCGATGGTCGACGGCGTGGTGCTGCTCGTCGACGCGTCCGAGGGCCCGCTGCCGCAGACTCGCTTCGTGCTCCGCAAGGCGCTCGCCGCGTCGCTGCCGGTGATCCTGGTCGTCAACAAGACCGACCGTCCCGACGCGCGCATCAGCGAGATCGTCAGCGAGTCGCAGGACCTTCTCCTCGACCTCGCCTCCGACCTCGACGACGAGGCCGCCGAGGCCGCCGAACTGGCGCTGGACCTGCCGGTGCTGTTCGCATCGGGCCGCGCGGGTGTGGCGAGCACCGACATGCCGGAGAACGGCACCGTGCCCGCCGGCGACAACCTCGATCCGCTCTTCGACGTCCTGATCAACAACGTCCCCGCGCCGAAGGGCGACCAGGACGCACCGCTGCAGGCGCACGTCACCAACCTCGACGCCTCGCCGTTCCTCGGTCGTCTCGGCCTGGTCCGCATCCACAACGGCACCCTCCGAAAGGGGCAGCAGGTCGCCTGGATGCGTGAGGTCGACGGCGAGCAGGTCGTCGAGCGCGCCAAGATCACCGAGCTGCTGGTCACCCTCGGCGTCGACCGCGCCCCGGCCGAAGAGGCCGTCGCCGGCGACATCGTCGCCGTCGCGGGCATGTCGGAGATCATGATCGGCGACACCCTCGCCGACGCCGAGAACCCGGTCGCACTGCCGCGCATCACCGTCGACGAGCCCGCCATCTCGGCGATCGTCGGCACCAACACCTCGCCGCTCGCCGGCCGTGTCAAGGGCCACAAGCTGACCGCCCGCATGGTCAAGGACCGCCTCGACTCGGAGCTGATCGGCAACGTCTCGCTGCGCGTGCAGGACATCGGCCGCCCCGACGCCTGGGAGGTCCAGGGCCGCGGTGAGCTGGCGCTCGCGATCCTCGTCGAGCAGATGCGCCGTGAGGGCTTCGAGCTGACCGTCGGCAAGCCGCAGGTGGTCACGCGCAAGGTGGACGGCAAGACCTACGAGCCGTTCGAGCACCTCACCATCGACGTCCCCGAGGAGTACCTCGGCGCCGTGACGCAGCTGCTCGCCGCGCGCAAGGGCCGCATGGACCAGATGAACAACCACGGCAGCGGCTGGGTCCGCATGGAGTTCGTCGTGCCGTCGCGCGGCCTGATCGGCTTCCGCACCGACTTCATGACCGAGACCCGCGGCACCGGCATCGCCAACGCCGTCTTCCACGAGTACGCGCCGTGGGCCGGCGAGATCCGCGCCCGGCACACCGGCTCGCTGGTCTCCGACCGCGCGGGCAGCGTGACCCCGTTCGCGATGATCCAGCTCGCCGATCGCGGCACCTTCTTCGTCGATCCCGGCGACGACACCTACGAGGGCCACGTGGTGGGCATCAACCCGCGTCTCGAGGATCTCGACATCAACGTCACCCGCGAGAAGAAGCTGACCAACATGCGCCAGTCGTCGGCCGACGTCATGGAGACGCTCGCCAAGCCGATGCAGCTGGACCTCGAGGGCGCGATGGAGTTCTGCGCGGCCGACGAGTGCGTCGAGGTGACCCCCGAGGTGTGCCGTGTGCGTAAGGTCAACCTCGATGCGTCCACTCGTGCGCGCGAGCGTTCGCGCGCCAAGGCCCGCGACGCCAACGCCTGACGGGCGAGGCCCGAGTGGACTGAAGCCGGACCGCCGACCGGAGGAGTAAGAGGGAGTGCGGATGAGGACCGTGCGGGCGCGTATCACCGCGATCGCCGTGGTGGGAGTGGTCGGCCTGTCGGCCACGGCGTGCATGGCCGATCCGCCCCCACCGGTGCGCGAGACGTTGCCGACGCACACGCCGAACGAGTACCCGGACGAGCGCACGGTCACCGTCGCCACCGACACCATCGGCGCCGGATTCAATCCGCACCTCGGCTCGGATCAGGGGACCGTCACGACGGCTATCGCCGCCATGACCCTCCCCAGTCCGTTCGCCCCGGTGAACACTCCCGACGGCGTGCAGTGGCGGATGAACGACGCGCTCCTCGTCTCGGCGGAGGTCACGTCGTACGACCCGTTCACGGTCGAGTACAAGATCGTGAACGACGCGCAGTGGTCCGACGGCCTGCCGGTGACCGGCGACGACTTCCACTATCTGTGGGAGCAGATGTCGCGGCAGCCGAACGTGATCGGTCCGGCGGGCTACCGTGCGATCTCCGACGTCCAGACCTCCGGTGGCGGCAAGGTCGTGACGGTGACGTTCAACAATGCGTATCCGGCGTGGCGGGAGCTGTTCGATAACCTGCTGCCCAGCCACACGCTGCGGTCGGACCCGACGGGATTCCAGGTCGGGATGGACAAGGGCAAGCCGGTCACGGCCGGCCCGTTCTCGATCTACTCCATCGACCGCGCCCGTGACGAGGTCCGGCTGATCCGCAACGATCGGTACTGGCGCAAGCCGCCGGAGGTGGATCAGGTGGTGCTCCGCAAGGCGGGTACACCCCAGCAGATGGCGCAGACCATCCGCAACGGTGACTCCACGCTCGCCGCCCTGCCGACCGGGGCCTCGTCTGCGGCCGAGCTGGGGGCGATTCCGGGGGTGGTGAGCAGCCGTCTGCCGACCACCCGTGCACTCGCGGTCAACGTGAACGCGCGGTCGGAGACGATGCGGTCGCAGCAGGTCCGCAAGGCCGTTCTCGGCATGCTCGACGGCAGGTTGATCACCGCCGCCGCCGCGGGCGAGACCGTCGTGACACCGTTCGCGAACACCGTCTACGCGCCGTCGGATCCCGGCTACACGCCCGTCGACCGGGCACGACCGTCGGAGGACGCGGTGCTCGCGATGCTCGCCTCGGCCGGCTACCGGCCGGGAGTCCCGACCCCGCGGCCGGCCCCTGCGGCACCGTCGGCGTCGGCATCCGACACCCCCACGCCGACGACTCCGGCAGCGCCCGCGCCCGCGGACGTGCCCGGGCTGCCCTACGGCGTCGCCCCGATCCAGTCGAACGGCAACGACCTCGTGGTCCGCATCGGTGCGACGAACACCGACCAGCGCACCATGTCGGCCGCTGAGACCATGGCGGACCAACTCCGTTCCCGCGGGGTGCGCGCCAGCGTGGTCGGCATGTCGAACACCGAGCTGTACGGTCAGGCCCTCACCTCCGGACGCGTCGACCTGGTGGTCGGCTGGACCGGCGTCGGCGGCAGTCCTGCCACCGAACTCGCCTCCCAGGTGGCCTGTCAGGCTCCGCCCAAGGGCACCGAGGCCGGCGCGCACACGGTCGAGCCGGAACGGGACAAGGCGTCCGACGAGACGGTGCTGCCGACGTCGCCCTCCGGTGCGGCGACGACCACCGCGTCGGAGAAGCCGGAGGCGAACGTCTCCGCGGACGACAGCTACACCGGCAACATCTCGGGTCTGTGCGATCCGGCGCTGATCGCCCTCTCCGACTCGGCGATGAGCTCCGAGGACCCGACCGCGGATCTGCAGCAGGCCGAGGGGCTGCTGGCCGACCAGGCGGTGTACCTGCCGATCTTCCAGGACACGATGTTCTCCGCCGTCACCGACCGGATCGTCGGGGTGTCGCTGGACGGACCGATGCAGCTGGGCGTGTTCGGCGGGGCCGATCGCTGGGTGCTCCAGTGACCGCGCGGATGGTGCTGCTGCACGCCCATCCCGACGACGAGACGATCATGACCGGCGGCGTCATCGCCGAATACCTCTCGCGCGGTGTCGACGTCCGGGTCATCACCTTCACGCTCGGCGAGGAGGGGGAGGTGATCGGCTCGCAGTGGGCGCAACTGGTGGCCGACGGCGGTGCGGACCAGCTCGGCGGCTTCCGCATCGGCGAGCTTCGCGCCGCGCTCGCCGAGCTGACCCCGCCCGGTGTCGTCGCTCCGACGCCCCGCTTCCTCGGCGGCGCGGGCCGCTGGCGGGACTCCGGCATGGCCGGAACGCCGTCGGCGGAGAATCCGCGTTCGCTCTTCCAGGCCCCCGCGGCCGAGCTGACCGCGGCACTGGCCGCCGAACTCGTCGAGTTCGCGCCGCAGGTGGTCGTCACCTACGACGCGGCGGGCACGTACGGGCATCCCGACCACAAGCGCGTGCATGAGATCTCGATGGCGGCGATCCCGGTCGCCGAGGAGCGGCTGGGGCGCGCGTTCAAGGTCTACGAGTCGGTGACCCAGGAGTCGGAGCTCGTGCGCGGGCTCGGCCGCGTCTCCGAAGTGCCTGCCGGCTGGCGGATGCCGGAACCCGGCGAGCAGCCCAGCTACCCGGACGAGCAGGTGACCGCGGCGATCGACGTCAGCGGCGTGCTGGACCGCAAGGTCCGTGCGCTCGCCGCCCACGCCACCCAGGTGACCGTCGCCCCGTCGCGCACCGAGTACGCGCTGAGCAACGACATCGTCGCGCCGGTGATGCCGACCGAGCACTTCATCCGGGTCGACGCGGGGCGCGTCGAGGGCGGCTACGAGACGGATCTGTTCGAGGGAGTGCAGCTGTGAGCATCGGTGATCGCGTGGAACTCGGTGTGCTGACCGTCAGCGGTTTTCTGCTCGGCATCCTCACCGCGGCATTCCTGCTGGTTCGCATCGGCTCGTTCCCGTTCCCGATCACCGCGCTGATCGCCGGCGTGGTCAACGTCCTGATCCTCAAGATCGCCGAGACGTACACCAAGAGCGCCTGGCAGTACGCGCCGCTGATCGCGTGGACCTTCGTCACCGCGATGGCGATGCTGCCGGTGTTCGGCAACGGCTCGTTGATCGGTGACTGGCGTCTTCTGCTGCTGCTGGCCTGCGGTTTGGCCCTCCCCGCGTTCTATGCGTCGACCGCCCGGATCCGGAACCTGACGCAGTCCTGACGACGGCTGTCGTCCCGCTGGATGACCGCCGCGACCGCCCGCGGAATGCGACGTGGTTAACATCGGAGAAGTGACCACATCTTCCAGCGGTGCCACGGGCGCGGGACAGGCGCCGTCGGCGTCGGCCATGCGCCGCGCGTTGCGCCGCGTACGTGACGGTTCGGTACTCAACGTCGACGAAGCCGCGGTGCTGCTGGCGGCCAGAGGCGATGATCTCGACGCGCTGTGCGATGCGGCGGGCCGGGTCCGCGATGCGGGCCTGGACGCCGACGGCCGCGGCGGGCAGATCAGTTATTCCCGCAAGGTCTTCATTCCGGTCACCCACCTGTGCCGCGATCGATGCCACTACTGCACCTTCGTCACCGTCCCCGGCAAGCTCGCCCGTGAGGGCAAGGGCGCGTTCATGGAGATCGACGAGATCCTGGACGTCGCCCGCAGGGGTGCGGAGCTCGGCTGCAAGGAGGCGCTGTTCACCCTCGGCGACCGTCCGGAGGACCGGTGGCCCGAGGCCGCCGCGTGGCTCGACGAGCGCGGGTACGACTCGACGCTCGACTACGTGCGCGCCGCCGCGATCCGCGTGCTCGAGGAGACCGGCCTGCTGCCGCACCTCAACCCCGGCGTGATGAGCTGGGAGGAGATCAACCGTCTCAAGCCGGTGGCGCCGTCGATGGGCATGATGCTCGAGACCACCGCTCGCCGACTGTTCACCGACAAGGGGGAGTGCCACTACGGCAGCCCGGACAAGGATCCCGAGGTCCGGCTTCGGGTGCTGACCGACGCAGGTCGTCTGTCGGTGCCGTTCACCACCGGCATCCTCGTCGGGATCGGTGAGAACCTCACCGAACGGGCCGAGTCGATCTTCGCGATCCGGAAGTCGCACAAGGCATTCGGTCACATCCAGGAAGTGATCGTGCAGAACTTCCGGGCCAAGCCCGATACCGCGATGGGCAAGGTCCCGGACGCCGAGATGTCGGAGTTCATCGCGGCCGTCGCCGTCGCGCGGGTGGTGCTGGGACCGGGGATGCGGATTCAGGCGCCGCCGAACCTGGTGTCGGCCGACGAATGCCGAGCGCTGGTGGCGGCAGGTGTCGACGACTGGGGCGGCGTCTCGCCGCTGACGCCCGATCACGTGAACCCCGAGCGACCGTGGCCGAACCTCGACACGCTCGCCGAGATCACCGCGTCCACCGGCTATCGGCTGACCGAGCGGATCGCCGCCCAGCCCAAGTACGTCAAGGCGGGCAATCCGTGGATCGATCCGCGTATCGCCCGCCATGTCGCGGCGCTGTCGGATCCGGTCACCGGGCTGGCCGCGGACGTCACACCGTCCGGACTGCCGTGGCAGGAGCCGGACGACGACTGGGCGTCGTCGGGCCGCGTCGACCTGAACTCGGAGATCGACGTCGAGGGTCGGAACACCGACACTCGCAGCGACATCGACAACGCCTTCGGCGACTGGGACACCATTCGTGAGCAGGTGCTGGAGCTGGGCGGGGCGGGTGCGCCGGAGCATCTCGAATCCGAGGTCGCGGCAGCCCTGCGGCGCGCGGAGAACGACCCGGCGGGACTGTCGGACGATGACTATCTCGCGCTCGCCGAAGCCGACGGGCCGGGGCTCGACGCGCTCGCGGCGCTGGCGGATTCGATCCGGGCCGACGTGGTCGGCGACGACGTCACCTACGTGGTGAACCGGAACATCAACTTCACCAACATCTGCTACACCGGGTGCCGGTTCTGCGCGTTCGCGCAGCGCAAGGGTGACGCGGACGCGTTCACCCTGTCGACCTCCGAGGTCGCCGACCGCGCCTGGGAGGCGCACGTCGAGGGCGCCACCGAGATCTGCATGCAGGGCGGCATCGATCCGGAACTGCCCGTCGGCGGGTACGCCGATCTGGTCCGGGCGATCAAGGATCGCGTGCCGGGCATGCACGTGCACGCGTTCAGTCCGATGGAGATCGTCAACGGCGCCTCGCGCGGCGGCGAGTCGATCCGCGACTGGCTGTCGGCGCTCAAGGAAGCCGGACTCGGTTCCATTCCCGGTACTGCCGCGGAGATCCTCGACGACGAGGTGCGCTGGGTTCTGACGAAGGGCAAGCTGCCGACCGCGTCGTGGATCGAGGTGATCACCACCGCGCACGAGCTGGGCATTCCGTCGAGTTCGACGATGATGTACGGGCACGTCGACTCGCCGCGGCATTGGGTGGGTCACCTGAACACGTTGCGCGGCATTCAGGACCGGACCGGCGGCTTCACCGAGTTCGTGCCGCTGCCGTTCGTCCACCAGTCGTCACCGCTCTATCTTGCGGGAGCGTCACGACCGGGGCCGACGCGACGGGAGAACCGCGCAGTGCACGCGCTGGCGCGACTGATGCTGCACGGTCGGATCGACCACGTGCAGACCAGCTGGGTGAAGCTCGGCATCGACGGCACCCGGGTGATGTTGCGCGGCGGCGCCGACGACCTCGGCGGCACGCTGATGGAGGAGACCATCTCGCGGATGGCGGGCAGCCAGCACGGTTCGGCCAAGACCGTCGCCGAGCTGCACGAGATCGTCTCCGGCATCGACCGCAATCCGCGCCAGCGCACCACCGAGTACGGCCGGGTGGACGCGCCGCTCCTCGGGGTCGGACTGGCGTAGCGCCCGTCATTCGACGACAGCGGTGTTCGGCGTGACCACCAGATGGTCACACCGAACACCGCTGAGCTGTCGGTCCGGTCAGTTCGGGCGGATCGTGCAGCCCCACACGATGGAACGACCGCCGCCTGCGGCGTTGCGCGCCCGCGCCTTGGCGCCGTTGAGTGTCGGCGCGTAGGCCCAACCCCAGCGGCGGGTGCGCGGGTTCTGGGCGGCGGCTCCGCAGTTCTTGTACATCCGCACCACCCAACGGCAGTCGCCGGCGCCGCACTTGCGGGCGGCGGCACGCTGCGCGGAGGCGCCGTCGTGGTAGTTCACGACGACGGCGGCCCGACCGGTCCGCTGCGAGATGGCGATGGCGCCGTAGTACGGCGTCGCCGCCGCGGCCTCGGGCACGACCACCGCGGTGGTGGTCATACCGGTGGCGAGCACCGCTCCGGCGACGGCGAGTTTCAGCGGCAGCTTCATGGGGTCCCCCTCGGGAAGGGCCGACGGACGTCGGCTCGACGAATCGAACTTAGCGGACCCGACGTCCGCTGTTCGCTCCGGAGTTCCCGCTGTCATTCACGCGATGGACGCGTGACGGCGCGGCGCTACGCCTTGCCGAACAACTGCTTGAACAGGCCGGGCCGGTCGGGATGGCCCGGGCAGCGCTTCGATGCGGGCACGCCGCGCATCACGTCGTCGACGTGGCGGCCGCAGCCGCGCCACGTGGTCTTTCCACAGGTCTTACAGGTGGTGCGTTGACACATGGGTGGTCTCCTTCGAGAGCGTGGGGTCAGGCATTCTGGTGGGCCCGGAGGGTCAGGAGTCCGCCGGAGAGGTTCGACGCGTTCAGACCGGCGGCCCGCAGCACGCGGTAGGCGAGGTAGGAGCGCATCCCACTGGCGCACAGAACGCGGACTCCTCGTCCGGCGGCCGCTTCCCGGATCTCGTCGATGCGCGCGCGGACCTCGGTGTGCGGGATGCAGAGGGCTCCGGGCACCGGGTCGTCGTCCTGCTCGGCCGCTCCTCGCACGTCCAGAATCAGATGCGCAGGGTCGTCGTACTGGTCCGCGTACCAGAGCTGCAGGGATCCGTTCACCACGTTCTCCGCGACCATGCCGGCGAGGTTCACGGGGTCCTTCGCCGAACCGAACGGCGGTGCGTATGCGAGGTCCAGGTCGATCAGGTCGGGGCCGGTCATCCGGTTGCGGATGGCCGTCGCGAGCACGTCGATGCGCTTGTCGACGCCGTCGGCACCGACTGCCTGCGCGCCCAGGATCAGCCCGTCATCGGCGCGGATGTGCATGAGCAGGTGGATCCGCTCGGCACCGGGGAAGTAGCCAGCGTGGCTGCCGGGGTGCAGATGCACTGTGCGGTAGTCGATTCCGGACTGTTCGAGGGCCGCGCGGTTCGCGCCGGTCATGGCAGCGGTCAGTGCTCCGATGCGGACGATTGCGGTGCCGACCGGCTGCGGGATCGCGCGGGCCGACTCCGGATCGATGATGTGATCGGCGACCAGCCGGCCGGCGCGGTTGGCAGGTCCGGCCAGGGCGACGGGCCGTCGCAGACCGGTGACCGAGTCGGTGCTGACGGTCGCGTCGCCGACCGCCCAGACGCGATCGAGGTTGGTGCGGCCGTGCTCGTCGACGATCATCGCGCCGCGGTCGCATGCGACGCCCGCGGATTCGAAGACCGCGGTGTCCGGGCGGACGCCGACCGACAGGACCACGATGTCGGCCGTGAGCCGGGTGCCGTCCGCCAGGACGACGGTGTCGGTGTCGTCGCCCGGCTCGATCGCCGTCGCGGCGACGCCGGTGTGCAGGCCGATGCCCATCGCGCGGAGCTCGTCCTGGATCAGGGAGGCCTGCTCGGTCTCCAGGGGCGGCAGGACGTGGGGTGCCAGTTCGACGACGTCGACCGCCAAGCCTCGCATGCGCAGTCCCTCGGCCGCCTCCAGGCCGATGAAGCCGGCACCGAGGACCACGGCGCGGGTGGCGCCGGACTCGACCTCGTCGCGCATGCGCGCGGCGTCGCCGACCGTCCGGAGCGTCTGGACGCGCGGGGAGTCGAGGCCGGGAAGCGGCGGTCGTAGCGCCGAGGCTCCGGGGGAGAGGACCAGCGCGTCGTACCGCCAGGTGGTGGTCGTGCCGTCGTGCCGGACGTCGACGGTCTGCGCCTGCGCATCGAGTCCGACCACCTCGTGGCGGATCCGGACGTCGATGTCGAGCGCAGCTCTCAGCGACTCGGGCGTCTGCACCAGCAGAGACTCCTGCTCGGTGATCTCGCCACTGACGTAGTACGGCAGCCCGCAGTTGGCGAACGACGGATGCTCGCCCCGTTCGAAGACGACGATCTCCGCGTCCTCGTCGAGGCGGCGCGCCCGTGCCGCTGCGCTCATCCCTCCGGCGACACCGCCGACGACCAGAATCCTCATGTGGTTCTCCCTCTCGTTCAATTACCCCAGGGGGTATATTCGACCATACCCCAGGGGGTATGGGAACTCGACGTGTGAACGGTCACAGGGCGCTGGGTGGTGCCGTTGCCCGGTCAGTGCTGGTCGCCGATTTATCTCAGGGTGCGCAAAATTATCCGCAGGTCGCGCCGATCGACGTGTCCGTGCCCGGGGGCGACGGTCGGAGGTGGAGTCCGACAGTGGATACTCTTAGAGTCGATATGGTTCCTCTGCGCTCATCAGCCCTGAGTGCGGAGTGGGAACTGTGCAGTGAAGGAGAAGCGTAGTGACGTACATCATCGCTGAGCCCTGCGTCGATGTCCTCGACCGGGCCTGTGTTGAAGAGTGCCCCGTCGATTGCATCTACGAGGGCGGGCGCATGCTCTACATCCAGCCCGACGAGTGCGTCGACTGTGGCGCGTGCGAGCCGGTCTGTCCGGTGGAGGCCATCTTCTACGAAGACGACGTGCCGGACGAGTGGGAGCCGTATGTGAGCGCCAACGTCGACTTCTTCGAGGAGCTCGGCTCGCCCGGCGGCGCCAGCAAGGTCGGCAAGACCGCATTCGACCCGGCGTTCATCAAGGCGCTGCCGCCGATGGGCGAAGAGGGCTGATCCACCCGTGAGTTCTGCGCCCGGTTCATCGAACGGCAGCACGCCGACCCGTCGCCTGCGCCCGGTGAGTTCCGGACTGCCGGACTTCCCGTGGGACACCATCGCGGACGCGAAGGCCGCGGCTGCGGCGCATCCCGGCGGAATCGTCGACCTGTCGGTGGGTACGCCCGTCGACCCGGTGGATCCGCTGATCCGGAAGGCGCTCGCCGCGTCGTCGGAGTTTCCGGGGTATCCCGCGACGGTCGGGACCCGCGAACTCCGCGAGTCTGCGGTCGGCGCACTGAGCCGCCGCTTCGGCATCACCGGCCTCGACGAGTCGTCGATCCTACCGGTGGTAGGCACCAAAGAGGTGATCGCCGGGCTCCCGGCCCAGATCGGCGTGCCCGCGGGCGACCTCGTGGTGATTCCGGAGGTCGCCTACCCGACGTACGAGGTGGGCGCGCTGCTGGCCGGCGCGCAGGTGTTGCGCGCGGACTCCGTCGATGCGATCGGCGACCGTGAGCCGGCCCTGATCTACCTGAACAGCCCGTCGAATCCCACCGGGCGAGTGCAGAGTGCGGCAGAGCTCAAGGTCATCGTCGACTGGGCGCGCGAGCGTGGCGCGGTCGTCGTGTCGGACGAGTGCTACCTCGGCCTCACCTGGGAGGGCTCGGCCCATTCCGTCCTCCACTCGGATGTCTGCGGGGGAGACCACAGCGGGCTGATCGCGGTGCACTCGCTGTCGAAGGTGTCGAACCTGGCGTCGTACCGGGCGGGTTTCCTGGCGGGCGATCGCGAACTGATCGCCGAACTCCTCGCGGTGCGCAAGCATGCGGGCATGATCGTCCCGTTCCCGATCCAGGGGGCGACGGTGGCCGCGCTGAACGACGATGCCCACGTCGACGTCCAGCGCGAGCGTTACCGAGTCCGTCGCGACAAGCTGCGGACCGCGCTGCTCGGAGCCGGATTCGCCATCGACCACTCCGAAGCCGGCCTGTACCTCTGGGCGACGCGCGGCGAGGACTCGCGCACCACACAGCGGTGGCTCGCCGAGCGCGGCATCCTCGTGGCTCCGGGCGACTTCTACGGCCCCGCCGGAGCTCGGCACGTCCGCATCGCGCTGACCGGTACCGACGAACGCATCGACGCCGCCGTCGAGCGCCTCGTTCGTATTTGAATCCCCTATACGACTCTTACTTCGCGAGAATCGACGAAATCGGGCCGATCGGGGATTCATTTACGCGATCAATGGTCGACGGTGGACGCCGCGGCGGATCAGTTCGATGAGCAGCGGGCCCACCCGGTCCCATTGGTAGATCACCTGCCGATAGGTGAGCCGGATCGGGTCGTAGCCGAGCGCCCGCGCCCGTAGGTCGCGGAGTCGGTCCTTCTCGAACTGATCGGGATCGGCGTGGTACTCGTATCCGTCCACCTCAACGATCATCGACGTGCCGACCACGAGGTCCACCCGTCCGACCTCCGGGATGGCGACTTGCGTCCGAATGTGCAGGTGAGGTGCGCGAAGCCGCAGTCGGACAAGTGTTTCCGTACCCGATTCGGCTTGTCCGTCGACGAGCGACAGAGCCTGCTGCACCGAACGCGGCGCTCCGCCCAACTCGGCCTCCAGTCCGGACGGGGAGAGCAGGCGGCGGTTGAGGATCGAATCGCAGATCACCACGAAGTCCTCCGTCGGCAGGCATCGAGCCGCGTGCCGCAATGCCGTCGGCAGATCGTCGACCGCACCGGTGACCTTCGGCGGCCGGCCGTGGAGACGGCACCAGCTCGGGTGATCGCGGACGGACGACGTCGAGCCCCTCATGTGCAGCTTCGGCGTGGGCGGCACCCACACGCCGTGCCGCTTCAGCGCCGACGTGCAGGTCACCACCCCTCCGGAGGCCACGGCCCGCACGACCTCCGGATCAGCGGCTGGATCGGCGAGCCATCCGTGTCGTAGTCGCCGGAGCCTGCCTTCTCTGAGCTCGACGTCGAGTTGCGCGCGCGACATCGATTCCAGCAGTTTCCCCCGCCTGAACACCCCCGAGTCCATGAGGGGATGGTGCTATAGGGGAGTCCCGATCGGTCCGGTTTCGGAGTTTCCCGTATTTGAATCCCCGATTCGGGGGTCAACTTGGCCGAACGCGGCGTTTGCGCCCGAATCGGGGATTCAAATACGAGAAGGGCCTCAGTTGTGTGCGTGCAGCGCCTCGTTGAGGGCGATGCCGTCGCCTTCCTTGGCGGTCACCTCGACCGCGCCGGTGGTGCTGTTGCGCCGGAACAGCAGGTTCGACTGTCCGGCGAGGTCGCGGGCCTTGACGACGGAGCCGTCGGGGCCGGTCACCTTGGTGCCCGCGGTGATGTAGAGGCCGGCTTCGATCACGCAGTCGTCGCCGAGGGGGATGCCGCAGCCGGCGTTGGCGCCGAGGAGGCAGCGCCGGCCGATGGTGATGATCTCCTTGCCGCCGCCGGAGAGGGTGCCCATGGTGGACGCGCCGCCACCGATGTCGGAGCCGTCGCCGACCACGACGCCCGCCGAGATGCGACCCTCGACCATCGAGGTGCCGAGAGTTCCGGCGTTGAAGTTCACGAAGCCCTCGTGCATCACGGTGGTGCCCGGCGACAGGTGCGCGCCCAGGCGCACACGGTCGGCGTCGCCGATGCGGACGCCCTTCGGGGTCACGTAGTCGACCATGCGGGGGAACTTGTCGATCGAGTACACGGTGACCTGCCCGCGGGCGCGGAGCCGGGCCCGGGTGGTCTCGAAACCGTCGACGGCGCACGGGCCGAAGTTGGTCCACACGACGTTGCTCAGCAGGCCGAACTGGCCGTCCAGGTTCGCGCCGTGCGGCTGGATCAGGCAGTGGGACAGCAGGTGCAGGCGCAGGTACACATCGTGCGCATCGACCGGCGCGACGGAGAGGTCGGCGATGACCGTGCGGACGGCGACGGTGCGGACGCCGCGCGCGCCGTCCTCACCCACGAGAGGGCGGAGGTCGGCGGGGATGTCGTCACCGGTCAGCTCGGTGGAACCCGTCGCGCCGGGCGCCGAGCTCAATTCGGGGGACGGGTACCAGGTGTCGAGCACGACGGTCGAGCCGTCGTTCTCCCACACGGTGGCGATTCCAATGGCAACAGCACCTTGAGTAGTCACGCGTTCGATTCTATCGACAGCCTGTGACGAGGCCGATGCCGGAGCGCACGGGTTCCTCCTACGATGGACGACTGTGAGCACTCCGAGCCTCGACCTGACCTCAGACCCGATCGAACTGACCGCCGCCCTCGTCGACATTCCGAGCGTGAGCCGGGACGAGTCGCTCATCGCCGACGCCGTCGAGCATGCCCTGCGGACGCAGACCTCCGGTTTCGAGGTGATCCGCCACGGCAACTGCGTGCTCGCACGCACGGACCGCGGCAAGCCCAGCCGGGTGATTCTCGCCGGCCACCTCGACACCGTGCCGATCGTCGACAACGTCCCGTCGCGCCGCACCCTCACCGATGACGAGGGCGACGTGCTGCACGGCTGTGGAACCGTCGACATGAAGTCGGGCGACGCGGTGTTCCTGCATCTGGCGGCGACGCTCGCCGACCCCGCCCACGACCTGACGCTGATCTTCTACGACTGCGAGGAGATCGCCGCGGAGTTCAACGGACTCGGCACGATCGAGCGGGAACTGCCGGACTGGCTGGCCGGCGACGTCGCGATCCTGGGTGAGCCGACCGCCGGCCAGATCGAGGCGGGCTGCCAGGGCACGCTGCGCGTCCGGTTCACCGCGACCGGTACCCGTGCGCACTCAGCTCGGGCCTGGATGGGGGACAACGCGATTCACAAGCTCGGACGGATGCTGACCGCTCTCGGCGACTACCGGCCGCGGCGCGTCGACATCGACGGCTGCGAGTACCGCGAGGGACTCTCGGCAGTCGGCGTGCACGGTGGCGTCGCGGGAAATGTGATTCCCGACGAGGCGTACGTCGACGTGAACTTCCGCTTCGCCCCCGACCGCTCACCGGAACAGGCCTTCGACCACGTCCGCGAGGTGTTCGCCGCCGACCTCGCCGACGGCACGCTGACCGCCGAGGTCACCGACTCCGCCGCCGGTGCGCTTCCAGGTCTCGCCCATCCGGCCGCCGCGAAACTCGTCGCCGCGGCGGACGGACGGTTCCGCGCCAAGTACGGCTGGACGGACGTCTCCCGCTTCGCCGCACTCGGCATTCCCGCGGTCAACCTGGGCCCGGGCGACCCGAGTCTGGCACACCGCGTCGACGAGCGGGTGCCGGTCGAGCAGATCACCGAGGTCACGGAGATGCTGCGGGCCTATCTGTCGGGGCAGTGATCCGTCGGGGCGCTGTCGCTATCCGAACAGCAGTGCGGCGCCCAGGTCGACGACCCCGGCGTACAGCGTCGCGGGGTCGTCGGTGACGGGTCCCAGCTGTTCGAAGAGTTCGCTGGTGATCGACCCCAGCAGCAGGTTCCAGACAGCGATCCCGCGCGCGAGAACCGCAGCGTCGGCGCCCGCCGGGACCGCCGGATCATCTGAGAGCAGGCCGAGGGCCCGAGCCGCCGCCGACTGGACACGCGGATCGGTGCCTGCCACGTCGGGTGCTGAACCGGCGTCGGTGAGGATCGACGCGAGCGCGATCAGCGGACGTTCGCCCGCCGGGTTGGTCTGCTCTCGCGGCGCCCGGTAGCCGGGTACGGGGGAACCGTAGAGCAGGGCGTACTCGCTCGGGTTCGCGAGCGCCCAGTCCCGCAGCGCCCCGGCGAACGCCGTGAAACGGGTCCGGCCGCTCCGATGCCGGGCGACTGCGGCGTCGATCGAGTCGGCGAGGTCGGTGTACGCGTCGACGATCAGCAGGGTCAACAGGGCGTCGCGGTCGCGCACATACCGGTACAGCGCCGACGGGGTGATCTCCATATCGCGTGCGACGGCGCGCAGTGACAGCCCGGCCGCGCCGTGTTCGGCGAGGTGCCGATGTCCGACCGTCCGCAGTCTGCTCTCCACCGCCGCGCGATTGCGTGCGCGCGGTCCGGTCGCCTGGTTGTCGTCGCTCATATCCGTCACATCGTCGCACGTCTGGGCGGGCTTATCCATTAATCGAGAACAGTGTTCTTGATTTTCGTGCGATCGACGCCTATCGTCGTCAGTGAATCGAGAACGGTGTTCTCGAATCGGAGGAGGAGGGATGACTGCGATCTACGTGTGGACCCTCGCGGCAGTGATGTTCGTCCTGGAACTGGCGATGGTCGGCGTCCTCGGATATGCGGGCCTGGTCCTGGCGGGCCGGGGTCTCTTCGGCTGGCCGGCAGCCGCGGGCGCGGTGATCGCGGTGGCTCTCGTGTGGGCGCTGTTCGCCGCACCGGCGGCCACCTTCGACATCGGACTCGTCAAGGCCGTGGTGAAGGTCGCGCTCTTCGCTGCCGCCGCCGTCGTGCTGTGGCAGGTGGCTCATCGGCCGGACCTCGCCGCGGCTTTCGCGGTTCTCGCACTCGTCGTCAACATCGCGGCGGTTCTGCCGCCGTACAGCACCTATGGAGGTTTCGATGTCCCAGCGTGACAAAGCGGATGACCGCAACGATGCGGACCGGCCCGGCGGCCGCCTGCTCACCGTCTCGAACGCCGCCGTCGGCGGCCTGGTCCGGCTCGGCGCCGCTCCGCGCGGGTGCCACGAACTCTCGGTGTCCGGCCGGACGTCCGGCCGCATCACGACCAGGCCGGTCAACGTTCTGGAGTGGGCCGGGCACCGCTATCTGCTGTCTCCGCGTGGAGACACCCAGTGGGTGCGAAACGTCCGGGTGAGTGGCGAGGCGACCCTCCGGCGCGGCCGTCGCACCGAGGCCGTGGAGCTCACCGAACTGGCCGACGGCGTCAAGCCCGAGTTGATCCGCGAGTACCTGCGGCGGTGGGGATGGCAGGTCAAGGCCTTCGTCGACGGACTCACCGCGGAGTCGTCGGACGCCGAGCTCGCCGGCGCGGCATCGAGATTTCCGGTGTTCGAACTGGTTCCCTCCGCCGCCGACTGACCCGTCGGCCGTCGGATCGGGCGATCGTCGGGGGTGGTTGCTAGTGTCGCGACATGAATGACGGCCCCGCACCCGATGCGACCGACCCCGACTCGCAAGTGCCCACGTGGCGATCCGGCACCCCGGACCCGACCGACGGCTGCGTCCGCAACGTCGGTGCGGCGCAGGTCCGGGTGGAGGAGGGAACTGAGGTCGTTCCGTCCGACCGGCTGCTGCTCGAGTGGATCGACCCTCGCGATCCGCGACGATCCGAGCAGCGGATGATCCGCGACTCCTGGCGGGTGCAGCGCATCCAATCCGAGTTCGTCTCGGGATTCGACGCGCTCGAGAACGTGGCAGAGGCGGTCACCGTCTTCGGTTCGGCGCGTGTACGGCCCGGTACGCCGGAGTACGAGATCGCGCGAGAACTGGGCAGACTCCTCGGACACGAGGGATTCGCCGTGATCACCGGGGGCGGACCGGGCGCCATGGAGGCGACCAACCGAGGCGCGTACGAGGCGGGTGCGGAGTCGATCGGGCTCAACATCGAGCTGCCGTTCGAGCAGCACTCCAATCCGTGGCTGACCCTGAGTATGAACTTCCGGTACTTCTTCGTCCGCAAGACGATGTTCGTCAAGTACGCGCAGGCGTTCGTGTGTCTGCCCGGCGGGTTCGGGACGCTCGACGAGCTGTTCGAGGCGTTGACCCTGGTACAGACCAAGAAGGTGCTGCGGTTCCCGATCGTGCTGATCGGTGCGGAGTTCTGGGGGCCGCTGGTGGACTGGCTCCGCGGCACCCTCGAGGCGGAGGGCAAGGTCTCGCCGGGCGACGTCGATCTGCTCCAGGTGGTGGACACTCCCGCTGAGGCCGTGGAGATCATCGTCCGGGCGGCTCGGTCATGAGCGCGATCTGCGTGTACTGCGCGTCGGGCCCCGTGGACTCCGCGTACCTCGCGCTGGCGGCCCGGACTGGTGAGGCGATCGCCGCCGCGGGACACACGCTCGTCTCCGGCGGCGGAAACGTCTCGATGATGGGCAGCCTCGCCCGCGGCGCACGCGAGGCGGGCGGTCGGACCATCGGCATCATCCCGGAGCACCTGATGGCCAAGGAGGTCGCCGACCTGGACGCCGACGAACTCATCGTCACCGACACCATGCGCGAGCGGAAGCGACTCATGGATGAGCTGTCAGACGGGTTCATCACGCTTCCCGGCGGCATCGGGACGTTCGAGGAGCTCTTCGAGACTTGGACGGGCGCATATCTCGGGGTGCACGACAAGCCCATCGTCCTGCTCAACCACGAGGGGTTCTACGACCCGCTCATCGGCTGGCTCGACGATCTGGCGGCGCGTGGATTCGTCGCCGACCGGGCGCTCGGCAAGCTGAAGGTATGTGCAACCGTGGGTGACAGCATCAGCTATCTGACCACCCGGTAAGGTTGCGGCGTTCACACGTAGGGCGAGGAGTGAGGCAGTCGATGAGCACGAGCGTTCCGAACAAGGTCGGCATCACCGACATCGTGCGGGGAGTGGCCAAGATGGTGCCCGATCTGCCGTCGATGGCGACGCACGTACCGGGCATGATCGTCCGCCCGCCGACCGCGAAGCGCACCATCGGGCAGATCTTCGCCAAACTGGCCGCCGACCACCCTGACCGCCCGTTCATCCGCTGGCAGGGGGAGTCGCTGACCTACGGTGAGGTCAACCGGCAGGTGAACCGCTACGCGGCCGTCCTCGCCGGGCGCGGTGTCGGAACCGGCGACGTCGTCGGCATCCTCGCCAAGAACAGCCCCACCGACCTGATGGTCATCCTCGCGGCACTCAAACTCGGCGCTGTCGCGGGCATGCTGAACTACAACCAGCACGGTGAGGTCATCGATCACAGCATGAAGCTGCTCGATGGCAAGGCGCTCGTGTACGACCCCGAGTGCGCCGACGCCTTCGCATCGATCAGTTCCGAGCGGCTGCCGGAGAACGTCCTCGACTTCGACGCGCTGAACGACGAGGCCGCGGGCAAGCCGGACGTCGATCCCGCGGTCACCAAGGACCTGCCCGCGTCGACCACTGCGTTCTACATCTTCACCTCGGGAACCACCGGACTGCCCAAGGCGAGCGTGATGAGTCACAACCGCTGGCTCGCCAACTACGACGGGATCGGCGGCCTCGCGGTGCGCCTGCGTTCGTCGGACACCATGTACGTCTCGTTGCCGCTGTATCACAACAACGCGCTGTCGGTGTCGCTCGGCGCGGTGCTGGCGGCGGGGGCCTGCATCGCGATCAGCAAGCAGTTCTCGGCGTCGCGATTCTGGGACGACGTCATCCTCAACCGTGCGACCGCGTTCTGCTACATCGGCGAACTCTGCCGCTACCTGCTCGCGCAGCCGGCCAAGCCGACCGACCGTCGTCACTCGGTGCGCGTCGTGGTCGGCAACGGTCTGCGTCCGGAGATCTGGGACGAGTTCACAGAGCGCTTCGGCATCGATCGCGTGGTGGAGTTCTACGGTGCCAGCGAGCTGAACCTGGCCTTCGTCAACGCCTTCGACGTGAAGCGCACCGCCGGATTCTGCCCGCTGCCCTTCCGCGTGGTGGAGTACAACGATGATGGAACCGCCAAGCGCGACGCGGCCGGACGTCTGCGCAAGGTGCCCAAGGGCGAGCCGGGACTGCTGATCGCTGAGATCAGCGAACGCGTCCCGGTGGACGGCTACACCGAGTCGAGCGACACCGAGAAGAAGATCATCCGCGACGCGTTCAAGCGCGGCGACGCGTACTTCAACTCCGGCGACCTGGTCCGGGAGCTGGGTTTCTCGCACATCGCATTCGTCGACCGGCTCGGCGACACCTTCCGCTGGAAGGGCGAGAACGTGGCGACCACCGAGGTGGAGGGCGCCGTCGACGGCCTGGCCGCCGTCCAGCAGACGGTCGCATACGGCGTGGAGGTGCCGGGCTGCGACGGGCGGGCCGGCATGGTCGCCGTGCAGTTGAGCGACGGCGCGGACTTGGACCCCAAGGAACTGGCCGACGAACTCTACGACGCGCTTCCGGCGTACGCCGTGCCGCTGTTCGTCCGATTCGTCCCCGAGATCGAGACCACCTCGACCTTCAAGAACCGCAAGGTGGAGCTGCGCAACGAGTCGTACACCGACCTCGGGGACGACACCGTCTGGGTGCTCAAGGGCAAGGCCGACGGCTACGTCCCGTTCTACGACGGCTACCCGGCCGACGTCGCGGCGGCCAAGGCCCCGCGCTGAGGTGGAGCCGCTCCGGGTCCGGCGGACGGCTCGCCGCTTGCGCCCCGTAGGCTGACAGCGTGAGCACTGCCCGTCCGGCCGCGACCCTCTGCGGCCGGCCCGTCGCCACCGACCGCGCGCTGGTCATGGCGATCGTCAACCGCACCCCGGATTCGTTCTACGACAGGGGATCCACCTTCTCCGACGACGCCGCCAAGGCGCGCATCGACGAGGTCGTCGCGCAGGGTGCGGACATGATCGACGTCGGCGGCGTGAAGGCCGGTCCGGGCGCGGAGGTCGACGCGGCGACGGAGGCGCAACGCGTGGTGCCGATGATCGCGTGGATCCGGCGCACGCACCCCGACGTGCTGATCAGCGTCGACACGTGGCGTGCGGAGGTGGCCGCCGAAGCGTGCGAGGCGGGCGCCGACATGATCAACGACACCTGGGCCGGCGTCGATCCGGCACTGGTGTCGGTGGCCGCGGCCGCCGGCGCGGGGATCGTCTGTTCGCACACCGGAGGCGCCCGGGTCCGGACCCGACCGCACCGCGTGGCTTATGACGACGTGGTCGCGGACGTGGTGGCCGAAGTCTCCGGTGCGGCACAGCGAGCACGTGACGCCGGCGTCAGGGAGGACGGGATTCTGATCGACCCGACGCACGACTTCGGGAAGAACACCCATCACGGGCTCGCGCTGCTCCGCCATCTCGACCGACTCGTCGACACCGGCTGGCCGGTGTTGATGGCGCTGAGCAACAAGGACTTCATCGGTGAGACGCTGAACGCCGATCTCGACGACCGGGTGGCCGGCACGCTCGCGGCGACGGCGCTGGCGGCGGCCCAGGGCGCCCGGATGTTCCGGGTCCACGAGGTCGCGGACACGCGGCGGGTGGTCGACATGGTCGCGTCGATCATCGGCACCCGGCCACCTGCGCGCACCGTGCGAGGCCTGGCATGAACCCCGGGCACGAGAACGCACCCTGGGTCGACCGCGGCGCGGGCGAGGCGCACTGGTCGGAGCGCCCCGACGGACCGTCGCTGCGCTCGCCGAGCACCTGGGATCACCCGGAGTGGTCGATCGCCGAGCTGGTCGCCGCCAAGAACGGACGGACGGTGTCCGTGGTGCTCCCCGCGCTGGATGAGGAGGACACCGTCGGGGGCGTGATCGCGACGATCGCGCCGCTGCTGGGGACGCTCGTCGACGAGTTGATCGTGCTGGATTCGGGCAGTACCGACCGGACCGCCGAGCGCGCGCGTGCCGCCGGAGCGCGAGTGGTGACCCGCGAGGAGGCGATCCCCGGACTGCCGCCGGTGCCGGGCAAGGGAGAGGCGCTGTGGCGGTCGATCGCGGCGACCATCGGCGACGTGATCGCGTTCGTCGACTCCGACTTGATCGAGCCGGACCCGATGTTCGTGCCGAAGATGATCGGCCCGTTGCTGGCCGACCCCGACATCCACCTCGTCAAGGGCTACTACCGCCGCCCGCTGCGGACCGGTGACACCCAGCAGCCGGGAGGCGGCGGCCGAGTCACCGAGCTGCTCGCGCGGCCGCTGCTGACCGCGCTCAAGCCCGAACTCGGCGAGGTGTGTCAGCCGCTCGGCGGCGAGTACGCGGGTACGCGCGAACTGCTCGCCTCGGTGCCCTTCGCGCCCGGGTACGGCGTGGAGATCGGGCTGCTGATCGACACCTACGACAGGTACGGCATCTCGGGGATCGCGCAGGTCAACCTCGGTGTGCGGAGCCACCGCAACCGGCCGCTCCACGAACTGTCGGTGATGAGCAGGCAGATCGTGGCGACCCTGCTCGAACGGTGCGGTATCGCCGACTCCGGAGTCGGCCTCACGCAGTTCGTCCCCGAACCCGACGGCGGCTTCACGCCGCGGACCACGGAACTCCAGCACGGTGAGCGGCCGCCGATCCGCGAGCTCAAACTGTCGCTACCCTGAACATCGTGGTGACTATCGGGCTCTATGTGATGGGCGTGGCCGTGCTGGTCGCGCTGATCTTCGCGGTGGTGTGGTTCGTGTTCGGGCGAGGCGAGGAACTGCCGCCCGTCCAGAAGGGCACCACGCTGACCAGGCTGCCGCGGGCCGGGATCACCGGCGACGACGTCCGGACGATCCTGTTCCAGCAGAGCTTCCGCGGGTACAAGGCGTCCGAGGTCGACTGGGCGCTCGAGAAGCTGGCTCGCGAGATCGACGAGCTGCGGGCGGTCGTGCACGACCTCCAGGCCCGCGACGATCTCGATGCGGCCGCCGCGAACACCGGTCCGATCCCGGTGATCGATCCGAAAAAGCGCCGCGACGAGCAACGATAGACGGATTGCCGGAATCGCCTCGCTCGCGATCCCGCACCGGGCGGCCCCAACGCAGGTGGGGGCGGTCACAACGACCCGAGGTCGGACTGCCCGGAGTGGACAGGTGTGCGCCAAGTATCATGGGACCGAACATCGTGAAATCCACGTGAAGGGAGCACGACACATGGCGGCGATGAAGCCACGTATGGGGGACGGTCCGCTCGAAGCGGTCAAGGAAGGGCGTGGGATCGTCGTCCGGATCCCGATCGACGGCGGCGGTCGACTCGTCGTCGAACTGAACGACGAAGAGGCGTCGGCGCTGGGCGAGGCTCTGCGCGAGGTCACCGCCTGACCGATCGAGGCGGTTCGCGGTGGAACGCCGCGACTGGACGTCTGTCCTGTCCGGTCTGCTCGGACGGACTGGTCCCGGTCGGCGCATCGCTGCGATGCGCCGCCGGGCACTCCTTCGACATCGCCCGTCAGGGCTATGTCTCACTTCTCACCGGCAAGGGCACGGTTCACCGCTCCGACACCGCGGAGATGGTCGCGGCCCGCAACCGGATCTTCGACGCCGGTCTCTACGACCCGATCGTCGACGCCGTGGCCGCGGCCTGCACGTCATCGGGGAGCATTCTCGACGCGGGCGGCGGCCCCGGCCGGTACCTGGCCGCAGCGCTGTCGTCGGCGGGCGACGACGCCGTCGGCATCGGCCTCGACCTGTCCAAGTTCTGCGCGCGCAGTGCCGCCAAGCGGCATCCGCGAGTGCTGTCCGTGGTGGCCGACCTGTGGGCCGGTCTGCCGGTGCTGACCGGCGGTGTGGACACCGTCCTGTCGGTCTTCGCACCGCGCAACGTCGCCGAATCGGCACGCGCGCTCACCGAGGGCGGCCGATGGGTCATCGTCACCCCCGAACCCGGCCATCTCGCGGAGATCGTCGGACCGATGCACATGCTGACCGTCGGCGACGGCAAGTCCGGGCGGCTCGCGCGTGAACTGGCCGCGGACTTCGCCGAGATCTCCGAACGCCGAGTGCGGACGACCGTGCGGTTCGACGAGTCGGCACTGATCGATGTCGCCGCGATGGGGCCCGCCGCCTTCCATCGCACCCGCGACGAACTCGCCGCGGCGGCCGCGGAACTCGCAGGCCGAGCCGCCGTCACCGCCACTCTGGACGTCACGATCACGGTCGCGCGACGACGCTGAGCGTCTCGTTCGGCGATGCCGGGTGGTCGGGCCCGCGACGGCCGGATATGTTTGATCGGTGAGATCACAACCGCATGTTCTCGGAATCGTCCTCGCCGGCGGTGAGGGAAAGCGGCTCTTTCCGCTGACCGTGGACCGGGCCAAGCCCGCAGTGCCGTTCGGCGGCTCCTACCGGCTGATCGACTTCGTGCTGTCGAATCTGGTGAACGGCGGGTACGAGCGGATCTGCGTGCTGACCCAGTACAAGTCGCACTCGCTCGATCGGCACATCTCCCAGACCTGGTGGTCGTCCGGGTTCCACGGAGAGTTCATCACGCCGGTGCCCGCGCAGCAGCGTCTCGGGCCGCGCTGGTACACCGGCAGCGCTGACGCGATATACCAGTCGATGAACCTCATCGACGACGAGGAACCCGACTACATCGTCGTCTTCGGCGCCGATCACGTGTACCGCATGGATCCCGCGCAGATGGTCGAATCGCACATCGCGACGGGTGCCGCGGTGACCGTGGCGGGCATCAGGGTGCCGCGCTCGGAGGCGCACGCGCTCGGCTGCATCGACTCCGACGGCGCGGGCAAGATCACCGAGTTCGTCGAGAAGCCCGCCGACCCGCCCGGCACGCCGGACGACCCCGACGTCACGTTCGCGTCGATGGGCAACTACGTCTTCACCGCCGACGCGCTCGTCGACATGCTGAAGACAGATGCGGCCGACGGCGACTCGGACCACGACATGGGTGGCGACATCATCCCGGCCTTCGTGGCGCGCGGCGAGGCGTACGTCTACGACTTCGACGACAACGTCGTGCCCGGCCAGACCGACCGCGATCGCGGCTACTGGCGCGACGTCGGGACGCTCGACTCCTTCTACGACGCGCACATGGACCTGGTGTCCGAGAATCCGGTCTTCAACCTGTACAACACGCGCTGGCCGATCCGCGGTGAGACCAGCCATCTCCCGCCCGCCAAGTTCGTCCGAGGCGGCTCGGCGAACGACTCGGTGGTCGGCGCGGGGACGATCGTCGCCGGTGCGACCGTCCACGGGTCGGTGCTGTCGAACAACGTCTACGTCGACGAGGGTGCGGTGGTGCAGGGCAGCGTGCTGATGCCCGGTGTCCGGATCGGCAAGAACGCGGTGGTCCGCAACGCGATCCTCGACAAGAACGTGCGGATCGCGGACGGGGGGCAGCTCGGCGTCGACCTCGAGCACGACCGTGAGCGCTTCGTGGTGTCGCCGGGCGGCATCGTCACGGTGGGCAAGAACACCGTCGTCGGCTGAGCGTCGAGCGGCTCAGGAGACGGTCGGACGTAGCGCGGCGAGGCCGAGCGTGACCAGTCCGGGCACCGATTCGGCGTCGATCTCGGCGGGGAGGTCGGCGATCGGCCACCAGGCGAGATCGACCGACTCGTCGCTCCGCTCGATCGTGGGCAGCGAGCCGTCGGGCGCACGATCGGCGACGGCGGCGAACCGCACGTCGAGATGACGTGTCGGGACACCGAGCGAACACGTGATCGGGTGCGTGTGCAGTTGCACCGGCTCAGTGGACATCGTCAATGACGGCAGACCCGACTCCTCGAGTCCCTCCCGCAGTGCTGCCGACGCCAGGTCCGCGTCCTCCGGCTCGCAGTGGCCGCCGAGCTGGATCCATTTGCCCACGCGCGGGTGCAGGGTCAGCAGCACGTGTGTGAGTTCGGCGTTGAACACGATCACCGAAGCAGTGAGATGTCCTGCGGCACAAGCACGTTCACATGCGATATCGGTGGCGGCCAGGAATGCCAGGTAGGCGTGCCGCATCGAGTCCTGGTGGGCGTCGGGGGCGGACCACCCGGTCAGAGACTCGACGGCCGCGCTGTGCAGAGGGCTCACAGTTCGATCACCAGCCCGTCGGTGTCCGGCCGAGACCGAAGCTCCATGGGCTCGGCCGGATGCCCGACGGCCACCGCCCCGAGCGGCTGCCAGTCGGCGGCCAGATCCAGCTCCCGTCGCACGACGTCGGCGGCGAAGATCGTCGAACCGACCCAGCAGCTGCCGATCCCGCGGACGGACAGCGCGACCAGCAGCCCGGACACTGCGGCACCGCCCGCGACGGTGAACATCGTGTTCTCGCAGGTGTTCCGCCGCGCGTCGGGGTAGTCGTGCATGCCGTCGCCGGTCAGTATCGGGATCACCAGTTCGGGCGCGTCGTACAGGATCTGTCCGCGCCGCACGCGTTTGGCGATCGACTCCGAGCTCTTGTCGTCGGCCGCCAGATCGGCGCGCCAGGCGTCGGACATCGCGTCGAGGAGGCTCCGTCGCCTGCGGTCGTCCCGGATCCAGAGGAATCGGATCGGATGCGTGTGGTGCGGTGCGGGCGCGGTCAGCGCCTCGGCGAAGGCGGCGCGCATCAACTCCTCCTCGACCGGGTCGTCGGCGAACCGGCGCACCGAGCGCCGGGTCAGCAGTGCCTGGCGGCGGCCCAGGTCGACGGCCTCCTCGACGCCGAGGCGGAACATGTCGTCGTCGAGGTCGCGGACCAGGTCGCGGGCGGAGGTGCCGTCGTCGACCGGAGTCAGACCTCGGACCACCGCGACGGGCACGCCGTCGAGCTTGCCCTTGACGAGGTCGGCGGCGGCGGCGAGTTCGTCGGCGACGGCGATGTCGGTGACGAGCAGCGTGTTGCCGTACCCGTCGTCGACGCCGTCGTAGCCGTGGCTGACCGCGATGCCGGACGCGCCGATCGCGACGTCGGTCTGTCCGGTGCGCCAGGCACGGCCCATCGTGTCGGTGACGATCACGGCGACGTCGAGGCCGAACTCCTCGGCGAGTCGGGCGCGCAGACCTGCCGCGCTGGCGTCGGGGTCGAGGGGGAGCAGCGCGATCTGATCGGTCCGCACGTTGGACCCGTCGACGCCTGCCGCCGCCTGCACGAGGCCGTTGCGATTGGCGGTGATCAGGGTGCGGTTGCGGCGTGCGACGATCCGAACGGTCTCGGTGTCGATCAGCTTGCGGCGGAACGCGTCGCGCTCGTCCGGGTCGGTGGGCGCGTCGACCATCCGGCCCTCGGTCTTCGAGAAGACCTTGCTGGTCACGACGAGCACGTCGTCGTTCCGGATCCACGGTGCGGCGGCGATCAGATCGGCGGCGAGATCGCTGTCGGGCCCGAACTCGCCGAGTCCGGTGACGGGCAGGATCTCCAGGCCGCCGGGTGCGCGGTGATCGGCGGTCACGGGACCTGCACCCCGACCAGGGCGCAGGCCGCCCGGATCATCTCGGCGGTGGTTTCCGGATCGGTCATCAGCAGGGGCGCGGAGTCGATCGCGATGCCGTCGACGGCGGCGTGGTCGCCTTCGGCGATGAGCCAGCCGTCGAGGATGCCGTTGCCGCTGCGCGCACCGAAGTGCTCGGCGATGCCCTGCGCGGAGGTCTCGACGCCGATCACCGACAGGCATTCGTCGGCCATGCCCCGCAGCGGTTTGTCATCGATCACCGGGCTGATGCCGACGATCGGCGCCGACGTGGTCCGCAGTGCGCCGCGGATGCCCGCGACCGAGGTGATCGCACCGATGCTGACCACCGGGTTGCTGGGCGCCAGCAGGACGACGTCGGCGTCGGCGATCGCTTCGAGCACGCCGGGACCCGGCTTGACCTCGTCGAGCCCGACCTGAGCGAAACCATGTGTCGGGACCTGGGCCCGGTAGCGCACCCACCACTCCTGGAAGTGGATCGCGACGCGCTCACCGTCCTCGCCGCCGGGCTTGTCGATGACGACGTGGGTCTCGTGACGCTGATCGCTGGCCGGAAGGAGCCGGACGCCCGGTTGCCATCGCTTGCTCAGCGCCGCGGTCACGTCCGACAGCGGGAAGCCGGCCTCGAGCATCTGCGTGCGGATCAGGTGGGTCGCCAGGTCGCGATCACCCAGTCCGAACCAGTCTGGGTCGGCGCCGTAGGCTGCGAGCTCCTCCTTGGCGTTCCACGTCTCGTTCTTGTGGCCCCAGCCCCGCTCGGGGTCGATGCCGCCGCCGAGAGTGTACATGCAGGTGTCCAGGTCCGGACAGATCCGGACGCCGTGCATCCACGCGTCGTCCCCCACGTTGACCACGGCCGTCACCGTATTCGGCGACTCCGGGTCGTCGGGGAGCGCGGGGAACGCCGTGCGCCCGAACAGTTCGCGTGCGCCCTGGAGAAAACGGGCGCCGCCGACGCCGCCTACGAGTACCGTCACCTTCACAGAGACCCACTCTAATGACCGGGTGCGCAGCACTGCGCGCGGCGGCTGCGAGGCGTGCATGCGACACGCCGAAGGACTATGTCATTCACGAGGTAGACGCGGTTTTCCCGGCGCTCGATGATAAGAATGAATCTTCGCCTTCCGCTTGACCGCGGTAGTGCCCAGCGTGTCTAATCACATCAGTGTCATTTGAATTGTCGGGGGTCGTTCAAGGACACGTCAGCCAGATCACCGGTCTGGCTGAGGGGTGAAATTCAAGTCTGCGAGCTGGGAGGTGCCGGATGACTTTGGACGCGGGCGATGGTGCTGACCTGATCAGCCCTTCCCACATGAACCGCCATCTGTCGGTGGTCCCGAACGATTTCGAGGAATTGTTCGACGCCGTCGAAGAACAGTGGCAAGACCGTGCGCTCTGCGCACAGACCGATCCGGAAGCGTTCTTTCCCGAGAAGGGCGGTTCCACGCGTGAGGCCAAGCGGATCTGCCAGGGCTGCGAAGTCAAGGCGGAGTGCTTGGAGTACGCACTGCACAACGATGAGCGCTTCGGTATCTGGGGCGGCCTCTCCGAGCGTGAGCGGCGCCGCCTGAAGCGCGGAATCATCTGACACGAAGACGTCTTTCCGACCCCTCGGTGCACCGGAGCCTCCCGCCGGTGAGCGCCGAGGGGTCGGGGCGTTTCCGGGGGTCAGTCGTCCTCCGGACCCTGTTCGACGGTCTCCTCGTCGACGCCCAGGTAGGTGGCGACCTGCTCGATCAGCACCTCGCGCAGGATCTCCGGCAGTTCCTCGTCGTCGTGGGCGCGGAGTTCCAGCGGACGGCGGAAGAGGATGATCTGCGCGCGCGTCGGACGGCCGGCCACATCGACGCCCGCCGGGATCAGCCGTGCGAGCGGGACCTGGCCGTCGGCCGTCACCTCGTCCGGCCATTGAACCGGCTCGTCCCCGCGGGGAAGCATGCGCGGAATGTCGTCGACGGCGACGTCGAGCCCGGTCAGATGGTCGTGCCAGCGGCTGTCGATTTCGGCGAACGCCTCGACCGCCGCTGCATCGAATCGATCGGCACGGGTGCGATGCGCGGGCATCGACATCGGCATCAGGCGGCCCCGCAGGCCGCGGCCCCGTCGATCCCGGAGACGGCGCGGCGTCGGGCCGAGGAGTTCGCGTCCGGACTGCAGCGGAACGAGTCGATGGACCATGCCCACAGTTTAATGGCCGGTCGACGTGCGGCCGTGCGCCGCCGCACCGACCGGCCCTTCGGGTCCGCGGCCGGTGAGCGTGTCGATTGTCCGCGGCGGACGCGGAGGCGATAGGCTGAGCGCGTGAGTGTCCCTCGTCAGTGCTGCAGGCCCGGCTGTTCGCGAATCGCCGTGGCGACTCTGACGTTCGTCTACGCCGAGTCGACCGCGGTGATCGGCCCGCTGTCGGCGTCAGACGAACCGCATTCGTGGGACCTGTGCTCCCAGCACGCCGACCGGATCACGGTCCCGGTCGGCTGGGAGATGATGCGCAGCGAGAGCGGCTTCGCACAGCCCGCGGAGGACCAGGAGCTGACCGCACTCGCCGAAGCGGTCCGCGAGGCGACCGTCAGTTCGCCGCGCGTCGGCTTCCTGGCGCACGCGGAGTTCGACGACGGACCACGTGGCCGCCATCGTGCGCAGCCCCGCGCCGCAGGCACGCCGGCTGTGACCCCTCGACCCGGACGCCGCGGACACCTCCGGGTGCTGCCGGATCCGGTCGACTGATCTCTCGCGCGACGCCGATTCCGCTCGCGACCCTTTCTCGCTGAGCGACTACTAGGCTGTGATTCATGTCTGCGTTGACTACTGACCTCGACGATGTCGACGGTCTGCTCGCCGCCGACCGCGACGGTCTGCTGCAGTCCGCCGCGATGACCGGCGCACAGGTGCGCGCGGTGTCGCAGGCGCAGTCCGAGGGAGCGCTCGAACGGCTCGCCGATCTGCGGCCGCGGGCGGTGGTGGTCGTCACTGGAGCCTCCGCCACGGCGCGCCGCGCGGCCGACCTGGTGGCGGCGGTCGTCGCCCCGCGCATCGACGTCCCGATCATCACCGCACCGGCTCTGCCCGGCTGGATCGGCCCGCTCGACGTGGTCGCGGTCGCAGGCGACGACGCGGGCGACCCCGCGCTCGCGGATGCGGCGATGCGCACCTTGCGTCGGCGCGCCGAACTCGTCGCGGTCGCGCCGGTGGAGGGGCCGTTGCGCGACGCGATCGGATCGCAGCCGATGGTCGACCTGTCACCGAGATTGCGGGTGGACGACCGCTTCGGGTTCAGTCGATTCGTGGCGGCCCTGCTCGCCGTCTGCACTGCGCTGACCGCAGTCCGGCTGACGCCCGCCGCACCCGATCTCGCGGAACTGGCCGACCGGCTCGACGGTGAGGCCGCCGCTGACCACCCGGGCCAGGAGAGCTTCCACAACCAGGCCAAACTGCTCGCGCTCCGCCTCGCCGACCGACCGGTGGCCTGGGCGGGAGACACACCGGGTGCGGCGGTGATCGCCGCCCACGCCTCGGCGATCGCGTTCGCCGTCGCCGGAACCGTCTCGACGGCGACGGCAGAGCCCGTGCTGGCGCTACGACTGCGCGAAGGGGCGGCAGGCGCCGCACCCGTCGACGACATCTTCTACGATCCGGAGATCGACCCACCGCGTGCGGCGTCGACCCGCGGGATACTGTTCACGACTGCGGCCCGCCGCTGGTATGCCGAGCGGAGGTCAGCGGCCCTCGGCGACATCGACATCGTCGCCGAGCAGCCTGCCGACGGAGCCGACGGCAGCGGTGAACCGGCACCGGCGGCCGCGATGAGCGCGGGGGATCCGTTCACGGAGACGCCCGCCGACCTGGGGGAGTACCTGGTGCTGGCACTGCGAGCGGAGCTCGCCGCGGTGTTCGTTCGATTGATGGGAGAAGCGGCCTGATGAAGCTGCTGGCTGGAGTGGTGCGGCCGTACGCGTGGGGATCGCGGACCGCACTGGCCGAGTTGCGCGGCACACCGAGTCCTTCGACGCACCCCGAGGCCGAACTGTGGTTCGGCGCGCATCCGGCGTCGCCCGCGAAGATCCTGGGCGAGATCGGCGGGCCGGAGGATCTGCTCGCCGCGATCGAGGCCGACCCGGAGCATGAGCTCGGCGCCTCGATCACCGATGAGTTCGGGCCGCGTCTGCCGTACCTGCTGAAGATCCTCGCCGCGCAGGAACCGCTGTCGTTGCAGGCGCATCCGAGTCTGGACCAGGCGATCGCCGGTTTCGAGCGAGAGAACGCGGCCGGACTGGCCATGGACGCGCCCGATCGCAACTACCGCGATCCGTCGCACAAGCCTGAGCTCGTGGTGGCGCTGACCGAGTTCGACGCGCTCGCCGGTTTCCGCGATCCGCATCAGACGGTCGAGCTGATGGAACTGCTCGCGGTGCCCGGACTCGCCCCGTACCTCGGCATGCTCGTGGAACAGCCCGACGAGACCGGTCTGCGCGCGGTCTTCACCACGTGGCTCACCCTGCCCGACTCGGTGATCGGAGCGCTCGTTCCCGATGTGCTCGCGGGCGCGATCCGCGTGCTGGGCAGCGCCGACCAGCGGTTCCGACTGGAGCTGCGATCCCTGCTGGAACTCGGGGAGGCCTACCCGGGTGATCCGGGGGTGCTCGCGTCGATGCTCCTGAACCGCATTCGACTGCAGCCGGGCGAGGGCATCTACCTGTCGGCGGGCAATCTGCACGCCTACCTGCACGGGACGGCCGTGGAGCTGATGGCCAACTCCGACAACGTGCTGCGCGGCGGGCTGACACCGAAGCACATCGACGTCCCGGAGCTGCTTCGCGTTCTGGACTTCCGTCCGGTGACCGTCGAAGCGCTGAAGCCGGACGTGCGCAGCCTCGGCGCCGAGCGGATCTACCTGACTCCGGCACCCGAGTTCCGCCTGTCTCGTATCGAACTGGACGGAACCGGCGTGCACGCGGCGCAGTCGATCAGTCTCGATGTCACCGGACCGCAGATCCTCGCGGTGATCTCCGGCCGCGTCGCCGTGGAGGGCACGGGCGGCGGGGAGCATCTCAAGGCCGGTCCGGGTGACGCGGTCTGGCTGTCCGCCGCCGATCCTGACGTCGTGGTGCGGGCGGTATCGTCGAATGCCGTCGTGTTCCGGGCAATCGTCCCGGAACTCGGTCGCTGACCGGCCGTCATTCGATCTCGGTCAGGCTCCGCTCGGCCGCCGTCGAGACCAGCCGCACCGGTATCTCGCGGTGACGTCCGAGCGCGCGGACGGCGCCCGTCTGCGGATGCTGCACCAGCGCCGGGATCCCGGCCGGCGGAGCCCCGTCCGCGCGGACCCGCACCAGCGTCGTTCCCGAGGGTGCCACGACGGCGCCCTCCGCGGTGTCGTCGATCAGGACGCGCGACGGTCGTCGATCGGTTCCGCCGATCGTGAGCAGCCCGTCGCCGACCGCCCCGGCGAGTCGGCGCCATCGCTCGGGCACCTCCGAGATCACCGACGTCGTGAGGCCGATCGCCGTCAGCCGTAGTGCCACCTGCCGGGCCAGTGCGTCGTCGCCGACGAGGTCCGTGCGCGGCACCCCGGGACCGGCCATCCGGAGGGCGACCGCCGACCCCGACGGGTCCGCGCCGACGATCTGGCCGTCGCCCGCCAGCGGGACCGACACCGAACCGCAGAGCCTCCGGGTCGCGGTGGGCGAGGCACCGACCGGCAGCTCGTCGCCGAGGCGCCGGACTGAGCGGCGCGGCGGTGTGGGGGTCGTCGGCAGACCGGCGAGGGCCGTCGCGCGGTCGTCGACGCGCGTGAGCCGCAGTGCATCCGACTCGGCGGTCGTCCGCGGGCGACCGCCGTTGTCGCGCAGCAGCACCGCCAGCCGTGGGCCCGCCGGGGTGGCGACGAGCCGCAGAGTCAGCACCGTCGAGACCGATCCGTCCGCGCCCGGAGAAGCGAGGAGCGTCGCGAGCGACTCGGGGGCGCTGCCCGTCCAGCGGTAGGCGGTGAGCGGAAATCCGTCCGCGTGCGGACCGTCGGGCCCGGCGACGATGCGATCGACGGGTGCGCCCTCAGTCAGTCCCTCGGTCAATCCGGTGATCTCCGCCGCAGCGAGCGCGCGTGCGCCGACTCCCGCGTCGGCGAGACGGGCCCGGACCAGGCGGATACACCAGACCGCGGTCCGCAGGGCTCCGGTGCTCCCTCCGCCGCGTGCCCGGACGGCGGCCGGGTGGTCGGCCGGACGAATCCGGAGAACGAGGTGGACGGTGCGGTGCGCGGGGATCCGCAGCCCGCCGAGCAGCGTCCGGTACGCACGGGCCGCGGGATCGTCAGCGCGACAACCTGCGGTGTGACTGACGATCTCCGCAGACCACGGCGCGACGTCCGCGGCGGTCATCGAGGCCAGCACGGCCGCGAGGAGCGGGGGCTCGAGAGCGGGGGAGCCGACGACCAGCGGTGCGGGTGCGGGCGGCGCGATCGCCAGCACGCCGATCATGCCGTCGCCTGCTCGTCGGAACCCGATGAAGCCGTCATCCGTCGGCACGTCGAACGGCGCAGACGTCTCCTGTGCGGCGGCACGCCGCGACAGCGTCCTCGATGGCAATGTGATGCTCCCCCCGGAACAAGGACTTCGCGAAATCGCAGTGGGACGAGGCTATCCCGGGACTAACGTCCACGTGGGGGAATCGATCGGGGGGATTGATGTCACGGCATACGACCACGCGTGCGCAGGTGAGCGGATACCGGTTCGGGGTGGCGCGAGCCACGCACGCACTGGTCCGGCACGACGTTCGGATGACGCATGATCCGATGCGTTCGCAGTCGAGATCGTTGCTGGCCGGCGCGGTCGTCGCGCTTCTGGTGGTCGCCGGGGCGGCGGTGTACGGACTGGTCCGTCCGCAGCCGAGTGTCGGCGACGCGCAGATCGTTGCGGCCGACGGGGGCGGTCTGTACGTACTGCTCGACGATGTGATGCATCCGGTGCCCAACCTGGCGTCCGCGCGGCTCATCCTCGGGCAGCCGCTGCCGGTGCGCCGGGCGAGCGATGCCTCGCTCGCCGGGTACCCGCGCGGCGCGGAGGTCGGGATCGTCGGGGCACCGGGCGTGCTCGCCGGGCCGGCCGACCCGGACCGGTCGACGTGGACGGTGTGCGAGGACGCACAGGGCAGCGCGGTGATCGCCGGTGCTCTCGACCCGACGCTGACCGATCCCCTCGATGCCGAGCTGGTCGAGCACGCGGGCACGGCGTGGCTCCTGTACTCCGTGCCGGGTCCCGGTGGGACGTCGGTTCCGGTGCGGGCGCCCGTCGACCTGTCGCGACCCGAATTGATCCGATCGCTGGGCCTGGCCGACGCGACCGCCCGCGAGGTGGGCGCCGGGTTGTTGAGTTCACTTCCCGCGCGAGCGGAACTGCGAGTGCCGGAGGTACCGGGACGAGGCGGTCCCGGAGTACTGGGCATGCCGGTCGGCACCGTGGTCGCCACCGTGGCCGTCGACGGCACGTCCGCCTATCACCTGGTGCTCCGCGATGCGGTGCAGCCGTTGTCGGAGCCCGCGGCCGAGATGATGCGACTGGCCGATCCGGACGCTGCGGATCGGGTGCGGCGCGTTGCTCCGGGCGCGGTCGCGGCACTGCCGGAGCGCGAGGAGGTGCCGCTCGGTGATTTCCCGGCGAGACCGCCTCGGGTCGCCGACCGGCCGTCGCCCGCGCTGTGCCACCGCTGGAGCCGGGACGCCGACGGAGAGTTCGCGACCGCGGAACTGCTGGCGGCTCGCAAGCTGCCCATCCCGAGTGGCGCGCAGGCGGTGCGACTGGCCTCCGCCGACGGTCCGGGACCGGCGCTGGACCGGGTCTTCGTCCCGCCGGGATCCGGCGCTCATATCGTCCTCACCGGCGTCGAGCCCGACTCGCCGAGAGCCGCCACGCCGTATTACGTCAGCGACGCCGGGGTGCGGTACCGGTTGTCGGGCGGCGGCGTCGGACAGATGCTCGGGTTGCCGGACCCGATGCGCGCACCGTGGCCGATGATCGCACTGCTGCCGGAGGGGCTGGAGCTGAGCCGCGAGGCGGCGGCCGTCATGCGGGACGCGGTCAGTAACCGCTGACCAGGCGGCGGACCATGGACTCCCAATCGTCGGCGATCTCGCTCGGACTCATGCCGACGACGTCGAGCAGGTGCCGCACGGTGACCGCCATCAGCGGTGCCTGGACGGCGTGTGCGGTCACGTCGAGGCGGCCCGCGAAGCCCAGCTCGGCGAGCAGCATCCGCACGTGCATCGTCGACATCGCCCACACCGGATGGGACAGGTGATCGGGCTGGTCCGCGCCGGCCTCGAGCAGGATGTCGAGATGGTCGACGGTCATTTTGAGTCGGGCGCGGCCGTAGGCGATGAGCCGGTCCAGCGGTGCGGCCCCCGGTCCGAGGGGCTCGGGTCCGGACAGGAAGGCCTGCTGCAGGTCGGACTCGGAGTGGTCGAGCAGGGCCAGCATCAGGCCGGTGCGGTTGCCGAAGCGCCGGAAGACCGTTCCCTTGCCTACTCCCGCGGCCCGCGCCACCGCGTCCATCGTGACGGCCGCTGCCCCCTGGCTGTCGATCAGCGACTTCGCGGCGGCCAGCAGCAGGCGGCGATTGCGCGCCGCGTCGGCCCGCTCCGGCGAGACGGCGGGCTCGTTCGCCACATGCAGTTCAAGGGGGCCTGGGCCGTCGGGAAGCATGACCTGACTCTAGAGCATGTCGGCCATGTCGTGTTTGCGGCTGCCGCGCTCGAATCGTGCTCCGACCTGCGCCTCGACGACTGTGTCGGGTGTCACCGCGGATTCGGGAATCCTCACGGACCGTGGTCCGTTTACCCAGAGGTATCCACGAAACACTCGTCAGGAAGAGTTATTGAACATGTCTGAAGGCAACATCAACATCGCAGTCCTCGTCGGCAGCCTCCGTGCCGGTTCGCACAATCGCGCGCTCGCAGAGCTCGCGGCGGCCAATGCTCCCGAGGGCGTGTCGTTGACCATTGTCGAGGGCCTGAACGACGTGCCGTTCTACAACGAGGACATCGACACCGCGGACGCGATCCCCGCCGCGGCCGCCGCACTGCGTGACGCCGGAGTCGCCGCGGACGCCTTCCTCTTCGTGACCCCCGAGTACAACGGCACCATGTCGGCCGTGCTGAAGAACGCCATCGACTGGCTGTCGCGTCCGTACGGCGCCGGTGCGCTGTCCGGCAAGCCTGCCGGCGTCATCGGTGCGGCGCTCGGCCAGTACGCGGGCACCTGGTCGCGCCAGGACACCCGCAAGTCGATCGGTATCGCGGGCGCGAACGTCGTCGAGGCCGTCGAGATCGGCATCGGCACCGGTGCGCTGGGCGACGAGGGCGTGGCCACCGCCGAGACCATCGAGCAGCTCGTCGAGGTCGTGCGCGTGCTGACCGCAGAGGTCGCCGTCGCGGCCTGATTCACAGGCTCTCCGGCGGGGCCGGTCGCGGATGTCCGCGACCGGCCCCGCCGTCTTTCTCGGGTGGGTCGCGGCCGATCACACGGAATTGTCCTACCCGGGTGGTTGACTCCTCGTCAGGAGGCAGCGCAGACGCACCGCGGCGCGTGTTTCGCCGGGCTCCAGGGCTAGTGGAAGGGGCAGTTTTGAGACACGCCGAAGGCGCCGAGACACGCCGGGCCACCTGTGGACAACTGCCGCGCGACCTGGGAGTTTCAAGAATGTTATTCACAAGTTCTTGTGGTCTAGGAAAACGTCACCCACTAGGTGTAGTGTTTGGGTTGTCCGGGGGGCGGGCGGCAACCGAGCGAATCACACGGATGTCGTTCACTGTGAAAGCAGAGGATCCGGTCAGAGAAGTCCAGCAAGTCACTCGCAGCAGATCATTCATCTCAAGGGAGTTCATCGATGGCCATCACCGTTTACACCAAGCCCGCCTGCGTCCAGTGCAATGCGACCTACAAGGCCCTCGACAAGATGGGCTTGGAGTACGACGTGGTGGACATCAGCCAGGACGACGAGGCTCGCGACTACGTGATGGCCCTCGGCTACTTGCAGGCACCTGTCGTCGTGGTCGGCGACGAGCACTGGTCGGGATTCCGTCCGGACCGCATCAAGTCGCTCGCCGCCAGCGCGGCCTGATCGGGGCGTGCCTCATGGCCGCCGACCCCGATCCACAGAATCCGCTCATCGTCTACTTCTCCTCGGTCTCGGAGTACACCCATCGCTTCGTTCAGAAGCTGGGGCTGCGGGCCGTCCGAATCCCATTGCTCGACCGCACCTCGTCGTTCCGCGTGGACGAGCCCTACGTGCTGATCACCCCGACCTACGGGGGCGGGAAGATCAGCGACACGGGGAGCGTGAGTTCCCACGCCGGCGGCGGGTACGTGCCGAAGCAGGTCATCAAGTTCCTGAACGTCGAACAGAACCGTTCGTTGATCCGGGGCGTCATCGCCGGAGGCAACACCAACTTCGGTGAGGAGTTCGCGCTGGCGGGCGACATCGTCTCCCACAAGTGTCAGGTGCCGTTCCTGTATCGCTTCGAGCTGATGGGAACCACTGACGACGTCGAGAGGGTGCGTGCGGGTCTAGCTCAGTTCGTCGCTAGCTCCGCGTTCACCGGCCAGGCCGCCTGACCGCGGTCCGGCCACCACAATTCGTAGTAAAAACCACGTTCCACCAGGGAGAAGCAGTGTCGCCCACCGCAGTTTCTGTCAGCGAATCAACCGTCTCGGCGAGCAAGTCGGGGGTGCACACCGGGCCCGCGGGGCACGAACCGGGGGACCTCGACTTCCACGCGCTCAACGCGATGCTCAACCTGTACGACGCCGACGGCAACATCCAGTTCGACAAGGACCGGGAAGCGGCGCGGCAGTACTTCCTGCAGCACGTCAACCAGAACACCGTGTTCTTCCACGATCTCGATGAGAAGCTCGACTACCTCATCAAGGAGAACTACTACGAGCCCGAGGTCCTCGCGAAGTACGACCGCGAGTTCGTCAAGCTCCTGTTCGGTCATGCGTACAGCAAGAAGTTCCGGTTCCCGACCTTCCTCGGCGCGTTCAAGTACTACACCAGCTACACGCTCAAGACCTTCGACGGCAAGCGCTACCTGGAGCGCTTCGAGGATCGCGTCTGCATGGTGGCGCTGACCCTGGCGGACGGCGACACCGCGCTCGCGCGGCACCTGGTCGACGAGATCATGGACGGCCGCTTCCAGCCGGCCACTCCGACCTTCCTGAACTCGGGCAAGAAGCAGCGCGGCGAGCCGGTCTCGTGCTTCCTGCTCCGCATCGAGGACAACATGGAGTCGATCGGGCGCTCCATCAACTCGGCACTGCAGTTGAGCAAGCGTGGCGGCGGCGTCGCACTGCTGCTGAGCAACGTCCGTGAGCACGGCGCGCCGATCAAGCGCATCGAGAATCAGAGCTCCGGCGTCATCCCGATCATGAAGCTGCTCGAGGACTCGTTCAGCTACGCCAACCAGCTCGGCGCACGTCAGGGCGCGGGTGCGGTGTACCTGCACGCGCATCACCCGGACATCTACCGCTTCCTCGACACCAAGCGCGAGAACGCCGACGAGAAGATCCGCATCAAGACCCTGTCGCTCGGCGTGGTGATCCCCGACATCACCTTCCAGCTCGCCAAGGACAACGACGACATGTACCTGTTCAGCCCGTACGACGTGGAGCGCGTCTACGGCAAGCCGTTCGCCGATGTGAACGTCTCGGACGAGTACCACGCGATGGTCGAAGACCGCCGGATCCGCAAGTCGAAGATCAAGGCGCGCGAGTTCTTCCAGACGCTCGCCGAGCTGCAGTTCGAGTCGGGCTACCCGTACATCATGTTCGAGGACACGGTGAACCGGTCGAACCCGATCGACGGCAAGGTGACGCATTCCAACCTGTGCTCGGAGATCCTGCAGGTCTCGACGCCGTCGGAGTTCAACGAGGATCTGACCTACTCGCAGGTCGGCAAGGACATCTCCTGCAATCTCGGCTCGATGAACATCGCGAAGACGATGGACTCGCCCGACTTCGGGCAGAGCATCGAGACGGCGATCCGCGGTCTGACCGCCGTCGCCGATCAGACCTCTATCGAGTCGGTGCCGTCGATCAAGCGCGCCAACGATGAGGGCCACGCGATCGGCCTCGGCCAGATGAACCTGCACGGGTATCTCGCCCGCGAGCGGATCTTCTACGGCAGCGAAGAGGGCATCGACTTCACGAACATGTACTTCTACACGGTCCTGTTCCACGCCATCCGCGCGTCGAACAAGATCGCCAAGGAGCGCGGCACCACCTTCGCGGGCTTCGAGAAGAGCAAGTACGCGAGCGGTGAGTTCTTCGACAAGTACACCGACCAGGTGTGGGAGCCGGCCACCGAGAAGGTGCGCGAGATCTTCGCCAACGCCGGGCCGGGCGAGAGTGGGCAGCTGTTCTCCGACAACGGGATTCACATTCCGACGCAGGACGACTGGCGTGAGCTGAAGGCGTCGGTCCAGAAGTACGGCATCTACAACCAGAACCTGCAGGCGGTGCCGCCGACCGGTTCGATCAGCTACATCAACCACTCGACGAGTTCGATCCACCCGGTCGCCTCGAAGATCGAGATCCGCAAGGAAGGCAAGATCGGTCGCGTCTACTACCCGGCGCCGTACCTGACCAACGACAACCTGGAGTACTACCAGGACGCGTACGAGATCGGCTACGAGAAGATCATCGACACGTACGCGGCTGCGACGCAGCATGTCGATCAGGGGCTGAGCCTCACGCTGTTCTTCAAGGACACCGCGTCGACCCGAGACGTCAACAAGGCGCAGATCTACGCATGGCGCAAGGGAATCAAGACGCTGTACTACATCCGTCTGCGTCAGATGGCCCTCGAGGGGACTGAGGTGGAGAACTGCGTCAGCTGCATGTTGTGAGTGTTACCGTCAGTAACGGTTAATTCTCATCGGCCCGCCTCTCACGGAGGCGGGCCGATCGCACTCCATCGGGCACTCCGGATGTCTGACCCCATCGGTATTGTCCGAGCCACATATCCAGGGATCGACTCGTGAGGAGTGCACAGCCGTGGAAGAGTTGCCGGGCGGTGTGATCTACGGAGTGCGGTTGCGCTCGAGCTACGACTACCGGTACATCGGCTTAACGACCAAGACCGCAGAGATTCGCCTGAAGCAGCATCTCAAGGCCGCGGCGTACGGGCGGAGGAAAGCGCCGTTCTATGACTGGCTACGCAAGCAGGACCCTGCCGAGGTAATCGCAGACGTGCTCGCGTGGATCGAGGGTCTGGACGAACTCGGGCAAGCCGAGATCGATTGGATCGCCTATCTACGGAAGGACGCGCAGCCGCTCCTGAACTTGTCCGATGGAGGGTTGGGACCCACAGGAGTCGAGTGGACCGCGGAGATGCGTGAGGCAGCGCGTATTCGGTCTACAGGCCGCAAGTGCGTGAGTCGGTTCGGTGAGGAGAACCCTTTTCGCGGGCGCACGCATTCGGATGATCAACGGGCCAAGTGGAGCCGTGAACGCAAGGGCACGAACTCCGGTTCCGACAACCCGAACTACGGCAAGTTCGGAAAGGACCATCCTTCGTTCGGCCACAAGATGTCGGCCGAGGCTCGGGCGGCCCTGTCGGAGCAACGCCGAGGGTCCGGCAACCCCAACTTCGGCAAGAAGGCCAGCGCCGAGACGCGCGCCAAGATGTCAGCGGTCCGGAAGGGACGCCCCATGCCGTCGAGTCGCCGGAGTGCGCACACCCGGCACCACACGAACAAGGGCGTATTCAAGGCGACGTGTCGGCATTGCCGGGACGATGCGGCCGCGTCGGGGGACTGACCCGATGTCAGCCCGCGGTCCAGCCGCCGTCCATCACGTACGACGATCCCGTCATCATTCCGGCGGCGTCGGAGGCGAGAAAGGCCGCCAGTTCCGCGACCTCGGACGGCTCGATCAGTCGCTTGATCGCGGGACGCGCGAGGAAGATCTTCTCCACGACCTCGTCCTCGGTGATGCCGTGCGTCCGTGCCTGTTCGGCGACCTGGGCTTCGACGAGGGCGGTCCGGACGTAGCCGGGGTTGATGCAGTTGCTGGTCACCCCGTGCTCACCGCCTTCGAGAGCGGTGACCTTCGACAGCCCTTCGACCGCGTGCTTCGCCGCCACGTACGCGGCCTTGTATTTCGACGCGCGCAGACCGTGGACGGACGAGACGTGGATGATCCGACCGAACCCGCGGTCGTACATGCCGGGCAGTGCGGCGCGGGTCAGTAGGAAGGGCGCCTCGATCATCAGCGCCGTGATGCGCCGGAACTGAGTCGGGCTGAATTCCTCGATCGGGCTCACGTGCTGGATGCCCGCGTTGTCGACGAGGACGTCGACGTCGAGTGTCAGATCGGCGAGCGCGTCGGTGTCGGTGAGATCGACCTGCCAGGCGATCCCGCCGATCCGGTCGGCCACGGCAGATGCGGCGTCGGAGTTGACGTCCGCGACGGTGACCTGGGCTCCGGCCCGCGCGAAGCGTTCGGCGACGGCCGCGCCGATGCCAGAGCCTCCTCCGGTGACGATGGCGCGCCGGCCGGCCATCGAAGTGTCGTTGCGCTGGGCGTTGTCGGTCATCGGGCCTTCTTCCGTCGTCGATCCCGCGGTGTGCGTCACCCGGTCGGTGGGAGCTGCTGTGCCACGGCATCGTCGATTCTCTTTGCCTGTCGAAGCACACGCAATGACCATCGGCGCCGATAGAATCTGCAAATGTGCACATCGGTGAGGTCGACGCAAGCGATCTGGTCGCACTCCTGATGGTCGCCAGGACCGGTCGCTACACGGCGGCGGCGGACCTGCTGGACGTCAGTCACACCACGGTGTCCCGACGCATCGCGGCGCTGGAACGATCGCTCGGCGGGCGGCTGCTCGCGCGCGATGCGACGGGCTGGTCGCTGACGGATCTCGGCCGGACCGCGGTGGCGGCCGCAGAGGAGATCGAATCGACGCTGGCGCGTCTGCGGTCCGACGCCGACGACGCCCTGCGCGGTTCGGTCCGCATCGCGGCCACCGAGGGTTTCAGCGCCCGCGTCGTGGTTCCGGTCGTCGCGCGGCTCACGCGTGAGAACCCTTTGCTCTCAGTGGATCTGATGGTGGTGACGCGGTCAGTCCCGTCGGCGTACTCGGGCATAGACATCGAGATCGTCGTGGAGCGACCGACGAGCCACGACGTGGAGGCGAGTGTGCTCGGCTCGTATCGCCTGGGCCTGTACGGATCGACGGGCTACCTCGCAGCCGCCGGGGTGCCGGTTCGGCGGGAGGAGTTGATCGGGCGCCCGCTGATCTACTTCGTCGGGTCCATGCTCACCGTCGACGCCCTCGACGTCGCCAAGCTCGACCTGCCCGCGATGACCGACCGGTTCCGGTCGACGAGCGTTCACGTGCAGGTGGAGGCGACGCGCGCCGGCATCGGTCTGGGACTGCTGCCGTGCTTCCTCGCCGACGAGCACGACGATCTGACGCGCGTGCTCGCGGCGGAGGTGAACGCCGAGATGTCGTACTGGATGGCGATGCGACCGGATGCCGCTCGCCGCCGGGAGGTCGCGGCGCTGGCGAACGCGCTGCGGACACGGGTTGACGAGATCGGTCCGGCACTTGTCGGCTAGTCCATAAGCGCCAGAAGAGGATGGACTGATGGCTTGGCGGTAGGGTTGACGCAGTCTCTGCCAACTATCTGCGAGGTGTCATGTCTGAGTCCGCTCACAGTCCAGCCGAAGGTGCACCAGTCAAGCTGGTCAATCGCGTCTCGGCGATCAACTGGAATCGCGTCCAGGATGACAAGGACGCCGAGGTCTGGGACCGCCTCACCGGAAACTTCTGGCTGCCCGAGAAGGTGCCGGTGTCGAACGACATCCCGTCGTGGGGGACTCTCACCGACTACGAGAAGACGCTCACCATGCGCGTCTTCACCGGACTGACGCTGCTCGACACCATCCAGGGCACGGTCGGCGCGATCTCGCTGATCCCGGACGCGCTGACGCCGCACGAGGAGGCCGTCTACACGAACATCGCGTTCATGGAGTCGGTGCATGCCAAGAGTTACAGCTCGATCTTCTCGACGCTGTGCTCCACCAAGGAGATCGACGAGGCCTTCCGCTGGTCGGAGGAGAACGAGTATCTCCAGCGCAAGGCGCAGATCGTCATGGACTACTACCGTGGCGACGATCCGCTCAAGCGCAAGGTCGCCTCGACGCTGCTCGAGTCGTTCCTCTTCTACTCCGGCTTCTACCTGCCGATGTATTGGAGCTCGCGCGCCAAGCTGACGAACACGGCCGACATGATCCGGCTGATCATCCGCGACGAGGCCGTCCACGGCTACTACATCGGGTACAAGTACCAGCGCGGACTCGAGGTGCAGACCCCGGAACGTCGCCAGGAGCTCAAGGACTACACCTTCGAGCTGCTCTTCGAGCTCTACGACAATGAGACCGACTACACCGAGGCGCTCTACGACGAGGTCGGCCTGAGTGAGGACGTAAAGAAGTTCCTGCGTTACAACGCCAACAAGGCGCTGATGAACCTGGGCTACGAGGCGATGTTCCCGAAGGACGAGACCGATGTGAACCCGGCGATCCTGTCGGCCCTGTCGCCGAACGCGGACGAGAACCACGACTTCTTCTCCGGGTCGGGGAGCTCGTACGTGATCGGCAAGGCGGTCAACACCGAAGACGAGGACTGGGACTTCTAGCGACGCGGGCTTCGCTCACGCGGTTGACACTCACCAGGGCGGCGTGCCGACTCCGGTGATGCGGACGGTGCCCCAGGCGGTGATCTCGGCCAGTCGTGCGGGAATCGCCTCGCCGCGGACGCTCTCGATGCTCGCGGTCGACTGGCCTGTGCGCTTGAGGTCGGCGGCGCGCTCGCTGTACAGCGTTCCGGCCCAATGGAATCGACCGTCGTATCCGTCGACGCGCCCGCGCCCGCGCAATCGTGCAGTGAGATCCTCGCCGGCCACGGTCACGACCACCTCGTCGTCGAAGACGTCGACGTCGATCGTCTCGTCGCTGATCCAGTCGTAGTCGGACGGGTCGAATCGCGCGGCGCGGCGCCTGATACGGCTGATCAGGCGGCGCCGCTCGGACTTCATTCCGAGAACCGGCTGTTCGCGCCGGTCCTGGACCGGCCGGCGGACGCGGACTCCATGGACACCGGCCAGATGCGCCTCGGTCAAGGCGGCGACCACGTAGTCGACGGAACCGTCGCTGCAGAAGAACGTGTCCGGTGTCTGAGCCGAGGCCACGCCGAGATGATTCGGCGAGGGCGGCGCGTCGTCGGTCACGATCAGATCGGCGGCGCACGAGTCGTCGACGACGTGGAACGGCAGCGGCGAGTCGGCGAGCCGCCGCCGAGTCCTCTCGATCGCCGGCGAGGTACCGACCAGCGCGATGGTCGTCACCTCAAGAACCCCGATCGACGCCACATGCGCCTCGCGAGCGGCCCCATCAGTCCGTTCTTCTCGAGGAAGGTCGAGAGCGGTTCGAAGGAGTCGACCTGGACGTTGTGGAATTCCGGATTGCGCCGGGCGATCCGGGCGATCGCAGCGGGGTCGTCGAACCCGGCGCGTCGGTACATCTCCGGGTTGGTGAACAGTCGCCGGAAGACCGGTGCTGCGAGCCCGTGCAGGTTCGCAGCGACGACCGTCTCGAATCGGGAGCGGATGGGACGGCGCCGCACGATCGCGTCGCGCGCGAAACCGATGTGCCGGGCCTCCTCGGTGACGTGGATCTGCATCAGCTGCGCCACCATGGGTTGCAGGTCGGGATCGTTCCTGACCTGCCGTTGAATCGCATCGAAGAGTTCCTCGCCGACCAGGGTGATGACCCACATCAGCGTTCCGCGCATGACGATCGGCAGGACATGCATCGCCCCGCGCTCCCAGCGGCGCATGCCGTATGCGCGGGCACCGGACGTCTCGATCGCCTTGCCGAACATCGTCATGTGGCGGCACTCGTCGCCCATCTCGGTCAGTGAGTAGTGGGTCGTCGCCGCGGCGGGGTCTGCGCGCATCAGTCGGATCAACAGCGCGCGATTGAGGAGGTTCTCGAACCAGATCCCGACCGACAGGATGTTCGCCATCTCCTGCCGCGACAGTTCGATCCGCTGCTCACCGGTCATGGCGTCCCACACGTCGGTGCCGTGCAGGGTGACGACCGCCGGCGGAAGGAAGTACTTGCCGTCCACCAGCGGCGCGTCGTAATCGATGTCGATGATCGGGTCGTACGAGCGGTTGGACGAACTCTTGAGCAGACGATGCGCGATGGTGGTCCGTGCGTCGCGGTAGTCCTGTCGAGATTTCGGCGTCGGTGTGGTTCTGATGTCGTCTGTCGTGCTCATGGCAATCCTTGTCGACTCGGTGTCGACGACCTGATCGCGATCGTCGAGACGTCAGTGATGAACATCACGTTACCACTGAATAATGGAACAATCACTGATGTCATCTCGGGGAGTGCTGGTCGGTCCGAGCCGCCGAGCGTGACGGTCATTCGACGGTCCGACGGCCCCCTGGACACCTGGTCCGACTTCCGTACCGTCGAGAACATGGAGATCGAGGCCAGGCAGGAGTTGACCGCCAAGTCGGTGCTGGTGATGTTCGTCCTCCCCGTCGTCTTCGTGGCGATCGGGCTGTGGATGGTCCTCGCTGCCGACAGTTCGTCGTTCCAGCGGGTCATCGGCTGGGCGTCGATCATCTTCTTCGGCGTCGGGGGTGCGGTGATGGCCGGGCGCTTCCTGTTCGGCGACCGGGGAGTCCTGCTGGTCGACGACGCCGGGATCAGCGGTGCCGGACGACTGGGACAGGCCCGGTGGTCGGTGCCGTGGTCGAGGATCGACGCCGTCTACGCCGTCACCCAGCATGTCCCGGGCTCATCCGTCGAGCACGTGGCTGTCAGCGTGCTCGACGACCCGGCCGAGGAATCCTCGGCGATGGCTCGAATGACGGGCGACCTGGTCGGTGTCCCGACCTCGGCAACCGGCCGGATCGCCAGTTGGCAGCCAGGAGTGAGACCGCCGGTCGACGACGTGCTGGCCGCGGTCGCCACCCGAGGCGTCACCGTCGTCGACCTCAGGTAGGTCTGTGCAAGGTCAACGCCTGCGCGTAAGGATCTCGTAGAACGTCGCCAGGTCGTCGAGAGCCTCGCCGGCTTCGGTCGCCGCGACACCGGTCGCGCGCAGTGCCTGCCGCAGCACGGTCGGGTCGAGGTCGGTGAGCGGGTCCGCGGCCGGGAAGGTGGGTGGAGTCGGCGGCAGCCGGTGATCGCCGTAGGGATCGTCGGGGAGGAGCGGGTCACCGGACGCCGGCGACGGCGACGCGGAGTCGTCGTCCTGGGCGGCCGCCAGCAGCTCCGGCAGATCGGTGCCCATCACGGTCAGCAGGGCGGTCGGCCGCCGATCGATCTCCGCGGCCACCTCGAATGCCACGGCCAGGACATGCGTGCACCTGGGCGCCTCGTCCGGGCACGTGCAGTCGGAGGCGACGTCGGCCGGCTCGGTCGGTGCGATGAGCTCCCCGAGGCCCGGGGGCTGCTCGCCGCGCGCGAGATCGAGCAGGTCGTCGGCGCGTCCGGTGCGGCGCAGCAGTTCGACCACCGTCGCCGCGTCGACGGTTCGGGTCTCCAGGCGCACCTCGAACGGATCCAGTTGGCTGCCGCGGACGGAGGCGGTCACCAAGCCGTGCCCGATGTGCAGTCCCTCGACGTGCCGGTCACGGAAGTAGCGGCGCGCCCCGGTGATGTGCCGATGGTCGGCGCCGGACTCGACGACGCCGACGAAGGCTCTCGACCATCCGGTGATCCCGTAGCCGCGGACCGCAGCTCTGCGCTTGCGCCCCGGACTCATCGGTCCTCCGTTCTCACTCGGACACCGCCTCGTCGCGCAGCGCGAGCAGATCCATGAGGGTGTCGTCGTCGAGGTCGCTGAGCCAGGATTCGCCCGTGCTGAGCGTCAGCCGGGACAGTTCGCGTTTGGACGCGACCATCTCGTCGATGCGTTCCTCGAGGGTGCCGACGCACACGAATTTCCGCACCTGGACGTTCCGTGTCTGCCCGATGCGGTACGCGCGGTCGGTAGCCTGGTCCTCGACCGCGGGATTCCACCACCGGTCCGCATGGATGACGTGATTCGCCGCGACCATGTTGAGTCCGGTGCCGCCGGCCTTCAGCGTGGCGATCAGCACCGGCGGACCGTCGGGCGAGGAGAAGCGGGCCACCATCGCATCGCGCTGATCGCGGGAACTGCCGCCGTGCAGGACCGGGACCGCCGTGCCGAGGACCGGTTCGAGCCAGCCGGACAGCAATTCGGCGAACGCGGCGAACTGAGTGAAGACGAGTGCGCGATCGCCCTCGGCGATGAGCGTGGTCAGCACGTCCACCAGCAGTTCGACCTTGCCCGAGCGGTGGCGTCCCCGCCGGAGCATCCCGGAACCGTCGTCGAAATAGTGGGCCGGATGGTTGCAGATCTGCTTGAGGCGAGTCAGCGCGGCCAGGACGGTCCGGCGGCGGGGTCCGCCCTGACCGGTGTCGGCGAGTGCCTCGTGCAACTCGTTGAGAACCGCCTGGTACAGGCCGGCCTGCTCGCTCGAGAGGTTGGTGCGCACTATCAGCTCGGACTTGGCGGGGAGGTCGGGCACGATCGTCGGATCGGTCTTCTCCCGGCGGAGGATGAACGGTCTGGTCACCGCGGACAGTCGAGCGATGGCCCGGGGATCACGGTCGCGCTCGATCGGCTCGGCGAATCGTGCCCGGAACTTGGAGGCACTGCCGAGCATGCCAGGGTTCACCAGATCGATGATCGCCCGCAGATCTTCGAGACGGTTCTCCACCGGCGTCCCGGTCAGCGCGATCCGTTGCCGGGCAGGCACCGCCCGCAGCGCCTTCGCCGCCGCGGTGTGCACGTTCTTCACGTGCTGGGCCTCGTCCACGACCAACTCGGTCCATGGCAGGGCTGCCAGGGCGGCGCGGTCGCGGGCGAGCGTGGCGAAGGTGGTGAGCACCACGTCCGGCGGATCGGCCGTCAGCGAGTCGGCGGATCGGCCGGTGCCGTGATGCACGACCACCCGAAGATGCGGTGCGAACGTCGACAGCTCCCGATGCCAGTTGCCGATCACCGACATCGGGCAGACCACCAGGGCGGGGGACGAGTCCGGCGACCGTTCGCGGTTGCCGGTGAGCATCGCGATGACCTGCACGGTCTTGCCGAGTCCCATGTCGTCGGCGAGGACGGCGCCGGCACCGATGCCGCCGAGCGCGGTGAGCCATTCGAGTCCGCGCTGCTGGTACGGCCGCAACTCGGCGCGCAAGGAGGTCGGCGGGGCGATCGACGGCGGCGCGAAGACTCCGTCGGCGGCGATGTCGTCGAGCCAGCCGAGACCGCTGACCGAGGTGACCGGAACCGGTAGTGCGCCATCCGCGTCGGTGACGAGGGCGAGCAGTTCGGCCATCGTCGGTGCCTTGTCCTCGGGCTTCATCGCGCGTTGTGCGGCGATGAACGCCGCGGCGCGATGGAGTGCAGCACCCTCGGCACGCAGCCATTTGCCGCGCAGCCGCACCAGGTCGCCGCTCTGCTGGGCGAGCTCGTCGATGTCCGACTGCGACAGTTCCCGAGCGTCGGGTGCGTCGCCGAGGGCGAGGCGCCACTCGAAGTCGGAGATCTCGTCGAGGCCGACGAAACCCGGACGGGAGCCGCCTCCCGGAGTCTGCTGCGAGCGGATCGACAGCGACGGCGTCACCGCCGCGATCGACGACGGGAGCAGGACGTGCACGCCCGCGGCCTGGAGATCCGCGGCGCCGTAGGTCAGGAGGTCGTCGACGACACCGGTGGTGAGCAGGTAGTCGAGACTGTGCGGATCGGCTTCGGCCCGGCCGAGTTCACCGAATGTGGTCGCGGCGACGGCCAGCTCAGTGGTGACGGCATCGAGCTCGTGCGGATCGAGACGGTGGGGGACCACCGGTGCGAGTTCGCCGGCCGCGGTCCGCAGGCAGACCTCGAGACGCCATCGCACTTGATCGGGAGGCGCAGGCGGAGCGCCGTGCTCGGCGTCCTCGTCCTCGGGAGGCGGATGCAGCCGCATCACGACCGACGGCTTCCCCGGTCCGGCGGTCCCGACCCAGTCCTGCCACGCCTGCAGGCTTCGCGGCCCGACCTCGGCAGCCACCAACGCGGGGGACCGTTCGGCGAGACCGGCGATCAGCGGAATCGGCGACGAGGCCCCCGTCGTCGCGAGTAGACGGCGGCACTCCTGGTCGAGCACCTCGCACGCGAAGTCGGTCACGGCACCGTTCGCGGTCGGCACCGCCGCCGGTGCCGACGCGTTGGCGATCGACAGCCAGCTGTGCCACGCGGCGGTCGGCACCGGCACCCACCGGACCTCGTAGGCGCCGCCGACCAGGCAGGTGCTGGGCGCCACCGACCCGGAGGCGATGTACGCACGAACGCCTGCGAGCAGATAGCGGAAGTAGGCGATGTCGCCGCCGACCCGGAGATGCTCGCATCGGTCGAGAAACTCGACGGCCGACGGAACGCCGAGCCCGGTCGCCGCGTGGAACACCCGGACGCCCCCGTCGGCCGCGGACTCCACCGTGTGGCGCAGACGTTTGGCGGCGAGGAGATCGGTCAACGCGGCAGGCACGTCGACCGCGTCGCCGAGGACCGTGCCGGGTTCGGCGGGGGCATCCGGCCAGACCGCCAGGCCCAGCCCCGGCATCCACCGGATGCGGAGTGCGATCCGGCCGTCGGTCTCGGCCACCGGCATCGCTGTCATGTCAGTACTTGTACCTCAGGGGTACGACATCCTCGTCCGACCGGCCGGTCGGCCCAGCATCCATACATCGAGCGTCCATATATAAGGAGCCGTCAGCCCGCCGAACTGCTGTTGAGGGAGACCTTCACGTCGTTCAGCACCAGCCAGGCCGCGGCCAGGCCCGACGTCTCGTACCAGACGGTGTCGTCGACCGACAGCACGCGATTCCAGGTCGGCGCGCCCATGTCCTTCCAGCGATCGCTGAGCAGGACGTCCTTGCCGCGCTCGAGTCCCTTCTCACCCTGGTAACTGACGTAGATGAGGTCGGCGTCCGCGTCGGAGAAGTTGGCGTCGGTCGCGGGCACCGCATCCGGTGTGCGCTGGGGAGCCGGGCGGGCGACGCCGATGATCGCCATGATCTGAGCGCCGAAGGATGAGGTGCCCTCGATCATCTCGGCATCGGGCGTGAACCGCACCAGCGAGACCTCACTGTGCGGCGCATCCATCACCCGGCCGACGCGATGCGCCTCCGCGGTGAATTCGGCCAGACGCGCGGTCGCTGCGCCGGTCCGATTCATCCCGGCGGCGACATCACGGAAGGCCTGCTGCCAATCGCCCGCCGGATCGACCGTGACGGTGCGTGCGGTTCCGAGCGCGCCAGTCGCGCGCAGAGCGGTGAGGCGGTCCGCCGTCTCCGGTGACGACAGCACGACCTCCGGTGCGGCCTTCTTCACAGCCGTCGCATCGGGCGTGTCGCCCAGGGTCGGGATCGAGGTGAACTGCGGGCCGAGATACTCGGGCACCGATCCCGCCGGTGCCGCGAGTCCTTTGACCTGAGCACCCATCCCGAGCGCGCACAGGGCGTCCAGCAGGGCCGGGTCGGTGACGACGATCCGCGTCACGTCTGCCCGACCTGGGTCGGGTGCCGTCGGACCGAGGCATGTCTTGGCGTAGTCGCGGCCCGGATTGACGATGTTGACCTCGGCGATCCGCGTGACCGTGGTGGAGATGACCGATCCCTCGGGCGTGCGGAGGACGTCGTCGTCGCCGGCGCAGGCGCTCAGGCCGGCAGTCAGTGCGAGCGTCGCCGCGACGGCGACGGCGCGCTGCGGAACGCTCGGAGGCATGGAGAACACCCGCCTACGCTAGCACCGGCGGCTCGCCGTGAAATGGGGCTACCTGCGGCGACGACTCGGGTCTATCTTGGAATTACGACAGATCGTAGGACCCGGTCGGAACAGTGCACAGGTCTGGTTTACGATCAGTACGTAGCGCTAGCGCCAGAGTTGGCACGACAGCAGAGTTTTGGGCCGTTAGGCCCGGTGCCGATCTTGCGGTGCCGAGGAGGAGGAATCTGTGACCGCGGTAGACCAACCGACGACCCGGGTGGAAGCGGAGCGGCCGTATCCGGCCCGCGTCCAGCCCAAGGGCTCGTTCTTCTACAAGCTCATCACGACGACTGATCACAAGCTGATCGGTCAGATGTACATCACCACCTGTATCGCCTTCTTCCTTATCGGCGGTCTGATGGCGTTGTTGATGCGTGCCGAGCTGACGCATCCCGGACTGCAGTTCCTCTCGAACGAGCAGTTCAACCAGCTGTTCACCATGCACGGCACGGTGATGCTGCTGATGTATGCGACCCCGATCGTCATCGGTTTCGCGAACTTCGTTCTGCCGCTGCAGATCGGCGCGCCCGACGTGGCCTTCCCGCGTCTGAACGCGCTGGGCTACTGGCTCTTCCTGTTCGGCAACCTGGTCGCCCTCGGCGGCTTCCTCACCCCGGGTGGCGCGGCCGACTTCGGTTGGACCGCCTACACCCCGCTGACCGACGCGGTGCACTCGCCGGGCGTCGGCGCCGACTTCTGGATCATGGGTCTGGGCGTCGCCGGTCTGGGCACCATCCTCGGTGCGGTCAACATGATCACCACCGTCGTGTGCCTCCGCGCACCGGGCATGACCATGTTCCGCATGCCGATCTTCACCTGGAACATCCTGGTGACGAGCGTTCTGATCCTGCTGATCTTCCCGCTGCTGACCGCGGCTCTGATGGGTCTCGAGGTGGACCGGCAGTTCGGCGCCCACCTCTACGATCCCGCCAACGGCGGCGTGATCCTGTGGCAGCACCTGTTCTGGTTCTTCGGTCACCCCGAGGTCTACGTCATCGCCCTGCCGTTCTTCGGCATCGTGTCGGAGGTCTTCCCGGTCTTCTCGCGTAAGCCCACGTTCGGCTACTCGGGTCTGGTCTACGCCACCCTGGCCATCGCGGCGCTGTCGGTGGCCGTCTGGGCGCACCACATGTACGTGACCGGTTCGGTGCTGCTGCCGTTCTTCTCGTTCATGACGTTCTTGATCGCGGTCCCGACCGGTGTGAAGTTCTTCAACTGGATCGGCACCATGTGGAAGGGCCGAATCACCTTCGAGACTCCGATGCTGTTCGCCATCGGCTTCATCGTCACCTTCCTCTTCGGTGGCCTGACCGGCGTTCTGCTCGCCAGCCCGCCGCTGGACTTCCACATCTCGGACACCTACTTCGTGGTGGCGCACTTCCACTACGTGCTCTTCGGCACCATCGTGTTCGCGACCTTCTCGGGTATCTACTTCTGGTTCCCGAAGATGACCGGCCGCATGCTCGACGAGACCCTCGGCAAGTGGCACTTCTGGCTGACCTTCATCGGCTTCCACACCACGTTCCTGGTGCAGCACTGGCTGGGCAACGAGGGCATGCCGCGTCGCTACGCCGACTACCTGCCGTCGGACGGTTTCACCACCTTGAACGTCGTCTCGACCGTCGGCGCCTTCATCCTGGGCCTGTCGACCCTGCCGTTCGTGTGGAACGTCTTCAAGAGCTACCGCTACGGCGAGGTCGTGACCGTCGACGATCCGTGGGGCTTCGGCAACGGCCTCGAGTGGGCCACCAGCTGCCCGCCGCCGCGCCACAACTTCACCGAGCTGCCGCGCATCCGTTCGGAGCGCCCGGCGTTCGAGCTGCACTACCCGCACATGGTGGAGCGGATGCGCTCCGAAGCCCATGTCGGCTGGGGCAGCAGCAACCACTGATGTTGTAGCCCGAAACCAGATCAGGCCCGTCCGAGTTCGCTCGGACGGGCCTGATTCTTCTCGCCGGTCGGTGACCGGCCATAATCACAGGGTGGAAATGATCGACGCGAAGCGCACGGTGCTCATCACGGTGAGCGGTCCCGACAAGCCCGGTGTCACCTCGTCCCTGATGGGAGCGTTGTCCTCGGTCGGCGTCGACCTGCTCGACGTCGAGCAGGTCGTCATTCACAACCATCTGACGCTCGGCGTGCTGGTGGCCACCGACGGCGACGTGGAGGACCTGCAGGAGGCGGTGTCCATTCAGATGGGTGCCCGCGGAATGCACGTCGACATCGATCTCGATCCGCACGGCAAGGAACAGGCGCCGTCGACCCATGCGGTGGTGGTCCTCGGCCGCCCGGTCTCCGCGGAGGCGTTTCAGGCGGTCGCCGCCGAACTGCACCGTCAGGGCGCCAACATCGATTCGATCCGCGGTGTCGCCGACTACCCGCTGACCGGGCTGGAACTGATGATCACCGCGGGCGCCGACGCCGCGATCCGCGAGGGGCTGGGCGCGGTGTCCGCGAGCTACCCGATCGACGTCGCGGTGGAGCGCGGGGGACTGGCGCGGCGGGCCAAGCGGGTCATCGTCTTCGACGTCGATTCGACTCTCATCCAGGGTGAGGTGATCGAGATGCTCGCCGCCAAGGCCGGCCGGGAGGCCGAGGTCGCCGCGGTCACCGAGGCCGCGATGCGCGGCGAGCTGGACTTCGCCGAGTCGCTCCACGAGCGGGTCAAGGCACTGGAAGGGCTCGATGCGGATGTGATCACGAGGGTCGCCGAGTCGCTCGAACTGACCCCCGGTGCGCGCACCACGATCCGCACGCTGAATCGGCTCGGCTATCACTGCGGCGTGGTCTCCGGCGGCTTCCGTCAGGTGATCGAGCCGCTCGCGAGCGAGCTCGAACTCGACTTCGTCCGCGCCAACACCCTCGAGATCGTCGACGGCAAACTCACCGGCAAGGTGATCGGCGAGGTGGTGGACCGGCCGGGCAAGGCCCGCGCCCTCGCGGCGTTCGCCGAGCAGATGGGTGTGCCGATGGAGCAGACAGTCGCGGTCGGCGACGGTGCGAACGACATCGACATGCTCACCGCCGCCGGACTCGGCATCGCCTTCAACGCCAAGCCCGCGTTGCGCGAGGTCGCCGACACCACCCTCGACCATCCGTACCTCGACGCCGTGCTGTTCATGCTCGGCGTCACGCGCGACGAGGTCGAGGCCGCCGACAGTCGCGACGGCGGCGTCCGTCGCGTCCCGATCGACTGAGCGCATGACCACCTCGGTCGCGCGGCAGTACGAGCGCCTGGTCTCGTACCTCGGCCGGTACGACGATCCGGAGGATCCGCAGAACGTGCAGGCCATGCAGATGGTGCTGCACATCGAGAAGAAGGATCCGCCCGATCGGCATCGGCTGCTGGTGGCAGCCGCGCGGGCGGTCGTGCTGCTGTGCCTCGATCCGCGAGTCGGCGACGACGGCGAGTGGGCGGCACCGATGGACGCCTGGTGCGATGAGCGGATCCGGAAGATCGCACGCCGCGGTCGGGGAGCGCAGTGGGCGGCCGCGCAGGACGTTTCGGGCGTCACCGCCGTCGTGGACGGCGTCGAGGCGCGGGCTTACGTGCCGAGCCGGATCGGCGACGTCGACAAGCGCGTCGCGAAGCTGCAGATCGGCGGAACCGAGGTCGACGGCGATCTGCCGGGCGAAGACGCCGCGGCGGGGCCGGCCGGCGGTCTCGTCCTCTGGGTCAACCCGGCCCTGGAGATGACGGTCGGAAAGACGGCTGCGCAGGTGGGGCACGCATCGATGCTGGGTGTCCGGCTGATGTCGGAGACCGAGGCCGCGGACTGGTACGACCGCGGGTGTCCCCTCGACGTCCGGATGCCCGGTCCCCAGCGCTGGGCCGGATTGGTGGAGCAGGCGGCCACAGGCTCCGCGGTGCCTGTCCAGGACGCCGGCTTCACCGAGATCGAGCCGGGCTCGATGACGGTGATCGCCGAGCGCACCTGAGCGCCGCCGGTCACCTCGCGGGCGGGGCCAGCTTCTCCACGGTGCCGAACCACACGTCGCGGTCGCCGGCGAGCGGGGCCAGGATGAGCTCGTCGGCGCCGATCCGCTGGGCGAAGCGGTCGAGCTGGGCGAGGACGTCGTCGGGGGTGCCGACCGCGGCGAGGCGCAGCATCTCGTCGACCTGCGCGCCCTGCGGGCCGTCGAGCAGTGCCTCCGCCTCCGCAGTCGTCATGTTCCGGCCGCGGTTGAAGAGGAACTTGATGCGGTGGATCTTGGCCTGCCGCAGCTGCTCGTGGGCGCGATCGGCATCGTCGTCGGCGATGACGGTGGCGGCGGCCATCACATGGGGCGCGGTCTCGCCGCCGTCGCGAGTCGGCGCCGGCCGGAAGTCGCGGAGGTACAGCGAGATCGCCTGTTCCAGCGCCTGCGGCGCGAAGTGCGAGGCGAACGCGTAGGGGAGGCCGAGGGCCGCGGCGAGCTGGGCGCCGAACAGCGACGAGCCGAGGATGTACAGCGGCACGTGCGTTCCGGAACCGGGCGTGGCGATCACACCGTGGACCGGGGTGCCCGCGAAGTACCGCTGCAGTTCCACGACGTCGGCGGGGAAGTTCTCCGCATCCGACGGCGTGCGGCGCAGGGCGGTGAAAGTCGCGTGATCGCCGCCGGGAGCGCGGCCGAGGCCGAGGTCGATCCGGCCGGGGTAGAGCTCGGCGAGGGTGCCGTACTGCTCGGCGATCGCCAGCGGCGAGTGGTTGGGGAGCATCACGCCGCCGGAGCCGAGACGGATCCTCGAGGTGTGGGCCGCCATGTGGGCGACGAGCACCGCCGGGGCCGCCGACGCGATCGCAGGCATGTTGTGGTGCTCCGCGTACCAGATGCGCTCATATCCGGTCTGATCGGCGAACTGCGCCATCCGGCGGGAGTGCGCCAGGGATTCGGCGACGGTCTCGCCTGCGCCCACCTGGGCCAGATCGAGGAGCGAGAACGGGACGCGCGGCGCGGCTGCGCGCGAGGCGTCGGGGTCGGGGAGGACGGAATCGGTCACTGAAGGTTCAGCGGCGGGCGTCGTCTTTGTATTCCGCTGCGCGGCAGATGTGAGGCATCCGGCAACATGGAGGCGTGACCGAACTCATCGCTGATCCCGACCTCCTCATCGACTTCCGTGACGTCTCGCTCGTCCGGGACGGAAAGACGCTCGTCGGCCCGGTGAACTGGCAGGTGGAGCTCGACGAGCGATGGGTGATCATCGGGCCCAACGGTGCGGGTAAGACGTCGTTGCTGCGGATGGCCGCGGCGATGGACTTCCCGACCCGCGGTGACGCCTTCGTCGTCGGCGAACGGCTGGGCCGGGTAGACGTCCGCGAACTGTCGACGCGGATCGGCATGGTGAGTTCGGCGATGGCCGCACGCGTGCCAGGAGATGAGCTGGTGTCGGATCTGGTGATCTCGGCGGGTTACTCGGTCCTCGGGCGCTGGCGCGAGGAGTACGACGACATGGACCGCGCCCAGGCCTCCGACATTCTGGAGTCGATGGGTGCCGAGCACCTCGCCGGCCGGCGGTTCGGCACGCTGTCGGAGGGGGAGCGCAAGCGGGTCCTGATCGCCCGCGGCCTGATGACCGATCCGGAACTGCTGCTGCTCGACGAACCGGCGGCCGGACTGGATCTCGGCGGGCGCGAGGAACTCGTCGATCGCCTCAGTGCGCTCGCGGCGGACCCGGACTCGCCGGCGCTGGTGCTGATCACGCACCACGTCGAGGAGATCCCGCCGGGCTTCACGAACATCATGATGCTGTCGGAGGGCGGCGTCACCGCCCAGGGCCCGCTCGACGAGGCGCTGACCGCGGAGAACCTCACGACGACCTTCCGGCAGAACATCGCGCTCACCCACGACGACGGTCGTTACTTCGCCCGTCGGGCGCGCCGTGCGGGCGGGCATCGTCGCGGCGAAGGATGACCGTGCACGTCCGCACTGACGGCGTCCGGGTTAAGGTCGATGCAGACCGAGCGCTTGCTCGGTAGCGATCGGTCGTGACGAAGGAGTTCGCATGTTCGCTGAAAAGGGTTCGGCACCGGCACCGGTGAGGGACGCGTCCACCGTGGTGCTCGTCCGGGACTCGGCCGACGGCATCGAAGTCTTCCTCCAGCGACGCGTGAAGCAGATGGCGTTCGCCGGCGGGATGACGGTGTTCCCGGGCGGCGGTGTCGACCATCGCGACCGCGACGCCGAGATCGCCTGGGTCGGCCCCGAGGTCCAGTGGTGGGCCGACCGCTTCGCCACCGACACCGAGAGCGCGCGGGCACTCGTCAGCGCCGCGGTCCGGGAGACCTTCGAGGAGTGCGGGGTGCTGCTCGCCGGATCGGCTGACGCGGTGTATCCGGACCCGGCGTCGTTGGCCGGTGAGCGTGAGCGATTGGTGAACAAGGAGATCTCCTTCGCCCAGTTCCTGTCCGAGCACGACCTCGCGCTCCGCGCGGATCTCCTTGCGCCGCTGTCGCATTGGATCACTCCGAAGAATGAGGTCCGTCGCTACGACACCCGGTTCTTCCTCGCTGAGCTGCCCGACGGTCAGGCCGCGGATGGCGAGACGAGCGAGGCTGCCGACACCAAGTGGCAGACCGCCGCTGCGGCGCTCGCCGACTGGAACGAGGGCAAGCACTTCCTGCTTCCGCCCACCTGGTCGCAACTGCGGGTGATCGCCGCGAACTCGACGGTGGCGGAGCTGATGTCCGCCGATCATCGGATCGAGCCGATCGAACCGTCGATCGCCGATGCGTCGGGGCTCGCCGGACTCCGTTTCGCCGACTCCGACGAGTACCTGTCCTCGCTCGGTGACGGCCGGATGGATCAGCTCCGGAACACGAACAAGGCCTGAGTTCGGGGCCTCGGCGGCGACCGTTCACTCGGTGCCGTCGGCGCCCGCCCCGCCGCCGTCGGCCTCGTCACGGTCCGCCCATTCGAGCAGCGTGTCGATCCGGTACGCGCGGTCGTCGATGGTGGCGTGGAGGTCGCCGATCTCGGCGTAGCGGGCGGGCATGGTCGCGACGGTGAAGTCGTCGGGCTCGGCGTCGTCGAGCTCGCTCCAGCGGATCGGTGCGGAGACCGTCGCGCGGGCATTGGCGCGGATCGAGTAGGCGGCTGCCATGGTGTGGTCGCGGGTGTTCTGATTGAAGTCGATGAACACCGAGTCCGGGTCGCGGTCCTTGCGCCACCAGGTGACGGTCGCGTCGTCGGGCAGTCGTCGGACCACTTCGGCGCCGAACGCGTGAGCCGCGCGCCGGACGTCGCTGAACTCCCATTCCGGTTCGATGCGGACGTAGACGTGCAGACCGTGTCCGCCCGAGGTCTTCGGGTAGCCGACGATGTCGAGCTCGTCGAGGATCTCGTGGACGGTGTGCGCGACGCGGCGGACCCGCGCGAAGTCGGCGCCCGGCATCGGGTCGATGTCGATCCGCCACTCGTCCGGCTGTTCGACGTGCGACCGTCTGGAGTTCCACGGATGGAATTCGACGGTGGCCATCTGGACCGCCCAGAGCACGGCCGCCGGTTCGGTGACGCACAGCTCCGACACGATGCGCGAGTAGCGGGGGAAGAAGATGTCGACGGTCTGGATCCAGTCGGGGGCGCCGGCGGGTAGCTTCTTCTGGTGCACCTTCTTCTCGGAGGTGCCGCGCGGGAAGCGATGGAGCATGCACGGGCGCTCGAGGAGTGCGCGGGTGATGCCATCCGACACGGACAGGTAGTAGTGGGCGAGGTCGAGCTTGGTGAGCCCGGCGTCGGCGAAGTAGACCCGGTCCGGACTGCTGATCCGCACGTCTCGCACGACACCGCCTGGGCCGGGAACCTGCAGCACGACTGCTTCGTCACCCATGTCGCAACACTAATCCCTCACTGCAGTGTTCTGCTGTCACATGCTTGCCGCCCGGTTGGGTCGTACACCTGACTTACCGGTAGCCTGCCCTCATGGCTGAGTTTGTGACGCTGGAGACGTCGGAGGAACACCCCGGCGTCGGCACGATACTGCTGAACCGTCCGCCGATGAACGCGCTGAACCGTCAGGTGCAGACTGAACTCGCCGCCGCCGCCGAAGAGGCGAGCGTGCGCGACGACATCAAGGCCGTCGTCATCTACGGCGGACCCAAGGTGCTGGCCGCAGGCGCGGACATCAAAGAGATGATCGACATGTCGTTCGCGGAGATGCAGAAGATCGCGGGGCGGCTGCAGCGAGCCCTGGGCGCGATCGCCGAGATCCCCAAGCCGACCGTCGCCGCGATCACCGGCTACGCGCTCGGCGGCGGATTGGAGGTCGCGCTCGGCGCCGATCGTCGCATCGTCGGCGACAACGCGAAGCTGGGCGTTCCCGAGGTCCTCCTCGGCGTGATCCCCGGTGGCGGCGGCACCCAGCGACTCGCCCGGCTGATCGGGCCGTCTCGCGCCAAGGACATGGTCTTCACCGGCCGCTTCGTTGGAGCCGACGAGGCTCTGCGCATCGGCCTGGTGGACCAGGTGGTCGCGCCGGACGATGTCTACGACGAAGCACTGAAATGGGCCGGCCAGTTCGCCGGTGCCGCGTCGGTCGCGCTCGCCGCGGCCAAGACGGCCATCGACTCCGGTCTCGACGTGGATCTGACCACCGGACTGAAGATCGAGGAGCAGGCGTTCGCGGCTCTGTTCGCGACGCAAGACCGCACCATCGGCATGGAGTCGTTCGTGGCCAACGGCCCGGGCAAAGCCGAATTCACCGGAAAGTAGGGCACCCGACAATGACCGCCATCGACGATCAGAACACCGCCGATCCGGCCGCCTCGGGCGACCAGGTCGACCCGGCGCCGAACCCGCACGCGACTGCCGAGCAGGTGGAGGCGGCGCTGAAGGATACGAAGCTCGCTCAGGTGCTCTACCACGACTGGGAAGCCGAGACCTACGACGAGAAGTGGTCGATCTCGTTCGACCAACGCCTCATCGACTTCGCCCGCGGGCGCTTCGATCGGATCGTCCCCGACGCGCCGGTGCCCTACGGTCGCGCGATGGAGCTGGGCTGCGGCACCGGCTTCTTCCTCCTCAACCTGATGCAGTCGGGTGTCGCCGAGAAGGGCTCGGTCACCGATCTGTCGCCCGGCATGGTGAAGGTCGCCCTGCGCAACGCCGAGAACCTCGGTCTGGACGTCGACGGCCGCGTCGCCGACGCCGAGTCCATCCCGTACGAGGACGACACGTTCGATCTCGTCGTCGGGCACGCGGTGCTGCATCACATCCCCGACGTCGAGAAGTCGCTGCGCGAGGTCCTGCGCGTGCTCAAGCCGGGCGGGCGCTTCGTGTTCGCGGGTGAGCCGTCGACCATCGGCGACTTCTACGCCCGCTGGATGAGCCGCGCCACCTGGTGGGCCACCACCAACGTCACCAAGTTCGGCCCGCTCAAGCAGTGGCGTCGTCCGCAGGCCGAGCTCGACGAGAGCTCGCGCGCCGCGGCGCTCGAGGCCGTCGTCGACATCCACACCTTCTCGCCGGAGGACCTGGAGCGACTCGCCACCAGCGCCGGCGCGGTGCAGGTCGAGTCGGCCGCGGAGGAACTCGCCGCGGCGATGCTCGGCTGGCCGGTTCGCACCTTCGAGGCCGCGGTGCCGTCGGAGAAGCTGGGCTGGGGCTGGGCGGGCTTCGCTTTCGGCGGTTGGAAGCGGATGACCTGGATCGACGAGAACATCCTGCGCAAGGTGGTCCCGCCGAAGTTCTTCTACAACGTCCTCATCACCGGTGTGAAGCCGGAGAAGTAACCGCGACTCTGCGCACAGGATTCACCGCTCAGCCCCGCCGCCCCTTCTGAGGGCGGAGCTGAGCGGTGAATCTTATGCGCGGTGGGCCCTCGACTCAGGCGTCGACGAGTTCCCGGTGACCCGCGTGACGTTCCGCCGCCATCCGCTTCGTCATGTGCGGGTAGTGGAGTTCGAACGCCGGGCGCTCGGACCGGATTCGCGGCAGCTCGGTGAAGTTGTGCCGCGGCGGGGGACACGAGGTCGCCCACTCGAGGGAGTTGCCGAACCCCCACGGATCGTCGACGGTGACGACGTCGCCGTAGCGGTAGCTCTTGAACACATTCCAGATGAACACGAGTGTCGACAGACCGAGGACCAGCGAACCGACGGTCGAGACCATGTTGAGCACGGTGAATCCGTCGGACGCGAGGTAGTCGGCGTAGCGGCGCGGCATGCCCTCGTTGCCGAGCCAGTGCTGGACCAGGAAAGTCATCTGGAAGCCGATGAACGTGAGCCAGAAGTGCCACTTCGCGAGGCGTTCGTCCATCAGCCGTCCGGTCATCTTCGGGAACCAGAAGTAGATGCCCGCGAATCCCGCGAACACGACCGCGCCGAACAACGTGTAGTGGAAGTGTGCGACGACGAAGTAGGTGTCGGAGATGTGGAAGTCGAGCGGCGGGCTGGCGAGCAGGACGCCGGTCAGTCCGCCGAACAGGAAGGTCACCAGGAAGCCGACGGTGAACAGCATCGGGGACTCGAACGTGACGCGGCCCTTCCACATGGTGCCGATCCAGTTGAACATCTTGACGCCGGTCGGGACGGCGATCAGGAACGTCATGAAGGCGAAGAACGGCAGCAGCACGGAACCGGTGACGTACATGTGATGTGCCCAGACGGCGATGGAGAGCGCCGCGATGGCCAGGGTCGCGAACACCATGCCCGAGTAGCCGAAGATCGGTTTCCGGGAGAAGACGGGGATGATCTCCGAGACGACGCCGAAGAACGGCAGGGCGAGGACGTACACCTCCGGGTGGCCGAAGAACCAGAACAGGTGCTGCCACAGGATCGCTCCGCCGTTGGCGGGGTCGAGCAGGTGGGCCCCGAACTGGCGGTCCACTTCCAGCGCCACCACCGCGGCGGTCAGGAGCGGGAAGATCAGCAGTACGAGCACGCTGGTGACGAAGATGTTCCACGTGAAGACCGGCATCCGGAACATGGTCATGCCCGGAGCGCGCAGACACACGATCGTCGTGATGAAGTTGACCGCGGCCAGGATGGTGCCGACACCGCCGACGGCGACGCCGACCAGCCACAGGTCGCCGCCGACGCCCGGGGAGTGGGTCGCGTCGGAGAGCGGCACGTAGGCGGTCCAGCCGAAGTCGGCGGCACCGCCCGGGGTGAGCAGACCGGCCGCGACGACGAGGCCGCCGCCGAGGAACAGCCAGAATCCGAGCGCGTTGAGGCGAGGGAACGCGACGTCCGGTGCACCGACCTGGATGGGCAGCAGGAAGTTGGCCAGGCCCCAGGCCAGCGGCGTGGCGTAGAGCAGCAGCATGATGCTGCCGTGAATGGTGAACAACTGGTTGAACTGCTCGTTGGACACGAACTGCAGGCCCGGCAGAGCCAACTCGGCGCGCATCAGCAGGGCGAGCAGCCCACCGATCACGAAGAAGCCGCCTGCGGCGACCAGGTACATGATGCCGATCTGCTTGTGGTCGGTGGTCGTCAGTACCCGCTGCAGCAGCGATCCCCTCTTCCGCTGGTGCGGCGACGGGTACGGGCGGACGGCGGTCAGGTCGACGTCCGGGCGGGCGTCCTGTGCGGTCATGCGTGGGCTCTATCTCTCGAACGAGTGTGGTGCCCTTCAGGATTCGCTGTTTCGCGGCCCGCCGATATCGCCCAACGTTGTCGGCCGGACAGTCCAACGGCCCGGTGTGCTCGGGACCGTGGGACCGCACCGACTAGGGTTGCGCTGTGGGTTACGAGTTCAGCATCGACGACGTCGAGTTCCTTCGTTCCCGGTACGGCGAGAAGGCCCTGCAGAACACCGCGTCGCTGACGCTGACACCGGACGCGTTGCTGAGCGAGATGCCGGATCTGCGATCGCGCTACGGCGAGCACGCGCCGGCGCTGGTCGAGACCGTCCGCACCCGCCGGAAGGCGTCGTCGAAGCTGTTGCACGCCGACCGGATTCTCGCGAGTGACACCGCGCTGCAGCAGGCCACGGCCGCGCCGGTGGCCGCACATCGGGCGGCCGACATCGCCGCGCGTCATCCCGGGGCGGTCGTGCACGATGTCACCTGCTCGATCGGGTCCGAGCTGATGGCGCTGACCACCACTGACGGCATCTCCGGCGCGATCGGCAGCGATCTCGATCCGGTGCGACTGGCGATGGCCGACCATAATCTCTCGCTCGACGGCGAGCGTCGGAGGCCGTGGCTGCTGGCTCGCGCCGATGCGTTGGCTCCGGTGTCAGAAGCCGACGTGGTGATCGCCGATCCGGCACGACGGAACGCCCGCGGCCGGACGTTCAAGCTCGACGAGCTCGATCCTCCGCTGCTGGAACTTCTTTCGGTGTACGCGGGGCGCCAACTGGTCGTGAAATGCGCACCCGGACTCGATTACCGGCTGCTGTGCGACCGCTTCGGATTCGACGGTCAGGTGCAGGTGGTCTCACTCGACGGTGGAGTGCGCGAGGCGTGCCTGTGGAGTGAGTCGCCGCGCCCGGCCCGGCGTGCGACCGTGTTGCGCACCGGCACCGACGCCTACGAGGTGACAAGCGACGATCCCGACGAGCTCGACCCCGCCGGAGTCGGGGAGTGGATCGTCGATCCGGACGGCGCGGTGGTGCGAGCGGGGCTGGTCCGCCATTACGCGAACCGGCATGGTCTGCGCCAACTCGATCCGCAGATCGCCTACCTGACGGGAGATCACGTGCCCCCGGGCGAGCGGGGGTTCCGGGTGATCGATCAGCTCGGCGTCAGCGAGAAGGTGCTGCGCGGAGCGCTCGCCGCGCACGACTGCGGCAGTCTCGAGATCCTTGTCCGCGGGCTGGACATCGATCCAGACAAGCTGCGGAAGCGGCTGAAGCTCAAGGGATCTCGCCCCCTGGCCGTGGTCCTGACCCGAATCGGCCGGACCGGCACCGCCTTCCTCTGCGAGCCGGGGGTCCGGGCTGCCGTCGCCGGTTGAGGGAGCGTTATCGCTGGTGCCTTCATCGTTGGTTGAGCGAGCCCTATTCCGCTCGCTCAACCAGCGGCGGAGAAGACCTTCCTCAAACCAACGAGGGGCCCTCGACCAACAGCCCCCGCTACGACTTCGGGTTGTAGTAGTACACCGCGCCGATGTTGGTCGCGACGGCGAGGCGGCCGGTGGGGGAGACAGCGATGCCCGTGGCGAAGCCCTTGGCCTCCGGCATCGGGAGCGTTCGCTTGGTCGCACCGGAACGGGTGTCGAGCTCCATCAGTTCGAGCTGCTGGTCGGCGCCGGTCCGCACGACCGTCCACAGCGTGCCCGCCGCGGTGAGCGTCGAGAGCCCCGTCGTCTGCAGATCGGTGCGGCGCACCACCTCTTCGGCCTTGTCGCCGGTATCGCGCACGACGACCAGCGGGGCGCCGATGGTGCCCGCGGGGACGATGACGCCGTCGGGCGAGACCGACATGGTGCCGAAGCCGTAGCCGCCGGTGTCGAAGCTCCACTTGATCGCGCCGGACGCGGCGTCGAGCGCGTACAGCCTGCCGTCGCGGCCGAAGGCGTACACCGTGGCGCCGTCGGCGGAGACGGTCGGCGGTCCGACCACCCCGCCGGGCAGGTCGGTGGCCCAGAGGTCGACGATCGTCTCCCCGGCACCGCGCTGCCCGTATCCGAGCGCCTTGAGCTGCGACTGCTTGGCGCCTTGCGGGAAGAAGTTGACGAAGAACCGCTGGTGAGACCAGTCCACGGCAGGCGGGGCCGAGATCGCACAACCTGCGGCGCCGGTCACGCAGTCGCCGAGCCCGGTCAGCGGGTCGGCTGCGGGATTCGACCACAGTCTCCGCTCGGGCATCGCATCGTCGCCGTTCTGCGAGTTCAGCATCAGCACCTGCCCGAGCGAGGTGGTGACCAGGACTCGGCCGGGGCCGGCGAACTTCGCCGACGTCGGCGCACCCGAGACGTCCTTCCGCCAGCGGATGGCGCCGCCGCCGGTGAAGGCGAGGAACCGGCCCGGCTCGCCGATGTAGGGCTGGGAGAACTGGTCGATCAGCGCCGAGTTACCCCAGAACCCGTCGGCCATCCGCTTGCAGAAGTTCTTGCGGCCCGCTCGATAGTCGAGGGCCATCATGTTGCAGCCGTTCGGCGTCCGTGCGGACACCATCACGTCGCCGCCGCCGTTCATCGTCACCGGGCTGGTCACCGGGCCGCCGGTCGGGCGCGTCCACGACAGCTCGAGGTCCGCGGGCGGCCGGGCATAGGTGTAGTTGCTGTTGGCGCTGTTGCCGCCGTACGACGACCAGCCCGCCGCGGGCACGGAGCGGACGTCGAGGTGACCGTCGGAGCACGACGTGATGATCAGCGCGGTCAGCGCCCCGAGGACAGCGGTGCGAAGAATCGCGCGCGGGCGTCGGCGTGCGGCCTGGGTCATCATGCTCCGATCTGGTCGAGACGCGCGGTTGCCGCCGCGTCCGCGCACGACTCTATCGTGTCCGGTCACCAGGCGAATCGCCTGCTGCGGGGCGGCCGCCGGAGCCTGTCGTTTAGGGTTTGTCTTCATGACCACGATGTGGAACGCGTCTTACCGCTCTCGGTGGCGCGCCGGGCGCCGTCGCGACCCCCAGCAGGTTCGCTTCCTGACGATGGACTCACTCCGATGGGTGAAGCGCAATCGTGCCTGGACCCCGTGGTACCTGGTCCGTTACTACCGTCTCGCGCGTTTCCGGATGGCGAATCCGCACATCGTGCTTCGCGGCATGGTGTTCCTCGGCCGGAACGTGGAGATTCACGCGACGCCCGAGTTGGCTCGCATGGAGATCGGCCGCTGGGTGCACATCGGCGACGGCAACTCCATCCGCTGTCACGAGGGCAGCATGCGCATCGGCGACAAGGCGGTCTTCGGCGCCAACAATGTCGTCAACTCCTATCTGGACATGGAGATCGGCGGATCGACGCTGGTCGCCGACTGGTGCTACATCTGCGACTTCGACCATGTGACCGACAGCCTGGACCTGCCGATCAAGGATCAGGGCATCGTCAAGGGACCGGTCCGCATCGGCCCGGACACTTGGATCGCGGCGAAGGTGACGGTGCTGCGCAATACGACGGTCGGACGGGGCTGCGTCCTCGGCGCCCACGCCGTGGTGCGCGGTGTGATCGACGACTACGCGATCGCGGTCGGCGCCCCGGCCCGTGTGGTCAAGAATCGCAAGGAGGCGTGGGACGCCGGTGCCGAGCAGCGCGCCGAGTACGAACGCGCCCTCGCTGACATCGAGCGGAAGAAGGCGGCGGCGAAGGGCGACCCCGCAGGTTAGGTCAGCCTGCCGGTGCCTCCGGCACCGGTTCCGTGGACGTCGTCGTGCCCTGCTGAGTCGCGGGGGATTGGGCCGCCGGGGACTGAGCCGCGGCGGTGGTCGGCGGTGGCGTCCGCTGTTCGAGCCAGTCGGAGCCGGACCGGCTCACCGTCACGACGGTCCCGTCGGGTTCGGTGATCTCCAACTGCTCACTGCCCGGCAGCCACCGGACCGTACTCGACGACGGGAAGCTGCCCCGGTAGACGACCTCGGTCGATGTCGCGTCTCGGATCGTCACCGCACCGCCGTCGTCATAGAACGCGTATCGCCCCGAGGAGGTCGGCGTTCCGCCGGCCGGGAGCTCGGGCGTCGGGGACGGTGCGACCTCGGAGGTCGTCGTCGGAGCGGCCGGGGCGCTGGGAGACGAGGCCGGCGGACTCGACGCTGCGTCAGACGTCGACGAGGCAGACGTCGATGAGGCGGACGTTGACGGCGGCGCTGATGAGGCCGCCGATGACGTCGTGGTCGGGGCGAGGCGCGCCGACGCGGTCCCGGTCGGCGAGACACACCTGATACCGGCGGGCACTTCGAAGACCGGCGTCGTCGCCCGCAGCGACTGCGTCGCGGTGCCGCTGGAGCGGAAGTTGCCGATCAGATTCGTCAGCACCACCGGGTAGCTTCCGCCGCCGAGGATCCAGGTCAGCAGACTGCCGAGGATTCCCTGCTCGAACTTGTACACGGCCGGATTGGCCAGACTCGATGCCGGGAGCAGGATCGGCGCCTGAGTCTGTCCGGGGAAGCTCAACTCGTAGGTGTAGTTCGCCTGACTGGGTGGGTTCGGCCACCGCAATTCGACGGTGGAATAGGGGAGGAGCAGGTACGTCGTCGTGGTGTTGTAGCAGCTCAACGACGTCGGATTGGCGGGACGGCCGGTCGCCAGGGCACCGGTGGCGGTGGCATTCGCGGTGGCGGCGCGGGCCTCACCGGGATCGACGACGCCGGTGGCGACGACGGCCACGGTGACCGCGGCGGCGGTGGTGCCGACCATCCGGCGCGCGGCCCGCGACCGGCGCCAGCCCTGCTCGGGTGCGAAGGCGACGAGCAGCAGCGCACTGACGCCGAGGGCCTGAATCGCGAGCGTGTACGGATTGCCGAGCCACGAGGCGACATAGCCCAGCACCGGGACGGTGAAGTACACCCGGCGGGCGTCGGCGACGATGTACCGGTCCGGATCGGGGGCGGGATTGGCGTCGCCGCGCATGGTCAGCATCGCCGACGTCGATGAGGTCGCATCGACCGAGACCACCCGGTGGGTGACGCGGGTGCCGTCGGCGCGAACGACGGTCGCCACATCGCCGGACCGGAGCTGCGTCGCCGGTACGGTTCGGGAGAAGCCGAGCGCGCCGACGGGGATGGCCGGTGACATGGATCCGGTCTCGAAGATCATCGGCCGGACGCCGAACAGCACGGCGGCCACCGTCGCCAGGATGCACGCGACACCGGCCGCGGCGGCGACGGTGAGCGCTCGATCCGCCGCGGGTCGTCGCGGGCGGATCGGCATGAAGGGATCGGTGGGGGTCTCGTCGCAGGTCACGTGGCTATCCCGTCGCGTCGAAGGTGAAGGTGACGGTGCCCGCGGACGCCAGACCGGCGAAGCTCGCCGGCGTGTCCATTCGCAGGGTGAGCTGCATGCAGAGCCGCTCGGTGGTGCCGATCGCGAGCGGCCGGGCTACGACGCCGGAGAACCCCGCTTTCGCGGTGGTCACATTCTGTGCCGACACCAGGGTGGCGATACCCGCCGGGCAGGTGGTTCCGGTGGAGGTGCCGGTCACCGAGGTGCCTGCGGCGACCACCGTCGACTTGAGCGTGGTCCACTGTCCGACACTCGTCGCGGTGTTCGACGACCCGACCGAGGGAAGGTAGGTGAACGCGAGTGTGCCGGTGTTCTTGACGTCGACCATCGTCGCGGTGGTGTAGCCCGGCAGCAGCGTGTCGGGGAAGGAGACGGTCGCGGCCGCCGAGCCGTTGGCCCGGATCTCGATCGTCGCGGTGGTGAACTGGCCCGACAGCGTGTGGGAGGTGGTGGACCACAGCGCCGAGGTGCCGATGGCACCGGTGCCCAGCAGTATCCCGCACGCCAGCAGTGCGCGGACGCGCTTCGACGTCGTCGTGGCGGGCAGTCTGAACCTCACGAGTCGGACTCCTTCGCCGGAAGTGCGAAGGCGGCGGTCGGAGTCTCGTCCGCGGGACCGGCGAGTTCCTCGTCACGCGCCCGCCGGCGTCGGTCGTCCCGCCAATCGGTGTAGAACTGCCAGCCGCCGTACACGAAGAGGAGTCCGGCGAGGACGAACACGGTGACGGTGCGCCGGGCACCGGTGAACCAGGTGTTGACGTATCCCACGTAGGGGATCGAGTACCACAGCACGCCGCGGACCTGGACCGGGCGGACGGGCGGGTCCTCGGCGTCGTTGGCGTCGCCTTTCGTGACCAGCCTCGGCTGCCCGCTCGGTGTCTCGGTGATCCGGACGACGCGATGGGTGATGACGCCCGGCCGGCCCGACTGCAACTGGTAGGTGATGACGTCGCCGATACGGATCGATCCGAACGGCGCCGGACGCACCACGATCAGCATGCCCTCCGGATAGTCGGGCCGCATCGATCCGGTGAGGATGGAGTACGGCCGTCCGCCGCCGACCTTCGGCACCACGATTGTGGCGAACAGCACCGCGAATGCGGCGAACAGCAGCAGCCAACTGACGGCCTGCCACACCAGGTGCAGCCTGCGCTGGGCCGGTGTGCGTTCCGGCCGCTCGGAATCGGCGCCCTGCGACGGCGCCGCGCCGTCGATCGCCGTCACGGGTTCTGCCCCGGACGGAGCTGGCCGACCGCGAAGTCGAAGTTGATCTGATACGCGGCGGGCTGTGTTCCGCTCACCGCCTTCAGCATCGCCCGAACGCACCAGGTGGTGCTCGCGCCGATCTCCAGGACCTTCCAGTCCGACGACGACGGCGACCCCGGCGCGATGGCTGTGTGCGGCCCGGTGGTGTCGGTGGCGGGGAACGCGCCGCTGAGATCTCCGCTGCCGCCCGCGCACCCGCCCACCGAGCCCGAGAGCCGGACGGTGACCGCCGAGCCGGTCGTGCTGATCATCGGGCCACCCGCCGAGAGCAGGTAGCGGATCCGCGTCGAACCGGTGTTGGTGATGGTGAGCGGCGCCTCCGTGACGTTGCCGACCGCGATGTTGGCGCCCTGCAGCGCCGGGAACGTGTACGACGACCCGCCGCTTCCATGAGCGTCGAGACCGATGGTTCCGGTCTCGACGGTGCCGGGATTCCAGGTCTCGGCGTCGGCCCAGAACGCCCCGGTGGAGTACACGGATCCGAGGATCAGCGACACCACCAGGACGCCGAGGGCTCCGATGAGCAGTCTGCGTCGCGTCACGGTGCGTTCGAGAATCGTCTGGGGGCTACGGTCGCACCTGGTTCAGTGCGATCTTCATGTTGCTGACCCCGACCTGCGTGTTGGTGTCGACAGTGTTCGGCGTGCTCGCCTTGAACTCGACCGTCGCCGTCACCGGGATCTGCTGCCCGTTGGTGACCGAGATCGGCGTCGTGGTGGTGTCGGTGCCGTTCGCCGTGGTCGTCACGACGAAGTTGCTCGACGGCACGTTTCCGGTGCCCAGGTTCACGCCCAGGGTCGCTTTCATGTTCTTGCCGGTCGCGGTGACGGTGCAGTCGCCCGCGTACTTCCAGACGTCGCCGGGCACCATCAGATCGGTGGCCGGGTCGACTGCGTTGCCGCCGATCATCGTCGACGAGATGTCGGTCCAGGCGCCGCCGGTGCCGCAGTCGAGGCCGAAGTCACCGGTCGTGATGTTGCCGCCCGCGATGTCCTCGGAGTCGCTCCACAGCGCGTAGGAGCCGAATCCGCCGAGGAGGAGGATGGCTCCCGCTCCGACGGCCAGGGCGCCCTTCGTCTTGCGATTCATCTGTCCACCTCCGGGTCGCGGTGGACTGAGGGCTGCCACCGAGCTTCAAATCTGTGACGGTTGTCACTGGTGAGAGGTTCGGTGAAGTGAGACGGGTTGTTACTGGTTTCGGGAGATTCGACTGTCGTACGTTCAGGTCATTTGTCTCGATCGAATGCCGGAATCGTGCCGATCGGCCGACGGCATGGCCCGGTTCTCATTGCGCCGCCGGCCGGGATCACACGCCCGGATCGCGCTCCGGCATCGGTCGGAGGGGGATCTCCGGTCGTCCCAGAACTCGCGCCGGACGGCGTCGCGCAGACGCGTAGACCTCGGCGGTCCGCTTCGCGATCGACTGCCACGTGAACTCCTCGCCGAGGCGGGTGCGCGCGCGGCGAGCACGCTGCTGCGTCGCCGCCGGATCGGCCAGCGCGTCGCACACGGCCGTGGCGAGACCAGCCGGGTCGAAGGGCTCGAACGTCCAGCCCGTGTCGCCGTCGGTCACGGCTTCGCCGAGTCCGCCCGCGGTGGAGGTGATCAACGGGATGCCGGTCGCCGCGGCCTCGAGCGCGACGATCCCGAACGGCTCATAGCGACTGGGCAGGACGATCGCGTCGCAGTGGTGCATCAGCCTCAGCAGGCCCTCGTGATCCTGCGTGCCGACGAAGTCGACCGCGGCGGTGACGCCGTGGTCCGCGGCCTGCTCGCGCAGCCAGGCGAGCTGGGTGCCGTCGCCCGCAACGGTCAGCCGCGTGCGCGGGTGCGCGCGGCGGATCGCGGGGAGCGCTTCGAGCAGGTCCTGCACGCCCTTCTCGTACTCGAGACGGCCGGCGAACAGCAGCTCGGGGGGACCGGCGTGGACCCGCCGGTCCACGAAGCTCCAGGTTCGGACGTCGATCCCGTTGTGGATCACGGTGATCGGTGGCAACTGCGGCCCGAACAGGGTGTCGACCTCATCGCGCATCGACGCGGAGCAGGTGATGAGGGAGTCCGAGGCGTTCGCCAGCCACCACTCCACCGAATGCACCTGGCGGTTGATGTGCCCCGCCACCCAGCCGCTGTGCCTGCCCGCCTCGGTCGCGTGCAGCGTCGAGACCAGGGGTACGTCGAAGTACTGGGCGAGCGCGATGGCCGGGTGGGCCACCAGCCAATCGTGCGCGTGCACAACGTCCGGGGCGGGGCCGTCGCGCAGGATCCGCAGGCCCGCGCGGACGAAGCCGTGGCCCATGGCGAGCGTCCACGCCATCATGTCGGCGCCGAAGTCGAACGCGGGCGGATCCTCGGCGACGGCGATCACCCGGACCCCGTTGACGACCGTGTCGGTGGTGGGATGGGTGCTCGCGTCGGTGCCGGAGGGCTGCCGGGTGAGGACGGTGACGTCGTGACCTAGGTCGGCGACGGCCTCGGTCAGATGGTGGACATGCCTGCCGAGCCCGCCCACCACCACCGGCGGGTACTCCCAGGAGACGACGAGGACGCGCATCAGAAGCCGCCTTCCCGGGCGGGCAGCCGCCTCGCGTCGAGGGCGCCGAACAGATTGTCGGCATGTCGCCAGCCGTCTGCCAACTGCCGGGCCCGGCCCTCCTTACCGGCGTCGGCCGCGGCGCAGATCTCCCGGGTCGCATGCGCGTGCTTGTAGGCGCGGTCCTGCGCGTAGCCTGCGGCGGTGTCCTTCGAGATCATGAACGGCCAGTCGGACTGGACGGTCATCAGCGTCTCCCGCAGGATCTGGTCGGCGATCCCGTCGCGCGCCGGAACACCCGGGGCGTGGCCGCGCCGTTTGTCGAGCGAGTCGAGCGCGGTATCGGTGACCTCGCTGTTCAGCTGGACGAGATGCTGAACCTGCGGACCCTCCCACACGCGCCAGTCCTTGCCCGAGCCCCATGACGAGTCGTCGAGCTCCACCGGTTCGCCGACGTAACCGTTCCGGCGGGCGGTCGCGAGCGAGCCGACCGTGACTCCGGCCTCGGGAAGTCGGCGCATCAGTCGCTCCAGCCAGATGGGCCCCTCGTGCCACCAGTGTCCGTACAACTCGGTGTCGAACGCCGCGACGACGTGAGCAGGCCGGCCGATCCGCTCCGACTCGGAGATCAGCCGCGCGCGGATGCAGTCGATGAAGTCGTCGACGTGCTTGTCGATCACCGGATCCACCAACGACGGGTCGTACGGCTTCTTCGCCTCGCCCGGCACGTTCTTCCCCGTGACGCGGACCGGTTTGAAGCCCGTCTGGTGGTCGTAGGTGTGGAAGTCGCGGTACGCGGCGTGGCCCGGGTATCCGGACTTGGGCGACCACACGCGGTAACTCACGGTGAGGTCGCGGCCGAAGGCGACCACGCCGGAGTCGCCGACCGGCCGGCCGAGGGCGGTGTCGCCGTGCAGGGTGGGGCCGTCGACCATGAAGTGACCGACGCCTGCGGCGCGGTACTCCTGCTCCATGCCCGGCGTGTAGGCGCATTCGGGCGCCCAGATGCCCGTCGGCCGGGTACCCCAGCGCAACTCGGCGTCGGCCAGGCCCTCGCTCAGCGAGAACTGCCGGAGCCGACTGTCGAGCAGGGGCTGAAACGGGTGGGCGAGCGGGCCGCCCAGCAGTTCGATGATCCCGGACGACACCAATGGCCGGATCTGCGGGCTCCCGCCGTGCCGCCACTGCGTCTCGAAGTCATGCAAAGCGGCTGCCGCGGAACGGAACTCGCGATGTCCCATACGGCGGCGGTCGGGTTCCGGCGCGATCGCCGCCTCCATGGCGCGCAACTGCCAGTCGGCCAGCCACTCGTACATCGACGACGCACAGTGCGGATCGTCGAGCTGAGCGGCCAGGACCGGCGTGACGCCCAGCGAGAGCACGTCGGAGAAGCCGTCGTCGGCCAGACGCCGAAGGGCGGCGAAGACGGGCTGGTAGCAGTGGGCCCACGACTGATAGAGCCACTCCTCACCGACCGGCCAACGACTGTGGTTGGCGAGCCAGGGGAGATGCGAATGAAGTACCAGCGTGAACTGGCCGGGGACCTTGTCGACGGTCATCAGCGTCGGACGGCCACAGCGAACAGGTCGAGGCTGGCGTCGATGTCGGCGTCGGTCGCGGACAGGATGTCGAAGTCCGCGGTCGCGACGGCGGCGACGTCGTCGGTCAGCTCGGCCGGCCACTCGTCGCCGGCGAGCGCGCGCTCGATCTGCGCGTCGATGATCGACCCGCCCCACTTCTCGTCGAGTGCCCGCAGCGTCGCGCCGTGGAAGACACCGAGCATCTGCTGCACGTCGAAGCCGCCCCCGGCGCCGGTGACATTCGGCCCGCTCGCTTCGCTCCCGGCGCCGGCCAGCAACTCGGTCATCTCCGCCGCATTCAGCTCACGCGTGTGGAACGGGTTCAGCGGGGTGTCGCGGCCCGGGGAGAAGGTGATGCGATTCGGGGTGCTCATCAGCAGCACCCCGCCTGGGCGCAGCACCCGGTGGCACTCCGCGACGAAGGCGCTCTGGTCCCAGAGATGCTCGATGACCTGGAAGTTGACGACGACGTCGACCGAGGCGTCCGCCAGCGGCAGATCGATCAGATTCCCCTGGTGCACAATGAGTTCCGGGTATCGGCGGCGGGTGTGCTCGACGGCCTGCTCGTCGTAGTCCACACAGGTCACCGACGCGGCACGGGTCGCGACCATCGCTGCGCCGTACCCCTCGCCGGAGCCCGCTTCGAGCACGTCGAGTCCCGCACAGCGGTCCAGGATGTACTCGTAGGCCACCTCGTGGCGGCGGAACCAGTAGTTCTCGGCGGCAATCCCGGGCACGGTGCGTTCGCCGGTGAGCGCGAGCTGATCGGACTGCGGCGTCGGCTGGTAATCGGTCACCGCCACGACCTTAGGGCATGCCACCGTGGCCGCCACCACTCGGGAAGTGACCGGTGCCATGTTCTCTCCGTGGGCGACCAGCGGCTAAAGTGTTGAGTGACCCATGGCCTTACCGGCCGGTAAGTTGCCGAACCCGATGCAGGAGGTCGACGAAGACCCATGACGAATATTGTCGTTCTGATCAAGCAGGTTCCCGACACGTGGTCCGAGCGCAAGCTCGCCGATGGCGACTTCACGCTCGACCGGGAAGCCGCCGACGCAGTGCTCGATGAGATCAACGAGCGCGCCGTCGAAGAGGCACTGCAGATCAAGGAAGCCAACGGCGGTGAAGTGACGCTGCTGTGCGCCGGCCCGGAGCGCGCCACCGACGCCATCCGCAAGGCCCTGTCGATGGGCGCCGACAAGGCGATCCACATCAAGGACGACCTGATGCACGGCAGCGACGCGGTGCAGACCGCCTACGTCCTGGCTTCGGCGCTGGGCACGGTCGAGGGCGTCGAGATGGTCATCGCGGGCAACGAGGCCACCGACGGTCGCAGCGGTGCCGTCCCGGCCATGATCGCCGAGTACCTCGAGCTCCCGCACCTGACCCACCTGCGCAAGCTGGAGGTCGACGGCGAGACCCTGCGCGGCGAGCGTGAGACCGACGAGGGCATCTTCAACGTCGAGGCCACGCTGCCCGCGATCGTCTCGGTCAACGAGAAGATCAACGAGCCGCGCTTCCCGTCCTTCAAGGGCATCATGGCCGCCAAGAAGAAGGAAGTGAACGTCGTGACGCTGGCGGAGATCGGCGTCGACGCCGACACCGTCGGCCTGGCGAACGCGGGCAGCACCGTCACCGGTGTCACCCCGAAGGCTGAGAAGTCGGCCGGCGAGCGCGTCACCGACGAGGGCGACGGCGGCGTGAAGGTCGCTGAGTTCCTGGTCGCGTCGAAGATCATCTGATCGCGCCCACCACTTCATCTGGCGAACCCAAAGACATTCAGGAGAACAATCATGGCTGAAGTACTCGTGCTCGTTGAGCAGGATGCCGAAGGTGGGCTGAAGAAGGTCACCAGCGAGCTCATCACCGCGGCGCGTGCCCTCGGCACCCCGTCCGCCGTCGTCGTCGGCAAGCCGGGCTCGGCTGCGGGCGTCACCGCAGGCCTGACCGAGGCCGGCGCCGAGAAGATCTACGTCGCCGAGTCGGACGACGTCGCGACCTACCTGATCACCCCCAAGGTCGACGTGCTGTCGCAGCTGGCCGAGACCGCAGGCGCCGCGGGCGTTCTGGTCGCCGCCACCGCGGACGGCAAGGAGATCGCCGGCCGTCTGGCCGTGCGTCTGGGCTCCGGCCTGCTGACCGACGTCATCGACGTCAAGGAGGGTGGCGCAGGCGTCCACTCGATCTTCGGTGGCGCGTTCACCGTCGACGCTCAGGCCGGTGGCGACACCCCGGTCATCTCGGTGCGTCCGGGCGGCGTCGAGGCTGCTCCGGCAGCCGGCGCAGGCGAGGTCGTCAACGTCGAGGTCCCGGCCCAGGAAGGCGGTGTGAAGATCACCGGCTTCGCACCGAACGTCGGTGGCGACCGTCCGGAGCTCACCGAGGCGTCGATCGTCGTCTCGGGTGGCCGCGGTGTCGGCTCGGCCGAGCAGTTCTCGGTGGTCGAGGCCCTCGCGGACTCGCTCGGTGCCGCTGTCGGCGCCTCGCGCGCCGCTGTCGACTCGGGTTACTACCCGGGCCAGTTCCAGGTCGGTCAGACGGGCAAGACCGTCTCGCCGCAGCTGTACATCGCCCTGGGCATCTCGGGCGCCATCCAGCACCGTGCCGGCATGCAGACCTCGAAGACCATCGTCGCCGTCAACAAGGACGAAGAGGCTCCGATCTTCGAGATCAGCGACTTCGGCATCGTCGGCGACCTGTTCAACGTCGCCCCGCAGCTGACCGAGGAGATCAACAAGCGCAAGTGACGCGCTGATCATCGCGTAAGCGATCGCCGAACGCCCCGCCGCAGACTTTGCGGCGGGGCGTTCCGCGTCTCCGGCGCTGGTTGAGCGCGACCCCGCCCGTTGGTTGAGTGCGACCCCGCCCGTTGGTCGGGCGAGGCGCCGGCCCGTTGGTTGAGCGAGGCGCCGGCCCGTTGGTTGAGCGAGCGGAGCGAGTCGAAACCCCTTGCGGTGTGCTGGTTCTCGGTGTGTGGTGCGGTGATCTCGACTCTCTTCGCTCGCTCAATCGGCGGGTGGTCGGCAGTGCCTGTTCGCTGCGCGGGCGCGACTGCCGCGGGGCGAGCGAGACCCCGTCCGTTGGTTGGGCGAGCGCTTCCCGCCCGTTGGTTGAGCGAGCGGAGCGAGTCGAAACCCCGCACCAGAGGAGGTCAGTCACGCCCGGACGTCGTCGGCCGCCGATACCCGCGCTTCGACAGCCCGGGCAAGCGTTCGGGCGCGCCGTCGATCAGTGCTTCGCGCTTCGCCCGGGACCATCCCTGAACTCGCTTCTCCATCTCGTACGCCTCGGCGACGGTGTCGAACTCTTCGACGAACACGAGCGTGACGGGCCGTCGCCGTCGCGTGTACGCGGCGCCGACACCGTCCATGTGCTGACTGATGCGGGCCTCGAGATTGCGGGTGCTCCCGACGTAGTAGCTGTCGTCGGCGCAGCGCAGGATGTACATGAAACCGGACATGCGACGACGGTCGCACGTCGACGGCCTCGGCGGTATCGGGCTGTCCACAGGTACGCGCGGACGGTGGGTGTCCCAGCCCGGGTGCGGGGGTTTCGACTCGCTTCGCGCGCTCAACCAGCGGAAGGGCTCGCCCAACCAGCCGCTCAACCCAACTGCCACCGGCGATCCAGGAATTAACCCGTCGTGTCCTGACATGTCACGTCGCATTGCCGGGCGCGTCGAACGGCACGCCTTGACTGCGAGGCATGACAGCAACGGATGTCTCCAACAGCTTCCCGTCATCGCAGTCCACTCGCCGCCGGGTCGCCCGACCGGTTCTCGCGGGCGGCGACTACCAGGTGCTCGTCTCCGAGAATCCATCCGACATCGAGGACGCGCAGCGCCTGCGATACGACGTGTTCAACAACGAGCCCGGGTACTCCGACGGCATCGGCGACGTCGACTCCGGACGCGACGCCGACGGGTTCGATGAGTACTGCGAGCACATGCTGGTCCGGCACATGCCCACCGGTGCGCTCGTGGGCTGCGCTCGCGTGCTGCCGCCGCCGCGCGCCATCGCGGCGGGCGGCTGGTACTCGGCGACCGAGTTCGACCTCGCCGAACTCGAGGGGATTCGCGGCGAGACGGTCGAGATGGGCCGCGCCGTCGTCGACCCCGCGCACCGCAGCGGCTCGGTGACCGCGATGCTCTGGGCCGCCGTCCTCAACTACCTGGAAGAGGGGAGCTACCGCTACCTCATGGGGTGCGTGTCGGTACCGCTGGAGTCGGAGATCGGCCGCGGTCGGGAGCTGCGCGGGATCCGCGACCTCGCGCGCGACAGGCACCGCGCCGACTGGCAGGTCTACCCGTACCGGAAGGTCGAGGTCGACGGCCGCTCGCTCGACGACCTCGAGCCGCCGGCGACAAACCGCCTGCCCGCGTTGCTGCGCGGCTACGTCCGGCTCGGTGCGCGGGTGTGCGGTGAGCCGGCCTTCGACGAGGTCTTCGACGTCGGCGATTTCCTCACGGTGCTCGACCGCTACAACGGCGACCAGCGCTACACGGACCGGCTGCGCGGAGCGCTGACCCGGCTCGGCACCGACGAGAAATAGGGCGCATACATGGAGACAGGCGCCTGGATGCCGGTCAGTCCGTGCGGCGCGCACTGCGTTCACACACGAGCCCGGCCCGCGTCGCCGCTGCGCTCCGGGCTTCGGCTCGCCGCACTCGGGTTGATCGGGCCGGTGATCCTGGCCGCCGGTCTGCTCACCGTGCTGTGTCCCCGGGCCATGCGTCACGGCTACTGGCGCGGCAGCGCGAGGGTCGCGCTGCGGGCGATGGGCGTGATGCTGGAGATCGACGACCGCCGTCCGCGCGACGCACGCAGAGTGCGCGGCGCGCTGATGGTGGCGAACCACATCTCGTTCCTGGACATCGTGGCACTCGCCTGCGTCGCACCCGCGCGGTTCGTCGCGAAGCGGGAAGTGCTGCAGATGCCCGGCTTCGGACCCGTCGCCCGATTGTTCGGCGTCCTGCCGCACCGGCGCGGCGACCTACGACGACTGCCGCCGATGATCGATCGGGTCACCGGCATCCTCGACCGCGGCCGGCCGGTCGCGGTGTTCCCCGAGGGCACCACGTGGTGTGGCACGGCGTCCGGCCGTTTTCGTCCGGCCTTCTTCCAGGCGGCGATCGACGCGGGCGTGCCGATCCTGCCGGTGCGACTGGTGTACTCCGACGACGGCAGCCGGACCACGATGCCCGGATTCCTGGGGGAGGACACGGTCGGCACCACGCTGTCGCGGATCGTCCGCTCCCGCCGACTGCGGATCACCGTCACGGTATTCGACATGCAGCTGCCGGTCGGGGACCGCGGGAGCCTCGCGTCCGCAGCGCAGATGCTGATCGTGCCTGCGGAGCCGATCGAGGCGCTCCGTGAATTCGAAGTGGATCTCGACGATCCGGTCCGGCTCCCGGCGTGATTTTCCGGGCTGTCGCCGCGCGGCTATCCTGGGTACGTCATGTCCTCGCCGCATTCCGCCGTCTATCTCGACAACGCCGCGTCCACCGCGCTGGTCCCCGAAGCCGCCGCGGCGATGACCGCCGCGTGGACCCATCCGGGGAACGCGTCGTCGCTGCACGGTTCGGGCCGAGCCGCGCGCCGCACGCTCGAGGAGTCGCGCGAGTCGATCGCCCGCGACCTCGGCGCACGACCGTCCGAGGTGATCTTCACCGGCGGCGGCACGGAGTCCGACAACCTGGCGCTGAAGGGCATCTTCGCTGCGCGGCGCTGTGAGGACCGGCGTCGCCGCAAGATCATCATCTCCGCGGTCGAACACCACGCCGTGCTGGATCCGGCGCAGTGGCTCGCCGACGAGGCCGGGGCCGAACTGATCGTTCTCCCGGTCGACGCCGACGGTTTCGTCCGGCCGGAGTCGGTCCGCGCCGCGCTCGAGGAGCACGCCGGTGAGATCGCTCTGGTCTCGGTGATGTGGGCGAACAACGAAGTCGGCAGCGTGCAGCCGATCGCCGAGATCGCCCGGCTGGGCGCGGAGGCCGGCGTTCCGGTGCACTCCGACGCGGTGGCGGCCGTCGGTCATCTGCCCGTCGACTTCGCGGCGAGCGGTCTGTCCGCGATGTCGGTCGCGGCGCACAAGTTCGGCGGTCCGCAGGGCGCCGGCGTGCTGGTGATCGGTCGCGACGTGTCGTGCGTTCCGCTCCTGCACGGCGGGGGACACGAACGCGATCTCCGGTCGGGCACCCCCGACGTCGCCTCCGCCGCGGGCATGGCCGCCGCCCTGCGCGTGGCCGTCGGCGAGCGTGAGGAAGAGGCACGCCGGGTCGGAGCGCTGCGCGACCGACTCGCCGGGGTGCTCGGTGCGATCGAGGGGGTCCGCGTCAACGGAGCGCTCCCCGTCGACCGATCCCTCGCCCTGCCCGGACTGCTGCACGTGTCACTGGCCGGATGCGAGGGCGATTCGCTGCTCATGCTGCTCGACGCCAAGGGCGTCGAATGCTCCACCGGTTCGGCGTGCACCGCGGGCGTCGCCGCCGCCAGCCACGTCCTGCTGGCGATGGGACTGGACACCGCGACGGCCCGCGGCTCCCTCCGGTTCTCGCTGGGGGCGACGAACACAGATCACGACATCGACGTCGTCGCAGGCGTCATCGGCGAGGTCGTCGAGCGGGCCCGGGCCGCCGGGCTCCTCTCGGCGACCGGCGCACGAGCAGGAGGTGTGCACTGATGCGAGTACTCGCAGCCATGAGTGGAGGCGTCGATTCGGCGGTCGCGGCCGCCCGGGCGGTTGAGGCCGGGCACGAGGTCGTCGGTGTTCACCTGGCGTTGTCGACCGCGCCCGGCGCGCTGCGGACCGGCTCGCGCGGCTGCTGCTCGCGGGAGGACGCCGACGATGCGCGACGCGCAGCGGACCTGCTCGGCATCCCTTTCTACGTGTGGGACTTCGCCGATCGGTTCAAGGAGGACGTGATCGACGAGTTCGTCGCGGCCTACGCGGCGGGCGAGACACCCAACCCCTGCCTGTCGTGCAACGAGAAGATCAAGTTCTCGGCGTTGGCTGAGCGGGCGGTCGCGCTCGGCTTCGACGCGCTGGTGACCGGGCATTACGCCCGGCTCGCCGACGGTGAGCTGCGCCGCGCGGTCGACGCGGACAAGGACCAGTCGTATGTCCTGGCCGTTCTCGACCACCAGCAGCTGTCGCGCGCGATGTTCCCCGTCGGCGACACCCCGAAGCCGCGGATCCGCGAGGAGGCGGAGCGGCGGGGGCTGGCGGTCGCGAACAAGCCCGACTCGCACGACATCTGCTTCATTCCGACCGGCGACACGCGGGCCTTCCTCGGCGCGCGGATCGGTGTCCGGCCGGGTGCCGTGGTCGACGGCGCGACCGGTGACACCCTCGCTGAGCACGACGGCGTCCACGGCTTCACCATCGGTCAGCGGAAGGGCCTCGGTATCGAGGCGCCGGCTGCCGACGGCCATCCGCGCTACGTGACCGGCATCGATCCCGACAGCGGCACCGTCACCGTCGGCACCGCGGCCGATCTCGAGGTCACCTCGATCAGTGCGAATCGGGCCGTGTGGACCTCCGGCCGGACGCCCGAGGGGCCTGTGGAGTGCATCGTCCAGGTACGCGCCCACGGCGGGCTGGCGCAGGCGGTCGCGACTCCCGTCGACACGCCCGACGGACCGGGTATCCAGATCGATCTGCGCGAACCGCTGCGCGGCGTCGCTCGCGGTCAAGCGGCGGTGCTCTACGTTCCGGATGCGGCCGGCGATCAGGTGATCGGGTGCGGCCGGATCACCGGCTCGGAGTGAGCGACATCGAGCCCGGTCTCCCCACCGGAGTCGGCACCGGAATCGGTTCGATGCCCGGCACGCAGCCGCGCGAGGCGATCCGGGTGGCCGCGGGTGAACTGGATCTGCCGTTCCTTCCCGAGCTCCCCGCGCGAGGCGTCGGCGCGGACATGATCGGGCGGACCGGCGCTCTGCTCGTGGAGCTGCCGGTCGACATGGTGCACCGGGCGTATCGCCTCGCCGACCATCCGAACACCACGACGCGCAGGGCCGCGGACTGGCTCCGATGGGATCTCGACGCTCTCGAAGAGCACTGGGAGACCACCGGACTCACCGGCACCGGGGTGGTCAAGGTGCAGGCCTGCGGGCCGCTGACCTTCGCGGCCAACGTCGAACTGCGCGGCGGACACAAGATCGTGAAGGACCGCGGCGCGGTCCGCGATGTGGCGGCCTCGCTCACCGAAGGACTGCGGAACCACATCGCCGAGGTGCGGCGACGACTCGGCGCACGCGTGGTGGTGCAACTCGACGAACCGGACGTCGGCCGGGTCATCGACGGTACGGTCACCCCGCTGACGCGGCTCGACCCGATCCGGCCCGTCGCGGCCCCCGACGCTGCGGAACTGCTCCAGCAGATGATCGACGCGCTCGGCGTCCCGGTGCTCCTGCACTCGTGCGGTCGGCCGCGCTGGGACCTGACCGGCAGGCTCGAACGAGTCGCCCTGTCGCTCGATGTGACCGGGCTGCGTCCCGACCGCGACTACGACGCTCTCGGCGCGTTCATCGACAGCGGTGGCGTCCTGGCTGCCGGACTGATCCCGACCGCCGAGCCGCCCGGACCGGTGGACGCCGAGTCGCTCGCCGGGCGACTGACCGAGACCGTGGACCGCATCGGGCTTCCGCGTCGGATCCTGCGCGACAACCTGTTGGTGACGCCGACGTGCGGACTCGCATCGGCGACGCCTGCGTGGGCCGCCCGAGCACTGACCCTGGCCTCGGAGGTCGCCTCCGGACTGGCCGCCGATCCGGACTTCGGTAATTGAATCCCCGATAGCGTCGAGTCTTCGCTCGAAACGCTGAAACACGCGGATTCGGGGATTCAAATACGAGAATCCAGTTCGTTGATCACGCGCTTGGGCGCGATCTGGCGGAAGCCGGCGTCCAGCAGTTCGGCGATCTCATCCCAGTCGGAGTCGGCCGCGAGGTCGATGCCGAGCCATCCGTACGCGCCGACGTACGCGGGGACGAAGAAGCGGTCGTCCTGGACGAGGGCCTCGCGCTCGGCCGGATCGGGAATGAACAGCAGCGCCTGGTCGTGGCGGACCTTGGTGCCCTTCTCTCCACCGCCGTACATCGCGAACATCTTCCCGCAGCGGAACGTGGGCCTGCCGTGCGCGATCTTCTCGGTCGTCTCCGGCAGTCCGAGGGCGAGCGTTCGCAGTCGCACCAGCATCGGGTCGTCGTCGGAGAACATGATCGGATGCGGCATGCCGGTAAGCGTAGTGGCGGGCTTTCCGGGCCGCCGGATTGTCGGAGCACTCCGCTAATCTGAACGCGTGACTGAGGCTGACGGATCGGGTACCGACTGGGCGCGCGAGTGGGCACTGCTCGCGGAAGAGGTGCGGGGACACCAGTTCCGCTACTACGTACAGGATGCGCCGGTCATCAGCGACGGTGAGTTCGACACCCTGTTGCGCAGGCTGCAGGCACTCGAGGACGAGCATCCCGAACTCGCGGTCGCCGATTCACCGACCAAGCTCGTCGGCGGCGGCTTCTCGACGGATTTCACCTCGGTCGATCACCTCGAGCGGATGATGTCCCTCGACAACGTCTTCGACCACGACGAGATGCGCACGTGGGTTTCGCGTACCGAGGCCGAGATCGGCGCGGGCACGGAGTTCCTGTGCGAGCTCAAGATCGACGGCGTCGCGCTGGCATTGGTGTACGAGAACGGCAAGCTGGTGCGCGGGGTGACCCGCGGCGACGGTCGTACCGGCGAGGACGTGACCCTCAACGCGCGGACGATCACCGACGTTCCGCATGTGCTCGACGACGCCGTGCGGCCGGTCCCGGCGCTGCTCGAAGTCCGCGGTGAGGTCTTCTTCCGCGTGGAGGACTTCCAGAACCTGAACGCCTCTCTGGTGGAGGACGGGAAGGCGCCGTTCGCGAACCCGCGGAACTCGGCCGCGGGCTCACTGCGCCAGAAGAACCCGCAGATCACCGCCAAGCGGCACCTGCGGATGATCTGCCACGGCATCGGCAAGATCGAGGGATGGCGCCCGGAATCGTTGCACGACGCGTACCTCGCGCTCGGCGAGTGGGGGCTGCCCGTCTCGAAGCACACCCGGAAGGTCACCGGGGCGGGCGAGATCGTGAAGACCATCGATTACTGGGGTGAGAACCGCCACTCGGTGGAGCACGAGATCGACGGTCTGGTGGTCAAAGTCGACGATGTCTCACAGCAGCGCAGGCTCGGCGCCACCTCACGTGCGCCGCGCTGGGCGATCGCCTACAAGTACCCGCCCGAGGAGGTCACCACCAAGCTGCTCGACATCATGGTCGGTGTCGGCCGCACGGGTCGGGTGACACCGTGGGCACTGATGGAACCGGTGTTGGTCGCGGGCTCGACGGTCGCGCGGGCGACGCTGCACAACGCGTTCGAAGTGAAGCGCAAGGGCGTGCTGATCGGCGACACCATCACCATCCGCAAGGCGGGCGACGTGATCCCCGAGGTCCTCGGACCGGTCGTCGAACTGCGCGACGGCACCGAGCGTGAGTTCGTGATGCCGACCAATTGCCCCGAGTGCGGAACCGAGCTCGCGCCGGCGAAGGAGGGGGACAAGGACATCCGCTGCCCGAACCAGCGGTCGTGCCCGGGACAGCTGCGCGAGCGGCTGTTCTACCTCGCGGGCCGCGGCGCGTTCGACATCGAGGCGCTCGGATACGAAGGGGCTCAAGCGCTTCTGTCGAGCGGTGTGCTCGCCGACGAGGGCGACCTGTTCTCCCTCACGGCCGACGATCTGATCAAGACCGACCTGTACACCACCAAGGCGGGAGCGCTGTCGGCCAACGGCAAGCGATTCCTCGACAATCTCGACAAGGCCAAGCACGTCCCGCTGTGGCGGGTGATCGTCGCGCTGTCGATCCGACACGTCGGTCCGACCCCCGCGCGGGCCCTGGCCACCGCGTTCGGCGATCTCGAGGCGATCCAGGCCGCGTCGGTGGAGGACCTGGCGCAGGTCGACGGGTTGGGGCCCACGCGCGCGGCCAGCGTGCACGACTGGTTCGCGGTGGACTGGCACCGGGAGATCGTCGCGAAGTGGCGAGCGGCCGGAGTCTCGATGGCCGACGAGCGCGACGACTCGATCGAACGGACATTGGAAGGCAAGACCATCGTGGTGACCGGCTCGCTGGTCGACTTCTCGCGCGACGGCGCCAAGGAGGCGATCATCTCGCGGGGCGGCAAGGCGTCCGGATCCGTCTCGAAGAAGACCGACTATGTCGTCGTCGGCGAGGCCGCGGGCAGCAAGGCGGACAAGGCCGAGCAGTTGGGCGTGCCGATTCTCGACGAGGACGGGTTCAAGGAACTGCTCGCGACCGGGGCCGTGGCCGGGGCGACGCCCACCGAGGACTGATCGGCTCGACGGCCGGTTCGGGGCGTCGCCGTCGGCTCCGGTCCGCGAGCTACTCGGCGGGCCGATGCTCGTCCGACGAGCGCTTGCCCGCCGAACTCTTCTTCGGCTTCTTGGTCGACAGGGTGCCGATGATGCCTGCCAGGTAGCCGAGTCGTGCGACCTCGGCGGGCCGGAACTCCGGACCGCCGATCCGCCCCAGCAGCAGGGCTTTGCCGCCGTCGCCGAGCGGGGCGGCGGCGACGCTCGTGTCCATCTCCCGCCACGACTCGGGGAGCCAGTCGGCGTCCGAGTCGAACGCGACCGGTCCGTCGAGCGGCAGCCAGTCGGCCGTCTGCAGCGGGCTCTCGGGCGCGCCCGAACTCGCGTACAGTCGCAGCACGTCCGAGCCCGGCCGCGAGACGATCGTCGCCCACGAGACCCGGAGCACTCGGGGTGCGTAATCGGCGAGGATCTGCAGCCGGTCGTCGCCGCCCGCGGCGACGAGGTCGATCAGCTCCAGCTCCTGGTGCGTGTCGAGCACGCCCGCGTGCGGTCGCAGGGAATCGACGTGGACGCCCGCCACCTTCTCGGCAGCGGTGATCAGCGTGTCCGGCAGCGCACCCGCGGGGAGGTCCACCACCAGATCGTCGACGGCATAGCCCTCGCCGCGTTCGATCACTTCGAGCGAGCGGATGTCCGCGCCGACCGCACCGAGCTGCACGGCGAGCATGCCGAGACTGCCGGGGCGGTCGTTCAGGAGAACGCGCAGCAGGTACGACACCGGGTCAGCGAGGCTGCTGATCGAAGGGACGGACGCCGACGGCCGTGCCGTACGCGCACACCTCGACGCCGCCGGAACCGGCGTACTCGTTGGTCTCGAAACGGAAGGCGAGCACGGCGTTGGCGCCCTTGCTCTGGGCTTCGGCGGCCAATCGGCTGAGCGCCTCGTGGCGCGCCTCGTGCAGCAACTGGGTGATGCCCTTGAGCTCGCCACCGCCGATTGATTTCAGGCTCGCTCCGATGTTGGAGCCGATGTGACGGGATCGAACCGTGAGGCCGAAGACCTCGCCGAACACGTGCTCGATACGGTAGCCCGGCAGTTCGTTTGTGGTGACGATGATCATGCGTCCAAGCTACGTGGTGCGGTACGGGCGAGCCACTCCAGGATCATTCGGCCGGTGCACGGTCCCTGCCCGGGCCCGGCCGGGACCGGCCGCATATCCTGGTAACCGAAACCCACTGTCCAAGAGCTCCCGCGGTGCGCCGTGATGTGAGCGCGAGCGAGAGGTCGACGATGTCCACCGATTCCCAGCCGGCGATCAGCCGGGACGAGGTCGCGCATCTGGCGCGGTTGTCCCGCCTGGCGCTCGACGACGCCGAACTCGACACCTACTCGTCGCAGCTCGAGAAGATCCTGAGTCATGTCGCGCAGATCTCCGAGGTCGCAGCCGACGACGTTCCGCCGACCGCGCACCCGGCCGACCTGCGCGACGTGCTGCGCGAAGACGTCGTCGTGCCCAGCCTCACCGCAGCGGAGGCGCTCTCCGGGGCGCCCGCCGTCGAACAGGAACGCTTCGCCGTTCCCCAGATCCTGGGAGAGGAGTGAGCGTGAGCGACACCCGCACCGCCACTGACATCACCGGCCTGTCCGCGGCCGACCTGGCAGGCAAGATCGCCGCGCGCGAGCTGTCCTCGGTCGAGGTCACCCGCGCGCATCTGGACCGGATCGCCGAGATCGACGGCGAGCTGGGCGCCTTCCTGCATGTCGGGTCCGATGAGGCGCTCGCAGCGGCGCAGGCCGCCGACGACGCCATCGCGGCCGGCGACGCTCCGTCCGCGCTCGCCGGCGTGCCGATCGCGCTCAAGGACGTCTTCACCACCGTCGACGCGCCGACCACGTGCGGCTCCAAGATCCTCGAGGGCTGGGTCTCGCCTTACGACGCGACCGTCACGGCCAAGCTCCGCGCCGCGGGCATTCCGATTCTCGGCAAGACCAACATGGACGAGTTCGCGATGGGTTCGTCGACCGAGAACTCGGCGTACCAGGTGACCCGGAACCCGTGGGACACCACGCGCATCCCCGGCGGCTCGGGCGGCGGCAGCGCCGCCGCACTCGCCTCGTATCAGGCGCCGCTGGCCATCGGCACGGACACCGGCGGCTCCATCCGGCAGCCCGCGTCGGTGACCGCGACCGTCGGCGTCAAGCCGACCTACGGCACGGTGTCCCGCTACGGACTGGTGGCCTGCGCGTCGTCGCTCGATCAGGGCGGCCCGTGCGGTCGTACCGTCCTGGACACCGCGCTCCTGCACGAGGTGATCGCGGGCCACGATCCGCGCGACTCCACGTCGATCGACGTGGCGATCCCGGACGTGGTCGGGGCGGCGCGCGCGGGCGCCGCAGGTGATCTGACCGGCGTGCGGATCGGCGTCGTCAAGCAGTTGCAGGGCGAGGGCTACCAGGCGGGCGTACTCGAGTCGTTCCAGTCGGCGTGCAAGCAGTTGACGGATCTCGGCGCGACCATCGTCGAGGTGGACTGCCCGCACTTCTCCTATGCGCTCGGCGCTTACTACCTGATCCTCCCGTCGGAGGTCTCGAGCAACCTCGCGCGCTTCGACGCGATGCGGTACGGGCTCCGCGTCGGCGACGACGGCACCCACAGTGCCGACGAGGTCATGGCGCTCACGCGTGACGCCGGCTTCGGCCCGGAGGTCAAGCGCCGCATCATGATCGGCACCTATGCGTTGAGCTCGGGCTACTACGACGCGTTCTACGGTCAGGCGCAGAAGGTCCGCACCCTGATCGCCGGCGACTTCGCCAAGGCGTACCAGGACGTCGACGTGCTGATCTCGCCGACGACGCCGACCACGCCGTTCAAGCTCGGCGAGAAGGTCGACGATCCGCTGTCGATGTACCTGTTCGACCTGTGCACGCTGCCGGTGAACCTGGCGGGCACCGCCGCGATGTCGGTGCCGTCGGGCCTCGCGAGCGACGACGGCCTGCCCGTCGGTCTGCAGATCATGGCGCCCGCGCTCGCCGACGACCGGCTGTACCGCATCGGTGCGGCCTACGAGGCGGCCCGCGGCCCCATCGGCTGAGCCGGCCCGGCACAGCCCGACGGCATGCTCGCGACGGCCAGGCCCTGCTCGACGCCGTAGCGGTGTCCGTGGCCCGTCGGCACCTTCAGCGACCCGGCCAGATCGAGCACGGTTCCGACCATCGACGCGACCGGCAGCCACGGCAGCGCATCTGCCCGCTGCCGGTCGCCGTCGTCTCCGGCGATGCGAGTGACGGGACGCCACAGCAGTGCGGGACGGAACGCGGGAACCGGGTCGTCGGCGTTGGCCAGCACCACGCGGCGTTCACACGACCGCACGTCCTCGACGGTGCCCGCGGGCGGGCCGGCCAGCACCGTGCCCGCGAGATCGACGCCCGAGGCGTTCGCCCACCGGCGGGCGGCGTCGGCACCGACGGCGCCCAGACTCTGCCCGGCGAGGTACACCCGCGGTCGTCGATCCGGCGGAACCGTCGCGAGGCGGCGTTCGACGCTCGCGAGCAGCGCCGTCGCGCTGTCGCCTGCGTGATCCGGGGAGGAGACGAACGCGCGCCACGACGCGACGTCGTCGTACTGCAGTGCGAGCACCCGGACCGAACCGTCGAAGTGGCGGACGAAGCCGTCGACCGCGCCGGCGTCCACCCATCCCGATCCGGTGGGCACGGCGATCACCACGGCCCGCTGGTCGAGGCCGCCGTCGGCGCTCCAGCGCGCCGTCAGCCGGTCGGCACGCTGATCGAACGTGCCGGACTCGGTGAGTGGTCCGTAGATCATCGCCCGACTGTCCGGGACGTCCGGGCCGGACGCCTGCGCCGGTGCGGGCAGGTGGAGGGCGGTGACCGCGACCAGGCTCGCCAACGACCCGCCGACCCAGATCCGTGCGGGCACGACCACGACGGCCAGCGCGGCCACGATCGGGATCAGACCGACGGCCAGTACCCACCCGGTGCCGACCGGTGGCGCGCCGACTGCCGCGCGCACGCTCAGTTCGTGCCGGACCGCGAAACCCAAGACGGCGGAGCTGACCAGCAGACCGGCGCCCAGCCACGCCCCGGACACCGCGGGCGCCGCCCGATTCCGGTATCGATCGACGGCCTGGCCCACCAGCGCGCCGACCCCCATGCCGGCCAGCGTCAGCACCACCCCGGCGACGGTCGCGATCAGCGCCGATTGCGGCAGCATTCCCGGGGCCAGGGCGAGCAGGCGTCCGACGAGGGCGCCGACGGCGACGGCCGGCCGGATCCGCAGGCGGCTCATTTCAGCCCCAACGTTTCCGCGGTGCGCGCCAGATAGCTCGTCGCGATGTCGCCGTTGGTCTCCCGGACCGGCGGTCCGGACCGCTGACGCCAGGTGTTCACGGCGAGTCCGGTGCGTGCGGTCTCGGCGGCTGCGTGGCAGAACGGATCGTCGCACGTGGCGTGCATGTCGGCGATCAGTCGGTCGTCGAGGGCGTTCCGCGCCCACGTGCCCGCCGGTCGGCCGGTCGTGTCCGCGTATCGCAGGAGGTCGTAGCCGAGGTCGTGCGCGCGGCAGGCGTCGGTGAAGCGGTCCGGCAGCGGGATCGGCGACGAGCAGTCCCCGCGCGGATTCACCGGGCGCCCGTCGACCAGGATCGGCGAGTAGCCGAGCCGGGCGGCGAAGTCGGCGGGCAGGTCGCCGAGCGCGTCCGACGGGTGCTCGCCGACCAGGTCGGCGACCACCCGCTCGGCCGGCGTGGCCAGATGCGTCGGTGCGGACACCCGTCCGGTGGTCGCCAGCGCCGAGCTGATCGGCAGCAGCCCGAACACCCCGACGGCCAGCGTCGCACCGGTGAGGAGCCTCAGGGACCATCGGCGGAAGTGATGTCGAACGTCGGATTCGTTGCTGGTCAGAGTGGATTTCTTGGGCATACTCGAACGCTATGAGTCGGGCGTGCCCGCGCGGATCGCCCGCAGTGACGGTATTGCGCACGGTTCCGATGGGGGATCCGGCGGGCCTGCCTCACCCTCCGGGAGCAGGCGGATCTCCCTCTCGTGGGGGAGGCGCCGGGACGGCGGGCCGACCTATCGTCGAAAGAATGAAGTTCCCGTCCGTCGCCACCGTCCGCAGCTCCGTCGAGCGCGTGCACGACCGCCTCCCGCTCGACCGGGTCAGCGACCCCGCGCTGCACCGTTACCTGTCGCGGTGGCAGAACTGGCTCGCCGCCTTGGCAGCGGTGTCGATGATCGCCGTCTGCTGGCCGGTCCTCGGTCAGATCACCCGCATGCCGGGGTTTCTGCTCCCTGTGTTCGCGGTCCTCGGCTGCGGCGGGATCGCCCTCGTGTTCGCCGGTGAGGAGGCGGTCCGGTTCGGCTGGGTCTCGGCGGTCCTCACCTCCGGAGTCGCGACGTTCGTCCCCTCGGACCAGGAATGGCCGATCCCCATCCCGCTCTTCCTGCCGCTGCTCGCGCTGACCTTCGCCGCACTGTGCACGCAGCCGCTTCGCCGACTGCCCGTCGTGGTCGCGGCGACGGTCGGTGTGTTCGTCCTCGGCATGCCGCGCGAAGCGACGGTCGGCTGGAGTTTCGCGCTGGTCGTCGTCGGGATGGGCGTCGCCTTCCTGCGATACCGCGCGCGGTCGCAGCGCGAGATCGCCGAGCAGACCGAGGAGACCGAGGTGCTGCGCGCCCGCGAGGCGGTGCTCGCCGAACGATCGCGCATCGCCCGGGACCTGCACGACATCGTGGCGCACCGGATGTCGATGGTCGTGGTGATGGCGCAGACCGCTCCCTACCGGCTCGCCGCGGCCGACGAGGCGGAGGAGGTCGGTCCGGGTGCGAAGGCGGAGTTCGACGGAATCGCCGACGCCGCCAGGGAATCGCTCGACGAGGTCCGCCAACTGCTCGGCGTTCTCCGTCCTCACGGCGACGACGCGGATACCGTGGCGCTGGCTCCGGTTCAGGGACTCAGCGACCTCAGCGAGCTGATCGAGGGCGTGCAGGCGGTGGGGGTGGACGTCGAGCTGACCGACACCGCCGATCACACGGTGGTCGCGCAGACCGTCGGCGCCGCGGTGTACCGGATCGTCCAGGAGTCGGTCACGAACGCCACCCGGCACGCGCCCGGCGCGGCGATCGCCGTCCGGATCGAAGCCGACCCGGTGCACGAGGGACGGCTCGACGTCGAGATCGTCAACGGCGTCCCGACGCAGGCGGTCGGAGCGACGGTCGGCGGCGGACACGGCATTCTCGGGATGACCGAACGCGCCCATGCGGTCGGCGGAAGTCTCACGGCCGCAGCGCGTCCCGGCGGCGGCTTCGCGGTCCGCGCCTCCCTCCCGGTCAGTCCGGCGACGCGAGCGGTCGCGTGACGCGGCGGCGTCGAAGGCGTCGTCTAGGCTGAGCTCCGTGCCGACAACCGTGCTGATCGCCGACGACCAGGCGATGGTCCGCGCCGGATTCGCCGCACTGCTGGGCGCCGCCGACGACATCACCGTCCTGGGCGACGCGGCCGACGGGCTGATCGCCGTCGACGAGGTGCATCGCCTCAAACCCGATGTGGTCCTGATGGACGTGCGCATGCCGCGACGCGACGGACTGTGGGCCGCCGAGCAGATCATCTCCAGCGGATCGTCGACCAAGGTCTTGATGCTCACCACGTTCGACATCGACGACTACGTGTATTCGGCACTCCGCATCGGCGCGTCGGGATTCCTGCTCAAGGACGCGCCCGCCGACGAACTGGTGCGCGCGGTGCGGGTGGTCGCGGCCGGCGACGCACTGCTCGCACCGTCGGTCACCAAACGGCTGATCGAGCAGGTGACCTCCCGGACCACGCGGAAGGCGACCGCGGCCGCCGAATCGCTGACGCCCCGCGAGCTCGAGGTGCTGCTCACCGTCGCCGACGGCAAGTCGAACGGGGAGATCGCCGACGAACTGTTCGTCTCGGAGCAGACGGTCAAGACCCACGTCAGCAACATGCTGACGAAGCTCGGCCTGCGGGATCGCGCGCAGGCGGTCGTGTTCGCGTATGAGAACGGCTTGAAGTAGGTCGGTCACCGGGGGCGGCGGAAGTCGCTGACGCCCTGCCGGATACCGCGTTTCGTGTTGTGATTGACACCGAACCCGACTTCCGACGAGAGGGCCGTGATCGATGGCACGAATCGGCATCCTGACTTCCGGTGGCGACTGTCCGGGCCTCAACGCGGTGATTCGCGGCACGGTCCTGCAGGGCCGGACGGTGCACGATCAGGAGTTCGTGGGCTTCAAGGACGGCTTCTGGGGTCTGGTGTACGGCGAGGCGATCGACCTCGACCGGTCGGTGGTTCGCGGGATCTCACAGCAGGGCGGAACGATCCTCGGCACCAGTCGGTTCGGACCGTACACCGAGCCCGACGGGGGACCGGAGAACATCAAGCGGGCGCTGGAGCGGATCGGGGTCGACGGCGTGATCGCGGTCGGCGGTGACGGCACCATGGCCGCCGCGAACCGTCTGCTGGGCGACGGGATTCCGGTGGTCGGCGTGCCGAAGACCATCGACAACGATCTGCAGGCCACCGACTACACGTTCGGTTTCAACACCGCGGTGGAGATCGCGACCGAGGCCGTCGATCGGCTGCGCACCACTGGCAACTCGCACAAGCGCTGCATGGTGCTGGAGGTGATGGGCAGACACGCCGGCTGGATCGCGATGTACTCCGGCGTCGCGGCCGGCGCTCACGCGATCCTGATCCCCGAACAGCAGGAGTCGCTGGAGCAGGTCTGCGAGTGGGTGCTGAGCGTGCGCGACCGCGGCCGGTCGCCGATGGTCGTGGTGGCCGAGGGATTCAAACTGCCCGAGATGGATGAGGCGCACTCGCACAAGGGGATGGACGGATTCAACCGTCCTCGGCTCGGCGGCATCGCCGAGATCCTGGCGCCGCTCATCGAGGAGCAGACGGGGATCGAGACTCGGGCCACGGTACTCGGGCACATTCAGCGAGGTGGCGTGCCGAGTGCCTGGGACCGGGTGCTCGGCACCCGCTTCGGTCAGGCGGTCAGCGATCTCGTCGCCGACGGTCAGTGGGGCCAGATGGTCGCGCTGCGCGGCACCGACATCGTCCGAGTCCCGTTCCACGAGGCCGTGGGCCACACCAAGACCGTGCCCCTCGACTACTACCGCGGCGCGCGCGCGATCTTCGGCTGACGCCGCGACGGGTCTCGGAAGGCTGTGCCCGACGAGTGTGTGCGAAGGTCCGCCCCAGCCTCGCCTGCCGCCCCCGGCTGATCGAGTAGCCGCGGCGTATCGAGATCCGCACATCGACGGATGACAACCCTGAGGCGAGCCTGGAGTGCTTGTGCCGTTGACTGTGACCACCATGTGGTCACGACCAACGGCACAAGCGAACAGCCCGGGGCCGGCTCTAGCTCTTCGGGATGATGATCCAGAGCAGGAGGTACAGCAGCACCTGGGGGCCGGGGAGGATGATCGACGCGACGAACGCGACGCGGACCCAAGTGGAGTCGACGCCGAAGTACTCGGCGATGCCGCCCGCCACGCCGCCGAGCATCTTGTCGGAACTCGACCGGGTCAGGCGGCGCGAAGGCCGGCTCGGTTCGGGGTTGTACGCGCCGTCGGCGCCGGGGATGCTGGGATCGGTCATGGCGTTCTCCTGTGTGGCTCGCGGTGATCTCGGTGCGGGCGAGGGCCCATGACTCCAACGTAGGTTCGCGGGCGGTATCGGGCATCGGGAAGCACCCTGAGTTCGGCCCCCAGATACGATGGACGCCATGAGTGCGGCTATCGACGAACTGATGGACTTCGACGACGTCATCGAGACTTACGACCCGGTCATGGGCATGGAGGTCCACGTCGAGCTCGGGACGGCGACCAAGATGTTCTGCGGTTGCCCGACGACCTTCGGCGGCGAGCCGAACACCCAGGTGTGCCCGGCCTGCCTCGGCCTCCCCGGCGCGCTGCCGGTCGCGAACGCCAAGGCCGTCGAGTCCGCGGTCCGCATCGGTCTGGCGCTGAACTGCTCGATCCGCGAGTCGAGCGTGTTCGCGCGGAAGAACTACTTCTATCCGGACCAGCCGAAGAACTACCAGATCAGCCAGTACGACAAGCCGACGTCGTACGACGGCTATCTCGACGTGGTCCTCAGCGACGGCACCACTTGGCGCGTCGACATCGAGCGGGCACACATGGAGGAGGACACCGGCAAGTCGCTGCACATCGGTGGCGCCACCGGTCGCATCCACGGGGCCAGCCACTCGCTGCTCGACTACAACCGTGCGGGCGTGCCCCTCGTCGAGATCGTCACGCGCCCGATCGAGGGCGCGGGCGAGCGGGCCCCGGAGATCGCTCGCGCCTACGTGACCGCCCTGCGCGATCTGCTGAAGTCGCTGAACGTCTCCGACGTCCGCATGGACCAGGGGTCGATGCGCTGCGACGTGAACCTGTCCCTGATGCCCAAGGGCGCGGCCGAGTTCGGCACCCGCACCGAGACCAAGAACGTCAACTCGCTGAAGTCGGTGGAGACGGCGGTCCGCTTCGAGATGCAGCGTCAGGCCGCGATCCTGTCGGCGGGCGGTGAGATCGTTCAGGAGACCAGGCACTTCCACGAGGCCGACGGCACTACGTCGGCGGGTCGCCGCAAGGAGACCGCGGAGGACTACCGGTACTTCCCGGAGCCGGATCTGCCGCCGGTCATCGCGAGCCCGGAGTGGGTCGAGGGCCTCCGCGCCACGCTGCCCGAGCTGCCGTGGGTCCGTCGCGCCCGGATCCAGGAGCAGTGGGGGGTGTCCGACGAGGTGATGCGCGACCTGGTGAACGTCGGCGCCGTCGACCTCATCATCGAGACCGCCGAGGCCGGCGCCTCCGCGGACGCGGCCCGCAGCTGGTGGGTCTCGTTCCTGGCCCAGCAGGCCAATACGCGCGACGTGGAGCTCGCCGAACTGGCGATCACCCCGAAGCAGGTCGCCGAAGTGATCGGCATGGTCGACGAGGGCAAGCTCACCAACAAGCTGGCGCAGCAGGTGGTCGTCGCCGTGCTCGACGGTGAAGGCGAGCCCGCCCAGATCGTCGCCGACCGCGGGCTCGAAGTGGTCCGCGACGACTCGGCGCTGCAGAAGGCGGTCGACGAGGCACTGGCGGCCAACCCCGACATCGCGGACAAGATCCGGAGCGGCAAGGTGCAGGCGGCCGGAAAGATCGTCGGCGACGTCATGAAGGCCACCCGTGGCCAGGCCGATCCCGCCCGGGTCAAGGAGCTGGTGCTCGCCGCCTGCGAGTGATCGCCGCCGGCGGACGCTACGTCAGGTCCTCGCCCGCCTTCGGCATGTAGATCGCCACGCGGTCGTCGTAGCTCTTCACCGGCGCGCCCGAGGTGGCCTTGTTGACCGTTGCGAGCTGCGTCGCCTGACCGCCGAGCGCGGTCATCCGGCCCACCGCGCCGTACGTCTTGCTGAAGTCCTGCGGGTTCGGCCTGCCGACGGTCAGGCTTCCGTTGGCGGGCCTGATGAAGGTGTCGATCCGCTTGGCCCCGGCCACAGACACCGCGATCCAGCTGTCGCCGACGGCGCAGCCGCTGACGCCGGGGCGGTCGGGCCAGGTCCACAGCGTCTGCAGGCCCTTGGGGCCGACCAGCGACAGACGGTCGCCCGCAGCGCCGCTGTCGGCGACGAAGAGCTGGCCGTCGGCGCCCGGGGAGGGGCACAGCGCGACGTCGGAGCCGAGCCCGGTCGCGCGGATGTCGGGTTTCGGGTCGGCCACGTTCGGGTCGATCGAGAAGATCTTGCCCGCCAGCGAGCCGCGGTCGCTCGCCGCGGCGGGGTCGCCGGCGTCGCCGGTCGCGACGACCAACTCGGTCGGGGACGCGAACGAGATGGAACCCATGTTGCCGGTCGCGCCCTTCGGGATGCCGGTCAGGATCGGCTTCACCGATCCGGTCGGCGCGATCCGCACCACCCGGTTGTCCGAGCCGGTGGTGACCAGTGCGTAGATCATCTGGTCCTCGACATACGTCGGCGACATCTCGAAATCGATCAGGCCGCCGTCGCCGGAACCGTCGACGTCGACGCTGGCGACGACCCGCTGCGGGCCGTATCGCTTCGACAGGATGATCTTGCCCGTCGTGCGTTCGGCGACGTACGTCGTGCGGCCCGACGGGTCTGCGGGACGGACGCCGCCGGTGGACGCGAGGCAGGTCGCGATGACGGCGGGATCGGGGTCGACGCACGGACCGGTGGGCGGCGGGCCGCCGCCCTGGTCGTCGGACGGAGGCTGCGGGGCCTGCTGCGGTGCGCGTTCCATCGTCGGCGGCGCAGTGAACGAACCCTGGTCGGCGGCCTGGTCCTCCTGGGAGAAGTCGGCGCACCCCGTTGCGGCCAGCGCGACGGCGATCGCGGACGTCACGGCGAGCAGAGCGCGACGGGCGGCGCGGGAGTGCGATGGCATTCCACCACTCTAACTATCGTTATCAAATCGTCGGGTGCCGCTGAGCCCGAGTCCGCACTGTCGGCCATAGAGTCGGTGATGTGAGTAGCGCCGAAGACAAGCCCTCGGTCGGCGGAGATCCGCAGACGGCGGGGAGCCCGTACGACGAACCCACCCAGGCGATCGAACGGCCGCGGGTGCGTCGACCCAAGCCGGACAACGACAGCTTCTTCGACAAGCACGGCCGTCGGCCGTCGCCCGGGGTGCAGAACGCCATCGACGAGAAGGCCGCACGGGACGAAGCCGCCGACGTCGACGCCCCGACGGAGACGCTGCCGGTGACCGAGCCCACCGAGCCTGTGTCCACGGTCGGCGCCGACGAGGGGGACGACGCGAAGACCGCGGTGATCGTCAGCTCCGGCGCCGAAGCGGCCGCCGAGAACCCGGTCAAGAAGAGTTCGTCGGACGAACCGGTGCACACCGAGCCCTTCGTGGACGAGGACGACCGGAGCGAGGAACCGGAGGACCGGAGTCGTTTCGCCGAGCATCTCACCGAGCCGCCGCTGCCGTACATCGAGCCGCAGCCGACGACGCCGATCGATCTGGACGACGAGTACGAGGCCGGCGGACCGATCGTCGACGACGCCGCCGAGCCTCCCGTCGTGGGCGATGTGCCTGTGGCCCGCCGGGGCACCATCGACCTCGGGCTGTTGATCCTGCGCATCGCGGTCGGCGTCACCTTCACACTGCACGGTCTGCAGAAGCTCACCGGCTGGATGAACGGGCCGGGACCGGACGGGTTCGCACAGTATCTCGCCAACCGTCCGAATCCGGCGCTCGGCTTCCACGACAGCGCGACGACCACGCTGGCCCTGGTGTCCGGGGTCAGCGAGACTGCGGGCGGGATCCTCCTGATCCTCGGGCTGCTGACGCCGATCGCCGGCGCCGCGCTGCTCGGCGGCATCCTGGTCGCGATGGCCTACAAGGCGACGCTCGCCGGCGGTCTGTGGTTCTTCACCGCTGACGGTGCGGGCAACGGTCTGGAGTTGGAGATCCTGTTGGCGGCGGCGTCGGCCGCGTTGATCCTGACCGGCCCGGGAACGTACTCGTTCGACCGTCGTTGGGGGTGGTCGCGCCGCCCGTCGTGGGGTTCGGCCGCCTGGGTGATCGTCGCGATCGGTGCCGCGGTGGCGGTGTGGATACTGCTGAACGGTGCGAACCCGCTGCACTCACCGGGCAACCCGACGACCTGATCGGCACCATGGCCTTGGCCGAAAACGCTTATGCCGTTCTCCGTGACCCGAATCGGGTCACGGAGAACGGCATAAGAATTCTCGCTGGGGCGGTGCGTCAGTCGACGACGCGGACGGCGCCCTTGTCCGCCGACGTCGCCAGCTTCGCATACGCGCGCAGCGCCTTGGAGACGGTGCGCTGACGGTCGCGCGGGGTCCACGGGTGCTCCGAGGCCTCCATCTTGGCGCGACGCTCGGCGAGCGTCTCGTCGTCGACGAGCACCTTGAGTGTGCGGGAGTGGACGTCGATGAGGATCTCGTCACCGTTCTCGACGAGACCGATGTCGCCGCCTGCCGCCGCTTCGGGGGAGGCGTGGCCGATGACCAGGCCCGACGATCCGCCGGAGAACCGGCCGTCGGTCACGAGGCCGCAGTGCTTGCCCATCCCCGTGCCCTTCATGAAGGCGGTCGGGTGCAGCATCTCCTGCATACCGGGGCCGCCGGCGGGGCCCTCGTAGCGGATCACCAGCACCTCGCCCTTCTGCAGTTCCTTCGACAGGATCGCGTGGACGGCGTCCTCCTGGCTCTCGACGACGCGCGCCGGACCCTGGAAGTGCCAGAGCGACTCGTCGACGCCCGCGGTCTTGAGGATCGCGCCCTTCTCGGCGATGTTGCCGTGCAGGACGCACAGGCCGCCTTCGACGGTGTACGCGTGCTCCTTGTCGCGGATGCAGCCGTCGGCGGCGTCGGTGTCGAGCGACTCCCACCGGTTCGACGTCGAGAACGGCTGCGTGGTCCGGACGCCGCCGGGGGCGGCGTGGAACAGTTCGATCGCCTCGTCGATGGCGGTGCCGCTGCGGATGTCCCAGTCGGCGAGGTATCCCTCGAACGTCGACGCGTGGACCGGGTGGACGTTCGTGTTCAGCAGGCCCGCGCGATTCAGCTCGCCGAGGATCGCGGGGATTCCGCCTGCGCGATGCACGTGCTCCATGTAGTACTTCGGGGAGTTCGGCGCGACCTTCGCCAGACACGGGACGTTCCGCGAGATGCGGTCGATGTCGTGGAGGTCGAATTCGACCTCGCCCTCCTGCGCCGCGGCGAGGATGTGCAGGACGGTGTTGGTGGACCCGCCCATCGCGACGTCGAGGGCCATGGCGTTCTCGAACGCCTCACGGGTCGCGACGTTGCGGGGGAGGACCGACTCGTCGTCGTCCTTGTAATAGCGCGTCGCGATGTCGACGATCAGCTCGCCAGCCTTGGTGAACAGATCGCGGCGGGCGGTCTGGGTGGCGAGTGTCGAGCCGTTGCCGGGCAGTGACAGGCCGAGGGCCTCGGTCAGGCAGTTCATCGAGTTCGCGGTGAACATGCCCGAGCAGGAACCACAGGTCGGGCAGGCGGACTGCTCGACCTCGAGCAGTTCCTTGTCGTCGACGTTGCTGTCCGCGGAGGCGGAGATCGCGTCGATCAGGTCGGTGCCCGGACGGACGACGCCGTCGATGACGACGGACTTGCCCGCCTCCATCGGTCCGCCCGAGACGAACACGGTGGGGATGTTCAGACGCATCGCGGCGTTGAGCATGCCGGGCGTGATCTTGTCGCAGTTCGAGATGCAGACCAGGGCGTCCGCGGTGTGCGCGTTGACCATGTACTCGACGGAGTCGGCGATGATCTCGCGGCTGGGGAGCGAGTACAGCATGCCCCCGTGGCCCATCGCGATGCCGTCGTCGACGGCGATGGTGTGAAACTCCTTCGCGACGCCGCCCGCAGCGCGCACGGCGTCGGCGACGATCTCGCCGACGTCCTTGAGATGCACGTGACCCGGAACGAACTGGGTGTACGAGTTGGCGATCGCGATGATCGGCTTCCCGAAATCGTCGTCCGTCATTCCGGTGGCGCGCCAGAGGGCGCGGGCGCCGGCGGCTTCACGGCCGACGGTGGTGGTGCGAGACCGCAGGGCTGGCATGAATTCCTCGCTAGAAGATCGCTGAACTGGACCCGGTCGGGCTGACGAACGGGCTGTCACCCGAGTTTACGCCCAGCTGTCCAATGCTATTTCCGGCGTGCGCCGGACCTGCGCGAGGCTCAGCGCAGACGTCGGTGCGCCGCCGCTGCAAATCTGGACAGCCACGGCTCGCGCTCGACCTGATCCGGACGTTTCTGCAGGCTCTGGAACTTGGTCACGAAGCCGGCGATCGCCCGCTGTTCGCCGGCGGCGTCGCCCATCGGATCGGCGACTTCGACGAGCACGACGGTGCCGGGGCCGATGTCGAGTTCGTCCCAGCAGACGGCGAGGTTCTGTGCGAGCACCCGGCGGTCGCCGACCGTCAGATGGATGCGGGATGCGTAACGGGTCGTCTCCCAGGTGAGTTCCTCCGCGGCGTCCGCGTCGAGACGACCCTCCGCCGTGAACTGCTCAAGGTGCATACCTCGACCGTAACGCCGATGTCTGCCCGCCGCGCGTGTGGCGACCATCGCCGTCGACCCTCAGATGCCGAGGACCACCTTGGCGATGGAGAAGTAGATGATCAGGCCGGTCGCGTCGCAGAAGGTGGAGATGAACGGTGTCGAGAAGACCGCGGGATCGACGTGCACGGCGCGCGCGATCAGCGGCATGATCCCGCCGACGGTGGCGGCGACCGTGCAGATGGAGACGATCGTCAGTCCGATCACCGTGCCGATGCCGAAGTCGTAGACCAGACCGGCGACGAGGAAGCCGAGGAGCCCCAGGGCCGTGCCCATCGTCACACCGACACTCATCTCCTTGCCTGCGACCCGCAGCACGTCCGACTTGGCGACCTCGTCGGTGGCCAGGGCGCGGGTCACGGTGGTCGCCGCCTGCGAACCGGTGTTGCCGCCGATGCCGGTCAGCAGCGGGATGAACAGCGCGAGCGCGACCCGCTGTTCGAGGGTCCCCTCGAAGATCTCCAAGACGTTGACGGTCAGGATGGCCGAGATCGCGAGGACGAACAGCCAGACCACCCGGGCGCGGGTGATCGCGAACGTCGACGCCTGCAGGTACGGGGTCTTCAGCAGTTCGCGGGCACCGGCGCGCGCCTCGTCCTCGTCGCGCGCCGCTTCCACGACCTCCGCCGCGTCGTCGAGGGTGAGGACACCGAGGAGACGGTCTTCGTTGTCGACCACCGGCATCGCCATGATCGATCGGTCGATGCACCGCTGGGCCGCCGACTCGGCGGGCTCGGCGGCGTACGCGAAGATCGGCGACTTCGTGTAGTCCTCGACCCGCACCTCGGGATCCGACAGCAGCAGGTCGCGGAGGCTGACCACGCCAACCAGACGTCGCTGGTGGTCGACGACGGGCACCGTGTAGATCGTCTCCGCGTCGCGCCCGCGCACCTTGATCCGATCGATTGCGGCGGCGCAGGAGTCGTCCGGGAAGACGTGGACGAACTCGGGGCTCATCCGCCGGCCGACCGATCCCCGTTTGAACCCGAGGACGACGGCCGTCGCCTCGCGTTCGGCGGGGGACAGGCTGCGGATCAGCGCCTTCGCGACGTTGGCCGGCAGTTCGTCGAGCAGTTCGGCGCGGTCGTCGGGATCGAGGTGATCGAAGGCGTCGGCGACTTCGGCGGTCCCCAGGGACCGGATCAGCGCCGCCTGCGCGCTCGAGCTCAGGTCGTCGAAGACCTGGACGGCGTCGTCCTTGGCGAGGAGGCGGAACGCGATCGTCCGATCGCTCGCGTCGACGGCGTCGAGCATGGCGGCCGCGTCCTGCGGTGCCAGTCGGGACAGTTCCTGGCCGACGTAGGCCAGCCGGCCGTCGTCGAGCGCGCTCTGCAGGGCCCGGGCGGTCAGTGTCGTCATCGGTCCCTGTGGTCAGTGGGAGGCCAGGCGGGCTTCTCGTTCAGCGGCGAACGGATCGGGGATACGACCGCCGCTCGCCTTCGACAGTGCGGGCAGGTCGGAGAATCCCACCGCGGGCAGCCGGAACTCGGTGCCGTCGTGCGAGACGAGGCGGACCGCGCCCCAGCGCGGGAAGCGGATGCCGTCCACGTCGTGCCAGGGGAGTCGGTGGGTGCTGAACGTGCCGACGGCGGTGACGCCCTGCTCGTCGACCTCGGTGCGCAGTCGGTGAATCCACCAGGCCAGCGCGATCGGCACGACGACCGTCCAGGCGAAGCCCGCCACGGAGACGCCCATGAGCATCACCACGAGCAGGAACCCGATCGGGACGGCGAAGTACGCGAGGCGTGAGATGGAGAAGACCCTTGACGATTCAGCCATATCTCCCAGTGTCTCACGCATTCGGGGCGCGCATCGTCGCGCATGTCGTGTCATCGTCTTCGCCGGGTCGAGGTGATTTGACGGGACGGGTCGCGCTGGCCTACTTTGTCCTGGTGATGAATCAGAAGCTTCTCGTAGTAATCGGTCGGCGCGTCGACGCCTGATCGGTCACTTCGTGGACCTTCAGATACCAAACACGACGCGCCCCTCGCACAGCCTCGCTGGCGGGGGTTTTTTCTTGCCGGGAGTCGGAAGAGAAGTCCCTCCGGACCTGATCGAGAAGCGCATGGAAGAGCACCCACAAGAGGATGAGGATCGTGCAGTGAGTACTCCAACAGCACGCGGGTCGTCGACCCGACCGCAGTCGCCGTCCACCGAGGGCATGCGCTCGCCGGACGCCGTCGTCGCACCCGAGCGAGTCACGGGCGCACAGTCCGTGGTCCGATCGCTCGAAGAACTCGGCGTCGAGGTCGTGTTCGGCATTCCGGGCGGCGCAGTGCTCCCGGTCTACGACCCGCTGCTCGACTCGCAGCGCGTCCGTCACGTCCTCGTCCGTCATGAGCAGGGTGCGGGCCACGCCGCCACCGGCTATGCACAGGTCGCCGGTCGTGCGGGCGTGATGATGGCGACCTCGGGCCCGGGCGCGACCAACCTGGTCACCCCGCTGGCCGATGCGCAGATGGACTCGGTCCCAGTGGTCGCGATCACCGGCCAAGTCGGCCGCCAGCTGATCGGCACCGACGGCTTCCAGGAGGCCGACATCTCCGGTATCACCATGCCGATCACGAAGCACAACTTCCTGGTCAGCAGTGCTGCCGAGATCCCGCGCATCATCGCCGAGGCGTTCTACATCGCCGAGTCGGGCCGCCCCGGCGCCGTCCTCGTCGACATCCCGAAGGACATCCTGCAGGCGCAGACCACGTTCTCCTGGCCGCCGCAGTTCGAGCTGCCCGGGTACCGTCCGGTCACCAAGCCGCACGGCAAGCAGATCCGCGAAGCCGCGCGCCTGATCGCGCAGGCTCAGCGACCGGTGCTGTACGTCGGCGGCGGCGTCATCAAGGCCGAGGCGTCCGAGGAACTGCGTGAGCTGGCCGAGCTGACCGGCATCCCGGTCGTCACCACGCTGATGGCGCGCGGTGCCTTCCCCGACAGTCACGATCTGCACATGGGCATGCCGGGCATGCACGGCGCCGTCGGCGCGGTCGCTGCCCTGCAGCGCAGCGACCTGCTGATCACGCTCGGCGCCCGGTTCGACGACCGCGTCACCGGGCAGCTCGACTCGTTCGCGCCCGACGCCAAGGTGATCCACGCCGACGTCGACCCGGCCGAGATCGGCAAGAACCGCGAGGTCGACGTGCCGATCGTCGGCGACGCGAAGGCCGTCATCGTCGATCTCATCGAAGCCATCCGCGCCGACCTGGCCGCGGGCGGCTCCAAGCCGGACATGACCGACTGGTGGGAGTACCTGCGGGACATCCGCAACACCTATCCGCTGAGCTACGACAAGCAGTCCGACGGCTCGCTGTCGCCGGAGTACGTCATCGAGCAGCTCGGACGCGCGGCGGGACCGGACGCGGTCTACGTCGCGGGCGTCGGTCAGCACCAGATGTGGGCCGCGCAGTTCGTCAAGTACGAGAAGCCGCGCACGTGGCTGAACTCGGGCGGCCTGGGCACCATGGGCTACTCGGTTCCGGCGGCCATGGGCGCCAAGGCCGCAGCTCCCGAGAAGGAGGTGTGGGCCGTCGACGGTGACGGATGCTTCCAGATGACCAATCAGGAGCTCGCCACCTGCGCCATCGAGGGCTTCCCGATCAAGGTCGCGCTGATCAACAACGGCAACCTCGGCATGGTCCGTCAGTGGCAGACGCTCTTCTACGACGAGCGCTACTCGAACACCGATCTGGCGACCCACTCGCGGATGATCCCGGACTTCCTGAAGCTCGCCGAGGCGTTGGGCTGTGTCGCGTTCCGCGTGGAGCGGGAAGAGGACGTCGCCCCGACCATCGCCAAGGCGCGGGAGATCAACGATCGTCCGGTCGTCATCGACTTCATCGTCGGCAAGGACGCACAGGTGTGGCCGATGGTCGCCGCCGGAACCGGCAACGACGAGATCATGGCCGCACGCGACATCCGGCCGCTGTTCGACGACGAGGAGTCGGCCGCCGACCCGGTCGAGATCCACGACACCATGAATCGTGAGCAGGCCACGAGCGAAGGGAACCAGCAGTGAGCACCCATACTCTGAGCGTTCTGGTCGAGGACCGTCCGGGCGTTCTGGCCCGCGTGTCGGGCCTGTTCTCTCGCCGCGGATTCAACATCGAGTCGCTGGCCGTCGGCCCCACCGAGCTCAAGGGGATCTCGCGGATGACCATCATGGTCTCGGTGGACGACTTCCCGCTGGAACAGGTCACCAAGCAGCTCAACAAGCTCGTCAACGTCATCAAGATCGTGGAGCAGGAGCCGGCGAACTCGGTCTCCCGCGAACTGATCCTGATCAAGGTGCGGTCGGACGCGTCCAACCGCAACGAGGTCATCGATGTGGTGAATCTGTTCCGCGCCAAGGTCGTCGACGTCTCTCCCGAGTCGCTGACCGTCGAGGCCACCGGAACCTCCGACAAGCTCGAGGCACTGCTCCGGATGCTGGACCCGTACGGCATCCGCGAGATCGCGCAGTCCGGCGGAGTCACGCTGGGCCGCGGGCCCAAGAGCATGTCGGCCAACCGCTGACCGAATCCGGTCGACCCCCGTCGCGGCCGGTGTCACACTGACACGGTTCAATGGTCACGACACACAAACACACACCTAGTACTCACACCTAAGTACGTATTGAAGGGATTTAACTGTGGCAGTCGAGATGTTCTACGACGATGACGCCGACCTGTCGATCATCCAGGGCCGCAAGGTCGCGGTGATCGGCTACGGCAGCCAGGGCCACGCACACTCGCTGTCGCTCCGCGACTCGGGCGTCGAGGTCGTCATCGGTCTGCGCGAGGGTTCGCCGTCGCGTGAGAAGGCCGAGGAGCAGGGCCTGAAGGTCATGGGCACCGCCGAGGCCGCCGCATGGGCCGACGTCATCATGCTGCTGGCGCCGGACACCAGCCAGGCCACCATCTTCACCAACGACATCGAGCCGAACCTCAAGGACGGCGACGCGCTGTTCTTCGGTCACGGCCTCAACATCCACTTCGGCCTCATCAAGCCGGCCGCGAACATCACCATCGCGATGGTTGCACCGAAGGGCCCGGGCCACCTCGTCCGCCGTCAGTTCGTCGACGGCAAGGGTGTTCCGGCTCTGATCGCCGTCCACCAGGACCCGAAGGGCGAGGGCCAGGCGCTGGCGCTCAGCTACGCCAAGGGCATCGGCGGCACCCGCGCGGGCGTCATCAAGACCGACTTCAAGGAAGAGACCGAGACGGACCTCTTCGGCGAGCAGGCCGTGCTCTGCGGCGGTACCGAGGAACTGGTCAAGACCGGCTTCGAGGTCCTCATCGAGGCAGGTTACGCGCCGGAGATGGCCTACTTCGAGTGCCTGCACGAGCTCAAGCTCATCGTCGACCTCATGTACGAGGGCGGCATCGCCCGCATGAACTACTCGGTGTCCGACACCGCTGAGTTCGGCGGCTACCTGTCGGGTCCGCGCGTCATCGACGCCGACACCAAGGAGCGCATGAAGGCGATCCTGACCGACATCCAGGACGGCACCTTCGTCAAGCGCCTCGTCGCCAACGTCGAGGGTGGCAACTCCGAGCTCGAGGGCCTCCGCAAGGAGAACGCCGAGCACCCGATCGAGGTCACCGGCCAGAAGCTGCGCGACCTGATGAGCTGGGTCGATCGCCCGATCACCGAGACCGCTTAGGTTTCGGCGGACCGACTCCGCACCACGTCCGACGACCCCGCACCCGATGGGTGCGGGGTCGTCCGCGTTCACCCCGCCGACGCTCGCTACGATGCTGCGCAGCGCCGCAGGACGGCCTGCGCGCAGCAGAAGGGGAGAGCAATGGGTGAAGTCCGGCATCAGGCAGTGATCCGCAGTCCGCGCGAATCGGTGTTCGCGTATGTGGACGACTACCGGAACGTGCCCGAGTACATGTTCGGCGTCGGCCGCTTCACGCCGACCACCGAGGTGACTCAGGGCAAGGACTCCGAGTTCGAGACCGCCATCAAGGTCGGACCGAAGGAACTGACGTCGACGGTGCGGTGCGTCGACTGGGTCGAGGGCGAGTTGATCAGGCTCGAGTCGGTCAAGGGGTTCGGCGCCGACACCGCGTGGTCGTTCGCCGACGGCGACGAGCCGGGCACCACCGTGCTCGACGTGGTGTTCGGGTACACGCTTCCCGGCGGCCTCGCCGGGAAGGTTCTCAGCGGGCTGATCGGCCCGTTCGCCGAGCAGGGCGTCAAGCACACGGAGTCGAAGATCCGCGCGGCGCTGGAGGTCTGAGGACACACCCGGGGGTTGTCGCGACGTTGCCATTGCTCCATGGCATCGTGGTGACCACAACATCGGACACTGCATCGCGTCCGATTGTCCCGCAACCGAACGAAGCCCAGGAGCAACCCATGCCGGGAGTCCGCCAGACCGTGACCACCGAGGCGCCGCGCGACCGCGTATTCGCCTACGTCGATGACTACCGCCACGTGCCGAGCTGGATGTTCGGGGTCACGAAGTTCACCCCCGTCACCGAGCAGACCTCCGGCCTCGGCGCCACCTACGAGGCGTCTATGAAGATCGGTCCCAAGAACCTCAAGTCGACTCTGCGGGTCACCGAGTGGGTGGAGAACGAGACGGTGGTCCTCACCTCCATCGCGGGGTTCGATGTGCAGACCGGCTGGCGGTTCGCGGACGGTGACGACGGACGGACGGTCGTCGATGCGTACTTCGATTACCGGCTGCCGGGCGGACTGGCGGGCCGGGCGCTCGGTGCGATCATCGAGCCGGTCGTCGGCCAGGCGGTCAAGCAGACCGAGTCCGCGCTGCGAGCGGCGGTTGAGGACGGCGACGCCGCCTGACCGGGCACAGCAAAGAGGCCGGGCCCCGAGACTTCGTCAGTCTCGGGGCCCGGCCTTCTCCGCTGTGCTGGTCAGACCGGCTTGAAGTTGTTGTAGCCGATCTTGTTCAGACGATTCAGGATCGTCTTCGCGTTGGTGCCGGTCTCCGGGCCGAGGCAGGAGACGAAGTAGTAGGCGTTCACCATGCCGACGAGCTGATCGCCGACGACCACGGGGCTGCCCGAGTCGCCTTCGATGACGCACATCTGGCTGAAGTGCGAGTCGCCGTCCGAGAACCACGTCACGCCACAGGTGTTACCGGTGGTGCGGCCCTCCTTGCAGAGGATCGTGGGGAACTGGACCGGTGCGGTGTTGACCTTCCGGATGGTGACTCCGCGGACGGTGCGGGTCGGTGCGACATTCGAGTTGAGCGCGATCACCGCGACGTCGATGTCCGACGCCGAGTACACGATCGTGCCGATCTGACCGCGGCTCTGGAAGTTCTCCGAGAACACGCGCTGTCCGGGCTTGCCGCAGTGGCCGGCCGTGACTGCGATGAGCTGCCCCTTGCGGGCGCCGGAGGTCGGACGTCCGACCGTCGTCACCGTGCAGGCTGCGGCGCTGTTGCCGCCCTTGAGAACCAGGATTCCGGATCCGCCACCCAGCGGAACCTTGGGTGCGGCGTCGGCGGTTCCGAGTCCCACCAACGACAACAGCCCGGCGGCGACCACCGCGAGCAGCACCGTCAATTTCTTCATGCGCATCTCCGCTCAGTACTTGTCCAGGCCGCGTTCGCTCTGCGGGCGACGTGCCTACCTTAAGTGCCCCCTCGGGCAACCCCCAATGCCCACTTCGAAGACCGCAGCAGTTGTGACGCAATTGAGACGACGTCAGCAATGTACACGTGCGGAGGTGTCGGGCACCACATTCGTCTCAGGGCGGATGTGCTCAGCGGGCACCGGGGATTTAGGATGACGGGGCAAGTCTTGGGTGCCGGACCTGGCACTCTTCACCCGAAGAAACCTGGAGCACGTAGTGACCGAAAGCGGCCGTCCAGTTGTCCTCATCGCTGACAAGCTCGCCCCCTCGACGGTGGAAGCCCTCGGCTCCGACGTCGAAGTGCGGTGGGTAGACGGCCCCGATCGTCCGAAGCTTCTCGAAGCCGTCGTCGACGCCGACGCCATTCTGGTGCGTTCGGCCACCACCGTCGACGCCGAGGTGCTCGACGCGGGCAAGAACCTCAAGATCATCGCCCGCGCAGGCGTCGGCCTCGACAACGTCGACGTGCCGTCGGCCACCGAGCGCGGCGTCATGGTCGTCAACGCGCCGACCTCGAACATCCACTCCGCCGCCGAGCACGCCATCGCGCTGCTGATGTCGACCGCTCGCCAGGTTCCGGCCGCCGACGTCACGCTGAAGGAGCACACCTGGAAGCGCTCGTCGTTCTCCGGCGTCGAGCTCTTCGACAAGACCGTCGGCGTCATCGGCCTGGGACGTATCGGCCAGCTGGTCGCCCAGCGCCTCGCCGCCTTCGAGACCAAGATCGTCGCCTACGACCCGTACGCCTCGGCGGCCCGCGCAGCGCAGCTGGGCATCGAACTGGTAGGCCTCGACGAGCTCCTCGAGCGCGCCGACTTCATCACCATCCACCTGCCCAAGACCAAGGAGACCGCGGGCCTGCTCGGCGCCGAGCAGTTCGCCAAGGTCAAGGACGGCGTGATCGTCGTCAACGCCGCCCGCGGCGGACTGATCGACGAGCAGGCTCTCGCCGATGCGATCAAGTCCGGCAAGGTCCGCGGTGCGGGTCTGGACGTCTTCGACTCGGAGCCGTGCACCGACTCGCCGCTGTTCGAGCTCGACCAGGTCGTCGTCACACCGCACCTGGGCGCGTCGACCGCAGAGGCTCAGGACCGCGCGGGCACCGACGTCGCCGCGAGCGTGAAGCTGGCCCTGGCCGGTCACTTCGTGCCCGACGCCGTGAACATCACCGGCGGCCCCGTCGACGACGAGGTGGCGCCGTGGCTGGAGCTGTCGCGCAAGCTCGGCGTCCTCGCGGGTGTCGTCGCGGGCGGCATGCCGACCAATCTCACCGTCGAGGTCCGCGGCGAGCTCGCCGCGAGCCCGGTCGACGTCCTCGGTCTGTCGGCCCTGCGCGGCCTGTTCTCGGCCGTCGTCGATGAGCCGGTCACCTTCGTGAACGCCCCCGCCGTCGCCGGTGAGCGCGGCGTGAGCCACGAGGTCGTCACCGAGACCGAGAGCCCGAACCACCGCAGCCAGGTGGATGTCCGCGCGGTGTTCGCCGACGGCAGCATCGTCAACGTCGCGGGCACCCTGACCGGACCGCAGCAGGTGCAGAAGATCGTCAACATCAACGGACGCAACTTCGACCTCCGCGCCGAGGGCCGCAACCTCCTCGTCAGCTACGCCGACCAGCCGGGCTCGCTCGGCAAGATTGGCACCGTGCTCGGCAACGCGGGTGTCGACATCGTCGCCGCGGCTCTGGCCCAGGACGTCGAGGGTGCAGGCGCGACCATGATCCTGCGCCTGGACCGCGAGCTCGACGACGCCCTCGTGGCCTCGGTCGGCGATGCCGTCTCCGCGACCCTCATCAAGCAGGTGGACCTCGCATGACGGATTCTTCGTCGCCCATGAAGCTGGCCGTGATTCCCGGCGACGGCATCGGACCCGAGGTCGTCGACCAGGCGCTCCGCGTGTTGCGCAAGCTGCACCCCGAGGTCGAGACCACCGAGTACGACTTCGGCGCCCGCCGCTACCACGCGACCGGTGAGCTGCTCACCGACGAGGACATCGCCTCGATCCGCGAGCACGATGCGATCCTGCTCGGAGCCATCGGTGATCCGTCGGTCCCGTCGGGGACCTTGGAGCGCGGTTTCCTGCTGAAGATGCGTTTCATCCTCGACCACCACGTGAACCTGCGTCCGTCGGTGCTCTACGACGGTGTGGCCTCACCGCTCGCCGGCGACCCGAAGATCGACTTCCTCGTCGTCCGTGAAGGCACCGAGGGGCCGTACACCGGCAACGGCGGAGCCATCCGAGTCGGCACGCCGCACGAGGTCGCGACCGAGGTCAGCGTGAACACCCGCTTCGGCATCGAACGCGTGATCCGCGATGCCTTCGCGCGGGCACAGGCTCGCCGCAAGAAGCTGACCCTGGTGCACAAGAACAATGTGCTGTCCTTCGCCGGCGGCATGTGGACCCGTGCCGTCGAGGAGATCGGCAAGGAGTTCCCCGACGTCGCGACCGACTACCTCCATGTGGATGCGGCGACGATCTTCATGGTCACCGACCCGGGCCGCTTCGACGTGATCGTCACCGACAACCTGTTCGGCGACATCATCACCGATCTCGCGGCAGCGGTCTCCGGCGGCATCGGCCTGGCGGCGTCGGGCAATATCGACGCCACCCGCGCCAACCCGTCGATGTTCGAGCCGGTTCACGGCAGCGCCCCCGACATCGCGGGTCAGAACATCGCCGATCCGACCGCCGCGATCCTCTCGGTCGCGCTGCTCCTGCGCCACCTCGGTGACGAAGCGGGCGCGGCCCGCGTGGAGAAGGCCGTCGCGGGCGACGTCGCGACTCGCGGCGAGAACCGAGGTTCCACCTCCGAGGTCGGCGACCGCATCCTCGCCGCCGTCTGACGGAGCAGCACCGAGCTGACACCGACATCCGCTCCCTCGACCTGCATCCGCGCCCCTCGGGAAGGGCGCGGATGCAAGTCGGGGGAGCGGATGTGGTTGTGCGCAGCGGCGCGGACCGCTCGGCTACCGTGGCCTGTATGGGTGAATCTGCACGACGGGCGGTCGGACCGCTGGTCGCATTGCTGGCCGGTGTCATCGGGTCCGTGCTCCTCGCGCTGTGGTCGGGGGACCTGCCCGACGACGTCGCGTCGCACTTCCGCGCCGACGGCACCGCCGACCGCTTCTCGTCGGTGACGGAGCTGATCGTGCTCACGTCGGTGACGGGCGTCGTCGGCGCCGTGATCGCCGGCGTCGGTGCCTACTTCGTCAAGGAGCCGGTCACCTCGCGGATCGTCGCCGCGCTCGGCAGCGGCACCGCGGTGTTCGTCATCGCGGTCACGGTCTGGATCACCGCCCGCCAGCGCGGTCTGGGCGACAGCACGGAGGCCACCGCACCCGCCTGGGTGATGATCTGCTGCGCCCTGCTGGCGATCGTCGTGGCGGTGGCGGTCGCCTTCACGACGCCGGTCCATGCGATCGACTACCTCCGTGAGGCCGCGGTCGGCGACGTCCCGGTGTCGGGCGACGGACGTCGGACGTGGTCGGGTACCGCGTCGGGCAGTGCGGGCGGACTGATCACGGTCGGCGCGACGGTCGCCGTGCTGTGCGGCCTCGGGGTGGTGATGGCGAACTGGTTCCTGATCGCGTTCGCGGTGATCATCGCCGTCGCCGGCCTCGCGCTCACCGGTTCGGTGCAGGTGCGGGTCTCCGACGAGGGCTTCCGCGCGGCGAGCAAGATCGGCTGGCCGGTCATCACGATGCCGCTGTCCGAGATCCGACGCGCCGAAGTCGTGCAGGTGAACGCGTTGCGCGACTTCGGCGGCTGGGGATATCGAGTGTCGGGCCGACGGCACCTGCGCGGCGCCAAGGGCTTCGTACTGCGCTCGGGTGAGGCGCTGATGGTGGTCGGCGACCACCGACGCGAGCTGGTCGTGGTGGACGGTGCGTCCGACGCTGCGGGCGTCCTCAACGCACTGGTGTCTCGCTGATCCGCGGGGTCTGGTCCTTCGGGACCAGCGGGATGGCGACCAGCGGTGCGACCGCCGCGACCGCGAACGCGGCTGGATAGCCGGCGAACTCGATCAGCGCACCCAGTACCGGCGTGCTGGCGGCCGTCGTGACGTACTGCGCGGTGTTCTGAACGCCGAGCGAGCGACCGCTCCACGACGGTCCGGCGAACTCGGCGATCGCGGTGAACGCGAGGCCGTTGTCGGCGACCGAGCTCACCGTCGCGAAGACCATGACGGCGGCCGCGACCGGGGAGCCGAGCCAGTCGGTCAGTGCCAGCAGTGCGGTCCCGGCTCCCGCGGCGACCGCGATCACGCGGATCGGCCGCATCCGCGATCCCCACACGTCCGAGATCCGGCCGGCGACGATACGGCCGAGCGCACCGACCACCTGCGTCGTGGTCACCAGCACGCCCGCACTCAGCGGCGACCAGTCGTGTCCGACGATCAGCCAGGCGGGCACGAAGGTCCACAGCATCGACTGCGGGATCACCAGCAGCACGCTCACCGCGTGAACGCGCTGCAGGAACGACGAGCCGCGGTACGGGTTCGCCGCACGGACGCCGTCGCCGGACCGATGCACCGGCGGATCGATGATGCCGAAGACCACGGCGGCGAGACCGAGCGCGGTGACGACTACCGGCACCGTGAACGCCGCGGTGAGACCGACGCGCTCGGCCAGGACCGGCATCGTCAACGCGCACACGGCGATTCCCAACGGCTGAGCCATCTGCCGGATGCCCATCGCGGTGCCGCGCAACGACGCGGGGAACCACCCGACGACGATCCGGCCGCTGGCTCCGTTGGCCGCGCCGGCGCCCAACCCGCCGACCAGCAGTCCCGCGGCGAGTGCGGTGAACCCGGCGCCTGCGGCCGCCGCGGCGAGGGTCGCGACGGTGCCGGCCAGGGTGATCAACAGCGAGACGATCAGGACGCGGCGTTCGCCGAAGCGGTCGAGTGCCGCACCCCACGCGATGATCGTCAGAGTCAGGCCGATCGTCGGGATCGCGGCGAGCGTCGCCGCGGAGGACAGCGACATGCCTTGTGCACGATGCAGTTCCGGGATCACATAGGCGACGCCGGAGGTCGCGCACGTGGTCGTCATCGCGGCGAGGAGCGAACACGCGAGCATCGTCCATGCCCTGGCGTCCGAGACGGTGGCGTTCTCACGCGGCATCTTGAGTCCTCCTGCTCGTCGGCGTGGAAACTCTGTAATCGAATCTCACATACTGGTACATCAGTTCCACAGTGTAGAACAGTCGGATCTGTGCGTTAGCCTTGGGGCTATGAAATTGGGTCGTGTAGCCAGTCCTGACGGCGTCGCTTTCGTCGCCATCGAGGGCGATCCGGGGCAGGAGACCGCCCGCGAGATCGCCGAGCATCCGTTCGGAACTCCGACGTTCACCGGTCGGACATGGAAGCTGTCGGAGACCCGCCTGCTGGCGCCGATCCTCGCGACCAAGATCATCGCGATCGGCAAGAACTACGCCGCTCATGCGGCCGAGATGGGCGGTGAGGCGCCGGCGGATCCGGTCATCTTCCTGAAGCCCAACACCTCGATCGTCGGACCGGAGGCGCCGATCGTGCGTCCGCCGTCGTCCGAGCGCGTCGACTACGAGGGCGAGCTCGCGATCGTCATCGGCCGGCCGTGCAAGGACGTTCCGGCGGCCAAGGCCAAGGACGTCATCCTCGGGTACACCGTCGCCAACGACGTCACCGCCCGCGACCATCAGCAGCACGACGGTCAGTGGACGCGCGGCAAGGGCTACGACACCTTCTGCCCGCTCGGCCCGTGGATCGTGACCGATTTCGATCCCGCCGACGTAGCGATCAAGACCGAGCTCGACGGCGCCGTGAAGCAGTCCAGCCGGACCTCGCTCATGCTGCACAGCATCGGCGAGATCGTGGAGTGGGTCTCCCGCGTCATGACGCTGCTGCCCGGCGACGTCATTCTCACCGGTACGCCCGAGGGCGTCGGTCCGATGACCGCAGGCCAACGGGTATCGGTGACGGTCGACGGAATCGGCACGCTGAGCAACCCGGTGATCGACAAGTGACGCGTCCGGCTGTCGCGAAGCCGCAGACCGCGGAGCTCAACGGCATCACGCTGTCGTACACGGACGCCGGATCGGGTCCGCTGGTCGTCATGGTGATGGGCACCGGGAGCCCGGGCCGGGTGTGGCACGCCCACCAGCAGCCCGCGCTCGTGAAGGCCGGCTATCGCGTCGTCACCTTCGACAACCGCGGCATCGCACCGTCGAGTGAGTGCGTCGAGGGCTTCACGCTGGCCGACATGGTCGCCGACACCGCCGCGCTCATCGAGCACCTCGGCGGTCCCGCGCTCGTCGTCGGGACGTCGCTGGGAGCGCGCATCACCCAGGAACTCGCCCTCGCGCGACCCGATCTCGTCTCGGCGGCGGTGATGCTGGCGACGTACGGCCGGCCGACCCCGATGCTCGAAGCGGTCTCGGCGGGAGAGCGTGAGCTGTTCGACCAGAACATCACCCTGCCCGATTCGTATCACGCGGCGCTCACCGCGCACCTGAATCTGTCGCCGCACACGCTCTCGGACGATCGGGCGGCACGCGACTGGCTCGACATCATCGGATTCAGCGGTCAGGTCCGCTCCCGAGGCGTGCGTGCGCAGCTGGGGCTGCACGACCGCGAGCAGAACCGGCTTCCCGCGTACCGCAATGTCAAGGCCCCGTGTCTGGTGGTCGGTTTCGCCGACGACCGGACATTGCCGTCGTACCTGGCGAAGGAGGTGTCGGAGGCCATCCCGTCGGCGGAGTACCGAGAAATCGAACGAGCCGGGCACTACGGGTACCTGGAGCAGCCGGACGAGGTGAATTCGCTTATCCTCGATTTCCTCAGCCGCCATCGGTGATGGCGGGAAGGAAGCTCGACTAGGGAGTTGCTCATGTCCGACCGTCAGCCGAATCGGACGAAGACTCTCCTGCAGCGGACCTTCTTCGCGAGTGAGACCCCTCGCATCGAACCCGCGCTTTACGCCGACGGCACGGCGGTACGCGCCGAACGTGACCGCGCGGTGCTCAGTGACGGTGCACGGCTCAGCACGGACACCTACTTCGGACGGTTCGCGGCGACGTACTGGCAGCGCTACACCGACCTGGCTGCGGTGACCGTCGAACTCGACTACGACTGCTCCGACGGCGCGACGCTGACCGTCCAGACGCGCGCGTCCGACATCAGCGGACGTGTGCGGCCACTCAGCGTGGAGCGATTCACCGGGGCGGGCACGGCGGTGATGGACGTCCGGATCGACCGATTCCTCGACGGCGGTGCGGCGTGGTTCGACCTCGCAGCGGACGGCGGATCGGTCTCGGTGTCCGCCGCACGGTGGCTCGCCGACGCCGCGCCGGTGCGTGACCGTCGCGTCAGTGTGGTGATCTGCACCTTCAACCGCCCCGACGACGCGGTCGCGACGGTCGGCGCGGTGGCGGGCGACGCCGATCTCGCCGAACGGGTCGAGGCCGTCCACCTCGTCGATCAGGGCACCGCGCGAGTGTCCGACAACCCCGGATTCGCCGGCCTGGCGGATCTGCTCGGCGACCGGCTCAACTACCTCAACCAGGCCAACCTCGGCGGCAGCGGCGGCTTCTCGCGTGGGATCTACGAATCGACCGCCCAGGGCAGGCCGGTCACCGACGTGCTCGTCATGGATGACGACATTCTCTGTGAACCGGAGTCGATCCTGCGTATGACCTCGTTCGCGCAGTTCGCGCGTAAGCCGATGCTGGTCGGTGCGCAGATGCTGCTGTTGTCGGAGACGACGCGTATCCACATGACGGCCGAGACCGACGACCTGGCACATCTGGATTGCACGGTGCCGCCGCCCAATGCGCGCCGCGGCGTCGACGCCCTGGAGTTCCGCCAGGACAAGCGGGTGATCGCGGGCTACAACGCGTGGTGGTCGTGCCTGATTCCGCGTGAGGCGATCGACGCCGTCGGACTGCCGATGCCGTACTTCATCAAGTGGGACGACATCGAGTACGGAGTGCGCTGCCGCGGCGCGGGGTTCCCGACCGCCACGCTGCCGAACGCCGGCGTCTGGCACGCCGACTTCCATCTGAAGGACATCGACGACTGGTCGTCGTACTTCGGTCAGCGCAATGTGCTCATCTCGTCGGCGATCCACTCCGCGTTCGACGGCAAGACGATCGCGGCGACGATGGCCAAGCACATCGGGGAGTCGATCGTCGGCCTCAAGTACGGGCAGGCCGCCATCGAACTCGAGGCGCTGCGCGACTTCCTCGCCGGGCCGTATGTGCTGGCGGACGGCGGTCGGGCCAAGCTCGCCGAGATCAACGCGATGCGTCGGGACTTCGACGACACTCGCGTCCGTCCTGCGTCGGAGATCGCCGATCCGCCGGTGATCCCGTCGCCGCCCGCGCCCGCACCGAAGTGGGAACGTGGGGTGCTGGTGAAGCGCGCCGCGCAGCAGATCCTGGGCCGGACCGCGCCCGGGCAGATCGCGGTCGGCGCCTTCGACGCCACGTGGTGGCATGTCGGCCGGTTCGCCTCGGCGGTCGTCACCGACGCCTCGCAGACCGGCGTTCGGGTCCGCACGTACGACCGCGCGCTGAGCCTGGCGCAGGGCCGCGAGCTCGCCGCATTGTGCTGGGAACTGCGCAAGCACGCGCCGGAGCTCCAGCGCGCCTGGCGCGAGGCAGTGCCGCAGCTCACGAGCCGGGAGAACTGGGAACGACTGTTCGCAGTGGACTGACTACCATTGCGGCCATGACCAGTGCCGAAAACGTTCGTGTCCGCTTCTGTCCGTCACCGACCGGAACCCCGCACGTCGGCCTCGCCCGGACCGCCCTGTTCAACTTCGCGCAGGCCCGCCATGTCGGCGGGACATTCGTCTTCCGCATCGAGGACACCGACGCCGCCCGTGACAGTCAGGAGTCGTACGACGCGATCCTCGATGCACTGCGCTGGCTCGGCCTCGATTGGGACGAGGGACCGGAGGTAGGCGGCGACTACGGTCCGTACCGCCAGTCTGAGCGCAAGCAGATCCATCTCGACGTCGTCGCCAAGCTGCTCGAGGCCGGCGAGGCGTACGAGGCGTACTCCACCAACGAGGAGGTGGAGGCGCGGCACAAGGCGGCCGGACGGGATCCGAAGCTCGGCTACGACAACTTCGACCGCGATCTGACCGACGAACAGCGAGCGGCGTTCCGTGCCGAGGGCCGCAAGGCGGTGATCCGGTTGCGGATGCCCGACGAGGACTTGACGTGGGACGACCTCGTCCGCGGCACCACGACCATCAAGGCGGGCACCGTGCCCGACTTCGCACTCACCCGCGGTGCGGCGGGGGATGTGATCGGCGATCCGCTGTATACGCTGGTGAACCCGGTGGACGACGCGATGATGAAGATCACGCACGTGCTCCGCGGCGAGGACCTGCTGTCGTCGACGCCGCGCCAGATCGCGCTGTACCGCGCCCTGATGCGCCTCGGGATCGCCGACCGGGTTCCGGAGTTCGGTCACCTGCCGTTCGTGATGGGGGAGGGCAACAAGAAGCTCTCCAAGCGCGACCCGGAGTCGAGCCTGTTCCATCATCGCGACCGCGGCTTCATCCCGGAGGGTCTGCTCAACTACCTCGCACTGCTGGGCTGGGGGATCTCGGGCGACCACGACATCTTCACCCTCGACGAGATGATCGAGGCGTTCGACGTCCGGAACGTGAACTCGAATCCGGCGCGCTTCGATCAGAAGAAGGCCGACTCGATCAACGCCGAGCATCTTCGCAGGCTCGAGCCCGCCGACTTCGCCGCGCGGCTGCAGAAGTTCCTCATCGACGGCGGGCAGTTGTCGGAACCCGTCGACGCCGAGCGGTGGGCGGTGATCGCCGACCTCGTCCAGACGCGCATCCAGGTGCTCGGCGACGCCTGGGGGCTGATCAAGTTCCTGTTCGTCTCTGACGACGATTTCGCATACGACGAGAAGAGCGTGAGCAAGAACCTCGGCGGCGAAGCCACGGCCGTTCTGGACGCCGCTATCGCCGCCTGTGAGTCGGTGGACACCTGGGACACCCCGACGCTGGAGGAGTCGCTCAAGACGGCGCTCGTCGACGGTCTGGAGCTGAAGCCGCGCAAGGCGTTCGGTCCGGTGCGCGTGGGTGTCACCGGCGCGGCGGTCAGCCCGCCGCTGTACGAGTCGATGGAGCTGCTCGGCCGTGAGAAGTCGCTGGCTCGTCTGCGTCAGGCACGCGAACTGTCTGCTTCGCTGTAGTCACCGCGGCTGGTCGGAGGCGAGAATCCGCCTCTGACCAGCCGATTTGTGTTTAGGGTGGGGGTTGTTGGTATTGTTCTTTCCGGCCAGGGAAGCGGAACGGCAAAGCCAAAGCCCAACGAATTCCGGTCAAACCCTTGGGGTATGGTGTAATTGGCAACACAGCGGTTTCTGGTACCGCCATTCTAGGTTCGAGTCCTGGTACCCCAGCGAAGTACACGGATGTTATTCTGTGTGCCTCACAATTCAACAGAGTTGTTCTAGGGCCCCGTCGTCTAGCGGCCTAGGACGCCGCCCTCTCAAGGCGGTAGCGCGGGTTCGAATCCCGTCGGGGCTACAAATTGAGGAAGGCCCCCGGCTCGCTAAGCGAGCCGGGGGCCTTCCTCAATTTGTATATCGAACAGAGTGATTCGAGGAGGAGCGAAGCGACGGACTCCCGTCGGGGCCACGCTGTGGCCAGCCTCTCAGCGTTGAGAGGGATGCGGGCAGTGCTTCCGACCCAACCACCTCGCGAGGTTTCGACCCGCTCCGCCCGCTCATCCAACACAAGCGCCACACAGGCCCCTTCCCGCTGTCCACCGAACGAACTCGGTCGAACGAACTCGGGGCCGACCGGTGTTCTGAGCCGTTAGCGTCGATTGCGACAAGTCGAGTGAACATCTCGAAGTTCGCTTCGCCGTACCGCATCGGAGACATCTGATGAGTGATTCGCCGCCGCCACCGAATGCGCCCGCCGGGTGGTACCCGGACCCGGAGGATCCTGAACTGCTGCGCCGATGGGACGGCGCAGGGTGGACCGACGATGCGCGGTTCGTGAACGACCCGCCCACCGACCGGTTCTGGGCGCCGCCGCCGTCGAGCGCTGACGGACCGGTCGGCGCGGGTTCTGGGAGGCGTGCGTCGGCCACGTCTCGAACCACGTGGATCGGGGCGGCAGCGATGGTGGTCATCGCGGCGCTCGCGGCGGTCGTCGTCATCGTCGGCCGAAGCAACTCGTCGTCGACGTCGACCGCGGACTCGCCCGTGACCGTCAGTGAGCCCTCCGAGACGGTGGATTGGGCGGCCGCGTCGGCTGCTGCGAGTTCGCGTGCGGCCCACGCGTCCAAGGTGGCGGACAAGTCCAATTACCAGTCGACGACCTCGCGGGACTGGCAGCTGGTAGCCAAGAACGGCGACAGTCACGTCGGAGAGCTGTACGTCGTCTACGGCCGGGTGACACAGGCGGATTCCGGTACGGGGTCGTCGACTATCCGCGTGGACACCGACGGTGAGCAGGTCGGACAGTACGAGTACGACATCAACACGATGGTCACCGAGGGGACGTCGGGTCTGTTCGCCGAGACGGTCAAGGACGATCTGGTCGAGCTCTGGGTGGAGGTGACCGGTTCCACCACCTACGAGACGACGATGGGTGGCAACGTGACCGCGTTGGCGACGACGGCCTACTTCGTCGAATCGACCGGCACTGCGGGCTGACCGCCGCAGTCGAAACGCTTATGCCGTATTCCGTTACCCGAATCGGGTAACGGAATACGGCATAAGCATTCGACGGGCAGGGGCGAGGGTCAGTCGTTGAGCCATTCCGCGGTCGAGCCGGCGACCGGCATCGAGGGCAGGCCCAGCTTGCGGTGATCCCAGGAGCGGATGCGGGAGGGGACGAGGCGGACTGCGACCCGCTTGTTCATCATCGCCTCGACGGCGGGTCGCAGGTCGTCGCTGTAGGGACCGTTGTAGCGTTCCCAGACGCTGACGCCGACCTTGAGGCAGGTGTCGGGGTCGTCGAAGATCTCCACGGCGCCCTCGATGCTCACGCCGCGGAGGGTGTCGTAGGTGTCGCCGTCCTCGATGAGCACGGTGGCTTTCGGATCTCGCCGGAGGTTGACGATCTTCTGCGACTTCGCCTTGGTCTCGAACCAGATGTCCCCGTCGATCACGCCGTACCACATGGCGGTCAGGTGGATGCCGTTCTTGCCCTGCGTCGCCAGGTTCGCGATCCGGTGCCTGCTGATGAACGTCTCGATCTCGTTGTCGCTCATGACGATCGTCGAGCGCTGATTGATTCCCATTCCCGTGACGTTATCGTCTCGGCCGCGAGTTCTGGAGTGTCGCGTCAGATCTGCGCGGGAGCCTTGAGGCGAGCGCTGATCGCGTCAGCGGCGGCGACGAGGTCGGTGGACAGGCGATCGCCCGGACGTCGGCCCATCCGGTCGACGGGGCCGGAGACGGAGACCGCGGCGACGACGGCTCCCGATGCGTCGCGAACCGGAGCGGAGATGCTGGCGACGCCCGCCGCTCGTTCGGCGACGCTCTGCGCCCATCCGCGGCGGCGGATCTCGGCGAGGCTGCGTTCGGAGTACGCGGCGTCGGCGAGCAGGCTGCGAAGGGTATCGGGGTCCGACCACGCGGCGAGCACCTTCGCGGCCGAGCCCGCCGACATCGGCAGCCGGGTGCCCTCGGGCACCGTGTCGCGCAGTCCGGTGGGCGGTTCCACGGCGGCGATGCACACGCGGTCGGCACCCTCGCGACGGTACAGCTGCACGGACTCCCCGGTGCTCTCCTGCAGTCGGGGGAGCACCATGAGGGCCGCCTCGCGGACGGTGTCGCGGGCGGTGGCCGCCAACCGGCCGAGCGTGGGGCCGGGGATCCAGCGGCCGGCCTCGTCGCGGGCGACGAGCTGGTGCACCTCCAGTCCGACGGCCAGTCGGTGCGCGGTGGCGCGCGGCAACCCGGTCACGTCGCACAGCTCGCCGAGGTTGCATGGCTGCCGGGCGACCGTGTGCAGAATCATCACGGATTTGTCCAGCACGCCGATTCCGCTATCCTTTCCCATAGGACGATATTAGCCGTCCAAATACTGAGATTGAAAGTCGAGGGGCGCAGGCCCGGCCGACGCGGTCCCCAGCCCGGACCGCCCGGTCGCGTCCCTCGGCGCGAAGCGGAACTACTAGAAGATGCGAGTGAGCTCATGACGCAGAGCGCCGGAAATCCGCGCACGCTGGCCGAGAAGGTCTGGGACGACCACGTCGTCGTTCCGGGCGAGACCGATGCGAGCGGCAATACCAACCCCGACCTGATCTACATCGACCTGCACCTGGTGCACGAGGTGACCAGCCCCCAGGCCTTCGACGGTCTTCGCGTGGCGGGTCGCGAACTGCGACGTCCCGATCTCACCATCGCCACCGAGGACCACAACGTCCCGACGGTCGACATCTTCAGTCCGATCGCCGACCAGGTCTCGGCACTCCAGGTGGAGACGCTCCGTCGCAACTGCGAGGAGTTCGGTGTCCGCCTGTACCCGATGGGCGACGCCGAGCAGGGCATCGTCCACGTCGTCGGGCCGCAGCTGGGCCTGACTCAGCCCGGCATGACGGTCGTGTGCGGCGACAGCCACACCTCGACGCACGGCGCATTCGGTGCGCTGGCGATGGGCATCGGCACCTCCGAGGTCGAGCACGTGATGGCCACGCAGACGCTGTCGCTGCGCCCGTTCAAGACGATGGCGATCACCGTCGACGGCGAACTGCCCGACGGCGTCACGAGCAAGGATCTGATCCTGGCCGTCATCGCCGAGATCGGCACCGGCGGCGGCCAGGGCCACGTCCTGGAGTACCGCGGCGCCGCGATCGAGAAGCTCTCGATGGAGGCCCGGATGACGATCTGCAACATGTCGATCGAGGCCGGCGCCCGCGCGGGCATGATCGCACCCGACGAGATCACCTACGAGTTCCTCAAGGGCCGTCCGCACGCGCCGCAGGGCGCCGACTGGGACGCGGCCGTGGAGTACTGGAACTCGCTGCGGACCGACGAGGGCGCCGAGTTCGACCGCGAGGTGCACATCAACGCCTCCGAGCTGACGCCGTTCGTCACCTGGGGCACCAACCCCGGCCAGGGGCTGCCGCTGGGTGCGAACGTTCCCGATCCGGCGGACATCGTCGACGAGACCGAGTCGCTCGCCGCGGCCCGCGCGCTGGAGTACATGGACCTGCAGCCGGGCATGCCGCTGCGCGAGGTGAAGGTCGACACCGTGTTCGTCGGCTCGTGCACCAACGGCCGCATCGAGGATCTGCGGGCGGTCGCCGACGTGCTCAAGGGCCGCAAGGTCGCCGAAGGCATGCGGATGCTGGTGGTCCCCGGCTCGATGAAGGTGCGCGCGCAGGCCGACGCCGAGGGTCTCGGCGAGATCTTCGAGGCGGCAGGCGCCGAATGGCGCATGGCCGGGTGCTCGATGTGCCTCGGCATGAACCCCGATCAGCTGTCGCCGGGCGAGCGCTGCGCGTCGACGTCGAACCGCAACTTCGAGGGACGCCAGGGCAAGGGTGGGCGCACTCACCTGGTGTCTCCCGCCGTCGCCGCGGCGACCGCCGTGCGCGGAACCCTCGCCGCCCCCGCCGACCTCGACTAGCACCCAGCCACGGACAAGGACCTGACATGGAACCGTTCATCACCCACACCGGTGTCGGAGTTCCGTTGCAGCGCAGCAACGTCGACACCGACCAGATCATCCCCGCCGTCTACCTGAAGCGGGTCACCCGCACCGGCTTCGAGGACGGGCTCTTCGCCGGCTGGCGGAACGACCCGGACTTCATTCTCAACAACGAGCCGTGGAGCAACGGCTCGGTGCTGGTCGCCGGACCGGACTTCGGCACCGGATCGTCCCGGGAGCACGCCGTCTGGGCGCTCATGGACTTCGGCTTCCGCGTCGTCATCTCGTCGCGGTTCGCGGACATCTTCCGCGGCAACTCCGGCAAGGCCGGACTGGTGGCCGCACAGGTCGACCAGTCGGACGTCGAACTCATCTGGAAGCGGCTGGAGGCCGAGCCCGGTCTCGAAGTCACCGTCAGTCTCGAGGACCGCACGGTCACCGCGGGAGACCTCGTGGTGCCGCTGCAGATCGACGACTACACGCGCTGGCGACTGATGGAGGGGCTCGACGACATCGGGCTCACCCTCCGCCAGACCGATGCGATCGCGGAGTACGAATCGCATCGGCCGTCCTTCAAACCGACGACTCTTCCGTGACTTAACCGGACAGACAATCGGGACACTCACGGCGAGAATCGATTTCGATTCTCGCCGTGAGTGTTATGTTCTGCGCCCGAACTTCTCATGTGAATTTGCGCTGGTTGGCTTATTTTGCGCGGCAACCCGTTTACCGTGTGGATTAGCTGGCACGCCCGGCCAGTGCAAATCCTGCGGAGGTACGGATGAACAAAGCAGAACTCATCGAGGAACTCACGAAAAGGCTCGATGCGGATAGGAAGACCGCCACCAACTTCGTCGAGCAGGTGATCGACACCATCGTTCGCGCCGTCAACAAGGGCGAGAGTGTGACGATCACCGGGTTCGGCGTCTTCGAGAAGCGCCGCCGCGCCGCGCGGGTGGCTCGCAATCCGCGCACTGGCGAGACAGTCAAGGTCAAGGCCACGTCGATCCCGGCGTTCCGGCCGGGTGCGCAGTTCAAGGCGATCGTCTCCGGCAAGCAGAAGCTGAAGTCGGGACAGCCTGCGGTGAAGCGTGCTTCGGCCGAGTCCGCGGCCCCCGCGAAGAAGTCGGCGCCGGCGAAGAAGACCGCTGCGAAGAAGTCGACTCCGGCGAAGAAGGCGACCGCGGCCACGTCGACTCCCGCCAAGAAGACTGCCGCGGCCAAGAAGACCACGACTGCGGCGAAGAAGACGACGGCGGCCAAGAAGACGGCAGCGAAGAAGACCGCAGCTCCGACGACGGCCGCCAAGAAGACGGCAGCGAAGAAGACCACGACCGCCGCGAAGAAGACCACGGCGGCGAAGAAGACCACGGCTGCCAAGAAGGCGGCCCCGGCCAAGAAGGAAGCGGCCAAGAAGACCACGACCGCCGCGAAGAAGACGACCGCTGCCAAGAAGACCCCGGCGAAGAAGGCGACGTCGAAGAAGGAGTCCGATAGCTGAGGAGAATCCACCTGCCGCCAAAGGGTATCTACGCGCTTCGGCCCCTGCCTGCACGATGCGGGCGGGGGCCGAAGTGCGTCGGCGTCTGCCTCGGCCGTCAGCCGGCGAGCGGGGCCGCGATGTGGTCCGCGGCGGTCAACTCGCCGTCACGGGTGGTGAGCACCCACACGCTGCCCTTGCGGTTCTCGGCGTCGGGCAGGGCGACGCCGTCGGCTTTGGCCCATCGCCTGAGCACCGGCGGTATCACTCCGCCCTGGCTGCAGATCGCGTGGATGGACCCGGTCTTGCCGCCGAGTTTCCGGAGGCGGTCGTAGGCGGCGTCGGGGTCGGCGTCGAAGGCCTCCTCGGACAGCGTCGGCTCCAGTTTCACCTCGGTTCGCAACTGCTCCGCCAGCGGGGTCAACGTCTGTACACAGCGCGTGCGGTCGGCCGCGTGCAGACGATGCGCACCGAACAGGGCGAGCAGTTCCCGGAGCGCGCCGGACTGCCGGACACCGCATGCGTCGAGCGGCCGTCGACGGTCGTCGCCGTCGAAGTCCTCGCGGGCACCGGCCGACGCGTGACGCACGACGATCAGCGTGTGCAGTTCGCGGACCGGCCGGGACGCGAAGGTGTGCAGTACATCCCGGTCCGCCTCGTAACTGACCTTCTCGATGGCGTCGGACACCGGCAGCCACGTCAGATCGTCGCACTCGCGACTCGCCGCGAAGCCGCCGCCGACCGCTTCGACGGACCAGTAACCGACGCGCTTGGGTGCGCCGGACCCGAGGCGGTAGCCGACCGTCCGGAGATGGTGGCCCATCCGGACCTCGTAGCCGGTCTCCTCGACGATCTCGCGCGCCGCGGTCACCGGCAGGATCTCACCGCGTTCGGCTTTGCCCTTGGGCAGCGACCAGTCGTCGTACCTGGGCCGGTGGACCAGGGCGACTTCGACGTCGGCCGACCGTTTCGGCCGCCACAGGACGCCGCCGCCGGCCCACACCGTGCGCGTCGGGCGGCTCATCAGGATCCGGCCGGCTCGGCGTGGTGGCGGTGGCGGGTCATCATCTGCCGCTGGTGATCTCGGACCTGCTCGCCTGCGGCGGGCTGGGCCTCCCAGGTGCCGTCCGGCCGCAGTTCCCAGCAGCGGGTGCGCGGGTCCAGCGCGGACTCGAAGATGTCCTCCAGATCGGCGGTGAGTCTACGGTCGCGGACCTGGACCATCACCTCGACGCGGCGGTCGAGATTGCGGTGCATCATGTCCGCGCTGCCGATCCAGTACTCGTCCTGTGCACCGAACTGCAGAATGCGCGAGTGCTCGAGGAACTGCCCGAGAATCGACCGGACGACGATGTTCTCGCTGAGCCCTTCGACGCCGGGGCGCAGCGCGCAGATTCCGCGCACGACCACCTCGACGGGCACACCGGCCTGCGAGGCCCGATACAGCGCGTCGACCACCTGCTCGTCGACGAGGGCGTTGGCCTTCAACCGGATCCGGGCGGCGGTGTCTCCGGCACGGTGCGCGGCGATCTCCGCGTCGATCCGGTCGATGATCCCGGTTCGGATGCCGTGCGGCGCCACCAGCAGGTTGCGGTACTCCTGCTTCCGCGAGTAGCCGGTCAGCGTGTTGAACAGATCGGTCAGGTCCGAGCCGATCTCCGGTGCCGCGGTGAACAGGCCGACGTCCTCGTAGAGGCGCGCGGTCTTCGGGTTGTAGTTGCCGGTGCCGATGTGGCAGTAGCGGCGCAGTGCCGGCCCCTCGCGGCGGATCACCAGACAGGTCTTGCAATGGGTCTTCAACCCGACCAGGCCGTATACGACGTGCACTCCGGCCTGCTCGAGTTTGCGGGCCCACTTGATGTTCGCCTGCTCGTCGAAGCGCGCTTTCAGTTCGACGAGCGCGACGACCTGCTTGCCCGCCGCGGCGGCGTCGATCAGCGCGTTGACGATGGGGGAGTCGCCGGAGGTGCGGTACAGGGTCTGCTTGATCGCGAGCACCTGCGGATCGGCTGCGGCCTGTTCGATGAACCGCTGAACGCTGGTGGAGAACGAATCGTACGGATGATGCACCAGGACGTCACCGTCGCGCAGAGTGGCGAAGATGCTCTTCGGCGTCTCGCGCTCACCGAAGGCCGGGTGCGTGGCGGGCACCACCGGGCGCTCCTTCAGCTGGGGGCGGTCGAGCCCGTAGATCTGCCACAGGCAGGTCAGGTCGAGCAGGCCCGGAACCTGGATCACGTCGGCGGGATCGACGTCGAGCTCGCGCAGCAGCAGCTCCAGCATGTGCTCGGTCATGTCGTCGCCGACCTCGAGTCGCACCGGGGAGCCGAATCGGCGGCGAGCGAGTTCCCGTTCGAGCGCCTGCAGCAGATCCTCGTCGCGGTCCTCGTCGACCTCGAAATCGGCGTTGCGGGTCACCCGGAACACGTGGTGCTCCACGATCTCCATGCCGGGGAACAGCTCCGACAGATTCGCGGCGATCAGGTTCTCGACCGGGAGGAACAGTGCAGGCCGGGGACCGTCGTCGTCCGGGTCGCCGGACGGCGCCAGCTGATCGACGCGGACGAACCGGCTGACGTTGTCGGGCACCTTCACGCGCGCGAAGTGCTCGCCGCCGTAATTGCTCGGCGATCCGCCGTCCGACCGGTCCCGCACGGTCACCGCCAGGTTCAGACTGAGCCCGGAGATGTACGGGAAGGGATGTGCGGGGTCGACGGCCAGCGGCGTCAGGACCGGGAACAACTCGTTGTGGAAGTGCGCCTGCATCCGCACCCGCTGCACGGCCGTGAGGTCGTCCCAGCCGATGATCCGGATGTTCTCGCCCGTCAGCGCCGGGGCCACCGAGTCGCGGAACACGCGGGCGTGCCGGTCGGCGATCTTCTGCGAACGCAGCGCGATCATCTGCAATTGCTCGCGCGGCGACCGCCCGTCGGCCGACCGGACCGACAGCCCGGTCTCATCGCGACGCTTGAGGCCGGCCACCCGCACCATGAAGAACTCGTCCAGGTTCGAGGCGAAGATGGCGAGGAACTTGGCCCGCTCCAGCAACGGCAGCGAGACGTCCTCGGCGAGCGCCAGCACGCGCGAGTTGAAGTCGAGCCAGCTGAGCTCGCGGTTGAAGTAGCGGTCGGCGGGCAGATCCGCCGCCTCGTCCGGGTCCACGGTCTCGGCGGGCAATGCGGCGGGCAGGGCCGTCAGGGATTCGTTCTCGATCTCTTCCGTGGCACTCACGGGTCAATTGTGGACTATCGGCAGTGCGCTGTCCTGTCAGCCGAGAGGTTTCCGGCGTCCGCGTGTCGAGGTGCGGCGAGCGCACTCCTCGTCGCCGGGCCGACGCCCAGCCCGATCGCCGCCGTCAGGTCGGCGGGCGTGTCGACGTCGGTGCGCAGACGGTTCCAGCGCAGCCCGCCCGGATCGAGTTCGACGGCGCCCGCAGCCCGGTGCGCGGCCGCCGACATCGGTCCGAACCGCGGAGCCGGCGGCTTCGTGGCGCGCACCACGAGCATCGAGGTGCCCTCGCCCGCGCGATCGGCGACGAACGCCGCAGGCGCGCCCCGGTCGATCGCCTCGGCCGCGGCGGTGAGCGCGTCGGCGAGGGTCTCGGCGTCCAGTGCGGCGAGATCGGCCTGGAGTGCGGCGACGAACTCGGCGTCCGGTGCGACGGCGGCGATTCCGTGTGCGAGCGCGGCGTTCAGCGGTGTCCGGTCGAGCCCAGGATCGTCGGGGGCGGGCTCGTCGAGGGCGAGGGCGCCGTGATCGGCGACGACCGCGTGCACGTTCGGGTCGGGGCTCACCACGACCACCCGGTCGACGCCCGCGTCGCGGACCGCGCCCAGCGTGTCGGTGAGCATCGCGGTCACCAGGCTGCGTCGGCGGTCGGCCGACGGCACCGCCGACGCCAGCCGTGACTTCGCGTCGTCCAGACGTTTGACGGCGAGGACGACGGCGACCGAGGGCGGGACGGACATGGTCACCATGGTGCAGCACGTGCGGGCCCGATCGCTCGTCGGGCCGTGCGCGCGGCGTCACCGGTCAATCGGTTCGGCGGCTCGCGGCCGGGAGATAGGGTGGACCGCAGTTTCTATCCGGGCGGAGGAGTGCGACGTGCGTGCAGTGGTGATGGGTGCCGGTTCCTGGGGCACCGCAGTGGCGAAGGTACTCGCCGACGCGGGCAATGATGTCAAGATCTGGGCGCGTCGCCCCCAACTGGTGGAGCAGATCAATACCCGGCACGAGAACGGCGACTACCTGCCCGGGATCACGCTGCCCGAGAACCTGCGTGCGGTGAGCTCGGTCGAGGAGGCGCTGGCCGACACCGAACTCGTGGTGTGCGCGGTGCCGTCGCAGTCGTTGCGCGACAACCTCGTCGGCTGGCGGGCGCATCTGCCCGCGGACGCGATCCTGCTCTCGCTCGCCAAGGGCGTCGAGACGAGTTCGGGCAAACGGATGAGTGAGGTCATCGGTGAGGTGACCGGCTTCCCGGCACGGCAGATCGCGGTGCTGACCGGACCCAATCTCGCGAAGGAAGTCGCGCAGGGGCAGCCGGCCGCGACCGTCATCGCCTGCGTCGACGAGGCGCAGGCCGTCCGGGTGCAGCAGGCCTTCGCCACCGGCTATTTCCGGCCCTACACCAACGTCGACGTCGTCGGCTGCGAGATCGGCGGCGCGGCGAAGAACGTCATCGCTCTCGCGTGCGGCATGGCGTCCGGCATGGGCTTCGGCGAGAACACCCTCGCCACGATCATCACCCGCGGGCTGGCTGAGACCATCCGGCTCGGCGTGGCACTCGGCGCCGACATCACCACGCTCGCCGGACTGGCAGGCATCGGCGACCTCGTCGCGACATGCTCGTCGCCGCTGTCGCGTAACCGCACATTCGGCGCGCGGCTCGGTGAGGGCGCGAGCCTGGCGCAGGCCCAGGCCGCCACCAACGGGCAAGTGGCCGAAGGCGTCAAGTCGTGCTCGTCGGTGCTCGCCCTGGCGAAGACCCACGGGGTGGAGATGCCGCTGACCGAGGCCGTTCATCAGGTGTGCCATGAGGGCATGTCGGTGCCGGACATGGTCAGCGCGCTCCTCGGCCGCAGCACCAAGCCCGAGGTCTACGGTCCGGCCTGAGGCCTGGGTCCGGCTACTTGCCGAAGTCGAGCGGTGCCCGCTCCAGGTGCGCCTCGATGAGGGCCGACACGTCGGTGATCGGCGCGTTGCCCGCACCGACCGGGACCCACACGGCCACGTAGGGGCGGTGGTCGACGCTGACGAAGGCCTGACCGCGTCCGTCGATCGTATCGGTCATGAACCACTGCACCGGATTGATCACCTGCAGGGCGCTCGTCGGCGCGAGCTCATCCGGGCGTTCCACGCCGCAGCGCAGCACCACCGGATCCGAATCCGGCTTGGTCCAGCGGACGGTCGTGCCGTCGACCGACTTGTCGCCGAAGTCGCCGAGCTTCTCCGGCAGCTGGTCGATGAACGCCGCGCACTTGGCAGAGTCCGCCGCGGAGGTGGCGTACGACTCCACGGGGGAGGACTCGGAGTCGCTCGAGGAGAAGTTGAGGGCGGCGTACGTGATGAAACCCGCGAGCACCATGACCGGAATCGCGACCAGCGTGGCGATGAGAGCGGGACTCAGTCGCGAGCCGCTCTCGGCGGCCGCCTTTGTCGTCGACGACGTCTCGGACGTCTGCTCGTCGGCCGGCTTCAGCTCGGCGGACTTCTTCTCGGTCCCATCGCTCATACCGCCAGTGTGGTCGATGAGCGGTGTCGGCCGGAAATCAGCCGGCGGACCGGCGGCGGGCGCCCGGTAGCATCAGCGCCGTGAAGACGGTGGGTGAAGTCGGTGAACGCGAACTGATCGCGATGTTCACCACTGCCGCGCGATCCGTCGGGGGATCGGGCGACGTGGTGATCGGATCCGGCGACGACGCCGCGGTGTTCGTCCCCACCGGGCCGGTGGTGGTCAGCACCGACACCGCGGTGGCGGGCAGGCATTTCCGCTTCGACTGGTCGAGCCCGCGGCAGATCGGCGCCCGCGCCGTGGTCCAGAGTGCCGCCGACATCGCCGCGATGGGCGGTGTCCTCACCGGCGTGGTGGTCTCGATCGGCTGCCCGCCGCAGACGCCGGTGGATCGGGTCCTCGAACTCAACGCGGGCATCGTCGAGCAGAGCCATCGATACGGCGCCCGCGTGCTCGGCGGCGACCTCGTCTCCTCGGCAGAGGTCGTGCTGACCGTGACCTCGCTGGGCGTGCTCGAGGGCACCGCGGCGGTCGCACTGGTCGGCGCGATCGCCGGTGACGTGCTCGCGGTGAGCGGACCGCTCGGCGGGCCGGCGGGCGGGCTCGCGGCGCTGTCGGCCGTCGAGCACGGCGCCGATCCGGGGCTTCTCGAGCAGTTCGCCGACCTGGTCGCGGCGTACCGGCTGCCCGCCCCGGACCTGTCGCAGGGTCGAGTGGCCGCCGTCGCCGGGGCCCACGCCATGACCGACGTGTCCGACGGCCTGGTGGAGGAGCTCATCACCATGTCGGGGGCCTCGCAGGTCCGGCTGGACGTGCAGTCGTCGGCGGTGCCGCAGGCGAGCGGGCTGTCGGAGCTGGGCGCGGCCCTCGGCGTCGACCCGGCGCGATGGGCGCTCGCCGGAGGTGAGGAGCACGAACTGCTCGCGGCCTTCGAGCCCGCGCACGTGCCCGCCGGATGGACGGTGATCGGTGAGGTGTCGGTGGGCGGGACGATCGGGGACGAGGCCGGGGCCCGTGTGGACGGCGTGCCGGTCGGCGAGATCCGCGGGTGGCAGTCGTTCACCGACGTGTGACCTGATTAGATCGTCACATGGCTGTCTATGCACTCGGCGATCGCGAGCCGGTACTCGGCAAGGACGTGTTCATCCACCCCGACGCCACCGTCATCGGCGCGGTGACCCTCGGCGACGGAGTCTCGGTCTGGCCGGGTGCGGTGCTCCGCGGCGACTACGGGACCATCACGGTCGGTGCCCGCACCAACATCCAGGACGGCACCGTCATCCACTGCACGTTCACCGAACCCACGGTGATCGGTGCGGGCTGCGTGGTCGGGCACAATGCGCACATCGAGGGCTCGACGATCGGCGACGACTGCCTGATCGCGTCGGGCTCGGTGGTGCTCAACCGATCGGTGATCGGCTCCGGGTCGGTGATCGGCGCGGGCGCGGTGGTGTCGTACGGATTCACCGTGCCGGAGCGCTCGATGGCGCTCGGCGTGCCCGCGAAGGTACGGGAGGGGCATCAGGTCCCGGAGGGCCACCTCGAACAGAACACCGAACTGTACTTCCAGAACGGGCAGTACTATCGCGCGAACCTCCGGCGGCTCGACGCGTGAGCGCGAAGCCGCTGTCGGAGCTCGTCGATCCGGGTTGGGCGCAGGCGCTGGCGCCGGTCGAGGGCGTCGTCGCGCAGATGGGGGAGTTCCTCCGCGCGGAGAACGCGGCGGGCCGCCGCTATCTGCCGGCCGGACAGAACGTGCTCCGTGCGTTCAGCCAGCCGTTCGACGACGTGCGCGTGCTGATCGTCGGGCAGGATCCCTATCCGACGCCGGGCCACGCCGTCGGGCTCAGCTTCTCCGTCGCACCCGACGTGCGGCCGATCCCGCGGTCGTTGCAGAACATCTACAACGAGTACTGCGAGGACCTCGGCTATCCCCGGCCGACCAACGGCGACCTGACGCCGTGGACCGAGCAGGGCGTGCTGCTGCTGAACCGGGTTCTGACGGTGATGCCCGGCGAGCCCGCGTCGCACCGCAACAAGGGCTGGGAGCAAGTCACCGAATGCGCGATCAAGGCGCTCGCCGCCCGCGATGAGCCGATGGTCGCGATCCTGTGGGGCAACGATGCGCGACAGCTGGTGAAATGGCTGCCGGACATCCCGGTGATCGAATCCGCGCATCCGTCGCCGCTGTCGGCGTCTCGCGGCTTCTTCGGGTCGAAACCGTTCTCCCGCGCCAACGAGGAACTGCTCGACCTCGGCGGCGATCCCGTCGACTGGCGCCTGCCCTGATCGACGGGCTACCGCACGCCGCGGTAGTCCGGCGCGCGCTTGGCCAGGAAGGCGTCGACGCCCTCGACCCCTTCCGGCGTCGTGCTGAGCGCCGAGATCGAGGCGGCTTCGGCCGTGAGCTGATCGGCGAGAGTGCTGGTGGCGCTCCGATGCAGCAGCCGGCGGATCGCGGTGTACGAGCCGCGCGGACCGGAGGCCAGCTTCACTGCGGTCGCGTGTGCGGCCTGTTCGACGGCGTCGTCGTCGACGAGCTCGGAGAGGATGCCGAGTTCGAGTGCACGGTCGGCGGCCAGGATCTGATCGGTCATGATGATGTGCCGCGCGCGGGCGGCGCCGACCGCGCGCGGAAGCAGCCACGACATCCCGCCGTCCGGCGAGAGGCCGATTCCGGGGTATGCCGGGCGCAGCTTCGTCGCGGTGCCGCCGATCGCGATGTCGGCGTGCAGCACCAGACTCATGCCGGCGCCGGCGGCCCAGCCCTTGACCGCGGCGACCACGGGGAGTTCGCTCTCGTAGAGGAATTCGATCGTGGAGTGCAGATCGTCGGCCAGCCCGCGCAGGTAGTCACCGCGATCGTCGGCCGCGGCGAACGCGGCGACGTTGCCGCCCGCGCAGAAGTTCTTGCCCGCTCCGCGCAGCAGTACGGCGCCGGCGTCGAGCTTGCCGCGGGTCACCGCGCGCAGCGCCTCGCGGCCCTCGAGGACCAGGTCGTGGTCGAGTGCGGTGCCGGCATCGCTTGTGGAAACGGTGAGGTTCAGGACGCCGTCGTCGTCGACGTAGATGAGATCAGAAGCCATACCCGAGTACTTTACGGAACGCTCGGTCACGCGGAACTCCGACGGGGGGAGTCCGGTGCTGATCAGCGGTTCGACGGTGGCGACCCCGGAGACGACGAAATCGCCGCCCGGCAATGCCGGACGGCGATCAGGTCAAGCGTTGAGCGCTCAGGCCTTGACGGTCTTGCCCGCCTTCAGGCACGAGGTGCACACGTTCTGGCGCTTCTTGTTGCCCGGGGCGACCTCGACACGCACAGACTGGATGTTCGGGTTCCAGCGGCGGTTGGTGCGCCGATGCGAGTGCGAGACCGACTTGCCGAAGCCGGGGCCCTTGCCACAAACGTCACAGACGGCAGCCATGATCGAACTCCCTTGGTAGAAATCTTGGTCAGTAGTCAGCCGATCGTGAGCGCTGCGTAGCGCGCCGCGACAATCGGCAACCCGAATAGAATAACCGGGCGATCCTCAGCTGTCCAAATCGGATGCGGTGGACCGGGCTCACCGTACCTGTCGGAACACGGATGTCGGAGTCGGGCGGTAACCTCGGGACACATTCGACGATCGTCGGCGCTGCACCTCGTCGGCGGGCCAGGAAGGTGGGTGGTCGTGCGGCTGATGACCGGTGACGCCAGCACCGCGATCAATCCCCAGCTCATCAGGGACTGGGCGCACGCCTGCGCGGACGGCCTGGAGGCCATGCGCACAGAGATCAACGACCTCAACGTGTTTCCGATTCCGGATTCGGACACCGGCAGCAACATGGCGCAGACCATGGCCGGCGCCGTCGCGGTGCTCGACGACCTCGACGATGAGTCCGACCTCTCGACGGTCACCCGGACACTGGCCGACGCCGCCGTCGGCTGCGCCCGCGGCAACTCCGGCGTCATCCTGTCCCAGATCCTGGTCGGCCTCGCCGATGCCGCAGACCTCGCCGTCGCCGAGGACGACCACAGCTTCAACCGGCTGTGCATGAATGGACTGCGGCTCGGGGCTCTCGCCGCACGGCGAGCGGTCAGCGCGCCGCGCGAGGGCACCGTGCTCACGGTATTGAAGGTCGCCGCCCAGAGCGCCTCCGCCAACGTCCACGGCTCGCCCGCCGACCTCGCCCGCGCCGTCGCCGACGACTGCGCCGAGGCACTGGAGCTGACCCCGGAACAGTTGCCGGAGCTCGCGAGCGCAGGCGTGGTCGACGCCGGCGCGCGCGGTTTCCTGGTGATGGCGGATTCGATGGTGCTGGTCGTCAGCGGCGTCGCCAACAAACGGCGGGCCTACCGCGGCATCCTCACCGCCGGAACGACCGGCACCGGGCACGATGACGGTTCATGCGTGGGGGCGGGCGACACCGACTTCGAGGTGATGTACCTGCTGGACGGCGCTGACGGCTCGCAGATCGGTGCCTTGCGCGACCGGCTCGGCGAGCTCGGTGACTCCATCGTCATCGTCGGCGACAGCTCCACGTCGGCCGAACGGTTCTCGGTGCACGTGCACACCGACGAGCCCGGACAGGCGGTGGAAGCGGGCCTCGCGCTCGGTCGACTCACCGAGATCCGCATCAGCTGCTTCGCGCTCGACGCGATCCGGTCGGCGCCGGGCGCGAGCGAACCGGCTCCGCGGTTCAAGCGCGCGGTGGTCGCACTGGTCACCGGCGACGGCGCGGAGGAACTGTTCACCGAGGCCGGCGCGGCGGTCGTGCGGGCCGATCACGGCGTCCACCCGGCGACCCTGACCGAGGCGATCCGCGGCACCGACAGCGCGCACGTGATCGTGATGGGCAACGGCATGATGTCGTCGCAGGATCTGGTGCAGGTCGGCGCACAGGCGCGGTCGACACAGCGGTCGGTGGTGTTCCTGCCGACGCTGTCGATGGTGCAGTGCCTGTCGGCCCTGGCAGTCCACGATCCGGCCGAGGAACCCGACGTCGATGCCTTCGCGATGGCGGAGGCTGCCGCAGGCACGCGGTGGGGGTCGCTGATGCGGTCCAACACCAAGATGATGACGCTGGCCGGCACCTGTGAGATCGGCGACACGCTCGGCCTCATCGGGTCGGACGTGCTGGTCATCGCGCACGAGCAGCGTCAGGCGGCGACCGCCCTGCTCGACCTGATGCTGGCCACCGGCGGTGAGATGGTCACCGTGCTGGCCGGCCGCGACCTGGACGTCCCCGCCCGCGAATCGATCGCGGAGCACCTGCGGTCGCACTATCCCGGCATCGAACTCGCGCTCTACGACACCGCGCAGTCGAGCCATCTGCTCCAGGTAGGCATCGAGTGATGTTGACTGCGGCCTCGCCGCTCACCGAGTCGACGGTCGATCCGGCGCTGCTCAAGAAGCTCGCCGGGCTCGAACTCACCACGGTCGGCGAACTGCTGCGCTACGTGCCGCGACGCTACGTTCGCCGCGGTCATCTCTCGGAGTCGGAGCGGCCGGAGCCGGGCGAGTGGATCACCGTGATCGGGCGCATTCAGAAGGCGCAGATGATCTCGATGAAGCGCCGTTACGGTCAGTTCCTGAAGGTCGTCGTCAACGACGGCCGCGCCGACTACGAGGCGAGCTTCTTCAATGCCCGCTGGATCCAGAAGGTGCTGAAGCCGGGGACGCGCGTGGCGATGGCGGGCACGGTCAAGCTGTTCCGCGATCAGATCCAGCTGTCGCACCCGGACTGGATGGTGATGCCGGAGGACGACGGCATCGACGTCGTCGGCAATGCCGCGATGATCGGCGAGATGTATGCGGACGCGGCCGAGTCCGGCGACGAGAAGACGCACGGTTCCACCGCGTCGGCCGACGACGCCCGGAGCTTCGCGCGCGACATCATCCCGATGTATCCGGCCACCAAGGACGTCCAGACCTGGGAGATCTGGCGCGCCGTGCGGCAGGTACTCGCCGACACGGTGCCGGCCGAGGACCCGCTGACCGACGACCAGCGGACGTCGCGCGGACTGATCACCGGGGACGAGGCCATTCACCGAGTGCATCTGCCGGAGAACCTCGAGGACATCGAGGCCGCGCGTGCACGACTGAAGTTCGACGAGGCGCTGGCCGTCCAGACCGAACTCGCGCGCCGTCGGCTGAGCGCGGTCGCCGAATCGGCCCGTCCGTGCCCGCACGTGCCCGGTGGCTTGGAGGACCAGTTGCTGGACCGCCTGCCGTTCGAGCTGACCGGCGGGCAGCGGGACGTGTTGCTCGAGATCGGGGAGGACCTGGCCGACGAGCATCCGATGAGCAGGCTGCTGCAGGGCGAGGTCGGCTCCGGTAAGACGTTGGTCTCGCTCCTCGCCATGCTCCGGGTGGTCGACAACGGCCACCAGTGTGCGATTCTGGCGCCCACCGAGGTGCTGGCGGCTCAGCACTACCGGACGGTGATGACCATGCTCGGAGATCTCGCGCGGGCGGGCGAACTCGGCGCCGCCGACGGTGCGACCAGGGTCGGACTGCTGACCGGGTCGCTGGGCACCGCGACGAAAAGGCAGGTGCTGCTCGACGCGGTCACCGGCGATGCGGGCATCGTGATCGGCACCCACGCCCTCCTCGAGGAGCATGTCGAGTTCTTCGATCTCGGGATGGTGGTCGTCGACGAACAGCATCGGTTCGGTGTGGAGCAGCGCGACGTGCTGCGCTCGAAGGGACGCGACGACTCGCGTCCACACTTCCTGGTCATGACTGCCACGCCGATTCCGCGAACGGTCGCGATGATCACCTTCGGCGACCTCGACACCTCGGTGATGACCGAGCTGCCGCGCGGGCGGCAACCGATCACCACGAGCGTCGTCCCGATGCGCAAGCAGGCGTGGGTCGATCGCGTGTGGGCACGGGCGAACGAGGAGATCGACGCCGGACGGCAGGTGTACGTGGTGTGCACGAAGATCGGCGACGAGCAGACGAACGCGAAGAGGTCGAAGAAGTCGGCCAAGGAATCCGAGGCGGAGGACGACACGATCTCGGTGCTCGACCTCGCCGAGCAGCTCGCGGCCGGACCGCTCGCGGGCCGACGGATCGGGATCCTCCACGGCAGGCTGCCGGCCGACGAGAAGAACGACGTGATGGACGCCTTCACGCGCGGCGAGATCGACGTGCTCGTCGCGACGACCGTCATCGAGGTCGGTGTCGACGTCCCCAATGCGACGATGATGGCGATCGTCAACGCCGAGCGGTTCGGCGTGAGCCAACTCCATCAATTGCGCGGCCGCGTCGGACGCGGCGAGCACGCGGGCCTGTGTCTGCTGATGACGACGGCCGGTGACATGGGGCAGTCGATGGAACGTCTGCGTGCCGTGGAAGCGAGCAGCGACGGGTTCGAGCTGGCCCGCGTCGACCTCGCGCAGCGTCGTGAAGGAGACATTCTCGGCGCCCTCCAGTCGGGAGGCAAGAGCTCGCTGAGCTTCCTGTCGCTGCTCGACGACACCGACGTCATCGCCGATGCGCGCGACCTGGCCGAACAGATCGTGCTCGACGACCCCGACCTCGTCGCACATCGGGCGCTGGCGGACCTCGTGCAGTCGATCCTGCTCCCGTCGCGCGTCGAGTACCTCGACAAGTCGTAGTCGAATCGGCGGTGCTGTCGAATCACTGAGGGTCTGGCCTTTTCGGTCGTTGTGGCGGACCCTGGAGGTGTCGAATTCAGCTCACGACGGGTGGAGGACGGCTATGCGGATTTCGCAGATCCTGGGCAAGAAGGGCAGCGGTGTCATCACGGTGCGGGCGGGCTCCACGGTCCGCAGCCTGCTCGCCACGCTGGATGAGTGGAACATCGGGGCGGTCGTGGTGATCGGTGACGGCGGCACGCTGGCGGGCATCGTGTCCGAGCGGGACATCGTGCGCAGGCTGCACTCGGGCGGCGCGGGCGTCCTCGACGGTCCGGTGTCGGCCATCATGACGCCGGTCGTGCACGTGTGCGCCCCCGACGATCCGATCGAGGGTCTCCGCGACACGATGACCGAGCACCGGGTGCGTCACCTGCCGGTCCTGGACGCGGGCGAGCTCGTCGGGATCATCAGCATCGGCGACGTCGTCAAGAGCGCGATCGACGAACTCGAGACCGAGCGCGAGCATCTGGTCCACTACATCCAGCACTGACTCCATCCGCGTGTCCCGGAACCGGGGACGCCCCGCAGACGTCCAAACGGTATGTGGCACGCGATCGGTCAGCGGTGGAAGTGGGTCAGATCGCGCCACCGGCCGGGACGCATCAGGCTGACCGGCAGGCAGTGGGGCGCACTCGTGGCGTTCGCGGCGACTGCGGTCGTGGTCGCGGTAGGCCTCGGCGTGCCGCACACCGCGTCGCCGGTGCCCGCGGTGTCGGTGGAGCGGGCGCGCGCGAGCCTCGCCCGACTGCGCGTGATCGAGCGGAGACCGGCTCACGATCGCGACTACCATCGTGACGCGTTCGGTCCCGCGTGGACGGACGACGTCGACGTGGTCGGTGGCGGCAACTCGTGCGACACCCGCGACGACATCCTGGCCAGAGACATTCCGGGCGCCGTTCGAATACGGACCACGGCCTGCCCCGAGGCGGTCGCGTCGGGGACGTTGACCAGCCCGTACACCGGGCGGTCGGTCGCGTTCCGCCGCGGTCGTGGATCAGCCGCGGTGCAGATCGATCACATCGTGCCGCTCGCCTACGCATGGGACATGGGAGCCGCGTCCTGGGGTGGGCCGCGGCGCCGGTCGTTCGCCAACGATCCCGCGAACCTGGCGGCGGTCGACGCGGCCAGCAATCAGAGCAAGTCCGATGCCGAACCGGCGCGGTGGATGCCCCCGCTGCGTGCCTTTCACTGCCAGTACGCGGTGCAGTTCGTCACCGTGCTCGCCGCGTACGGACTGCCCGTCGACGCGCCGTCGCGGGATACGCTCGTGAACGCGTTGAAGTCGTGTTGAGGAGGGGAGGACGCGTGGGTGATCGTCGGATCGTGGTGAGCGCCGTCGTCATGCGCGACGACGCCGGGCGAGTGCTGACCGTGCGTAAGAACGGCTCCGGTCTGTTCATGTTTCCCGGCGGCAAGCTCGACGACGGGGAGAGCCATGCGGCCGCTGCCGTCCGTGAGGCTCGGGAGGAGATCAGCGTCGAACTCGATGAGCGGTCTCTGCGCCGCGTCGGCACCTTCGCTGCCGATGCGGCCAACGAGCCGGGTCATGTCGTGGTCGCGGAGGTCTTCGAGCATCCGCTGGTCGGCGACCCGGTCGCCAGCGCGGAGATCGCCGAGATCGCGTGGGTGGATCCGGCCGATCGATCGCGAGACGACCTCGCCCCGCTTCTCCGCGACGAGGTGTTCCCGCTCCTCTGACGTGCCGTCGCGAGTCTGGACGACGCTGATCGGTCGCTCCGGCATCGGCAGTGTTCGGTGTGACCACCAGATGGTCACGCCGAACACTGCTGATTTGAACACGAACCTGGGAGCGGGTCACATCCCGTTCAGCATCGCCTTCATCTCGTCGATCTCCTTCTGCTGCGAGTCGACGATGCTGCGCGCCATCTCGATGGCGTCCGGGTTCTTGCCGTCGGCGATCTCGTCCTTCGCCATGTCGACGGCGCCCTCGTGGTGCTCGATCATCTGACTCAAGTAGAGCTTCGCGGCGTCGGTTCCCTGCGCGGCGCGGAGCTTCGTAAGGTCCTCCTCCGACAACATGCCGTCCATCTCGTGGTCCATCGGCGCCTGCGCCGGTGCGCCCCACTCCTTGAGCCAGCTCTGCAGCTGCGCGATCTCCGGCCCCTGAGCGTCCTTGATCTGCTTGGCCAGGGCGGTGACCTGCGCGGGAATGCCGGGCTTCGCGAGGATGATGTCGCTCATCACCAGCGCCTGCTCGTGGTGCGGGAGCATCATCTGCGCGAACATCACGTCGGCCTCGTTGTGCTCGGCACTCGCCGCGGCGGAGGTCGGCATGTTCGACATGTCATGCGACGTCGACATGTTCGACATGTCATGCGTGGCGTCCGACGGTTCCTCGTTCGGGCTGCATGCGGCGACGCCGACGACGACGGCCGCCCCGGCGATCGCGGTGACGATGAGGCGAGTTCTCACGTTCGGTTCCCTTCCGTGGTGGTCGGAAGTCAGTCTGCCGCACCGACCCGCCGGGTTCGGTGAGCCTTGTGTGAAGGTTTGCTCAAGATGCCAGGCGCGCGCGTCGAGTTCCGGGATCCGGGCCAAGATGGAGACCATGTCGGGACGGGCGATGGTGGTCGAGGACGAGGCGGCGCTCGCGTCGCTGGTGGCGTCGTACTTGGAGCGGGACGGATTCGAGGTGACAGTCACCGGCGACGGGGCGGACGCGGTCGCTCTCGCACGGAAGGTCGACCCGGACGTCGTGGTCCTCGATCTGGGTCTGCCCGGCCTCGACGGTGTCGAGGTGTGCCGAAGGCTCCGGACGTTCTCCGACGCCTACGTCGTGATGCTCACGGCGCGGGCCGACGAGGTCGACACCCTCGTCGGACTGTCCGTCGGCGCCGACGACTACATCACCAAGCCGTTCAGTCCGCGGGAGCTGTCGGCTCGCATCCAAGCGCGGATGCGCAGGCCGCGGACCGGATTCACCGGGGAGCAGACACCCGTCACCCGTGCACCGGACCGGGTTTTCGGCGACCTGTCGATCGACGTCCTCGGTCGGGAGGTGTGGGTGTCCGGCGAGCCGGTCCACCTGACGCGCACCGAGTTCGATCTGCTCGCCGCGCTGTCGTCGGCCCCCGGAACGGTCTTCTCACGGGCGCGACTGATCGACACCGTGTGGGGACCGGAGTGGATCGGCGACGACCACCTCGTCGACGTGCACATCGGGCACGTGCGGCGGAAGCTCGGCGACGACGCCGCGCAGGGCCGGTACGTGCGGACGGTGCGCGGTGTCGGCTATCGGATGGGGACGGGCCGGTGACCGGCGGGCGTCGTCGGATGACGGTGGGCACGGGACTGATGCTCGCCATGGCCGTGGTGGTGGTCGCGACGGCGGCCTGCGCCCTGCTGATCGCCTGGCTGATGGCGCCCGGGATCTTCCACGACCATCTCCATCAGGCCGGGATCGATCAGAACTCCAGCGAGGCGATGCACGTGGAGCGAGCGTTCGCCGACGCCGTCGGGCTGTCGTGGGGACTGGCGGCCGTCGTCTCGGCGATGCTCGCGCTCGCGCTGAGCTGGTATCTCGCACGACGGGTCCAGCGGACGGTGACGGCTGTCGCCGGGTCGGCCGCGCAGATCGCGGACGGCCACTACGACGCGCGGGTGCACGGCGGCGGGATGGGCCGGGAGTTCGACGACCTCGCCGACGCCGTCAACCGCCTGGCCGCGCAGTTGGACGCGACAGAGTCGACCCGTCGCCGCATGCTGTCGGACCTCGCGCACGAGATGCGCACTCCGCTGGCGACGATCGACTCCTACCTCGAGGCGATCGAGGACGGCGTCCGCAGGCCGGACGCCGAGACGATGGCGATACTGCATACCGGAACCGAGCGCCTGCGCAGGCTCGCCGAGGACGTGGCCGCCGTGTCGCAGGCGCAGGAGCACATGCTGTCGGTGGTTCCGGTCTGGACCACGGATGCCGAGCTGGTTCGGGCCGCGGTCGCCGAGGTGGCCGGACCGTACGCGAGCAAGGGCGTTGCCATCGGAGTCGACGAGGCGCCGCCGACGTCCCTGCGCGTCGACCCGGCCCGGATGGGGCAGGTGCTCGGCAACCTGCTGACCAATGCGCTGCGTCACACCCTGCCCGGCGGCAGCGTCACCGTGTCGACGCGGTCGGTGGATCAGGACCTGCTGATCGCAGTGACCGACACCGGCGACGGCATCGAGGCCGACCATCTGCCGCACGTCTTCGACCGCTTCTACCGCGCGGACACCGCACGGGATCGCGACCGCGGCGGGAGCGGCATCGGGCTGACCATCGCGCGGGCCCTGGTCGAGGAGCACGGGGGCACGCTGTCCGCCCGGAGCGACGGGCCCGGGCGAGGTGCGGTCTTCACCGTCCGGCTGCCGCTCGAACGATCCCGTCGCGCGGTTACCCTGGAGCCATGAGTGCACCCACTGCCGATTCGGTTGACACGACCGCCGGCGCGACGACGGACGTCACGGCCGCGGTCACCGAGCTCGCCACCGCCGCGAAGAAGGCGGCCCGGACGCTCGGCCTGCTGACCACCGCACAGAAGAACGCGGTTCTGCTGGCCGCCGCCGGCGCGATCGACGCGGCGTCCGACGACATCGTCGCCGCCAACGCCGAGGACGTGCAGCGCGCCGAGGCGGCGGGCACCGAGGCCTCGCTCGTCGACCGTCTGCGGCTCACACCGGAGCGGGTCGCGGGAATCACCGGCGGACTGCGTCAGGTGGCCGCGCTGCCCGACCCGATCGGCGAGGTGCTGTCCGGGAAGACCCTGCCCAACGGTCTGGAACTGCGCCAGGTCCGCGTGCCGCTGGGCGTCGTCGGCTTCGTGTACGAGGCCCGGCCGAACGTGACCGTCGACGGGTTCGGCATCTCCTTCAAGTCCGGCAACGCCGTGCTGCTGCGCGGCTCCTCGTCGGCGGCGAGTTCCAACGCCGCGCTGGTGGCGGTGCTGCGGGGCGTTCTCGCCGACCACCACGTCGATCCGAACGCGGTCTCGCTGCTGCCGAGTGAGAGCCGGGAGAGTGTGACCGCGCTGATTCAGGCGCGCGGCCTCGTCGACGTGGTGATTCCGCGCGGGGGCGCGGGGCTGATCAACACCGTGGTGACCGATGCGAAGGTTCCGACCATCGAGACCGGCACCGGCAACTGCCACATCTTCGTGCACCGCGACGCGGACGTGGACGTGGCCACGCGCATCATCCTGAACGCCAAGACCCGCAGGCCCAGCGTGTGCAACACGGTGGAGACGGTGCTCATCGACCGCGCCATCGCCGATCGGGCACTGGCCCCGATCACGTCGGCGCTGCAGTCGCAGGGCGTGGTCATCCACGGCGACGAACCGGGCATGGAGCCGGCGACCGAGGACGATTGGCATCGCGAGTACCTGTCTCTGGACATCGCGATGAAGGTCGTCGATGACATCGACGCCGCGATCGACCACATCGCGACCTACGGCACCGGGCACACCGAGGCCATCGTCACCGGCGACCTGGCCGCGGCGAACGAGTTCACCGGCCGCGTGGATGCCGCGGCGGTGATGGTCAACGCGTCGACGGCGTTCACCGACGGTGAGCAGTTCGGCTTCGGCGCCGAGATCGGCATCTCGACTCAGAAGCTGCACGCGCGTGGACCGATGGGACTCCCGGAGCTCACGTCCACCAAGTGGCTGGTGTGGGGCGACGGACAGGTTCGTCCCGCATGACGGCGAGCGGCACGACCAACATCGCCCCGGCCTTCGGCGACGTCGACGACGTCCGCGAGAAGCTTCGGCAGACCGGCTATCTGGCCGACGAGGCGACGTCGACGACCGCCTTCCTCGCCGACCGGCTCGGCAAACCGCTGCTGGTCGAGGGGCCCGCGGGCGTCGGCAAGACCGAACTCGCTCGCGCCCTGGCCCAGGCCACTGGATCGGAGCTGGTCCGACTGCAGTGCTACGAGGGCATCGACGAGGCCCGCGCGCTGTACGAGTGGAATCACGCGAAGCAGATCCTCGCTATTCAGGCTGCCGGGCACCGTGACTGGGACGCCACCAAGGGCGACATCTTCTCGGCTGAGTTCCTGCTCGCGCGACCGTTGCTGACCGCGATCTCACGGTCCGAGCCGACCGTGCTGCTGATCGACGAGATCGACAAGGCCGACGTCGACATCGAGGGTCTGCTGCTCGAGGTGCTGAGCGACTTCGCGATCACCATTCCGGAGATGGGGACCGTCACCGCCGCGCGGCGGCCGATCGTCCTGCTGACGTCGAACGCGAACCGCGAGCTGTCGGAGGCGCTCAAGCGCCGCTGCCTGTACCTGTACATCGACTTCCCGGATGCCGAGCTGGAGCGTGAGATCCTCGCCTCCCGGGTCCCCGAACTGCCCGCGCGGCTGGCGGAGGAGATCGTGCGCATCGTCGGAGTGCTGCGAACCCTCGACATCAAGAAGAAGCCGTCGGTCGCCGAGACCATCGATTGGGGCAACACGCTGCTGGCGATGACCACCGGCGAGCAGGCGGCGTCGGGCCGGATCGACGATTCGCTGGTCGCGCGCACTCTCGGAGTGGTGCTCAAGCATCGGCCCGACGTCAAGACGGCGCTGCGCGAGCTCAAGCTCGGAGAATGACGACATGGGCGAGCGAAGCGCCGGGGGATCGAGGACAGTGACCCAGCCGCTCGTCGACACGCTCACCGGGTTCGTCGACGATCTGCGCAGTCGAGGGATCGTCGTCGGTCCGTCGAGCCTGATCGATGCCGGGCAGGCGATGAGCGTGCTCGATCTGCTCGACCGCGAGTCGCTGCGGGAGGGGCTGGCGGCGACGCTGCTGACCGACCACACGCACCGGGACACCTTCGATCTGTGCTTCGAGCTGTGGTTCCCGCTCGGGTCCGCGGCCCGTCGTGCGGCGGTCGAGGTGCCGCGCGATGAGAACGGCGACGTGGACGTGCAGGCGCTGCGCGAGATGACCGCCGACGTCCTCGCCGATCAGGAGGCGATGAGCGACGGTCGGTTCGACCAGTTGGTCGCGATGATCGTCGGCGAGGTGGGCCAGTACGAGTCGGCGCGGGGCGAGTCGTACTCGGTGTACCAGGCGATGACCGCCATCTCGCCGCAGACGCTGATCGCCCGGATCGCCGCGGCGATGGCGGGCGGGCAGGACACCGAGTCGGGGGAGCGTCCGGGTACCGATCCGATGAATCGGCGGGCGGCTCGGGCGGCGACCGAGCGGTTGCGCGACGCGGTGACCACGGAGACGCAGCGGAGGATGGCGGAGATCCGCGGCCGGGACGCGGTCGGTGAGTACGCGGTCCCGAAGCTGCCGGAGATGATCGACTTCTTCTCCGCCAATCCGCAGGACATGGCGAAGATGCGGCGCACGATCGAGCCGATCGCTCGACTCCTGGCGGCCAAGCTGGAGTTCCGCCGTCGACGGAATCATCACGGCCCGGTCGACGTCCGGGCGACGTTGCGTGCGTCGATGTCGACCGGTGGCGTCCCGATCGACCTGCGACGCCGCAAGCCGCGTCCGGGGAAGCCCGAGCTGGTGGTGATCTGCGACGTCTCGGGATCGGTCGCCGGTTTCAGCCAGTTCACGCTGCAGCTCGTCTACGCGCTGCGGCAGCAGTTCTCGCATGTGCGGGTGTTCGCGTTCGTCGACACGGTGGACGAGGTGACGGACTTCTTCGACCGAGGCAGTGGCGACGAGCAGTTCGGTGAGCGGATGCACCGCATGCTCACCGAGGCCTCGATCAGCACGCGCGACGGGCATTCCGACTACGGTCACATGCTCAAGGGCTTCGAGGACCGCTACGGCGATTCGCTCACCCATAAGAGCGCGCTGCTGATCCTCGGCGACGCCCGGAACAACTACCGGCCGACGCACGCCGATTCGCTGGCCGCGATGCGCGACCGGGTGCGGAACGCGTACTGGCTCAATCCCGAGCGCAAGTCGGCATGGGACTCCGGTGATTCGGACGCGAGCAGGTACGCCGACGTGGTCGAGATGTTCGAATGCCGCAACGCCGATCAGCTGTCGAAGGTGATCGCGGACCTCCTCCCGGTCTGAGGCTCGCACTACCAACGCGTATGGCGCGACATCACCGGCGGATGTCCGATTTCGATGGTGGAGGCGTGGTGGTCGTGCAGGGACCCGGTAAAGTCAACCGGCATGTCAGCCGCACGCACGCCCCGCCGCATCGGCGTGATGGGCGGGACGTTCGATCCGATCCACAACGGGCACCTCGTCGCGGGCAGCGAAGTCGCCCACCGCTTCGACCTCGACGAGGTGGTCTTCGTGCCGACGGGCCGGCCGTGGCAGAAGGAGGGGGTGCAGGCGTCCGACCCGTCGCGCCCCGTCAGCCCCGCCGAGCACCGGTATCTGATGACGGTCATCGCGACGGCGTCGAACCCGCAGTTCACGGTCAGCCGGGTGGACGTCGACCGGGAGGGCGTGACGTACACCGTCGACACCCTCCGCGACCTCCGGAAGTCGTATCCGGACGACGAGCTGTACTTCATCACCGGTGCGGACGCGCTGGAGACGATCCTCTCCTGGCATGATTGGGAGGACCTCTTCGAGCTCGCGAACTTCATCGGAGTCTCGCGGCCCGGATACGAACTCAACGCCACACATCTGATGGAGCACCTGGCGGCCAAGCCCGCCGACGCCCTGCAGATGCTGGAGATCCCCGCGCTGGCGATCTCCTCGACCGATTGCCGTGCGCGCGCAGCGACCGGCCGCCCGGTCTGGTACCTGGTACCGGACGGGGTGGTGCAGTACATCGCGAAGCACGGTCTGTACCGAAAGGACCCCGCGTGACCGCTTCCGCCGAAGCCCGGCAGATGGTGACCATCGCAGCATTGGCCGCCGCAGACAAGGTGGCGACCGACATCGTCGCCATCGACGTCTCGGAGACGTTGGTGATCACCGACGCGTTCTTCATCGCGTCCGCCGACAACGAGCGTCAGGTCAACTCGATCGTCGAGGAGATCGAGGACAAGCTGCGGGAGTCCGGACACAAGGCGCTGCGCCGCGAGGGCACCCGGGAGGGTCGCTGGGCGCTGCTGGACTACGGCGACCTGGTGGTCCACGTGCAGCACGACGACGAGCGCGACTTCTACGGCCTCGAACGTCTGTGGAAGGACTGCCCGATCATCGAGATCGACGGGATCGAGCCGCCGTCGCGCGACCGCGCGGCCGAGGACGATGCGCAGATGCCTGCGGCCGAATGAGGAGTGAGCCCGATGCCGGCGACACCAGTGTCGAGCGGCTCACACCGGTCGTCCGCCGGCTGATCCTGCTCCGGCACGGTCAGACCGAGTACAACGCAGGCCGCCGGATGCAGGGGCAGCTGGACACGGACCTGTCGGCGGTCGGTGTGGAGCAGGCGGCGGTCGCCGGCCGTGCGCTCGCCACGCGCGGGCCGCGGCTGATCCGGTCGTCGGACCTGCGCCGCGCCCACGACACCGCGCTCGCGCTGGCATCGATCACCGGGCAGGACGTGGAGACCGACGTCCGGCTCCGGGAGACGCATCTCGGCGACTGGCAGGGCCTGACGCACACCGAGGTCGACGACATCGCGCCCGGTGCGCGCAGGCAGTGGCGCGACGACGCGCACTGGGCGCCGCCGAACGGCGAGTCGCGGGTGCAGGTGGCGCAGCGGTCGGTGCCGGTGGTGACCGAGCTCGTCGAACGCCTCGACGACTGGGGACAGGGCGACGACGCCGAGGCTCCGGTGGTGCTCGTCGCGCACGGCGGCGTGATCGCGGCACTGACCGCCGGACTGCTGGGCCTGCCGGTGGCGAACTGGCCGATCTTCGGCGGACTCGCCAACACGAGCTGGGTACAGCTGTCGGGGCACGCGCTTCCCGGCGAGGCTCCGGTGTGGCGCCTCGACGTCTGGAATGCGTCGTCGGAATCAGCAGAGAGCACGGTGCAGTAGACCGCCATGGGTTCGATCTTGGTACTGGGGGACTCGCTGTCCTTCTACGGAGCTACGGGCGGCCTGCCCGCGGACGACGAACGGATCTGGCCGAATCTGGTCGGCGCCGAGCTCGGGCACGACGTCGAGTTGTTCGCACGGATCGGCTGGACCAGCCGGGACATCTGGTGGGCGATCACCCAGGATCCACGGGTGTGGGCGGCCGTCCCGCACGCCGACGTCCTGGTGCTCGCCTTCGGCGGCATGGATTCGCTGCCGTCGCCGTTGCCGACGGCGCTGCGTGAGCAGATCCGGTACGTGCGTCCCGCCAAGCTCAGGCAGGCGGTCCGCGGGGCGTACGGCTGGCTGCAGCCGAGGCTCTCGCCGGTCGGGTGGCCGATGGCGATTCCGCCCGCGGAGACCGCGCGCTACTTCGAGAAGGTCCGGGGTGCGCTGGCGCATCTGAGGCCCGATCTGCCGATCGTCGTCTGCCTGCCGCCGACGCACGACAGCCCGTACTACGGCAATGTCCACCCGGGTCGCATCCCGACGACCGTCGCCATCAGCGAGTGGGCGCACGAGCACGACCTGCCGACGGTGGACTTCTATCCGGTCACCGCCGAGGCCTTCGCCGACCCGTCCGTCGAGATGAATCCCGACGGGATCCACTGGGGCCTGGAGGCGCACGGGCGGATCGCCGAGATCGTCGCACCCGCGGTGCGGGACGCGCTCGCCGCTCGCTGACCCGCAGGCGGCGGCCCGACTGCCGTCTGGCGTCGCGGACCCACCCGCTACCGTGTAGGGGTGTCTGTCGCCATCGTCACCGATTCGTCGTCGCGGTTGCCCGCGACACTCCTTGACGAGCATGCGATCCTGCAGGTCCCGCTGTATCTGAAGACCGAGGACGGCGTCGAGTACGCCGAGGGCGTCGACGATGTTCCGTCCGACGTCATCAGCTCGATGAAGGTCACCACCTCGGGGGCGAACCTCGGCGACCTCAAGCGGGCCTACGCGCAGGCCTGGGAGGCCAGCGAGGGCGACGGTGTGGTCGCGGTGCACATGTCCCGCAGGCTCTCCGGCACGTGGAGCGCGGCGCGACTGGCCGCTGAGGAGATGGACGGACGCGTGCGCGTCGTCGATTCACGATCGGTCGGCATCTCGCTCGGACTGACCACGATGGCTGCGGCCCAGGCCGCCGAAGCCGGCGGTTCGCGCGACGCGGTGTACGAGACCGCCGTCCGCGCGGCTGCGACCGCCGAGTCGATGCTCTGCGTGCAGGCTCTCGACAATCTGCGCCGCAGCGGCCGGATCAGCGCCGCCAGCCACCTGCTGGGGTCGGCGTTGGCGATCAAGCCGATCCTGCACATGTCCGACGGTCTGCTGACCCTGCGTGAGCGGCATCGCACGTCCACCAAGGCGATCGCCAAGATGCTCGACGCGGCGGTCGAGCTGGCGGGCGACGACGCCGTCACGATCGGTGTGCAGCACTGCCAGAACCCGGAACTGGCCGACGCGGTGCTCGCGCAGGTCACCGAGCGCGTGGAGAACGTCACCTCGACCATCGTCGTCGACCTCGGGGCGGTACTGGGCATCCATGTGGGTCCGGGTGCAGTCGGCGTCACGTTGGGCTACGGTCTGGCCCCGCTCAGCTGAGTTCGCGCTGCACCAGGGGGTAGTCGGGGAGATCGATCCCGTCGGCCTTGGCGAACTCGGCCGCCACCAGGTTCCGCACCGGCCACCTGGTCATCGACCAGTAGGTGAGCCGGCTCAGCGCGATCATCAGTCGGCTCTTGGGCGCGTAGCCCGCCGTGCCCCCGGGCGGCAATTCCTGCGCGCCGTCGACGAACGGCCGCATGATCTGCTCGTACTCGGCGAGCGCCTGCGCGACCCGCCCGCCGGACCGCTCGATCTCGCCGGCGAGCACGTACGCGCCGACGAGCGCGAGTGTGGTCCCGAGTCCGGTCAGCGGTGTCGGGCAGTAGCCGGCGTCGCCGACCAGCGCCACGCTGCCGGTGGTGAACCGGTCCATCCGCACCTGCGCGAGATCGGCGTACGCCCAGTCGTCGGCGTCTCGCATCTGCTCGAGCAACTGCGGTGCGGCCCAGCCGACGCCGGCGAACGCCTCGTCGAACATCCGCCACTGGCTCTCGCGGTCGCGAAGCGGCACGGAGTCGCTGCCCCGGACTGCCAGGGCCGCCTTCACTCTCCCGCCGGTCCGCGACGGTCGTGCCGAGACGACGCGTCCGCCGGGTGCCAGGTGCATCAGGTACCAGTCGTCGAGATCCTGGTCGATCGTCGCGGTGAACCACGCGTACCGCAGTCCGATCGGATGCAGGTGCCGCTCGTCGGGCCCGAACGCGGCGCGACGCACGGCGGAGTTCAGGCCGTCGGCTCCGATGACGAGGTCGAACCGCCGGTCGGCCGATTTCTCGAAGGAGACCACGGTGCCGCCCGGCCGTTCGTTCAGTGCCACGACGGTGTCGTCCCAGAGGTACTCGACCGACTGCGGCACGGCGTCGACGATCGTCCGCGCGAGGTCGCCGCGGAGGATCTCCCGGTCGGAGACGATGCCGTTGCCGTCGAAGGCCTCGACGGGCAGGGCGCTGCGGCGCCGTCCGCGGGCGTCGACGGTGGCGATGCCACGCTGGTCGAGGAGCTGCGCGTCGGTGGCCTCGGTGAGCCCCATGCGATCGATGACGGTTCGGCCCGCGCCGCGCAGGTCGACGGTCTGCCCGCCCGGCCGCAGCGAGGGGGCGCGTTCGACGATCGTCACCTCATGTCCTTGCCGCGCGAGCAGGAGGGCGGCGGCGGGTCCGGCGATCGATGCGCCGCTGATCAGGATCTGCAATTTGTTCATGGTGCGAACGTACGCCGTATCGAGTGCACTGCGATACGGTGTTGACGTGCCATTACTAAGAAAGTGCACTAGTGCATCACCGGGAGGTCGACGATGAATCGCGCCGAGCAGATCGCCGATGTCCTGCGGATGCGGATCGTCACCGGACAACTGCGCCCCGGCGATCCGGTGCCGTCGACCCGCGCGATCATGCGCGATCACAACGTCGCGATGGCGACCGCGAGCCGGGTGCTGTCCCTTCTGCAGGACGACGGATTGATCGAGTCGGCGCCAGGCAGGGGGAGCACGGTGCGGGCGCCGGACGGGTCGGACCCCGCGGTGCTGACCGCCGACGGCGTCGTCGACGTGGCGATCGAGATCGCGGATGCGGAGTCGCTGTCGGCGGTGTCGATGCGCAGGCTCGCCGGAGCGTTGGACATCCCGACGATGGCCGTCTATCGCTACGTCCCGAGTCGGGAGGAACTCCACTTCGCGATGCTCGACCGCGTGATGGGGGAGATCGAGCTGCGGCCGACGAGCGGTGACTGGCGTGCCGATCTGGAAGCCGCGGTGGGAGCGATGTGGCGGACGATGTCATCCCACCCCTGGTTCGCACCCGCCCTCTCCATGACGCGCCCCACGGCCATGCCGAACGCGATGCCGCTCGCGGAGACCATGCTCGGCAGCCTGCGCGCCGCCGGTCTCGATCCCGTGCAGGCGTTCACCGATTACCTCGGGCTGCTGAACCTCGTCCGCGGACTCGGCCTGACCCTGGAGCCGGAGCTGGCCGACCGTGCGGAGACAGGCGTCACGAACGACGAGTGGATGGACACTCAGGTGACCGAGCTCAAGCGGATGACGCCCGCCGACAGGTTCCCGCACATGCGGACGATCATGGAGGTCGGGTATCCCTACGATCCCGACGTGCTGATGCGATCCGCGGTCGGACGATTCCTCGACGGGATCGCGGCGACCGCTGATCAGTGACCCAGGCTGTGGAGTTCGCCGGACTCATCCACAGATCGGTGAGAACGCAGCTGACGGGCTGACGCCGGTCACCGTCGCTTCCTAGTCTTCCCGCCATGGGGAGGAAGAAGCGGGTGGGCCACGACCGCGAAATCGGGCCCGATCCATTGGCACGGCTCGCGCCGCAACCGCCGGCCGTCGAAGTTCCGTGGGGTGCGCCGGACCCGCCGATATGGCTCGACACCCCGGACGGGCGGAACGCCTGGACGGGGAAGGCCGCATTCGACTGTCTCGACGAGGACGAGGACGCTGCCGCGCCGGCGCGTGGACGATCCGCGGACTCGATCGACGAGGCCCCGGCCGACCAGGTCAGGGCCGACGACTGGGCGGACGAGGAGTGGGAGGACGACTGGGATCCGCCCCGCAGCCGATTCGCCATGCTGCCGCCCGCGGCGATCGGACTGCTCGTGGTCGGTCTGATCGCCTGCGCCATCGCGGGTTACTCGCTGCTCAAGCGGAACGAGCCGACCGCTCCGCTGGTCGCGTTCGAATCGAGCGCAGGTCCGCGGACATCGGCGCCGCCGGATCCGAGCGACGGCTCGCCGGATCCGCGGATCGTGGTCAGCGTGGTCGGGATGGTGCACAGGCCCGGGCTGGTGACCCTGACCGGAAGCGCGCGCGTCGCCGACGCGATCGCCCGAGCGGGAGGGGCTCGCGACGGAGCCGACCTGCTCAGCCTGAACATGGCCCAGCTGCTGCGCGACGGCGATCAGATCCTGATCGGCAGGGACGACGGCGCTGCAACCGTCCACAGCGCGGTGGTCGCCGCGGCAGGCGGACCGGCACCGGGCGCGCCGGTGCCGTCCGCACCGGGCGGCAGCGTGCCCGCGGTCGGCACCGGGCTGGTGGACCTCAACTCGGCGACGGCGGACCAACTCGACGCATTGCCCGGTGTCGGGCCGGTGACCGCCTCGGCGATCATCTCCTGGCGTGAGAGTCACGGACGGTTCGCCTCCGTCGATCAGCTCGCCGAGGTCGACGGCATCGGCCCCGGTCGACTCGCGAAGCTGAAGCCGTTGGTGACGGTGCGGTGACCACCTCCGACCTGCGGCTGGCGGCTCCCGCCGCCGGGTGCTGGGTGGCTGCGGCGCTGACCCTGATCGTCCCCGCGGGCTGGGGCGCCGCCCTCGCGGGTGTCTTCACCCTCGCCGCGGCGACAGCCGGGCTGTATGCCCGCACAGTCGACGGGACGGCCCGCGCGATCGCGGTGACGTCGGCCGCCGCCTGCGGGGTGATCGCGGCGTCGGCACTGTCCGTGGTGCTTCGAATCGTGGCCGTGGAACAGGCGCCGATCGGATCCGCGGACGGCAAGCCGGTGGTGGACGTCGACGTGCGCGGCGATCCGTCGTTCACCGTCGGCGGCCGGATGCGATTGCCGGTCACCGTGCGCGCGATCGGCGGTCACCGCCAGCGTCCGGTCCCGGCGACGCTCATGGCATCGGCGGACGCCGCCGACCCGCTGCCCGGCGAGCGCTACCGTGTCCGCGTCCGGGTCCGTCCGCCGCGCGCCGGTGCGGCGGACAGGTTGCAGGCTGCGCAGCTGACGGCCGTCGGCGAGGTACAGCGACTCCGCGGTCCGCCGTGGTGGCAGGCCGTGGCCGGGCGGGTGCGCGAACGTCTCCGCGACGTCGCTCAGCGCGCCCTGCCGGAACGACCGGCGGGACTGCTGCCCGGCCTGGTCCTCGGCGACGTCAGCGGACTCGACCGGCAGACGTCCGACGACTTCCGGTCCGCGGGCCTGACACATTTGATCGCAGTCTCCGGCAGCAACTTCACGTTGGTGTGCGGTGCGGTGATTCTCGGCATCCGGGTCAGCGGTGCCTCGGAGCCGGTGGTGGCCGTCCTCGGCGGTGCGGCGATCGTCGGCTTCGTGATCCTGGTGCGGCCCACCGACAGTGTGCTGCGCGCCGCGGTGATGGGCTCGGTGGGGCTGGCCGCCGGATTGGGCTCGCGGCGGTCGCAGGCACTGCCGGCGCTCGGGACGGCAGTGATCGTCGTGCTTCTGCTCTGGCCGCAGATGGCAGTCGCACCGGGCTTCGCGCTGTCGGTGGTCGCGACGCTCGGACTGGTCATCTGGTCGGTGCCGATCCGCCGAGCACTCATGCGCCGCGGCATGCCGGAGTCGGTCGCGATGCTGTTGTCCATGACGCTGGCGGCACAGGTGCTGACCACGCCACTGCTGATCGTGCTCACCGACACGGTGAACCTGATGTCGGTGCCGGCGAACCTGCTCGCGGTGCCGGTCGTCGGAACGGCCGGGCTGCTCGGCACCGCGGCGGCGGTGATCGGGGCGATCGGGCCGCAATTCGGGCCGGGCGGAGTGGTCGCTGAGTTCCTCGTCCGGGCGGCCGGGCCGCCGACCCGATGGCTGATCGTCGTCGCCGACCGATTGGGCGGGCCGGCGTGGTCGACGCTGTCCGTCCCCGGCTGGACGGTCGGATCGGTGTTCCTGGTCTGTCTGCTCGGAGGTCTCGCCTGGCGCAGACGCGGAGATGTCGGAGGTTTCTGGCACCATGTTCGATGTGAGCGATCGGCTGTATCTACTACTCGGAGACGACGACTTCCTGACCGGACGCGTCATCTCACAGGTGACGGCCGAGCGCAGCCGCGACGCCGGGGCCGACGTGCCCGTCACCCGGGTCCGCGCCGGTGAGGTCACCGGTCCGGAGATGGCCGAGTTGTTGAGCCCGTCGCTGTTCGCCGAAGAGCGCATCGTCGTCGTGCAGTCGGCGGCGGATGCGGGCAAGGAACCGGCGGCGCTCATCACCGCGACGGCCAAGTCGTTGCCGGAGGGCATCACGCTGATGGTCGTGCACACCGGCGGCGGTCGGCAGAAGGCGATGGTCGGCGAGTTGAAGAAGGCGGGCGCGCAGGAGTTCGCGTGTGCCGCGCCGAAGTGGCCGTCGGAACGCGCGGACTTCGTGCGGTCGGAGTTCCGCGCGCTCGGCGCGAAGGTCAGTGCGGAAGTGGTGGAGCTGGTCACCGAGATGGTGGGATCCGACCTCCGCGAGCTGTCGGCGGCCTGCCGGCAACTGGTCGCGGACACCGGCAACAAGGTCGACGCCGACGCCGTCCGGCTGTACTACACCGGTCGCCCCGAGGTCACCGGCTTCGAAGTGGCGGACAAGGCGGTCACCGGCGATCTCGCCGGAGCGCTGGAGTCGCTGGCCTGGGCGGAACACCACGGGACGGCACGGGTACTGCTGGCGGATGCGCTCGCCGAGGCTGTGCACGCGATCGCGCGGGTCCGGTCGATGGGCGGGGCCGACAAGTACACCCTCGCGTCGGAACTGGGCATGCCGCCCGGCCGGGTCGGGAAGATCCAGACGCAGGCGCGCGCCTGGGACTCGACGTCGATCGGGGAGGCTCTGCTTGTCGTCGCCAAGCTCAATGGCGATGTGAAGGGACAGGCTGCGGATCCGGATTACGCCCTGGAACACGCGGTCTCGACAGTCGCTCAGCTGCGCCCGCGCCGCCGCTGAGCCGTCCCGTCTCGGGCATCCCCAGGCTGGGCCCGACGAGCTTGTGCGAAGGTCCGCCCCAACCTCGCCGGCTTCCACCCTGGGAGCGTGACCTGCGCGTCCCCGTGAGCGCTGTTCGTGGTCCATGCGTCCATCAGATGCAGTGACGGGGACGCGGCGGACGGCTCCGGGCAGGGGAAGGCTGGGCCAGAGCGCCGACAACGAACACCCCGATGACTACGTGGCCCGTCATCGGGGTGTTCGTGAAGAGATCTTGTTCTGTTGTCGCTCAGCCCGGGGCGAGCGAGAGGTGCGGCCCGAGGGCCGCGCCGCCTCAGAGCTGGTTGACCGCGAGAGCCATGGCCGACTTCTTGTTGGCGGCCTGGTTCTTGTGGATGACGCCCTTCGAAGCGGCCTTGTCGAGCTGGCGGCTGGTGGCGACGAGCAGCTCGGCTGCCTTGTCCTTGTCGCCCGAGGCGACGGTCTCGCGGAAGTTGCGAAGCGCGGTGCGCAGGGCCGACTTGATCGACTGGTTGCGCTGACGAGCCTTCTCGTTGGTCTTGTTCCGCTTGATCTGAGACTTGATGTTAGCCACGCGATGTCCTCTTCTGGCGTCCTGAGCGGCCCTGGGCCGAATGTTCTGTGTACCTTCCGGCGACAGAGCGGTCGGGTCATCCGCCAGCGTCCATCGCAACAGCGGTCAACGATACCAGCGTGTCGGGACGGGCCAAAATCGCGCGGATCCGCTCTCCGCCTCAGCGGCGTACCGCTCTCGGCTGCCTACAGTGGACTCACTATGTCTGTCGCTTATGTCCACGTGGGCCTACCCAAGACCGGAACGACCCATCTCCAGGATCGGCTCTGGCGCAACCGCGACCACGCGCTCGCGCGCGCCGGACTGCTGTACCCGGGCAATCGGATCGACGACCACTTCCACGCCGCCGCGCACCTGCAGCCGGAACGCTACCTGGACTGGGCCGATCCGGCGCATGCCGATGTGTGGCCGGCGATGGTCGCTCAGATGAAGGCGTGGAGCGGATCGTCCCTCGTCTCGCACGAGTTGTTCGCCAACGCGGGCCCCGACCACATCCGCAAGCTCGTCGCGGACCTCGACTTCGTCGACCAGGTGCACGCGGTCCTGACAGTGCGCGACCTGGCCCGGCAAGTGCCGTCGGTGTGGCAGGAGAACGTCAAGAATCAGCGTCGCGCCACGCTGGCCGAGTTCGTCGACTCGATCGCCGACGACGCCGCAGGCCCCGACCAGGAGCCGTTCTGGGAGTTCCAGGACTACCGGCGGATCGCGGCGGACTGGGCAGACGTGGTGGGCGCGGACCGTGTGCACATCGTGACGGTGCCGGCGCCCGGTACCGATACCGCGGGGGACGGACTGTGGGAGCGATTCGTCCGGGTCCTCGGCGCCGATCCGGCGGACCTGCCGGAACCGGTCCCCAGCTCCAACAAGTCGCTGTCGGCCGCGCAGACCGAACTGCTCCGCCGTCTCAACGGCCGACTGCAGCCCGACGATATCGAGTGGCGGCGCTACGAGGGCCTGATCAAGGGCGTACTGATCGGTGACTACCTGTTCAAGACGCGTGACGGAGCTCCGGAGGGTTTGTCCGGGGAGCAACTCGCATGGGCGGCCGCGCAGTCGGACCGGATGGTCGCCGAACTCGTCGAGCACGGCCACCCGGTATCCGGGACCGTCGACGACCTGCGGGTCGCCGCCACGACCGCCGGCACGACGAACCCGGTGACATCCGACGATGTCCTCGACGCCGCACTCGACGCCGTCGCACTGTGGGCGAAGACGGCGCCGGTGCCGGACAACACGCCCGCGCTCAAGACGCGGGCCGCCAATCTCGTCCGACGCGCCCGCCGCAGACTGAGGCGCTGATCGAACTCATGCGCTGACCGAATCCGCGACGATGCGCCCCGGCTACGACCAGCCGAACCGCTCACGGAGGACGCGGGCGACGGCGTCGAACTGCGGGCGGTCGCAGATCGCGCCCTCCCGTCGGATACCGGTCTCCGCGATGCGGAGCACGCGGTCGAGTCGTACGAAGCTCTCCCGACGCTCGGCGTCCCATGACCCCGACCCGATCGACAACCACTCGTCGTCGCCGCGGTGATAGTCCTTGCTCGACAGCATCAGGCCGAGCAGGTGATCGCCCTCGCGTCCGACCACCAGCACCGGCCGGTCCTTGCCCTGCGACGGATCGTCCTCGAACGGCACCCAGGTCCAGACGATCTCACCCGGGTCGGCGGCGCCGTCGAGGTCGGGCGCGTAGGCGACCGTTCGCGCGAAATCCCGGGTCGGATGCCCCGGCAGGCGGCTCACCGGGCGCCCGCTCGCGCGAGGACGGCCGGGAACAGCCACTCGTCGACGGCGTCCGCGGTCAGCCCGCCCACGCCGCTCCGGTCCGGTTTGAGACTGTGATCGGCCTTCTCGACCTCCAACAGCCGCACCGGCCCGCCGAACAGCGTCAGCGCGTCGGCGAACTCCTCCGACTTCCCGAACGCATCGTTGCGGCCGTGCACGATCAGCGTCGGCGCGGTGACACCGGACAGGTGCTCGGTGCGCAGCCGATCGGGCCGCCCCGGCGGATGCAGGGGATAGGACGTGAGGAGCAGGCCGTCGAAGAGGTCCGGTTCCTCGGCGGCCACCATCGACGCCTGTCTGCCGCCGTAGGAGTGCCCGCCGACTATGAGCGGACCGTCGGACACGCTGCGCAGTTCGGCGACGGCGGCGCGGATCCCGTCGCGGTCGCGCGCGGCCTTCGACGGCGCCGGCGGCCCCTTCGGACGATCCTGCCGGTAGGGCAGATCGATACGGGCGACGGCGAGCCCGCGGTCGACGAGCGCTTCGCCGACCGCGCGAAGCACCGCCGATCGCCGGTCGCTGCCCGCGCCGTGAGCGAGGATCACCAGGCCGTTCGGCGCCGTCGGGCGGGCCACGTCGGCCGCGACCGGGCCCTTCTCCACCGTGAATTCTTCCGCAGTCATGATGGTGTCGAGCGTAATAGCGATTCGGCCGAGGTGAATCACGGCCGGTAGTCGTGCGAAACTGGAGGGTGATCATCTGCCGGGTCCCGCCCGGGCCCGCCGCGCAAGGAGTGAGTGAGATTCCCAGCTTCGCCGACAAGACGTTCACCGATCCCACCCGGATCCGTAACTTCTGCATCATCGCGCACATCGATCACGGCAAGTCGACGCTCGCCGATCGGATGCTGCAGCTCACCGGCGTCGTCGAGGCACGGCAGATGCGTGCGCAGTATCTCGATCGGATGGACATCGAGCGCGAGCGCGGGATCACCATCAAGGCGCAGAACGTCCGGCTGCCGTGGAAGGTGGGCGACGAGGAGTTCGTCCTGCACCTGATCGATACGCCCGGCCACGTCGACTTCACGTACGAGGTCTCGCGCGCGCTTGAGGCGTGCGAGGGAGCGATCCTGCTGGTCGACGCCGCGCAGGGCATCGAGGCGCAGACCCTGGCGAACCTGTATCTGGCGATGGAGAACGACCTCACCATCATCCCGGTGCTGAACAAGATCGACCTGCCCGCGGCCGACCCGGACCGCTACGCCGCGGAGATCGCGCACATCGTCGGCTGTGAGCCGGAGGACGTGCTGCGTGTCTCGGGCAAGACCGGCGCCGGTGTTCCGGAGCTGCTCGACGAGGCCGTCCGGCTGATCCCGGCGCCCGTCGGCGATCCCGATGCGCCCGCTCGCGCGATGATCTTCGACTCCGTCTACGACACCTACCGAGGCGTCGTCACCTACGTCCGCGTCGTCGACGGGAAGATCGTCCCGCGCGAGAAGATCGCGATGATGTCGACGGGCGCAACCCACGAACTCCTCGAGGTCGGGATCGTCTCGCCGGAGCCGAAGGCCAGCGTCGGACTCGGCGTCGGCGAGGTCGGCTACCTCATCACGGGCGTGAAGGACGTGCGCCAGTCAAAGGTCGGCGATACCGTCACCAGCGCCAGGAAGGGCGCCGACGAACCGCTGACCGGCTACCGCGAGCCGCGTCCGATGGTCTACTCGGGCCTCTACCCGGTCGACGGCTCCGACTACCCGGTGCTCCGCGAAGCCCTCGAGAAGCTGCAGCTCAACGACGCCGCTCTCACCTACGAGCCGGAGACGTCGGTGGCGCTCGGCTTCGGATTCCGCTGCGGCTTCCTCGGACTGCTGCACATGGAGATCACCCGCGAGCGCCTGGAGCGCGAGTTCGACCTCAACCTCATCTCCACCGCGCCCAACGTCGTCTATCGCGTCGTGATGGACGACGGGACCGAACACATCGTGACCAACCCGTCGGACTGGCCGACCGGCAAGACCAGCCAGATCTTCGAGCCGATGGTCAAGACCACGATCATCGCGCCGAGCGAGTTCATCGGCGCGATCATGGAGCTCTGCCAGTCGCGCCGCGGTGAGCTCGGCGGCATGGACTACCTGTCCGAGACGCGCGTCGAACTGCGCTACACGATGCCGATGGCCGAGATCATCTTCGACTTCTTCGACTCGCTGAAGTCGCGCACCCGCGGCTACGCCAGTCTCGACTACGAGGAGTCGGGCGAGTCGCAGGCCGAGCTGGTGAAGGTCGACATCCTCCTGCAGGGCGAGGCGGTCGACGCGTTCAGCGCGATCGTCCACAAGGACTCGGCGTACGCGTACGGCAACAAGATGGCGCTGAAGCTGAAGGAACTGATTCCGCGTCAGCAGTTCGAGGTGCCGATTCAGGCCGCGATCGGCTCCAAGGTGATCGCCCGCGAGAACATCCGCGCCATCCGCAAGGACGTCCTCGCCAAGTGCTACGGCGGCGACATCAGCCGTAAGCGCAAGCTGCTCGAGAAGCAGAAGGAAGGCAAGAAGCGCATGAAGACGATCGGTCGCGTGGAGGTGCCGCAGGAGGCGTTCGTCGCGGCGCTCTCGACCGATGAGGTCGGCGACAAGCCGAAGGGCAAGTAGTGGCCGCCGCGCCGTCGCCGGTGCTCGCCGACTCGGGGCTGCCGTACGGTCTGCCGGACTTCGCGTCGATCAGCGACGACGACTTCCTCCCCGCCTACGACATCGCGATCGCGGAGCACCGCGCCGAGGTGACGGCGATCGCATCGTCCGACGACGTGCCGACGTTCGACAACACCATCGCCGCGCTCGAGGCGTCCGGACGTGCGCTGGCGCGGGTGAACGGGATCTTCTTCAACCTCGAAGGGCCCGACAGCAATCCGCAGCGCGCGCAGATCGCGCAGGAACTCGCCGTCCGTCTCACCGAGCATGCGAACGCGATCACGATGGATCCCGCCCTGTTCGGCCGTATCCGCGAGCTCTACGAGCGGCGGTCGGAGCTGGGCCTGAACGAGGCCCAGACACGCCTGCTGGAGCAGCGCTACCGGGACGCGGTACGCGCGGGCGCCGCGCTCGATGAGGCGGGCCAGGACCAGATGCGGGAGATCTCCGGCAGACTCGCGACGTTGACCACCGAGTTCGGACAGCAGCTCCTCGACGACACCAACGACTCGGCGGTCCATTTCGCCGACGCGGCCGAGCTCGACGGACTGTCGGCCTCGGAGATCGCCGCAGCCGGACGGGCCGCGGCCGAGGCCGGCCGGGACGGCTACCTGGTCGCCCTCGAACTGCCGACGAGCCAGGCCGCCGTCGCCAAGCTCACGCGCGCCGAATCGCGTCGCCGGGTGTTCGACGCGTCGACGGCTCGGTGTGCGCGCGGCAACGAGCACGACACCCGCGAGATGATCCTGGAGATCGTCACGCTCCGCGCCCGCCGCGCCGAACTGCTCGGCTACGCCGATCACGCCGCCTACGTCATCGCCGAGGAGACGGCACCGACGCCGCAGGCGGTCGCAGACCTGCTCGCCGACCTCGGCGCCGCCGCGCAGCAGGCCGCCGATGCCGAACTGTCCCGGCTCACCGACTTCGCGGGCCACGAGCTGACGGCGTCCGACGTGACCTTCTACCTCGCCGCCGACCAGCGGGCTCGGTCCGCTGCCGACGACGCCGCCGCGTCGGTCGACATCGACGAGTTCGCCGAATACTGCGAACTGAACGCGGTGATCGACGACGGTGTGTTCGCCGCCGCCGGGCGCCTGTACGGGCTCAGCTTCGCCGAGCGCACCGATCTGGCCGGCTATCACCCCGACGTCCGCGTGTGGGAGGTCAGCCGCGACGGAGTCGGCATCGGCCTGTTCCTCGGCGACTACTTCGCACGACCGTCCAAGCGCGGCGGGGCCTGGATGAACAACATCGTCGACCAGTCCCGCCAGTCGGGAACCGCGCCCATCGTCGTCAACGTGCTCAACCTGACTCGCCCGGAACCGGGCGAGCCATGCCTGCTCTCGCACGACCAGCTGATCACGCTCTTCCACGAGTTCGGCCACGCGATTCACGGACTGCTGTCGGCGGTCGACTACGTCTCGCAGTCGGGCACGTCCGTTCCCCGGGACTTCGTCGAGTTCCCGTCTCAGGTGAACGAGATGTGGGCGCTGCATCCCGACGTCGTCGGCGGCTATGCGCGGCACCACCGGACGGGGGAGCCCGCACCGCCAGAGCTGCTCGATGCGGTACGCGCCGCGGGCGGCACCGAGTCGGCGCATGCGACAGTCGAGTACCTCGCGGCCGCCGCGCTCGATCTCGCGTGGCATCGGCTCACCGAGCACGACCTCCCCGCGGATGTGCTCGACTTCGAGCGCAGCGCGCTGCGCTCGGCGGGCCTCGACTCGGAGCTGATCCCGCCGCGCTATCGCAGCACATACTTCAACCACGTGTTCGCCGGTGGCTACTCGTCGGCCTACTACTCGTATATCTGGTCGGAGATCCTCGACGCCGAGACCGAGCAGTGGTTCCTCGCCGGCGGGGGACTCCGACCGGAGCTGGGCGCGGCGTTCGCCGACGCGGTCCTGCGCCGGGGCGACAGCGTCGATCCGGTCGCGGCGCATGCGGCGATGATCGGGCACCCCGCCCGGATCGAGCCGCTGCTCATCCGTCGCGGACTGTCGTAGGCGGGCGCACGGCGTCCCGTCCCGCCAGTGCCGGCCGACCCGGGGTGACCCCGGTCGCACAGCCCCGGCGAGTAGGGTTTCAAATCAGCGTGGGCGAAACCGCGCAGGCACGGTGTAGATGAGGTGATCGAGCAGTGAACGGCGTTCTGTCCTGGTGGGACGGGGTCGAGGAGTGGCTCACCGGCCTGCCCTTCATCCCACAGCTCCTCGTCACGGCCATCGTGCTGGTCCCGCTGGCGACGCTCGCCGCGTCCGGCGTGAACTACCTGGTCGGGCGACTCTTCTCGAAACTCGGCCGCGCAGAGGCCGACGACGATCACGGATTGGGAATCTGAAGCGATGTTTCGTTCCAAGGTCACGATTGCTCTGGTGGCACTGCTCGTACTCGTGCTGCTCGCCTGGCTGATTCTGCGATAGCACAGCCGGGGTCCGCAGGCACGCCCGTCCCGATCGGCCGCATTCGACCGTTGAGAGCCGCCGCCCGGGCTGGTTAGGTTCTTCGAGTGAGAACGGGAACCATTCAGCGCGCCGCCGTGAAGGCGGCGTGCGTGACGGCCGCGCTGGCGCTTGTCGCCGCGCTGGCCGGATGCGGCGGCGGGTCCACCGACCGCCCAGACGGCATCGACATCTCGTCGGGCAGCCGACACCTCAACCTGGTCGCCTACGCGACGCCGAAAGTCGGCTTCGACGTGGTGATCCCGGGATTCCGGGCGACACCGGAAGGCAGCGACATCGGCTTCTCGCAGTCGTACGGCGCCTCCGGTGACCAGTCGCGAAAGGTGGCCCGCGGACTGCCCGCGGACGTCGTCAACTTCTCCGTCGAGCCCGACGTGACGCGTTTGGTGAAGGCCGGCGTCGTCGACAAGGACTGGCAGACGCAGGCGCCGAACAAGTCGATCCCCTTCGGCTCGGTCGTCGCGCTCGTCGTGCGCCAGGGCAATCCGAAGAACATCCACACGTGGGACGACCTCCTGCGCCCGGGCGTCGAGGTGGTCACGCCGAACCCCGGCAGCTCGGGGTCCGCCAAGTGGAATCTGCTGGCGCCGTACGCGGCGAAGAGCCACGGCGGCAAGGACCCGCAGGCCGGCCTCGACTACGTGCGGGAACTGGTCCGCGACCACGTGAAAGTGCTGCCGAAGTCGGGCCGCGAGGCCACGTCGGCGTTCCAGCAGGGACAGGGCGACGTGCTGATCAGCTATGAGAACGAGGCGATCATGCTCTCCCGGAAGAACGCGACATCGCCGCAGGCCGACCGCATCGACTACGTGCTGCCCGAGGTGACGTTCAAGATCGAGAACCCGGTCGCCGTCGTCAACACCAGCACCGACATCCCCGCCGCACGAAGCTTCGTCGACTACCTGTTCTCGGTTCCGGGGCAGGAGCTGTGGGCGCACGCGGGCTTCCGCCCGGTCGACCCGGCCGTCGCCGCCGCGACCGCGCACCTGTTCCCCGGGCACATCGCCAAGCTGTGGACCATCGACGACCTCGGCGGCTGGAAGAAGGTCGACAAGCAGTTGTTCGGCAGCGACGGTGCCGTCAGCAAGATCTACGACCAGGAGGCCGGACGATGACCGCCGAACAGGTGGCCCCGGAGGCCACGGACTTCGCGCCGCGCCGCGGCTGGCGTCCCGACGGACCGTTGTCGCTGGGCATCACCGCGCTGTGGCTGAGCCTCATCGTGCTGTTGCCGCTGGCCGCGATCACCGCCGGGGCCTTCGACGACGGATTCAGCGGCTTCTGGGAGGCGATCACCGCGCCCGCTGCGCTGCAGGCGCTCGGCATCACCATCGTGGTGTCGGTGATCGTGGCGATCGTCAACGTGCTGTTCGGCACGATCATCGCCTGGGTGCTGGTCCGCGACGAGTTTCCCGGTAAGAGCGTCGTCGCGGAGCTCTGGCGCGGAGACACCCAGTCGGGAGAGGCGAGCGCCACGCGCTCCCGGCCGACCTGCAGTGGCCAGCCTGGTGCTGCTCGCCCTCTACGGACCGAACAGCCCGTTCGACGTCCATCTCGCCGCCACGCAGACCGGCGTCGTGCTGGCACTGACGTTCGTCACCCTGCCGTTCGTGGTCCGCCAGGTACAGCCGGTGCTGATGGAGCTCGACACCTCGGTCGAGGAGGCCGCGGCGGTACTCGGCGCGGGCAACCGTGTCATCTGGTCGAAGATCGTGCTGCCCGCCCTGCTGCCCGCCATTCTCAGCGGCGCGGGCCTGGCGTTCACCCGAGCGATCGGCGAGTTCGGGTCCGTCGTCCTGATCGGCGGCAACATCCCGGGTAAGACGCAGGTCGCCTCGCAGTACATCCAGCAGCAGATCGAGGTCGACGAGCCGGTCAACGCCGCCGCGATCTCGGTCGCCCTGCTCGTCATCGCGTTCGTGGTGCTGTTCCTGCTCCGCGTCGTCGCCAAGGTTCAGATCCGGCGGGAGGGCTCGGAATGATCGTCTCTCGTCTCACTCGGCTGACGCTTCGCACGATTGCGCTGGTCTATCTCTTCGTCCTGCTCGTGGTGCCGGTGGCGCTGATCTTCTGGCGGTCGTTCGAGCACGGCCTGGGTCAGTTCTGGGAGTGGATCACCACTCCGGCGGCCATCTCGGCCCTGCAGCTCACCCTGCTGATCGTGGCGATCGTGGTACCGCTCAACGTGATCTTCGGCGTGCTGACGGCCCTCGCGCTGGCGCGCGGCCGATTCCGCGGCAAGGGCGTGCTGCAGGCCGTCGTCGACCTGCCGTTCGCGGTCTCGCCGGTCGTCGTGGGTGTCGCACTGATCGCGCTGTGGGGCGTCGACGGTTGGTTCGGCGGCATCGAATCGCTCGGCTTCCGCATCATCTTCGGCATCCCGGGCATGGTCCTCGCCACGATCTTCGTGACGCTGCCGTTCGTGGTGCGCGAAGTGGAGCCGGTGCTGCGCGAGATCGGCACCGAGCAGGAGGAGGCCGCCGCCACGCTCGGCGCCACCGGCTGGCAGACGTTCAGCCGGGTCACTCTGCCCGCCGTCCGCTGGGGTCTGACGTACGGCATCGTCCTGACCATCGCCCGCGCGCTGGGTGAGTTCGGCGCGGTGACGATGGTGTCGTCGAACTTCCCGGGTGTCTCGCAGACGCTGACCCTCCTGGTCAACTCGCGATACACCGACGACTACAACGAGTACGGCGCCTATGCGGCCGCCACGCTGCTGATGATGGTCGCGATCCTCGTCCTGGTGGTGATGACCCTCATCGAGCGGCGCGCCAAGGGGAAGCTCGCCGACGCGAGCGCCGAGACCATGAAGGCGGTGTCCGCGGAGCGCGCGGCCACCGAAGACGAATACGAGCCCGTCGACGTGCCGACCGCAGTCGGCGCCGGCAAGGAGACCAACTGACATGTCCATCTCGGTTATCGGCGCCAACAAGCGCTACGGCGATTTCGCGGCCCTCGACGACGTCTCGATCGACATTCCGGAGGGCTCGCTCACCTCGCTGCTCGGTCCCTCCGGCTCGGGTAAATCGACCCTCCTGCGCGCCATCGCGGGCCTGGACCGCCTCGACTCGGGCACCGTCCGGATCAACGGGCTCGACGTCTCCGGGGCGTCGCCGCAGCAGCGCGACATCGGCTTCGTCTTCCAGCACTACGCCGCGTTCAAGCACCTCACCGTGCGCGACAACATCGCGTTCGGGCTCAAGATCCGCAAGCGTCCCAAGCACGAGATCAAGGCGAAGGTCGACGAACTGCTCGACATCGTCGGCCTCACCGTCTTCCAGAAGCGCTACCCGGCGCAGCTGTCCGGCGGTCAGCGTCAGCGGATGGCGCTGGCCCGCGCGCTCGCCGTGGATCCCAAGGTGCTGCTGCTCGACGAGCCGTTCGGCGCACTCGACGCGAAGGTCCGCGAAGACCTCCGCAAGTGGCTCCGCCAGCTGCACGACGAGGTGCACGTGACGACCGTTCTGGTGACCCACGACCAGCAGGAGGCGCTCGACGTCTCCGACCGCATCGCCGTGCTCAACAAGGGGCGCATCGAGCAGGTCGGCAAGCCCGACGACCTCTACGACCGCCCGGACAACGTGTTCGTCGCGTCGTTCCTCGGGTCGGTCTCGCGACTCAACGGCGAGTTGGTGCGCCCACACGACATCCGTCTCGGCCGGTCGGCCGAGATGGTGTACCCGGCGCCCGACAGCGCACTCGACACCGGCGTCATCAAGGCGCGCGTGAAGCGTGTGGTGAACCTGGGCTTCGAGACCCGCGTGGAGCTCGTCTCGGCGGCCTCCGGCGAGGAGTTCGTCGCGCAGATCACCCGCGGCGATCAGAACGCACTCCATCTGGAGGCCGGCGAGGACATCTTCGCGCGCGCGACGAAGGTTCCGGCGCTCAAGGATTAGGAGGCGGCGTCACGAGGTGCCGTAGATCGCGTACCCTCGACCGCTCATCGCAGAGCATTGTCGAGTCCGATGGCACGGAGTGTCAGAGGTTTATGGTGGACGGGTCACATTGCTTCGTCATCTCCTGAAGAGGTCACACCATGACGCTCCCCGCCCGATCCGGACTCGACACGCCGCTGACCCCGCTGCGCTTCCTCGACCGTGCCGTCGAGGTGCATCCGGACAAGCTCGCCGCGATCGACGGCGGTCGTCGCCTGACCTATCGGGAGGTCGCGGCCGACGTCACCCGACTCGCGAACGCGTTGCGCGCCTCGGGGCTGACGGCCGGGGAGCGCGTCGCGTTCCTATCGACCAACTCCCTGGAGATGCTGGTCGCGCACTTCGCGGTGCCGCTCGCCGGCGGAGTCCTGGTCGCGATCAACACCCGTCTGGCGCCGGCCGAGGTGCAGTACATCTGCGATCACTCCGGCGCACGTCTGCTGTTCGGCGACGGCGCGCTCCTCGATCCGCTGGGCGATCTCGAGTTCGCGACGGTCGGCGAGGTGGTCGAGACGCCGCCGCAGGACGGGGACTATCTCGGCGGCGACCGGATTCGCTACGACGAGGTGATGGCGCGCGGCAGCGACGACGCGCTGTCGTGGGACGTCGCCGACGAGGACGCCGTCATCAGCATCAACTACACCTCGGGGACCACGGGCAAGCCGAAGGGCGTGATGTACACGCATCGCGGCGCGTACCTGGCGTCGCTGGGCAACGCGATGACGCAGGGTTTCGGCATCGACACCCGCTATCTGTGGACGCTGCCGATGTTCCATTGCAACGGCTGGTGCGGCCCGTGGGCGGTGACGGCGGTCGCGGGCACACACGTCTGCCTCCGCGCGGTCCGCGGCGACGACATGTGGCGGCTCATCGACACCGAGCAGGTGAATCAGATGAGCGGTGCGCCGACGGTGTTGACGACGCTCGCCACGGCGGGCGAAGCGCACCGGATGGATCGCCCGCTGACGATCGCGACCGCCGGAGCCCCGCCCAGTCCGACGATCATCCGCGCCATCGGCAACCTCGGGATCCGACTGGTGCACGTCTACGGACTGACCGAGACCTACGGTCCGTACTCCGTGTGCGAGCCCAGCGATGGATGGTCGGAGCTGTCGGGCGATGAGCTCGCAGTCCGCATGTCCCGCCAGGGCGTCGGCATGCTCACCGCCGACCGGCTGCGGGTCGTGCTCCCGGAACCGGCCGACGACGGCTCGCTCGTCGACGTCGAGCCCGACGGGGTGCAGATGGGCGAGATCGTGATGCGCGGCAATGTCGTGATGAAGGGCTACTTCGAGGACCCGGAGCGGACGGCGGAGGCCTTCGCGGGCGGCTGGTTCCACTCCGGAGACCTCGGCGTGATGCATCCCGACGGGTACGTCCAGCTGCTCGACCGCGCCAAGGACGTCATCATCTCCGGCGGCGAGAACATCTCGACCATCGAGGTGGAGCAGGCGGTCGTGAGCCATCCCGCGGTGCTCGACGTCGCCGTCATCGGCGTCCCCGACGACAAGTGGGGCGAGCGTCCCAAGGCCTACGCGGTGCTGCGGCCGGGGGAGCAGGTCACCGAGGCCGCCGTGATCGCACACGTCAAGAGCCGGATCGCGTCGTACAAGGCGCCCCGCGAGGTCGAGTTCGTCGACGACCTCCCCAAGACGTCCACCGGAAAGATCCGCAAGAACGAACTCCGCGACGCCGCCTGGGGCGCCAGCACGATGCGCATCCAGGGCTAGCTGCGCCGTCGGATCGCTGGTTGAGCCGATCGGAGCGAAGCGGAGATCGTGTCGAAACCTCAGCACGCGGCACCGGTCGTGGGACCACTGTCGTTCGGTGTCACCTGGTGACACCGAACGACAGTCTTAGGACGATCGCGGGCACCGAGGGCAGCTTGTCACGTGACCGTCCCAACCGCGGTCGGCGAGCGCGCGGCCGATCTTGCGTGCAGTTTCGCAGGGGCGACCGATCACCTGCCCGTCGCCGAGCCGAAGAGTGACACGCTTCGCTGCGACCGCCGCATCCAGGTCTCGCTCCAGGTCGCGGTCACGGGTGGCGGGAGTGTCGTGGAAACGGCGGCCGTCGATCTCGACGACCAGGCCGTACTCCGGATAGTCGACATCGCGGAAGCCGGATCGTCCGACCGTCGTCGGCGCCTGGCGCTGTGGAGTCGGCAGCCCGTGAGGCCGTTCGACACCGGTCAGGTACCGATGTTCGAGAACGGAGAGTGAACCGTCGCGGACATCAGCGAGCACGCCGGCGAGGAAGGTTCGACGATGCATGCGCGGACGACGAGCCATCGCGTCGAGTAGGCGGCCCGCGGTGGTGATCCGCGATCCGACCGCGTCGGTGATGACGGCGATCGCATCGGTCTCTCCGCGCACGGTATCGGCGACGTCGAGCACCGCTTCATCAACACGCAGCCGCGGTGGCCGCAGATGCCAGGCGACGTCGTCGGCGAGGCGTGGACGTCGGTGGACGCGTACGCCGGGTCGCGCGGTCACCTTGCGGTCGGACGCGACGGCGATGTGAATCTCAGGTCCGGGGTCGGGGAGGGCCGACGTGTGGCAGAGCGCGGCGGGCGCGGCGTCGAGGACTGCGGCCCACGCGCGCTGGGACCAGGTCAGCGGTCCAGTGTGGTTCACATAGATGCCGGGGAATACGACCGTCCATTCATGGCGGCGGAGACGACGTCGGATGTCGGCCGCGGAGCAGGCGCACTCGCGTGCTTGCATGCGCGACACGACGCCGTCCTGTTGGGCGAGGAGTGCGGTGAGGCGAAGGTCGTCCATCTGCCCGATCATCGTCGAGGTCCGAACCGTCGAACAGTCCCGAAATCGAAGCTGTGGACAACGCGGTCAGACAAGACTGTCGTTCGGTGTCAGCCGAACGACAGTCTTGGTGCGAGATCTCAGTTCGCGACGACGACCGCGGCAGCCGCGTACAGCCGCACGACCGTGTCGACGAGGCAGGGGGGGGCCGCCACCGGCCACGAGGCAGGGGTGGTCCGCCACCGGCCCGGCTACGACCACCGGCACGTTCATCGCATCGAGATGACGCTCGACGCGGTCGGTCAGGAGACCGGCCGACAGGAACAGCGGGCTGACCGCGACGCGCTCGGCGCCACCGGCGAGCAGCGCGTCGACCGCGTCGCGCAGCGCCGCGCCACCCGGGCCGAGTCGGGTCGCGAAGAGCGTGTGCACTGGTCGGCCAAGCACTCCGGCAAGCTCGTGACCGCGCTCGATCACCGATGCGTCGCTGCCCGCGTCCGACGATCCGACCGCCGGCATCAACACCCCGTCGCGCGGACCGAGGCCGACCTCCGACAGCCGATCGACCAGCGCGGGCACCGGTGAATACCGTCCGACCACCGGCGTCTGCACGACGTGCAGCGCCGAATTCACGACCCGCACGTCGTCGATCAGTGCGGGCAGATCGACCTTGCTGTGGTACCCGTCGCCGAACAGCAGCGGAACCACGACGGCCTCGCTCGTCAGCTCGCCGAGCACGTCGGTGAGCAGGGGAGCGGTGAGGTCGAGGTACGCGAGCTCGACCCGCACTCCGGGCAGCGCGATGCGAACCGCATCGGCCACCCGGCGGGCGGTCACGTCGAAGCGCGGATCCCGGCTGCCGTGGGCGGCGAGGACGAGGGTCGTCACACCAGTGCGGGCGACGACAGCTCGAGCGGCGCCAGCGCGTCGCCGACCAGTCCGGCGCCGAGGGTGTTGCCACCCTGCGGATCGATCAGCAGGAAGCTGCCCGACTCGCGGTTGCGCGAGTAGTCGTCGGCCGCGATCGGCTCGGCGGTCGTCAGCGACACCCGGCCGATCTGGTTGAGCTCGACCGATTCCGGCGCGTCGACCAGGGCGAGGTTCTGCTCGTCGAAGAGCGCGTCGAGCGCACCGACGATCACCTGCGTGGTCTTGGCGCCGTGCTTGAGCAGGAGTCGCGCACCGGCGCGCAGCGGCTTCTCCGACAGCCAGCACACCGTCGTGGTGAACTGCTGCGCGGGCTCCGGAGCATCGGCCGCTGCCGCGATCAGATCCCCGCGCGAGATGTCGATGTCGTCGGCCAGCAGGAGCGTGACGCTCCGGCCGGCGTGGGCCGTCTCCAACTCGCCGTCGGGGGTGTCGATCTTCGCGATCGTCGAGCGCAGACCCGACGGCTGGACGACGATCTCGTCGCCGACCGACACGCTGCCCGCGGCCACCAGACCGGCGTAACCGCGGTAGTCGGGGTACTCGGGCGTGCGCGGCCGGATCACGTACTGGACCGGGAACCGCAAGCCCACATCGCCGCGGTCGAGCTCGTTCGGCACCGTCTCCAGGTGCTCGATGAGCGTCGGACCGTCGTAGTACGGCGTGTTCTCCGAACGGACCGCGACGTTGTCGCCGTGGAGCGCTGAGACGGGGATCTCCTGGACCTGGTCGGCCGAGTAGCCGAGCGAGGCGGTGATCTGGTTGAACTCGGCCGAGATCTCGGCGAACACCTCGGCGGCGTTCTCGACGAGGTCGATCTTGTTGACGGCGAGCACCAGTCGCGGAACGCCCAGCAGCGCCATCACGGCGGCGTGGCGACGCGTCTGGGCGACGACGCCGCTGCGTGCGTCGACCAGCAGGATCACCAGCTGCGCGGTGGACGCGCCGGAGACGGTGTTGCGGGTGTACTGCACGTGGCCGGGGGTGTCGGCGAGGACGAACGACCGGGCCGGCGTCGCGAAGTAGCGGTACGCGACGTCGATGGTGATGCCCTGTTCGCGCTCGGCGCGCAGGCCGTCGACCAGGAGCGACAGGTCCGGGGTGTCCATGCCGCGGTCCACCGACGCCTTGGTGACGGCGTCGATCTGGTCGGCGAGCACCGACTTGGTGTCGTACAGCAGCCGGCCGACGAGGGTCGACTTGCCGTCGTCCACGGAACCGGCTGTGGCGATGCGCAGAAGGTCGGGGGCGTGCTTCATCAGAAATATCCTTCGCGCTTGCGGTCTTCCATGGCTGCTTCGGAGACGCGGTCGTCGCCGCGAGTGGCTCCGCGCTCGGTCAGTCGCGACGCGGCGACCTCGGCGAGCACAGCCTCGTTGTCGGTGGCCTCGGAGAGGACCGCGCCGGTGGTGGAGCCGTCGCCGACGGTGCGGTAGCGCACCATCCGGGTCTCGACGGTCTCGTCCTCGCGGGGTCCGCCCCACGGTCCGGCGGTCATCCACATGCCGTCGCGCTGGTACACCTCGCGCTCGTGCGCGTAGTACAGCGGTGCCAGCAGCACCTGCTCGCGGGCGATGTACCGCCACACGTCGAGCTCGGTCCAGTTGCTCAGCGGGAACACGCGCACGTGCTCGCCCGGGGCGTGGCGGCCGTTGTACAGGTTCCACAGCTCGGGACGCTGACGCTTCGGGTCCCACTGGCCGAAGGCGTTGCGCAGCGAGAAGATCCGCTCCTTGGCGCGAGCGCGCTCCTCGTCGCGGCGAGCGCCGCCGAACACCGCGTCGAACCGGTTCTCGCTGATGCCGTCGAGAAGCGGGATGGTCTGCAGCGGGTTGCGGATGCCGTCCGGACGCTCGGCGAGCCGGCCGTCGGCCAGGTACTCCTCGACGCTCGCGACGTGCAGTCGCAGGCCGTGACGTTCGACGATCTCGTCGCGGAACGCGATGATCTCCGGCAGGTTGTGCCCGGTGTCCACGTGCAGCAGCGAGAACGGCAGCGGCGCCGGCCAGAAGGCCTTGAGCGCCAGGTGCAGCAGCAGGGTGGAGTCCTTGCCGCCGGAGAACAGGATCACCGGCCGCTCGAACTCGCCCGCGACCTCGCGGAAGATGTGGATGGCCTCGGATTCGAGGGCGTCGAGAGTGGTGAATTCGTCACGGTCCGCGGCTGCGGCCTGGACGTCGGTGTCTTGAACGATGCTCATGATGCGTGCAACCCGCATTCTGTCTTGGCGCTGCCGGCCCAACGGCCGCTGCGCGGATCGGCTCCGGCGGCTGGTTTGACGGTGCACGGTGCACACCCGATGGAGGGGTAGCCCTCGTCGACCAGAGGATTGACCAGGACACCGTGGGTGTCGATGTACTCCTGGAACTGCTCGTCGCTCCAGGCGGCGAGCGGATTGATCTTGACGAGGCCGAAGCCTTCGTCGAACGAGATCAGCGGTGCGTTGGCGCGCGTCGGCGCCTCCACCCGGCGGATGCCGGTGACCCACGCGCGGAACGGTGCGAGCGACTTCCGCAGCGGCACCACCTTCCGCAGCTTGCAGCACTGGGCCGCGTCGCTGGCGAAGAGGTCCTTGCCGACCAGCCGGTCCTGCTCTTCGACCGTCTGCTCGGGCGTCACGTTCAGCAGCTCGAGGTCGTAGACCTGCTCGACGGCATCGCGCGTGCCGAGGGTCTCGGCGAAGTGGTAGCCGGTGTCGAGGAAGAGCGCCTTCAGCTTGCCGCCGACGGCCGCCTTGTCCTCGATGGCCTTGTCGGCGACGTCGATCAGCACCGCGTCCTGCATGTTCGCCGCGATGACGAAGTCGGTGCCGAAGGTGTCCGCGGTCCAGCGCAGGAGCTCCTCGGCGGTGGCGTCGGGGCCGAGCTGCTCGGCACCGGCCTCGGCGATCGCCTTCAGATCGTCCAGATCATTACTGGTGATGGTCATGACCGAATTCCTTACTGCAGCTCGGCGTCGTCGGCGCGGACGGCCCACTCGGCGAACCGCTCGCCGGGATTGCGGCCCGCGATGAAGTTGCGGACGAGGCGCTCGATGTACTCGGTGGCGTCGCTGGCGTAGATCTTGTGCTGGCGCAGCTTGCGTCCGAAGCCGATGTCGAAGCCGAGGCTGCCGCCGAGGTGGACCTGGAAGCCCTCCACCGGGGTGCCGCCGTCGTCGATCAGCTGACCCTTGAGGCCGATGTCAGCGACCTGCACGCGAGCGCAGGAGTTGGGGCAGCCGTTGAAGTTGATCGTGATCGGCACGTCGAGCTGCTCGTTGAGCTCGGCGAGACGCTGCTCCAGCTCCGGGACCAGGGCCTGCGACCGGCTGCGGGTCTCGGTGAACGACAGCTTGCAGTACTCCAGCCCGGTGCAGGCGATCAGGTTCCGGCGCCACACCGAGGGCTTCGACTGCAGACCGACGGCGGTCAGATCCCCGTCGAGCTGCGCGATCTTGTCCTCGGGGACGTTCACGACGACCAGCTTCTGGTAGGGCGTGAAGCGGACGCTGTCGCTGCCGGCCTTCTCCGCTGCATCGGCGATGGCGTACAGCACGTCGTCCGACAGTCGCCCGGAGACGGCGGAGAAGCCGACCGCGTAGCGACCGTTCTTCTGCTTGGTGACGCCGACGTGGTCGATCGGCTGCTTCGGCGGAGTCGGCGCCGGGCCGTCGATCAGCTTCCGGTGCAGGTACTCGTCCTCGAGGACCTGACGGAACTTCTCCGGGCCCCAGTCCTTCATCAGGAACTTCAGGCGAGCCTTCGACCGCAGGCGACGGTAGCCGTAGTCGCGGAAGATCGCGACGACGCCCTCCCAGACGTCCGGCACCTCGTCGAGCGGGACCCAGACGCCCAGTCGCTTGGCGAGCATCGGGTTGGTCGACAGACCGCCGCCGACCCAGAGGTCGAGGCCGGGGCCGTGCTCGGGATGCTCGACGCCGACGAACGAGACGTCGTTGATCTCGTGGACCACGTCCTGCAGACCCGACACCGCGGTCTTGAACTTGCGCGGCAGGTTCGAGTACTCGGGGTCGCCGATGTAGCGGCGCTTGATCTCCGCGAGCGCGGGGCTGGCGTCGAGGACCTCATCGGTCGACAGGCCGGCGAGCGGGGAGCCCAGCATGCCGCGCGGGCAGTCGCCGCAGGCCTCGGTGGTCTCCAGCCCGACCTCTTCGAGGCGGCGCCAGATCTCCGGCACGTTCTCGATCTCGATCCAGTGGTACTGCAGGTTCTGCCGGTCGGTGACGTCCGCGGTGCCGCGTGCGAAGTCGCGCGAGATCGACGCCAGCGCGCGCACCTGGGGCAGACTCAGCTGTCCGCCGTCGGTGCGGACGCGCATCATGAAGTACGGCGCCTCGATCTCGTCGATGTTGGCTTCACCGGAGTACGTGCCGTCGAAGCCCTCGGCTCGCTGGGTGTAGAGGCCCATCCAGCGGAAACGTCCGCGGAGGTCGGCCTTGTCGATGCCGTCGAAGCCGACGTACTGGTAGCTGTCGATGATGCGGCGACGAACGTTGAGCGGGTTGTCGTCGCGCTTGCTCTGTTCGTTCGGGTTCAACGGGGTGCGGTACCCGAGAGCCCACTGGCCTTCGGACTTCCGCTTGACGGGACGTGCGCGCTTGCGGGGCGCCTCGGCGGGCGCCTCCGTCTGCTCCGCAGCGGTGGGGGACGTGAGCGTCATCAGTTCTCCTGAACGTGCGGCGCGCACAGCGCAGCACGACGATTGGGCTGAAATCAGAATGTGACGGAGATCGGCATCCTCAGGCACCCGCGGGCTGATGCGGGGAGAAGACTTCTCGAAAGGCCGAGACGTCGGCTAGCGCCGACAGAACGCGCTGCACACGCGCTTGAGGTCGATGTGTCGCCGCTGGGCGAGCCACACTCCTGAGGAAGTCACGAGCCCCATCGTGCCATGGTCGACGGTAGATCGTCTACTTGGGGTTATTTTTCCTCAGCGTGAGATTAATATCCTTGACACGCGGTGGGCCATGATGGATGGGTGACTGATCGACGTGCCCCGGAGGCACTCTCCGGACAGGCGCGCACGGCTCTCGAGACGGCTGATGCGGCTCGCCCGCTGAGCTTGTACCTCCACGTGCCGTTCTGTGCGACGCGCTGCGGCTACTGCGACTTCAACACCTACACCGCCGGAGAACTGGGCAGTTCGTCGTCGCCGCAGAGCTGGATGGAGGGCGTCCGCGCCGAACTCGATCAGGCGGCGGCGCTGCTGGCGCGCGGTCGCGAGGTGTCGACGGTCTTCGTCGGCGGCGGGACCCCGTCGCTGCTCGGCGGTCAGGGTCTGGCGCGACTGCTCGACGCCGTCCGCGACTCCTTCGATCTCGCCCCCGGCGCCGAGGTGACCACCGAGTCGAACCCGGAGTCGACGTCGCCGGAGTTCTTCGGCGCGCTGCGGGACGCGGGCTTCACCCGGATCTCCCTCGGCATGCAGTCCGCCGCGCCGCACGTGCTGGCGGTGCTGGAGCGGACTCATACTCCGGGCCGGGCGCTCGACGCGGCCCGAGAAGCCTCGGCCGCCGGCTTCGAGCACGTCAATCTCGACATGATCTACGGGACGCCGGGGGAGCGGGACACCGATCTCCGGGAGACCCTCGACGCGGTGCTCTCGGTTCCCGTGGACCACGTCTCGGCGTACGCGCTGATCGTGGAGGACGGCACCCGATTCGCCCGCAAGGTGCGCCGCGGCGAGGTCCCGATGCCCGACGACGACGTGCTCGCGGCCCGCTACGAGATGATCGACGCGCGGCTGTCCGAGGCTGGGATGACCTGGTACGAGGTGTCGAACTGGGCGCGGGCGCAGGCGGATTCGCTCCCGGCACCGCAGTCGGTCTGCCGGCACAACGAGGCCTACTGGCGCAGTGACGACTGGTGGGGCGTCGGCCCGGGCGCACACTCGCACGTGAATGGCGTGCGGTGGTGGAACCAGAAGCATCCGGCCACCTACTCGGCGTCGCTCGCCGACGGGGCACTGCCGATCGGCGGTCAGGAGATCCTCTCCGAGGCCGACATCCACACCGAGTCGGTGATGCTGCGCCTGCGGATGCGCGACGGACTGCCCGCGAACCTGCTCGACTCCGGTGAGCGGCAGCGGGCCGACGCCGCCGTGGCGCGCGGGCTGTTGACAGTCGCGGGGGAGGCGTACGTCCTCACCGACGCCGGCCGCCTGCTGGCCGACGGCGTCGTCCGCGACATGCTGGTGGACTGAGCGAGTTCGTCTCAGTCCGGCAGCCGGTGCGCACCGGAGCGTCGGCGGCTCGGGTGCACGATCCGCCCGACCGGCGGGATCGGCGCGGTGGTCTCGACTGCGGACGCCGGCCGTTCCGGCGCGGGTGTGAGCCCCGCCGCGATGCGCGCGTCCAGATCGAGCATCCGCGCGTGGATGATGATGCGGTTCCGGAGCGCCGACCGCACCGCCCGATGGAGTCCGTCCTCGAGGTAGAGGTTGCCCTCGAACAGCACGACGTGCGCGAACAGGTCGCCGTAGAACGTCGAGTCCTCCGACAGCAGCTTGTCGAGAGCCAGCACGGTGGTGACGGTGGTCAGCTGATCGAGGCGGAACTGACGGGGTGGGATCTGAGCCCATTCGCGGGACGTGAGACCGTGATCGACATAGGGTTTGCCGTCCCGCACGCCCTTGAAGATCATCGCCGTCCTGGTCTTTCCGTCGGTTTCGTAGAATGGTCGTATCCACTGTAGGCAAAAGTCGTGACAAGGGGAGGTGCGGAGTTGTCGTCGTCGACCGATGACCGTCGCTTCGAGATTCTGCGTGCCATCGTCACCGACTACGTCTCCACACAGGAGCCGATCGGGTCGAAGGCACTGGTCGAGCGGCATCACCTGGGCGTCTCGAGTGCGACGGTGCGCAACGACATGGCCGCGCTCGAAGCCGACGGCTACATCGCCCAGCCGCACACCAGCTCCGGTCGGATACCCACCGACAAGGGCTACCGGATGTTCGTCGACCGGATCAGCGAGATCAAGCCGCTGTCGGCGGCCGAACGCCGCGCCATCCTCTCGGTCCTCGACAACGGCGTCGACCTCGACGACGTGCTCCGCCGGTCGGTGAAACTGCTCGCGCAGCTGACCCGTCAGGTCGCGGTGATCCAGTACCCGGTCCTCTCGACCGCACGCGTCCGCCACCTCGAGGTCGTCTCGCTGTCGCCCAGCCGCCTGCTCCTGGTGGTCATCACCGACACCGGACGCGTCGAGCAGCGGATGGTGACGCTGGCCGAGGCACTCGACGAGGACGAGCTGGCTCGGGTGCGCGACATGTTCTCCGGGGCCCTCGACGGGCAGCGGTTGGAGGACGCCTCGGTCGCGGTCGCCGAACTCGCCACCACGAGCCCGCCGGACCTGCACGAAGCGGTGGTCACCGTCGCCACCGTGCTGGTTGAGACGTTGGTCGAGCGCGGCGACGACCGACTGGTGCTGGGCGGTACGTCGAACCTCGCGCGCTCGGCGGCGGACTTCTCGCCCACGCTCGGCGGGATGGACATCGTGCTCGACGCGCTCGAGGAGCAGGTGGTGGTCCTCAAGCTGCTCGCCCACGCGCAGCGGACGGGTGAGGTGACGGTTCAGATCGGCGAGGAGACCAACACCGAGAACCTCCGGAGCACCTCGGTGATCTCGACCGGGTACGGTGCATCGGGCACCGTGTTCGGCAGTGTCGGTGTGGTCGGTCCCACTCGGATGGACTACCCGGGAACAATCGCGTCGGTGGCGGCGGTTGCGAAATATGTCGGCGAAGTGCTCGCCGATCGTTAATTGATGTCTTGATTGTGAAGGACCTTATTCACCGTGGCTCGTGACTACTACGGCATTCTGGGCGTGTCAGCCGGCGCGTCGGACCAGGAGATCAAGCGCGCGTACCGCAAGATGGCCCGCGAACTCCACCCTGACGTCAACCCCGACGCCGAGGACCAGTTCAAAGAGGTCACGGCCGCGTACGAGGTGCTGTCGGACCCGGAGAAGCGTCGCATCGTCGACGCCGGCGGCGACCCTCTCGCAGGCCCCGGTGGCGGCGGATTCGGCGGCGACCCGTTCGGGGCGGGCGGCCTCGGCGACATCTTCCAGACGTTTTTCGGTGGGGGCGGTGGCGGCTTCGGGGGCGGCCGCGGCCCACGCGGCCGGGTGCGCCCCGGTGAGCCCGCTCTCGTCGGTGTGAGCCTCGATCTGGAGGAGATCGCCGCCGGCGCGCGCAAGGAGATCACGGTCGACACCGCGGTCCTCTGCGATACCTGCAAGGGCGCGGGCACGCGGGACAACTCCAAGCCGGTCACCTGTGCCACCTGTAAGGGCGCGGGCGAGATCCAGGCCGTCCAGCGATCGTTCCTGGGCCAGGTGATGACCGTGCGCGAATGCCCCGAGTGCCACGGCGTCGGCGAGACCATCCCGGACCCGTGCCTCAAGTGCAACGGCGATGGCCGCGTCCGCTCGCGTCGCAACATGACCGTCAAGATCCCCGCGGGTGTTCAGGACGGCATGCGCGTCCGACTCGCCGGGCAGGGCGAGGTGGGTCCGGGCGGCGGTCCCGCAGGCGACCTCTACGTCGAGATCTCGGAGCAGTCCGACGACGTCTTCGTCCGCGACGGCGACGACCTCCACTGCACCGTGCGGGTGCCGATGGTCGACGCGGCCCTGGGCACCGAACTCACCGTGGATACCGTGCTGGGCGGTTCCGCGACCGTCGCCGTCGACGCGGGCACGCAACCCGGAACGGTGGTGCGCGTCCGCGGACAGGGCCTGCCGCACCTCAACTCGGGCGTCCGCGGCGACTTGCACGCGCACCTCGAAGTGGTGGTGCCGAAGAAGGTCGACTCGCGCCAGGCCGACCTGCTCAAGGAACTGCGCGACGTCTCGGGCGACGAGGTCGAGCTGGTCACCGCGACGTCCAAGGCCGCGGGCAGCGGCGGTCTGTTCTCGAAGCTGCGCAACGCGTTCGCGGGTCGATGACCCCGCCGCTCTTCTGGGTCGACGAGGTGCCGCGAGCCGGCGACACCACGGTCCTGTCGGGTCCGGAGGGCAGGCATGCGGTGACGGTCACGCGCATCGCGTCGGGGGAGAGCGTCATCCTCGGCGACGGTCGCGGAACCACCGCGGAATGCGAGGTCGTCGACGTCGCAGGCAAGGACCGCCTGACCGTGCGCGCCGGGCGCGTGCAGTTCCACACCCGCGCCAAGCCGCTCGTGACGATCGTGCAGGCGCTGCCGAAGGCCGAACGCAGTGAGCTCGCCGTCGACCTGATGACCGAGGCGGGCGTCGACGCGATCGTGCCGTGGCAGTCCTCGCGCAGCATCGCGCGCTGGAGTGGATCGAAGGCCGTCAAGGGCGTGGAGAAGTGGCGTTCGACCGCCGCGACCGCGGCCAAGCAGGCGCGCCGAGCGTGGATTCCGGAGGTCGCGGACCTGGCGGGCACCACCGATGTGCGCGATCTCGCGGCGCGGGTGACCGCAGGCGGCGGCATCGTCGCACTGCTGCACGAGGACGGGTCGGTGCCGTTCCGGTCGATCGATTTCTCCGATGCTCCCGAAGTGGTCTTCGTGATCGGACCGGAGGGCGGCCTCGCCGATTCCGAGATCGCCGATCTGACCGCGCTCGGCGGCACTTCGGTGGTGCTCGGCCCGGAAGTGCTGCGTACCGCCGCGGCTGGTGCGGTGGCACTCGGCGCCCTCGGTGCGGTCACCGACCGCTGGGCGCGGTGACTCGGTGCGGCGCAAGAAGATTCGCTACGGCGAACACGACAGTAACTTCGGCCATCTCTACCTGCCCGACGTCGGCCCGAATGACTGCGCGCCGCTGGTGGTCCTGGTGCACGGGGGCTACTGGTCCGTCGAGTACTCGCTGATCGTCTATTCGGCGATCGCCGTCGACCTCGCGCGCAAGGGTGTCGCGGTCTGGAGCGTCGAATACCGACGGGTGGAGGAGGCCGGCGGTGGTTGGCCGGGGACCGGGCGCGACGTGGTCGCCGCACTCCGCGCGCTCGACGGTCCCGTGGCTCACCAGCTCGCGATCGACGGTGTCAAGGTCGACCGGCGGAACGTCGCCGTCGTCGGACATTCCGCGGGTGGCCAGCTCGCCACCTGGGCGGTCGCACAGGTGCGGGCCGAGGTCGGCGGATTCCGGGTCGCGACGGTGATTCCGCAGTCGGCGGTTCTGGACTTCACCATCGGCGCCGCCGATCGTCCGTCTGTGCAGCGACTGCTCGGTTCGACCTTCGACGAGGCGCCCGAACGCTACCGCGACGCGTCGCCCGCAAGCCAGGAGCCGTTCGACGCGCTGGTCGCCGCGATCCACACCGTCGACGACGCGTCGGTCCCGGTCGAGATGAGTCGCCGCTACGTCGCGGACGCCGCCGAACGGGGGCAGCGCGCCGCGCTCTACGAGGTGCCGGGCGAGGGCCACGATGCGTTCATCGATCCGCGGAGCGCGGCTCACCGTCAGACGTTGCGCGTACTGGGGATCTGACGCCGGGGGTTACTCGCTCGCACCCGACGACCACCGGCGATAGAATGAGGCGAATCCGCACACCGACCTCGGGAGACGAACTTAGTGACTGACGACAACCGCGACGAGACCACTGCGCCGCGGGTGAGTTCGAATATCGAGGTTCCGCAGGATCTGGCGGTCGGGCTGCTGGGAGCGGCCGACGTCAACCTCCGCACATTGGAGGCTCAGCTTCCTGCCGACATTCACGTGCGCGGCAATCGCATCACCCTGACCGGCGCGTCCGCCGACGTCGCGGCGTCTGAACGCGTCGTCGCGGAACTGGTCCGGGTGGTCCGCGGTGGCACCACGCTGACGCCCGACCTGGTCCGGCAGAGTCTGTCGATCCTGGCCTCCGGCCAGACCGAGACGCCCGCCGACGTGCTGAGCCTCGACATCATCTCGCGACGCGGCAGGGTGATTCGTCCCAAGACGCTCAATCAGAAGCGGTACGTCGACGCGATCGACAAGAACACCATCGTCTTCGGACTCGGTCCCGCGGGCACCGGTAAGACGTACCTCGCGATGGCGAAGGCCGTGCAGGCGCTGCAGGCCAAGGACGTCAATCGGATCATCCTGACGCGTCCGGCCGTCGAAGCGGGCGAACGTCTGGGCTTCCTGCCCGGCACGCTGCACCAGAAGATCGACCCGTACCTGCGGCCGCTGTACGACGCGCTGCACGACATGATGGAACCGGAGGCGATCCCGAAGCTGATGGAGGCCGGGGTCATCGAGGTGGCGCCGCTGGCCTACATGCGGGGACGCACGTTGAATGACGCGTTCATCATCCTCGACGAGGCGCAGAACACGACCGGCGAGCAGATGAAGATGTTCCTGACCCGTCTCGGGTTCGGTGCCAAGATCGTCGTCACCGGCGACACGACACAGGTGGATCTGCCGGGCGGCGCCCAGTCGGGGCTGCGTGCCGCGGCGCGCATCCTCGACGGCATCGACGACATCCACTTCGCGAATCTGACCAGCGCCGACGTGGTGCGTCACCGGCTGGTGGCCGATATCGTCGACGCCTACGGCAAGGCCGAGGAGCAGGCGGGCAACCGGTCGGCCCGCCGCGAGGGGTTGCGCCACACGAGCGGGGGACGCCGGCGATGAGCATCGAACTGTTCAACGAGTCGGGCATCGATGTGCCCGAGCAGCTGATCATCGAGGCCGCGCGTTTCGCGATGCGCCGCATGGAAGTTCATCCGGGCGCCGAGCTCTCGATCCAGCTGATCGATTCGGAGTCGATGGCGGAGCTCCACATGCAGTGGATGGACCTGCCGGGACCGACCGATGTGATGAGTTTTCCGATGGACGAGCTCACCCCGGGCGGGCGGCCCGACGCCGACGACCCCGGTCCGGCGATGCTCGGCGACATCGTGCTGTGCCCCGAATTCGCGGGCGAGCAGGCCAAGTCCCAGCACCACAGCTTCGAGCACGAGATCGCGGTGCTCACCGTGCACGGCGTCCTGCACCTCCTCGGCTTCGACCACGCCGAACCCGAGGACGAACGCGAGATGTTCGGCCTGCAGGGGCAGATCATCACCGAGTGGTACTCGGCGCGCGACGACCGCACCCGGCTCCTGCAGCAGGCGCAACGCGACACCCGCCTGCTCAACGACATCGGCTTCTCCGGCCCCGAGGGTCGCTGAGTGCTCAGCGACATCGTCTTCCTGGGTGTCGCCGTTCTGCTGACGGTGCTCGCCGGCGTGTTCGCCGCCACGGACACCGCGCTGGCGACCGTGTCCGCCGCCCGCATCGACGACCTCGTCAAGGAGGGCCGCGCGGGTGCCCGCCGCCTCCAGACGGTGGTGCGGCAGCGTGCCACCTACGTCGGTCTGGCGGTGCTGCTGCGCGTGCTGTGCGAGGTCGCGGCGACGGCGCTGGTCGCGTTCGTCGCGGTCGACGCGTTCGGCACCGGCTGGGGTCTGACCGTCGCGGTGCTCGCGATGACCGTCGTCTCGTACGTGGCGGTCGGTGTGGGCCCGCGAACGCTGGGCAGGCAGAACGCGTACTCCATCGCGCTGGTCGCCGGGCCGATCCTCTCGGCGATCGGTGTGCTCCTGCGACCGGTGACCCGACTGCTCATCCTCGTCGGCAATGCGCTCACCCCCGGCAAGGGCTATCGCAACGGCCCCTTCGCGACCGAGGTGGAGGTCCGCGAGGTGGTCGACATGGCGCAGGAGCAGGGCGTGGTCGACGACGACGAGCGCCGGATGATCCAATCGGTCTTCGAGTTCGGCGACACCGACGCCCGCGAGGTGATGGTGCCGCGTCCGGAGATGGTCTGGATCGAGCACGACAAGTCCGCCGCCCAGGCGATGAGCCTCGCGGTGCGGTCCGGCCACTCGCGGATCCCGGTGATCGGCGAGAACCCGGACGACGTCCTCGGCGTCGTCTACCTCAAGGACGTCGTCGAACGACTGCTTCCGCAGTTGTCCAGCGCCGCACGGGGAATCAGCGTCGACGAGGTGATGCGCGACCCGGAGTTCGTCCCCGACTCGAAGCCGCTCGACGACGTCCTCTCCGACATGCAGGCCAATCGGAATCACATGGCGCTTCTGGTCGACGAGTACGGCGGCATCGCGGGCCTCGTCACCATCGAGGACGTGCTCGAGGAGATCGTCGGCGAGATCACCGACGAGTACGACACCGACGAGGTCGCACCGATCGAGCAGATCGGCGACGACGTGTACCGCGTCTCGTCCCGACTGCCGGTCGAGGACCTCGAGGAACTGTTCGACGTCGAGATCGATCTGGACCTCGACGACGTCGACACCGTCGGCGGACTGCTCGCGCTCCGACTGGGCCGCGTCCCGCTGCCCGGTGCGAAGGTGAAGGTCGACGGCCTGCGGATGATCGCCGAGGGCGGTCCCAATCACCTCGGTCGGCAGCGGATCACGTCGGTGGTCGTGCGACGGTCGAAGAAGGCCGTCGCGGCGTCGCCGGACGAGGGGAGCGGCGATGACGCCTGACACTGCGGGGACAGCCCTGCCCCATGACACCTGCCCGGCCGCGACGATGATCGTCACCGATCCCGCGGGCCACCCGAAGGAGAACTGACCAGTGACCGAATTCCGTTCCGGCTTCATCTGTTTCGTCGGCCGGCCCAATACCGGCAAGTCGACGCTCACCAACGCGCTCGTCGGCGACAAGGTGGCGATCACGTCGAACCGGCCGCAGACCACCCGCCACACCATCCGCGGCATCGTGAATCGGCCGGACGCGCAGCTGATCCTCGTCGACACACCGGGTTTGCACCGGCCGCGCACGCTGCTCGGACAGCGATTGAACGATCTCGTCCGCGAGACCTACGCCGACGTCGACGTCATCTGCGTGTGCATCCCGGCCGACGAGGCGATCGGCCCCGGCGACCGCCGGATCATCGAGGAGATCCAGGCGACCACACCGCGGACCCGGAAGGTCGGCATCGTCACCAAGATCGACCGCGTCGGCCACGAGAAGGTCGTCGCGCAGTTGCTGGAACTGTCGAAGCTGATGGGCCCCGACGCAGAGGTGGTCCCGTGCTCGGCGAAGTCGGGCAAGCAGCTCGACGTGCTCGGCGACGTCCTCGTCTCACTCTGCGAGGAGGGGCCGGCGTTCTATCCCGACGGCGAGCTCACTGACGAGCCCGAGCAGGTCCTGATGGCCGAGTTCATCCGGGAGGCGGCACTCGAAGGCGTGCGCGACGAGCTCCCGCACTCGCTGGCCGTCGTCATCGAAGAGGTGATTCCGCGCGAGGACTCCGACATCGTCGACGTCCACGCCATCCTGTACGTCGAGCGCGACTCCCAGAAGGGGATCATCATCGGCCACAAGGGTTCCCGTCTCAAGGAGGTCGGAACCACGGCCCGCGCCCAGATCGAACGCCTGCTCGGCACCCGCATCTACCTCGACCTCCACGTCAAGGTCGCGAAGGACTGGCAGCGTGACCCGAAGCAGCTGGGCCGCTTGGGCTTCTGACGGGTGCTGCGCCCAGCCCCCAGGGTTGATCGAGAAGCCCGCCCCAGCCTCGCCGACCCGCCGCCGAACAACGCGTCCTCCGCGTCCCCGCCATCGCATCTGATGGACATATGGTCCACGAACAGTCCTCACGGGGACGCGCCGATCACGACGCCCTCGAGCGCGACGATTTCCAATCGACAACTCTGCAGCCGCGACCCCGGAGACAGAGGACCTTCCCTACGGAGGACCCTTCTTACAGATCTCGCACGTGTCTCGATACTCGACAGCCCTGAGGGTGTGACCGGCGACAGCGGCCGCGCCTCCGCGTCACCGGACGAGCGTGATCCCCGTGATCATCTGGCCGAGGTCCACGACCACGCGGTCGCCCGTCCCGTCGAGGGCGACGGCCAGGATGGTCCCGCCGAGGTCGGAGACGTAGGCGAGACCGGCACGAGAGTCCACCGCGACGCCGACCGCCTCGTGCAGTCCGCGCGCCAAGATCTCCGGCGGCTCGCCGACCTCCCCGGGCGACGGGATCGGCGCGCGATTGAGCGTGTTCCCGTCCGGTTCGGCGCCACGGTCGGTCCAGTACAGGATCCCGTCGACCACCTGGAGGTCGACGGGTTCGGGCAGGCCGTCCCACAGGGTCTCGACATCGGTGCGGTCGTCCGCGGATTCGCCGTCCGGGACCGTGAGTCCGGCTCGGAGAATCCGTCCGCGAGCGCCCTTCGACGGACCCTTCTGCGTCCAGTACAGGTATTCGCCGGCGACCGCGCAGCCGACGCACTCGGCGGTGCCGTCGCCCGTCTGCGTGTTGACGATCAGGTCGGTCCAGTCCGAGCCGTCGAGTCGGCACGACGACACGCGCAGCCCTTCACGGTCGCTCCAGTACAGACGTCCGCGACCGTCGGCGGCTAGTTGTTTGCCGGTGGTCACCGAGCCCGCGGGCAGCACGTCCCGGCGCCCCGTGCCGTCGAGCCCGACCGCGTGCAATCCGCCGGTCGGTGCGGAGTAGTCGAATGCCGCCTCGCCCTCCACCTCGGGATTCCTGGTGGGACGGCCCATCGTCGTCCAGTACACGGTTCCGTCGATCACGACGACGCCGTCGGGGGAGTAGGCGGTGTCCTTCAGCAGCACCGAGGCGCGACCGTCGGCCACGTCGACGCGAAAGATGGTGCGCGTGGCGAGTCCGAGCGCGAGCAATGCGGTCATGGGAGTCCTCTTCGCAGGGTCCTTCCGAGAGTAGCGGCGGAGTCGCCGCGGCGTCGTTGACATCGGGGTCCGGCTGCGGGAACGTCGAGTGATGGGGAGCATCGATCTGCCGGCCGGACCCATCGATTACCTCGACACCGGGGGCGACGGCCCGGTGCTCCTGTTCGGGCACGGACTGCTGATGAACCGAACGCAGTGGCGGCGGGTGATCCCACTGCTCGACGACTTCCGCTGCATCGCGCCGACATGGCCGCTCGGCGCTCAGCGACAGGCCATGAACGCCTCGGCCGACCTGACCCAGGCAGGGCAGGCGAACATCATCGCCGACTTCCTCGAGGCGCTCGACCTGCACGATGTGACCCTGGTCCTCAACGACTGGGGCGGTGGCCAGTTCATCGTCTCCGAGGGGCGCGACGAACGGCTCGCCAGACTGGTACTCGCCTCCTGCGAGGCCTACGACAACTTCCCGCCGAAACCCGCCCGACCGGCTGCACTGCTCTGCCGGGTGCCCGGCGGGACGTGGCTGTTCACCAGGTTGACCCAGCTGTCGCTGTTCCGGCACGGCAAGCCCGCCTACGGCGGACTGTCGAAGAACCGGATCCCGGACGCGGTGATGGACGACTGGTTCGGTCATGCACTCGCCGACGCCGACATCCGCCGGGACCTGCGTAAGTTCGTCACCGGCACGCCGCCGAAGGAGACGCTGCTGGACTGGCACCGCCAAGTGGTCTCCTTCGACCGGCCCGTGCTGCTGCTGTGGGCCACCGACGATCGGATGATGCCGGTCGAACACGCGCGGCACATGGTCGCGGAGTTCCCCGACGCCCGGCTCGTGGAGGTCGGCGACTCGTGGACGCTGCTCCCGGAGGATCAGCCGGAGCGCTTCGCCGAAGAACTGCGCGAGTTCGTCTCGAGCACGTGATCGCCGACGGTCGGCGCCGTGGTGTCGGCTGGGACTTGTCGGTGCCCGGTGACACAATGGGTCGGTGAGGTTCTACCAGGATGAGGCGGTCGTGCTGCGCCAGCACAAGCTGGGCGAAGCCGACCGCATCATCACCTTCCTCACCGCCGAGCACGGGCTGGTGCGCGCGGTGGCGAAGGGCGTCCGACGCACGCGATCGAAGTTCGGAGCCAGGCTCGAGCCGTTCGCGCACGTCGACGTCCACTTCTATCCCGGCCGCAACCTCGACGTCATCACCCAGGTCGACAGTCTGCACGCGTTCAGCGACGACATCGTCGCCGACTACGGTCGCTACACCACGGCGTGCGCCGTCCTGGAGACTGCCGAGCGGCTCGCGGGCGAGGAGCGGGCGCCCGCGCAGCATCTGCACCGGCTCACCGTCGGAGCGCTCGCCGCACTGGCCGAGGACCGCCGCGACCGTCAGCTGATCCTCGACGCATTCCTCTTGCGCGCGATGTCGTCTGCCGGATGGATGCCCGCGCTGTCGGTGTGCGCCCGATGCGCGCAGCCCGGACCGCATCGTGCGTTCCACGTGGCGGCCGGAGGTGCGGTGTGCATTCACTGCCGACCGGCGGGGGCCGCCACTCCGTCGGTGGGAGTGCTGGATCTGATGGAGGCACTGGCCCGGGGGGAATGGGAGCATGTCACGTCGGCGTCCGACTCGCAGCGGCGCCAGGCGACCGGACTGACGGCGGCGCACCTGCAATGGCATCTGGAACGGCAGCTGCGCACCTTGCCTCTCATCGAACGGCAGGCGCCGCATAGGCTGATCGAACGATCCTCGCCCGAGCACCCGACCGTCGGCGCCCCCGCCGCCGGACGTCGGTCCGCCGAGATCGCAGTCACCGAAACCGCAGTCACCGAAACCGCATGAAAGGCCGGAACTGATGGCCCGTCTCACCCGCCGCGCGCGGCCGGCCGCCGCACCGAAAACGGTACGACCGCCCGACCCGCACCCGTCTGGCGCGACGCCGCCGGAGATCCCCGCGGAGCTGGTGCCCAGGCACATCGCGCTGGTGATGGACGGCAATGGACGCTGGGCCAAGGAACGCGGACTGCCGCGCACCGAGGGCCACAAGCGCGGCGAGGCGGTGCTGATGGACAGCGTCTGCGGGTGCATCGAGATGGGTGTGACGCACCTGTCCGCGTACGCGTTCTCCACCGAGAACTGGTCGCGGAGTCCCGAAGAGGTCAAGTTCCTGATGGGCTTCAACCGGGACGTGATCCGACGTCGCCGGGACGAGATGAACGAGATGGGCGTTCGCGTCCGCTGGGCCGGACGTCGACCGAAGCTGTGGCGCAGCGTCATCAAGGAACTCGAGGTCGCAGAGGAGCTGACCGAGGACAACACCGTCATGACGCTGACCATGTGCGTCAACTACGGTGGGCGGGCCGAGATCGCCGATGCCGCGCGGGAGATCGCCCGGCGCGCGGCCCGCGGGGAGATCGACCCCGAGCGCATCACCGAGGCGAGCTTCGCGAGGTACCTCGACGAGCCGGACATGCCCGATGTCGACCTCTTCCTCCGGCCCTCCGGCGAACAGCGGCTGTCGAACTTCCTGCTCTGGCAGAGCGCCTACGCCGAGATGGTCTATCAGGAGAAGCTGTTCCCCGACTTCGACCGTCGTGACCTCTGGGCCGCGTGTCTGGAGTACGCCAAGCGCGACCGCCGCTTCGGCAGCGCTTAGCCCCGGGCTGATCGAGCAGGCGCAGGAGCGGAGCGAGGCGAGCGCATCGAGATCGCGCAGGATCAGTCGTCGCGCACCGTCGAGAACTGGGCCAGCAGCTCGACGAGGTCTCGTTCGAACGCATCGGCGGCGACACCCGCCTCGGTCAGCGGACCCGATCCGTTCTCCACCTCGAGCAGTGCGAGCATGATGTGCTCGGTGCCGATGTAGTTGTGTCCCAATCGAAGTGCCTGACGGAAGGTCAGTTCGAGGACTTTGCGCGCGAGCGCGTCGTACGGGATCACCTCGGGCGTCGCGGTGGGCGCGGGCAGTGCGGCGGAGACCGAGGTGGCGAGCGCGTCGACGTCGACGTCCGACTTGGTCATCAGGGCCACGGCCAGTGATTCGCGGTCGTCGAGCAGCCCGATCAGCAAGTGCGCCGGTGTGACCTCCGGGTTGCCGGCCGCCTTCGCCGCGTTGTGCGCGGCCGCGGCGACATTGCGGGCGCGCGGCGTGAATTGGTTGAAGCCCTGTGATGGATCGAGGTCGCCCGCCGTGCCGGGATCCTTCGGCGTGAAGCGCTTCTGCACGGCTTGCTTGCTGACGCCCATGCTGGCGCCGATCTGTGTCCACGACGCGCCGGTGCGGCGTGCCTGATCGACGAAGTGGCCGATCAGGTGGTCGGCGACGTCACCGAGATGGTCGGCGGCGAGCACGGCGTCGGACAGTTGGTCCAGCGGATCGTCATGCACCTTCTTGATCGAGGAGATCATGTCGTCGAGTCGGATGGTCGGGGTGATGGGGGTCTTATCAGCCATGCGTCAACTGTAGGTTGACGGCTGTCATTCGTCAACCATGAGTTGACGATGGAGCCGATTCCTCGCGGTGCGCGTCTGAAACAACATGGGGGAGTACGGAGTCCACACGCGCCGCGACCTGGCGGCGGTCGGCTACGACCGCGCGATGTTGCGCCGGGCGATCGCCTGCGGCGATCTGCTTCCGATTCGGCGTGACTGGTACGCAGATCGGACGCACCATCCCGACGTCGTGTCGGCGGTGCGCGCCGGTGGCGTCCTCGGTTGCGTGTCCGCGTTGAACTGCACGGTCTGTGGGTCGCACCCGGCTATCCGGAGATGCACATCAGGAGAAGCAAGGCGCTTCGCGGTCCGGGTTCGCTCTCGGGATGCAGCCCGTTCCGCGGTCGCCCGCTGCCGACGCCGACGGCCGTCGACCCGGTGGTCTACGCATTGGCCTGCGCCGCTCGCTGCATGACGGGCGAAGACTGGATCGCGACTTGTGACTCGTATCTGAATCTGCGCGGGATCGACGTGGAGGACCTCCGCGCGGACATCGCGCCGCACGGTGGCGCCGGGGTCAATGCGCTGCTGGACAAGACGGATCGGCGCTCACAGTCGGGAACGGAGAGCATCGCGCGGGTCCGTCTCCGCGCCTTGGGATTTCACGTCATCGTTCAACCCGCCGTCGACTATCGCGTGTATCGCGGTCACGCCGATCTGCGCATCGGGAGGCTGTTGATCGAATGCGACAGTGAGCGCTTCCATTCCGGTCAGAAGGACCGAGTGCGCGACTACCAGCGCGACCGCGCTCCTTGGCTGCCGGGTGGGAGACCATCCGCATCGCGTACCCCGAGGTGATGCACGAGTGGGACGGGATCGTCGAGGACATTCGCGCGTTCACTGACGGGCGCCGCCATCGAATCCGGAGCCGACGATCCTGCGGCGCCGTTGAACCGACGGACTATTGACCGCCGCGTCCCCCTGACACGAACTCCTGGACACATGGTCCACGAGACGGTGCCACGGGGACTCTCAGGTCAGTGCTTCCGCGAGCAGTCCGCGCACACGCCGAAGATCTCGACGGTGTGGGAGATGTCGGAGAATCCGTTCTCCGAGGCGACGCTGTCGGCCCAGCGCTCCACCTTGTCGGCCTTGATCTCGACGGTGGTCCCGCATTCGCGGCACACCAGATGGTGATGGTGTCCGGTCGAGCAGTGCCGGTATCGCGTCTCGCCGGACCCGTCCCAGATCGCGTCGATCTGGTGCGCGGCGGTGAGGGCCTGCAGGTTTCGGTACACCGTGGTGAGGCCGATCGACTCGCCGCGGTCGCGCAGTTTGTCGTGCAACTGCTGCGCGGACAGGAAGTCGTCGGTGTCCGAGAGCACGTCCGCGATGGCCGCACGCTGCTTGGTCGAGCGCTGGCCGGTGACAGGCTTCTTGGCGGTGTCCGTCATGACTCCGGCTCCGGCTGATGCTCGGTCGCGTGAATCACCGCGTCGACGACGATGTGCGAGACGTGGTCGTCGGCGAGGGAGTACTCCACCTCGCGGCCGCGTCGGCTGCCGACGACCACTCCGGACTCCTTGAGCACGCGCAGGTGCTGACTGACCTGCGGCTGATTCAGCTGAAGGTCGTCGACCAGTTCGTGCACGCACATCGGTCGATGCCGAAGAGCCATGACGATGGAGACGCGCGCGGGCGAGGCGAGGGCGCGCAACAGTTCACTGGCTGCGCCGTGTGCCTGACGATCGGCGATCAGTGACGGCGGCATCACCGAGTGGGTCATTGCTGCTCCTTCGGAATCGGCGGGCTGGGTCCATCCTAAGGGAATTGATTTTCATTTGCCTCAACCGTGGCCGGGCGGCGCGCGTAGGGTTCCCAGGTATGACCAGCATCGGTGCGAAGGCTTTGCAGACACGATGGTTCGTCCGGTCGCCGATCCCGGTGTTCCGTGCCGGCCTCGGCTTTCTCTTCGGTGGTCGCCTGCTCCTGTTGCAGCACACCGGTCGCAAGTCCGGCGAGGCGCGGTTCGTCGCACTCGAGACGGTGGAGCGCCCCGCCGATGATCGGATCGTCATCGCCTCGGGATTCGGCGAGAAGTCGCAGTGGTACCGGAACCTGCAGGCCGACCCGCGCTGCCGCGTCTGGATCGGCTTCGTCCGGAATCGCGCCGCGACCGCACGGGTGCTGTCCTCGGCCGAGTCGGCGGCCGTTCTCGAGCGCTACCTCCGCGACCACCCGAAGGCCTACGCCGAACTCTCCGGCGTCATCGAACAGTCGACCGGCCTACCGATCGATCAGATCCCGTACATCGAGCTCCGACTATCCGCGTCCTGACCCTGTCGCGACCGCGCGCGTCAGCAGGTCGCCATGGCGTATCGGCCGCGGGCGGAGTCGGACGAGTCCAACGTGCCGTTGACGTAGACGCGGCACGCGGCGAAGTAGCCGTCGGTCTGGATCGTCGCTCCGGTCAGCTGATATTTGGAGCGCGACGTGAACGAGACGACGCCGTACCAGCCGGTGCGGTCCTCGGTCCGCGCAGGCAGGCTGACTCGTGACCGCTCCTCGAGGTCGTTGTCGGCGTCGTACCAGTACGCGCCCTCGTTGTTCTGGACGTCGCTGTAGAACTCGTATCGGACGCCGTCTCCGACGGTCGGAAACTCTGTGTCGGCGCCGGCGGGAGCGGCGGTGACGAGTCCGGCAGTGACGACCCCGGCAAGGGCGGCCGCGGCGGCGACGGTTCCGGCGATTGCGGTGCGATTGATGAAGGACATGACATTCCTGTCGTTCGGCGACGAGGCGCTGCACCTCATCGAGTGCCGTCAAGCTACGTCGCACCTACGACATTTCCGGCGACTCAGACGATCGGACGACACCGGACTCGCCGGTGCCCGGCAGAGCCGTCGAGCCGAAGGACACCGGCGGCCGCCAACCGACTACGCTGTATGACGACGTGCGCGACCACCGTCGCGCGCTCTGACAGTTGTCCGTGAACACCTACGTCGTGGAGATCAGAAAACCGTGGCTGTGCAGTCCAAAGTCGATGCCGTCGTCAACCTCGCCAAGCGGCGTGGCCTGGTGTACCCCTGCGGTGAGATTTACGGCGGAACCCGCTCCGCCTGGGACTACGGTCCCCTGGGCGTCGAGCTGAAGGACAACATCAAGCGTCAGTGGTGGCGCACGATGGTGACCTCGCGCGACGACGTGGTGGGCCTGGACTCGTCGGTGATCCTGCCTCGTCGCGTGTGGGAGGCCTCCGGTCACGTCGAGGTCTTCACCGACCCGCTGGTCGAATGCACCAACTGCCACAAGCGTCAGCGTCAGGACCATCTGCAGGAGGCCTACGCGCTGAAGAAGGGCATCGACGACCCGGACACGGTCCCGATGTCGGAGATCGCGTGCCCCGAGTGCGGCACCAAGGGCCAGTGGACCGAGCCGAAGGCGTTCTCCGGTCTGCTCAAGACGTTCCTCGGCCCGGTCGACGACCAGGAGGGTCTGCACTACCTGCGCCCGGAGACCGCCCAGGGCATCTTCGTGAACTTCAAGAACGTGATGACCACCGCGCGTCGCAAGCCGCCGTTCGGCATCGCCCAGATCGGCAAGAGCTTCCGCAACGAGATCACGCCGGGCAACTTCATCTTCCGCACCCGTGAGTTCGAGCAGATGGAGATGGAGTTCTTCGTCAAGCCCGGTGAGGACGAGGAGTGGCACAAGTACTGGATCGACGCGCGCCACAACTGGTACGTCGACCTCGGCATCGATCCGGAGAACCTGCGCCTGTACGAGCACCCCAAGGAGAAGCTCTCCCACTACTCCAAGAGCACCGTCGACGTCGAGTACAAGTTCGGCTTCGGCGGCAATCCGTGGGGTGAGCTCGAGGGTGTCGCGAACCGCACCGACTACGACCTGTCGACGCACAGCAAGGCCTCCGGCGAGGACCTGTCGTTCTTCGACCAGGCGTCGGGTGAGCGCTTCACGCCGTTCGTGATCGAGCCCGCAGCGGGCCTCGGCCGCTCGATGATGGCCTTCCTCTGCGACGCCTACACCGAGGAGGAGGTGCCGAACGCGAAGGGCGGCACCGACACCCGAACGATGCTCAAGCTCGACCGTCGTCTCGCGCCGGTCAAGGCCGCGGTGCTTCCGCTCTCGCGGAACGAGAAGCTCTCGCCCAAGGCCCGCGACCTCGCGGCCGAACTCCGCAAGCACTGGAACATCGAGTTCGACGACGCGCAGGGCATCGGCAAGCGGTACCGGCGTCAGGACGAGATCGGCACGCCGTTCTGCGTCACCGTCGACTTCGACACCCTCGACGACCAGGCGGTGACCATCCGCGAGCGCGACACCATGAGCCAGGAGCGGGTCGCCCTCGACAAGGTCGTCGAGTACCTCGGCGGCAAACTGATCGGCGCCTGAACGTCGTTCATCGGGGACTACCGCAGGGCGGCGACCACGCCATGACCGCCGTCCCACTCCGCGACCAGCCAGGCGCTTCCCGACACCGGTGACGCCAGGTCGTCGCTGAGCGCGAGTGCCGCGGTCTCGCCCGGGGTCCCGTGCACCTGGAGTCGGACGGGGGAGTCGAGCGGGACGACGGTGCCGTCCGCCTTCCGGACTTCCAGCTCGGCCTGTGGCTGCTCGCCGCGCATCGCGCGCACAAAGCAGTCGACGGCCACCGGATCGGCGGCCGCGTCGTAGATCCACCGGTCGCCGAGCACCGAGTGAGCCATCGTCGAGATGAGGTACTCGTCGGCGCCGGCCAGCGGCGTGCCCCGGTAGGTGAGCGGGATGTGCAGGGTACGACCGTCGCGCGAGGCGAGCAGCGCCTCGACTCCGACCTCGCCCGCCGGATCGTCGAACCGGTACCCGCCGATCAGCTCGACCTCGCCGGTGCCGCCCCATGGCACGCTGTCGAGGTAGTCGGTGACGAGTTCGAGTTTGGTCGGCGAGATCGTCGCCTGATGAAGCAGTGCCATGCGATGAGATTAATCGGCCCGGTGGCGGTGCGCCTGCGCCACGGCCGATCGGGCATGTCTACTGTCTCGGGTAACCCCGTCGAAAGGACCGGAACGTGAATCCGAGGATCGTCATGATGCTCAGCGCCGTGCTGATGATCATCGCGTCGGGCATGATGGTCGGTCAGCGGGAGTGGGTCATGCTGGCGGTGGTGCTGCCGATCTGGCTCATCATCCTCGGCGTGTGGTGGTACCGCCAGCGCGCTCGTTAGCGAGAGTCCCGTCACTCGGGTGGCAATCGCGACAATACGTCGACGACGCGCTCGTCGGTGAGCTGCCGGAAGTCGTAGTACGCGCTGCCGACGCCGCTGAAGCGGTCCGGGGTGTACGGGCAGACGACGGAGTCGGCGCCCGGGAACATAGTGCCGACGTCGGCCGGTCCGACCGGAACCGCGACGACGACGCGTTCCGCGCCGCGGCTGCGCAGTGATCGGATCGCGACGGTCACCGTGGTGCCGGTGGCGACGCCGTCGTCGACGATCACGACGCGTCGGCCGGTCACCGACGGCTGCGGACGCCCGTGGCGATAGAGCCGATCGCGGCGTCGCAGCTCGATGCGAGCCGAGTCGATCGCCGTGGTCAGGTCGTCCTCGGTGGTGCCGGTCGCGCGGACGACGTCGTCGTTGACGACCACGGAGTCGTCGACCGCGATCGCGCCCACCGCCAGTTCGGGCTCCCAGGGCACGCCGAGTTTGTGCACCAGGCAGACGTCGAGCGGCGCGTCGAGGCGCTCGGCGACCGGCGCCGCGACCTCGACGCCGCCGCGCGGCAGCGCCAGAACGAGCACGTCGTCGTCGCTGCGAAAGTCGGTCAACGCCTCGGCCAGGACCTCGCCCGCATGCTCGCGGTCCCGGTAGCGGCGAGCCGGGAACACTCGCGCTATCACGGTCTCCACGTTAGACCGTGTCGACGGGCCGACCGTCAGGTCTGGTCGCGCGAGGCGAGTTGTCGTTCCAGGTCGGCGACGCGGTCCTGCAGGCCGTGGATCTGGTCGATGTACGGCTGCACGCGTTCGCGGACCTGCTCGGCGGTGTACTGCGGCACCACGCTGCGCGAACAGTTCCAGTCGAAGGCCTCGACCTCGATCACGATGCTGCGTTCGCACCGCGCCGTGATCCGGCCGTCGTCGACCACGCTCAATCGCTCGAGCAGTTCGGGGTCGGCGTCGCCCTCGATCACCGTCGCACGGCCGAAGACCTTCAGCCGAGATCGGAGCGGATAGTCGGCGATGAAGAGTGCGACCCGGTCGTCGGCCTCCAGATTCCCGACCGACACGAACTGCTGGTTGCCGCGGAAGTCGGCGAAGCCGAAGGTGTTGTCGCCGAGGTGGTGGACGAATCCTCGCGGTCCGCTGCGGTACTGGACGTACGGCCATCCCGACGGCGTGACGGTCGCCATGTGGAACGCGAATGCGTCGGTGAGCATGCGACGCTCGCGATCGGTCACCTGCTGCGGCCCCTCGTCGGGGGTGTCGAGGCCGGCAGGGTATGCGCCGCGCCGCGTGGCCGACGCGTCGCCGAAGACGAGGTGCTGGTAACGATGTCCCACGAGGTCAGAGTAGTGTCGCGTGGCGAAGGTGTTTCCGGGAAGGACGGAGGGCCGTGATGCAGATCGCATATCGTCTGCGTCCGGCATCCAATACTCAAGGGGCGCTGACCGATTCGTCCGGTGGCGGATCTGTCCGAGTCGGGTGGGCAACTACACTACTGTGCAGTAATTAGAACAGGTTCTAATCCCGCGCTATCCTCCATGCTCATGGAGCGATTGAGCGGCCTGGATGCCAGCTTCCTTTACCTTGAGACACCCGAGCAACTGATGCATGTCTGTTCCGTGATGGTCCTGGATCAGGACACGGTTCCGGGCGGGTACTCGTTCGCCACCTTCCGGTCGACGCTCGACGAGCGCGTGCGGAAGGTTCCGCAGTTCACCCGGAAGATCCGCCGCGTTCCGCTCGATCTCGGGCACCCCGTCTGGGTGAAGGACGAGCACTTCGCCATCGACCATCACCTCCACCGGATGGCGCTGCCCTCGCCGGCCGGGCACGCCGAACTCATGGAGATGTGCGGCCACCTGGCCGGACTGCCCATGGACCGGGGGCGCCCCCTCTGGGAGATGAACGTCATCGAGGGCTATCGCGGGGAGGACGGCAGGGAGAAGCTGGTCGTCTTCACCAAGATGCACCACGCCACCGTCGACGGTGCCTCCGGAGCGAATCTGATCTCGTATCTCTGCAGCCTGGAGCCGGACGCTCCGCCGCTCGCGACCGACGAGATCGCCATGGACGGTTCGTCGCCGGGGTCGCTCGAGCTCTTCGGCCGCGGGGTCGTGAGCACCCTGGCGCGACCGCTGTCGATTCCCAAGATGCTGAGTCCGTCGCTGGGGCTCATCACCGAGACCATCAGCCGTGCTCGGCGCGGCACCGCGATGGCGCCGCCGCTGACCGCGCCGCGGACTTCGTTCAACGGCACCATCACCGGGCACCGCACCATCGCCGTCGCGGACATGGACCTCGAGGACATCAAGGCCGTCCGCCGCGCCACCGGCGCGACCGTCAACGACATCGTGCTGAGCATCGCGGGCGGCGCTCTCCGCGACTATCTGCTGGAGCGGGACGAGCTTCCGGAGTCGTCGCTGCTCGCCACGGTTCCGGTGTCGGTCCGCGGCGAGTCGAAGCGCGACGACGGCGCCAACAAGGTGTCGGCGCTGTTCACGCACCTCGGCACGGACATCGAGGATCCGCTAGAGCGGCTCGCGGCGATGACCGAGGCGAACAAGCACGCCAAGGATCACCACAACGCGATCTCCGCCGACACGCTGCAGGACTGGGCCGAGTTCGCCGCGCCCCGGACGTTCGGGCTCGCCGTGCGGGCGTACGCCGGACTCCGGCTCGCCGAGAAGCATCCCGTCGTGCACAACCTGGTGATCTCAAACGTCCCGGGCCCGCCGATCCCGCTCTACTTCATGGGTGCCCGCATCGACGGGATGTATCCCCTGGGACCGGTCTTCCACGGCGCGGGTATCAACATCACCGTGCTCTCCAACAACGGTGTGGTGCACGTCGGCATCATCGCGTCCGAGGAGAGCATGCGCAGCCCGGAGAAGCTGGTGGCGCACTTCCCGGCCGAGCTGGCGCGACTCAAGGCCGAGGTCGTCGACGAGTAGTCCGCGCATCACAGACGGGCGACGGCCGGCCGCGAATCGCGGCCGGCCGTCGCCCATGTGCAGCTGTCAGTTCGGCACTGTGCGCTCGCGCCAGCGCGCGAGCACCACGTTGCACGCGTGGCTGAACACCGGCACGAACTTGTCGGCGTCCATCACGCAGCAAGAGTGCCCGGCATCCACCTCGTGCATCGTCGCACCCGGGATCCGCTGGGCCATGGCGATCTGCCGGGCCGGGGGAATCGCCTTGTCCCGCAGGGGCACCACGACCGCGGTCGGCACGTCGATCTGGTTGATCCACGGGCGCGTGTGATGCTTGCCGATCGCGCCGACGGCCTTGCCCACCGCGATCGGCGACGTCGAGCGGAACTCGTTGAGGGCCCACCGATTGATGTCCACCGCGGGGTCGACCTGGGCGGACTGGACGCGGCCCGCGCGCCTCGGCGATCCGTAACCGGGCACGCGGGCGGCGATGCTGCTCATGCCGTTGTGGAAGGCGCGCTCGGTCGCCGTTCGCTGAAAGACGTCGGTCGACGCGCACAGCACCAGGCCGCCGACGCGCTCCGGATGCTGTCGCCAGACGCGCTGGGCGATCAACGATCCCATCGAGAAGCCGGCGAACATCGCCTTCTCGATGCCGAGGACGTCGAGGAGGGCGACGGCGTCGTCGGCGCAGTCGCGGAGGCTGAACTCGTCGGACTTGATGCCCCTGCCGTGCCAGCGCAGATCGAGGGTGATCACCCGGAACTTCTTCGAGAGTTCGGGGATGCTCGGGAACCAGGTCAGCAGACCGGTGGTCGTCAACGCGTGGAGCAGGACGATCGGCGGCGCGTCGGGCGTCGGGCCTGCGGTGTCGGTGACGTACGTCGAACCACGGCCCGGCAGCTCGACCACCCGGCCCTCGGGAATGTCGACTTCGGGCAGTCGAATTCGCACGGACAGCCGCGGATCTCGTCGAGCAGAACTCATTGTTGACCCTTTCGTCCCGGACCTCCGGTGACTAGAACACGTTTCACTTTCAAGCACTATGCCATGGAGTCGACACACGTTGTTGTCCGATGTCGCCTCGTGGCGTGAACGAGCGCTTCGGTGACATCCAGATAACGCTTTGCGTCATCCGATCAGATGAATCACGGTGTCTCGTAGTGTCGGTCGCACGCCCAGGAAAGGGGAGTGAGAGGCATGGACACCTTGGCGGCAGCAGAGATTCTGGCGCGTTCGTCGGTCGCCACGAACGTCGGTTGGATCAGTTACCTGTTCATCGGAGCGATCGCAGGCTGGATCGCCGGAAAGATCGTCAACGGCGGCGGTTCGGGAGTCTTGATGAACATCGTCGTCGGCATCGCCGGCGCGTTGATCGGCGGATTCCTGCTCAGCTTCTTTCTCGACACGGCGTCCGGCGGATGGTGGTTCACCTTGCTGACAGCTGTGCTCGGCTCGGTGATCCTGCTCTGGATTGTGGGGAAGATCCGGGGCGACTCCACCGGCGCCTGACCGGGTGCGCACGACGGCGGCGGCTCCGGCCAGTCGGCTGGAACTGCCGCCGTCTGCGGTTTCTCCCACGGGTCTCGACTCGGTCTCGAGGTAGGGCGTTCGGGTGAATGACGACACATACTCATTCGAAACATCAGCCACTTCAGCTCGGGAGGCCACATTGAACACCAGATTTCGTTTCACTCTCGCGGCGATCGCCGCATCCGCTGCGCTGCTCGGAGGCGCGGCGGTCGCACCCGCCGCGCACGCCGATGCCGCCGGCGAATCGGTCGCGGCCAAGGCGGCGCTCGACGATCTGGCCGCACAGCCCACCGATGCGGCGTCGGTCATCGACTCGATCGAAGCGGCCAACGCCACCCTCAAGAAGCTCGGCATCACCCCGTTCACTCCGACGAAGGGCTTGTGCACCGACCTCACGCTGCCGTCGGCGGTCGGCGGGGCGATGCCCGGGTCGACCACCCCGCTCCTCGGTGATCTGAACAAGAAGTACGGGATCAAGGACAAGGACATCAACGTCATCAAGAAGGGTGAGGTCCTGTACGGATTCGTCCCCGTGAGCAAGTTCCCGGAGACGAAGGACAAGTCCGGGATGCGCGTCGCCTGGTTCAACGTCAACACGTTGCAGGGCGGCTTCGGCGAACCGATGGCCGGACTCGCGGACTCGATCCTCGACGGGGTCTCGGCGAGCTTGACCGCCGCGGGCGTGAGCGGCGTCGTGAAGTCGATCGCGATGTCCGCGCTCAAGGCGACCGTCGGCCAGATCCCGCTGAACGGGGCTCGTGGAGCCATCGTGAAGACCGGATCGGGCACCGTCTTCTCGGCGATCTACGGCACCATGCAGAAGCCGGGCGACAAGGCGGATTCGCCGGTGACCTGCTATTACTTCCCGTCACTCGGCATCGCCACGGTGAAGTAGCCGACGCGGAGAGCTGACCGCACCGTCCCCGTGAGCGGCGCCCATGGACATATCGTCCGCGAGCATCGCTCACGGGGACGATTGGGTCAATGCCCCGTTCGATACCGCGCCGCCGGGCTGAGCGGGACAATGGAATCCCGGGGTCGAGTCGAGGAGGCGGGTCATGGATCTGACTGGCAAGGTGGCTTGGGTGACCGGCGCAGCGCGTGGTCAGGGTCGATCACATGCGCTCGCCCTCGCCGAAGCGGGAGCACACGTGGTCGTCACCGACATCGGAGCGCCGATCGACAGCGTGTCCTACTCGCTCAGCAGTCCCAACGATCTCGCCGAGACCGCCCGCGAGATCAAAGCCGCGGGTGGCTCGGTGACCGCGGCGCAGGTCGACGTCCGAGACCGGACTTCAGTGAACACCCTGGTCTCGCGCATCCGAGACGAGCGCGGCCGCCTCGACATCCTGGTTGCGAACGCGGGCGTCTGCTCGTTCGAGCCGGTGGAGTCGATGACGCACCAGCAGTGGGCCGACATGATCGACACCAATCTGACCGGCACGTTCAACTGTGCGCAGGCGGTGCTGACTCTGATGAAGGAGCATCGGTTCGGCCGGCTCATCGGCATCTCGTCGGGCGCGGGCCGCGGCGGCATGATGCACCTGAGCCACTACGCGGCGAGCAAGTGGGGGATCATCGGGTTCATCAAGTCGCTGGCGCTGGAGGTCGGTGCGTACGGGATCACCGCCAACGTCGTCTGCCCGTCGTCGGTCGGCACTCCGATGGTCCTCAATCCGGCGACGATGAAGCGATTCTGCCCGACCGTCGAGCATCCGACCGAAGACGACCTGGCGCAGGTGTTCGCCGGCTGGAGCCCGCTGGGCGTTCCGTGGCTCGCACCCGAGGACGTCACCCGCGCGGTGATGTATCTGATCGACGATCCGGGCGTCGTCACCGGCACGGTCGTCGAGGTGAATCTCGGCACGACGGCGTCCAGGCAGTAGCGAACTGACTCGCCAGTAGCGATCGGGTACTGAAATTCCGATCACTACCAGGCATTTCAGCTCGGTCGACGGGCCGAAATGAGGCATAGTTGTAGACGGGTGCGTCGCGCGGACAAGGGGTTCGCGATGTGGGCGCAGCTGAAGAGAGAGAGTTTGTGGTGGCTGTCAACGGTAAGGTCGTGCACTTCGACACCAACCGGGGATTCGGATTCCTGGCGCCCGCGGAGGGCGGCGACGACGTGTTCCTGCACATCAACGACGTGGGCATCGACGAGAGCCTGCTGCGCCCGGGCGCGGAGGTCGAGTTCGACGTCGAGAGCACTGATCGCGGCGCGAAGGCACTGAACGTCAAGGTCACCAAGGAGGCTCCGGAAGGCGAGTCGCCTGCCGCCGAGCGCGCGCAGCGCCGCGAAGAGCGTGGCGGACGCTTCGGCGACCGGCACGACCGCGGCGACCGACGCGACGACCGTCGCGGCGGACGCGACGACCGCGGGCCGCGTCGCTCGGCGCCCCGCGGCGGCCGGCTGTTCAACGAGATCACCGAGCTGCTGCTCGACGCGTCGCCCGATCTGACCGCGCGTCAGATCGTCGCGATCCGCTCCAGCGTGCTCGACCTCGCTTCGCAGCGCGGCTGGTCGGACTAATTGCCTGACGCCGATCGGTCGGCGGGCGGACCGCCCGTCGCGATGTACGACGCCCACGACCTCGAACGGATGGTCGTCGAGGCACCGAAGATCGCGGCAGGAGCGAACCCCGCGACCGATCATCGCAGCGACTTCGCCCGCGACCGCGCCCGCGTGCTGCACAGTGCGGCATTGCGGCGGCTTGCGGACAAGACGCAGGTCGTCGGCCCGCGTGAGGGCGACAACCCGCGAACGCGTCTGACGCATTCGCTCGAGGTCGGTCAGATCGGCCGCGGTATCGCGATCGGTCTGGGCTGCGATCCCGACCTCGTGGAGCTGGCCGGGCTGGCGCACGACATCGGGCATCCGCCCTACGGACACAACGGGGAACGCGCGCTCGAGGAAGTGGCGCGCGATCACGGCGGCTTCGAGGGCAACGCGCAGAATCTGCGCATCCTCACCGCGCTAGAACCGAAGATCGTCAGTCCGGACGGGGGCAGCGCCGGGCTCAATCTCACCCGCGCCGCACTGGATGCGACGCTCAAGTATCCGTGGTCGCGCAAGGCGCCGGGCACCAAGTACGGCGCGTACGTCGAGGACGAGCCCGCACTCGCGTGGGTCCGCGACGGTGCACCCGACGGTCGACGGTGCCTCGAAGCGCAGGTGATGGACTGGTCCGACGACGTCGCCTACTCGGTCCACGATCTCGAGGACGGCGTGATCGGCGGACGAATCGACCTGCGCCAGTTGAGTTCTCGCGACGACCAGCAGGAGCTGGCCGAACTCGGCATGCACTACTTCGACGGCCTCACCCCCGCCCCGCTGGTCGACGCGGCACAGCGGCTCTCGGAGATGGAGATCTTCGCGTCGCTCGGCGAGTTCGACGGCTCCCTCGACGCCTACGTCCGTCTCAAGCGGTTGACCAGCGAGCTGATCGGCCGATTCGCCTCGGCCGCGATCACGCAGACGCGTCGCGCCGAGGGCACCCGACCGCTGCGCAGGTACGACGCCGACCTCTCTGTTCCGGCCGACGTCGCCGCCGAGGTCGCCGTGCTGAAAACGCTCGCGCTGCGCTTCATCTTCTCCGACCCACGACACCGCGCGAAGCAGGACCGCCAGCGCGAACGCGTCCACCGCGTCGCCGAGATGCTGCTGGTCACCGCGCCGGGCGGCCTCGACCCGATCTTCGCGGCCGACTGGAACGTCGCCGACACCGACAACGCCCGCATGCGCGTGATCGTCGACCAGATCGCCTCGATGACCGAGGGACGCCTCGAACGTCTCGACAAGTCGAGCGCCGAGGTCCAGGCGCACCTGGGGTAGTGCCGTCGCCGTTCCCGTGCCCACCGACTCCCGACGCGGCAGGATGGACGTACGTCAGCCCGGAGGAGTCAGCGATGAGCGATCAGGACCCGATCAAGGAGTATCCGACAGACGGCGTCGTAGTGACGTGGGAGCCCGGGCGGTGCAGGCATGCGCGCGAATGCGTTCGCGGTCTGCCGCAGGTGTTCGACCCCCAGCGACGACCGTGGATCGACGCGGACGCTGCGACGGCCGAGGACCTCGTCCGCGTCATCGACCGTTGCCCGAGTTACGCGCTCGGCTATCGCACCGCCGATGGTCGTGCGCGGGTGGCGCCGACGGACTGACGGTCACCGACCGTCCAGCACACCCCGTCGCAGCTGAATCGCCCGAATCCCCGCGCACGCGACGGCCAGCGCGGCGAGCACGATCATCGGTGCGTTGATCCCGACGGCCGGGGCGATCACCCGCAGCAGTACCGGCAGTCCGAAGCCGAGGTACGTCCCGACGTAGAAGATTCCGGTGGCGAGACCCAGTTTCTCGGTCGGCGCGAACGTCTCGACGTCCAGCAGCCCTTCGCGCAGGCACAGTCCGTATCCACCGCCGAGCAGCACAGATGCGACGAGGAAGGCGACGGGGCTGGGGTCGGATCCCGACGCCGCGACCACCGCGAATCCGGTCGCCGACAGCATCGCCCCGCTGACTCCGGCGCGCGGGCCCCACGTCGCGCGACGGGCCACGACCTGGACGACGAACCCGGAGCCGAGCGCCAGGACTGCGGCGACGCCCGGCACCCACGGACCACTGAAGCTCGACATCCGCCCGGCCATGATCACCACCGATGCGGTCACCGAGGCGAACACCCAGAGCGACATCGGCAGGCTCGTCGCCAGGGCGCGCGACAGGCTGCGCGCCACCGGTGCGCCGCAGGATTCCTCGACGACCTGGTCGGTGACCGTCGCACGTCGCGAGTTGGGCACCGCGAATCCGGCGACGACCGCGAGCAGCGACCCGACGACCGTGACCGCGAACGGTGCGAACAGCGCGGCACCCGCGGTGAACTGGGCGATGAGCCCGGAGATCAGCGGGCCGATGGCGAAGCCGCAGGTGAGACTCGCGCCGGCCAGGACGGTTCCGCGCCTGCCGCCGAGGTCGGCGCTCCACGCGGTGCCCGCGCTGACCGCGAGTCCCACGCCGAGTCCGACGGCGAACCGGCCGACGAAGACACCGGGCTCGGTGTGCCACACCAGCATCAACAGGTTGCCGAGCGCCGCGCCGGTCGCGCCCGCGAGCACGATCGGCTTCCGGCCGACACGGTCGGAGATCCCGCCGCCGGTCAGCAGTCCAGGAAGCAGGCCCACCGCATAGATCCCGAACGCGCCTTCGAGCGCAGCGTCGCTGATCCCGTTGCGGTCGTGGAGAACCGGCATCATCGCGACGAAGTGGTTGGTCGCCCACCCGGTGGTGAAGAGCAGTGCGAGGACGGTCGCGAGGTTGCGGCGATCGGCGGTGTGGGGCATTGAGCGGTGGCGTCCTCGTCGTCTGCGGTAAGCGGTCGCTTACAGTGTGTCATCCGATCGTAGGGACCGCGTCAGCGGTAAATGAATCCCCGATTCGGGGGTGTACTTGGCCTGACAGGCGAAATCTGCCCGAATCGGGGATTCAAATACGACGACGCGCCTCAGCTCAGCAGCCCGCGCACGTCGTCGGCGGTGATCGCGCCGGAGAAGGCGCCGCCCTCGTCGAGGAGCGCGTCGAACAGCTCGCGTTTGCGGGTCTGCAGGTCGATCACCTTCTCCTCGATCGTCCCGGTGGAGACCATCCGGTACACCGTGACGGCGCGGTGCTGGCCGATGCGATGGGCGCGGTCGACCGCCTGGGCCTCGGCGGCCGGATTCCACCAGGGGTCGGTCATGAAGCAGTAGTCCGCGGCCGTCAGGTTGAGGCCGAAACCGCCGGCCTTCAAACTGATCAGGAACACTCGGGTACGACCGTCGGTGAACTGTTCGATCTGCTTGGCCCGCTTGGTGATCGCGGTGGAACCGTCGAGGTAGCTGTAGGGGATGTCCTCGGCGTCGAGTCGGCCGGCGATCAGTTTCAGGAACCCGGTGAAGCTGCTGAACACCAGGGCGCTGTGACCCTCGTCGATGAGCATCGGCAACTGCTCGGAGAGGTACTCGATCTTGGCGGAGTTCACGTTCGCGTGCTCGCCGTCGACCAGAACCGGATGCAGGCTCAGCTGCCGCAGCCTCGTCAGGGCACGCAGCACCTGGATGCGGTTGCCGTCGAAGTTCTCGAGTAGCCCGAGGAGCTGCTGACGGTCGCGGGCCAGATAGGTGTCGTACACCTTCCGATGCTTCGGCTCCAGCTCGATTGGCAGCAGTTGCTCCTGCTTCTCGGGCAGATCGACGAGCACTTGATCCTTGGTGCGGCGCAACATGATCGGACGCAGGCGGCGGCGCAGGATCTCCAGCCGCTCCGGCGCCTGACCGCTCTCGATCGCGTCCGCGAAATGTTCCTTGAACAGTTTCGGCGAGCTGTACAGACCCGGTGCGACCACCGAGACCAGCGACCACAGCTCCATCACCCGGTTCTCCATCGGCGTACCGGTGATGGCGAGCTTGAACGGTGCGTCGAGCCGGCGCGCGGCCTGGTAGGTCTTCGAGTTGTGGTTCTTCAGGAACTGCGCCTCGTCGAAGATCGCGCCGGTCCAGTCGACGTCCGCGAAGGCGTCGTAGTCGATCCGGAGCAGCGCGTACGACGTGACTACGATCCGGGCGTTCACCACCCGCTCGGTCAGTGGTGTGCCGATGCGTTTCTCCGTCGCGGGGACGGTGACCATCTCCAGGCCGGGGACGAAGCGGTGGATCTCGGCGGCCCAGTTGGCGATCACGCTGGTCGGGGCGACGACGAGGAACCGGGCGTCCGGCCGGTCGTCGACGACCTGCTGGATCAGCGCGAGCGTCTGCACCGTCTTGCCCAGGCCCATGTCGTCGGCGAGGACGCCGCCGAGCCCGTTGTCCCAGAGGAAGGTCAGCCAGTCGAGGCCGTCCTGCTGGTACGGCCGCAGCGTCGCGTCCAGTCCGACGGGCGGTGTGACGGAACGCGGTGGCTTGGCCGCCGCCAGCCGCGCGATGCGGTCGCGCCAGTCCTTGAGCTGGTCGTCGACCACGCCGAGTTCCAGCAACTCGTCCCACAGCGACGCGTTGAGGGTGTGCGCCGAGACCCGGTCGCCGTCGATCTCGCCCATCTCGCGGGCTTCCTCGAGACGCTCGCGCAGCGTTTGGAGGGCCTCGATCTCGAGGGAGAAGTACGTGCCGTCGTCGAGCAGCATGTGCGTCTCACCGGACGCCAGGGCCGAGATGATGGTGGTGATCGGGATCTTGTGGCCGTCGACGTCGAGCGCGACGTGGAGGTCGAACCAGTCGCTGCGGGCGTCGCCCGCGAAACTCAGGACCGGGGGTGCCTCGGCGGGCCGGTAGTCCGGGGGCGAGCCGACGACCTCGACGCGGACGCGGCCGTCGGCAATGAGCTTCGGCACGACCTCCGAGCAGAGGATCGCCACTTCGAGCTGCGTCAGCGGTACCGGCATGGTGCGGTACTCGGGGATCGAGTCGAACGCGGCGGTCACCGTGCAGCCTCCGCGGAGCTGTCGGAGCACGGCGTACATGCGGTTGAACCGCCGGTAGTCGGAGCGATACCTCTGCAGTCGCTTCTCGAGCAGATCGGCCGCGGCGCCGACCCACCGGTGGCTGCCGCGGGCGACCACCTCCAGCTCCGGCCGGATGCTCTCCCACATGGCGCGCTCGGCCGCGGCGTTGCGAAAACGGCCCTCCGACGACCCCTGCGCCGGGAACTCGTGGATCTCCCCGTCGGCCTCGTATCCGGTGGACCAGGTCGCGGTGGCCCGATCACCCGTGTCGATCCGCAGGATCGGGAACGGCCCCGTGAGGTCTGCGGCGGGGAAGGCGTCGGGATCGACGACTACCGGCCGCTCGGCCTGCAGCGTCGGGAGCGCGGCGCGGAACTCGGTGAGCTCCTCGTCGGCCACCTCCAGCGGAACGCCGCTGACCAGCAACATCGACTCGGTTGCGGTGAGCCGGGGTGTCGGGCTGAGGTAGAGGACGTCGTCGAGTTCCTGGGCGATGCCGTGTGCGCGCGGACGGCCGAGCGGATACCGGTAGCGCTCGGCGGACGCGGGCACCGGCTCGCCGTCGACCAGCGTCTCCAGCGACACGTGCACACCGGCGCTGTGGGCGGTCACATGCAATCGGGTCGAGACGTGATCGCCGAAGACGACGGTGCTGCTCTTCGACGACTTGCCGTTCACGAACGCCACCCCGGCGTCGCGGACGTCGTCGAGCAGCTTCCAGATCCCGGGCGGGGCGTACATCAGCGACATCTCGTCATTGATCGACGGTCCCTGCCTGCTGATCGCGAGGGCAGAGGCCAGCCGCGTGAGAGCGTCCACTGCCCTCGGCGGATGCCGGTCGGCGAGCTGGCCCGACAACAGCGTCTTCCACGTGAGACGCGTCTTGACCCAGCGGCCCTGTTCGTTCGCGGTCAGCGGGCGGATCCGCACGGTGTCGGCGGTGCGATAGTCGCGGTGAACGGTGAACTGCAGCGCCAGGGGAAGCTCCGGTCCGTCGGGGACGGTCTGGCCGTCGTCGGAGGACTTGGCGACCTCGTCGACCAGTGTGCGCCAGCGGGACAGGGGCAGCGGCGAGGCGCTCGTCGACGTCTGCGGCCGGTCCGACCTCTCGAGGCTGTCGCGGGTCGCAGCCATGATCAGCGCCGCGCAGTGCTTGCAGCGAATCGCGACCGGGCACGTGCAGCTCGCGGCGACGTGCGGTTTCGGTCGACTCCAGTCGACCCTGACCTTGCAGCGATACCGCTGCGTGCCGGAACCCAGGGAGACACCCGTGAGCACACCGTCCGACCAGCTGATCTCGACGATCATCCCGTTCTCGGCATACGACCGAGCGCGCTGCACAGTCCGCGTGTCGAAGGCGCCGAGAACGGCGTCGACCTGTACGGCGGTCCAGTCGGGTGCGGTCATCAGACCCAGAGTAGTCGCGCGCGGGGACGGGCCGTCGTCGCCGTGGCTCCGATCACTTCTCGGGCGGACTCGGAACCAGACGTGCACGACCGGGCGTTCCTCCTCGGAGACCTCTCACGCCCCACCGCTGCGATCAGCGGTGCGGCGGAGGCACCGTCGACCGATTCGAAAGGCTCCCTCATGAAAGCAGCGCTCATCCATCGCACCGGTTCACCGGAAGAGTTCCAGGTCAGCGACGTGGAAGTGCCCACGCCGGGCGACGGCGAGATCCTGGTTCGGGTCGCGGCCTCGGCGGTGAACCCGGTGGACGTCAAGACGAGGTCGGGCTTCCTTCCGTTCGAGATCGCGTTTCCGGCGACTCTCGGCTGGGACGTCGCGGGCATCGTGACGGCGGTCGGTGAGGGAGTGGATCGGTTCTCGGTCGGCGACGCCGTGATCGGCATGGTGTGCCAGCCGATGCGGGGTGCTGGGACCTATGCCGAGCAGGTGGTCGCCGATCAGTCGTTGTTCGCCGGAGCGCCTGCGGGGGTCGACCTCGTCGACGCCGCCGCCATCCCACTCGGCGGCCTCACCGCGAGGCAGCTGGTGGACGATCTCGCCCTCGATGCCGACGACACCGTCGCCGTGATCGGTGCGCGGGGTGCGGTCGGACGCATCGTCGTGCAGCTGCTGGTCGCCGCGGGCATCAGCACGGTGGCGGTGGCACGCGACGCTGATCGCGAAGACCTGCTGGCGCTCGGCGCGACCGAGGTCGTCACGTCGACTGATGAGCTGCCAGGCGCGTCGTTCGACGCGGTCGTCGACACCGCGGGCATCGGCGACGCCGCTCGCGATCTGGTCGTCGACGGCGGCAAGCTCACGATGATCTACGACGGCGAGTACCCGGCGCCCGCGCGCGGTGTGGAGCCGAAGCGCTGGTTCGTGCAGGAGAACGGCGACCAGCTCCAGGAGTTGTCGGACGGGGTCGCCGCGGGAACGCTGACCGTGCCGGTGTCGTGGCGGTTCCCGCTCACCGAGGTGGCAGAGGCCCACACGGTGTTCGAGGCCGGCGGGATCCGCGGCAAGATCGTCCTGGTTCCGTAGAGAGTCGCGTGACTGCTTCTGCCAGAAACAGTCACGCACGCTTGTTTTCTGCGTTACGGTCGGCTCACTTCCATGAGTCACGCAGCGCAAGGAGTTCCTTGATGTCCGGAATGCGTCCCGACCTGTCGGGTATCGATCCGCTCACCGTCAACCTCACGCACCGGGTGTGCATCGGCGATCTGCTGACGCGCAGCGCCGCCCACTACGGCGCGCGGATCGCGCTGGTCGACGGCGACGTCGAGGTCTCCTACGCCGAGTTGGAGGCTCGGGCGAACGCGCTCGCCCGCGGAATCCTCGATCGCGGCTACGGGCGGGGCGACGCGATCGCCCTGCAACTGCAGAACAGCTGGCAGTTCGTCGTGTCGTTCTTCGCCCTGGCCAAGATCGGCGTCGTCGCTATGCCGCTCAACCTCCTGCTCTCGCCGTCGGACGTCGCCTACCAACTCGCCGACAGCGGAGTCCGCGCGGTGATCACCGAGGACGTCTTCCTCGGTGTGCTCGGTCCGGCGATCACTGAGGCGGTCGGCGGGACGGTCGGCGAGGTGATCGTCGTGGGCGCCGCGCCGTCGGACGTGGCGGGCGTCCCGGCGATCGCCTACGACGATGTCTTCGCCGAGGACCGCTCGACGGTGGAGACGATCGTCGACGACCGCGACATCCTGCACTGCCTGTACACCTCGGGAACCACGTCGCGCCCCAAGGGCGTGGTGACCTCGCATGTCGCCGTCCAGATCGGCGTTCTCGGCTCCGCGCTCGGACTCGGTCTGCGGCCGGACACCGAACCCGCGGTCCAGCCGATCGTCCTGCCGCTGTTCCACGTCACCGCGCTCGATGCGCTGCTGCTGCCGTCGCTGACCGTCGGCGCGACAGTGGTGCTGCTGCGTGGGTTCGACCCCGCGGCCCTCGCCGCGGTCTTCACTCAGCGGGCCGTCACGCACCTGACGATGCTGCCGATGATGTGGGCTGCGCTGCTGCAACAGCCCGGACTCGACGACGGTGACACCGACAGTCTGGTGACCGGGCTCTACGCGATGGCGCCGATGCCGGCAGAACTCCTTTCGGCGCTGCGGGCGCGCTTTCCGAACGCCGCGATCATCCTCGGCTCCGGGCAGACGGAGACCACGCCCGCGTCGGAACTGCAGTGGTCGGGGCACCAGGGCCGCAAGGACAATTCGTGGGGGCCGGCCACAGTGGCGACCGACATCGCCATCATGGGCGGCGACGGAACATTGCTCCCGATCGACGCGGAAGGTGAGATCGTCTATCGCACACCGCAACTCATGGAGGGATACTGGAACAACCGCGACGCGAACACCACGGCCTTCGCGCACGGTTGGTTCCACGGCGGCGACATCGGATACCTCGACGACGAGGCCGTCGTGTGGTTCACCGACCGCGCCAAGGACATCATCAAGTCGGGCGGCGAGAACGTGTCGTCGGTGGAGGTCGAGCGGGTCCTCCTCGGCCACGACGCGGTGGTCGAGGTCGCGGTCGTCGGAATGCCCGACGAGCACTGGGGCGAGGCGGTCACGGCGTTCGTCGTCGTGACCGGTGAGGCGAGCGGTGAGCAGATCCAGTCCTGGGCCCGCGACCGGCTCCCCGGATTCAAAGCGCCGAAGAGCGGCATCGTGGTCGACGTCCTCCCGAAGACCGCCACCGGCAAGATCCAGAAGCACCTGATGCGGAAGCGGTGAGCGCGGGCGCTCACCCCAGGTCGTACCTCTCCCAGAAGCGCGCACGCAGCCGGAAACGGATGCGCTCATCGACCGTGTAGCGGTCCATCGCCTCGGAGGCGTCGAGCAGCAGCGCGCGGTCGATGTCGCGGGGGATGGACGGACGGGTGCTCTCGAGGGCGGCGGTCTCCTCGGGGGTGGCGCTCTTGCGGAACGCCGACAGCACGCGGTCGACCACGCCGTCGATCACTTGCTCGTGCGCGGCATCGTCGAACTCCGGGAGCACGTGGGCGACGGAGCCGGTGGTCGAGCTGTACGCCAGGACGCCGGTCGGAGCCGGGGCGGGCGTCGCCCGTGCGGCGGCGGAAGCGGCCGCGGCGTCGAGCGGGGTGCGCGGCGCGGGCTTCGGCGGCCCCGGCTTGGCGGTCACCGGCGCCGACGGTTTCGGCGCGGGCTGCCGCTCGACCTTGAGGATCGATTCGTCGAGTGCGAGGCCGTCGATCCGGTGCAGGTCGTCGGCGGCGCGGATGAGGTGACGACTGACGCCGTGGGACTTTCCGTCGGCGGTCGGCACCGCCAGCAGGATCACCTGCACGCCGTGCACCTGCGCCTCTTCGACGGCTTCGGTGAGGTCGTCGTCGCCGGACACCAGGAAGAAGACGTCGGAGGTGTTGTTCCGGGCGTGTGCGACGAGGTCGAGGCCGATGCGCAGGTCGACGCCCTTCTGTTCGCCGTTGACCCCGAACCGGCCGAGCCGCAGCTTCACCTTCGCGAGTTCGCCGATCCGCTGCTGGAGGGGATTGGGGACGCCGTTGTCGGCGGAGTCGTACCAGTGCACCCGGAGCGTCGGCAGTCCCGACAGTTTCTCCGCGGTCTCGATGAGTGTGTCGATCAGGCGCGAGTACTCGACGTTGATGCCGTTCCGCAGTGATGTCCCGGTGACGCGCGTGGCGGCCGACGCTAGAAGGTATCCGGTGTCGATGTACAGGCTGCAAGTCGGGCGCATGGCGTCACTATCGCACGTACCGAGCACGGTGTCGGGTCCTTTGCCGGCTCGCGGTCCGATCATGTTGATACGCAACCGGACTCGGAGCGGCATTGGTGAGAGCGTAGGAGCGTAGCGGCGGAGCGCACCAGACCTGCTGTGCACCGCCCCGATCAGGACTACCGTCCCAGGCAGAGACCAGACCGAAGGGATCTGCCATGCTCACCTCCGACCTCCGCCGCGTCCTCGACAGCGCCGCGATCGCTCACCTCGCCACCGTCTCCGCCGACGGGGCACCGCATGTCGCCCCGGTGTTCGTCGGCACCGAAGGCGACCGCGTCGTCGTCTTCACCGGCCCCGACTCCAAGAAGTCCCGCAATCTGCATCGTGATCCGCGGGTCGCGCTCTCCGTCGCGACCGCAGACGATCCGTTCACGCCGGTGGTCGTGCGCGGTCGGGTGATCGAGTGGATCGACGGCGACGAGGCCTGGGAGATCGTCGACCGCGTCGCGGGCAAGTACATCCCGGTCCCGTATCCGCGCGACGACGCGCGGGTGGTCGCCGTGATCGAACCCGAGGTGCAGCGAGTCGGAATGGGCTGAGGCGAATCGGTCAGATTTGGAGAAGCACAGCGACTTTCACGGCCGTAACGTTCGAGCTGCGGACACGACGTCCGACACGGAGAAGAGGAGATGACGATGTCCGGACCGGGTTTCTCAGATCAGGAACGCGCGGCGATGCAGCAGCGTGCCGCCGAACTCAAGGCGACCAAGGGCGTGAAGGGAGCTGCGAAACGAGCACGTGAATACGACGCTTGCCTTGCCGCGATCGGCGAACTCACCGGCACCGACCGTACGATCGCCGAACGACTGCATGTCATCGTGTCCGAAGAGGCGCCCGAGTTGAACGCCAAGACCTGGTACGGCTTTCCGTCGTACGCGCGCGGCGACGATGTCATCGTCTTCTTCCAGCCCGCGTCCAAGTTCGACAGCCGTTACGGCACCATCGGTTTCAACGACGGCGCGACCCTCGACGACGGCGAGTTCTGGGCCACCTCGTTCGCCGTCGTCGACATGACCGCGGAGGCGGAGGAACATTTCCGCAAGCTGGTGCGCAAGGCGAACGCCCCCGTTGGTTGAGCGACCGCCCCCATCCGTTGGTTGAGCGACGGGCCCCATCCGTTGGTTGAGCGAGCGGAGCGAGTCGAAACCCCCCCGGTACCCCTCGCGAGCCGAACCCCGCCCGACCTACTCCGCCGCACCCTCCAGCGCAGCCAGCGCCTCGCGCGCCGCCTGCAGCTCGCGGCTCAGCTCTTCCACGCGTCGCTGAGCTTCCTCCCGCGCTGCGTTCAGCACCGACGACGCCGCGTCTAGAGCCGCGTCGTCCCCGAGTTCCCGCATCGCGGACTCGACGGAATCCGGTGCGACAGTCCGTGATCGCGCGGGCTTCCGTCCTCCGCGCGTCACGGAGACGGACCATTCGTTGTCGGCGGATCCGAAGACCGTCACCGTGACCGACGACGGCGCCTTTCTGGTACTCGCACGTCGAACAGGCTTGGCCGCGGCAGGCTTCTTCGCCGGCGTGGCATCGGCGACCGTCGGCGTCGCCGCGACGGTCGGGCTCTTCGGAGCCGCACCAGAACCAGACGGTGTCGGAGCAGCACTCTTCCGCGGCGCCGCCTTCTTCGGCTTCTCCGGTGCCGGCGGCGGGTTCTTGGTGATCCGCAGTTCGTCGGCCTCGTAGGGGAGCTCGTCGTCGACTCCGCGGGGCTTGATCGTCACGGTCGTCCCCGAGATCGACAGGACCCGCGCAGAGGCGCCCGGTGTCAGACCGAGGCTCGGCGTGCCCTCGCGCAGATACACCGTTGCTCGTTTGCCCTCGGCGAGAGCGGCGGCGAGCGTCGTCAGGTCGTCGGGGGTGAGCGATTCGGATGCCTGGCGGCGACGCGGGGGCATGGGGCGGGCCTTTCTCGTCGAACAGCTGCTGTGAATACTGTGCCACAGCGCTACGACATGATCGCACAGGTGTGCGAGAAATCTTGTCTGACCTGTCCCGATGCAACGACCGCTGTGAGCAGGTATCGTCGAAATCGCCGTTCGAATGATGCACGGTAGAGCGAAGGAAGATGCAGATCCATCCGATACTCCAGGAGGACCGATGAGCTTTTCCGAGGACGCACAGAACAAGGCCGAAGACCTCAAGGGTCGGGCCAAGGAAGCCGCAGGAGCGGCGACCGATGACGATCAACTCCGCACCGAGGGGCAGGCCGATCAGGGCAAGGCCGCCGCAAAGGACAAGGTGGCCGACGTCGCCGAGAAGGTCAAAGAAGGCGTCGATGCCGTGAAGGACAAACTGACCGGGCACTGACCCGACGGAAACGGCGGCCCGTCCCTGTTCAGGGGCGGGCCGCCGTCGTCTGGAAGAGAGTCACCACTGCTGCTGCAGGTCGTCGCTCCGGCCGATGACCCGGGCCTGCACGACGATGCCGGCGATCACCAGAACGATGTACGTCGCGTACCACCACCAGTTGTGGCTGATGGTCGAGGTGACGCTGGCCTGCGAGAAGTCGTCGACCTCGATGGTCGACGTGAGGAGCATGAGCCCGCCGACGATCGCGGTGGAGCCGCCGAGGGCGCTCAGCACGACCAGCAGGAGTGCTGGCAGGTTCAGCATGATGGCCGCGATGGCGAGCAGGATGCCGACGACCACGCCGACGAGGATGATCACCCAGTTCCAGGTCACGCCCAGTGCGGCCATCAATGCGGTCCCGAGGACGAAGCCGATCGACGCCATCGCCAGCGTGACGGCGACGGCGTAGTAAAGGTAGGCCAGGAGCGCGAACAGGATGCCGACGGCGATGCCGACGATCCAGCCGAGCGCCGTCGAGAAGTACCCGTCGCCGGTGATCGCCGAGACGATCCCGGCCCCGAGGTTGAGGCCGACGAACGCGCCCCAGATGGCGATGACGACACGCATCGCCACTACGCCACGGAAGCAGAACAGAATGCCGATGATGATGGCGATGAAGCCGATCAGGATGCTGGACATGGATTGAGAATAGTGCGCTGATCGCGAGGGATCGGCCGGCTTCGCCTTCGGAGGATGAGGCGCCGATACCCTGGACCTCGTGCACGGCGAATACAAGGTCCCCGGCGGCAAGTTGGTAGTGGTCGACGTCGAAGTCGAAGATGGGAGCCTGTCGCAGGTCTCGCTGTCCGGCGACTTCTTTCTCGAACCCGACGAGGCGCTCGAGGTGATCACCGACGCCGTCACCGGCGCGTCGACCACACTCAATGCCGGTGCCCTCGGCGAGCTCATCACCTCGGCTCTGTCCGACGACGTGTCGATGGTCGGTTTCACGCCCGAGTCGGTCGGCATCGCGATCCGTCGCGCGCTCGGTCACGCGACGAGCTGGCACGACCACACCTTCGACGTGATCGAGCCTGTCGTCATGCCGCCCGCGATGCACGTCGCGCTCGACGAGGTGATCCTCCGTGAGGTCGCCTCCGGCGTCCGTCCGCCGACCCTGCGTTTCTGGGACTGGGACTCACCGTTGGTCGTGATCGGCTCGTTCCAGTCGGTCCGCAACGAGGTCGATGAGGAAGCAGCGTCGCGGCACGGCATCGGCGTCGTGCGCCGGATCTCCGGCGGCGGTGCGATGTTCATGGAGCCCGGCAACTGCATTACCTATTCACTGGTGGTGCCGACGTCGTTGGTCGACGGCCTCACCTTCGAGCAGTCGTACGAGTTCCTCGATCGGTGGGTGATGGGCGCGCTGGCCGACGTCGGCATCAACGCGCGGTACGTGCCGATCAACGACATCGTCTCGGACCACGGCAAGATCGGCGGCGCCGCCCAGAAACGAATCGTCGCCGGGGCAGTGCTGCATCACGTGACGATGTCGTACGACATCGACGCCGACAAGATGACCGAGGTGCTGCGGATCGGTCGGGAAAAGATCTCCGACAAGGGAATCACCAGCTCCGGCAAGCGAGTCGACCCGATGCGGTCGCAGACGGGGATGACGCGCGCCGACATCATCGAGGCGTTCATCCAGCATTTCCGTGCGCGGTACCCAACGCGCGTCGCCGGCTACACGGACGACGAGTTGTCTGCGGCGCGAACGCTGGTAGACGAGAAGTTCAGCAGCCGGGCGTGGACGTACCGGGTTCCGTAGGGCGGCGCCTGTTGGCTAATGGGGTTGCAGTGGTGGTGCCTTCCGCGAATACTCGATCTCTTCTGACGAGAGGAGAAAGCTATGCCCGATTCAGACGTCTTCGCAGTGGTGAAGGAGTACATCACGGCTGAGTATGGCGAACGTTGTGCAACGAGTGATCTAGACGAGTTCCCCGAGAATCGCGACAACCCCAACTGGATGCGATGCGCGGCTTGCGAGGCGTGGGAAGAGGTCGATCGCTTTGAACAGTGGTTGACGCGGGGAAGGTGACACGGCGATCTACAAACAGGTGGCTGATCGAGCAGTAGTCGGTGCACGGCCCTGACAAGGTTCGGAACGCCGTGCCTGTCCGTGAATTTCTGCTCAACTGCTTGTCGGACTGGTCCGCGGTCCGATCAGCCCTCGCTGGCCGCACCTTGAAGCTGAAACCATGACTGACTGGCGAGACGTCCTGCCACGGGCACCATGGCTCCGGATGAGTCCGCACTCGGCACGATTCGAGTCGTGCTGCCGTCACTCAGACGTCCGGCAGACCGCCTGCACCGGACCGCTATCGGTGATGATCACCGCCCCGTCGACTCGAATGCGACAGTGCTGCGAAGTCGACCCTCTCACGGCGATGTACATGTTCTTCGAACTCTCCGGAGTCGCGTTGATCGACGTTGAGTATCGGCCCACCGCGTTTGAGTAAGTCAGTGCGTACGTTTGCCATTCTCCGGGTGCGTAGGCGATCTGCACATCGGGTGTGTCGGCCTCGACAGTGAGGAGCACGTCTGAACGGGTGCTCGGCACTGGAGCCGGCGGCTGGTGATCGGTGGGCTCGGAGCGAGGGGTTTTGGTCAGTCGCGGGTGCTGGTCGGTGACGGTCGTCTCGGTTCCTACATCGGCTTGGGTCGGGGTCGACGAATCGCCCGATGAGGACGAATCGTCACCGAACGCGCCTTCGCAGGTGATCATCCAGCGGCCGTTCAATCGGACCCAGTGCTGCGTCTCGGTCTCACCAGCCGACTCTGTGATGACAGTGCCTTTGTCCTCGGACTCGTTCACCGAGACGATTCGACTCGGTGCAGACGGGGTGGCGGGATCATCCTCGGATCCGGCGAAGGCTTCGACGAAGGCGTTGATCATCGCTGCGCACGATGGCTCGGCCCAGTGTTCGACGAACTTCTTCTGCGCGATCGGCGACGATCCCGCAGCCTCGATGGCGTCGCCCTCCTTGTTCATTCGTTCTGCCGCGCTACGCAGCGACTCGGGCTTCGGCGCGAACAACTGCTCCACGGCGGACGGTCCGCTGCTACCGGAGTCCCGCTGTCCGAGCATGAGGCCGATCCCAGCCGCGAGTGCCAACACGAGGACCGCTGCGACGCCCGCGAGGACCCAGATGAGTCGCCGCGAGGGTCGCGCCGGCGCAGGCGGTGTCGCGAGGTCATCGCCGTCGGGAGTCGGGTTCGAATCTTCCATGGCGATGACCATATGCGACGCTTCGGACATTTGCGGTCGGCTTGTGTTCCGAGGCCGCACCTCTACGCTGAAACCGTGACCGACCAGCGAAACCTCCTGCGACGGGTGCCGTGGCTCCGGACGATTCCGCTGTTCCTCGTGCCGCTGCTGCTTGTCGCGAGCTACTTCCCGGGCGAGTATCAGGTCCCGGTGATCTATTGGGTGACCGGGATCGCTGCCGCCGCGGTGTTCCTGGTCGGCAACCGTGCGCCGCTCGCGGTGTCGGTCGTCCTGTCCGGCCTCGCGGCCGGGATGTTCGCCGAGCACGCATGGGGGCTGGCCGGTCTGGTGCCCTACCTCGGGGCGGTGGGGCTGGCGGAGGCGGCGATGCGAGTCGCCCAGCGTGGGGCCGTCGCCGTCGCGGCACTCGCGTGGACCGCCGCGGTCCTGGTCGGCCTCGCGACGGAGACCTACGCGACCTTCTGGCGTACGGCGACGTTGGTCGAAACCGTTGCGGCCGTGGGGCTGCCGCTGTTGCTGGGGCTGTACCTGCGATCGCAGCGCGAGCTGGCGGACAGCTACCGAACGCGGGCGGCGGAGGAGACGGCGCGGGCCCGGACCGAAGAACGGACCGCGTTGGCCCGTGAGCTGCACGACCTCGTCGCCCATCACATGGCCTCGATCGTGCTGCGAATCGGCGTGGCCAGGCACGTGGTCGCTGACGCCGATCCGCAGGTCCGCAGTGTACTCGACGACGTGCACGCCACCGCATCCGGCGCCTTGACCGACATCCGCCGACTGCTCGCCGCGCTGCGCGATCCCGACCTCGGCGAGGTCGCACTGGTGGAACCGGACGCGGTGGCCGCCGAGATCGTCGCCGCCGTCGACCGCACCCGGGCCGCCGGACTGACTGTCGACCTGACGCCGCTGCCCTCGCTCGACGGTCTCGACGCGATCGGGCGGCTGACGCTGTTGCGGGTGGTGCAGGAGTCGCTCACCAACGCGATGAAGCACGCCGACCCGGCAGGGCTGGTGATCGTCGCGTTGACCAGCGAGGGAGGGGTCGTCGTCGTGGACGTCGGCAGCACGCTCGCGTCCGACATCCGCCGCGATCGGGACCCGGGCCATGGACTCGTCGGCATGACCGAACGCACGGTGCTGGCCGGCGGCACGCTCGACGCGGGTCCCGACGGAGACCGCTGGCGCGTGCACGCACGACTGCCACTCGGAATAGAGGAGACGACGCCGTGATCCGAGTCCTGATCGCCGACGACCAGCGCCTGGTGCGCGCCGGCCTGGTGATGCTGTGCGAGTCCACCGACGACATCGAGGTCATCGGCGAAGCCGCCGATGGCGCGGAGGCGATCCGATTGTCCGCCGCGCTGGATCCAGACGTGATCCTGATGGACCTGCGGATGCCCGGACTCGACGGTGTCGCGGCGACCGAGCAGATCACCCGCCGCCGCGAGTCGCCGAAAGTGCTGGTGCTGACCACCTTCGACGACGAAGCACACCTCTACCCGGCGCTGGCGGCCGGTGCCGCGGGCTTCCTCGTCAAGGACACCGACCCCGCCGATCTGCTGTCGGCGGTGCGGCGGGGGGGCGCCTGCTGTCGGCGGTGCGGCGGGTCGTCGCCGGCGAGTTGCCGATCTCGCCGGACCTGCTGCGACGCGTCGTCGACCGCGCCGTCGACGATGCCGCGCAACCAGAGCCGCAGGACTGGGTCGCGCTCACTGATCGTGAGACGGACGTGCTGACGCTGGTGGGCGACGGGCTGGCGAATCCAGAGATCGCCGAGCGGCTGCATCTGGGCGTGTCGACGGTGAAGTCGCACGTCGCGGCGCTGATGGACAAGACCGGCTGCGACAACCGTGTACGCCTGGCGGTGTACGCGTATCGGCGGGCTCAGTCCGGTCAGTGACCGGAACCCGATCCGTGGTCCATGCCGGGCATCGCGTCAGGTCCGGACATCGGCATCGTCATCGGCGCGGGTCGCTGGCCGGGTGCGAGGACGAGGAACTGGCCCATCATGCCCTGGTCCTCGTGGAGCATCAGGTGGCAGTGGTACATATACGGGAACGTCGGGTCGGTGTAGTCGGAGAAGCGCAGGATCAGCCGGATTGTGCTACCGGGCGGGACGTAGACCGTGTCCTTCCAGCCGGACAGGTGCGCCGGCGGTCGCCGCCCGTCGACGTCGACGATTTGGAACTGGGTGTCGTGCACGTGGAAGTTGTGCGGCCAGTTGTCGCGGTTGCGGACCGTCCAGAGTTCGGTGGTGTCGACGCGTGAGGTGTGGTCGATCCTGTTCATGTCCATCCGCTGGCGGTTGATCATGTACCACTGCAGGTCGAAGCGGCGGCGGACTGCGGCGGTCGCCGGATTGAGCTGCGAGATCGTCGCGAGTGACGTCGGCAGGGCGGGTGCTGGTGTGCGCGTTTCGGCCGGACGGAGTTCGAGGATGTCGAAGGAGTCGTCGAGCCCGAACTGCGCCGCGTCGTCGTTGCCGATTCCCTGCGGGTCGTCGAAGGGGAAGGCGCGCAACCGAACCGGCGACTGGCCGACGGACACGACGATCTCGGCGCGTTCGCCGGGGCTGAGCGCCAGACGGGTGAGCGAGACCGGTCGGGGCAGGAGGCCGCCGTCGCTGGCGATCATCGAGAAGGCGCTGCCGTCGGCCAGGCCGAAGTTGTACATCCGGCCGCCGGATCCGTTGAGGATGCGCAGCCGGACGCGCGGGCCGGCGACGTCGAAGTACGTTCCGGCGATGCCGTTGGTGATGATCGTGTCGCCGAGGAGGCCGATGTCGCTGGGGCTGGATTCGTCGAGCGCGCCCGACGCGGTGAAGCGGCGGTCCTGGACGATCAGCGGGATGTCGTCGACGCCGTAGTCGTGGGGGAGTGCGGCGGTGGTCGTCTGGTCGTCGTCGACGAGGAACATGCCGGCGAGTCCACGGTAGGCGTGCTTCTCGGTGGAGCCGTGCGGGTGCGGGTGGTACCAGAGCGTTGCCCCGGGCTGGTTGACCGTCCACTCGGGCTTCCACGTGCCGCCCGGCGCGATGGTCTGGTGCGGTCCGCCGTCGTGACGCGCGGGGACGTGCATGCCGTGCCAATGGACCGTCGTCGGCTCGGGGAGACGGTTCGTGATGGTGAAGCCGACCTTCTCGCCGCGTCGGGCACGGATGGTCGGACCGAGGATAGAGCCGTTGAATCCCCAAGTCGGCGTGCGCTTTCCGGGGATCATCTCGGTGGTTCCAGAGGCGGCGGTCAGGGTGAAGCGGCGGGTGCCGGTGGCGTCGACGGTCGACGGGGCGAGGGGTGGGATGGGGAGGGGGCGGAGGGTGTCTGGTGCGGCGCCGGCTGTCGTGCGTGGGGAGCAACCGACTGTCGCGATGACGGGGACGGCGGCGAGACCGGTAAGGAAGGTACGGCGGGAGAGCGTCGATCGGTGTCGGATCGGGCGCGGATCGGTGGTGGTGAACAGGCGGGGCACGGGTCTCCTGCGGGCCGAGGTCGGTGGGATCGGAGAGGAGTCTGCTCGGCTGGGGCGGTCGTAGGGAGGGCCTGCGGGGTGGAGATTCGGGTGGGAAATGCGGCCGGTGGGGGCTTGTGGAGTGGGTGGGGGATGGGGTAGGCACGTTCCCGAGACCAGAAGGCTCGACATTGAGAACAAGCGCCTACGGGAGGACGTCGTCATCTTGAGGTCGGCGCCTGCTTCGTAGGGGTGCTCAGCCCGGAAATCGATGACCGTGGGATCCGTAGATTTCTTGCGCGACAATGGGGTTCGCCATCAATTCGATCTGTCGGGTGTTCACGTGGCAGTGCCAGACGATCGCGGCGCGCACCTTTAAGGCCTGGCGTATTGCATGTCCGGCCATACGCCACCCTCAAACGAGAGTTGCACCCGTAAAGGCGCCAAGACTTGGGTGATCCATTCACGGGCCGACTCGCGTCGATTCCTTCTCGAAGAACTTCGCGCGGTGGCGCGCCAATGCACCATCATCCGGTTTGTACTCGTCTGCCGCGGGCATTGAGATCGACTTTCCGACAAACTCGGCGTATTCGGTGCCGTGGAGGCTGATTGAGGCGCAGACGGTGTAATCGGCGTCGATGGTGATCAAGAAGCTGTCAAATAGGGTGTGGACGTCCGAGCGAAGGAGGAGTCCGTTCGGCACCTTGTTCGTGTGTGGGCCGCGGTGCGGATCGATGTGCGCTGCCTCGAGAACCGGGACCGCTGTCGTACCCGTTATCGCGCATCGTGAACGGTAGGCGGACAGCAGTCGTCTACGGAACTCCGGTTGGCCTTGGCGGGTCTTGATCGCGCGAAGCGAAGTGGTCCGCAGGTCCTCGCCGGGTCGTGGGTCGTATGTGTCGGCGGCCTGGACCTCATCGTCGTCGAAGCGTGCGGTGAAGAGTCCCTGAATGTAGGCTTCCGCGGCGCTGTCTACGATCTCGAACGGAGCGAGGTTCGGTCCTTGGCTGATGTTTGTTGCAGCTTTCGTGACCTTCCAGCGTTGGATCGCTGACAGCTCATCCTTGACGACGAATTCGAAGCGCCGTTTGTACTCGTGCTCGTCGTCGGCATCCCAAGGCCCTCGCGGCATCGAGTCGTCCAGGTCTACAGCATCACTGGTAGCTTCGACCCATCCGACGAGTTGGTCGCGTCCGGCCTGCCAGAAGTAGACGTTGTCGCCGGTCTGGATATCCACTCTCTTCGTGGTATCCCAGAATCCGTGGGTGACTGCCTTATTCCAATGGTGGGGTCGATTCTTGCCGATCAACATGATCCAGCCAGTCATTCAGGTACATGCGCCAATCCGGTATCGCTCCGGGTGGAGGCATGTCCTGTGCGGAAGCCTGTCGGGCCGTGCTCGTTTCGTTCGTCGGTGTTCAGTTGTCGGGGTCGTGCGGTCACTCAGGCGCGGGGATCAGCGAGCGCAGTGCCTCTCGGGTCTCCGGATCTGTCGAGTAGATGACCGTTCCGACCATTCCTCGGGTGAGCAGCACCTTGTAGACGTGCCGGAGTAGCAGGTCGAAGCGGAGGTCGGAGACCTTCGTCCGATTGCGAAAGTCCGGATCTTTGTTGGCGCCGCGGACCGTGACGAATCGGCCGTCGCGCCAGACGAGGTCGGGACCGAGGATGACGCCGCTCCAGTCGTACTCGAACCCCTGCGCGGTGTAGACGCACCCGACCTGGCCGAAGCCGCCGTCCTGGGTCGCCCACAGGGCGGCGGGCGGCGCGTCACCCAGTCGCCGGTTGACGGGGGAGTTCCACGGACGATGCCAGTCGCCGATCTGGACATCGGGGACGAGCTGACCGTCTGGCGTCGGCTTCGACCACGGCCAGCAGTAACCTGCGGCCATGCGCGCTGAGTAGCCGTCGTCGAGCTTCGTCTGAAGTCGGCGTTCGAGGTCCCACGGGCTGTCGACCACTTCGACCTGAAACTGTGGGTCTGGACTCCATGGGTTGGGTGCCGCCGGACCGGCGAGGCCGAGCAATCGTTGGACCCAACGGACGTACTCTTCGCTACCGCCACAGCGGAACTGTGATTCCAACGGAATGTGGACGACCTCGAGTCCCAGAGACTTCGCATAGGCGGTGATCTGCTCCAGCGATCCCATCTCTCCTGGGCGGACCACTTGGTGCTCGTCGAGTAGGAACACCGGTACCCGGGCCGCGGAGATCAACTCGTCGACCTGCGGCCGCCCGGTGCGGAGTTCGGCCTTGGTGTATCGGTCGACAGACGTTTCGCGTACACGGTGCGCCTCGTCCATGATCAGCACGTCCAGGCCGTTGGTTTCCGCGGTCATGAAACTGTTGAAATAGGCGAACATCTTCTGAACGCGCGGTGCTCGATAGCCAGCGACCTTCCGCAGGGTCTGGGTGAATGATCGGGACCCCGTCGCATGCAGGACGGACCTGCCCTGCCGTGCGATCTCGCCGAGTAGCTCCAAGGCGATCACGCTCTTACCGCTGCCGGGACCGCCCGTCACGACGATGACGCGTTTCGAGTTGGACCTCCGTGACTGCTCGACTTGATGCAGCACCAGGTCAACAGCGAGTTGCTGGTTGCCCAGCAACTGGAACTGCGAGCGGTGCTTGACCTCGTCGGCCGCAACCTTCAGCAGCTGGCGAGAAGGGGCGACGTGCGAGTTGAGCAGAAGATCGGCAGAGGTCTTGCCTGCGACCCCGGCAGCGAGTCGAGTCCGGAGGAAGTCGTGGAATCGTCCGCGTTCGGCAGCAGTGAACAGCTGCCCACGAGTACTGACCGGGACGCCGCGGAGGTCGGCGACGAGCGAGGGATCGGTGGCATTGTGCAGGTACGCGACGCCGGCGAGCGAGTCCGGTTGATCCTCAAGGACGCGCGCGAAGTCGGCGAGGTAGTCGCAGTAACCGCGCACCTGATTGATCGGATTCAGCTTCGGGCCGCCGGGCATGCCGGGTACGTCGACGAGTTCGCTGCTGTCCTCGAAGGCGTACGCGGCCGTCCACTGCTTGAGCTCGACAACGACGTACGACGGCGCGCCGGTCTCCGGGTGAACTCCCGCTAACACCACATCGGCGCGCTGTGACGTCAGTGGCATGTGGTACTCGATGAGCATTTCGACGTCTGCGAGGCCGGCGTCGCGAAGGTCGTCGGCGAGCGTGGGAAGGCTGCGACGCCAAGAATTCTGCTCGCGCGGGCCTGCCCTACGTCCGGTGGCGAAGACCATTTGCTCCAACAACTGCTCCACCAGCGAATCAGGTTGAGAGAAGCGCACGTCAGTGGCGGTGGTGCGAAGCAGCGTCACAGATAAGTCCCCAGGGCAGCACGAAACATCGTGCGGGTGGGGACATATCAGGCGGTGCGGTGCACCAGAAGTCCGTCGGGCCGCTTTTGGTCAGGTTAGCGGATGTGCGATGGGTCCGGAACGACCCGCGGTGGCGGTGAGTCTCGTTGACTGGTCGATTGTGCGTCGAACAGTGCGGCAGGCGCGTCAGGAAGAAGTTATTCACCCAAATTGTCAGAGTAGCGTGCGACACTTCGTTCGAACTTCCTGGCGGACCTGCACCAACGGTGGAATCGCCTGGAGCTGAGCGATTCTGGTGGAGGTGCTAAGTGGCTGCGGTGCTCGAACGCCTGCTGTGGATCTGGGGCGATGACGGCAAGTTCGTGATCGACGACCGGCACCTGTGGCTGCTCCGAGAAGGCGGTGGCGCGGACCGGGATTCGGCCCTGCGTCTCATGATTGCGCAGATCGACTCCTTTGCGGTCGCGGAAACGGCTGACCGTCGATATCGCGTTCGACCTGTGCTGACCTCGTTGGCGAAAAAGCCCGGCGCGGAACTGGTGCAGAATTCGGCTCGAGACGCGATTGAGATGCCATACGAGGAGTACTGGCGGTTGTGTGAATGGGCCAGAAGCAGGGGCCTGCAGATCAAGAATCCGTCGAAGGACCAGCGGAACGCGTCGATCAGGAGATCTGTTGACCCGCCGACGTCGACCGTTGTCGTGCCGAGGCCTGCGCGGCCGACGCCGCGTGAATTCGTCGATGTGCTCGACCGTTCGTGCGGAATCGCGACCGTGGGGGAACTGGTCGCCGCCCTGGGCACGCGTCTTGAGGCGTGGGGCGTCGACTCGAAGGATGACGCAGCGGTGGTCGAGGCGTTCGCTGCCGTCTCGGCCAGTACTGAAGTGCGAGGGCGGCTCGTCGTGGTGCGGCGTCAGGAAGGCAAGCAGAAGGGGCGCCATCGCAAGATGATGAAGGTCTTAGCCGCCATTGACGCGCACGGACGAACGGGCGACCCGATCATGCTCCGGGAACAACTGAAAGAGCTTCGCCGGTTTGCCGCCGGCAGTCGATTCCGAGCGTTGTGCGACGCGCTCGGTCTGGCACGGTCGGAGTCAGTCCACACGGAAGGCCGCAGTCGACCGCGGTCGGATCACGTTCGGAGCAGTGGGAAGGGAGTCTTGCCAGAACTTCCTGACAGCCGTGCTGAATCGCGTCGACTGCTGGCTATGGCGCGGGACTGGCCGGTGTCCATGGGCAGCATCGTCAGGGTGAGCCTCGATGCCGGTGAGCAGCGAATCAATGGCGTCTGCGACACGTCGACCGGACGCACTCGGATCACGAGCGGGGCTTTGGACGGTCGGAACTTTCTTGATCCGACTTCGGCTGCGATCGCGGCTGTGGGGCAGAGTCGCCCCGGCACGGAGCTGCCGACCGACGGTTGGGCAGTCTGGGTCGCGAACGGACGCACGTTGGCAGAACTGGTCGGGGAGAGGGCGACGCGGTGACGGCGCAGAGTGTGCGAGTCGTTCGGCGGCCAGCGCCGGACGGTATCGCTGATTCAGAACTCGTTGTACCAACAGGCTGGGTCGAGGTTCCGGCTGTCGAGGTTCCGGACGGTGGGCAGGAACTACTCGATCGTGTCTCGATCTGCCGAAAACGGGGCGTCGCCGAACTCCTCGACATCGCCGACGCGCTCAACCTCGACGCGGGGCTGGTCCGCTATGCGCTGACCGTGCTCAGCCCGCTCGTCGAAGTGGTCCCGATTCTTCCAGATTCAGACACGGTGCAATCCGATGGTGCCGACTCCGAGTCGACCGTTGTGATTCCGCAGGATCCGGCTGTGAGCCGTGCTCTGAAGTCGGCCGCCGAACTCGCTGCCGCGCTGCCGACGGCACGGATCGAGACCGCGAGACTGCTGTTCAAGGTCGCCGCTGCAACTCGGCCACTGACTGTCGAGCGCGCGAAAGCGATCACACGGTTGGGCGGCGATGACTTCGAGGACATACTCGATGACTTGGTTGTGTCCGGTGATCTGATTCTGACCGCAGAGGAAGGACCACGCGCATGGACCCGAATCAAGTGACGTTCGACAAGATCGAACTTCGGGACTGGCAGCGCGAGGCGCTTGATTCCTGGATCGGCACTGGGCGTCGGGCAATTGTTGAGGCGGTGACAGGATCCGGTAAGACGACCCTCGGTTTGGCTGCGGCCGCCGACGCGTTGAGCAGAGGAGTCCGAGTACTGGTCATCGTGCCGGGAACACCGCTCGTTGAGCAGTGGTATAGGGCAGTACGCACCGCGCTCGGGCCGATCCGGATTGGCCGATCAGGCGACGGTTTTCATGATGAGTTGGGCGACGTCGACGTTCTGATCACAACAGTTCAGTCGGGATATCGCGATACGTTCGCAGTTCCCGACTGTCAGATTCTGTGTATTGCCGACGAGGTTCATCGGTATGGGTCGGAGAGCTTCTCTCGGGCATTGAGGGACTCGTTCACCGAGAGGTTGGGCCTCACTGCGACCCTTGAGCGATCGGACGACGGCGTAGAGGAGAAGCTCCTGCCGTTCTTCGGCGAATCCATCGTCGGCTGCGATTATCGGCGTGCCCGAGCGGACAAGATCATCGCACCGATTCGGGTGATGACCGTCGCGGTTCAATTCTCGGCACTCGAGTTCAATAGGAATCAACGACTCGAGGACGAACTCAGACGCGAACGCCGGAGCCTGATCGACAACTACGGGTGCAGCGAGTCGTCGTTCGGGGTGTTCTTTCGACAAGTGCAGGATCTCGCCAAGAACGGCGATTTCCGGGCAGCCAGGACAGCGGGCCGGTACTTGCACGCGTTCTCTGCACGACGTGAACTGCTCGCTACGTGTCGGGCGAAGCTGAAGGCCATTGAGAAGCTCGGTGCGGTCCTCGCCGGCGCAGGCAAGACACTGGTGTTCTCCGAGACGAAGGAGTCGGCGCGAGGGTGCGCCGACGCGCTGGCGAGCGCTGGCGTCTATGCCGAGTCGATGTCGAGTGACGACGTCGGCGCCGAGCGAACCAGGCTGCTCCGGCAGTTCGATGAAGGGCGAATCACCGCACTCGCGGCACCGCGAATCCTCGACGAGGGAATCGACGTTCCGGAAGCGGATGTCGGAATCATCGCTGCAGCGAGTTCATCCCGTCGACAGATGGTGCAGCGGATCGGCCGAGTGATCCGGGTGAAACCGGATGGACGACCCGCATCATTCGTCATTCTGTACATGCAGAGCAGCATTGAGGACCCGGCCAGAGGGGCGCACGAGTCGTTCCTCGAGCAACTGCTGGAGATTGCGGACGAGAAACTCGACGTACCGGCCGACGGCGCTGCGGTGCAGCTTGCGAACTGGCTGGGGCAGTCGATGGAGACGGTGGAATCGGCACGAAGCATGCCGCGACTCCACGCCCTCAGCGCTGTCGTGAACGGCAAGGACGTTATCGATCCGGTTCGCGCTGGCTCTGTAACTAACGTACTTCTCCATGAGGCGATCAGGGCGGATCCAGATCGATTCGATCTGCTGCTGTCATGCCTGGCGATTCTCTCGCCGCAGCAGATCCGGGTCATCGTCACGAGATTCGGCCTCGGCGGCGGGCCTCGGCGTTCGGTCCGTGAAACCGCTCAACTTCTGAGGATCGGCGCGCGCGACGTTGTCCGGGTAGAAGACGAGTCACTCGGTCGCCTCGAGGGTCAGGACGTGCTGCCGATCATACAATTGCTGTGCGGTGAAGCCTGATTGCGTGATCGACGATGCGACCGCTCGTCACAGCCCTATGCCAAGGTGAGGGTAATGAACCTCATGACACCGGACGGAGGCCACAATGTCTGGCGGGATCGGCGCACGGACTACAGAAGAAGAAGTTTGGGACCTCTTCGAGCAGACCGATACCCAGGATGAAGTGGCGTTCATCGTCGCCGCAGCGATGAAGGGTGACGCTGAGCTGGCGACTCAACTCGGTGATTCCGCGGCCCAGCAACCGAAGCCGCACCCCGGTGGCGAGCTGCGTGCCGATCCAGTCAAAGCCTACGTACGGAGCATCGCCGTTGAGGGTTTCCGCGGAATCGGTGCCAGGGCGACACTGAACGTGAGCCCGCGCCCGGGCATCACGGTGGTGAGCGGGCGAAACGGGTCGGGCAAGTCGAGCTTCGCAGAGGCGCTCGAGTTCGCCATCACAGGTAAGAGCTACCGATGGTCGAAGGACAAGAAGGCGGCGTTCTGGAAAGACTCGTGGCGGAACAAGCACCACGGGCATCCATGCACCATCTCGCTCAACTTCGTGGGTGAGCCCGACGACTTGGACCACGATTCGTTCGCCGTCCAGGTCGGCGTCAAGTGGGCCGCCGATGAGAAGGACGTCGAAGCGGCAACGTTCTGGGCCAAACTCGGAGACGGTGCCAAGACCGACCTCGACGCGTTGGGATGGACGAGGCCGGCCGAGATCTATCGGCCGATTCTCAGTTACGACGAGGTCGGCGGATTGTTCGAGGACGGCCGGTCCGCGCTGTACGACGCACTCAACAAGATCCTCGGACTCGACGAGATCGGCGACGCGGAGAAGCGGATCAATGCAGAGTGCAGGGCCGCAGGCGAGGATCGCAAGGCCGCCGACGCTTCGTTGCGCCTCTTGAAGAAGTCGTTGGCGGCGTGCGACGATCCGCGTGCTGCGGCGGTGCTTGCCGAGGTCAAGCGTCGCCCGTACGACCTGGAGGTCGTGTCGGCGGCGATTGCGGGCAGCAGTTCACCGCAGACCATGGTCATCCATGCGTTGCGGGCCTTCGCCGAGCAGCCCAGGGTGACGCTCGATGACGTTGTCGGGCGCACTGCCGAGCTGCGGTCAGCTCACGCGGCGGTGGTCGGAGGGACTGCCCGGGTTCTGGAACTACTGGCCGAGAAGGCCGACTTGCTGCGTTCCGCGCGTGCCTACGTGGCGGCGGCAGAAGCGGACGACTGTCCGGTCTGCGATCGTCCCCTTCCGGAAGGGTGGGATGACCGCGCAACGACAACGCTCCACGAGTCGGATGCCCGGCTCGGTGAGCATCGCACAGCGCTGGCCCGACTCGTATCCGCGAAAGACGACGCGGAGTCGATTCTCGGCGGACTCGCGACGATGGACGTGAGCGGGATCGAGCTCGAATCGCATGACGCCTATCAGACGGCGGTCGCCGCAGCGCGCGCTCTGCCCGACGATTCCGCAGAGTGGGCTTCGCATCTCGATGCGAGGATGCCCGAGGTGATCGACGCCGCGGAAACGCTTGCGGCGGAATCGAGGCAGCGTGCCGACGAGCTGGAGGACGCGTGGTCGCCGGTCGCCGTCGAGGTCGCAGCCTGGATGCGGGCGGAAAAGACAGCACGAGAGAAGCAGGGACGACTCGATCGTTTGACCGCGGCCAAGGACTGGCTGCGCGATCAAGGCGAGGTTCTCAGGGAGCGACGACTGGAGCCGATCGAGTCAGCCGCGCGAGACATCTGGGCGCTGCTCCGGCAGGAGAGTGGCGTCGACCTCGGCAGCATCGCGCTCGAAGGCTCCGGGACCTCGACTCAACGGCACGTGAGCGTGCGCGGGGCCGTGGACGGCGAGGAAACCGGCGTGCTCTCGGTGATGAGTCAGGGGGAGCTGCACGCGCTGGCTCTCGCGCTGTTCATCCCGCGTGCGACAGTCGGTGCGAGCCCGTTCGGGTTCCTCGCGCTCGACGATCCGATCCAGGCGATGGACCCGGCGAAGATCGACGGCTTCCTCACTGTCTTGGAAGAGCTGTCGAAAACCCGGCAGGTGATCGTGTTCTCGCACGACGACCGGCTGCCTGCCGCCATCCGCAGGATGTCGGTGGAAGCAGATTTGATCGAGGTGAGCCGCGAACCTGGATCGCGGGTCATCGCGAAGCGCGCCGAGTCGCCGGCTCACCGGTACGTCGACGACGCGTTCGCGCTCATCGTCGATGACGGGGTCACCGATCTGGTGAAGGCGCGGGCGGCACCGGGACTGTTCCGCCTCGCGGTGGAAGCTGCGGCCCGGCAACGATTCTTCACTGAGTCGATGAAGGAGGGGAACGCCATCGGTACGGCGGAGAAGCGGTGGTCGGACGTGCGAAACACGGGCCCGTCGGTGGCGCTGGCGGTGTATGGCGATCAGAAGAGGCCGCTGGGCAGTTGGGTGAATCATCGGCAGTACCGCAACGCGACGCTCAGGGTCTGTACCAAGGGTGTTCACAACGGTCAGATCCTCGATCGCGGATCGGTCAGAGACTTGCGCAATACGGTGGACGACATTCTGGACGGTCGATGAACACGGCGGCGCTCGCGCTCCTCGGCCATGCGTCCGCGCTGCTCTCCGGGGGCGTCACCGTTGAGTCGGGCAACTCCGCGCGCCTCGCGGCGTTCCTCGCGCGGCAGGCAGCCGAGATCTTGATCGATCAACGGTGCGAGGAACTCGGCGCACCGTGCCCGAACGGAACGATGCGGTCGAAGATATCGATCCTCAAGTCGCTTGATCGGCACGGTCCCGGCACCAACCTGATCTACGCCTGGCATCGACTGAGCGAGTGTTGCCACCACCACTCATACGAGCTGCCGCCGACCGTGTCCGAGGTGCGTGCGCTGTGCGCAGCGCTCGTGTGACGCGACGGCGGTGAGCTGATGAACGTGGACTGAGTCGGTCGAAACGGCGATGACGAGTTCTCTTTGTGCAACGTCTTCCTGTGGCAGAAGATTCGCACAGGCTGTCCGCGATGCATGTCATGATCGCCGTGTGGAGACCAACAAGCGCACACCACAGGAACTGTTCATCCAGCCTCAGCACTTCGTGATTCCGCTGTTTCAGCGAGGGTATGTGTGGAAGCAGGAAGAGCAGTGGGAACCACTGTGGAAGGACGTCTGTCGAGTCGCCGACTTCCACCTGGCAGAGCCGGGCCGAGTCGTCCAGCACTTCCTCGGCGCTGTCGTGCTGCAGGGAAGTGAATCGCGGAGCTACACGATGCCGATGTGGAACGTCATCGACGGACAGCAGCGGCTCACCACGTTGCAGATCATGATGGATGCAGTCAGTGCCGCCATCATGCGGGACGGCACCGATCGCTATGGTCGCCGTCTCGAGGCGTTGACGCACAACTCTCCTGACTACGTGCCAGTGGGCGAGAGCCGACTCAAGCTGCGCCACCTCAACAATGATCGCGCCGCATTCGACGAGGTGATGGATGCCGAGCCGCCGGTCGACTATCCCGCATTGGTTGCCGGCGATTCACTGATCGTTCGCGCACACCAGTTCTTCACTACGGCCGCCGCGCAGTGGCTTGGAGACGTTGACGACGACAGATTCGTAGACAGGGCGGAGGCTCTGGCGACGGTGCTGCAATCCGATCTTCAGCTGGTCACCATCGAACTCGCGGCCGCAGAGGACTCGCAAGAGATCTTCGAGACGCTGAACGCCCGTGGCACCCCGCTCACCGCGGCCGATCTCGTCCGCAACTTCGTTTTCCAGCGGATCGAGGCCGAGGGCGGAGACGCCGAAGAGGTGTACAAGGAGGTCTGGCCCTTCGAGACCAAGTTCTGGGCGGCGGAAGTCAGTATCGGACGCTACCTCGCGAGCAGGAGCTCGGTGTTCATCAATCAGTGGCTGATGGCGCGGACCGGCGAGGATGTCCGCCTCCAGGCGACCTTCACGCGATTCAAGAGCTACGTCGCACATCTCCCCGACAGTAGGGTCGGGGAGTTGCTCCCCGTGATCAAACAGCAGGCGGACGCGTACGAAGGGTGGACGAATGCTGCGAGCCGTGCGGAGGGTTCCCTGGATCGGACCGAGCTGGCCGTTTATCGAATGAAGGCCGCCGGATCGGAGGTGCTCAAGCCCCTCCTCATATGGCTGCACGAGCCCGCTCGTCAGCTGCCATCGTCGGTCATCGACCAAGTTGTGGGGGTATGCGAGAGCTGGGTCCAACGTCGCCAGCTTCTTCGGCTGACGAACACCGACATCGGTCGCGTCGTCGCCGATCTCATGCGTGTCAATACAGCGACGCCGGCAGACGAACTGGTGAAGCGTGTCACGGAGTACCTCTCGAGGTTGAACTTCACCAGCAGCTACTGGCCGGGGGACGCGGAGGTCCGAAGCACGTTGGTGTCGGAGAACGTCTACCGGCGGTTCCCGAGGCCACGTCTGCGGTCGCTTCTTGAAGCGATCGAGAACGAGTACCGGGCCGAGACCGGTCAACCTCAAGTGCCGCGCAGTGGCCTTCCGATCGAGCACATCCTGCCTCAGAAGTGGGAGGAGAACTGGCCCGTAGGCGACGATGCCGCGGCGCTCAGACGCCAGGACCATGTGCATCGCCTCGGAAATCTGACGTTGTTGACCCAGAAGCTCAACTCAAAGGTGTCGAACTCACCGTGGCCGATCAAGCGCTCGGCGTTGCTCCAGAACAACACCCTCACGCTCACCGGCAGACTCATTGAGTCGACGAGTGGCGCCGAATGGGACGAGGAGATGATCGACCAGCGGACTGAATCGATGATCGACACCTTGTTGACCGTGTGGCCGGTGCCGGATGGTCATACGGGCACGGTGCTCGACCCGCAATCTAAACCACAGGAGTGGGTGGAGCTCAAGCATCTGATCGACGCCGGCTTGCTGGCCCCGGGGGAGGTCGTCCAGCCAGTTTCACAAGACTTGGCGGGAACCCGGGCAATCGTGACGGCGCACGGAACGCTTGCACTCGACGGGCGTGAGTTCAGCACGCCCTCTGGCGCCGGTCACCACGTGCGGAAGCGTGCCACCAACGGGTGGCATTTCTGGGTCCTCGACGACGGACGGAAGCTCAACGACCTGCGAGCGGACTTCCTCGCTTCGAAAGGATAGCCTCCGCCGTTACGTCGGGGTCTGTACGCAGGCCAGTCCCTACCCCTGCAGCCGCTTCAGCGCAGCACTCAACCGCTCAACGGTCCCATCCACATCCATCAGCTTGTCCACGCCGAACAGGCCGATGCGCAGCGATGAGTAGTCCTCGCCCTCGCCGCACTGCAGCGGGACGCCGGCGGCGATCTGCAGACCGACCTCCTTGAACGCGGCGCCGGTCTTGCGGGTGGCGTCGTCGGTGAAGGCGACGACCACCGTCGCGGCATCGAAGCCCTCGGCGGCGACCGACGGCATGCCGTGTGCGGCGAGCAACTCGCGGACGCGGGTACCCAGCTCGATCTGGCGCTTGCGCAGTTCTTCGACGCCGAGGTCGACGGTCTTCTGCATGAGCTCGACGTTGTGCGCAAGCGAGTCGGTGGGCATCGTCGCGTGGTACGGCGCCTGGCCGTCGACGTACGAGTCGCTGATCGACAGCCACTTGCGCAGGTCCATCGCGAAGCTGGTGGACGTCGAGTTGAGGACGGCGTCGCGGCCGCGCTCCCGCAGCATCACGTAGCCGGCGCACGGGGTGCCGCTCCAGCCCTTCTGAGGGGCGGTGAGGAGGACGTCGACGTCGATCGCCTCCATGTCGACCCACAGCGCGCCGGATGCAACGCAATCGAGGACGAACAGTCCACCGACCTCGTGGACTGCGGTGGCGAGAGTCGTCAGGTAGTCGTCGGGCAGCACGATGCCGGACGCGGTCTCGACGTGGGGCGCGAAGACGATCTCCGGGCGCTGCTCGCGGATCGCGGCGACGACCTCGTCGATCGGTGCCGGGGCCCACGCGGTCTGGTGCGCGTCGCTCGTCGGACGAGCCATGCACACGGTCACCTGATCGGTGATGCCGCCGGCCTCGAGGATCTGCGACCACCGGAAGGAGAACAGGCCGTTGCGCACGACGAGCGCACGACGACCGGTCGCCAGCTGACGGGCGACGGCCTCCATGCCGTAGGTGCCGCCGCCAGGCACGACAGCGACGCTGCCTGCCTGGTAGGTGGTGCGCAGGATGCCGAGAAGATCCTGCATGACGCCGATGAACCGCTTGGACATGTGGTTCAGGGAGCGGTCGGTGAACACCACCGAGTACTCGAGCAGGCCGTCCGGATCGATGTCGTCATGAGGAAGAGTCACCCGTCCAGGGTCTCATGTCGTGGTCGTTCGCACGTAGTCGGCCTGGAGCGATCGCAGCTGGGCGAGGGTTCGCCACCTCGGTATCCACATTGCCCGCGCGGCCTATCTCAGCCGAACGTTGGAGAAGTACTCGGAGTGGCCCGACACGTTTGCCGTGACGTCGTGATCCTTGATCTTCGGAAAGCTTGAGCCGAAGCCGTACAGACCCAGCGGCCTACTACCGGCTTGGGCTGATTGGTAGGCGAACTTCAGAACCTTGTCGTTCTTAGACATGTAGTTATGCACGCACTCATCCACGGCGTCGTTCAGGGGACGCCAATCGCCCTTGGCTCCTTCTGCGGCTCCGAGTACATGCAGTGCTTGGATTCGCGGTGCACCCGCGCTGGTGCCGAGGGTCTCAGTTGCGGTGATCATCGCTCGGGCACCTAGACTGTGGCCGACCAGTATGTAACGCTCCGCAGTCGTCCGCGCAATCACACCGGCGAGCGCGACGCCTGTGCGGTCGGCCCGAACAAGTGCGGTGTGCCACGGATTTTTGACGACCTCGGTGCCGATGAAAAGCGCACCGGCCACTGGCACCTTCTTGGCGGCGACCTTGCCGGCCCGCGCCGCTGCGCCGGCCACTCCAGCGGCAGCCTGTTGGGCCCCGATGCCCTTCAGCGCGAGCTTGCTGAGTGCTTTCAGTTCCTTACTGCCCCAATGCACGCGGTAGATCGGCGAATCAGGATAACGACGTTCCACCATCTGCATCGCGGCACTCCATTCGGTGTCGCTCTCCGTCAGGAAGCCGCGCGCGACGATCACGGGGGTTCCGGTGCCGTCGCGAAACTTCTTGATACTGAACGAAGGGTCCTCGCCGATGTAGGAGTTGGTGATGATGCTGCCCATTGCTCCGCCCAGCGCGGCGCCGGCGGCAGTGACGACATATGTCCCGCCGACCATGCCGAATGCGAGGGCTCCTCCGCTCGCGACGGAACCTCCGCCGAGCAAGGCGAGACCGTAACTGGTCGCGGCAGCGCCGGTGTACCCAGCCAGACTTCCGATAGCTCCGCCGATCGCCGGCGCGGCGAGCATGCCGCCCGTCGCCACGACGCCAGCTCCTGCTCCGATCGCCATCGCAACCTTGGACAACCGGGAGAGGTTTCGCTCGTCGAACTCGTGCAACTGCGCGTAGTCGGCGATGTCGTCGACCTTCTCCGTGGCGCGCTCGAAGCTAGGGATGTCGTGCCGATGCTCGGCACAGAAGCGAGGTACTCGCACCGCTCCCGGCCGGCGGATCGCCATGTAGGTGCAGTTCGGGGCGGCACAGGTGAGGGTCGGCGTCCCACATTCCTGACACAGGTACGTCGGGACGCGTGTCGCTGAGGACTTGACACTGCGATGATTGGCGAGCGTGTAGCACCCCGAGCAGTAGTCAGACTTCAGTTTGTCGCCGGGTGCTTCCACCAGAGGAGCCAACTCCTTGACGACCTTTTCGTGGGCAGCAGCTTGCTTCAGATGACTTTGTTTCTTGTCGGCAGCCTTCGAACGTCGGTACAGCTTCTCGTGACGGGCGTACGCCCACGTGTTGTGCACGAGTGCCCGGTTCTCGGTCATCAGGTTGTCGCCGTCGACGACAGGTTCGACATCGCTCAGGTCGCCGGAGACAGTGAGACGGAAGCCGAGAGGGGAACGAACTTCACATGACATTCCCGAATGAGATGCCGGCGTGAACGTGAGTGTGGTGGGCATAGGTCCTCGCGTGATGTAAGAGGTGGTGGTTGAGGATTGATCGCTAGTTCGGGTGAGGGTTCTGAGACAGACGTTCAGCGGGCGGCCCGGTAGACACCGTCGTCGAAGGTGATCTGGCCTGTTTGAAGTGCCAGGTCAAGACACGACTCGAGACGATCTCTCGAAGGCTGCGCAAGTCGTGTCAGGCCGAATTCGCCAAGAGCCGCGCGAACCACCTGCTCCGCGTCCTTTCGACGGCCATCGGCCGCGTAGACGAGGGCATTGATGATCTCCTCCGGGGCGATCTCGTCGAGTGCGCGCTTGTCGTCGCCGACAGCGGGAACTCGGAATGCCGACCACGTACCCGGATCGAGCTGGACCGGCCACACGAACGACCCCAGATCTCCGTACTTGATCAGGTTCGACGGCAGCAGAGTCTCGACGAACTGCCTGCGGCGTCCGTGAGCCTTCTCGAATCCGAAGCGGCGCACGATGCTTCCGCTGAGGGCGGTCAGTTCGATCGGCCCGCAGGTGTTGACGGTGTCGATCAATGCGTTGCGAATCGTGGCGCGCAGGGCCGCGTCGTCGGTGTTCTCCAGATCGTCGCGGGAACCGAGCGGTGTGGTCGGTACCTGCTGATACACCTGCTTGACGGGCACGCGAGACGTCGGCTCGTCGATCGTCGCGGCCGCGGTGCTCGCGATGACCAACGATGGTTGGGATGCCGGGGCGTCGTCGTACCCCTCGGGGGCCTCCGAGGGGATGGGGGATTCGAGGACGGTCTTGGATTCGGGCGCCGAAACGTCTGCAGGATCCTCGGATTCCTCGACGGCAGGAGCCGCAACGACTTCGTCCGCGGGTGACGATTCGTCATCGACCGGCACGTCGTGGGGCCGCTCGCCGTTCGCGGACGCGGCTGCGACTCGCTCGGCCGCAGCCTGTTCAGCGGCAGCACGTTCGGCTTCCGCCCGCTCCTCCTCGGCCACCTCCACAGCTGCCCGCACCTGAGCGATCGCGGACTGGGAGTCGCTCAGCCACTCCGGCAGCCAGACGCGCAGCACGCTGCTCCAGCCCATGCGGTCGTGCAGGAGACCGGGCATCACGTCGCGGTCCGTGACGGTCTCGCGGCGATCCCACCGCGGCCCGTCGAGCATGACGGCGACCTGCCACCGCTCCGACTGCGGCGAGCGGACGGCGATGTCGACCACGAAGTCCGACATCCCGTAGTTCTGCTGGACCTCGAATCCGTTGTCGCGCAGCGTGTCCGCGATCTGCGTCTGCAGGGAGTCGGAGCTCTTCGGGTCGAAGGTCTCGGTGCCGGAGGTCTGGGCCGCGGCGGCTTCGAGGTAGCCGCGCAGGTGCGCCATGCCGATCGAACGCGTCCGGCTCAAGTCGATGTCGGTCGGGTCGAACGAGCTGAACACGACCACCTTGCGCTTGGCGCGAGTGACGGCGACGTTGAGCCGCTTCTCGCCGCCGGCGCGTGTGAGCGGACCGAAGTTCAGCGGCATCTGCGAGTCGCCGGGCCGCTTCGAGAACGCGGTCGAGAACAGGATCACGTCGCGCTCGTCGCCCTGGACGTTCTCCAGATTCTTGACGAACAGACCGTCGACGGCGTCGGCGTCCAACAGATCCAGAATGGTCTCGTCCTTCGTCGCCTCCAGCAGATTGAGGACCATGTCCTGCTGCTGGCGGTTGAAGGTGACGATGCCGATGCTGCGCTGCGGAGGAGTGGCGTGGACGAGGCGTCGAACTTCCGCGACGATCGCGTCGGCTTCGACGCGGTTGGTGCGGTAGTCGTTCTTCGTGTCCTCGCGGTTGAAGTGACCGTCGACGCGGCGCCACTCGATCCCGGCGTCGGCACTTCGTCCCGGGCTGGGCAGACTGGCGAGCTTGGAGTCGTAGTACTTCTCGTTCGAGAACGCGATCAGCGACTCGTCCTGACTCCGGTAGTGCCAGGTGAGTGGGAGTCGGGGCACGCCGGATTCGACGCACTCGGTGAGGATGCTCTCGAGATCTTCGGGAACCGATTCCTCAAGATCCTCCTCGTCCTCGGCGTCACCGCCGGAGGCGACGCCGATCATCGTGGGCGGCATCTGCTTCGAATCGCCGACGATGACCGCGGACTTCGCGCGTCCGAGGGCGCCGATGGACTGAGCGACGGTGACCTGGGAGGCCTCGTCGAAGACGACGACGTCGAAGGTGATGGAGCCCGGCGGCACATACTGCGCCAGTGAGCTCGGACTGACGAGGAAACACGGTGCGGCGGCCTGGATCTCGGGGCCGTACTTGTGGACAAGCGACCGCACGGTCGATGCATTGCGCTTGCCGCCGAGCGCGCGATGGAGATCGCCGAACTTCCCGGTGAGGCGATCGGGATCGAAGGAGCGCTGGGCGGCGAGCTGCGCGGGGAGCGCGTCGGCGAGCAGGTCACGGATCCTGTCTGACGCGGCGGCGAAGTCGCCGACGTTGCCGTCCTGTTTGGCCTGAACGAACTCGGTGAGACCGCCATGCGCCAACCGCTCGCGGACGGAGGTCCGGGCGAGGCCGGCGAGGAATCGCGCCTCGCCCTCGGCTGCGGGGGTGCGGCCGGCGAGGAGGTCGTCGGCGATGGCGTCGAGCCCCGCGTTCCGCAAGGGCCGGAGCTGGTTCTGCAGGGTGACGTATCGCCGCACGACCGCCGCGCCGCGGTCAGTGATGTCCGACGACCACGCCGCGTGGGTCTGGTCCCACGCGTCGAGCCAACGACGACCGCCGCGCCACCGGGCCTGGGAGTCGATCGTGGCACCGAGGACTCCGACCCAGGACCGCCACGCGGCCCCGAGCTCGGACAGCACGTCGAGGGTCTGTGGGCCCACCGCGCTCTCGGCTCGCAGCGCCTGCCACTCGCGGGGGTGGTTCCGGGCGAACTCGAACACCGTCGACAGCCGCGCGGCGACGCCTTCGAGGATGGTGCGAGCGGCGGGGTCGAGCGGATCCCACGTGGTCGGGAGGTGGCTCCCGAGCACGTCGGCGACGGAAGCGCGGAGGCTCTGGTGCTCGGCGCGCAATCCGGGGATCGAGTCGAGGAGAGGCAGAGCGTCCTCGAGCGTGACGTCGACACCAGGGTTGAGGACCGCGCGCAGCAGGACCGTGGCCTGCTCGGCGCGCTTGCGCTTACCGAGCATTCCGTGTTGCGAGTCGCGGATCGCGGTGGCGATCGTCGCCGCGTCGCCGGTGGTGAGGAAGGTCGGGATGAAGCGATCGGTGTACGGCCGCGTGCGCTCGATGAATGTCGTGAATTGGCCGGTGCAGTGCTGATACTGCTGCTGCCAGGCCGGATTCTGGAACCTGACGAGTTCGTCCGCCGTCACGACCGGCGAGCCGGCCTCCCACCGTGCATGGGCGACGAGCGTGTCGATCGCGTCGGGATCGTCGAGCGTACCGGCGATGCGTTCCGCGGCCGGGTCGGCGTGAAGTGCGGAAAGAGCTCGCCCGGCCCGGGCGCATTCCGCAGCGAGCACATCGTCGGTCCCGACCTCGGCGCCGATCACCCACGGGCTGTCGAGGACGGTGTCGGCCGGTCTGGCGGTGCGGCCGAAGTCGAGCAGGGCGTCGCGCACGACGCGCATCTGCTCGGCCGAGGTGGTCGCGGCGAACGTCATCGGAATGTCGAGATACGGACTGTCCGGGTTGCTCGCGACCGCCTGCGCCGCGCTCCACAGCGAGTCGTCGGCGGCGTTGCGGTCGTGAATGAGGCCCGGATACACGTCGAGAGTCTGATGCCGGACACGCCAGGTCGCGACTTCGGTGTCCCAGGTGCGCTGGTTGTAGTCGGCCTTGAACTCGAGGGCGTCCTTCAACTGCTTGCGGATGTTCTCACTCTTCTGCGCGGCACCGTGCAGGTCGAGCGTGAAGGGCGCCAGTCCGACGGCCTCCAGACGTCGCTTCACGACCTGCAGCGCGGCCTGCTTCTCCGCGACGAACAGAACGGTCCGTCCGGCAGCGAGGTTCCGGGCGATCAGGTTGGTGATGGTCTGGGACTTGCCCGTGCCGGGAGGTCCCTCGAGGACGAACGTGCGTCCCGCCGCGGAGAGCTCGATCGCCTTCAGCTGCGAGCCGTCGTAGTGGACGGGCAGCGGATGCGTGGTCTCGCGCGGTTTGAACGCGTCGAGCGGCTCGTCGGAGGTGGCCTCGGGATCGATGAACGTCTCACCCGCGGTGTGCGTGAGGTGGCGGACGAGTGGGCTCTGCTCCAGCGTGTCCCACGACTCCTGCAGGTCCTGCCACAGGCCGAGGGTGCCGAACTTGAAGATCGCGATCGCCGCGGTCTCGTCGATCCGGAAGTCGAGGTTGTTGTGCAGCAACGCTTCGCGGATCGCGGACAGTGCGGCGGGGATGTCGATGCCGGACTCGTCGGTAGGCGGGTTGTTCAGGGCGTCGATGACGACGTTGTGCTTGACCCGCAGCCATTCGATGAGGCAGTGGTTGGGTGCGGCGATACCGGTGGTGTCGACGATGATCTCGTAGCGGCTCTTGCCGGTCCCGCCGACGACGCGGACCGGGAGGAGGAACAGCGGAGCGTTGGCCTCGCTGCCGGTCGTGGTGCGGTGGACGAGCGACCCGAACGCGATGAACAGGTTGGTGTTGCCCGTTTCTTCCAGGAGTGTGCGGGCGCTGCGCTGCAGGTGCTTCATCGTCGCGAGGTATTTCTGCTCGCTGACCATCGCGAAGACTTCGCGGCGCTTGGCGAGGACATCGATGAGCGCGTCTTCGCCGAGGTCGAACGGCGAGCGGACGCCGCTGAGGACCTGCACGCCGCTGAAGTCGTCGCCGGGGCGGAGCGTCAGCTTCTTGCCCGCATGGACGAGATCGTCCGCCATGGCGAGTGCCTGTCCCGGCAGGACGAGATGAATCACCTCCCGCGACGGCTGCATGTTGAGCAGGCGATTACGGGTGCTGAGGTCGAGCAGTGCGCGCTTCCACTTCTTGACGCGAGTGGGGGCGTTGTCGGTGAGGTCGAGCACCTGGTCGTCGTCGCGGATCGCGGTCAGGGTGGCGGGCAGCGACAGATCACGAGTGGCCGCAGCCTTCGAGAGCTCGGCCTGCGCCATCTGCTGCTCGGTCTGCACGCCGGTCGCGAAGGGTGTGACACCGGCGTTGCCTGCCGCGCGGACGTCGAGGACGAACATCAGGCTCGACGGATTCGCCAGGTGCTTCGCCGCCGCGTTGACCGCCTGGAGGAATGTGGGAGCGTTCTCACCGCCGTAGAAGGCGGCCTCCAGGATCACCGCGCGGCCCGACTCGGCGAGGTTCAGCATCTTGTTGGGCTCATCGAGGACCGGGCGCGGCAAAGCGGTGTCCTCGCGCATGAATCCTACGAAGGCGTGACCCTTCGTCAGCCAGATCAGCGGGTTCAAGCCCGCTTGTTCGAGGCAGGCTGCGTACAGCACCGCAAGGTCGATACAGGTGCCGAACCGCTGATCGAGAACGTCCTGTGGACTGCGGATCTTCTGACCGAGGTTCTCGAACGACGCCGGCGGGTTGATGTAGCGGAGGTTCCGGGCACACAGAGCGGCGTAGACGGCGGCGGCGATGGTGCCGGCACGCTGGGGACCGCCCTGGTAGCCCTCGAGCGAATTGCTGCCGGTGGAGGTCTGGAGGATGTCCGACGCCTCGCTGAGCAGGGCGTGCACCCCGGCCGTGTTCGGCTGGACGAACGATGCGAGCGATTCGAAACAGAAGGAGGCGGCGAACCATTCGTTCTGGGCGAGGAGTCGCAGCGGGATGTCGACGGAGATCGACCGTTCGTCGACCCCGGCCGCGACGACGATCTGTGCGTCGTACGCCTCGTTGAGGGTGCTCAGGTGGTGGCGCGAGGGAGCGACCGCGCGGATCAGTTCCCAGCGATGTGCTTCGCCCGGCGCGAGTCGCGGCAGCGTCTCCGACCACTCGGGAGCAGTGCCGTCCGCCAACCCGGACAGTCGTGCCGTCACGCGCAGGTCGTCGATCGGCCGATCGCTGACGTTCGTGATCTGAACCGACCGCAAGATCGGCACATTGTTGTGCAGCAGAGCGAGATTCGCGATCGGGTGGGCAACCACCTCGAGTTCGAGCGCATCGTCGGACGCTTCATGACCGAGGACGAGAGAGGGGGTCACAGTGATCTCCTGGGAGCGCGTGAGGACAGGATGAAAGCGGGAACCGGCGACGAGCTGACAGTGTCGGTCGTCGGACGTCGGCCAGCGGGTGCAGTCGGAGCCACGATCCTCCTGTTTGAGTGAGATGCCTTACTTGAGGGCTTCACTATAGGACTGGGGTCGGACATTCACCCGATTGATCGACGGGTCGGCAAGGAGGTCGACGCGGATCTGGTGCGCCGACGGCGTCGACGCACCCGACCACCTGTCCGATGGCTCGGCCCAGCCGCTCGACGGACTCCGGGTTGACCGCGAAGTGGCCGTCGAGCAGTACGCTCTCGCGGATCGACAGACTGATCGCTTGGACGCGCTGGTCACCGCGGTGTCGAAGTTGCGGTACGTAGCGGCCCGCGTGCGGCGCGTCGGTCACGGGCGACGTCAGCTCGCCGAACGCACTGACGGCCGCATCGAGAAGGGCAGGTGGGAGGTGTCGGCCGTCGACGTTGAGTAGAACCTCGGGGCAGGGCGCCGACGGATCGCCGACCGGGCTCTGGTCGCTCACCGGGGAGTGGATGTCGACGATGAACGCGCGGCCGGTGGCGGCCAATCGTTCGTCGACGAGATCCGCCACCAGCCAGGCGTATGGCTGAACGTCTTCTGGTCCGTCTCCTCCAGGCCGGCCGGCATCGCCGGTGGTCGGCGACAGTTCGTTCACGATCAGGTGCGGGCGAATCGTCGAGTGTGTCCGCGCGGATCGCGCCACCGACTCCGCGGCGCGGTCGAGGGTTTCGCGCCGGGCAGGAGGGGACGCGTCGCACGGTCTGGTCAGGCGAGCCTGCTGGGTGACGTGAAGTAGTACAGGCGACTCGGGGTCGCCGTTGAGAATCGTTGCGCGAGGGGTCATGTCGGTCCTTCACACGTAGTGGCGCCGGCGAACGGCACGTCCCCGCCCATGCGGCAACGTGACAGACAAGCACGGGCCTACGACAATCCGGACTGATCGGCGCGGCTGGTCGACCGTCAGTGTCCGTGTCGCACCGTCGTGGGTCCCGTCGTGGTGCGTGAACTCATCGTCGCCACAGTCCATCGGCGGCGTCGACTTCGTTGTCCACAGGCCGACCCGTGGCGGTCGAATCAGGTCGGCGGAGATTCTCGCGATCATTTATGTCAGACCCTGCGGATAACATCGAATGCAAGTTCGATTCGAACGGAGGGGGATCAATGAACATCCAGGTCAGGAGTGATTCGGGATCGTCGACGGCCGGCTCGTCGGTGGTGGTCGACGAGGGTTCGATCGTGATCCGGATCGGTCGGCCGGTCGGCACGGGAGTGTCGGCGGAAGGCGCCTCGCAGGCCGATCGTGCTGCTCTGCTCGGGTTCGCGGCGCGAGCGGACTGCTATCAGGGGCTGGTGCTGTGGCACCGCTACGAAGCGGTGTACGCACTGCTCCGAGCGAAGCAGGCTGAGGCGGATGTTGCGGCCGACGGTGACGGCGGTTCCGAGTCTGGTGCTGACGCGTACACACGGCTCTACGATCCGCTGTGCCAGGTCGCCGCGTCGTATGCGACGGCGGCGGGCGTGCGACAGTGCACGGCGGAGCATTTCGTGGAGGCCGCGGTGGCGTGCATGGAGAGGATTCCGGCGGTGGGTCGGTTGATGCGTGACGGGCTGATCTGCCCGGCGTGGTTTCGACGGGTGGTCGAGCAGACGGCGCTCGTCGACGATGCGGATCTACTGAGGTTCATCGACGCCGAGATCGCGCACACGCTGTCTGAGGCGGGCACCCTGTCGGCTGCCCGGGTGGAGGCGTTGGTGAGTTCTATTGTGGCTGAGCATGATCCGGATGCCGTGACGTTGACCCGGGAGCAGGTGAAGCTCGCCAAGCAGGTGCGGGTGAACGCGCTCGGCGAGGGTGTGTCCGAAGTGATCGTGACGGCATCGGCCGAGGACGCGATGGTCGTGAAAGACGTGCTGGACGCGGTGATCGCCGGGGTGTGCTCGCACGATCCGCGGACGCGCGGTGAGCGTCGGTCGGCGGCGGCCGTCGCGCGGCTGGCGGGGACCGACTTCGTGTGCGAGTGCGGTCGGGACGATTGCACCGCTGAGTTGTCGGCGGAGGCGATCGCGGCGCGGTGCGCACGGGTGGTCCTGCACGTGGTGGTTCGCAAGGAGACTCTCGGGGGCGAGTCCGACACCCCGGCCTATCTGGACGGCTACGGTCCGATCTCGGCCGAGCACGTGCGGGAGCTTGCAGCTCGTCCGGACGCTGTTCGGCGAGAGCTGAATCTCGACGAGATCGTCGATCATCAGGCGCAGCCAGGCAACGCCTATCGTCCGACGGCGGCGGTGGACGCGGCGATGCGGGGCCTGTTCGGGATGTGCTCGTGGCCGGGATGTGAGCGGGCGGCGTGGAAGTCCGATCTGGACCACGTGTCCGAGTTCAACCACGCCGATCCGACTGCCGGCGGCCCGACGTGCGTGTGCAACCTGAATCCGAAGTGCCGTTTCCATCACGGTCTGAAGACCTTCGTCGGTGGATGGATCGACGATCAGGTCGTGGACGCGAACGGCGTCATCTGGACGGAGGTCACCACGCCGGAGGGGTTCACGGTGCGTCAGCGGGCGTTGAACATGTGGCTCCTGTCGGAGCTCGGTCACCTCACCTGCAGGCACCCCGCGCCGACACGCCCGGGATCCGGACACGCCGGTGTTGCACCCGAACGATCGCGGACGCGGATGGAGGCCAAGCATCGGTATCGGATGCAGCAGCGGGCGGCGAATCGTCGGGCTTGTCAAGCCGTGGAGGCAGCGTCGCCGACTCGGGGTTCGGTGACCGATTGGGCGACGGAGTGGGGCGAGCCGCAGTTCTGAGCGGTGCGGGTCGTGGCAGACGCGCCCGGAGTTCGGACACGCCGGGCGGTGCAGGTCTTGTTCGCGCTCTGCAGCAGGTTTCGTCGGGCGGTGACCGATCCGGGAGAGAACGTTTACCGGGTCGCCGCAACTGCTGCCGCGTCGACGTCCACATCGACCTCGGCGGCAGGCTCCTTCGCGATCGTCCGGCGCAGCGGCACCTCCTTGACCAGCAGGATGCAGACGAAGGTCACGATGGCGGTCGCGGCGGAGATCATGAACACCGGACCGAAGGCGTCGGAGTAGGCGTGGTGAATGACGGTGCGGATCGGCGCGGGGAGCGCGCTGATGTCGAGCTGGGTGTCGCCGGACGGCATGGCGGCGTGGACGCCGAGGGCCTGGAGTCCGTCCCGGATGTTGTTGCCGACCAACGAGGTGAGGACCGCGCCGAGGACCGACACGCCGACCGCGCCACCGAGAGAGCGGAAGAACGCGACGGAGGCGGACGCCGCGCCTACCTGCGAGACGTCGACGGTGTTCTGGACGACGAGCACGATGTTCTGGGTCAGCGCGCCGATGCCGACGCCGGCGATCGCCATGAAGATCGCGACGTGGACATACGACGTGCTGTGGTCGATCAGGCCGAGTCCGCCGAGGCCGACGAGCATCGCGGCACCGCCGAACACCATGACCGGCTTCCATCGTCCGGTGCGGCTGACGATCTGACCGCAGGTGGTCGCGCTGATCATCTGGGAGAGGATCATCGGGATCGTCATCAGGCCCGCGCGAGTGGGCGTGTGGCCGTCGCCGAGCTGGAAGTACTGGGTGAGGAAGACGGCGGGGCCGAACATCGCAACGCCGACGGCGATGCTGCCGACGATCATCAGGACGGTGGTGCGGTTGCGCAGGAGTCGCAGCGGCAGCATCGGCTCGGCAGCGCGGAGTTCCACGACCACCGTGAGCGACGCGGCGATCAGGAAGGCGACGCCGAAGGCCGCGGACTCCCAGGAGATCCAGTCGTAGGAGTTGCCCGCGAACGTCACCCACATCATCGGCAGCGCTGCGGCGATCGAAAGCAGCACGGCACCGAGGTAGTCGATCTTCACGTGGGCGCGCTTCACGGTCGGCAGGTGCAGCTTCCACTGCAGCAGCCCGAGAGCGATGACGGCCAGCGGCACACAGACGAAGAACGTCCAACGCCACCCGAGGTGGTCGGTGATGAGCCCGCCGAGCAGTGGCCCCGACACCGTCGCCACGGCCATCACGGCGCCCATGTACCCGCTGTACCTTCCGCGATCACGCGGATTGACGATCGAGCCCATCACCGACTGCGTGCTCGCGATCAGACCGCCCATCGCGACGCCCTGGATCGCTCGGGCCGGCATCAGCAGCCAGACCTCGTGGGAGAAGCCGGCGAGGACGGAGCCGGCGACGAACATCAGGATGGCCACCTGAGTGAGGACCTTCTTGTTGAACAGGTCCGACAGCTTGCCCCAGATCGGGGTGCTGATCGTCATCGTCAACAGACTCGCGGTGATCACCCACGTGTACTGCCGCTGCGTGCCGTGCAGGGACGCCATGATCGTCGGCAGCGCGGTGGAGACGATGGTCGACGAGATCAGGGCGGTGAAGAGTGCGGCGAGAAGTCCGGTCATCACACCGAGGATCTCGCCGTGCGAGTACTCCTTCGGTTCGATGGGCGCGTTGGTGGCGGGGGCGGTCATGGACGACCTTTCAAACATCGGGGGAGGGTGGATCGCTACTGCGCGGACTCGGCGGGTCGCGGATCGGGGACGGGTGTGAGGGTGGCCAGGATCGGTTCTCTCAAGCGGGCGAGGGCGGCCTCGGCCTGTGCGGCGTCGTCGTCGTTCCAGTCCGACAACTGCTCGGCGAACCGGGCGATGAACTGCACCTCGCGTCCGCGGATGTAGTCGACGCCGATCGGACTCAGCGAGAGCAGCGACGCGCGTGCGTCGTCGGGGTCGGTGCGGCGGATGACGTAGCCCTCCGCCTCGAGGGCCCCGACGGCGCGCGACGCGACGGGGAGCGAGACGCCGAGCGTGTCCGCGATCGCCGTCAGCCGGGCGTCGTCGCGCTTGAGCTGATTCAGGATGCCGATCTTGGTTCCGGTGATCCCGGCCGCGCGCTGTCGTCGTCCCGACATCTCGAAGGCGCGGGCGATCTCGACGACTTCCGCCATGATGCGTCTCGCCTGCTCGTTGTCGACCACGACACCTCCATTGCTTAAGGTAAGCAACTATAAATGCTGATAGTTACCTATGGCAATTGTGCTGGTGAGGGGCTCGGCGGAGGAGGCCTGCGAAGCTCCGATGAATCTGCGCCCTCAGGGGGCGCAGATTCATCGGCAGTCAGATCCGGGTGAGGGCGCCGAGATGTCGGTCGACGACGCCGATCGCGTCGTCGGCCGACAGTCCGGTCGGGTCGCTCAAGAGGTTGAGCAGCAGGCCGTCGATCAGTGCGACGGTCGTCCAGGCGGCACTGTCGGGGTCGACGTCGGCGAGCGTCTCACCGCGCTCGTGCGCCAGTCGGAACGCGTCGGCGCAGAGCCGGTGCTGGTCGGCGATGAGGTCGTGGCGGATGGCGGCGAGCGCCGGAAGCACGACCGCCCGTGTGCTGAACGCGAGGTACACCGACGCCTCGCGGCGACGAGCGGCATCGAGGGGCAGGAACTCGAGGAGGGCGCGCCGCAGTACCGCGCCGACCGTTCCGGTCTGCTGGATGTCGTTGACGCGAGCGATGATTCGACGATTGACCTCGTCGAAGGCCATGGTCAGCATCTGCTCTTTGCTGTGGCAGTAGTACTGGACCGTGCCGATGGACACGCCGGCGGCCGTGGCCACTTCGCGCACGGTGACGCCCTCGGCGCCGCGGTCGGCGGTCAGGTCGAGCAGCGTGTCGAGGATGCGGTCGCGCACCGTCGGTTCGGTCATGCGCTTCTCGGTCATGCGCAGCAGTCTACCGTCTCCTCTATACGTTCGTATGATACGAGCGTATGGTTGGGTCATGGCTGGAACGCAGGACCTGGTCGTCGATCGTCGGACCGCTTCGCCGCGGAAGCGATCGTCTTCCCGCGTGGTCTGGCTGGCGGTGGCCGGGTGGCTGGTGATCAACGCGGTGTTGATCGCGCTGGCCGGGGAGCATCTGCCGCTGCATGCGAGCGAACTCGCCGAGCCGCCCACCGTCGACAAGGTGATCGGCACCGACCTGATGTATCTCGAGGTCTTCGCGCTGATGGTCGTCGTGCATCTGTTGACCCGGCACCGGAAGGTGCCGGACCTCGCGACGCGGGCACCGGAGCGAACCCGGACCGGCGCCGAGGTGGCGGCGATGCTCGGCTACGGCAGCGCGGGCATGGTCGGCGGCTTCCTGCTCGGTCGCGCGTTCGGCTGGCACGCCTTCAGCTTCCATCTCGACGGCATGGTGATCCGCACCGACCAGCCCGTGACGATTCCGGAGACGCTGAGCTGGGCGGTATACAACCTGATCGTCTTCGCGATCGTTCCGCTCATCGTCTTCAGGCGGGGATACACCACCGAGCAACTGAGCCTGAGGTCGTCCGACCGGCGCGCCGACCTGCTGTTGATCGTCGTCGTGCTGGCCATCGAGTCGGCCGTGCAACTGGCGGTGGCCGGGTCGTCGTCGATCCTCGGACTGCCTCTGCGGCAAGCGCTGCTCGGCGCGCCGCTGACCCTGGTCCTGGGTCTCGCGGGCACGGCGCTGCCGACGATGATCTTCATCTATTGCATTCTGACGCCGCGCTACCTGCGGCTGACCGGGTCGGTGCCCGCGACGGTCGTGCTCGGTGGTCTGACCTACGCGACGCTGCACTTCTTCGACGGCTGGACCAACTTCGCGTCGCCGACCGACGCGCTGATCTCGGTGCTCTACCTGTTCCTCTTCTACACCGGTCCCGGGATGTTCAAGACGTTCATCACCATCCGCAGCGCCAATGCGTGGACGCATCTGTGGGCGTACCACGCGATTGCGCCGCACACGCTGCTCGATACGCCGATGTTCGTGAAGGTGTTCGGGGTGCGCTGACCGGAGACCGGTCCGCCCTGGGAAGATGGCCCCATGACGCTGCCGTACTACCTCACCCTGTCTCGCGGTGACGACGCCGTCGGGACGCTGGAGGTGAAGCGGTCGAAGTTCCTCGCGGTGATCCGGCGGGTCGACGCGGAGGACTCGGCACGGGAGTTCATCGCCGAGCAGCGGCGCGCGTATCGCGATGCGCGGCACCACTGTTCGGCGTTCGTTCTAGGGCCGCGCGGTCAGACGACCCGCACCAACGACGACGGCGAACCGTCCGGGACCGCCGGTGCGCCGATGCTCGATGTGCTCGTCGGGGCGGGGCTCAGCGACGTCTGCGCGGTGGTGATCCGCTGGTTCGGCGGCACACTGCTGGGCGCGGGCGGGCTGGTGCGCGCGTACGGCGACGCGGTGTCGCTGGCCGTCGACGCCGGCACGGTCGTGCGGCGGGAGCAGCGTGCGGTGTGGCGCGTGCGGTTGTCGCACATGGAGGCGGGCCGCGTCGAAGGCGAACTGCGGGCCAAGGGCGCGGAGATCGTGGAGACCGAGTACGGCGCGGACGTGGTGCTGGTGGTCGCTGTCGGCGGGGCCGTCGACGTGGCGGCGATGGTCGCCGCGTCGACCTCGGGCGCGGGTGCGGCCGACGCGGCCGGCGAGATGTGGGTGGACATCGGCTGATCGTCGGGCTCGTGCGGGCTCAACCCTCCGCCCCGAACCGCTCACCGGGAAAGCACGTGGTCGTCGGGCCCGAACACTTCTAGCGTTTGGGCACGACGACGATGGGAGTGAGGCATGGCCGAGTTCGATCTGGTGATCCGCGGCGGCACGGTGGTCGACGGAACGGGAGCTGAGCCGAGACTGGCGGACGTCGCGGTCCGCGATGGGATCGTCGTCGAGGTCGGCGAGATCGACGGCGCCGGACGCGAGGAGATCGATGCCACCGGACGCCTCGTCACGCCGGGATTCGTGGACGTGCACACGCACTACGACGGCCAGGCGACCTGGGAGAATCGGCTGGTGCCGTCGACCAACCACGGCGTCACGACCGTCGTCATGGGTAACTGCGGCGTCGGCTTCGCGCCCTGCGAGCCGGAGCATCGCGACCTCCTGATCAAGCTGATGGAGGGTGTCGAGGACATCCCGAACGTGGTGCTCTGCGAGGGCGTCGACTGGCAGTGGACCACCTATCCCGAGTACCTCGACTACCTCGCCGGGCGTGAGTTCGACGCCGATGTCTGCAGCTACGTCCCGCACGCGGCGCTGCGCACCTACGTGATGGGCGAGCGCGCATTCCAGCGCGAACCCGCCACCGAGGCGGAGATCGAGCGGATGGGGCAGATCCTCGAAGAGGCCATCGGTGCGGGCGCGTTCGGTTTCGGCACGTCGCAGACGATGTTCCACCGGTCCAGCGACGGTCAGCTCACGCCGACCCTGGCCGCCACCGAGCAGGAGTACGCGGGGCTCACGGCCGCGCTCGGGCGGGCAGGCGCGGGGCTGATGCAGTTCGTCATGGAGTACAGCGGCGGATGGGAGCGGCTGCTCGACACGAGCCTGCAGCAAACGGCCGACGCCGGCCGCGCGTTCAGCATGTCGCTGGTCCAGAGCCACGGAATGCCCGACCTGTGGCGCGCGGTGATGGCGAAGCTCGACGCCGTCAACGCGGCGGGCGGGGAGGCGACTATGCAGGTGCTGCCGCGGCCGCTCGGTGTGCTGCTGGGGCTCGAGCTCACGCTCAACCCGTTCTACTCGACGCCGACGTACCTCGCACTGGCCGACCGTCCGCTCGACGAACGCGTCCGCGAACTCCGGCGACCCGAGGTGAAGGAACAGGTCCTCGCCGAGGTCAACGATCCGAATCCGACCATCGCCATCGGCGGCAGGGTCCGAGACTTCGACCACCTCTTCGAAATGGGCGAGGACTTCGACTACGAACCGCCGCGGGAGGCGAGCATCGGCGCGCAGGCGCGTCGCCTCGGCGTCACGCCGGAGAGCCTGGCCTACGACCGCCTGCTCGACGGCGACGGAAGCAACATCCTGTATCTCGCGTTCTCGAACTACGCCGACTACTCCCTCGAGCCGTCGCGCGAGATGCTGCTCGGCGAACACACGGTGCCCGGCCTGGGCGACGGTGGCGCGCACCTCGGCGTGATCTGCGACGGCAGCATCTACACGCACATGCTCGCGCACTGGGGTCGCGACCGCACCCGCGGCGACCGCCTCCCGCTGTCGTACCTGATCCACCTGATGTCGCAGCGGTCGGCGCGGACGGTCGGACTGCACGACCGCGGCGTCGTCGCACCCGGGTACCGAGCCGACCTCAACATCATCGATCTCGACCGTCTGGGTCTCGACCGGCCGAGGGTCGTGCGTGATCTGCCCGCGGGCGGTCGTCGACTGATGCAGGACGCGCGCGGCTACGCCGCCACGATCGTCGCCGGCGACGTCGTCACACGCGACGGAATCCACACCGGAGCGTTGCCGGGCCGTCTGGTCCGCGGACCGCAGTCCGGACCTACTGCAGCCTGAACGGGAGCCGACATGACAGACCTTGCACATCTCACGCCGGTCGGCGGCCGGACCGCCTGGCTCGGCAGCACCTTCAACTACCGCGACGACGGGCTGTGGCAGTTGTCCGCCGACGAACTCGCCGACATCGACCGGGCCCTCACCGCGCTCAAGTCGCGCGGCGACCTCGACCTCGTCGACATCACGCCGGAGGTCTTCCCGCTCCGCACGATCGGTGGTTTGATCACGAGGCTTCGCGAGGAACTGTGGGCGGGAAGGGGATTCGTCCTGATCCGCGGACTCGACCGGGACGCGTACAGCGACGACGACCTCGCGCGCATCTACTGCGGACTCGGCGTGCACCTCGGTGAGATCATCCCGCAGTCGGGCAACGGCGAGATCCTCGGACACGTCATGAACGTTGCCGACCGGGTCGGCGGGCCCGTCCGCGGCTACCGCACAGCGCAGTCGATGAACATGCACAGCGACGGGCACGACGTCGTCTCTCTGCTCTGCCTGCGCGAGGCGAAGACCGGTGGCGCGAGCCGGATCGCGAGCGCCGCGGCCGTCCACGATCGCATGCTCGAGATGGACCCGGAGTTGACGCGCGTGCTGTATCAGGGGATGCCGATCATGCGCAGCGCGCACGACGCCGAGCGCGGCGACGGCAGAATCGTGACTGCCGGTGACGTCGCGCTGTTCGCCAAGCCCGACGGGAAGTTCGCGTCGTGCGTGCACGTCGCGCAGACCCGTGACGCCGCACGTGCGGGCTACTTCGACGTCACGCCGCAGCAGGAGGCGGCCCTGGACCTGTTCTGCGAGCTCTCCGCTTCCCCCGAGTTCTACCTCGACATGAACATCGCACCCGGGGACATCCAGTTCCTGAACAATCGCCTGATCGTGCACGGGCGCACGCCGTACGAAGACCACGAGGAGATCGAGCGCCGACGGCATCTGCTGCGCCTGTGGGTGAACGTCCCGACCTGGCCGCGCCGAGCGCCGAACCAGCAGGACATCTACTCGATGGACGACCTCCCGCACTGGGCGCAGCACCGCCGGCCGTTCATGGAGATGCCGACACGGTACCTGGCGGGGATCGGGTAGCGGGGCTGCGTACAGATCGGGCGGCGTGCCTCAGGAGCGCTGGCCGGAGCCGGGATGTCCGGACGGAACCAGCGAGATCCACTGCGATCCCTTCTTGCGCGGCGCGAGTTCTGCCTTTCGTCGACGGAAGCGATCGCCGCAGTCGTCGCACATCTTGCGACCGGACTCCATGGTCCAGCACCTCTTGAAACAGCGCTCGCAGGTGAAGTAGGTGCGCTCGCGCCGTATCGGCGTCCTGCGCAGGGTGTGCGAGGCCCGTCGTGGAGCCTGAGTCGACGCTCGGCTGCCAGAGGCCTTCGCGGACTTCTTAGATCTCTTCGACTTCGTCTTCGAGGCATTCGGCGCTGCAGCGGGCGTCGTTTCATCAACCGCGGGTTCCCACAACGCATCTCGGCGACGGATCAAGCGGTCGAAAGCACGGCGATCAGCCGCATTCATCTCTTTGACGGTGCCGACGCTGCGTAGATCCACGATCTGGCGGCACAGTTGGCGGTATGCAATGTGGTTCGGATGACCGGGCTTGTGTGGACCGATTGCAGGCAGGCTGGAGGAGGCTCTCACGGTGTCGGGCTCCTTCGAAACGTCGGCGGAACAGTCGAGATCCGCGCGGTCGGATCTCGTTGGCGCCAAACTATCGTCAGACTCTGACAAATCCGGAGAATCGGGTGTCGTCTGGATGAGTGAACTCGACGGCGATTCCAGCCTGTCGCACGGGGTTTCGACACGGACCTGCGCTTCGCTTCGGTCCGGATCAACCAGCGGAAGGCGGCGCTCAACCAGCGGGGGAGCCGACCTCCTGCACCATGTCGCGCAGGGCGCGCTTCTCTCGGTACTCCTCGATCGTGAGGCACTGGAGCTGCGAGTAGCTGCCGCCGCGGTTCTCGACGTAGCCCACGGCGGAGACGAACGGTTCGATCGTGTAGATCTTCGTCAGCGGGGTGACGATCAGCAGCTGCAGACCCAGACGGGCGAAGAGGGAGAGGGCGTAACGGGCGGAGTCGTCCGAACCGCGGCCGAAGGCCTCGTCGATGACGACGAACCGGAAGTCGCGCGACATCGTCGCACCCCACTTGAGGTCGAACTGGTAGGCCAGCGACGCGGCGAGGATCGTGTAGGCGAGTTTCTCCTTCTGTCCGCCGGACTTGCCGTCGGAGTCGGTGTAGTTCTCGTACTCGGCGTCGCCGTCGATGTACCGCTCGGAGGCGGCGAAGGTGACCCAGTTGCGAACATCGGTGACCTGCTCGGTCCACTTGCGGTCCAGGTCGGTGAAGCCCTCGCGGCCGCGGAAGCGCTCGACCAGCTCCTTCACCAGCAGGAACTTGTCCTCGGCGTAATGGTCGTCGGTGTCGGCCTCGAACGAGCCGTCGCTGCACTGCCGGAGGTGGGCACGGAACTCGCGGATGTCCTGCGCCGCCGTCGGATTCACGTCGAGCCGGATGTACCGGCCCGGGTTGTACTCGATCCCGGCGAGCGATTCGTTGATCGTGTCGATCTTCGACTGGATCTGGTGGACCTCTTTGTTCAGCTTCGCGGCGAAGATCGCGATGTCGCGGATCGCATTGGTGTTCAGATACGTCTTGAACTCGGTCTCGAAGCGCGGCAGGTCGTCCTCGGCGAGACGACGATGCAGCTCGCGGTACTCGTCGGCGGAGGCGATGTCCGCATCGAACTCGGTGGCCAGGACGGGATGATTGCGATTGAACTCCGACATCCGGTTCACCGTGCGGGTCTCGTAGGTGCCAGCCCGTCCGGTGTGCTGCTCGGACTCGTCGGTGAGTCGCTCGGTCATCGACGACTCCAACTCGCTGCACTCGGCGACCGTCAGGGCCTGCGCCTCGCCATCGCTCACCTTCGCGCGGTAGTCGTCCACCGCCGTCGTGATCGCGGCGAAATGCGGCTCCGCGTCGGCGAACTCGGCCTCGGTGACGATCTCTCGCGCGGCGGTGCGCGCCTGCTCACCCTGGGTTCGCACCATCTCCAAGCGGGACACCTTGTCGCGCAAACCGTCTCGCGTCGCATCGAGGGCGCCCAGCTGCTCGCGGGTGGCCGCGATCAGCTCGGTGACCTCGGCCAGCTCCGTCGACGACTGCTCCAACTCGGTCTTGCGCTCGGTCAGCTCGGCGATCCGCGAGGCAGAGCTCATCCAGTCGATCGCGTCGAAGCTCGGGTACGCGTCGAGCCCGGTCAGGGCGTTGCGCCGGGCCATCAGCGCGCGACGACGGTCCTCGAGCTCGTCGATCTCGGCGTCGACCCGATTCAGTTCCTCCTGCACGCGCTGGCCGGTGGTGAAGAGGGCGCCGATCTTCTGTTCGTTGCTCCAGCCGAGCACGAAGTTGCGACGGTCGTCGACGCGCTGGGAGTCGTCCTTCTCGTGCCGCCCGCCGCCGGAGCGCACCTGACCGTTGACGGTGACGGCGTGCTCGGCGGCGCGGAACTCGCCGAGCGTCTCGGCGCAGATGTGCCGTGCGCGCTCGAACAGGCGGCGTTCGAGCCAGGCCTCGAAGCGGCCCTCCTTGATGTCGATCTTGTGCGCCAAGGCGTTCGACGGCGGCGTCTGCACGCCCTTCGACGAGACGTGATCGGAGACCTTGAAGTAGACGACGCGCCCGCCGAGATGGTTGGCGTCGATCCATGACGAGACGTCGTCGTACAGGTCGGCCGCGACGAGCAGCGACAGTCCGAAGCCGCGGAGGACGCGCTCGGCGGCACCCTCCCAGCGGCTCTCGTCCTCGCGGACGCCGATCAGCTCGCCGACGAACGGCAGCTCGTCGTGGGGTAGTCCGACGCCTTCGCAGATCAGTTCGCGGATGCGGAGGTTGCGCTCGGGGATGTTGCTGGCGCGGCCGCGGAGGCTGGCGATCTCGCCCGCGACGCGTCGCCCCTCGCCGTCGAGTTCGCGCTTGCTGAACCGGACCTCGGTCATCGCGTTCTCGACCTCGGCGGCCTCGGCGTCCAGGGCGGCGACGGCGTCGGAGACCTCGGTGCGTCGCTGCTCGAACTGCCCGCGGTCGGCGACCGGAGCCAGACCCGCGTCGTCGATCATCCGCGCGTAGCGATCGAAGGCAGCGGCCCGCTCTTCGCGCTGGCGGCCGGACTCGGCGATCTGATGTTCGAGTGTGGCGATGTCGGTGCCGCCGAGTCCGGCCTGTCGGAGTTCCAGTTCGCGCTGGCTGATCCGCAGGTCGGCGAGATCGCGGTCGACGGTCGCCAGCGCGGTGCGGGTGGCGGCGAGATCGCTGTTGTGAGTCTCCAGCTCCGACTCGAGGAGGTCGTAGCGCTGCTGCGCGAAGTAGTAGCGCAGAGCGGCGCGCCGATCCTTGAGCTCGGCGGCCATGTCGGTGTGGCTGCGGTAGCGGTCGTGGTCGGCCAGCAGCGGCTCCAGCTCGCTGAGCTGGGCGCGGGCCAGGACGACGGCGTCGTGCGCGGCGGTCAGATCCTCGAAATGAGAGACCATCGTGTCGACCCACCCGGTGGAGTCGAAGGGCTCGAGCATGTGGTCGCGCACGAAGTCGTTGAGGTTGCCGACGGCTTTCATCGAGACCGTCTGGTGGAACAGTTCCATCGCCTGCTCGGACCGGATCGCGAGCGAGCGGCGGTAGTCCCGGCCGTACTCCGGAAAGTGCTCGTGGATGCGGGTCTCGCCGTCGCGCAGCCGTTTGCGCAGGGCGCGGAGGTCGGAGCCGAAGTCGGCGAAATCGGTGGCGATGTCGAGGGCCCGGTCGGTGACGGTGAAGAACCGCTCGGGCTGACCGCTGTCGTGCCGCATCGAGAAGACCTGCGCGAGGGTCACCGTCTCGTCGTAGCCCTCATTGGCGAAGACGCCGAGGATCACCGAGTAGTTCGACATGCCGCGCAGCGCCACCGGCCGCGACGCGCCGGTGACCTCGTTGCGCTCGGACTTGTAGTAGCCGAGCACGTACGAGCGCAGGTCGCGCTCGCGGGACTCACCGCCCGCGGCCTTGTTGTAGGCGACGCGGTGGGCGGGCAGCAGCAGCGTGGTCAGGGCGTCGACGAGGGTCGATTTGCCGGAGCCGATGTCGCCGGTGAGCAGCCCGTTCTCGCCGTCGAGCACGAGTGTCCAGACGCGCTGGTCGAACGTTCCCCAGTTGAGGACCTGGAAGCGCTGGAGCCGGAAGCCCGAGCGCGCCGAGCCCTCGTTCTCCAACTCGGTGGGTGCGAACAGTCCGGTCATCGTCGTTCCTCCCGGGAGATCTCCGCGTATTCGGCCAGGTGCACGTCCAGGTCCGACAGCCATTGCGCGTCGACGTACGCCTTGATGACGCGGCGCACCTCGTACTCGCCGTCCTGCCCGGGCATGCGACGGAGGAAGCCGAGGTCGGTCACGCGGCGGACGGCGGCGTCGGCCTGGTCGGCGGTGCGTGCCTCGTTGGTCGAGGCGGGGAAGAACGGCCCGATCATCTCGCGGAGCTGCTCGCTGGTGAGGACCAGCCGGTTGCCCGCGTCGGTGGTGTCGTGCTCGGCGAGCTTCTTGCGTAGCAGCGCCAGCAGCAACGAGGTGTGCAGCGGCAGTTGATGCCGGGCGACGAGGCGCGGGATGCCGAGGTCGGCGAGTTCGTCGTCGCTCTTGGACCGAAGGAACGCGTAGCCCTCGGCCTCGTCGATGACCACCACCAGACCGAGCGTCGCGACGTAGTCGCTGACCTGTGCGGTCAGGCCGAGCACGTGACGCCAGGTGGTCTCGGCGGTGTCGCGGTAGACGACGCCTCGCATCAGCGACGTGACCGCGAGCGGCAGGTTCAGCTCGTCGCGGGGCACCGGGCGGCTCATCAGTTCTCCTCGTCGGTGGTGGCGGGGGTCGGGGCGGCGGTCGTGGTTTGCGGCGAGCCGGGTCGGGTGTAGATGACCCGTGGAACCCGGGCGGTGCGCTGCGCGCCGGCGTCGTCGACCCAGCTCACCGACTCGTGGGCCTGTTCGTCGAAGACCTTGGTGAAGCTCTCGTCGGTCAGCGACAGATAGGTGATCAGCTCGGCCAGACCCTGCTCGATCGGCCGCTCGGCCACCACTTCCGCGAGAGTGATCTGGTCGCGTCTGCGCAAGACGTGCCGCACACTGTCGATGAGGGGCGCGGGGTCGACGTGGATCTGCTCGAACAGCGCCTCGGATGCGCCCTGGGCCTCGCCCTCCTCGATGCCGTCGCTGGCGACCTCGACCGATGTCGTCGGGCGGTAGAGCGGGCGCTCGAGCGGGAGGTGGACGCTCGGGGTCGGCGAGTCGATCTCATGTGCGAAGTCGTCGACCCGTCGGTCGCGCACCTGGTAGGCGGTCGATTCGATGCTCCGCAGCAGGTCCATCACGCGGCGGTTCTCGAGCCACGCCTGGTCGTCGAGGAAGCGACGGAGCTGCTCCGACAGTCTCCGCACGGTGCCCTGCGCGCGGGTGCCGGCGTCGAGCCAGTCGTGGTGGATGTTGGTGAGCCGGAGGTCGGAGTCGGCGACGTCGTCGAGCGACTGCGCGTGTCGGACGAGGTCGTCGAGCTCGTCGAGCCGGTCGGCGGAGAGCAGGAGGTCGTAGAAGGCCTGGAAGCTGCGACCCTGATCGGAGTCGCTGATGATGTTGCGGCTCCCGACGATCTCGTCGAGGAGCTCGCCCTTGGTACCGCGCCAGGTGGCGATGCGTTCGCGCATCTCCCGGTCGAGGGTGCGGAAGTTCGACTCGACCTCGCGGAAGTCGGACAGGAGCGCGCGGGCGATGTCGGCGAACTGCTGGTAACGGTCGCGGCGGCTGGTCTCGTCGAGGACCTGGAACTCGCCGCGTTCGGCGGCCTCGATCTCGGCGTCGATCTCAGCTCGTCTCCGGTGCAGATCGGCCAGTCGTCGTTCGGAGTCGGTGGTCGTGCCGTAGACGATCTGCCGCAGCAGTTCCAGGACGGTCTTGAGACGGGACTCGGTGCCGACGAACCCGCGGTCGCGCAGGGACCGCACCCAGGCGACGGCGCGCTCCACCGCGGGGGTGGCGTCATAGTGCGGTTCGTCGCTCTCGATGACGTAGTACTTGCGCAGCCATCCGGTGTCCGGGGCCGACCACTCGTCCAGATATGCCTTCGGCGAGCGTGGATACGTGCCCTCGCCGAGTCGCTTGTTCAGTGAGTACAGCTCGTCGTCGAGCAGGTTGACCAGCGCGGACTCGGAGATCTCGCGGACGTTGTCGTCGACGAAGACCCGCCCGAGGAACGACAGCAGCAGCGGCGCGTTGTCCGCCCGCAGCAGGCGCCACGCCGCATTGCTCTTCCGTACGGCGACGATCTCGTCGAATTGCACTGGGCCAGGGTATCGGGGCGGCGCGGGTGGGGGCGCTCACGGTAGGTAGTGACCGAAGCGTCCCCGTGGCGCGGTCTCACGGACATATGGTCCACGAACTCCGCTCACGGGGACGCTTGGGTCAGAAGTAGTCACGGTCGACGAGGACGGTCACGAACAGCGGGTGCCGAAGTCTCAGCACGTGGTCTTCTGTGCACAGCGACTCACTGACGGCCGGCCCTCAGAGCGTTACCCTCGCCACCATGGCACGCACCGTCGCAACGAACACCGCCGTCGAACTGTCGGAGCTTCTCGACTTCATTCGCACCCGGCATCACGTCGTTCTGTCGACGACTCGCGGCGACGGGTCCTCGCAGATGTCGCCGGTGACGGCCGGCGTCGATGAACAGGGGCGGATCGTGATCGCCACATATCCGGGGCGGGCCAAGACCGCGAACGCGCGCCGCCATCCAACAGTCGGCGTCCTGGTGCTCTCGGAGAACTTCAACGACGCGTGGGTTCAGGTCGACGGTACGGCCGAGGTCCTCGATATGCCCGACGCTGAGGACGCTCTGGTCGACTACTTCCGGAGCATCGCGGGCGAGCACTCGGATTGGGACGAGTACCGCGCGGCGATGCGCGTGCAGAACAAGTCTCTGATCCGGATCACCCCGACCCGATGGGGCCCGATCGCGACGGGCGGCTTCCCGCAGGACGTCGCGGATCGGCTGGATGCGGCTGAAGGCTGAACCGCAGCGGAAGGACCACCACATGACCGCCATCGACATCGTCCGTGCCGACATCACCACGCTCACGGTCGACGCGATCGTCAATGCCGCGAACAACGCGATGCGGGGCGGCGGCGGAGTCGACGGCGCCATTCATCGGGCGGGTGGTCCGGCGATCATGCGGGACTGCATCGTCCGGTTCCCGGACGGTCTGGCGACCGGAGACGCCGGGTACACCACGGGCGGCGACCTTCCGGCGAGATGGGTGATCCACACGGTGGGGCCGAACTTCGCAGCCGGACAGCGTGACCGGTCGTTGCTGGTGTCGTGCTATCGGCGATCGTTGGAGGTCGCGGACGAACTCGGGGCGACGACAGTCGCTTTCCCGCTGATCAGCGCGGGCGTGTACGGCTGGCCGAAGGACGACGCCGCGGCTGCGGCGGTCGAGACGATTCGAGCGTCGCGGACGCGAGTGTCGACCGTGACGCTGGTGGCGTTCAATGATGCGCTCGAAGAGCTGTTGCGGGCGGCGGTGGAGTCGCCTGAGCGGTAGAGCGACTATTTTCCTCAGGTCCCGGGTGCGGGTTCGTCGAGTAGCGACGTCCCGCGGCTCGATGTGAACTCGAGGTCGTCGACCTCAATTCCGATGGTGCACCACGTTGAGCACGGTGCCGTCGGGGGCGCGGACGAAGAAGCGCCGGACGCCCCACTCCTCAGTCGTGAGCGGGTAGACGATCTCATAGCCGGCGGCCTGCGCCTCGGCGTAGGCCGCATCGACGTCGTCGGCGTGGACCGAGAGCGCCGAGTCGATCGGCGCCGTCTTGTCCCCGGTGACCAGTTGGACGTGGGCGCCGGAGTCCGGGTCGGTGAACCGGGCGACCCACCCCATGTTGAACTCTTCGACGCTCAGCCCCAGGAAGTCGGTGTAGAACGACTTGGCCGCCTCGACGTCGTCGACGGGAATGTTGGTGCTGATCTTCATGGCGCGCATGGACTGCTCCTTCGACGGTTCCTCCTTCGACGCTAAGTCTGATCGGAACCGCGATCAACGTCGATCGAGTCGCGAGCGGTCGGGTCCGGAGAGGATGTCGGAGGGCGGCGATACGGTGAGTGCAATCGAGAAGGTGTGACCCGGACCCGAACGAGAGGTGGACGACATGACCGACGGACCAGATACGACCGCCGTCCGGACCGCGCTGTGGCGTGGACTGCACGGGCTGATCGACGACCGGCCGCTCGTCGTCGACGACCCGCTCGGTGTCCTGATAGCGGGCGTCGACGACGACTGGCGGTCGCGCCCGGACATGGACCCGCAGCGGACGTCGACCAATCGAGCGTCGATCGTCGCGCGAGCCCGGGCGACCGAGGATCTGGTCGCCGGTTCGGGAGTGAGTCAGTACGTCGTGCTCGGTGCGGGGCTGGACACGTTCGCGCAGCGGCAGGCGGGTGCGGTGACGGTCTTCGAGGTCGACGCCCCGGCGACGTCGGCATGGAAGAGCGCGCGACTCAGCGAACTCGGTCTGCGCACCGACTCGCTGCGGCTGGCGCCGGTGGACTTCGAAGCGGGGCAGTCGTGGCTCGACGCGGTGGTGACGGCCGGTCTGGACCCGGATCTGCCGACGGTGGTGTCGATGCTCGGCGTGACGATGTATCTGACGCGCGAAGCGATCTCGGAGACGCTGCGCGCGGCGGCGTCGCTCGCGCCCGGTTCGGTGACCGTGTTCAGTTACTCGCGGCCGATCGAGATGGCTCCCGCGGAGATTCAGCCGATCCTGCACGTGGCGGCGGAAGGAGCACGGGCGTCCGGGCATCCATGGCTGAGTCTGCTGGCACCGGCGGAGGCGGTGACGCTGGCGCGAGACGCGGGTTTCGTCGACGCGGAACTCGTGACGTCGACCGACCTGCACGACCGCTACTTCGCCGACCGTACGGACGGACTGAGCCCGGCGGGCGGCGAGGACCTCGTTATCGCGACGGTCGGGCCGCGCGGCGGCGCCTAGTTCTCGATCCGGTCGAGGATGATGTCCGTCAGTTCGGCGGCGTTCTGCTCGGGGATCCAATGGGTGGCGTCCTCGAGAATGCGGAGGCGGAAGTCGGCATCGACGTAGTCGCCGGCCAGTTCGGCTCCGCGGCGGGCGAGCGCGGTGTCGCCGGCGCCCCAGACGTGGGTGGTCGGAACGGTGATCCGTCGTCCGATCTTGCCGGGCTTGCCGAACGGGAGTGCGCGGTACCAGTTGAGTCCGCCGGTCAACGCACCGGAGTCGATGATCCGCCGATGAGTGTCGGCGACCATCGCGTCGTCCATCCCGGTCTTGCGGAGCATGTCGTCGAAGACCTCGGGTTTGCGCGCGATCAGCAGTTCGGGCAGGGCGGGTGCCTGGAAGGCACCCATGTACCACGACCGCCGGAGTTGATCGCTCTCGCGCATGGACTTGAGGAAGGCCGCGGGATGGGGGACGGACACCGTGGTGAGGGTGGTGATGAGATCGGGACGGGTGGCGGCGAGCATCCAGGCCACCTGGGCGCCCCAGTCGTGCCCGACGAGGTGGACGTGCCCGGCGTCGGACTGGATGATCATCGATTCGACGTCGGCGACGAGCTCGGCGATCCGGTACTCGAACCGTCCGCGCGGTCGGGCGCCGGGGGAGTATCCGCGCTGGTCGGGGGCGATGGTCCGGTACCCGCGCTGATTCAGCAACTCGCTGACCTGGGCCCAGGAGTGCGAGGTCTGCGGAAAGCCGTGCAGCAGAACGACGGTGCCGGCCTCGCCGGAGCCGGTGTCGGCGACGTCGAAGGTCAGGCCCGCACGTGAAAAGGTCTCCATGGTCGCTCCCGAAGGACAAGGCTCGCAGACATTAATGTGACGACGAGTTACGGAAAAACTCTCTTGCGCCGAACGCTATGTGCTGAACCCGTTCCGGTCAAGGGGACAACGCAGACGATCGACGGCCGACCCTGCCTATCGTGGACCCATGAGCGCACCAGACCTGACGTCGTTGATCGATTCGCTGCCGCCCGGGATGGTGATCACCGATCGCGACATCCTCGGCGCATACCGATTCGACCGCGCCAACGATCCGGACGCCGGGACGCCACTCGCCCTGGTCCGGCCGCTGACCACCGATCACGTGCAGACGGCGGTCCGCTGGTGCGCGTCGGCGGGGATCCCGATCGTCACGCGCGGCGCGGGCACCAGCCTGTCGGGTGGCTCGACCGCGGTCGACGGCGCGCTGATGATCTCGACCGAGAAGATGCGCCGGCTGACGATCGACACCGCGACCCGCACCGCGGTCAGCCAGCCCGGCATGCTCAACGCCGAGGTCAAGGCGGCGGCCGCCGACCGGGGACTCTGGTATCCGCCGGACCCGTCGTCGTTCGAGATCTGCAGCATCGGCGGCAACGTCGCGACCAACGCCGGCGGCCTCTGTTGCGTCAAGTACGGCGTCACCACCGACTACGTGCTGGGGCTGGAGGTGGTGCTCGCCGACGGTCGGGCACTGCGAATCGGCGGCAAGCAGCTCAAGGACTCCGCGGGACTGCCCCTGACGAAGCTGTTCGTCGGCAGCGAGGGCCTGCTCGGCATCGTCACCGAGGTGACCCTGCGACTGCTGCCGCCGCAGGCGCCCGCGTGCACGGTGGTCGGTTCGTTCCCGTCCGTCCGCGCGGCGAGTGAAGCCGTCCTGGCGGTGACCTCGCAGATCCGGCCCGCGATGCTCGAGTTCATGGACTCGGTCTCGATCAACGCGGTCGAGGACATGCTCAAGATGGGCCTCGATCGCGATGCCGGCGCGCTGCTCGTCGCGCAGTCGGACGCACCCGGGCCCGCCGGTGAGGCGGAGGTCGCGCTCATTGAGCAGGCGTTCGCCAGTTGCGGTGCGGGCGAGGTGTTCTCGACGTCCGATCCGGTGGAGTCCGAAGCCTTCACCGCAGCGCGCCGGGCCGCGATTCCGGCGGTCGAGAAGATCGGCGCGCTGCTGCTCGAGGACGTCGGCGTTCCGCTGCCGTCGCTGCCGGACCTGATCGACGGCGTCGCCGCGATCGCCGCGGAGAACGATGTGCTGATCTCCGTGATCGCCCACGCGGGCGACGGCAACACGCACCCGCTGATCGTGCACGACCCGACCGACGCCGACGAGACCGCCCGCGCCAATCGGGCGTTCGGACAGATCATGGATCTCGCGATCTCGTTGGGCGGCACCATCACCGGTGAGCACGGTGTCGGCAGACTCAAGAAGGGCTGGCTGCGCGACCAGGTCGGCGACGACGTCATGGATCTGATGTCTCTCATCAAGACCGCGGTGGACCCGCAGGGCCTGCTGAACCCGGGCGTGATGTTCTAGGAGGCGTCAGTCCGCCCCGTCTCTGTCTGCTCCGTGGCGAGGGCGGCGAGGCGGGGGAGTACGACGTCGCGCCAGCCGGGGCCCATGCGGGTGAAAGCGTCGTTCATGCGCTTGTCGTCGAGGTCGAAACCACTGTGTCGCAGGAAGAGTCGAGTGCCGGTGCCTTCGGCGGCGAGCAACCAGTCCAGGGTCCACGCCTCGGTGAAGGTGTAGACGAACCTCGTCGGGCGGTCGACTTCGAGGACGCGGCACGGCTGCTCGCCGAATCCGGGCATGTCGAGGGTGAACTCATGCCCGACCACCGCGGCGACATCGCCGGGCGCCCACCACTGTGCGACCAGCTCGGGCTCGGTGAGCAGGCGCCAGACGGTCTCCGGCGGTGCGGCCACGAACTGGTCGACCTCGATGGTCGCGAATCCGGTGGTGTTCTCGGTCATGATTCGTCTCCTCTGTGGATGTCTTCGGCGAGCGTGGCGAGGGCCGACAGACGGCCTCGCCAGAACCGCTCGAACGGGTGCAGCCAGTCGTCCAACTCGGCCAGCGGCGCGGCCGTGAGCCGATAGATCCTGCGTCGGCCCTGTGGGTCGTCGGCCACCAGGCCGACGTCCCGCAGCAGCTTCAGATGTTCGGCGACGGCGGGGCGACTCAGGGTGAATCTGTCGCTGAGCTCGCCGGCGCTGAGTGGGCCCTCGGCGAGGATCTCGAGCAGTCGCCGTCGCACCGGATTAGCCAGTGCGAGGAAGACGTCGTCGGTGGTCGTCACGCCGGCCAACATATGTCGGAACATGCCGACATGTCAAGAATCTCCGACGCTTTCCGGGGCGGGTATCGACTCCATGAGTCGACTTACGATGAGTGCGCTCGACGGCGGTTCGTCAAGCCCGCGTGAACATGGCCACAGCCCCTGATTCGGGTGCGGAGAAAGTCCCGGTGACCGGGTAGTGTCCGTCTGTCTCGGTGGCCATCGGAGCGATCGCCACCCGCTTCTGCGGCCCTGCCCCGGGGTCGAGTGACGTGTGCGAAAAGGTGTGGTGAGAGAGCTCGAATGACCGCTTCGGTGACTGATCGTGCGACAGGATTCGAGACCGAGCTTCGGAACTCCTTCACCCCGAACGGGCTGCTGCTGGAGGTGAACCCGCACCCGCGCCAGTATCACTGCGCGCGGGAGCAGATCGGTGCCCTCATGGGCGAGATCCCGGCCGGCGCGTACATCGCTCTGCTCATGCGATTCCCGGCCCTCACCATCACCGGACTCGTCGGCCACGCGGCGCTGCAGACCGATCCGCGCGCCGACTTCTGGACCGGATTCTGGGACGCCGTCGGTCGTGACCGCGATCAGGGTTTCGAGACCGTCGTCGGCCAGTTGCTCGGCGACATGCTCCGCGAGTGCGGGTTGCGCGACGCGGAAGCACTCCGCGAGAAGTCCGTCGCCCCGCTCCTGCGACTGCATGCGGGTCCGAGCGTCGCATCGGTCGAGTCGCTGGTCGGCGTCATCGAGGAGCACATCGCACAGGGCCACGAGCCGACCGGAACCGCGGTCCTGGAACGGATCACCGAACGCGGCTACGAGCATCGGCGCAAGGCGCTGCCCGCCGACTACCGCATGCTGCTGGCGCACGCGCCGGCGGTCGCCACCGGCCTGATCAGCCGGATCGTCGAACTGCTCGTCGGGACGGTCGCCCACCCGGACACGTGGACTCTCGATGCCCTCACGCCGGCGACCGCGGACCTGCCGCAGACGATTCTGCAGGCGGTGGTGGGACGACTGCGGCGCGAGCCGTTCCTCGACGACGACGACGCAGCGCGAACCCTGTGCGTCACCCGCTATCCGGAACTGCGTTTCGACGAGACCGACGGCGAGATCCGGATCGTGGTCCCGGCGAGCGACGAGGCCACCTCCTGGCGCGTCTGGACCGGCGACGCACCCGAGCAGTCGACGGTGCCCGCCGGCGAGGCGATGGCCCTGCCGATCGGCGTCGCCGTCCGCGAGAGCATGCTGATCAATCTCGACACCGGTGTCCGGCGCACCGTTCCGGTGTTCGATCCCGTCGACCCGATCGTCGTCTTCGGGGCCGACGGACGCACCGTCTCGCGGTTCGAGAGCCTGCCCGCGGGTGAGGTACTGGCCTTGGTGCCGCGCGACGCCGATCTGGTGTCGGGCACGCGCAGGAAGATCACGGTCACCGATAAGCGGACCGCGCCGTGGGACGGCTGGGAACTGCGCACCCTCGACCTCGCCGGACACGCGGAGCTGACCGTGAAACGCGACGGCCGCGCCGGTCGCACCCGTCGAATCCTGCCGGTGGAGTCGCCGAACTACGCTCTGCCGCAATCGATCACCGGCGTGACCACCCGGTCCGGAGACCCGGTGTACGGAGAGCGGCCGCTGGTGGACCTCCCCGCTCACGAGGGCGAGGACACGAAGGAGTGGCGCGTACGCGTGCGCCGGGCCGGTGAGCTCGACTGGCTGGTCGACTACCCGTGGGCCTCAGCCGACTACGTCAGTTCCGCCGATCCCTTCGACGGCCTGGACGAGCCGCTCGTCGGTCGATTCGAGATCGCGGCGAGCGACTCCTATGGTCTGGACCTGCGCTTGACGGCGGTCATCGCCGAAGGATTGGACGCGGCGCACGATCCCGCGCTCCGCCTGCCGGAATCGGCCGGATTGGCAGAGTCCGTCACCGAACTGCTCGTGGAGTCGGACCTGAAGATCGACGAGGCCGAACTCGCGTTCGGGGCGTCGGACGTGGAACGCCGGAGCGTGGTGCGCAGTGACGAGGCCGAGCTGGAACTGGTGGTCCGACCACCGCATGCCGAGATCCGGTTCGAACACCCCGGGCACCCGGTGGGCTGGCAGACGACGCTCCCGACGATCAGTGTCGACGAGGCGGGTGCGGGACGGCTCACGGTCCGCGTGCCCGGTGCGCTGGACGTCTCGTTCGCGCTGCTCGACGGCGACGGCGACATCGTGCGCGAGTGGGAGGCCGAGGGTCGGGCCGGCACCGAGTTCACGATCGCGGCGAAGTCGGTCACGGACGCGGCGAAGCGACTGCTGCGCGGCACGCTGGTCGCGCTGATCGAGGATGAACACAGCGACACCGAGGAGTCGGAGGTCGCGGCGGTCGTGCGATCGGCGGCGACGACCCCGATCGCCGACGAGATCGGCGGCGACGTCGACGACGTGCTGACCGCCGAATGGCTGCGGCTCGACACGGTGCAGGCGGAGGAAGTCGAGGCTCCGGCGCCGGAGAACGCCCCGATCGACGAGGTGGCGATCGCGCCGGCTGATGCACTCCTCACCGCCGACCCGACGGCGTCCCTGGTCGCGCTCGGCGACAGTCCGGTGGCGCCGTCGCGCATCCCCGCACTGCTCATTCGCGCGGGGCTCGCGGAGAGCGTGTTCACCGTCCCCGAGGGGTATGTCGGCGCGCATCCGAATCCGTACGTGAGCTGTCTGCTCGCGACCACCGCGATCGTCGATCCGGCGAGTCCTCGTCGCGACGACCTGCAGGCGTACCTGACCACCCGCGGCGGCGACGACCTGCTTCGGGTGATCGCCACCGGCCGGATGGAGGATCCGCGGACCGGCGTCTTCGACCGCAACGTCCTGGCCGTCGACGCGATGGGCCGCTCGCAGGTCGAGACGCTGTTCGAGCGATTCCGCATCGTGCCGGGTCCGCTGGTGGATCTCGACATGCGCACCGCGGCGACCATCGAGGCATTCCACCGGCGATCGGAGTGGATGACCGATCCGGTGAGCCTGGAGGCCCCGCGGTACGTCAACAAGACGCTCCGCGACGTGCGGCGGGCGTCGCCGGAACTGTACGACCTGATCGCGGCGCGCAACGAGGCGCTGGACGGCGTCGACACCATCAGCAATCCCTGGATGCTGCTGTCGATGCAGTCGCTGGCCTTCGCCGCCATCGGGCGGCTGCAGGCCTTCGGACGGCTGAAGCATCCGGTGCTGACCGACGAGGGTCGCGCGATGTGGGCCAAGCTGGCCGACTACTGCCCGGCGATGGTCGCAGCGGATCTGTTGATCGCCAATGCCGTCGTGGTTCGCGCCGACGCGCTCGACAAGGTCCGCGCCGCGAAATGACCTGCTGACTCGGGTGATTCGGTCGGTGCCGACTGGGTACGCTGACCGGGTGCCCGACGAAGACTCACCTGCGGACCGGGAGACCGTCATCGGTCTGCTCGGCCCGGTGACCGTCGACGGTCGCGAAGTGCCGGGAGTGCGGGCGAAGCGTTTGCTGGCGGCGCTCGCGCTGGCCGACGGGCGATCGTTGTCGGCGGCGCGACTGATCGACGACGTGTGGGGCGACGACCCGCCGAAGTCACCCAACGCGGCCCTTCACACGCAGGTGTCCAGGCTGCGGGGCCTGCTGCCCGGCGCGGCGCTCCACGGCGCCGACGGTCACTACCGGTTGAGCGGAACGGTGACCGACCTGGAGACGGCACGACGACTGCTCGGCGAAGGCGAGGTGTCTGCAGCGCGCGGACTCTGGCGCGGAGTGCCGGGCGATGACCTTGGCGGTGCAGACCTCGGGCGGGAGTTGGCCGATCGGGCGGCGGCGTTGCAGGCACGAATCGACGAGGCCGCGGCGAACGTCGCGGTCGAGTCCGGCGACTTCGTCGTCGCCGAAGAGATCGGCCGCCGCAGGCTCGCCGCGGATCCGCTCGACGAGCCCGCCGGTCTGCTCCTGATGCGGGCGCTGGCCGGTCAGGGGCGCCGGGGTGAGGCGCTGGCGGTCTTCGCGCGGTTGCGTCGGGTGTTGTCGGCCGAACTCGGGGCGGAGCCCGGTGCCGAGACGATCGCGCTCAACACCGAACTCCTGAGCAGGGACACCTCCCCGCCGTCGACGCGTCGACCGCCGACACCGGTCTCGGGCCTGCGCGATCCCGGCAACGAGCTCATCGGCCGAGCGGCCGATCTCGCCGCGATCGTCGCCGCTGTCGGCGACCACCGGGTGGTAACCGTGCAGGGGCCCGGCGGCGTGGGCAAGACTCGGATGGCGAACGCGGTCGGGCGGGCGCTGGCCGACGCCGGCAGTGCCGTGTACTTCGTGCCGCTGGCCGCCGTCCGCAGCGGTGACGACCTCGTCGTGGCAGTCGCGGCGGCCCTGGGCGTCGGCGAGTCGGAGCTCACCAGTACCGGACGTCCACGGGTGACGTCGGGGCGTCTCGCCGACCGGCTCGCGGACGCGTTGCGTGGCCGTGAGACGGTGCTGATCCTGGACAACTGCGAGCAGGTGATCGACGCCTGCGCAGCCCTGGTGGATTCGCTGGTCGCCGCGGAGTCGGGGCTGGCCGTGCTGACCACGAGTCGGTCGCCGCTGCTGATCCCGGCCGAGCAGGTCTACCGACTGCCGGTCCTCGGCGTGACCGGAGATCAGTCTGCGGCCGTCGAACTGTTCATGCAGCGCGCGCGGGCGGTCCGACCCGATGCCGACCTTGCGCCGACCGCGGTCCGCGAGCTGTGCGAGCGCCTCGACGGACTGCCGCTCGCGATCGAGCTGGCCGCCGCCTGTGTTCGAACCATGAGCGTCGACGACATCGGCGCCCGAATCGCCGAACGGTTCGAGCTGCTGCGGTCGTCGGATCGGACGGCGCCGGATCGGCATCGAACCCTGTACGCGGTGATCGACTGGAGCTGGGAGCTGCTCGACGCGCGCGCTCGCTCCGCCCTCGCACGGCTGTGTCTGTTCCCCGGGGGCTTCTCATCGGAGGCCGCTGCGCACGTCGTCGGTCTCACCGGTTTCCCGCTCGATGATGTGCTCGGGGCGCTGGCCGACCAGTCACTGGTGCAGGTGGAGGACTCGGGCGGCCGCGTCCGCTACCGGATGCTCGAGATGGTCCGGGAGTTCGGTGAGCAGCGGTTGGCCGACTCCGCGCAGACCGAATCGGTGGTCGCCGCGATGCAGGAGTGGGCTCGCGACTTGTGCCTGCAGGTGCGGCGACGCTATGACACCGAAGCCGACCGCACCCTCGTGGTCGACGTGGAACGTGAGGCCGAGAACCTGGGGTGGGTGCTGCGCCGGTCGGTGGATCAGGGGCCGACGGCGTGGCCGACGATCATCGCCGTCTTCCCGGTCCTGAGTGCGTTCTGGTCCAGCCGCGGTCTGCATCCCGAAGTCCAGTCATGGGGCGACCGCGTCATCACCGCGCTGCCCGCTCCGCCCGCCGACCTCGGCGACACCGAACGGGAAGCCTGGCAGCTCTCACTCATCGCCGGGGCACTGCACTTCGTTCCCCGGAACGTGCCGCGATCGTCTGCGCGGGCGCGCATCGCGCTGCGGCGATTGCGGCGTCCGGACCGGACGTTCGCCGATCCTGCGGAGTTCTTATCGGCCCTGTTGCTCTGCCGCGACATGAACCAGGTCTACCGGCTGATCGTCCGGGGATCGCAGCGCGGACGACCGACGGAAGTCCGCGGCGTCGCCCTCGCATTGCGCCTGAACATGAAGGAGAACGGCGGCGATCTGGCCGGCGCCCTCCGAGTGAGTCGCCAGATCGCGGAACTGCCGTCCAGGCCCGACTCGTTCGTGTCGGCGATGGCCGACATGGGCACCGCGAGTCTCTACAGCCAGCAGGGCCGCTGGCGCGAGGGGCTGGCGCTGTACGAGGCCAGCCTCGCGCGATTCCGGGCGCTCGGCGCCGACGACGACGCGCTGCAGGTCGGCGGTTACATCGCCGCGGCACTGCTGCAGCTGGGCGACTTCGACGGGGCGCGCCGCCGGATCGATGCCATCCGGCGCGGCTGGCATCTCGGTGATCCGACGCCGCAGGGGGATCCGGAGGGGATCTCGGTGATGATGTTGGTCGATGCCGAATACTGCAGGCTGACCGGTTCGGGTTCGGCGGACGCCTACACGCAGGCCGGTGACGTGCTGTTGGCCAGGCACCCGCTGGCCACTCGAGATCCGAGCTCGGTGATGACGCTGACGACCGTCGCCGCTGCGCTGACGTTGCTTGGAGAGCACGACCTCGCCGGCCGGTACGTGCGGCCGGTGATCGACTCGGTGCGAACGGCGGCCGACGATCTGGGCTGGTTCGACCTGCCGCAGACCGGGAACCTGGCACTGGTCAGCGGCGTCCTGAGATGCGCGGCGGATCCAGGCGACGACGCCGCCGTCGGCCTGCTGGTCCTCGCCGACCGGCTGCACGCGCGGCACGACTACCCGGCCATGCATCAGCTCTTCCAGCAGCGGCGCGAGCTCGCGGGCGTCGATGAGACCCGATGGCGCCGGGCACTGGCGCAATTCGGTGGGCTGGGCAGGCAGAAGGCCCTCGCCGAGACCTTGCGGATCTTCGGCGAGGGCCTGCCGGACTGAGCGCGGCGGCCGCGGCGTGCTGTGTCGGGTCAGCGTGCGTTGCGCACGTAGGCGCGGACGGCGAGCGGCGCGAACACCGCGGTGATGACCGCGGCGCCGACCAGACTCCACAGGACATGCGTGCCGACGTGCCCGTCGTTGCACATCTCGCGGACGGCGGTCACCAGATGGCTGATCGGGTTGACATTGACGAAGCTCTGCAACCAGCCGGGCATCGTCTCGACCGGGACGAACGCGTTGGACATGAAGGTCAGCGGAAACATGATCAGCATCGAGACGCCCTGTACCGCTGACGCCTTCTTCACCAGGCAGCCCATCAAGGCGAAGATCCAGGAGACGGCGAAGCTGCACACCAGCACCAGCAGGGTCGAGCCGAGGACGCCGACGGGGTCCGGCCGCCATCCCATCGCGATGCCGACGGTGAAGGTGATGACAGTCGCGATCAGGTATCGGACGACGTCGGCGAGCAGAGCCCCGGCAAGCGGACTGATACGGGCGATCGGCAGCGAGCGGAATCGGTCGAAGACGCCCTTGTTCATGTCCTCGCGCAGCTGAGTGCCGGTCACGATCGATGTCACGATCACCGTCTGCACCAGGATGCCGGGGATGATGACCGGCAGGTAGCTCTGCGTGTCGCCGCTGACCGCGCCACCGAAGATGTAGGTGAACATCAGAGTGAAGACGATCGGCTGCAGCACGACGTCGAAGAACTGCTCGGGGTTGCGCATCATCTTGATGACGCTGCGGCGAGCGAGCGCGAACGATTGCCCGACGGTCTCCGCCAGGCTGATGGTGTGCTTGGCCTTGGTGCGAACCTGCTCGATGCTGATCGCTTCGCGGGTGGCGAGGGGAGTGAGGGTGGTGGTCATCGGAGTGCCTCCTCGGTGGCGGCGTGGTCGGTCGTGGAGTCGCCGGACTCGGGGTGGCCGGTGATGGTGAGGAAGACCTCGTCGAGCGTCGGTTTGGACACGGTGATCTCCTCGACGTCGATCTGCTCGTCGCGCAACGCGATCAGGACGTCCGGCACCCGCTCGGGGTGATGCAGGGCGATGGTGACGCGGCCGGCCTCCGGGCTCAGGACCGCGGTGTCGCCGAGAGTCGATTCGGCGATCCGTGCCACGTCTGAGGCATGCTCTCGGTTCGCGGGCGTCAGCATCAGGGTGCTCGACCCGATCGAGCGCTTGAGTTCGTCTGCGGTCCCGTCGGCGATGACGAGGCCGCGGTCGATGACGGCGATCCGGTCGGCGAGCTGATCGGCCTCGTCGAGGTACTGCGTCGTGAGCAGAACGGTCGAGCCCTGTGCCACCAGCTTGCGGATGGTCTCCCACATCTGGGCGCGCGTGCGCGGGTCGAGTCCGGTGGTCGGCTCGTCGAGGAACAGCAGCGGCGGGGTGTCGATCAGCGACGCCGCGAGGTCGAGCCGGCGTCGCATACCTCCGGAGAACTCGTTGAGCGGTCGGTTCGCCGCCTCCTCGAGAGCGAAGTCGGCGAGCAGCTCCTCTGTTCGGCTGCGGGCCCGGCTCTTGGACTTTCCGAGCAGCCGCGCGAACAGTGTGAGGTTCTCCGCCGCGGTCAGATCCTCGTCGACCGACGCGTACTGACCGGTGACGCCGATCAGGGAGCGGACGGCGACCGGATCCTCGACGACGTCGTAGCCGAACACGCGGCCGTAGCCGGCGTCGGGCTTGAGCAGAGTGGCGAGCATGCTGACGGTGGTGGTCTTCCCAGCACCGTTCGGGCCGAGGACGCCGTACACCGTGCCCGCGGGCACCTCGAGATCGACGCCGTTGACGGCCCGGGTGTCACCGAAGTGTTTGACGAGCCCGCGAGCTTCGATGGCCAGCCCGGACTCGTGTCCGGTCGTTGTGCTCGACCGGGGGAGCGTGGAGGTTTGTGTGTTCATGGCGACCACGATGCTGCGGCCCGCTTGCACCGCGCTGTCGTCGGCTTACATCGGCGTCGCGTCCGATCACGCGGCCTCGGCGACCGGCACGCCGAGCAGTGGCTGCACCTGGGTCGGGATCGAGTAGCCGGGCTGCCACGGATAGCGGCCGTCGTCGTCCGGCCAGACCAACTGAACGGCATCGAACTGCCGGCCGTAGACGATCCGGGTGAGCCGCATCGGCTCACTGTCGATGACATCGACGGCGCGGAATCTGACCGGCCGGCGCAGGCGGGCCGGCACGTCCGACCCCGGGCCGAACGAACGGTCCGCGATGACCGACCGCGCGGCGTGTTCCAACAGCACACCTGCTAGATCCGGCGGCAGACCGGTCATCACCAACTCGGGTCTGCCGTGCTCGGTGAGACCGGTCGTGTAGGTCATCGGCGACCGCGCGGCGTCGCCGAGCACTCCCGTGATCGCCCACCGGCCGTCGGCGATGAGCGCGAGAGCATCGTCGACCAAGTGATCGGGCCCGCTGCACCGGGGATCGAATTCACACATGACTCCTCCTTGACGATCGTGGACGTTGACGATCGCGGACCCTTGCTCACCACGGACGCTGATGACGGTGGACCGTCGATCGATCACATGTTCGATTTTCTGTCACTGTAGGCGACTGGTCGGACAATTTCGGCCGCGGCGATACGGTGAGTCGTCGAGTTGTTCCGGTCGAGGAGGAGATGGCCCATGATCGAGGACGTCCACGGCGTCGCGCAGCACGCCGCGACGGGTGCGCTCCCGACGGTCGACCAGGTGCGAGCGTTGATCGCCGCGGCGCACGACCGCTACGCCGGATTGTCGGAAGGCGTTGTCGCCGACTACATTCCGGCGCTGGCTCAGGCGGACCCGGATCTGTTCGGACTCTCACTGGCGGCGGCGAACGGACAGATGGTCACCGCCGGCGACGTCGACGTCGCGTTCTCGATTCAGTCCATCTCGAAGGCGTTCGTCTTCGCGCTGCTGGTCGACGACCTCGGCCGCGACGCCGTCTTCGACGCCATCGGCGTCAACAACACCGGTATGCCGTTCAACTCGGTGGTCGCCGTGGAGATGAACAACGGCGCCCCGATGAACCCGATGGTCAACGCCGGGGCCATCGCCACCAGCGGGCTCATCTCGGGAATCGACGGCGCGGCGAAATGGCAGCGCATCCGGGACGGGCTGTCGGCGTTCGCGGGTCGAGCTCTCGAACTCGACGACGAGGTGTATCGCTCCGAGGCGGCGAACAACCAGCGCAACGCGGCGATCGCGCATCTGCTCGCCAGTTACGGCCGCCTGGCGGGCGACCCCGAGGACATCGTCGACGCGTACACCCGCCAGTGCTCGCTGAGTGTCACCGCGAACGACCTGGCGATCATGGGAGCCACGCTGGCCGACGACGGCATCAACCCGATCAGCGGCGAGCGCGTGGTGTCCGGCCAGGCCTGCCGCGACACCCTCGCGGTCCTCGCCTCGTGCGGCATGTACGAACGATCCGGTGAATGGCTGTTCGAGATCGGGCTCCCCGCCAAGTCGGGCGTGTCGGGCGGCATCGTGTCGATCGCGCCTGGGAAGGGGGCGGTGGGCTCGTACTCGCCGCCGCTCGATCCGGCGGGCAACAGCGTGCGCGGGCAGCGGGCCTGCGCGTATCTCTCCCGTGTGCTCGGACTGAATCTATTCGCCTCCTCGGTCCACACGAAGGTGGGCCGGACGAGTGCCGGACGCTGACCGCCGGGCGGGCAGGCGGCCTCCGACGCCGATTCGCCGGACCACCTAGACTGGTCTAGTGCCAGGCCGAATCCCCGATCGCGACATCGCCGCGATCCGTGAGCAGACGCGCATCGAAGACATCGTCGGAGACTATGTCACGCTGCGCCGGGCCGGTGCCGACCGCTTGACCGGGCTGTGCCCATTCCACGACGAGAAGACGCCGTCGTTCCACGTTCGCCCTCATCACGGCCATTTTCACTGCTTCGGCTGCGGAGAGGGCGGCGACGTCTACACGTTCCTGCAGAAGCTGGAGCACGTCAGCTTCGTCGAAGCCGTCGAGCAGTTGGCCGATCGGATCGGCTACACGATCAACTACGAGGGCGGCGGTACCGCGATCAAGCGCGACCGCGGTACCCGCGCGCGACTGGTGGCCGCCAACGCCGCGGCGCAGAAGTACTACGCGGAGCAGCTCGCGACCCCGGATGCGCAGGTGGCACGGGACTTCCTCACCGAGCGCGGGTTCGACGGCAACGCGGCGGCGCACTTCGGGTGCGGGTACGCCCCCGCCGGCTGGGACACGATGACCAAGGCACTGCTGAAACAGGGCTTCCAGTTCTCCGAGTTGGAGGCGGCGGGCCTGTCGAAGCAGGGCCGGAAGGGGCCGATCGACCGGTTCCACCGCAGGCTCCTCTGGCCGATCAGGAATCTCGGCGGCGACGTGATCGGCTTCGGTGCCCGCAAGCTGTTCGACGACGACAACCTCGGCAAGTACATGAACACGCCCGAGACCATGCTCTACAAGAAGTCGCAGGTGCTCTTCGGCCTCGATCTGGCCAAGCGCGACATCGCCAAGGGGCACCAGGTGGTGATCGTCGAGGGATACACGGACGTGATGGCGATGCATCAGGCCGGTGTCACGACGGCGGTCGCCTCGTGTGGCACAGCGTTCGGCGAGGACCACCTCGCACTGATTCGCAGGCTGATGATGGACGACTCGTACTTCCGCGGCGAGGTGATCTACACCTTCGACGGCGACGCGGCGGGTCAGGCGGCCGCGCTCAAGGCGTTCGAGGGCGAACAGTCCATCGCCGGACAGACGTTCGTCGCGGTGGCACCGGACGGCATGGACCCGTGCGAACTCCGGCAGCGCTCCGGGGATCCGGCGGTCCGCGATCTGATCGCGCGTCGAATCCCGATGTTCCAGTTCGCGATCAAGACGCTCATCGCACAGCAGAACCTCGACACAGCGGAGGGCCGGGTCGCCGCACTTCGTGAGACGGTGCCCGTCGTCGCTCGCATCCGCGACGTCGCGCTCCGCGACGAGTACGCGCGGCAGCTCGCCGGATGGGTCGGCTGGGACGACGTCGCACAAGTCCTCTCGCGGGTCCGCGGCGACGCCAAGCGATACGGGCGAGGCAAAGGCGGGCACTCGCGGCAGCAGAGCACGCGCAACCGGCCGGAGGCGATGTCGGCGCCGCCGACTGCGCGTCCGTTGCCGAACGATCCGCGCCTGTGGCCCCAGCGGGAGGCGCTGAAGGCTGCGCTGCAGTACCCGGCCATCGCCGGGACCGTTTTCGATTCGCTGCCCGGCGAGTGCTTCACCGACCCGTCATATCTGGCGATCCGCGAGTCCATCGCGGCCGCCGGCGGAGCGGCGAGTGGACTCGGCGGGGCGGCGTGGGTGGACGCGGTGCATAACGGCGTGGTCGACGACCCCGCGGTCGCGCCGCTCGTGACCGAGCTCGCGGTGGAACCGCTTCCGGTGGAGGACGATCGCGTTCCGCAGTACATCTCCAGTGTGCTGGCGCGCTCCCAGGAGATCTGGGTCGGCTCGCAGATCGCGGACATCAAGTCGAAGCTGCGGCGGATGTCGCCGGGCAATGATCCGGACGGATACAACGCGCTCTTCGGCGATCTCGTCGCACTCGAGGCGTATCGCCGGAGTCTGCTGGAACAGGCCTTCGACGCGGGTGCCGACGCCGTCTGAGTGATCCGGTCGTTCGACTGCGGAACTTCGTGACGCAAAAGCGATCCCGGGTTTCGGCGAGTTAACCTCCGTCGGCCGCATCGCGCATCGTAATGTGAACTTCTGCTCGGGACGTCGATCGCGAGCGGAGAGGAAAGCGCATGCCGCAGGTTGTGAAGGGCTCGATCCGCGAACTGACCACCCGCGGCATCATCCTGGGTGGGCTGATCACCTTGGTCTTCACCGCCGCCAACGTCTACCTCGGCCTCAAGGTCGGCCTCACCTTCGCCACCGCGATTCCGGCGGCGGTCATCTCGATGTCGGTGCTCCGGTACTTCCAGGATCACACGATCATGGAGAACAACATCGTTCAGACGATCGCATCGGCCGCGGGAACGCTGTCGGCGATCATCTTCGTGCTCCCCGGCCTGATCATGATCGGCTGGTGGTCGGGCTTCCCATACTGGCTGACGGTGGCGGTGTGCGCCCTGGGCGGCATTCTCGGCGTGATGTACTCGATCCCGCTGCGGCGTGCCCTCGTCACCGGATCCGATCTGCCGTACCCCGAAGGCGTGGCCGCGGCTGAGGTGCTGAAGGTCGGGGACCAGGACGCCGACGACCCCGAGGCGACCGACTCGAACCGCGGCGGGATGCGGGCGATCGTCGTCGGTGCGGTCGGTGCGGCGATCTTCGCGTTGCTGGGGTCGCTGAAGCTGATCTCGACCAATGTCGCGTTCGCCTTCCGCGTCGGTTCGGGCGCGACCATGATGGGCGCCGGCCTGTCGATGGCGCTGATCGGTGTCGGGCACCTGGTCGGCATCGGCGTCGGTATCGCGATGCTGGTCGGCTTGGTGATCTCGTTCTTCGTGATGCTGCCGATCCGCACCTGGGACGAGGTGCCGGCGAGCGGCGATCTGCTCGACTTCGTCAACAAGGTCTTCAGCGACGACGTGCGCATGGTCGGTGCCGGCGCCATCGCGGTGGCCGCGGTGTGGACCCTGCTCACGGTGATCGGACCGATCGTCCGCGGCATCGTCGAAGCGGCCGCGAGCGCCCGCACTCGAAAGGCGGGCACGGTCGTCGACGTGACCGAGCGCGACATCCCGATCCAGTACGTCGGCATCACCATCCTGGTGGTGCTCATTCCTATCGGCTGGCTGCTGTGGGACTTCATGAAGGACACGGCGCTCGTCGGCAGCGCGGCAGGCATCCTCGTCGTGACGATCATCTTCGTCTTCGTGATCGGTCTCGTCGTCGCGGCGGTCTGCGGCTATATGGCGGGGCTCATCGGTTCGTCGAACAGCCCGATCTCCGGCGTCGGCGTCCTCGTCGTGCTGAGTGCGGCACTGCTCATCAAGGTGACGCACGGACCGGCCGACAGCGCCGATCAGACCGAGGCGCTGATCGCGTACACGCTCTTCACCTCGGCGGTGGTCTTCGGCGTCGCGACCATCTCGAACGACAATCTGCAGGACCTCAAGACCGGTCAGCTGGTCGGGGCGACCCCGTGGAAGCAGCAGGTCGCACTGGTGATCGGCGTGCTCTTCGGCTCCGCGGTGATTCCGCCGATCCTCAGTCTGATGAACACCGCCTTCGGGTTCCAGGGCGCCCCCGGTGCCTCCGACAACGCGCTCGCCGCACCGCAGGCCGCCCTGCTCTCGACCCTGGCGAAGGGTGTCTTCGGCGGCGACCTCAACTGGGCGCTCATCGGAGTCGGCGCGGCGATCGGCGCGGGTGTGATCGCCGTCGACGAGACGCTCAAGCGCACCACGAAGAACCTCCGGCTGCCGCCGCTCGCGGTCGGCATGGGCATGTACCTGCCGATGTCGCTGACCCTGATCATCCCGATCGGTGCGTTCATCGGCCGCTACTACGACAAGTGGGCGATGAGTGACCCGCTCAACGGCGAGCGCAAGAAGCGGCTCGGCGTTCTGCTGGCGACCGGCCTGATCGTCGGCGAGAGCATTTACGGAGTCATCTCCGCGGGCGTGATCGCCGCGACCGGAGATGAGGAGCCGATCGCGATCATCGGCGACGGCCTCGGCAACTGGATGCAGGTGATCGGCGTCGTGGTGTTCGTGCTGATGCTCACCGCGATGTACGGGTACGTCAAGCGCATCGGGTCCGACGACGGCCCCGCCGCGACCGCGGTGCAGAGCAGGAAGTAGGGGCGGGTAACCTCTTTCTCCGAGCCGACCGCGGCTCGGGGGCGATAGCTCAGTCGGTTAGAGCCGCTGACTCATAATCAGCTGGTCGCGGGTTCGAGCCCCGCTCGCCCCACTATTTGCGCCGCCGGTACCTACGCCCGCGTCACGCCCACGGACGGCAGGAAGAAGTATGAGGTCTTGCCTCGCTTCACCGTTCCGTAGACGGCGCAGAACACGACGCCTTCGCCGGTGTCGACCAGCCCGCCGCGAACGCCGTTCGACGGGACGATGCGAAGGGCCCGCTTCAGGCGGGAGACGGTGCCCGCGTACATCGTCGGTGGAATCGGCGCGGCCTTGACTCGTCGGGTGACGGCGTCGATGACGGTGTCGGTGAGTCCGGCGAGGGGAGCGCCGAGACCGCCGCGCAGCGTGGTGGCGTTGAACCACGCGACGTGGACTCCGGACTTGTCGCCGAAGTCGGCGAACACGCCGACCGGTAGGAATCCGTACAGGATCTCGCCGCCTCGGACGGCGTTCACGCTCACGTTGGCGATGGTGAGGTTGCCGATCCCCGGCGTGTACGGTCCGGCGACGGCCCCGCCGACGGCGACGGGGAAGGTGAGGTCCGTGCTCAGTCCGACCGTCGGGGTGAAGGTCGTGATGCCGAGTTGGCGTAGGAGTCGATTCGCGGCTTCCACACCGTCGACGGGGACCGGAGCAGACTGCGCCCGGATCGGGATGGTCAGCGAACGGGAGGCGGCGTCCGTCGCCCGGGTGACGAGGGCCGTCGACTGCTGCGCCACACCTGCAACGCTTTTCCGGCCTCGGTCTGCTAGCGAAGTCACAGGTGAACGGTACAACGTTCATTGGCACAATCGAAGTGGCGCGGACCGAATGCAGTCGTGGTCACAGTGCCTGCGGCGCACCAGGTGTCCGACGGCTGCGGGTGCCTCGCGGCGTCGGGCGTGACAACGTAGAGGCATGGTCATGATCGGCAGGCGAGAGTTGGCGGATCCACTCGCGTTCCCGAACCTCTCGCGTCGATCCGTGATCGGCGACGCGGCGGTCGGATTCGTGCTGCTGGTGCTGATGGTGGCGGTGTCGTCCGGGCTGAGCACCACCGTTCAGATCGCCAGCCTGCTGATCGGTCTGGCGGTGATGTGCCGGCGAGTGACGCCGTCGCTGATGATGACGCTCGCGGTCGCGTCGGCGGTGCTGCAGGTGGTCACCTACGACGTCGCCGTGGGTGCGTGCCTGCTGTACTCGGTGCTGTACTACACGGCCGGCAATCACCCGAACGCACTGGTGCGCCGCGGGTCGTTCGTCGTCGCCGCGGTCGGATCGTTGGTCGCGGCGTGGGTGTATCCGCGGTCGTCGGCCTGGGGTGCGGCAGACGAGAGCGCGACGCTGCTCGCGTACCTGATGACCTTCCTCGGCATCGCGGTCCTGCTGGTCGGCAGTTGGACGTTCGGCTTCATCCGCTATCAGCGGCACAGCGTGGAGCAGGCGCGGATCGCCGAGCAGATGTCCGAGCTGGAACGACGGCGTCTGCTCGACCTCTACGACGAGCAAGCGGCGCGGTCGAGTCTGGCGCGCGACATGCACGACGTGGTCGCGCACTCCCTCGCGGTGGTGGTGGCGCAGGCCGAGGGTGCGCGGTTCACGCTCGACTCCAGCCCGGAGGCGGCGAAGGAGGCGCTCGGAGTCATCGCCGACACCGCGCGACAGGCGCTCGCCGACGTCCGAGGAGTGCTCGAGGAACTGCGCAGCACCGAGTCGACCGCCGACCACACCCGAACCGACCGGGATCAGCTCTACGCCCGGATGCGGGCTGCGGGAATGACCTTGCAGACCACCGAGATCGGCGACGCCGACACCGTCTCGCCGCTCAGCGTGCGGGTCGCCTTCGCGGTCCTCACCGAATCGCTGACCAATGCGCTGAAGTACGGCGATCTGGCCCGCCCGGTGGAGGTGCGGCAGGACTGGACCGACGGATGCCGGCTCACGGTCGCGAACGCGTTGTCGGACAAGCCGTTGGCGCCGGGCGGGGCCGGACACGGGATCGTCGGGATGGTCGAGAGGGCCGAGCTCGCCGGCGGTACGCTGACCAGCGCAGCCGTCGACGGTCGGTGGCTCGTCGAGCTCGTCGTCCCCGCACGTCCGGAAGGACCCGCATGATCCGCGTCGCCCTCGTCGACGACCAGCCCCTGTTCCGCGGCGGCATCGCGATGATCCTGGAGAGTCAGCCGGATGTCGACGTGGTCGCGCAGGAGTCGTCGGCGCTGAATCTCGCCGATCTGGTGAAGACCGCGTCGCCCGACGTGATCCTGATGGACGTGCGGATGCCGGGTATCGACGGCATCACCGCGACGCGTCAGCTGATCGCGGACTTCGGGGCGGCCGCGCCGAAGGTGCTGGTGCTCACCACTTTCGACGTCGACGAGGCTGCGGCCAGGGCGATTCAGGCCGGCGCGAGCGGATTCGTGCTGAAGGACGCACAGCCGGAGTTCCTGCTCGCCTCCGTGCGGGCAGTGGCCGACGGCAGCCAGGTGGTCGCCGCGTCGGCGACGCGGCAGCTGTTCGAGCGGCACGGCAGCCGGAACGCCGATCCGGGACCCGAGTACGACACGCTCACCGCGCGGGAACGGGAGATTCTGGTCCGCGCCGCGAGCGGCCTCTCGAACGCGGAGATCGCCTCGGCCGAGTTCCTGTCGGAGGCGACGGTGAAGACCCACGTCTCCCGGATCCTCGCGAAGCTGTCACTGCGAGACCGCGTGCAACTGGTGGTGTACGCGTACGAGCACGGGCTGGTGTGACGGGCGGCGTACTACTTCAGGATGATGCCGCCACCGACTGCGGGATGAGGTGAATTGCGTCTGGCGGCCGACGCGAACGAGCAGGTCGCAGCCATAGCGTTGACGCCATGAACGCAAACGAGATCAGCACCGAGCCAGCCGTCGTGATGCGCCACGTGTCCCGTGTCTACGGCGATCCCGCGAACCCCGTCCACGCGCTGCGCGATGTGTCCGTCGACATCCGCCGCCGTGAGTTCACCGCGATCATGGGTCCGTCGGGGTCGGGCAAGTCGACCCTGATGAACGTGATGGCAGGGCTCGACGAGGCGACCTCCGGTCAGATCTGGCTCGGAGGCACACCGATCGTCGGACTCGACGACACCGCCCGGACCGTCCTGCGCCGCACGAGCATCGGCTTCATCTTCCAGTCGTTCAACCTCATCCCGACGCTGACCGCCGAGGAGAACATCCGTCTCCCGTTCGTCCTCGCCGGTCACAAGCCCGACGCGGTGCAGCAGGCGTGGATCGCCCATCTCGTCGGCTCGCTGGGCCTGCGCGACCGGCTCGACCATCTGCCCTCGCAGCTCTCGGGCGGCCAGCAGCAGCGGGTCGCGATCGTCCGGGCGCTGGCGGGCAAGCCGACGATGATTCTGGCGGACGAGCCGACCGGGGCCCTCGACACGCGTACCAGCCGCGAAGTCCTCACGTTGCTGACGACGGCCGCGCGCGAGTACGGGCAGGGCATCGCGATGGTCACCCACGATCCGGTCGCCGCCTCGTACGCCGACCGCATCCTGGTCTTGGCCGACGGCCAGATCGTCGGGGAGTACTGCGGACTCGACCCGCACCAGATCTCCGACCTCCTCATCAACCTGCAGGGGGTGGCGGCATGAAGGCGTCAGACCACCGCCTGACGGCGGGATCGCTGCGAGAGCTCTCGACGGTCGGGGTGGTGTGCGGACTCTCGGCGGCCTACGCCGGGATGGTGCTGACGGCGAGCGACTTCCTGGGCCGCGCGGGCGACGTCGAAGGCGGCAACCTCGGCACCGTGCTCGGCATCGTGTCGACCGTGTTCATCCTCATCGCGCTCTTCGTGGCCGGTCTGGTCATCAGCAACGGCGTCGACACGGTGATCGCGGGTCGTCGCAAGCAGTTGGAGCTGCTGCGGCTGATCGGTGCCAGCTCGAAACAGCTGCGGTCGAGCCTCACCCGGGGTGTCGCGCAGGTGGCGGCGATCGGCGCCGCGATCGGTCTCGTCGTCGGTGTCGCAGCCGCCGACGTCGCCCGGGTGGTCATGGTCTCGCGTGACGTCCTGCCCGATATCCGGTACAGCTACCTGCCCCCGACGACGGTGCTCGCAGCGGCAGTCGTGGTCGGCGTCGCCGTGCTGGCGACCCTCGTCGGATCGCGGAAGACGCTGTCCGGTGCAGCCGTCACCGGCCCGAAGAACTCGATGAACTGGCTCCGCAACAGTGCGGCGGTCGTGTTGGTCGGGGTCGGTGCGCTCCTGCTCGCGGCGGCCTGCTTCCTCGGTGAGGACGGCAGTATGAGCGGATTCGTCGCCGCCTTCTTCGGTGCCGCGGTGACGGCCGTCGGTCTGCTGGTCGGCGCCAGGATCCTGGTGCCCGCGATGGTCGGCGGTGTCGGACGGCTGCTCGGCGCGAGCCCGGCGGCGGTCCTCGCCCGCAAGAACTCGATCGCCGATCCGGAGCGGACGACACGTTCGACGGTCGGTCTGTTCATCGGCGTCACCCTGATCACGACGATCGTCGCCGGGATGTCGTCGCTGCAGAGCTCGATCGACCGCTGGGACCTGACTCCCGAGCAAGTCGAGGAGAACCAGCGCGCGATGTCGATGATGACGTGGGTGCTGATCGGGCTGATCCTCATCTCGGTGATCATCGCGGCGGTCGGGTTCGTGTCGACGATGTCACTCACCGTGATCGGCCGCACCCGCGAGATCGGCATGCTTCGGGCCATGGGGTTCACGGCCAAGCAGGTCCGCAGCACCATCACGCTCGAGTCGATCGCGCTGTCGGGCACGGCGATGATCGGGGGTCTGGTGCTCGGGGTCGTGTTCGGGGCGGTCGGCAGTCAGTCGCTGATCGGGGCGATCACGCCGGGCTTCCCGATCGGCCTCCCGGTCGGCGCGTTCGCGGCGATCGTCGCCGGGACCGTCGCGCTGGTGCTCGCGTCGTCGTTGCCGCCGAGCCGTCGGGCTGTGGCGGTCGCGCCGGTGGACGCGCTCGCGGTGGTGTGAGCCGACTCGGCGTCAGCAGTGTTCGGTGTGACCACCAGGCGGTCACACCGAACACTGCTGATTCGAACTCCTACCGTGGGGCTCGACTCGGGGAGGCCTCGGCGGTATTCGCGGCCTCGACGGTGATCATCTCGGCCTCGGTGAGGAGCTCCTCTTCGGTGAGGACCTCGGCGGCCTCGCGGGCGACGCTGGTGGCGAGCGGCTTCTCCTTCACGAACACCAGTACGACCAGCGCGATCGCGGCCAGCGGAACGAAGAAGAGGAAGATCGGCAGCAGCGCCTCGTTGTACGACTCGATGATCGGGATCCGCAGGGCGTCGGGCAGCGCGTTCACGGCCGCCGGCGTCAGGCCGTTGCGTCCCGCGGCGTCGCCGGCCCCGGCACCGCTGCCTGCGAGCTTCTCGGTGAGCAGCGTCGCCAGGCGCGAAGCGAAGATCGAACCGACGATCGCCGAGCCGAGGGTTGCACCGACCTGCCGGAAGTAGTTGTTCGCGGCGGTCGCGGTGCCGACCATGCTGACCGGGAAGGAGTTCTGGACGATCAGCGTGAGGATCTGCATCGACAGGCCGATGCCGATACCGAACACGGCGAGGTAGGTGCACATGACCCAGGTGGGCGTCGTGATGTGCATCGACGCGATCAGGACCAGACCGATGCCCATCACGATGGACCCGATGATCGGGAACATCTTGTACCGGCCGGTCCGTGCGACAGCCTGGCCGGAGGCGATCGAGGTGATGAGCAGACCACCCATCATCGGGATCATCAGCAGGCCGGCCTCGGTGGCGTCGACGCCGGTCACCATCTGGATGTAGGTGGGCATGTAGCCGAGCGCGCCGAACATCGCGACGCCGATCATCAGGTTGGCGATGGTGGTCAGCGTGAAGTTCCGGTCGGCGAACAGGCTCATCGGGATGACGGGGTTCTCGGCGCGGCGCTCCACGACGATGAACAGCGCGGCGAGCACGACGGTGGCGATGCCCAGCCCGATGATCTGCGGGCTGACCCAGTCGTAGGTGTGGCCGCCCCAGGTGCACAGCAGCACCAGGCTGGTGGTGGCGCCGGCGATGAGGGCCATGCCCGCGTAGTCCATTCGCGGACGGACCTCATGCTGGACCTTCGGCAGCTTCATGAAGGCGATGGTCGCGACGATGGCGAGTGCGCCCAGCGGCAGGTTGAGCCAGAACGCCCAGCGCCAGCCGGGGCCCTCGGTGAGCCAGCCGCCGAGCAGCGGACCGGCGACGGAGGAGACGGCGAACACGGCGCCGAGGATGCCCATGTAGCGACCGCGCTCACGGGCGGGCACGACGTCGGCGATCGCCGCCTGCGACAGGATCATCAGACCGCCGCCGCCCAGACCCTGCAGGACGCGAGCGAAGATCAGCCAGGTGATGTTCCCGGCGAGGGCACCGACCACCGATCCGGCGAGGAACAGCATGATCGCCGCCAGCAGCACCGGCTTGCGACCGAGCAGGTCGCTGATCTTGCCGTAGACCGGCATCACGATGGTGCTGGCCAGGATGTAGGCGGTGATGACCCAGGTCATCTGGTCGACGCCCTGGAGTTCGCCGACGATGGTCGGGAGCGCGGTGGACAGCACGGTCTGGTTCAGCGATGCGAGCAGCATCGTGACCATCAGACCGATGAACAGCAGCATCACGCTGCGGCGGTCGGTACCCGCGGTCGTGTCGCCGGGGGTCTTGGCGAGTGAGGTGGTCATGACAGTTCCTTGATGGTTCGGCGGAAGACTGCGCCGGCTTCGGTGAGAGCGGGGGCGTCGGGGTTGTCGAGGACGTCGGGGTCCTTCTGGTAGGCGAAGCGCAGGACGGTGCCCGCGAGCATGATGAGCGCTCGGGCGTCGTCGACGGCGTCCGGGCCGGCGCGTTCACCGATCTGTTCGGCGATCACCGAGGTGAGCAATTCCTGCGCGGCGGTGCCGTGCTGTTGCATGCGCTCGATGAGTGCGGGGTGTTTGCGGACGAGTTCGCGGTGGTCGGAGTGCGGACCACCGGCCTGCCGGATACTCGCGGCCACGGCGATGACCAGGCTGACCGCGCGGTCGAGCCGGTCGGGTCCGGGGGCTGCGTCGACGAACTCCTTGAGTGCCCGCTCGGGGATCGTCGGCGGGCCGGCGCCGAGGACCGCGTCCTCTTTGCACGCGTAGTAGTTGAAGAACGTTCGCCGCGAGACGCCTGCGCGGTCTGCGATCTCGGCGACCGTCGTGTCGCTCAGTCCGTTCTCGCAGACCAGGTCGACGGCGGCCGTTCGCAGGGCGCGCAGCGTCTCAACGCGCTGGCGTTCCCGAAGGCCCGGTTCAGTGTTTTGCACTAGTGCAGTCTTGCACGAGTGCAAGGTTTCGTGCACGCAAGTGTGATGGACGAGACTCCGGTGGAACATCGCCCGGTCGGAACCGGTTGCCTCAGACATGACTGACAGTGCAGGGCGGATGGACGAGTTGATCGATCGGCGGGTCGTCGTCATCGGAGCCGGGCAGGCGGGTCTGTCGGCGGCGTACTTCCTGCAACATGACGGGCTTCGGGCCGGTGTCGACTTCGAGATTCTCGACGCGAACCCCACGCCGGGCGGAGCGTGGAGCCACCGATGGGACGCGCTCACCTTCAGTCTGGTGAACGGTGTCTACGACCTCCCGGGCGCGCGCCTGACCGGCGCCGACCCCGACGAGCCCGCACGCGAGGTGATCAAGCGCTACTACGGCGGCTACGAGGCCGAGCGGGATCTCCGGGTCGCACGGCCATGGCGCGTGACGGCCGTCGAACCGCTCGACGACCCGCAGTGGCGGTTCCTGGTGCACGCGCAGCATCCGAGCGGATCGACGCGGACGTATCGCACGTCGGCCGTGATCAGCGGAACCGGGACCTGGGATCGACCGTACGTGCCCTGGTACCCCGGGCGCTTCGCGGGCAGGCAACTGACCACGCGTGACTTTCCGGAGCCGGGCGACTTCGCCGGGCAGCGCGTGCTGGTCGTCGGGGGCGGCATCTCGGCCGTCGAGTTCGTGGTCCTGCTCGATGAGGCGGGTGCACAGCCGATCTGGTCCACGCGCACGCCGCCGCGATGGCGCGACACCCCGTTCGACACCGACTGGGGGCTGGCCGTGGAGAACAGCGTCGCGGCCCGGACTCGGGCCGGCCTGCGGCCGCTGAGGGTCGTGGCGGCCACCGGACTGCCGCGCACCCCGCGATTCGAACCCGCGATCGCCAAGGGCGTGTTGACCTCGCGCGGGCCGATCGCCAGACTCTCGGACGACCGCGTCGAGTTCGCCGACGGCACAACCGAACCCGTCGACGTCATCATCTGGGCGACGGGATTTCGTGCCTCGCTCGGCCATTTCGCGCCGCTCGGCATCCGAGAGTCGACCGGCGGCGTCCTCATGGCCGACGACGACGTCAGCGTTCGGAGGGTTCCGGGCCTGTTCCTCGTCGGGTACGGCCGCAGCGCGTCGACCCTGGGAGCTACCCGAGCGGGTCGTCGGGCCGCGCGGGCGGCGGTGCGGGCCACAGCGATTCCCGAACTGTCGCGCACCGCGGCGGCCGGTTCCCGCTGAGCGGCCGAGTACTTCCGCTCGCCGCCGATGCCTGCGAGGGTCTAGGCATGGAGACTGTGCGGACCGTCGACCGTCTGAGATACCAACGGGACGGCTGGTGGACCGACACGCCGCTGCACGAGATGGTGCGCGCGCACGCGCGGTCGCGCCCGGATGCCTCGGCGATCATGACACCCGACCGGACCGTCACCTGGCGCGAGTACGACCGCCGCGCCGACGACATCGCGCTCACACTGCTCGGCCTCGGGCTGGCGGCGGGCGATCGTGTGGCGGTGCAATTGCCCGACGGGCCGGAGATCCATGCGGCGCTGATCGCAACGGCTCGAGCGGGACTGGTCGCGGTGGGCATCGGACACCGAGCCGGTCGACGGGAGACCGATCATCTCGTGACGCGAACCGGCGCCCGCGTGCTGATCACCGCGGACGGGGTGGGGGACGGCGGCGTCGATCCGAGCCTCGACTACCGGATCCTGCTCGATGAGTCCGGAGTGGCGCGCGTTGAGCAGACTGCTTCGGGGGAGCTCAGGCGAATCGACCCGCCCCGCGCTCCGGAATCCGCTCTGGCCGGTGCCGGCGTCGGGCCCGACGACCTGTCGATCATCAACTCGACTTCCGGGACCACCGGCCTGCCGAAATGCGTGACCCAGTTCGACAACCGCTGGTTGGCGTTCAGCAGACTCGCGGAGGGGGCCGGTCAGCTCGATGCATCGGATGTGGTGCTGGCGGCCGTCCCGACGCCGTTCGGATTCGGCCTCTGGACCTCGCATTACGCGCCAGTGATGCTCGGCGTGCCGGTGGTCGTGTTGCCGCGGTACAGCACCGATCAGATGGTCGAGCTGATCGAACGTCACCGCGTCACGGTCCTCTGCTGCGTCAGCACTCAGTTCAAGATGCTGCTGAACAGTGCGAGCGCAGAGACCGCGGACCTCTCGTCGCTGCGCGTGATGTTCACCGGCGGCGAGGCGGTGCCGTATCGCAGCGCCGCCGAGTTCGAGACCCGCACCGGTGCCGCTGTGCTTCAGTTCTACGGGTCGAACGAGACCGGCGCACTGAGCTGCACCACGCTCGACGACCCGCAGGAGCGCCGACTACGCACCGCGGGCCGACTGATCGAGTCGATGAACGTGCGTCTGACGGACACCGACGGCCACCCGACGCCGATTCTGGGCGGTATGGGCCGACCGTCGGCGCGCGGTCCACTGCTGTGCGGTGGCTACTACGACGATCCGGCCGCGAACTCCGAGCTCTACACCGACGATGGCTGGATGCTGATGGGCGACATCGTCGAGGTCGACACGGACGGTTACCTCAGCGTGGTGGGGCGGACGTCGGACTTCATCATCCGCGGCGGGAAGAACCTCTCGGCGCCGCAGGTGGAGGCGATGGTCGCCGAGCATCCGGCGGTCGATCTCTGCGCAGTCGTGCCCGCGCCGGACGAGGTGTTCGGCGAACGCGTCTGCGCGGTGGTGACACTCCGCCGCGGACGCTCCCTCGACCTGCCCGAGCTGACCGGGTTCCTCGACGGCCTCGGGGTGTCGAAGGACCTGCGACCGGAACTGTTGTTCGTCCGCGACGACCTCCCGCGCTCGTCCGGAGCGAAGCTCGCCAAAGGGGAGATCAAGGAGTGGGTGCGGGCGCAGGTCCTCACAACCCGCGCCCGCTGACCGCGGTCGTCGTTCCGACGTCAGTCCTCGGTCGAGAGCACTTCGGTCACGAACGACCCGACTCGGCGGCGCAGTTCGGCCACCTGCTCAGCTCGGATGGCGTCGAGGTCCGTGCCCTTGTGATAGGCGGGCGGCAGTTTGCGGGCGTGCTTCGAACAGTTGAATCCCGAGCAGATCAGCGTGCCGATCGTGTCGCCGCGTCGGCCGTTCGCACCGGTCCGCCGGGCCGTGTACATCACCGCCTCCTCGGTCAGCTCCACATCGCGGCACCAGGCGCACATCGTCCGACGGGACGGTTTGGCCTCGGCGCGGTTGAGGATCAGGGCGACGAGTTCGTCGTCGTGCTCGACGACGACGTACGCGCGGCGCGGAATCTTCCGGTCGCGCCACCCGTAGTACTCGAGGCGGTCGAAGTCGACGCCGTCGAACTCGAGGGGGAAGGAGACCTTCTTGACTTCGCTGCGGGTGGCGCCGCGGAAGGCGTCGAGAATCTGCTGCTGGGTGTACTGCTTCATGACAAGGACCGTTCAGTCGAATGCGCAGGAGTGCGCGGGTTGATGAGGAGGGCGGCGACGGTGGCGTCTCACCGCGTCCGGCGGCGTCGAGAAACAGCCGATCCGAGTGGATCGGCTGCGGGGCGCGGTCATCTGTTCGCGGCGCGGAACGCGCCGGACATCTCCTGCAGGCAAGCGGTCATGATGATTTCAACGGTAGCGCACACCGGCGACCGACGGCGACCGGATTCTGCGGTCGGCCCGCTGGCCAGCGCAGTCACGTTGTGCGCGACGGTGACTCGACGATGACGATGTGGTCTCGGGTCGGCGGCGCAAGCGGGACGACGGTGGATCGCCGCGTTACGATCTTCCTGCTCCGATCATTCCGGACAGGGTTCGCCTGCCGATCGGTGTCTTGGTTCGATCGTCAACTCGACATGGAAAGGTCGAAGAGCACAGTGGTTATCAATGATCCTCTCGACGAGGCGGCGCGCGACGCGGTCAAAGAACTCGCGAGCCGCACGTGGCAGAGTCTCCTGGGAATCGGCATCGCGTCGGCGATTCTCGGCATCATCGTTCTGATCTGGCCGGGCGCCACGCTGCTGGTGGTCTCCATCCTGTTCGGCATCTACCTGCTGATCTCGGGCATCTTCCAGATCGCGGCGACCTTCGGCGTCCGGGAATCGCACGGCTGGTGGCGAGTGCTGTCCTTCGTGACCGGCGCCCTGTCCATTCTGCTGGCGTTCGTCGCCTTCCGGAACATCGAGTCCGCCGTCATTCTGCTGGCGATCTGGGTCGGCATCAGCTGGATCTTCCGCGGTGTCGCCGAACTGTCGGTGTTCATGGACTCGGCGAGCGGGCTGCCCGGTCGCGGTTGGGGCATCTTCCTGGCCATCGTCACCGTGGTGGCCGGCGGCATTCTGATCATCTGGCCGATCTCCTCGGTCGCGACGCTGACCGTCGTCGCGGGCATCATGCTCGTGGTCGTCGGCGTCGTCGAGATCATCGAGGCGTTCGCGCTGCGTTCGAAAGTGAACGCGGTCTGACCGACCCTGTTGCCGTTCGCCCCCGACCTCGTCAGGTCGGGGGCGAACTGCTTTCTCGGGCGCGGCTCGCGGTCAGTCGCGCGACGGGCGCAGGAGCACCTTCCGGATCTTGCCGGCGGGCGTCATCGGCAGCGCGTCGACGACTTCGACCGCATCCGGGACCTTGTACTCCGCGAGCTCACGCCGGCAGCGCTCGATGAGGGCGCGTACGTCCACCTCGACGCCGGCCGCCGCGACCACGAAGGCATAGCCGGTCTCGCCGTACGTCGGGTCGGCGACGCCGATCACCGCGGACATCGCCACCGCGGGGTCCGCCGCGAGCACGTTCTCGACCTCGGCCGGATACACGTTGTAGCCGCCGCGGACGTACATCTCCTTCTTCCGGGCGACGATGCTGATGTGGCCGTCGTCGGTCATCGTCGCGATATCGCCGGTCGCGAGCCAGCCATCGCCTGCGAAGGTCGCGGCGGTCTCCGCGGGCTTGTCCCAGTAACCCGCTGCGACGCAGGCGCCGCGGATCTCCAACTCGCCTGCGGTGCCGCGCGACAGTTCGATGCGGTCGTCGTCGACGATCCGGGCGCGGACGCCGTCGAGCGGGGTCCCGATGGTCGTGGTGACGATCTCCAGCGTGTCGCCGTCCGGCGAGATCACACAGGCGCCGGAGGTCTCCGACAGGCCGTACAGGTTGGCCAGTCGCGGCCCGCCGAAGCGGGTGACCACCTGCTCGGCGAGTGCCGGCTCGAGGTTGGATCCGCCGATCACGCAGAGTCGCGTCGCCGACAGGTCGCAGCGGGCGAAGGCGTCCGCTGCCAGCAGCATCCGGTACATGGTCGGCACTCCGCAGAAGATGCTGAGTCGGGTGCGCCGCACGGCGTCGACGACGAGGTCGGGGTGGAAACGCGGGAGCAGGGCGACGGCCCCGCCCGCGACGAGGCTCGAGCCGGCGGCACACGTCAGTCCGCCGACATGGTTGAACGGCAGCGCGCCGAGCAGCACGTCGTCGGACGTCTGGTGGAATCGCTCGGCCTGCATCGCAGCGGACGCGAGCAGACTGGCGTGGGTCAGCGTCGCACCCTTGGGGTCGCCGGTGGTCCCGGACGTGTACAGGACGACGGCCGGGTCGGTGGGTGTCACTGCCGGATCGCCTGCGTCGGAATCGGGTGCGGCGCCGTCGATCAACGCATCCCAGCTGTCGGCGCCGGACGCGCCGAGGAAGACGACGCGCTCGACGGAGGGAAGCCTCGGCGCCAGGTCGGTCAGGAACGGGCGGAACTGGAATCCACCTGACTCCTCATCGCAGATCAGCAGCCGTGCGCCGGATTGGCCGAGCATGTACGTGAACTCGTGCTCGCGGTAGACGACGTTCAGTGTCACGAGCACGGCACCGATCCGCGCGGCCCCGAAGTACGCCACCAACCATTCGGGGCTGTTGGAAGCGGCGATCGCGACCCGATCACCCCGGCCGATGCCTGCCGCACTCAGGCCCGCGGAGAGCCGGGACGCACGGTTCTGCATGTCGGCATAGGTGACGGTCTCCGGCCCGAAATGGATGAACGGTGCGTCCGGTGTGAGGCGGGCGCGGTCGGCCAAGACCTGACCGAGGGTGCGGTCCGCGACGGCGGCGACGAGCGAATTCGACACGGTGATTCCTCAGCTCACGAAGGGCAGTGGTGAGGTCACCATAGGACCGGGCACGGCCCGCGTGGCTCGGATCGCTCGCACCGCCACCACATTTTCGGGCGGAATCGGCCGATTCCGCCGAGATGTCGTCGGATACGCGTTGGTAGTGCGAGCCGGAAATGCAAGAAACCGCCTCCGTGCGGAGGCGGTTTCTGATGCTCCCCCAATTGGACTCGAATCGTTCACGAACCCCCTTGTTGAAGGTATCATCGCAGGTAATTACGGGTATCTGCGCGACAAGAGTTGACAAGAATCGTCAAGGTTCGACACCACGAACCCCACGCAGACCCCACGACCCCTCGGGAGGTATCTGTGGCACAAACCACCAAGAAGAAGCGTCGTCGGTTCGGTCAGGTCGACGCTCTACCGTCCGGCCGCTGGCGCGCCCGCTACAAGGGCCCCGACGGGGAGCTGCACAAGGCTCCGAACACGTTCGGCACCGAGGGTGAGGCTGACGTCTGGCTCGGCGGCGTCGAGTACCTCATCGACCGTGGCCAGTGGGAGTCGCCTGCCGTCGTGGCGGCCCGTGAAGCGGCTGAGGCGGCCCGGACGAGCCTGCTGCTCGGCGACTACGCCGATACCTGGATCTCCACGCGGACCAACAAGAAGGGCAAGCCCATCGCCGCGACGACTGCCTACAACTACCGGAATCTGTGGAAGGCCCCGGAACCCAAGCGTCCTGGCCACCGCGCCAAGCCAGCCGGCAAGCTCCACGTCTTCGCCAATACGCCGGTCGCGGCGCTCACGCCCGCCATGGTGCGCACCTGGTACGCCGAGCAGGTCGGCACCGGTTCTATCACCGCGGCGGCTCGCGCGTACGAGCATCTGAAGAACGTCATGGCCACGGCTGTCATTGACAAGTACGCCGACGAGAACCCCTGCCAGATCCGTGGCGCCAGCCGCGCCAAGACCGGCCGCAAACGACCCTTGCCCGAGGACGACCAGCTCGACGCCATCCTGGAGGAGATGCCGGCGACCTTGCAGCCGCTGGTCATCATCGCAGCCTACGCGGGTTTGCGCTTCGGCGAGATCGTCGCGCTGCGAGCCGGTGACATCACGGTCGCTTATGACGACGAGGGGAAGGTCGACTCCGTCAGAATCCGCGTCGAGGAGGGCATCACGTACACACCTGACGCCGGTCGCCAGCGGGGGAGCACCAAGAGTGAGGCCGGCGTGCGCCGGATCGCGGTCTTCGGCCGGGACGCCGTGACTCTTGCCGAATTCGTCGCTGACATGGAACCCGACGAGCTGCTGTTCACCGGTCAGGCGGGGAAGGAACTGTCGCACAGTTCGTTCGCCTACCACTGGAACCGTGCCCGCGAGGCGATCGGGCGCCCCGACCTCGTGCTGCACGCAGTGAGGGCCTACCACCTGACCGAGTACGCGCGTGCCGGCGCGTCGCTCCGCGACTTGATGGCCCGTGGCGGTCACTCCAGCGTCTCGGCGGCCATGCGCTACCAGCACGCCGCCGCCGAACGCGACGAGGAGATCGCTAAGCGCATGGCTCGGTAGCCAGCGAGTGGCCGCCCAGCGGCCACCAACAGGAAGCCCGTAGCGCAACCAGCGCTACGGGCCATTCCTTTCGGCTGACTCGGACACGCTGCATCACAAGTGCGTCGAGATTGTAGTTCTGGCAGTGAGAGATGTCACGCTATTTGACGCCCATGATAGGATTTTGCCTGCTAATGTGCTGACGAGGACACCCATGTTCTGGGTGTCCTTTTTTGCGCTTCGCCCCCTTTGTCTGCTGCTGGCGCAAAACCCCACCCCTCGGTAGAAATGCTTCGCACCCAGAAGTGCGCAGCTCACAGGTCGGAGGGAATAACGCATGCCGCATCGGTTCGCCTCGTCAGCGCTCATCGCCCGCGACCGTCGTCGCGTCGCTGCGGATCACCTCGGCAGCACGCTAGACCGACGGGTCTCGACGTCTACATGCGTCAATCTCGCCGTCGATCGGAGTCGAGCATCTGAATGACGCACTTTCAGGGATTTCCATGCGTATAGGCGGTTCCGCTTGCGTCACCGTCCGTTGTATGAATCACTTGTGATCAGTCATGCATCACAAGTGACGCAACGTCGCCACACGAAGAACAGGGGAGACCGATGACCATCGACCGCATGAAACACTGGACCGGTGCCCGCACCGTCCACGCATCTCACGCGCGAACAGATCGCGCTTCGTGACGTGCGTCGTCGGGCCTTCGGTGCAGCGCTCGCACAGGCACGCCTCACCGCCGGCATGACCCAGGACGAGCTCGCCGCTGCCAGCGGCGTCAGCCGACCGACGATCAGCCGCCTGGAACTCGGCACGAGCTCGATCTCCAGCGACCGCGTCTGGGACCTCGCCGAGGCACTCGGCACCACACCTGCCGACATCTACGCCGTCGCTCAGCGCGAAGCCCGCGCCACGGTCAACCGCAAGTAGCACTGGACTTTCCGTCGTCCACAGGACGGCACTCATCACCGCCGATGCGCCTTGCGCTCGGTGATCCACCCATACCCGAAAGGGATTCGCCATGCCTGCCATCGGCCCTGCCCAGCCGGTCGATTACTACCAAGCGCTCGCTCTCAATCCGAGTGCCACGAGCGAGGCCCTGCTCCCCGCACTGAATCAACGCGTCGCTCTGTCGCCGCCCGGTCCCGAACGTGCGTACGCCGAACAGGCTCGCGCGGTGCTCGCCGATCCCGGAAAACGGCGCGTCTACGACCAGCGGTTGCACAACCCGCACGCCAAACCGTGGACACCCCAGGAGCTGCACGAACTAGCTGTCGCTCAGTCGACCCGCTCGGCAACGGGGTTCCTCGCGCAGCTCAAGACGGCACCGACCAGAATCCTGGCGACCGTCGCCGGAGTCCTGCTGGTCGGCCTCGTGGTCATCATCGTCGCGGTCTCGTGCACTGGCGGCGGAACCACCGACGTCGCGTCGAACCCCGACGCCTCAAACAGCAAGCCGGACGCCAACACCGGCGCAGGCGACGCCTCGTGCGAGCAGATCCAGGGTTCTTTGGTCGAGAAGGCGGCGTGGACACGGGGCGACCCCGGTTACGCCGTCGTCCTCACACAGGCGACTGACCTACCGACGCCGATTGCGACGGGCTTGGCCGAATCCAATTTCGACGGTCTCGGGACCGGTGGCAAGCTCGGCCAACTGCAGGACAAGGGTGTCTTCGTCGTTATCGACGCCTGGTTCAACAGGGATATGACCGACCACGCCGCGGTCTTCTCCGCGGACGGCACACTACGGGAGTCCCTTAAGCGTCCCACTATGAGCTCCGGGCCAGCGAACTGGCCGAAGTCCTTCGATCTGGAGAAGGACGACACCCACGGGTACCACCACATCACCGCGGGTCAGGGCGTACAGATCCCGGCCGAGGCCGGCGGCACCAAACCAGGGCAGACCTACGCGCTCGCGATCCTGCCCGACGCGTTCGACGACGACGTGGTGTGGGTGCTCCTGCGCGGCGGCAAACAGCTCTACAAGGGCACGCTCGTGCGCTTTCGGGGCGAGGCGCCGACCGATCCCCGCAAATGCACGCCGCTCGGCTGACAGATAGGAGACACACCATGACCAACTTCAAGACCCGCATCGCCACCGTGGCCACCGCCGCGGCCATCGCCACCGGCGGCCTCGTCGCCGCGGTCCCAGCCCAGGCTCAGGCCGCACCGGGCGGCATCGCGACCGGCAACTACTGGTACGAAGCCTTCGCCTACGGCGTCATCCCGTCCGGCAAGGCGCCGGCCCGCGTCGCGAACGGTCGGCTGACCATCTACGGCGGCTTCGGCATGAAGAACGTCAAGCGCATCCACGCTACCCCGCGCGGCGCGTACGTCGACCAGGACGGTTTCCAGCGCCACGTCTACAAGCGGACCGGGAATCACCGCTACCACGCGACGATCATGTGGGGCGCCGTGCCCATCGGCCACAGCGTGCTTACGCCGCGCCGCTGACCGCCGCCAACTGACCGCGAAGGCCGCCGCTGCCACCCGGCGCGGCGGCCTTTGTCGTCCCTACCTGTCGAAATGCTTTGGGGGAAGCCATGTCCGACACCCATTCCGCCTCACTCGATCGACTCCAGCTCGCCGTCGCTGCGCTGGTCGCCGCGGCCACGACGATGCTCCTGCAACTCGCGCTGTTGATCACCATCGACGTCCGAGCTACCGACCATGGCACACCGCTGCGTGACGTGCTCACGAAGTGGGACGCGCAGTGGATGATGAACATCGCCGACCACGGATACTTTGGACCGCCGATCGACCAATCGGTCGCCTTCTTTCCGGGATACCCGGTGCTCGTCCGTGCCGTCGGCGCGCCGCTGGCGATTTTCGGTGCGCCCGACGCGACGCTGGTCACGGCCATCGGCGCGTCCGTGCTCACCTCGCTCGCCGCCTCGGCAGGCCTGGCAGTCCTCGCCCTCGACATCTGGACACGCTTGGGACTGCCGATCACGCTTGCGACCCTGATCGCCGTGCCGATGGCGGCCGCCGTCGCGTTCTCAGGTGCGCCGATGAGCGTCATCTACTGGATGCCGTACAGCGAGTCGCTGTTCACCGCGCTGGCGACGTGGTCGTTGGTCGCCATGATCCGCCGCCGTTTCCTGACCGCGGGAGTGCTCGTGCTGCTGGCCGGCGTCACCCGGCTGACCGGCGCGGCGCTGGTCGCGACCCTCGCGGTGGCCGCGCTGATCGAACTGATCAGCTGGTACCGCCGACGCCACGAGGACGACCGCCGGTTCCCGTGGCGCGCAGCGGTCGCGCCTATGATCAGCGGTGCCGGCCTCGCCGCCTACCTGACGTGGGCGAGTATCCGGACCGTCGATGTCGGTGGCTACTTCGCCGTCCAGGACAGGGGATGGAACTCGGCGTTCGACGGCGGCCGGGCTACGCTCACCTGGCTGCGCGACACCCTCGTCGAGGGATTCGGCGACCCCGTATCCACCGGCTACACGATCAGCTCGTGGGCGATGGTCGCCGTCGCCGCACTCGTCCTGGTGTCGCTGTGGCCGCTCATCCGCGGCTGGCTGCCCTGGCAGATGTGGAAGACCGGCGGCGTACTGGTCGGCATCGTCCTCGGCTCCGACGGCGTGATGCACAGTCGCCCGCGTCTTCTGCTGATGGCGACGGCGCTGCTGGTCCTACCGTTCGCGGTCCGAGCGGTGCACGCCGCCGCGAGCGCACGCGGCTGGCGCCGATGGGCATCGTCGGCGGTTCTTCTCATCGCCGCCGTCGGATGGTGCGCCGCCGGGTTCTGGGTGTCGACGACCATGCTGGTCGACTTCAAGTACGGGATCTGAGACAACTACTGAGAGGAGCCCGGCATGGGCATGTACGACAGCATCGAGCTCAACGGAATCGAGTTCCAGACGAAAGCGTTCGGCCGCGGCCTGGCCCACTACAAACCCGGCGACGAGGTCACCCTGGAGGTCTACGCACAGACCGACGAAGAGGCCGCCGTCGCCCGCACCTACGTCTACGACGAAGTGCCTCGCCGGTACGCCGTCGAGGTCTACGCCGTCGAGCACGTGATCGTCGAAGACGGCCGCATCGTCGGGCTGGCCAGCGAAAGCGACATGCGCGACCTCACCTACGACACCTTCGACAACTACGGCCGAGACGTCGCCGACGGACTGGCACACATCTTCGGTGAACACCGGCCGCGACGTACGATGAGCCCCCACCGACCACCGGTATCCGAAATGCCGCGGCGTCCTCGTCGCCCCAAGCCCACCGACACCCGGGAGGACTGAAACATCGCCGTCGTCTACGCCATCCCCGACATCCACGGTTGCCTGCCTGAGCTGCGCCAGGCGCTGACGAAAGTCGACCTGACCGACGCGGCCACTCGCCTGGTGTTCCTCGGTGACTACATCGACAGAGGACCCGACAGCCTGGGTGTGCTGACTCTGGTCAAGGAGCTCGACCAGGCTCAACCCGGCCAGATCATCGCTTTGCGCGGGAACCACGAACAGTGGTTCCTCGACTGGATCGACGCCGACGACACCGATCCCACCTGGCTCCTCGCGGACGCGGGCTTCACGACCACCCGTTCATTCCTGCCACCCGAGGTCATCGGCGACCTGGTCGCCGAGCTGACCGACGCCATCGGTCGTGGCGGCATCGACGCCGGCCTCGCCGGCGAAGTGAACGCCGCGGTGAAGAAGGAAGTCACCTCACGTCACCGCGACTTGATCGCCTGGTTGCGACGCCGGCCGCTGTACTACGAGACGGACACCCACGTGTGCGTCCACGCGGGTGTCGATGAAGAGGCCGGTCCGCACTGGAAGACGATGACGCCGGACGAGGTCTTCACCGACAAGTACCCGCCGTCGCTCGGTGCGCACACGGTCGGCAAGACCATCGTCGCCGGACACGTCGGCGTCGGCCCGCTGCACGCGGCCGAGGGTCGGATGCGGTGCTGGGACCCGTTCGTCGACGACGGGCACATCTATCTGGACGGCAGCGTGGAGTCGACTGGCCAACTCAACGTGATGCGGCACGACGGCGTCGCTGGCACGACCGACTTCATCTGACACCTACCCAGAAGACCACCCGCCGGTCGATGGCTGACGGGTGGTCGTGCTCACCCATCGACCGATACCGTGATCCCCAACGTGAGGAGACGACATGAACGACGCACCAAGCACGACCTACACCGTGACGCCCGACCCCGAGAACGCTGATCTCGTGCTCGTCACCGAACCGAGTGGCCGGACCTTGCGCATTCACCGCGAAGATGCCGATCCTGAGCATCGATTCACCGCGTATCGCCTCGCCGCCGGCTGGTTCGGAAACCTCCCTGACCACTGACCGAAGGACCACAGATGCCTGACCGATCACTGCCAGTGCCCGACTGGGCTTCCGACGTGCTGCGCCGCGCCTGGCCGACACTGTCCGCTGACGACCAGCGCGCCCTCGTCGACGATCACGACAACGCCGTCCTGCGCGACCTGGCTGTGCAGATGCGCCGCACCGACTCCGCGGACAGCCTCAGCGCCACTCCAGCCGGCGACTTCACACTCGACGGCTGGTACCACGCAGGTCTGCGTTGGCACGCCGAGCGCTTCGAGGAGCCGTGGAACGGCTGGGCTACGCCGGTCGTCACTGTCCAGACCCTGCGGAACCTCATCGGCGACCTCGCGGCCGACGGCGCCCCCGTCGGTCGCATCCAAGACAACGGCGTGTTCACTGTGTTCGCCGAGGACCTCGACGACAACTACGACGTGCATCCCGACGCCGATGGCCTCTATCACCTCTACGAGCTGGGGTGGACCTTCTTGCGCTGCGGCGACTGACCAGGCAAGGCTACGCCTCGTCCTCCGGCTCCTCGACATACCCGAACCCTGCATCGAGACCGTGATCGGACATCCAGTTGCGGAAGTAGTCCTGGCCATCCTGCGTTCGCTGGATCCGCCCGAGGTAGTAGTCGACGCCGAGAAGGGCCTCCTGCTGCTTCGGTAGGTCCCACACTCGGACCGCCCAGGCCAGATCCTGGATGGTCAGGACGATGATGTTCCGAGCCTGGATGAGATCGCGCGCCTCGTCGGTCACATCTCGACAGACGACGACCGCGGTCGCATTGGGGGCCGCCGCAATGTCCTCGAAGAAGTCGGTGAGCTGCCCTTCGACGTTGTCCATGTCAAGCAGCATGTCCTTGACCTCGGCTGCCAGCTCGGGTTCACTTCCGCGGAACCCGTCGACATCGCCCAGTCGTCCCTGCCTGGACGAACCTGTGTTGACGCTTGCAGATTCCAGGATCAGGTTCGGTGAGTCCGCCCGCAGATAGCCGTACGCGATACCTTGCAACAGCGCCCCGCCGCGGACCTTCTTTACCGTGGTCGGCATCTCTGCCAAGACCGCCTCGAACGGCCGAACGACTCGGTCGCGAACCTCAGCCAGCTTCATCTCAGGTCGAGGAAGCACACCCTCGGTCCAGACGTGCTCGGCGAGACGAGCACGCTCCCCGGGAGCGAGTCGGTACATCTGCTCGATCCACGAGCGGTATCCCGGCCACGACTGAGTCGCATGCCCCTGGTTGATCGGGTGCTCTCGCAGCATCTCATTGCGGATGATCGCAAGCGCGACGTTGTACCGAGGTCGAAGAGTGACGACCTCGCCGTCGGACATCGTGAAGTTCAACGTGTTCACCGACCGTTCGCCGGGCTTGGCCGACTGGGGAGGGTGCGAGACGAACACGTCAGGGAGGTCGTCGACGCCGGCGAGGTCCAGCAGTTCCTCGGCTTGCACGATCAATGCCAGGCACAGCGCTGACCAGTGGTTCTGGTTCCGCGGCCGATCGGTCTCCAACCACTCGATCGCCGCAGCCAACTCCGGCGACACTGATCCGCCAGGCAGCTCCCGATCGAGGAAGCCTGCCGGGAACCCGATCTGCTCTGCGAAGTTGCTCAGCGGCTGATCACCGCCACGGGTTGCCATCTCAGAACCACCGATTCCCGTCCTGGAGGGCTTCGCCGACAGCCTGGGCCAGCAGCGGAGGAACAGCATTGCCGACCTGCAGTCGCTGGCTGGTGACGCCGCCGAGGAACTGGAACCGGTCAGGGAAGGACTGGAGCCTTGCGCCCTCTCGTGTTGTGAGGCCGCGGTCCTGGGTCGGGTGGATGCAGCGGGTACCCGAGGGCTTGCCCAGGTTCTGCGTGATCGCGACGGCCGGCCGCCACGAGGCCAGTCGGCTGTAGGAGTTGTGAAAACCTGCGCGGGGCTGCAGCTTCGGAGGGATCGCCGTCCGGTTCCCGCCGTCCGGGATGTACGAGATCGCCTTCACGAGGTGCTCGGGGTGGTTCGACACGCTGTGGCCTTGAAGTACGTCACCGGGTAGGTGCATCAACTTCTGGTACGGCGTCGACGGCGGCTTCGTGTACTCAGTGGCGGCTTCGCCCGCGCTCAGCTCGGGCAGATCGAAGATCGCGTCGGCAACGCTGACGTACGTCTCGTCGTCGTGCGTGATCGGCGGGCCCTGGAAGAGCCCACGGTCCCGGTGTCCGACGAACACGACGCGGCGGCGCAACTGCGGCACACCGTGCTCGGCCGAGGTGAGCACCATGAATCGGACGCGGTAGCCGAGATCCTTGAATGACTCGGCCACCTCCTGTTCATAGCTCATGTCCTTCAGACCGAGGACGTTCTCGATCATGAACCCCTTAGGCCTCAACCCTTTGACGATCCGCCGGAACTGTAAGAACAGCACATTCCTCGGGTCCTCACGGTTTCGTTTGCCGACAGTGCTGTAGCCCTGGCAGGGAGGCCCGCCGACGACCCAGTCCGGCTTCTCTGGCAGCAGCTGCGCGAGCTTCGGCATCGTCAGCTTGCGCACATCGCACTCGATCGTCGGGTGGTCGGGCATGTTGTGGCTGTACGTCTTCAGTGCGTCGCCCCAGTAGTCCGATGCCAGTAGGCACTCCATGCCGGATTGCTGCAGTCCCCACGAGAGCCCCCCAGCCCCCGCGAACAGATCGATGAAAGTTTCAGCCACGAGGGAGATCTTAACCAACTAGGTCGAGGATCGTACGCACGTTCGATATATCTGCGCGCCACGATCCCACGCCTCAGCACCAGGCATCACATCCAACACCAACCATGAGGGAGTCCACCATGCCTGAACTGATTCATCTCGACGTTGTGGTCGAACATCACCGACCGTCCATGGGGCGGTTCACCGCCCGTCGACTGCAGATCGCACTGGCCGCACCATCTCCGGAAGAGCGGTCCGATGACCACCATCTGTCGGTGTGGGCGCGCGCGGAACTCTCTCGGTGGGTTCGAGGTCGGCGAGGTTCTGAGTCCGTTGCCATCGTCCGCGTGATCGCCGCACCGATCGGCTTCGAGTCCCTGGTCGGAGTGGGCGTGCAGGCGTGCTGATCGACTGTCCGCAAGCCGGTCGTTGACCGTACACCCGAACGACACCAGTCCAGCCGGCGTAAACGCAGGCCGGACTGTCTCGTAAGACCCGTGCGGCACTTTGTCGCATAAGCGGTCCCGCTAACGTACAATGGACTCATGAAGATCGGCTACGCGCGGGTGAGCACCGACCGTCAGGACCTCACCGCCCAGATCACCGAACTCCAGGCGCTCGGCGTCGAGGAGAAGAACATCTACACCGACCCCGGCTTCACCGGCACCAACCGACAGCGCCCTGGTCTCGCGCAGGCACTGGCCGCCGCGAGTCACCCCGGCGCGGAGTTCGTCGTGACCAAGCTCGACCGGCTCGCCCGGTCGATCCGTGACGCCAAGGACATCGCCGACCAGCTCGTCGCCAGCGGCGCGGTCCTGCAGATCGGACGCAGCGCCTACGACCCGAACGACGCGATGGGCAAGATGATGTTCAACATCATGGCGACCTTCGCCGAGTTCGAGGCCGATCTGATCAGGCAGCGCACCCGAGAGGGCATGGCCGTGGCCAAAGCTCGCGGACGGTTGCAGGGCAAGAAGCCCAAGCTCCCGCCGAACCAGGAGAAGCGACTCGTCGAGCTGTTCAAGGCCGGCGGGCACTCCGTCGGCGAGTTGGCTGGCGACTTCGGTGTCAGCCGAGCCACGGTGTACCGTGCCGTCCAGCGAGCAGGTGTCCGATGAGCATCCCCAGTCCCATCACCTACTTCGGCGGCAAATCCCGTCTGGCCGAACAGATCGTCGAACTCTTCCCGCCGCACCGGCACTATGTCGAGGTGTGCGGGGGTTCCCTCGCCGTGCTGCTGGCCAAACCGCCCAGCGCCCAGGAGACCGTCAACGACTTGAACAAGTCCCTGATGACGTTCTGGCGCATGGTCCGTGATCGCCCAGAAGACCTCGAACGAGCCTGTTCCCTCACCCCGCACTCCCGTGCCGAGCGCGAACTGGCGTGGTCCATCGCCGACGACCTTGACGAACTTGAGATCGCCCGTCGCGTTTTCGTGGCGCTGACCCAGGGGCGGATGGGCAGTCAGACGAAGACCGGCTGGCGTCACGACACCGGGGAGAAGACCACCGCGATGCCGGTGCGCTTAGCGCGCTATGCGGGTCGGATCGCGCCGGCGGCCGCTCGACTCGCAGCCGTCTCACTCGAATGCCGCCCGGCCGTCGAGATGGTCGAAGCCTACGGGCGCCACCGCAGCAATCTGTTGTACATCGACCCGCCCTACGACACGCCCCGTGCCGCGTCGTACGCCGTCGACATGTCTGGCGACGATCACAAGCAGCTCATCGACGCCGCCCTCGCGGCCACCTCGGCCGTCGTGGTCTCCGGCTACGCCGGCGGGCAGTGGGATCAAAGGCTCTCCGACGCCGGGTGGTACCGGCATGAGATCACCACCACGACCACGCAAGGCGGTAGTGGTCAGCCGCGGACGGAGGTCGTCTGGAGCAATCGCATTACGACGGAAAGCACCATCGATTCCGTCGTAATTCCCGCACACCGATGTCCCCAGTGCACAGCGATCGTAAAGCAACCGGCCCGCGGTCGACGGCGGACGTTCTGCTCGCGCTCATGCCGCGACGCGGCGCGCTACCGACGTGTGATGGGGGCGAGGTCATGACCGACGACATCGACGACCCCGACGCCGAGTTCCTGGCCACCGAGCACATCGGCAATGCGATCAACGCCCTCGCTCAAGCCGAGGAAGCTGTGGCCGAGCCCGCGCCCATGCCGCCGGAGGTCGCTGAGCGGCTCGACGCCTTGATCGATCGGCTCACCGACGATAGCTAACCACGCCGGCGAAGCCGTCGCCGGAGACCTCCTCGAACACCCGGTTCGAGGAGGTCTTTTCGTATGTCTGTACCCGCACCCTTCACCAGCACCGCGACGAGAGACGGTTCACGCATCGTCGTCGCCCGGCACGATGACGTGACCGGCGGCCAACCGTTGATCACCATCCTGACCGACGATCTCGGCCTGCTGAACTTCTCACGAGCCCCCGCCGAAGCGCTCGGACGCCTGCTGCTGCGCACCGTGGCCGACGTCGTCGCCGTGACGGTGTCGATCAGTAACTCGTACCCGGAACTCGGACGGCACTTCGCACGTACCGAGGAGGCAGATCTTCCGGCACCGCCCGACGGCATCGACCTCACGGCCTGGGCGCAGGACGAGCTGATCCAGCTCACCGGCGAGGGCGCCGAGTACGCCAACGTCCGCGGCGTCTACGAGGCGCGAATCACTCACGCGCCGGTGCCGTTTGAACATCTCGTCGGTCTGACCGCCCACGGCGAGGGCTAGGAGAACACCATGCCTGCACCCATCATTACGCCGCAGCAGATGGCCAAGGACGCCCTGTCGATCATCGGCATCCAGGTCACCGGTGGCCGGAGTGTCGTGCTCACCGACCGCGACAGCGTCGGCGAGCGTGCGTTCACCTACCTGATCAACCCGTCGCAGCTGGAGTACGCCTGCGACCAGTACCGGCTCACCGTCGGCGAGTCGATCGACTACGAGGGCCTGGAGGCAGTTCTGCCCTGGCTCACCGAGGAGGACTTCCAATGACGTCACCGCTGCGACCGTCCGTCGCCATCACCGAGCCCGACCGCCCGCAGATCTGGGTGGGCTGCTTCCGATGCCGGAACGACGGTCTTCTCGTCGGCGACTGGTTCGACGCCGTCGGCGCCGAGACGATCACCGTCGCCGAGGTCCACCGCGGCTCGGGCGTCGACTGGGCCGAGGAGGGCTGCGAGGAGATCTGGGTCTTCGACACCGACGGCGTGTGGCCGACCAGCACCGAGATGGACACGACTACAGCCGGGCGCTGGGGCGAGCTGTACGAGCTGGTCGGACCGAACCAGTGGCCGGCGTTCTGCGCGTGGGCACGCTCGGAGGGCGTCACCATCGACGGCGAGGACCTGCCCGACGTCGGCACCTTCGAGGAGCGGTACGAGGGCGAGCACGACGACTGGAACGCCTTCGTCTGGCACCACGTGGTTGAGATGGACCTTCAAGCCGGTTGGCCAGACGAGGCGGTTCGCTACTTCGACGTGACGCGCTACGGCCGCGACCTGCGGCACAGCTACTCGGTCGAGGACGCGCAGTACGGCGGTGTCTACGTGTTCCGGGACGCGTGACCATGTACATCATCGCGCCCGACCCAGTCGATGTCGACGTTGTCGTCGTCCAGGAGCCGTCGGGATGGATCCGCCGCATCCACAGAGAAGACGCCGATCCAGAACACCGGCACCTCGCCGTCCGCTTGGCCGCCACCTGGTTCGGCAACGATCCCGCGTGACATATCCTGAAACACGGAAACCCCCTGGTGCGCGACCTGCACCAGGGGGTTTCTGCTTTATCTCAGCGCGTCAGCACGTCGGCGTCAGCAGTGCGATACCCGGCACACCGTCGACGCGGTAGACGGTCATCGTGTCTCCGTCCGCGCCGATGGTCTTCGCCGTCAGCCGGACCGTCACACCCCCGACGTGTGCGGTGCCGCCGGTCGGCGTCGGCTTGATCCGTCCCCGCTGGCCGAAGGCGGTGATCGTGCCGTCCTTGACGTGCGCCGTGCCGATCTTCGTGCCGGTGCCGGGCATGGCGGGCGGGAGAGCGATCGACGAGATCGCTTCGTAGCACCCGTCGGCGACTCCCGCTGCGGTGTCCGCGGCGGCCGTGCCCGCGCCGAGCCCGGCGAGGGCAGCTGTGGCGCCGAGTCCGGCGACGGCGGTGGCGATCTTGATGTGCTTGCTCGTGTTCATGGTGTGACCCTTCCTGGTCTTGGTTCCTCTTGTCTTGCTGGTGGAGTCGAGCTGCGCCTACGTCATTTCTCGGCCTCCTCTTTCTCCTTCTCGTCCGCCGGAGCCGCTTCGAGGTCGGCCTTGACCACCTTGTCGCCGATGACCGCGAGCACGCCGGTCTCGCTGCCGCCGTCCGCCTGCACTGCCGCGACCTCGACCTGGTCGTCCTTCAGCCCGCGAGCGTTCTCAGGGATCCCCTCGCCGACGACGCGGTAAGGGCCCGCGACACCCTGCTTGCAGGCGCCGGCGACGTTCTCGTCGGTGCCATCGCCCGGCCCCTCGGTGACGTGCAGTCCCTTGGCCGTGTCGACAGTCGCCTTCCACCACGGGTCGCCCGCGGGGGCTCCCTTCGCCGGTGCCGGCTCGGCGATGTAGAGGCCCCATGTGGTCTTCGCCGTCTGAAGGATGACCACTTCATCGGCCTTCTCGAGCCGTCCGGCGAACCCCGACGGGAGCGTGACGCTGTCGGTCACCTTGAGTTGCAGCATCGGCTCCGTTGACCCGGTCCAGGCAGCTCCCGCGAGGTCCGAGCAGGCATCCACGGACTGCTTGACCTCTTCCTTCTTGCTGCTCGCAGCGGCGCGCACCTGCGAGCTCTTCGCAGCTGCGGCGTCTTTCACGTCGGACACCGTGTTCTGGTCGCCGACGGCGCTCAGGCCCCACGCAATGCCGCCGCCGACCAGCAGTACCACCGCCGCCGCACCAGCGATCAGCAGTTTCGGTGCCTTGCCGACCTTCGGCACCGCAGGGGTGTCACCGACCGCCGGCGGCTGCGCCGCAGGCGTCGGTGTAGCGGCCGACTCGATGGTGATCGGCTCGCCGTTCTCGTCGACGGGGTTGCCGTCCGCGTCGACGTAGGAACCGTCCGGCTGCTCGTAGATCTCGATCTCTTCGTACTCGTCAGGCATCGTTCGACTCCTTCTTGACGACCTTCTTCACAACGACCTTCTTGACCGGCTGCGAGGCGGTCGGGACCGGTGCGGGCGTCTCAGCGACCGGCGGCGCGATCGGTGCCGGTGCGACCGGAGCCTGGACCACCGGCTGCGCCGTGGCGGCCGGAGCGTCGGTGACGACGCCCTTGTCCTTCAGTCCGCGGATCATGTTGGGTACCAACGACGGGAACACCACCAGCGCGCCGATCATCGCCGCGCTGCCCGCGGCGATGTACAAGTTCGAGAACACTCCGAGCGCCGCCGCGACACCGGCACGCAGTACGAGGAATGCCACCGCGTACGCCGCGGCGATCAACGCCATGACCGGCATCGACGCCTTGGCCATCCACGCCGTGTACTCGCCGGCGATCTGCGTGACGACCCCCTTGGTGGCCGCGAAGTCGTCGGTGTCGCCGCCGCTCTTCGGGATCGCGATGCGGCCGCGGGCGTACGACAACTTGATCATCATCACGATCATCATCGACAGGCCCGACGCCGCCATTTCGGCGTTCGGTCCCTGCGCCACCGTCCACGCAATCGCACCGGCGCCGCCGAACAGCAGCAACGTCGCAGCGATGCGCAGCACCTCGGTCGTGCCCGTTTGAATGTGTACGTTCACAGGCTGTTGGGGATTCGTCATGTCACTTCTCCTTCTTGTTGTTGGTGGTGACCGCCGGGATGGCGATCGCGGCGATGAGGGCTGCGGTGGCGACGCCGCCGGCGATCCGCCACGGACCGCCGAGGGTGATGCCGAGGGCGATGACCGCGATACCGGCCAACAGGCCGATAGCGATCGCCGCGCCGAGCGCCGGGCCGGTCATGCCGGGTCCTCGTCGTCGATACGCTTCTCGAAGTTGTCGAAGTCCACGTCGCCGAGATCAGGCGCATCCGGCCCTGACCCAGCGAGTGCCGGGTTCCGCGCCGGGAGCTGGCCGCCGCCTGCCGGCTCCGGCTCGGGAGCGGTGGGCTCGGGAACCTCGGCGGCCATCGGCTCGGCGCTCGTCGACGCCTGTCCGCGGTAGGGGTTCAACGCTGCGGCCTTGTTCTTGTCCACGACCACGCGCCAGCTGCCGTCCTTGTTCTGCTTCGGCGGCTCGATGACGCCCCTCTGCACGCCCGCCCAGCCCCAGACGCGGATCTGCCAGGCGATGACCACGAACGCCACGGCCAGCTGCCAGAGCATCCACGCCCACCAGGGGCCGAGGCGGGAGAACAGGCTGACGGGGAAATGGCGGTCCAGGTGCAGGCCGATTCCCGTCGGCACGTCGAGCAAGACCAGCGCCGTCATCAGGAGCACTGCGGCGAGCGCCCACGGCCACAGCCAGAGCCGACCGATCCGCGTCGAGATCCGAAGGAGCACCACGCGGTACGCACCGACTCCGAGCGCGACGCCCGCGCCGATGCAGTAGGCGCCGACAGCTGCGGCCACCACGACCAGGGACTCCTGGAACATCCCGAGCTTCTCGCTGCGCAGCGTCCGGCGCCACAGGGGCGAGGGGATCTCGTCCTGCGCCGCGCTCACGCCGACGCCGGTGCCAGCCCGCTCGCGCTGCCGGTCGGCGCGGTTCAGGATGCCCGAGCGGCGCCGTGCCGAGGCCGCTTCGGGATCACTGTGCGCGTTGATCCATGCGGCCCGCTCAGTCGCCCACGGATGAATCATCGGGTCTCCAAGCACTCGTCGAGCTGCACGGCCGACGTCGCCGGCAAACACGCGTCCACGGCATCGCGGTCGACGCCGTCACCGCTGCATCCACCGCCGACGGCCAGGCCCACGCCGAAGATCGCGGCGACCACCGCACCTTTGGCCACGGCACGGGGACTGATGCGCCGGCCGGCCTTCTCCTTACTCACGCCTGCTCCTCTCACTTGTCGCCGCTGTCCATGCGACTCTAGGTATAGTTATACAGTACATCGCATAACTATGCTTCACCAGGGAAAGGCCCAGGTGAGCACGAGAAGAGAGAGGTGCAGCATGGCCGCATCCGACAACCTGAGTGAGCATCAGCAGGTCCCGCTGACCGCCGGCGAGCGACGAGTGCTCCGCCGGGAGGCCGCCGACCGCGACGTCACGCCGGGGATCTTCAGCCGCGCGCTGGTCCTCGACGGCCTGGAGCGGCTCGACGAGCCCGACCTCGATGCCCGCATCGAACGCGAGCGCGACGACAGCGCTGCCCGCTCCCGCGCGTCGGCCACCACGGCAGCGCGCCGTCGGTGGGGAAAGGTCGGGAAATGAGCATCTTCAAGCGCGAGAAGAGCGGTGAGCCGACAGCGCCGAGCACTTCGCTGCCGGACACCCCGTACGCCGGCTTCATCCGCGTCGAGCCCGCTCCCGACGGCCACCGGTACCCGATTCAGCACGACGAGAGGAATGAAGGCAAGACTCACGGAGACCTCGCAGCGACCGCCTACCACCTGCTCATATCGGGCGAAACGGGCGGCGGCAAGACCCGGACCTGCCTTGTTCCTTCGCTGATCTCGTGGGGACCGCGGCCCGCCGTGGCCATGAGCAGCAAGGGTGACTTCGCTGAACTCACGATCCGCCGACGCGCCGCCAACGGCCCGGTCTTCCTCATGGACCTGAGCGGCGAAGTGCGCGAGTCGGAGCTGAAGGGCGTCGAGGTCACCAGGGTCTCCTGCGATCCGTGCGCCAACCTGACCAGTGACAACGAGGCCCTTGACCTCGCCGACCTCCTCATGGAGACAGGTGCCATCGGTGCCGGTGACACCGGCGGGGGAGGCGGTGACGCAGCGTTCTGGAAGGCACTGGCTCGCCGGCGCCTGGCGTGCTTTCTCCTGGCCGCCGGGTGGCGGCCGGACCGCACACGTCCCGGTCAGCGCGTCTGGGGTGGTGGGGTCCAATGGGCGCTCAACGCCTGCGAGACCGTCGGAGACGCTGCGGCCGAGTCGACCGGCGGCACCGGAGTCACCCGCGAAGGACTCGATGAGGACGCCGTCGCGGCCAGTGCCGACGACGACCTGGAGGCCCCGAACTGGCGGAGCGCCTACCTGCGCTGCCTGGCGCTGGGATCGACGCACGCGCCAAGCCTGCTGGCCGCGCGCGCGATGGACGAGAAGCAGCGCGATTCGATCGGCATCAACTGTCAGGTGGCATTGTCGGCCTGGGCCGACACGAACGTGGCCAACGGCGACGCGCCGTTCGTGCCGGCCATGATGACCGAGGCCGGCGCGACGCTGTTCATCGTCTCGCCGAGCACCGGTGCCGGCGCGACGCCGGCGGCCCTGACCTTGGTCCAGATCGTGAACTACTGGAGGAAACGAGTGGGCCGGCTCGATCCCATCTTGTTCGTCCTCGACGAGATCACCAACGGCTCGCCCATCCCGGCCAAGCGGTTCCTCGGCTGGATCGGTGAGGGGCGCTCACTGGGCATCCGCGTCGTCGGGGCCGTGCAGAGCACATCGCAGTTCGAGCTCATCTGGAGCCAGGCCGCGGTCAAGGTGCTGCGCACGATCTTCCCGGCCTTCCTAGTCCTGCCGGGCGCGAACGAGGACGAATTGATGGAGCGAGCGGCGAAGTACGCCAAGCCTGACGAGCGCGGTACCGCCAACGTCGGTGCCGACGGACGGGCCTCACACGGCCGCGACCGGATCCGGTCCGTCGAGCCCGCGGACTTGATCCCGCGACGCACCGGCGAAGCCCGGCTGCTCCTGCGCGGGCTGCAAGGCGTGGCCGTGGACCTGCCGGACATGAGCACCCTGGACATGGCCTGACCCACCGACGAGAAGACCCCGTCAGCCGCGGCTGACGGGGTCTTCTTGCATTCGCAGGTCACATCGACTGCGCGACTGTCTTCCGGGCCTGCTGCTGCGACAGGGTCTTGGCCTTACTGGCCTTGTCCCACGCGCCCTTGCCCTCGGCGACGCGCTGGCGCACCGCGGCCGGCTCCTGCGAGGGCGTCCGCGCACGCTCGCGCGCGACATTCTCCCGCGCCGCCGCGGCCTTGCGCGTCTCGGCCGCGAGCTGTTCGCGGCGCTGCGCCTGTTCCTGACGAGCCGCCCGCTGGCGCTGGATGCGTTCACGGGCCGCTCTGTACTCGGCGGTGCCTTTGGCGCCCTGGCCGTACTTCTTGGCCACGGCTTCGTCGCCGCCCTCGTTGATCAACCGCTGGATGTCCGCGGCCTTGTCCTCGTCGATGCGCTCCCGCGCGCGCTCGGCCTCGGTCTTACTCGCCATTTTCCTGGTCCTCCTTGATCCACTTCGCGATCCCCGCGCGGTGATCTGCGGCGCCTTGTCGCAAGATCTTCGCTTCCTCGGTGTATCTGTCCGCCTCGGCGATCGCATTCACGAACGCGAACGAGCCGCCGCCGTAACGGCGAGCCGCGTTCTCGTAGTTATCCTTGGCGAAACCCTCGATCAATTCCGCCTCGGCTTCCCACTCGGCCGCTTGATCCAAGAACTTCTGATACTCGGGTTTGATCTTCACTTCCATCACCTCCTCTCGGCGGCCTTATTCACCGATGTACTTCCTCTTGCTCTGACTCTGACTCTGTCCCTGACTGCTGGCGGTGCTCCAGGCGTCCTTTCCTTGGCTCTGCGTTTGCGCCTCACGTTCGCGCGACTGACCAACGGTCTCGTCCTCCTGCCCCTTGCCCTCCTCCTTGATCCGGTTGTAGCGCTCTCGGGCGCGCTTCTCGATTTCTTGGTGCGCCGAAGTCCAGACGGTCTTTCCGTCAGCGTCTTCCATCGCCCGCCCGTCGGCCCCCAGCACCGGCGTTCTGACCTCGTACTCGGCTTCGAGTCGCGCGCGCTTCATCTCATCGACCCAATGCTCGTCGTCGTATTCAGGAATGGCTTCGAGACGCCGTCTCGCGTCGGCCCGATCGGCGGCGGCAGCATCACGGTCGTCGCGCATCGCGTCCTCGATCTCGGAACGGATCTCGGCGCGCAGTGCGGGCTCGGTCTCGGTCTCCCATTTCGCCGCGGCAGCTTCGCGGTCGGCCAGGCGGCGGGTCTTGAGGTCGTACACCTCCTTCTCCGCGCGGCGCCCCTCAGTACGGCCCTGGGTGTAGCCCGCGTCGTAGCCGGCCTTGCGACCGTCTTCGACCGCGGTCTCGGCCGCTCGCTTCAGATCCTCGACTTCTGCGAGTCCTGCTGCGCGGTCGGCCTCGGCAGCCTGCAGGGCTGCATCGGCCCGAGCACGCAGGACTGCCGCCTCGTTCATCGCCGTCTCGGCCTCGCCCAGGCGCCCGTCTGCCACCGCCTGCGCAGCCTCGATCTCGGCCACCCGCTGCGCCAGCGCGGCGTCGACGTCGAACACGGCCTGCCCGTCGCCGGCATCGACCACGGCGAGCACGCCGTCGTCCTGGCGGAGCAGTGCGACACCCTCGACCGGCTCGCCGGTCACCAGCGCCTGCTCGGCCCGGGCCTCGTAGGTGCCGCCGGTGGCACGGACCTTCGCCTCGTACTCGGCGAGCGCCTCAGCGTTCTCCCAGGGCGGCTTGCCGTCTGCGGTCTGGTACTGCGGCCGGGGCCGATCCGGTGCCACCGTGTTCGACGGCACCACAAGCACCTGCTCGGGGATCTCCAGCGCTTCGCCGCGGGCCAGTGCAGCCGTGTTCTGCTCGCAGCGCTTCTCGATCTCGGCCCTCGCGAACTCCGGCCCGAGACCGGTTTTGCCGCGGGCACGGGCCTTGCGCTCCAGGCCGTCGTCACCGACCCAGGCGTACGAGACGCCGGTACCGCCCGCGCCGCGGGTCTTCACATCGACCGCGGCTGCCTGGCAGCGGGTCACGTAATCGGTCCAGTCGGTCGCCTGCGCGGCCGCGGTGCGCAGTTTGAGCCGCACCTCGTCATACGAGGAGTAGCCTCGCTCGGCCCGCTGGGCGTAATCCTGCTTGGCCGCCGCGCCCTCGTTGAACCGGCGGCAGGCCTCTACGTAGGCGGCATTGTCGTACTGCCACTCGCGCTGAATCACCGCGTCGGTGACCCGGCGAAGACGAAAAATGTTCTTCAGGTCGCCGTCGATTGCCCGGCCGGCCTTGTAGTGTCGAGTCTTCTCGACGCCCTCGGCGTCGGTCCACCGCAGCGTGACCTCTTGCTCGGCCACGTTCGCGACCATGATGTGCGAGTGCCACTTACCGTCGACCCACGTGCGCTTCCCGTCGACCTCCTCCCAGCGGCCGTTGTCGCGCTGGGTGACAATCTTTGCCTGGCGGCCGGGGAAGGCGCGGTTGACCCATTCCCGGGCGAGCTGGTGGGCCAACCAACCGTGGAAGTCGTTGCTCGGGTCCAGCTCCTCATGACTGTGCGACAGCACGACGCTGTAGGCGTCGTACTTCAGATCGCCCTGGCCGTACGCCAGCGCGTTTCGTCGTACATCGCGGACGAACGTCTCCGGGGCGCAGTCTCCGATGCACGACATGTACTCCACACGCGCCGACGGACCGCCTGGGCGGTCCTGATCGTGTGCCGGGCTGTTGCTGGTGTAGCGGTTGAACCCCGGCAGGTAAGGCAGTGCAGAGATGCCCGTGCTCGTCACTGGTCCTCACCGCCGACCAGGTTCTCGACCGCGGCGCGCAGGCGCTCCAGCGCGGCGCGGTTGCTCTCCAGCTCGCGGCGGGTCGCGGCTAGCTCCTCGGTGATCGCCACCGGGAGCTGCGCGTACTTGTTCGCAAACCGCACGAGCTGGTTCAGGTTGTTGCCCTGCCTGCTCAACTCCATCTCCTGCGCGCCGACGGCGTCGGCCACCGCACGCAGTTCGGGCTTGAGCCCCTTGCGGAGCTGTCGGCGCACCAGCACCTCGACGCCGGCGGACTTTCGCTGAACATAAGCATCGACCGCCGTCTGCACCAGATCGGTCAGGCTTCGCCCCTCGACCTCGGCGCGACGCTCCAGCACGGCCCTGGTGCCCGGCCGCGGCCGGAAACCGATGATCTTCTCCGGGCCAGGCTTCGCCGCCGCCCCGGCGCGGACCTTGCGCGGCTTGGCCCCGCGGGCGTCGAAGCGTCGGTCGAGCCGCTGCGCGGCCCGGCACCAGCTCGCCACGCGCTTCGCCGAGACGCCGACTGCCTCGGCTATCGCCTCGTACGTCTGTCCGGCGGCACGCCGCGCAAGCGCGTCGGCCACCCGGATCTGCGACGGCGCCGGGCCTCGGGGGCCCGTCACCGCCGCAGCCACGTCGGCGGCCAGCACTGCGTAGTCGAGCGGGCTGTCGCCCGCCGACTCCTCCGTGCCGTCCACCGTCGTCATAGTGGTGAGCTTACCAGGTTCATACGCGAGGAAACCACCACAGCGAGCATCCCCGCCGTTAAACAGTCGGCGCTTCGCGCCTCCTGTTTACCGCCCTCACTTCGTTCGGGTTCGCGGGGTGCCGTTAGGGGGCTGCGCCCCCTAAGACCCCCAGGGAGACGGCCCTGCGGGCCTTGATCCGCGCTACGCGCGGCAGGGCGATCACCTGCGGTGATGCGCCAATCGCGGTCCGGCTGCCGGCCTCGGTGCTCGCTCGCTCGCACCCTGCGCCAGCCGTCGATCCCGACCACCGGACTGACCACTCGCTCGCTCGCGGCCATCCGGCGGTCGGGGTGCACACGGCGGAGCCAGGCCGGAATGTCCGAGTGCGTCAACCGTTCTTATGCTTCAGAGCGGTCGCCGGACCGCACCGCCGAACCGGTCCGAATCCGAGACCCTGCTACGCGGGTCTACCTGCGGAAACGAGGGGGTAGCAGGGGGCCCTGCTACGTACCGAAAACGCACGTAGCAGGGGGTACGAGCAAACGGCCGTTTCCGCTGGTCACAACGGGTGACCCCCTGCTACCACGGGGCGGGGCGTGTGACGCAGCGGTAGCAGGGGGTCGCGGCGGGCGTTTTGAGCCGATTCAGCGGTACCCGCCGCTGGGCGCACTCCTGGTCCGGATACCGCCGCGGCGTGTCAGTCAGGTGGCGCTGTGAGGCCGGCGCCGGGCCGGCCCGTCGACGGCGGGCATCGGACCCGCGGAATGTTCGCTCGCTCGCGTCCTGGGGAACGCCGAACGGCGCTCGGTGCGTCACCAGGCGTGGCGACCAGGCATGCGCCCGGCGGCGCTGCGCGCCCCGACCGCCTGCACTTGGTAAGCGCTGTCGCCGGCGTGGGTGCGGAGTCGGCGCCGGGAGCGGGGACCGGCACGAGGCCTGTCGACCGGCGCAGAGATTGACGCCGGACAAAGCACGGCGATAACGCAACAACCCCCGCCGGCCGGTGGCAGGCGGGGGTTGTCGAGGTCGGTGGTCAGTCGTTGACGACGGCCCGTAGAGCCGGACGCTCGTAATCCTCGGCCGCCTGCGTCCACTTACGAACCAGGGAGCGATCGACGCCGACCTCGGCGGCGATGGCCCGTTGCGACCCTCCCTCAGCAGCCAGACGGAGCACCGCGGCGACAGCCTCCACCGGCTTGGTCGTGCCCGACTCGGCGTGAACCCTCTCGGCGATCGCGTCGGTTGACACCACCTCCACCGGGGTGGTGGCTGAGTCACCCACCACCACCTCGTCGGTGGACGACTCGCCGTCGCCGGTGGGCGATCGGCCACCAACCACCACCGGGCGATCCGCCTCCAGCGGGTGGGCGATCGGCCACTCCGCAGTGGTGGGTGACTCGGCCACCACCGGCGAATCGACCAGCGAGTGATCGTCCACGTCGTCGTGGGTGATCGGCTGGGTGACTTCATCAGCCGCCACCGCTCCGACCTGCGGGGAGTCGCCCGAATCGTCCATCACGACCTCGGTGGTTGTGATGGTCGATTCAGCCACCGCCACCGGCGCAACCACCGGGCGATCGACCACCTCGTCAGTGGGCGAATCGACGTCGACGGCAGTGGGTGATTCGATGGGCGATCCGTCACCGACCACCTGGCGATCGACCATCGGGTGGTGGGTGACCGCCCGTTCCGACGCGGTGGGTGATTCAGCCACCACCGACCGGCGGCTGTCGTCGGTGGGACCGACGGTCGGCCGACCGAGCGCATCCGGCGCCGTGGCCGCCTCGACACGGGCGACGAGGTTCCCGCCGATCCGAGACCATGCGCTCGGCGTCACTGCCTCGTCGTCGGCGGTCGACGCTCGTAGACCCATCACGTACATCGTCGCGAAGATCATCAGCAGGTCGGGAACCGCCGCCATGCCGAACTCCAGCCACGGGAACGCCGACGCGAGCCCGGTCTCGCGCACCGTGCTCAGCACGCCGACGTAGCTGGCGATCAAGACGACGACGGCGAGTGCACTGACGCCCGCGGTGGCGAGCTGCCGACGCACACCGGCCACACCAGCCTTCGTCGCCAGCCAGATGCCCTCGACCATCACCAGGAGTGCGAAGGGCAGCAGCCCCGCGGTCCAGGCCGCGACACTGTTGCCTGGAGCGACGACGTGCGAGTGGCGCACGTTGGCGTAGCTGCTCATCGCGACAGCGACCGTGAGGACCATCCACCAGTACGCCGTCGCCTTCTTCTGCGCGGTCATCGATTACTCTCCTTCGTCGTGGCGCGGCCGTGCAGACCACGCAAGTAGGCCGCATAGGCCACATCGATCCGAGGATCGCCGTCACGCCAGCCACGGGTACGACGGACGTGCCGCCGGAACGCCCGGCGGCCCATCGGCGCCGTCTCGCCGAGGGCCTGCGAGAACGAACGTCGGTTCAAGTTCTGAGTCATGCGACAGCCCTCTTCTTGAGTGAGTCGATCCGCTCCGGCCGGAATCCCGACCAGTGCTCGTCGCCTGCGACGACGACCGGCGCCTGCAGGTAGCCCAGCGCCATCACGTAGTCGCGGGCCTCGTCGTCCTGGCTGATGTCGACGACGTCGTAGGGGACTCCGGCGGCATCGAGGCGGCGTTTGGTCATGCGGCACGGACCGCAGCCGGGGCGGGTGTAGACGGTGATGGTCATGCCGCCCCCTCGGTCGTCGGTGTCATGCCGAGCTCATCGAGTTGATCGGCAGTCAATCCGTGTTGCGGGCTGGCCGACTGCTGCGAAAGCTCCGGCTCGGTGTGTGCGTTGGCGGCGTCGATCTCGGCCTGTGTCGGCGGGGTGTCCAGGATGCTCGAAATCGCGGCCCGTGCGGCGTCGAGCTCGATGTCCTCGTGGCGCAGGAGTCCGCGGTAGCGGTCCTTGAGCTTGCTGGCAGGCAGACGAGCGAAGTCACGAGTGCCCCGCTTCGAGACGTCGGCCCAGTCGTCCAGGTCGAACTCGGCGATCAGCGGCTCGATGCCGGACAGACGGCCGTGTGCGTAGGGCTGGGCCTCGCGGTCCCACACCCAGATGGAATCCTTGCCGTCGCGCACCAGGTCGTAGAGCTGGTCGTAGAACTTGTACCGTCCGAGCGCCTTCGAATTGGGCATGTTGCGCACCATCCAGGACTTGTACATGTCGAACAGGAACTGTGCCGGCGCCAACCGCCAGGTGATCTGGGTGCGGATCTCGCGCCAGAAGGCCAGGACCGGGTCGTTGTATTCCTTGAACTCGTCCAAAGCCGCCTTCACCGCGGCCGGCTCGGAGAGCTCGTAATGACCCATCGACAACGCGCGTAGCAGGACGTATTCGAGCACGTCACGGCGGTGCAGGTAGTCGTCCTTGATGTACTTGCGCTCGCGTCCGGTGAACGACTTGTCGAAGTGGATGAACATGAGCCGACGCAGCAGCGATTCGGACTTGTCCTTGACCGTCGGCTTGTCGTTGAAACACTGAATCATCAGACCGTAATGCTGATGCTTGATAGCACGGCGATTCTTGCGGTTGATCATGATGACGTCGTTGGTCACGATCGCCTTGAAGTTCGCGGCCTTGTCGATGTAGGTGCCGACATCGTTCTCATCGGTCAGAATCGCCGACGTGCCAACCAGATCTTCGAGCTTGAACTCGTGACCGAAGTCGGCCAACGGCAGCGAGGCGTAGTTGCCGCGACCGAGCAGGTTGCGGATCATGGCCAGCAGCGTGCCCTTGCCGTTGTTGCCCTGCTGCGAATAGAAGAAGACCGCCTTGTTCCAGCTGATGTACGGGCGGATGACAGCGCTGACGATCTCCCAGAGCAGCGTGGTGACCTCGGGGTCGTCGATGAGATCGGCCATCCAGGACTCGACGTCCCAGGTCTGGCAGGAGCTGGTGCAGTCAGCCGGGTCGTCGTGATCGCCGCTGCAGGTGCACAGCGAGGTGCAGCTGATGCGGTCGTCGTGCAGGCAGTGCTTCGGGTTGGGAATGACCGGACTGACCGCGTCGGGGTTCCAGTCGACACCGAGCTTGGCCAGGAAGACGTACTCGGGCGAGAACGGCACTGACGTCTTGGTGCGGAAGTCGACGATGCCGTTGCGGGTGGCGATCAGGTCGGGGTCGGTGCCGCGCTCGCGGACCGGAACCATCGACCGCAGAGCGGCAACCACTTCGACGAACGACTTGGTGTCCAGCCCCGGCTGGTAGCGGCGCACGACGGCTTCGAGGTGTCCAGGGTCGGCCAGGTACAAGCCGAACGACATGCTCTCCGGATCGTCGTCGTAGACGGCCAACAACATGTCGCCTCTATCCACCTTCTGCGTCGACGGAGCGATGAGGATGATCGAGTGCAGCGCGCTGACCAGGCGGGCCAGCTCGTAGTGGCCCAGGCGACCGATCTCGGCGCGCTTGGTGCCTGCTCGCAGGCCGCGCTTGACGCGCTCGTTCTCCTGACGGATACCGGCGTTGATGAGGTTGAGCAGGTTCTTGCGCACGACGGCCGGCGGGAGCTTCTTGAGACCGTCGATGTTGCCGGGCCGCAGGTGGACATCGGTCGCGGCTGTGGCCAGGTCTTCGACCGATGTCGCGAACGGTACGCCGCTGGCGTCCTTGCTCGGATCGTCAGGGTCGACGAGGTCACTCATCGAGGCGACGAGTTCGTCCTGTTCACGACGAGCGGCGGATGTGTAATCGACGGGGGCGTCCTTGTCGGCGGCCACGGTCACACCGGACAGGTCGTCGACGAGCAAGGCGTCGTCGAAGTCGTCAGTTGCAGTGTAGGATGTCGGTTCATTCGACATGGTGATAGCCTTATCTTGTCTCGTTACAGACAACTCGGTGGAGTGCTGACTCCACTCGGAAGCGTCGACCGCCCTTCGGTCGGCGCTTTCCGCTTTTCAATGGGGATGTGTCGCCGCGGTGCGCTGCGGTGGGGGTCACCTACGAAGCCGGAACCACCACCTCGGCGTCCGCGGGGATCCGCCAGGCGTACCCGGCCGCGATCTGCTGCGCGTCGGGAATCATGCCCGACGCGAGGTATCGGTACACCTTGAACTTTGACCATCCGCGCCGGCGGCCAAACTCGGTCGGGGTGAGAAACTCTGAAGTCATCGCATTTCCTTTCTGCTGTGGTGTCTGTGCAACAAACGCTACGGACACTATCTACCCCGCGCAACCGCATCGTTGCTGGTCAGAGGCTATTTTCATCCCGCGATATAATTCGTTTTCACCGGTTGTCGCAGCGCTACTGAGGTAATCGAAAAGGCAGTTGTGTCGCATCTTCCGACAAAAGAAGTTTCGATTGATGCCGGATCGACGCCCCGATACGGCCGGTGGCGTACTGGCCGATGCCTCGACGGTCGGGTCAGGTGCCCCGCATCCATCCGAACTCGTCGTACCGTCACCATCGTCTCGTCGGCTCGAGTCGGGGCATCGATCCGTCAGCACAACATTTCGCTCGTCAGCACAACATCTCGACAGTGCTGAAAATGTTGTGCTGAGTGTTGTGCTACGGAAACGCGCTGGTCAGGCCGTTTTAGGGTCGTGAAATCCCAGGTCGTCGACCGGCGCAGCACAACATCACAACATTTTCTGACTACAGCGCTACAGGGAGAAGAGGCGTTCGGAAACGCCCCTATACCCAAAGTGAAAAAATGTTGTGATGTTGTGCTGCCAAGGCACTTCCAGGGGGTGGAAACGCCCTGACCAGCGGGTTAGTGGACCGCGATCCAGCACAACATTCAGCACAACATTTGAAATCGGCCTGAGAAGTTGTGCTGGCGAGCGAAATGTTGTGCTGACGTTGACCATCTGAACCCGTCTGGAGCGGTCGACGTGATG